>CANMBS010000042.1 GCA_947496145.1 uncultured Pseudovibrio sp.
GAACACTCGAAAGACACAGAAAAACTGGGGCGTAAATACCTTAAAGGGGGATTCAGCACTCAGCTGTAGTCGACCCCTTTTACAGCGCCAGCGGTTAATCCAGCAACGATCTTGCGTTGGAAAATCAGTACGAGAACGACGATGGGAACGGTCACAACAACGGAAGCAGCCATGATGTTGCCCCATGGCAGCTCGTATTTGCTCGCACCTGACATCAGCGCGATGGCAACTGGTACCGTGCGCACTTCGTTCGAAAGAGTGAAGGTAAGCGCGAACAAAAACTCATTCCATGCGCCGATAAAGGCAAGCAAGCCCGTGGTCACAAGCGCAGGCCACATCAGCGGCAGGAAGATGCGCCGGACAATTGTTAGTGAGGAGGCACCATCCACCACCGCAGCTTCTTCCAGTTCTTTCGGCAATTCACGCATGAACGTGGTCAGCACCCAAACGGTAAATGGCAGTGTCAACACCGTATTGGGAATGATGAGGCCGGGCAGCGAATTATAAAGCCCCAGTGAACGGATTAACTCATACATGCCAGAAAGGATCGCCACCTGCGGGAACATGGAGACTGACAGGATTGTCATGAGCAACAGGCCACGACCCCGGAAGGAAATTCGCGCCAGTGCGAATGAGGCAGTTACAGCGATTACCAGTGAGAGGATCACAACCGTGGTTGCTACAATCACAGAGTTGAGAATGTTCGTTCCAAACGGTTGCTCTTTAAAGATGCTTATGTAGTTGCCTATGCTGGTTGATGTAGGCAACGCGGAAGTACTGAACAATTCTGTCCCGGTGCGGAAAGACGTGATGATCGCGTAATAAAACGGGAACACTGAAACGACCACCACTAAGATAACCAGAGCGTACAAACCGAATTTTTTAAAGACACGCATCAACCCTGCTCCCCTTCGGAAAGTTTCAGGCGTCCTGCCATGATTGTGAGGGTGGTCATCACTGCAATGATGAGGAACAACAATGTGGCAGCAGCTGAACCGTAACCAACCTCTTGAAAGTCCACCAATTGCTGCCGGGCATAAACAGACATCGACATGGTGGATGTAGAGTTTGACGTAAGTACATAGATCAGATCAAAAATACGCATGGCATCAAGAGCGCGGAAGATTACTGCAACCATGATTGCAGGACGTATCAGTGGAAGCGTTACTTTGAAGAATACGCGCACTGGGTGAATACCATCCACACGCGCAGCCTCATAAATGTCACCGGGGAGCATCTGCAAGCCGGCAAGGATCAGCAAAGCCATAAACGGAGTGGTCTTCCAAACATCGACCATGATCACCGCCCACATGGCAGTGTCTGGGTCAAAAGAAGTTCATTGATCACGCCAAACTGGTCGTGCAGCATCCACCCCCACATCTTGGCGGAGACAATGGTCGGAATAGCCCAGGGGATCAGAACCGCCGTACGCACTATTCCACGACCGGGAATGCTCGTATTTAACAACAGCGCGATTAAGAGGCCGAAAAATGTCTCCAGGCCCACGGAAATAACCGTGAACCACATTGTGTTCCAAACTGCATTCCACCACTCACCATCAACAAGCAAGCCAAAGGCTTCGCCGTCGTAATCGGCGTAGTAGTTTTCAAGACCGATGAAAGAGGTTTGAGACAAATCTACAAGATTGGCATCGGTAAACCCAAGCCAGATCGTTCGCACCAAAGGCCAGCCGGCGACAACAGCAAGAGCGATCAACATTGGACTTAAGAAAAGCCACGCCGCCTTCAATCTGCTTGAGGTTAATCTGGAATGATGAGTTGGTGCTGCCCCCACAGGCAGCAGATTGGTAGCTTCGCTCATGTTATGCCCAAACATGCTAGAATAACGAGCTGATGGGGCATTGCCCCTCTTGATTTGCTGCGGAGAGGATACTCCTGCCCGCAGCAAGGTAAGTTGAGTTTACCAGCCTTTACGTTTGATGCGCTTCAGGCTCTTTTCAAGCTTGGCAACAGAAGTTGCAGCATCCACCTTACCGCTTATGGTGTTATGAACGGCATTGTAGAAGGCATTAGAGACTTTGTTGTAGTTGGCACCAGTTGCACGAGAAGGTCGGGCTACTGCATTGGTAAAGGTGTCTTTCAGATTACCCATAAATGGGTTGGCTTCCAGAATATCTTTGTCTTCATAGAGCGAAGCAATGGTCGGGTTATAGGAAGCTGCCAGTGCACGACGCTTTTGCTCATCCTTGCGGGTAAGCCACATCACCAGGCTTGCAGCTGCTTCTTTGTTCTTCGAGTATTTGGATACTGCAAGTTGCCAGCCGCCAAGAGTACCGGTTTGCTTCCCGTTTTCACCGCCTTTAGGCAGCGCCATCACACCAACCTTATCTTTGATTGGGGAGTCTGCGCCCTGAGCAAGTGACCATGCATATGGCCAGTTACGCATAAAGACAGCATTGCCGGACTGGAACACCCCGCGTGCATCTTCTTCCTGGTAGTTCAGAACGCCATCAGGAGCGATCGTACCAGTCCAGCTTGCAGCCATTTCGAAGGCCTGTATCGCCTGCGGATTGTTGATCGTAATGTCGCCTTCAGCATTAACGACATCGCCGCCGCCAAAACTGTCAACCCATTCCAATGCGTCACAAGTCAGGCCTTCGTAAGCTTTTGCCTGATAGACAAAACCCCACATTTTGTCATTGCCAGCAGCTCTTTCTGCATCCTGAATGAGCTTTGCGCTCTTCGTCAGGTCAGACCATGTTTCAGGAGCAGGCTGACCATGCTTTTCCAAAAGGTCTTTGCGGTAGAACAGCAGGCCAGCATCGGTATACCAAGGCATCGCAACCAACTTACCCTTATAGGTGTTGTTCGCTACGATCGGTTGGAAATGCTCCGCCTCGACACCATTGGAGTAAGGCTTCAAATCAGCCAGATGACTGCCAAGGATGCCTGGCCAGATCACGTCGATCTGAAACACATCTATGTCCGACGAGCCTGTTGAAAGCATCTGCTGGTAAAGTGCCAGCTGCTCAGTCGTAGAAGATGGTGCCGAAATCACCCGAACAGTGTGACCAGTCTGCTTTTCCCAATCTGCAGCACCAGTCTTACAGATGTCCTGTTCTTTCCCTACACTACCACAAGTGATAGTGATTTCCGCGGCGCTGGCAATCCCTGCGGACCCGAACACTGCAAGTGCAGAACCGAGTAAGACTGTACGAAGTTTGGATTTTTGCATTCTCATCAGAATTCCTCCCTTTAGTAACTCTGATTTTTCTTAAGAGCCACCCGCACTGAAACTCCTCCTCAAGCATCAGTAGCAGCAAAACAATATGCGCAATCTTTCAAATTACTCTGGAAAGAACCGATCTGTGACCGCGATGTTTTTCTGAGCATACCACTCAAAATGAAACACCTTCTGGCTGGAAGTTCTCCCAAAGCGCTTTGGATTCTCAAGGTGAACTACTCGCCCCACTGTGTCAAGACGCAGTGGTATACTATTGGAACATCCAAGAGTACAGCCTTGCAGAACGGAGCAAAAATGCCGGAATGCATGATCAAATCAATCCTGTTAACCGCTTTCACAGAACCGGGAATTTGCGAATTCGAACGCTTCAGACTTTGAGCGTGAGCTGTTTTGTCGCAGCTTTATTCCCAAAGCGCTTTGGAAAATTATAAAAATGCGGCTATATTTAGTTTTCTGCTGCAAATTTTGACGAACTCTCAGTTTGCAGCATTCGCATCTAACGTAGCTTGACCATCTGGTGTATTGAGAGCTTCATGACTTTGGGGGAGAAATTAGCTTGCAAAGAATGACACTAAAAATGCTGGCGGATCATCTGTGCCTCTCTCCAACGACAGTTTCACGCGCGCTTAATGGTTATTCTGACGTTTCAGAGCAAACCAGAGATAGAGTTGAAAAAGCGGCAAATGAGCATGGTTATCGCCCCAATGCAAACGCTCGCCGTTTAGCTACAGGAAAATCCAACGTAATCGGGTTTGCTTTCCCTTCAGAGCTCAACCCTCTTGCTGATCCTCACTTCGTTGAGTTCCTTGCAGGTCTGTCTGAGAAGGTCTCAGAAACTGATTATGATATTCTGCTGGCAGCATCCAAAAAAGGTGAAGCATCTATCTATGAACGGTTTGCAGCCAAAGGCAGTGTAGATCTGGTCGTGCTGTCGTGCGTGGACCTCTCTGAAGGTCGCATCGTTCAATTAAAAGAGCTCGGGTTACCCTTCATCGTCCATGGACGTACGGAGCATTGTAGCTCCTATCCGTATCTGGACATCGACAACTACAGCGTTTTTTACCAACCCACTCGAATGCTGGTAGAGCTGGGTCATCGGGATATCGCGATCCTTAATGGGCAAGAACATCTGGTGTTTGCGCTATACCGTCAACAAGGCTGGGAAGCCGCATTACGCGAGCAGGGCGTGGAGCCCCGCCAAGACTTTGTCCGCAACAGCGAAATGACAGCAGAGCGCGGTTATACACTTTCTCGAGAGCTTCTGGAGCAAAAAAATCGCCCAACCGCACTTGTGTGCTCGTCAACATTGCTCGCTCAGGGTGCATATAAAGCCGCTACGGAACTCGGACTATCTATCGGAAAAGATATTTCCATAACGGCCCATGATGACGGTCTTCCGCAAGCCTCCGCTGAGAACATGGATCCTCCACTCACAGTCACTCGCTCAACACTGCGTGATGCCGGAATGGAAATTGCTAATCTAGCAATTCGTCAGATTGAAGGTGCTCCCTTATCGGAACTTCAAATACTCTGGAACGCAGAGCTGATTTATCGCAGTTCAGCTGGTGCGTATTCTGGATAAAGTGTGTTACTAGCGTTTCTCATTGCTACGATTTTGCAAGTGATCGAGAACCACAGTTTAAGGTTAACGACAAAAGTTACGTCAGATCCATTTTGTGCGCCAGCGGTAGCAACACCCCTCAATCTGATCAGATATTACCTTTGTGTTCGGTAAGAATGGTTCTGGGGATCTCGCCTAAGCCCTAATACGTGGTTGCGTTGTATTGAATTGATTGTCGCTGCCATCACTCTCATATTTCGAAGAGAGATGGAGATCGAAATGAACGCCTTGCGAGACCTGATTTTAAAGAATGAAGAGGTTCTTCTTGATCGTGTTTTTTATTATGCGAACAATCAGGGATATACGCAGTACACAGCAACACTCAGGGAAGCGTGGCGCATATCTATCGAAGGTCTGTCCAGTTCTATAGTTGCAGCTATCGATGCCTTTGACACTCCACCTGATATTAGTATCAACTCTGATTTTTTAAATCACCCTTTTGCCGCCTATGGGGTTGAGCAGGCCCGAAACCACCGGGCGAGAGGGGTAACTCTGGGATACTTCCTCGGTCTAACCAAGTATTATCGCTGTGCCTATTTTGATCTGGTGAAATCAAGTGATTTTTCAACGGAAGATAAAGCCAGATACAAAGCATATTTGTTGCGGTACTTTGATTTCATGGAGCTTGGCTTCTCCACTGAGTGGAGTGGCTTTAATGAAGAAAAGAAACTGCATGAATCTTATGAAGAAAATCGGCGCATAACCAACGAGAAAAACAAGTACCTCACGATCCTTGAGAGCTTGAGCGATCCCATCGTGCTGATGGATGAAAACGGCAGGGTCAACGATCTCAATTATGCCGCGCAGGCCGTTTTTTGCGGATTGCAAAGCACAAAGATCAAATACATCAACGATGCCACGCGCGATCTGTTGAGCTGTCAATTACAACCCTACCTGCCTCAGGGATCAGAAGCCTGTTTTACAGATGTCACTCTGAACACAGCAAAAGGGCCTCGTGTTTTTGATATTCGAGTTCAGCATCTTGTCGATTATAGTCGCAAGTTTCCTGGCATGATTCTCATACTCAATGATATCACGGACCATAAAAAGGCACGGGAGGAGGCAGAGGCGGCAAACAGTGCCAAATCCACATTCCTCGCCTCTCTAAGTCATGAAATTCGGACACCGTTGAACGGCGTTCTCGGACTTGCTGACCTTCTCAAAGACACGGAGCTTAAGCCGGAGCAACATCGATATCTTGATGGTATCATTTCTTCCAGTGAGATGTTGCGCTCAATCCTCAATGATGTGCTCAGTTACTCTAAGGTTGAGGCTGGTTCGCTTGAGCTTGAGACCATTAACTTCAAAATTCGCGAAGTGATTAAGCAAGTTGTTGATTTGATCCAGCAGGACGCAAATACAAAAGGCATCCAGCTTCGTGCCAACGTACACTCGCAGGTTCCCGAGTTTATGAGAGCAGACCCGACCAAGATCAGGCAAATTTTGCTTAACTTCGTCAGCAATGCAGTCAAGTTTACGGAAGGTGGTAGCATCACCATCAATGTGCACATTCCAGAAACTAAAATAAGACATGCACAGTGCCTGACAGTCTCTGTGGAAGACACAGGCGTGGGGTTACCAGCGGGCGATAACTCTTATCTGTTTGAACCTTTTGTTCAGCAAAACGCGACCACTAGCCGCCTTTATGGGGGAATTGGTCTCGGCCTTGCTATCTCAAAACGCCTAGTCACAGCAATGGGTGGTGAAATTGGATGCGAAAACAATCAGAAGCAAGGTGCAAGTTTTCACTTCACGGTCCCCTTCTTTGAATCAAACCAAGTCGCAGCTCTTGACGAAACTAAGCAGGAAACCTGGAAAGCAAGGCAGTTAAAAATCCTGCTGGCAGAAGATAACAGTGTCAATCAATTGGTGACTGAAGGTTTCCTTCAAAAAGCTGGGCATGTTTGCGTAACGGTCGATAATGGAGAAGAAGCGCTAACGCAACTGCACCAGCATCACTTCGACTTGGTGCTCATGGACAATCGCATGCCAGGTCTGAGCGGCACTGACACGATCACTCGCATCAGAGCTTCACATAACCACAAGATCGCAAGTGTTCCAGTCATCGTACAGAGCGCAGGTATCTTCGTGACAGATATTGAAAAGAGTTTCACTGCCGGGGCCGACGGCTACCTTGGTAAACCGTATTCTCAAGAAGAACTCGAAGATGCAATCGCATCCTGCCTTGCAGACAGAACCATGTTCGCTCAAGAATCTCAACAGAATCTGCAAGGCGAGCCGCAGGAACTTATCGATAAGACTGTATTGTTAGGTCACTGCGAAATGCTGGGGGAAACTCGTACAAAGCGCATTGTTGATGCGTATACACAAACATCACACTACTTCATTCCTGAGCTGAGGAACCTGATTGCAATAGAGGATTTTCCAAAATTAGGAGATAAGGCCCACACTATGAAAGGTGCTTCTTACAACGTGGGTCTCGTTTATCTTGCAAATCTTGCAGAACAGCTGGAGCAGGCTGCATTGGACGAAGACAAACAAAGGATTCTGGAAATTTTCGGAACGCTTGAAGTGAACTTCACGCTCTCAAAACACAAATTAAATGAAGTCTGGCTCAATTGCATAACAGAAGCATCTATCTGACTTTCAAATCAAAAAACTCAGCTGGTTCCGGTGAACACATAGCCAACACCATGCACAGTAGTAATTAATCTGGGGGCTTTGGGATTTTCTTCAATTTTGCGGCGTAATCGACCGACAAGCACGTCTACGGTTCGATCACTGGGATCCCACTCCCGGTGATTCAGATGATCCAACAGATTGTCACGTGTCAGCACACGGCCCTTGTTCTCTACCAGTGCTGAAAGAAGCTCGAACTCGCCGCGCGTCAGACGAACATCTTCCCCGTTGGGGGATTGAAGACCGCGTTTATCCAAATCCAGCGCCCAACCTGCAAAATACAACACACGTTCATTAACAGGAATGGGCGCACGGGTTGCTTTAACACGGCGGAGCAGATTTTTGGATCGTGCCAGCAACTCCCGTGGATTGAATGGCTTGATCACATAGTCGTCAGCTTCCATTTCAAGAGCAACAATGCGATCAACTTCGTCCGTCCGGCCTGTCACCATAATGATGCCAACATCTGACTGCTTTCGCACTTCCTTCAACAGGGTCAAACCATCATCATCCGGCAGGCGAATATCAAGCATGATAAGGTCAACATCGCCGCCTGCAAACACCGAACGCATTTGCGCACCGTCCTGAGCCTCAGAAACACGGTATCCTTCAGTCTCAAAATATCCTGAAAGTGCAACGCGGCTGGTCAGATCATCATCAACGACCAGTATATGTGCCTTGTTTGTCATATGCTTATTGTCGGCTTGTGTGTTTACATTATGTTTACACCATTCTACACACCATTCATATTTCCTCCAAACGCTATTTACAACCTTAGGCTAATTCTCTGAGCATTAAACGGACCGACTTGTCCGAGAGTGCAAAAGAGATTAAAGATGAAATTCGGTCGACTCTTGCGGACGAAAACCGCAATATTTCCAATAAGTTTGTTACTGGTCGCTGCATTCGGTGGTGGTATCGTTTTTTGGGGCGGCTTCCATACAGCAATGGACTACACCAACACTTTAGAGTTCTGTGTTTCCTGCCATGAAATGCGCAGCACGGTCTATGAGGAGTACAAGGAGTCACCTCACTTCTCAAACGCATCCGGCGTTCAGGCTGTCTGCTCAGATTGTCACGTACCCAAAGACACCTACCCAAAAATCATCCGCAAGATCAAAGCAGCCAAAGAGGTTTATTCCAAGCTTACTGGCAAGATCGACACTAAAGAGAAATTTGAGGCTCATCGCCTGACCATGGCAAAAAGTGTCTGGGCAGAGATGGAAGCAAACGACTCCAGGCAATGCCGAAACTGCCATAAGCAAGACTCTATGGACTTCGCAAAGCAGCATCCTAAAGCCTCTGAAACCATGCAGAAAGGTTTCAAGGATGGAGAAACTTGCATCTCCTGTCACAAAGGCATTGCCCACAAGTTGCCGGATATGTCTCAGGGCTACAAAGCTTTGTTCGACGAACTCAAGGCGCAATCTGTAAGCGAAGGTGCCGCTGCCGATCATCTTTATGCGATTACCAGCAAGCCATTTTTTGTCGAGCAGTCTAAGGCAGAAAGTAATGGGCGAAGCGATGGACGCATTCTGGGCGGAACTGACATCACTGTATTGGAGCGCAGTGGTGACCTTCTCAAAGTACGTATCGCTGGCTGGCAACAGGATCAGGTAGACCGTGTAATCTATGCCCTCAGAGGACAGCGCATTTTCTCTGCGACGATTGGCAAGAAAGTAACCGGTAAGATCGAGCGTCTGAAAACTGAGATTGACCCTGACACTGAACTCACCTGGCATCAGGTTCAGATCGACACATGGGTTACAAAAGACAACCTGATTTCAGAGGGCGATCAGCTCTGGACATATACCAAGGAAATGTACACCGCAGCCTGCTCCACCTGTCATGGCCTGCGTGATCCTGAACACTTCCTCGCCAACCAGTGGATTGGCTCTCTCAAGGCTATGAAGCGTTTCATCTCACTGGACAAAGAGCAATACCGCATCTTGCAGAAATATCTGCAACTTAACGCAAAAGACACTGGTGGGAGTGGAGCTCATGGGTAAGCACAAAACCATTATCCTTTCCAACAATGACAGGTCTCTCGTCTACCGCTGGCTTGCATGCTTCTTCACCAGCGAAGTGAAAGCCGAAACTCTGGAGAGCTATAGCTCTCCAGAAGGGAGGATACTTCTGGACACGTTGGCCCAGATATCAGCGCTCCGTCCCCTCACCGATGAGCTTTTCAAACTGGCACAACAGCCTGAAGCAACCTGCCAGACACAGTTGCTCGATCTGGCAGCTGCCTATGCCAAGCTGTTCCTTGGCGCAGGTGGGCAGCGCTCCGCTCCTCCCTATGAGTCTGCCTATTGCAATGAAAAAGGTACGCTCTTTCAAAAGCCCACGTCAGACATGAATGTGATCCTCAACGAACTTGGCATTTCGATTGAAAGCTCGTTGAAGGAACCTGCAGACCATCTCGGCGTTCAGCTTAATGTTCTGGCAGAATATATCGACAGAGAAGCACAGGCAGAGGCGAATGGTGACTATGAGGCCGCCTGTGCGCTTCATCAAAATCAGGTGTGGTTCCTGTCAAACCACTTGCTCAATTGGGTGCCCTCTTTCTGCGATGGCTGTGAACGTTTCGACTCATCTGGCTTTTACAAGAGTTTGGCTATCGCTCTGAACACATGGCTCAGCGTGGACATGAGCTGCCTGAATGAGGCTAGCACGGCAGCCTGAGTAACTCCATTTACAACCTGTTTACTCGATTTTACATCCCATTCAATCAACGCGCGAACCACGTTTACACGCAATGATTAGGGTAACACTCAGAGAAAACAGGCTGTTCTCATCGAGCAACTTGCTCAATTCATCGATTATTCTGCCAAAATAAAGGGACAGCAGAGATGTCGAAACTCATTACAAACTATACGTCTCGTCGTAGCTTCCTGAAAGGCGCTTCCGCACTGGGCGCTCTGGGTGTACTGGCTCCATCCGTCTTCTCACCACGGCTTGCACAAGCAGCAGTCAACGGAGAGGTACTCTCCGGTTGTCACTGGGGCGCATTCCGTGCAGTGGTCAAGGATGGACGCTGGACGGAAGTAAAACCCTGGGAACAGGATTCACATCCCAGCCATCAGCTGGCGGGCGTCATGGATTCGGTTTATTCTCCATCCCGCATCAAATATCCAATGGTTCGCCGTGCGTACCTTGAAAAGGGTCGCGGTGCAGATGTTGAAGATCGTGGCAGCAACGACTTTGTTCGTGTGAGCTGGGACGAAGCACTCAACCTGGTTGCTCAGGAACTCAAGTACGCTAAGGCAACTCATGGCCCTCGCAGTGTCTTCACCGGTACATATGGCTGGAAGAGCGCCGGTAAAATCCATAACAGCCGCAGCCTGCTGCGTCGCCTGATCAACCGTGGCCTGCAAATGCCAAACGTCACTCATACAGGTGACTACTCAACAGGCGCTTCTCAGGTGATCATGCCGCACGTTATGGGCACACTGGAAGTTTACGAACAGCAGACCGTCTGGCCGGTTGTTGTCGAAAACACAGAGGTTCTTGTTGTTTGGGGCGCTGATCCGGTCAAGACTAACCAGATCGACTGGTTGATTGCTGATCATGATAGCTACCGCTACCTTGAAGAGTACAAGAAGACCGGCAAAAAGGTTATCTGTATTGATCCACTGAAGTCCAAAACCGCAGAGTTCATGGACGCAGAATGGGTGCAGGTCAAACCACAGACCGACGTCGCTCTTATGCTTGGCATGGCACATACTCTCTTTGTTGAAGAGCTGTATGACGCTGACTTCATGGACGAATACACCGCAGGTTTTGAAAAGTTCCTTCCATATCTGACTGGTGAGACAGATCAGACACCAAAATCTGCTGAATGGGCCTCTGAAATCTGCGGTGTTCCTGCTGATAAGATCAAAGAACTGGCACGCCTGTTCATGGGCAATCGTACCATGCTCACCAGTGGCTGGTCCATGCAGCGTCAGCACCACGGCGAGCAGCCACACTGGATGCTGGTAACTCTGGCTTCCATGCTCGGTCAGATCGGTCTGCCAGGTGGTGGCTTCGGTCTTTCCTACCACTACTCCAACGGTGGTGTTCCAACTTCCGACGGCCCTGCTCTTTCCGGCATGAATGATGGCGGTGCGATGGAAGGCTCTGTCTCCATTCCGGTGGCACGTGTTGTTGAGATGCTGGAACGTCCGGGTGAAGAATACGACTTTAACGGTACTCGCTACACCTTCCCGGACATCAAGATTGCCTACTGGGCTGGCGGTAACCCGTTCCACCACCATCAGGATCGCAACCGCATGATCAAGGCCTGGCAGAAACTGGAAACAGTGATTGTTCAGGATTATCAGTGGACTGCAACTGCACGCTTTGCGGATATCGTTCTTCCGGCAGCTTCTGCCTATGAGCGCAATGATATCGAAGCAATGGGCTCTTATTCCAACAAAGCTACTGTTGCGATGAAGAAGATCGTTGATCCTGTCTTCGAAGCGCGCAGTGAATATGACATCTTCGTTGATATTGCAGAACGCCTTGGTAACAAGGAAGCCTACACTGATGGTCGTGATGAAATGGGCTGGATCAAACATTACTACGAGCAGGCTCAAAAACAGGCAGCAAGCAAAAACCTTGAGATGCCTGAGTTTGAGAAATTCTGGGAAGACGGTATTGTTGTTCACCCGGTCTCACAAGCTGCAAAAGAGTATGTTCGCTACGCTGATTTCCGCGAAGACCCGCTTCTGGAGCCACTGGGTACACCAACTGGTAAGATCGAGATCTATTCCAAGAACATCGAGAAAATGGGCTATGACGACTGCCCTCCACACCCAATGTGGATGGAGCCGCTTGAGCGCCTCGATGGTCCGGGTGCCAAGTTCCCGATCCATGTTAACACGGGTCATCCGAATGATCGCCTGCACTCTCAGCTCTGCGGCACAATCCTTCGCGAAGGTTATGCTGTTGCAGACCGTGAACCATGCATGATCAATCCGAAAGATGCAGAAGCACGCGGCATCAAGTCCGGCGATGTTATTCGCATCTTCAATGATCGTGGTCAGACACTGGCCGGTGCAATCGTCAGTGAAGACATTATGCCAAGCGTTATCCGCCTCTACGAAGGTGCCTGGTACGATCCGGTTGAAGGTGGCAAAGTCGGCAGCCTCTGCGCCTATGGTGACGTAAACACCCTGACCCCAGACCTTGGCACCTCCAAGCTGGCGCAAGGCAACTGCGGTCACACCGTCATTGCAGACTTCGAGAAATTCGAAGGAGAACTGCCAGAAGTTAAAGTCTTTAAAGCACCAAAAAACGGATAGGCTAGAGGCTTAAAACACAGCCACAAAGGGCTGCTCTATGCAGCCCTTTGTCATATTCGGAAAAGACAATATTAAAACGTTGAACAATTACCATGGACTGCCCCTGAGAAGTTGGAGAGTCTCTGTCTTAATGTTTCTTCACTGTCCTTCAAATGATTAGTGTTTGATAGACTAACACAGCATATCATTTGAGTAACTTGTGCTTTATGCATCCATGACCTGACATCTCAATGACTTGGTTGCTTTGCGAGAAGCATGACCGTTTCAAGTATATCCCTTTCATGTCACAAACGCTCATCTCCATTGCTCAAACCAACTAACTTTCTACCTGCGCCCTTATAAGGCCCTGTCATTAAATCCTGATCCCATGCGTCTATATTCAACAGTTCGATGTAGGAAGTTTCCCACTCAGATCCGTAGTCAGGTTGCAGGCGCTAAGGGAGGACGCATAAGGAAGCTTTTGGTCGATCACGCGGTGGCTTTACGACAAAATTTCACGCCCGAACTGACGGTCAGGGGCGCCCTCCGGCTTTGTCCTGACAGGTGGTGAGGCATCAGGTTATAGTGCTGTTCCCGCTCTGTTGGATATGCCTGTGCACAAGCTCCTGCTGTTTCTGGCAGATAACGGATACGATAGCGATGCTGTTCACCAAAGCCTGCTGCTTGCGGGCATCAGCCCTGTCATTCCGCTGAAGTCAAATGACCCGATATATTGCGACTTTAGAGCCTGTAAAACAGAAACCACAGTGAGGGCATGTTCAATAAGGTCAAACAGCACCGCAAGATTGCTATTCGATGCGACAAAACTAACGTGCCTTTCGCCTCTTTCCTAAATCCAGCTGCTGTGCATCTATGGATACGAGACTTTGTCAACACAACCTAGTTGGCTGTGGGTTTCGCTCTCATCAGATGAATCATTGCGATATAAATCGTGTCAGAGCGATGGTTTAAGTGAAGCAAGATATATCTATTCACATATATTTTTCCAATATTATTTTATATAATAAGTAATAGACACGACACAAAACTACATTTACGCTAGGTCATATTAATGTAAAAGAAGCGTTTTTTGAAAAGAGGTCAGATTATAAACGTAGATCATTGTTTAGATTATCTACAGCTACTGTAGATAACACTTGAAGCGATTTAGTTTTTTTCAGTTATCTGACTATTGTAAGAGTAGAGGTAAATATGGCGGGTGATTTGCTTACAGATCGGGAAATTGAAGTTCTAATTTGGACTGCTCATGGAAAAACTTCGAAGGAAACTTCGCAAATATTAGAAATATCAATCAACACAGTCAATTTTCATATCAAAAATATTATGATGAAGCTGGGTGCGGTTAATCGAGCATCAGCTGTGGCAATGGCAGTTCAAAGTGGCCTGCTTGATTTGAATTAGTCACTTTATACTCAACCGATCATGATGCTTTGTGTAAAGCTTCAACCAAATCTTAGTTGCTTGCTCAATGCGGTTGCTCCTCCAATACATAAAGCACTCAAAGTTTAACTGGCGCGCCCTATGGGCCGCCTCTCATTTTATCTTTCAAAACTACTCTGCCAGAACAAAATATATTCATTACCTTATTATCTAAAACTATGAAGAAACACACTTAACGTTGCCGTTGCAGTATCTATATTGCTGCTGCTTTAACAGACTGAGATCCATCCTGTAAGGAGCAAAGGCTTCGTCCGGTGAGAAGGCTTGCAACCTTTCCTGCTTCTCTCACATAAGACGTGTCTTTATGCAGAAGCATCATCGAAAAACTTCCCTCCAGCAACAACATAATCTGCTTTGCAAGTTTCGGGCTCAGTTCTTCAAATCCGTAGTCACTAAAAACCGCTGTAAGCCACATCTCCACTCGTTTCTTATGCGCTTGCGCGGCCTGTACTGCTGGATGCCCTGGCATTTTGATAAGCTCTACGCTTGTGCGCAGAAAACCGCAGCCTTTCCACCTTGGATGCTGCATCACATGTGCAAGGCCGACAAAAACACCCTCGATCTTATCGGGCAGCTCTCCTTCAGCCTCTTTGAACCATTTTTGAAACTGATTGAAATTCGGCTGATCTCTTGATTGCAGATAGGCTGTTATTATGTCGTCTTTGCTGCGGAAATGATAATAGATCGTCCTCTTAGTAAGGTCCGCCTCGCTGGCAATCATATCCAGACTTACATCTCTCACCCCTTCACGCTGAAACAGCCTGGAGGCAGCCTTGATAATACGTTCTTTAGTCTTAGGTACATTGGTTCTCATAACGGCAATGTATACCGACTAGTGAATATACAAAAGACTTTTTTTCAAATAGCCTTTTACACATGCTTAAGACCAATGATTTTCGAAACCATATTGAGATTGAAGAAGCTAAAATTATCTGCAGTGATGGAATTTCACTGGGCGGGAACCTCTGGCATGGAACCAATTATGGAAGAAATGGTAAGGTAATCATAAACCCGGCTACCGGTGTGATATCTAAGTTTTATCACCGCTACGCCCGCTTTTTAGCGGCTGAGGGCTTTGACGTGTTGACCTACGATTATCGGGGTATTGGAAACTCAAGGCCAGTCACCCTTAATCACTGTGGGTTCCGTTGGCGGGACTGGGGAGAAAAAGACTTTGATGCTGCTGTGCACTTCATGCATAAGCACAAGCCGGAGACACCACTTATGGTGGTGGGTCACAGTGTCGGCGGGTACTTGCCCGGTCTTGCGGATAACGCCAGGCGTGTTGAGCGCATGCTTACCGTCGGAGCGCAATACGCCTGGTGTGGTGACTATGCTCCAGGCAGCAAGCTTTCCATGTTCTTCAAATGGCATATCGTTATGCCTGCCCTCACCGCAATTTATGGGTATTTCCCAGGGAGTAAGCTGGGCTGGTTAGAAGATCTGCCCGCAGGTGTTGCAAATGAATGGAGCTTTCGCCGGTCACGTTTTGAAATGAACTACCCGCCCCATGAACGTGAAAAATACCTTTCACGCATGGCCTCATTGAAGGGGGAAATCCTCGCGGTTTCGATGATGGATGATGAGTTCGGCACCATTCCTGCGGTAACCCGGACACTGGACTATTATGAGGGTGCGGACCGTACGATTGTGCGTCTTCATCCCAGAGATTTTGGCAGAGATGCAGTTGGTCATTTTAATCTCTTCCATGATCGGCACATCACAGACTTTTGGAAAGATACGTTGCTTTGGCTACAGCAAGGCATCAATCCTTGGCCTAGCAAAGTAGATGCACGATTTTAAGACCCCTTTGGTTTGCTTGAATTTAATCGAATAGGGAGAACCTGCATAAACTGAATACAGGTAGCCTGACAGACGACATTTCGCGGGTCATTGATCACTCTGGAGATTACGATGACAGAGGTTTTTATAACTGGTTTAGATAATTGCGTTGAAATAATGGAGCAAAAACTCGTTGGTTACACTGCTGTAAGTGTTGGTTTTACCGAGGTCAACTGGCTTCCGAAATATGAAGTTACAGCAACCATAAGGGGAGTAAAGGTAAAACAAACAGTGACCTTCCAAAGTAATCCGCGGTTACGTTAGATCGTCTTGATTGCTGACAGTTAGGCGGTTAACAACCTGTGTTCACTCATAAACTGTCGCAGGTTGCAGAAATTTTCTCGTCATAGAATGCTAACAGATCGTTTCATGACACCTTGCGCGGTTGCCCATCGACTACGCTCAAAGTTGTTTCATTAGACCCGGGCAACATATTCACCGGGGCTTAGTGAACTTCAATTTTCTATCTTAGGAAGACAACTACCGAAGCCCACCAGCCATCACTGCGGCTGTCCAGATAGCTGTCTGAACCTCGGAAGCGCCTTCATAAACTCTCAGCGAACGAACTTGCCGATAAAGGGCTTCCGGTACGGAGCCCGGCACCATACCAGCGGCGCCGTGCAACTGAACGCAATGGTCAACCACTTGCTGGGCATATTCGGTGGTCTGAAGCTTCGCCAGTGATGAAAGAGGACCTTTTTGTTCACCATCACGGTCCATTTCCCAGGCCGCCTGACCTACAGCTAATTGAGAGATGTTCAGTTTTGCTGCCATATCGGCAAGAACCTGTTTCACCTGTGGAATCTCAGAGAGCTTTCCGCGACCTAAGATGTGATTGAAAGCTTCATTAAAGGCGCGGCGTGCAAAACCATTAGCAGCGGCACCAACAGTTATCCGGCATCGCTCCAGGGTTTCAATTGCAACGGCCAGACCCATACCTCTTTCTCCAAGAACACTGGTTTCTGGAAGGAGACAGTCCGTAAAGGTAATATCTGCAAAGGGGCGCGGCGCAATAAAGTCAATAGTTTGCGTCGAAACACTTTCAAGATTGGTAGGCACCACAAAAAAAGAAAGACCCAGAGGGCCGGGAGCCGTACGGGCTAAGACGCTGATGTGATCTGCAATATCAGCATTTGCGATCCAATGCTTCTTACCATTCAGTTTAAAGCCACCGCCTTCAACTTCGCTCACTTCCATCGCTATTTTCGAGATATTTGAACCACTTTCCTTCTCTGTCAGAGCAAAAGCAGCAACTTCTTCGCCGGAGAAGAGTTTCGGTAGTATCTCAGAGCGCTGTTGCTCGTTGCCAGCCAAGACAAAGGGAAGTGTTGCAAGCATCTGAATTGAAAAGGCATAATCTAGCAAGTCATGTTTATGTGCCAGAATATCTCTGATGATGCACACAGCACGAATATCTACCTCTTCCCTCAAAACGGTTACAAACCACCCGCCGTCACCCAAGAGCCTGATGAGTTGACGTACTGCTTCGTGTGGCGAAAGCAAGAGCGCATCATCAATCTCACTTTGGTTCTTCAGACCCCAAGCGAAAAGACGCTCAGCAATGTCCCGGTGTTTTTCGTCAAAAAATGGAAGTTGAACCAGTTCGGACTTCAGCCAATCATCTTCCAAAGATGTGTTGGGCTTCATTTCTACGCTTTGCACATTCATCATATTCCCCCTTACCAGCCTGTCATCTGGAAAGACTTGGTGGTTGTCATATATGGATCACCTTCACGTACATGAAGCGCACCGTTCACAGGATCGAGAACAACAGATGCAACTGTTTTCTCAACACTGCGATCACCTACACCAACAACACGGATTGGTTTCTGACTAAACATTTCAAAATAGTCTTCCAAAGAGCACTCTGACGGGTTGGCATCCAGCCAGGACTGGCATGCTTCCATCCTCTTCTTTGATCCATTCTGTGCGAAGATATTCAGTTCATCATGAGCGACAAACTCCGGGCTGAGATAATGATTGGTGTGAACCACTTCATGACTGCGATGGACCGAAACGCGATTTTCCACCACCTCAACAAAAGCTGCATTAGAATGATCGCAGACAACAAAACAACGCGAACTAGCCAAATCCAACGCACTAAATCGTGCAATTGCTTCATCCACTGATTTGCAGGTGTCCAGCACATGGCGAATAGCAAGGTAGGGCGGCACTCCGGGGCGCCAATCGCCTGCTAAAACAAGGTTTAAGCCAACAGCAAGGCCCTGATCATTCACACCAAGATAGCCGATAAGACCTGAAAAACTCAAAAGGAGTGAGCGATACCTGTTCTCTCCTTCTTGAATACGCAGCACAGTTACATGCTCATCCATGTCACCAGCGAGATCAACCGTTTGACCAAGAACAGGTTTACCACGTGTACGCGCGAAGGTTGTACAATCTCCCACAGTCGAAAAACGTGTATATCCTCCCATTTCCCTTCGTGTCTGCAATAACACGGCCTGTTCCATCGGAATCCCGGCACCTTCGCTTAAGCCTCTGATTTCCTGAAAGAGATTGGGTGTTTCCTGCTTGATCATGTCTCCATAGAGGCGCAGTTGCTCTTCAAACTGCGAAAATTCAACGCCAGACCCGTGAAATGTATCGAGTCGCGCGACACCGTCTTTCAGAAAATGCCGAATTTTTTCGCTGTCCTTCTGACCGTGCTTAACTCCCAGTTCATAAAATGTGCCCGAGAGATCAATGAGATCAAGCCGGGACGGCATTATGTGCCTCCTTAGCCTGGCCATTACGCTCAAGATTTTCTTTTACGCTTGGCCACTCGCTCTTTAGGACTGAATAAAAGATTGCATCACGTCGCCTGCCACTCGGCATGAAGTTAAAACTGCGCAAGACTCCTTCTTCCTGAGCGCCAATATTTTTCAAACCGCGACGAGCCTGTATATTCAGAACATCTGTCTTAAACTCCACGCGCTCACAACTAAGCGCCTCAAATGCATGAGTAAGGAGAGCCAGTTTCGCACCACGATTAACTCCAATCCCCTGGAAACTTGTGCCAAGCCAGGACCACCCGATTTCAATCCGACGGTCAGCTTCAGCCAAATTTCCAAAACACATGCTACCGGCTAACCTATTAGATTTCTTATCAAAGACCATGAAAACAGCTCGCCGACCAGCTTCCATATCCGCCATTCCAGTTTCGATAAATTTATCAAGATCTTCTTCAGTATGAACGCAGGCTACAAAGTACTTCCAGATCACTGGATCAAAGACAATTTCAGCCAGAGCTTTTTTGTCCGAGCGTTGTAGTGGGCGTAGAAGAACCCTGTCATTTTCCAGCGTTTGGGTGAAAACAGTTTGCCAAGTCATGATGCAGCTCCCTCCTGAACTTTTTCAAAAACTCTGATCAGGTCTTCACCTCGATCTATTACTGCAAGATCCCGCTCATCAAAACTGGAAAGAAGCACGTCAAATTCCTTGCACAATGCAGTCATCAGCAAAATAAGCTTCATCGATGAAATCCCAAACTCTTGCTTAAGATTAGCGGTAAGATCAATATCTTCCGGTGATTTGCCCTTAGATTTTGCTGTCTGAGCAATATGACGCCGGATAATGGTTTCTGTAGTGGTCATGACTGCCCTCCATACCCTTTCTGGATTACTTCATTGTAGTATTCTTGAATTGCACGCCGCCTTACTTTGCCCTGAGATGTCAAAAGCCCATTTTCCATTGAGAACCCATCGTCAGCAAAAATCACCAGTTCCACAGCTTCAGACCCCACACCCCGTGTAGCATTCAGAACATCGCGTTTCACATCTTCCCTGTCGTTGTCTGGTGCGGTACTCACCAGTGCAGCGAGCAAGTGGCGTCCTGTCCCGATCACGATTGTTTGTTTCACATCAGGCAGTTGAAGAATACGCTCTTCCAGAGGACGAACAGCAATTGTTTTACCATTTGTGAGTACAACGACATCATCTGCCCGGCCCATTACATAAAGAAAACCATCTTCGTCAATATGACCCAAATCGCCGGTTGCGACCGCTCCGTCTGACATGAACACTTTTTCTGACACACCTTCTGCGGCATACATGTAGTGATCATTGACAGGATGATCTCGATAGACATAGATGCCACCGTCGGAACCTATCTCAACCCTTACGCCATCAAGCGGTTTCCCAACACTGCCTCGCTTATGCGCTTCAGGATGGTTCTTTGTTGTGATACAAGTTTCGTTGAGGCCATACCCTTCATAAATTGCAACACCGCATGTCCTCTCAAAAAACTCCAGTGTATCCGGTCGGGCAGCAGCAGAGCCCGTCCAAAGATATCTGATATTTTCACCCAAGACCTGTTTTGCAGCGTTGACTAGTGCTTCTGGATGGCCATCTCCTCCCGCCATCATTTCAATAAATTCCTTAAGTGCATCAAAAAACGCGGGAACACCCATAATAACTGTCGGATGTTCTTGTTGTATGGCTTCCAAAGCAAGACGGGAATCTGCGAGGACAACATCATGCTCATAGTGAATTGCAGAATAAATCCAGTATCTTTGTTGGAGCAGAGATAATGGAAGGAAAACTAGCAGGGTATCACCCGGTCCATGACTAAACATTTTTTGTGTTGAACTTAACGACTGTCCAACACTCCCCACTGTCGCGCCCAAACCTTTGGCAGCGCCCGTGCTGCCTGATGTAAACTTGATCGTGCAAACATCCTTTTCGTCATATTCGATAGGTATTGGCAAAGAGATATCCTGAGGGGTAAGGGCCGCCTCTAAGACCGTATCAATCACGCGAGCTTGCTTAGCGGATGCTTGCGTCTCAGCAAATTTCTTATCGTAAAACAGCAGATCCAAACTATAACTGTCAGCAAGATCTTGCTGTTTTGCAAAGGATGCCGGGTCAAAGCCGGCGGTAACGAGACCAAGACGTAATGCAGCCAGGTCCAACAGAACATATTCAAGTCGGTTCGTAGAGACGATACCAAGGCGATTGCCCTGCTTCACGCCTTGTGAGATAAGCCATGTAGCTACATTCTCGACCATACCTTGAAGGTCAGAAAGGAGAACAGTCTTTGGTTGCTCTCCTGCGCAATAGACTTTTAAAGTATCATTTGCGTTCCATTTCTTCGTGAAAAGCGTGTTGAACAGCGTTGTTTTTTTTGAATGAACTTCAAGATTCATTAGGTAGTCCCCACCTTGTTAATCAGAAAGGGACCTTGTGCGATCATTTCTGAGAAGAACCGCTGGTCTGCAAGCGTCACACGATTTCCAACTGGAAGTAATTCGATGGTATCCGGCCACTTCGTAACCGGAGAAAGCCCCAGTCCAATACGTAGATTGTCAGCAAATCGCGGCATAAGGGGTGCTGTAACATCTGAAAGCAGACGCGCAGCCGCCAGTTGCAATGCAATTGTCGTTCGGTTCCAATCAGAAGCTGATGATGTTCCGGCAAGGTGTTTGTTCATTTCAGTAAACCGAATACTATCTGCAACCAGATTGCGAACGCCGTCAGCAGCTTTATTAAGAGAGAAGTTCTGTGAAGAATAGTAGTTCTCAATGTGCTTCCGGTGGCTCTCTAATGTGTGAAAGAAGGCTTGGTGATCGACACCCCAGTCACCGGCATCTGGTGCCGCGCCATCATATCTTCTCAATACTTCGTGGCCAAGTTCGTTGAGCCAACCTTGCCAGATTTCGTTCAATTCTGTGTTCGAGCTTTGCAGAGCATCAATCGAGAAATTGGTTCGGTTGACTTCTCCTCGGGTAAGAGACATGTGATAACGTACACAATCTACAGTCTCTTGATTCAACACCTCCTTACCCCATACAGCTCTTTGTCGGCTGGTTGAAAACTTGCTGCCTTCAAGGCAATAGAATTCATTTACATGGTATTCGATATCCGCCTTCCACTCAGGAAATGCCGCCTTGTAGAGCGCTGGATAGAGGATGGTGTGATAGAAGCTATTGTCATATCCAAAGAAGTGAACGATTTTCCAGTCATCCTGGGGTTTCAGAGCATTCCATTCTTGTTGAAGGCGTCCGCCTACAGCCTGAATGCCATAGAGGAAACCGAAGGACATTTCAGGCCACACCCAAACCACCTGATCAGACAGGTCAGGATCATTGGGTGAAACGCCCCAATCCTGAATATGAGTGATCGGAACATGGAAATCCTCACGGCCCAGTACACTATGCGCCAACACTTGCAGGCGTGCACTTGCTTTTACTTCACGCAATGATCCCAGTATATGCTCGGCAAAGTCATTGAGCTTAAGCATATATCGCTCACAGGAACGTATGTCAGGCATCTTCCCGGAAACAGCCGAAACAGGCGCAATCATATCATAAGCCAGATTTGGCTCACCGCATTCCTCACAAATGTTTCCACCGCAAGCTGAGCCACATGTTGGACACTGGCCTGAGATGTCGCACTCGTAAAGATAAGCATTCGTATCCGGATCAAAGGCTGCATTGTCGGCTCTGCGTTGCGCCCCACCAGAGTCTACAATGCGCTGAAAGAAGCCTTTAAGTTGCTCCTCGTAATTCTCGGCATGAGATGTAACTGTGTACTGATCTATCTGAACATCCAGCAATCGCAAAGTTTCCGCGATTTCTTTACTGAAATGATCTGCGACCTCTTGCGGTGTCTTACCCATCTGTCGGGCTTTTGCAATCACGTAACTCTGATAATCGTCGCTACCCGTTATGTGATATGCTTGTTTGCCTTTTAAACGCTGAAAGCGCGCAAATACGTCTGCGCCAATGTATGGGCCAGACAAATGCCCAAGGTGTAAATCACCATTTGGTGTAGGAGGAGTCGAAAAAACGAAAACGGGCGCACTCTCGTCCACATTTGAGGTCTTTTCCGATTTTGCCCCTAAAGCTGCAACAACATCACGCCAATAAGCCGTGACAAAGGTTATTCTCTGTTCTCCGGTATTTCGCAGAACATGCTTGTCGAATGGCGAGATTGCTATAACGTCACCCTTACCGATTGGGATAATCTCTGCTCCATCTGTTTCAATTTTGCCTGTGCCTTCAAGAATGACAAAGAGCTCGCATTCATCGTGACGGTGGAAGTCTGTTACGCCACCAGCTTCTATCGTACCGTAGGCGGTCCCCACATTGGTCGCATCTGGGAAAGCATTAATCGAAGCCATCTGAATTCCAAAAGCTTCGGAAAAATCGCAATCATTCAGCCTAAAGACCTTCATTACGCCATCTCCTGCACACTAGCATTTTGAAGGGTTTTTCGCACATCGCGTGCAATGGCCGGAGCTAACCGATAGCCTGAACCATTTGCAGCTCCGGCAAAAACGATGCGTCCACTCTGTCCCACTAATGTGACAATGGGGGCACGACTATCGTTATATGCATCGCAAAAAACCTGCCCACCACGCATTTGTGCACTCAATCGAGGTCCAATTTTATCAAGGACACTTAATCCTTGTTCACGATCCTCAACTGTGATTTCACCATAAGATTCTGCTGGGGTTACACCCCATTTCGTGCGAGTAAAGCTGAAGAGCCGCTTATGCCCCCCCTCAAGTGGCATAAAGAATGCATCTTCATCAAAGAAGAAATCTACTGTTTTTGCCGGGGGAGCCACATCATCTATATGGAACGCAACAATACGCTTGATGTGAATACCAAGGTTTTGTGTATAGGGGTAAAAAACTTCAGAACGTGCCCAAGGTCCGGGACAAAGAACAAGTTGGTCTGCCTCAAGTGTCAAACCATCTTGAGTGGTAAAGCTGACTTTGTCTCCTTGCTCCTTAATATGGGAAACCTTCAAGCCAAAGTGCGTCTTCAACCGGCTGCTGAGTTGTCGGCGATAGAAGTTAATCAGCGGAACGACTTCGGCAAACTGACCCTCGTCCATGTTCCAAACATTATAGCCGGTACCAAGCGTTTCAAAGACCTCAACCTGCTCCTCATTCGACAGAGGTTGCGGTGGACTTGTAAAGAGCTCTGAAAGCTCGCCTTCATTCAGTTTTGACGAGTGAACCCTTAATGCTAACGGCTTGATTGGCACTTCTGAGTACGTTTCTTTCAAATCCTTGTAAAATGTTTCACTATATCGGCTCATCTCCCGAACTTTGGGGTTTCGCCCGACTGGAAAATGTAAGCCAGCAGAACGGGCAGATGCACCCGCCCCAGGAATATCTTGATCTAAAAGAATAACTTCATGTTCGGGAAATGAGTGACAAATCTCCCATGCAACGGCATAACCAATGATGCCGCCTCCGATAATTGCAACAGTTTTGGTCATGATCACGCAGTCTGTAAAACTTGGTTAGAAGTGGTCTGCTCAAGCGGGGACCAGGTCACAGCAGATGAGTTAGGCTCCAGTGCGTTATTTGTGCCAGTTATCCGATCCACCATTTTTGCACTGCGCCATGCCAGCAAACTTAGATTTGGATCTGCTAAACCCTTCTGCTCCCGGCTAGCATTATGGATAAAAATTGAACGGTTTGCGGGTCCGTTCCAGCGCGCAGCAAAGCTATCATCAACAGCAACTTCATCACCAGAGTAATGCAGTTTGTCTGCGATTGAGCCAATGAAATTGAGGGGGGAATTGGTGTAGCCTGTTGAAAGGATAACAACGTCTACATCAAAAAACTCTGGTGAACCA
This sequence comes from uncultured Pseudovibrio sp., assembly GCA_947496145.1. Taxonomy (GTDB): domain Bacteria; phylum Pseudomonadota; class Alphaproteobacteria; order Rhizobiales; family Stappiaceae; genus Pseudovibrio. Next base: position 24,630 of record CANMBS010000042.1, read on the forward strand.
GTATCCCCATGACGGGCCTGAACCATCCATCTGGTTCCACTTTTGGACACTTGCTCGACAGTTCGATTAGGAAACATATCAGCTGTGTTGTCAGAGTTACGAACAAACCGTCGAAGGTACAGGCACTGGTAGATTTCGCGGAGTGTAGACTCCGAAATTCCATCGCTAGCAAGGACGTTATCTTTCAAGAACTGCTGACGTGCTTTAGTACCTAAAGAGGTGAAGTACTCCTGATGACACGGCATAAAGAGGTCGTTGGTGAAGGGAGAGTCATCTAATGGCCAAAAACCAGTTCTGCGCGAGATCCAGGAGATGTGCTCGGGAGCATTGCTCCCCTCACGGGAGATAAGATCAAGGAAGATTTCCGCTCCGGACTGACCTCCACCGATGATTGCAAGGCGCTTTCCACTCAGATCTTCAGCATGAAACAGATAATCAGAGCTATGAAACATAGTATCGTTAAGGTTATCCTTTACGAAATCTGGAACTGACGCGGTCTTACCGACGCCTATACTAATATTTTCGGCTCTCAGCTTACGTTTGGATGTTGAAACGACAAAGTCACCATCGAATTCGATATCTTCTACGACTTCATCAAAGTGAATATTCTCATTCTTTTCAGAAGCCCATTGCAGGTATTGAGTGAACTCCTGACGCGTGATGGCCTCAAACTGTGCATTCAAAAATTGATAGGTTCTGCCATGTTCGTGCAGATAAGCGAGAAAAGAATAAGGATTGGTCGGGTCAGCAAGCGTGACCAGATCTTTCAGGAAGGATACCTGAAGGCTTGCGTCTGGCAGTTGCAAACCCGAATGCCAGTCAAATGTCTTTTTTTTATCCAGGAACTGACCGGATATGTTCCGTGGTTGTAGAAGTGAGGCTAAACTGAGATTAGACGGCCCCACACCGACTCCGACGACCTGAATGCTCACTGTCGATACTCCTCGAACCCTCGATGAAGATTAAATATTTTTCATGTAACATCAAAGCATATGACTGCATTATTTCGTCATTAGATTATATTGCTAAATATAAATCCAACAATTTAACCTAGTAACAATATCTATATTCAGACACAACTGTCATAACAGGTAGGTATAATGTAAAAAATAAACACAAAAAATAATAAACGAATATAAATAATAATATTATTCAAAGAAGCAAAATAAATGAATTTACATATACATATTGACTGTTGAATACTACCCGCACTCAAATGTGAAATTATAAGTAAGTTAGCGGTGGCAATTGCAGCAATTAGAACTAACTGATTGCAAGGGCATTTATTTCCAAGTACGAGTAAAGTCTCTTTGTAGTTTATGCATCAACTGAAAGATTGCATCTCATAATGAGTTTAGCGATCATTACCTGCACAGGCTCATCTTTTTGATTAAGGGTTTTGATATACAGCTTGATCACTCCTCGTGTTGGTGCCGATCGCGAAGGGGTGGTTTCGAGGACCTTGATCTCTAGCCTTAAGGTATCACCGGGAGCAACCGACTGTGGCCAGCGAAATTCTTCGATACCTGCTCCTACGATTCCGCCTTCAGGTTTGAAGTCGCTATCAACCAGCAGACGCATGGTGAGCGCTGCGGTATGCCAACCGCTCGCTACCAACCTGCCAAAGAAAGTATTTTGTGCCGCTTTGTTATCTAAATGAAACTCCTGCGGGTCAAACTGGTGCGCAAAATCAATAATGTCATTCTCGCTCACTGTAATATTGGGAGAGCTAAATGTCTCTCCGGGAGTAACTTCATTGAGATATAATTTAGATGTGCTCATGATCTCTCCGGTCAGCTAGCATTCACACGTAGCTTATCGTGCAAACCCTCCATCACAACGAATTGTAGTGGAGTTCACATACCCTGGGTTCAGCAGGAAACTCACCACATCTGCGACTTCCTCGGGCTTTCCAATGCGGCGCAATGCTGAAAAATCAAGGAAGGGTTGAATCCGATCTTGATTGAGTTGCATAGTCATATCCGTTTCAATGAACCCCGGAGCGACCGCATTGACCCTTATACCCTTCGGCCCGAGAAGTTCCCCAAGCCACTGCGTCATCCCAATGATGCCGCCTTTACTAGCGCTGTAAGGCACTTGCCCGTCTGTTCCAAAAATACCTCCAAGGGAGGAGAGAAGAATGATACGCCCAGCCTCTGATTGCTCTAAGAATGGAACACAAGATCCAGCAAGACGCAGAGTTCCGCTAAGATTCGTTTGAATAACAGAGGTTATTTGCTCTGACGTAAGTGTTAAGAATGGACCATCCTTAGCCATGCCTGCATTCGCGATCAACACATCAATTCCCCCCAACTCGTGAGCTACACGTACAGGTAACTCCAACGCTTGTTGCGGGTCAGAAAGATCAGCCTGATAGGTCTCAACCCTCGCCCCTTTAGCTTCAACTTTGGCAGCAACATCTTCAGCAGCCTGCTTATCGGAGCGATAACACAACGCAAACTGATGACCATCCGTAGCGAGATGCTGCGCGATAGCTGCACCAATTCCTCTGGAGGCTCCTGTAATCAGGATTGTGGGTTTAGCCAGCTTTCTCAAATATTTTGCTCCGTAAGACCTATACCAACCGGCACAACAAGACCGGACATAGGCAGATCATCCTGGTTAAGTAAATCGCACAGGAACTTAGAGAATGAGGCTATTGCCTGATGTCTTAATCGAGAGGCATAGATGTTTACGCGATTGCGCATGACACGCCATTGGTCATCTGGCGTCTGGTCCATTTGGAATTGAATATCGAGGCAATTGACGTTCACATCCATACGCTTGATTTCTCTCGCAAAGCTCTTGACCGCTGCCCGTCGTGCGTAACTATCAATAGGTGAGGTAGGCAACGGGAAAAGATATCGCGCACTTTGCTCTTGAGTGATGGCCCAGATTTGACCGCCGCCACTTCGAGCAAGTAACCGCCCTGCTGCCTGTAGTTGTAACAGGAACGATAAGACAGCCTCTTCATGTGCCTGAGCAAGGTCATCAACTTCACCCAAACTCCTTGGCAAGTCGTGCGCAATGGTTGCAGGTCCGAAGATAATGCGATCAATAGGATTCTTATCTGTTTCCCAACTGCTGAGGGCATCGAGTGCCTCTTGGTTGCGACCATATTCATAAACACTCACAGACTGATCAGTGAGTCTGGTTCGCAAATCAGCTAGCAACTCGTTAGGTTCACCAAGAAGAAGTAATCCATTCATGTCGTTTTCAAACCTGCATCTGTTGGTTAAACGCTCTCGTTACCTTCTTCAGTTCGTTTAACAACATAGTCTGCGAGTGAACCAATATTGGCACATGTTTCACGCAATAGTTCTGGTGTCAGATTTTGCTGGCGGAGCGAAAACTGCCGCTCTACCCCTACCACCAGCTCAAGTGTGTCGACTGAATCAAGGGAGAGAGGAGGCTCTCCGAGCTCAGTTACTTCCTCCAAGTCTTCCAGTTTAATGCCACTTGCACCAAGATTCAGGCGCTCAATTAGCAGGTCTTTTTTAATGAAGCTCACGATTTGCTCGCGGTTTACAGTACTCATATCCGCTGCTCCCTTTCGATTTCAGACATTGGCAAGGTGCTCTCTATAAGATCGCGAGAGTTTCAATCTGCCCACCAGAGCGTAAGATCTGCGCGCATGCACTGCACGTCTCCGCGCCGGATAGATGCTTTAAAACTAAAGAAGGTATTGGGTTTCATTTGCTCATCTATCTCAGGTTTACCTGAGAACTGAATACGGGCGGTAACATCTTCCTCAGGCAAAACTGGCACTTTAAATGCGACGTTATTTGCATTGATTAGATATCCCTTTACATCAATCCCAGCACGCAGACTTAGCAGCAGATTTGCAGTCTGCGCGGCCATTTCAAGAAGAATAACGCCTGGTACAAGCGGTGATTCTGGAAAGTGCCCCGGAAAGAACCATGACCCTTTCTCAAAGCGATAGTTTCCATGTGCGATCAGTAGTTCCCGATCAACCTGTGCTGAATCGACAAAAAGAAATGGGGGACGGTGTCTGAGAAAGTCAGAAACACTTTCAACGCTGTCATACGTAATCATTGTCTCTGACGATGTCATGGTAATCCTCAATGCATCTCAAAGTTTCAGGGACTGCTGGTTCGTCAGGAAGACTATTTTTTGATCACACCGTCGTCATCCAAAACTTTCCAACCAGTGGTATTTGCTTCTACAAAGACAAAATCCTTTGTAGATTCACCGGTTTGGTTTCTTGCAATCGGACCGAGAAGGCCATCCATTGTGGTTAGCTTCTGCAAGCCACGACGAATTTTCTCACGGTCTTCCTGCACGGTATCTGCTCTCGCCATTACGGCTTCGCTTTCAATAACCTGCTTAATTGCATAGATATTTTCCCAGGCAGCCATGCTGTGCAGGTCAGCATATCCGGCAAACTGTGCAGTTGCAGCCGCTGCTGCTCTTGCGATGTCGTTAATTGGTGCAAAGCTGGTAGGAACAATCATACCACTTGCCTGTTTGCCGCAAGTTTCCAGAAGTTGCGGAGTGGTAAGACTTGTAAGGCCAATGATAGCTGGAGGGTTATAGTTTTGACGCTCCATTTCCTTAAGAACGCCACAAGCTGTGAAAGGGTGTGCCGAAATTACGACAATATCTGCATTGACTGAGGCAAGCTCTTTTACGCGGTCAACAAAGTCCACATCATCAACAAGCCATTGAGCTTCACCTTTAACTTCAAAACCGTTGGCTGCGGCGCGTTCCTTGATAATGTTGTACCAGGTTTGATTAGAGTGAACGAAGTTTTCCTCCACGCCGCCATAGATGGTTTTAAGTTCGCCATTTTGCTTCTTCATCCACACCCAGAGCGCATCATACATTTCAATCTCATCTGGAATATTTCTGAAAGCCCAATCAGAAAGACCTGCAAGACCTTTTCTCATGGCTACATCTGCAAAAATCGGAATTTTGTGGCCTTTATCATTGGCATCACCAGCTCTTTGCTGCAGGCTCTCAAAAACAGGCTTGAGAACAGATGAACATGTAGTTCCCACCACAGCGAGCCAATCTCCCTCAGCATATGAGCCGAGAGTTTCGACACCTAATTCCGCATCACAGCGGTCATCACGATATTCGATTTCGATGCGTGCTCTGGTTCCATCACCCAGACGAACCCCACCAGCACGATTGATAAGTGAGCTCGCCGCACGCATAGCCGCCTCACTATTGTCACCAAACGGGCTAAGGATCCCGGACTTGGCACCCATACCACCAATTTTAATCGTTCGATCAGCCGCTGCTGATGGCTGTAACCAAAGAGCAGCTGCCGCAAGCCCAATTGCGATAGTTTTGCGGAAACTAAACGATGAGATCAAATTCATGCTAAGTGCCCTCTATTTGCGCATACCTCAATGGTCAATGAATAAATTGAAACTATTATTTTTCATGAAGTAGAATACGAGAGGATGCAAATTCAGTAATCTCATATTCCATTCTAGAAATTTTAAAAATCTTGGCATTAACCCTCTGACATAACAAAAACAGGAGCAACTACCTGTTGTGGTAGTTTTCATATTCTAAGTGTCGCGTCAGTTATCTGTATTAAATTCAGTTAGATCGTACTCACTACTAGTATTGATAGTTGTCGCATCGAGAAGGATATCTGATCTTGAAGGCTATCTTGTTTTCTGAATAGTTAAAGGAGAGGCATGTCCAGCAAATCTGCAAGTAAACAGAGCAAGCCTGGCGATGCTCCTGTTGTGTCCACTCAAACTTCCTATTGGATGCTCTTTGTTATTTTGATTGGACAAGCACTGGCGGCGATGGATACTGCAATTGTAAACGTGGCAGCACCAACACTCCAGAGAGAGCTTGATCTATCTGGTGCCATGTTACAATTAACAGTTGCCGGATACGGGCTGGCTTATGCTTCATTCTTAATCACGGCTGCCCGCCTTGGTGCTCTTTATGGCTACCGACGCCTCTTTGTCATTGGCCTTGCTGTATTCACGGTCTCCTCTACAGTTTGCGGCATGGCCGCTTCACCGCAAATACTTGTTTCAGGACGTGTATTTCAGGGATTTGGTGCAGCTTTACTGGTTCCTCAGGTCCTTTCACTCATTCAGTTAAGCTATTCCGGAACAGCAAAATCCCGGGCTATTGGCCTTTATTCCATGATACTGGGACTTGGCGCTGCTGCTGGACAGATCCTAGGTGGTGTAATTGTCAGTATGGACGTCTTTTTGCTGAGCTGGCGTCCGGCTTTCCTTATTAACATTCCTGTGGGGCTTCTTCTTATCTTACTTGCCTTTGTACTTTTACCGAGTGATGCAGGAAAGCAGAAAGTAAAATTAGATCTTGTGGGTGTTATCGCAGGTATTGCCGCTGCCCTGAGTATCCTTGTTCCACTTACATTTGGGCGTGAGTTAGACTGGCCGCTTTGGTCGATGTTATTGGCGATGGCCGGAATTGTCATTCTGGCCGGTTTCTGGCGTTATGAAAAGGCGCTTTCACAACGTGGAAAATCTCCAATTCTTGATCCAGAGCTACTTGCTATACGCGGCATTCCGCAAGGATTGGGTGTAATTGCGCTCGGGTTTATTGGGTACGGTGGCTGGCTCCTCACAGTTGCACTTTATTTGCAAACGGGACTTGGCTTCAGTGCTCTGGTGTCCGGCTTAACCTTTGGCGCTTACGCTATTGGGTTTGGCTCATCTAATCTTTTCTGGTCTTATCTACCGGAGCGCCTGATTAAGCATGCACCAGCGCTTGCTATGCTCACACTTTTGTGCGCCAGCGTATTCTTTGCGCTTTTGGTAACCGGACAAGGATGGCATCCGGTAGCAGGTCCCCTTCTGCTGTTTTTTGCTGGTAGTGGTCATGGGATGAGCTTTGGTACAACTGTCAACCGAATGACTTCAGCAATTCCCGAGCAATACGCTTCATCCTTAAGTGGTCTGGCAACAAGTTGCTCTCAGTTCTCTGTGGTGAGCGGTACCGCCATACTAGGCAGTGTCTATTTTGCGGTTGCTTCCGGTTTTATGTCAGTATCAGGTGGATCCAATACTGCCATGGTAGCTGTAGCTCTTACTGTTGCGATTTGTGCAGCCTTTGGCTTCGTGTTGGCAGGCCGCCTCCCCCTATTCCAAGAAACACCTAAGTTGAAAGTTGCGAGGCAATCGGATGGTTGAAACGAGTAGTCCCGAGATTGTGGCTGATCTTCGTCAATTAGCGGCCAAGATCATCCAAACCGATCCAGATACAATGGAGGCGGATCAGCCACTCAAAGAGTATGGGATCACATCGATTGAGCTAATCGATTTTATCAGACGTATCGAAAACCAGTACGCAATCACATTTCAACCTGATGCTTTCCAGGAGATAACAATCAGCGCACTTGCAGAGAACGTAATTCAGGCGATGGGCGGGGAAAAGCAATGAAGTCTGTCGCAATTACCGGCTCAAGTATATTTGCGCCCAACGGAACGACATCACAAGCGCTCTGGGAAAGTCTGGTGGACGGCATCCCCAGAAACAGCAAATGGCCTCGGAGAGAATTAGCGGGATACCCAACCAATAATGTGATTGCGATTCCAGAGGAAAGCTGGGAGCAGATTACCGATTTTCCCGGCATAACCCGCTCGCAGAAAATGGCTAGCTTCCTGACACGGCAAGCGCTTGAGACTGCTGCGTTACCCTCTACCCAAATGACAAATGTAGGTTGCGCTTTAGGCACTACAACTGCTGCGGCTGAGATCGTGGAGCTTGCAGAAACTGATAAAGCAGATCTCAAAGAGGCACACAAAATTAACCAGAATGCGGACTTGGTGCCCAAAGACATTTATGACTGGGGTGGCCCCACTTTTACGTTGTCAACTGCGTGTTCTTCCGGGCTACTTGCTCCCGTCCTTGCTGCTCAAATGATCAACTCCGGCGAAGTGGAAGCAATGGTCGCAGGCGGAATGGATGTGTTGTTAGAGTACACGATATGTGGGTTTAACTCCCTCAGAGTCGCTGTTGAAGGACAATGCAAGCCTTTTGATCAATCAAGAATGGGAGTTGTCCTTTCTGAAGGTGGGGCCTGCTTCTGCCTTGAAAAACTGGAGGAGGCACAGGCGCGGCAAGCGAACATTCAAGGGCTCATCGTCGGTTATGGCATCAGTTGTGATGGCGGTCATCCAACAGCTCCCAGTGCTGAAGGAATTGGGCGGGCAATCAAGCAAGCTTTGACTTCGGCAAATGTAGAGCCCTCTGATATTGCAGGAATTATAGCACACGGAACTGGTACTCCGACCAACGACAAGATCGAAGTTGAAGCACTTCGCAATGTATTTGGTGAGGTGCCATTGCCACCTTTGACTTCTGTTAAAAGCGCTCTTGGTCATGCGCAGGGCGGTGCTGGGTCCATTGCACTTTATGCGGCATTGGCGGCATTAGAGCGAGGTTACTTACCCGGTGTCAGCCACCTGAATGAAATAGATCCCACTCTTGGAGATCTCCCTGTTAAGGCCTCCCCCATTGTATTGAAAGGGGGGTGTCTGATGGTGAACGCCTTTGGTTTTGGGGGTAACAACTGTGTCATGATTGTTGCCACACAACAATTCCTTGATGAAAGGAAACACTGATGGGAAAGGGTATCTCCATTATCAACACTGTTTCCAATAAGGCTGCAAGTAATGGTCTGGTTCCAGAGACGGCGCTTGCGACAGAGCTGCGCTCTCCGCGTGTCGGAGCAATGAACACCCAGGGCAGAATGGTCGTTCACGCCCTTCGGCAATGTCTGGATGGGCATACCTCTCTCGACAAAGAACGGGTCGGTCTGTGCCTGGGTACCGCTTGCGGTGCAAATACTATTGTTCTGGAAAGCCTTAATACTTCACACTCCAGTGGTTTCTTTGATGTGCCAGCCTCCTGGTATGCAACTGGACTACCAAACTCAACTACTGGAGTGGTTGCCAGTCTGGAGCAATTGCTCGGCCCAAATGTGACTTTACTCGGCGAGCAGTCAGGTTTTGATGCCATTATTATGGCTTGTCGAATGATACGTTTTGGACACGCCGAGGCCATGATTGCAGGGGCATTTGACACTCCCGTTCAGCTGAATGATACCCAGCCAGATGGTGATGAGTTGGTGATGCTTAAGAGCAATGTAGCAGCCAGCGTCAGTTTACTCCTCCTTGTGGATGAAGACACTGAACAGGCGAGAACTCCCTCAATCATTGGCTGGTCCAGCAAAGCGCAACACAATGTTCCAACTGAGGAACTTGTCAGGACAGCAATTAAAATGTCAGGTCAGGAACTGGAACCTAACAGAATACACACGACTGTTCTGGACACAAGCGATACAGACGTAGATTACATGGCCGCCACGGCTCCACTTCAACTGATTGATCGGATTGTGCGGCATGCTGCAGCTGGTACGCACGCATTCATCGTACGCGGTTTTGATAAGAAATCACTTTGCCTGCTTTTGAACATCCCACATCACAAAAACTGAGTTTATTGAGGATCCGTTATGACGTTTGATCTTGAAGGCTCCGAACTTAGAGAAGCCTATACTTATCTGCCGCCTGAAACACACAATTGGAAGGTTGTTCAGTCTGGACATCTCTTTAAACACTTGGTGATGACTGCAGATGATGGGCGTGATTTAGATGTGTTTGAGGCAGGAAGCAGAGAGAATCCAACCATTCTCGCAGTTAATGCTGTTGGAATGACATCATTGTTCCTGAGTGAGATCGCTAAAAAGCTTTCAAGCAAATTTCATGTGATCACCTGGGAGACGCGCGGCTTGCCTGATGCATCAGAAACTGAACCGCATGAGAACCTTTCACTTGAGAGATTTGCCAAGGATGCTGCCAGTGTTCTCAAAATGGCTGATCAGCTAAATCCTTACGGGATCGTGACATATTGCTCAGGTGTGAATGTGGCTCTGTATGGCCTGACGCATAATATTCTTTCTACGGAGCGCCTTTGTGTGATTAGTCCTTCTATCGAGCTCCCAGTCGATCGGGATGAAACAGAGTATCAGCGTACTATGTTGCCTATCTGGCAAGATGTAGCAGCCAAAGGACTTTCGCAGGCAACGTTAATTCATCGGCTACTTGAAGCCGCAGATACCCCAGATCATGAAGGGGTAATGACCCAGCTTGATGTTCTTGATAAGCTTCCTTTCAAAACACCAGAGACCACTTACACTTATGCGCTTTTACAATCCATTTGCAGAAATGATAGTGTCTTTGAAAGAATTCCGGATATTGAAGTGCCTTCTCTCATTTTGCATTGTTGTGACGATGAAGTAATTCACGGCGATACCGCTAAATCACTCGCTTTGATGTTGATAAATTCATCTATTCAGCAAATAGAAAATGCTGGTCATTTTGGAGTTTATACTTCCGCCGAACTTCACTCACTTACAAATAGCTTCTTTTAATTCATCATTGAACTTTAGTTTAGTACGATCTAAAGTTAATTTAACGGAGGGGTATGATGTATACGAACATATCCGATGATACGGCTTTAGTTAGAGGAGCACTGGCCAGTCTTGGCAAAAGCTGGGATGATCGCGTTGCCGTACGCAAAGAAAGGCTGGACCTTAGCCAATATTATGATCCTTCAGTTCCTGATTTTCCGACCTCACTCGTCCCCTTCTGGGATGATGAAGATTTTACTTGTCTGAGCCCGGAGGCTAAACTCCGTTTTCTTGCAGTGGCATGGGTCGCTTACAACGAGAAAGCTATTTATCTTGAAGAGGCTGTTGTTCAGCCTGCTTGCGGTGTTTTGTTTCGCGGTGAACTTCCTGGTGTCGGAGCTGCACATACCAAGCAAGTGATTGCACAGATTCAGGTAGACGAGCAGTTTCATATCCTTATGTGTCTGGATATCTGTCATCTCTCTCGTATTCGACATGGCTTGGAAGATTACTCAATGCCAGAGCCAGCATTAGGCGTTCAAATGAAGAAGTTGATGGCGAATGCTTCTAGTGAAGATGAAGCGAGAATTGCGCAACTCGCCTATGCCTCTGTCGCGGAAATGTCAATCAATGCCTATCTGAATGAAGTGGCAACAGACAAAAGTATCCAGCCGCTTAATCGGATCAATACGGATATGCATCGACAGGACGAAGCTGCGCATGGCATTGGTTTCTCAGAGATTGTCGGATCTGTGTACCGCAGGATGTCAACACAGCAACAAGATTACTTCCGGTCTGCAATCGGTATTGCACTTGTTGATTTCACTACACCTGATTTAGGTTACTGGGCCTCCATTCTTGAGTATATGAATGTGCCAAATCGTGAGAAAATTATTGAGAGACAGGAGAGTTTCACGCGCGGAATGGTGCTTAAGCGGAATTATACGACTATCCGCCGACTTTTTGATGAGCTTGAAATCACCGAGGATATAGACTTCGAATTTCAATAGGGTGCGTTTACCGGATCAGTCCCGATAAACTCGAAGAACCGCCCCCAATAAAAAATATGATTAATGCTTAAGAGTGCCCACACAAGTGAGTGTCTTTGAGCCCCAATGTGCTGAGCCAGTACCTTCATCTCATGAATGTAACTTGGCTCTGCTTTTTTATTTGTTCTTTGCGACTGTTTCGGTCGATGTAAATTTGGAGAAATCAACTATGAGCAACGTTACGGGAATTGTGCGTCGTTGGGGATTACTTGTGTTGGCTGGTGGCCTCATCATGGGCTTATCACTCGGCATCCGACAATCACAAGGCTTGTTTATGTTGCCTATCTCAATGGGAATGAGCTGGTCTATTGAGGAAGTGGGCTTCGCCTTTGCAATCCAGAACTTGGTGTGGGGACTAACACAGCCTTTCACCGGTATGCTAGCAGATCGGTTTGGTTCTGCCCGCGTCATTCTGTTTGGTGTATTAATTTACGCGGCTGGTCTCGTTGCCATGGCAAATTCACCCGAATTGACGTTGTTTAATATCAATGCAGGTGTCCTTATCGGGGTTGGTCTTGCCGGTACTGCTTTTGGAGTTGTCTATGGTGCGGTCAGTAAGATTGTTCCTCATGCCGATAGTGCTTGGGCCATAGGCGCTGTTGGAGCAATCGGCGGATTAGTACAGTTTTTAGTTGTGCCCCTCGTACATCAATTGCTCAATAGCCATGCTTGGGATGGAACCTTGATCGTACTGGGTGTTCTGTTCGCTGTTTTGGGTCCGCTAGCATTTCTATTGAGAACAAAACGAGCAGATGAATCAGTCGACAATCATGGAGACCAATCCATGTCAGATGCAATTTCAGAAGCATTTCGACATAATGGTTTTTGGTTGCTCAATCTCGGTTTCATGGCTTGCGGATTTCAGTTGGCTTTTCTGGCAGGACATGTCCCCGCTTATCTGGTGGACAGAGGTTTACCTCTTTCCGTCGGTGGTACCGCGATCGCTCTGATTTCTCTGACAAACATTGCTGGTACTTTTGTATTTGGATACGTTGGCGGATCAATCTTTCGGCGTAAGTATACTCTGTCGTTCCTTTATTTCTGTCGCATAGCAGCAATGATTACGTTCATCACTGTTCCGCTATCCCCCGTTAGCACCTATATCTTTGCAGCAGTTATTGGTTTCTTATGGTTGGGTACAGTACCACTCACCAGTGGACTGGTTGCTCAAATCTTTGGTACTAAATATCTGACGACACTCTTTGGCTTTGTCTTTTTTGGTCATCAGCTCGGCGCGTTTCTTGGAATCTGGCTCGCAGGGTATGTTTTTGACACAACCGGGTCTTACAATCTAATCTGGTGGGTAGCAATTGCAGCCGGTGCCATTGCAGCGCTGGTGCATATGCCGATTAATGATCGGGTTGTCATGAGAACCAAAACCACAGAGGCCTATTCAACATGAGTAAGCGCATTTCTGTTTCGTCAATTGCTACGTTCTGGGTGATCGCACTGGTTGTGATCACGGCAATAGTTTACGGCTTTCGCCATTACCTCGACCCTGTTTTTGTATTTTCCTACGCTTATGCAATGAAATTTTGCGGATAGCTATAAAAGCAGATATTAGGCGGCAACCATTTTAGATGATTGCCGCCCAGAAGCTATTCTCCAGCTTTGATCACGAGTTTACCAAAATTCTTGCCTTCCAGCAGGCCAATGAATGCCTCTGGCGCAGCCTCAAGGCCATCGACTATCTGCTCTGTGTACTTTACTCTGCCTTCCGCAATCCATTGCTGCATGTCTGCGGCAAATTTGGGATAAAGATTTGGGAAACTATCAAAAATAATGAAGCCCTGCATGCGGATTTTTTTTACAAGCAATGTTCCCATAAGCATTCCCATGCGGTCAGGACCATCAGGTAAATTTGTTGCATTATATTGAGATATAAGACCACATAGTGGAACCCGTGCATGAGGGTTCAAAAGCGGCAGCACCGCGTTGAACACTGCTCCACCAACATTTTCGTAGTAAATATCAATCCCTTTAGGGCAAGCTTCTTTCAGATCATCAGCGAAAGTAGGTGAATAACGGTCAAGACAAACGTCAAACCCAAAGTTTTCAATTGCGTGCCTGCATTTTTTCTCACCTCCGGCAATGCCTACCACACGGCAACCTTTGATCTTACCTATCTGACCGACTGTAGCTCCAACAGGGCCCGTCGCTGCAGCGACAACAATGGTTTCACCTGGCCTGGGTTCCCCAATCTCCAAAAGCCCTGCATATGCCGTAAATCCCGGCATGCCCAGCACACCTAATGCCCATGACGGCATTGCAGGCTCTTTACCGAGGTTGAACACAAATTCACCGTTCGAAATGGAGTAATCCTGCCAACCGCCTTGACTGAGTACATAATCACCTTCGCTGAAGCCCTTTAAGTTTGACTTCATAACAATAGAAACGGTGCTACCAACCATAACAGCACCAACTTCTACCGGATCCGCGTAGGATTTAGCATCACTCATGCGACCACGCATGTACGGATCAAGAGAGAGATAAATGGTACGCAGCAACATTTCGCCTTCATTTGGAGTCGGGATGTTTACTTCTTTCAGGCGAAAATTCTTCGGGGTCGGGGCGCCAACCGGGCGCTCTGCGAGAACAATCTGGCGATTAATTTTTGCTGTCTGAGACATGCGGGAGTTCCTTGTTTGACTTTTTACGTCTTACTCTTGCTCGATGTTTTGAAGGTAGGCAGCGGGGAGCATTCGCTCAGTAGTTTCAAACGCTTTTTGCAAAGCATCTTTTCTTCCTGTGACTTTCCCAATAAGGCTTGCACCAAGCCACATCTGGTAAAGGATTTTGGCAGTCATCTCGGCGCTTACACTTGCTGCAATAGAACCTTCGTCAATACCCACTTGGATAGCGACTTGAAGGCGCCGCTCAATACTGGAAATCATTAGCGTAAAAAGATCACTCATGTCAGCAGAGATATCTGCGACCTCAGCACTAAGTTTTACGATCAGACAATGTTTTGAAGGATCGTCAGACCACTGATAGGCTTGCCAAAGTTTCCAATAATCGAAGAGTTTCTCACGCATGGTTTTGCCCTCAGCCTCAAACAGCTCATCAAGCTTAGCCATATACTCTTCAAGATATTGCTGAACCAGCACGCAACCGAAATACTCCTTAGATTCAAAATAATGATAGAATGAACCCTTAGGCACACCCGCCGATTTCAGGAGCGTGCTTAATCCCATTCCAGAGAAACCTTGCTCGGCAATCAGTTTGCGCCCTGTTTCCATGATGTGCCGGCGCGTAGCTTCACTTTTTTTGACTATCATGAAGTTACTGATATAGAAAAATAGACCGGTCGTCTAGTTTTAATTTAGAGTGAATACACCTGATCTTAAAGCGAAGATGCATAGTTTAGAAGGAATGAGGAGAAGGCAGGCTATTTTCCATTCAAAGTCGCATTATTGACGGGAAACCAGCCCCAGTCAGTTAGCTGTTCAATAGATGGGGCAACTCAAGCAACAGTGAAAACATCCGCGTATTAACATTAAGCACGCAGACCTTCCTTCATGATGGACCATGAGGCTTCAAACCGGTCTTCAAAGTCTGTTGTATCTTCTAGGCGTGAGAAAATGAGCGTTCCCTCCAGAAGCGCCATAATGGCCTCAACAATATCATGTTCATCTTTCTTTTTGATTTTGCCTTCGGCGATTCCTTCTCTCACGAGCTCAAGAACCCGAGACCGAATTTGCCCAAACAACTGACGCAGAACAACCTTGGCTACGTTATGGCGATAGAACTCGAACCAGATTGCAGTGATGACGGGATGTTTGCGCAAAAATACAAGCGCTGCTTTACAGGTTTCACAGATTTGGGAAAGCTGGCTTGATAGGGAGTTTTTGCTCTCATCCAGTTTAACACTCAGTTCGTTTTCGTAGGAGCAGATAAATTCGCAAAGGAGCTGATCCTTCGAGGCAAAAACTTGAGTAACATCCTTCACTGCCAGACCCGCGTTAGCAGCAATGTCTGCATAAGACGTTTCGAAATATCCAAACCTCTCAAAGCAGGCGTTTGCCGACTCTAAGATAGCTTGTCTGTTTGTCCTCCCAAATCTACCATCTGATTGCTTGGAAGACGCCCCGGATATGTTACTCATAGGCTTACTCTTTTTCTGAACTTTTGAGTGATATACACTCAAATGAAGAAGCAGTCTCACTCAAAATTCAAGATATAACAGTAGTTTTAAATATAATGACAAGTGACAACCTATGAGTTTTCCTTTTACCATTTTATATAGCAAGTTAAAATAATTGAAATATTACATATAACATTAACTTTGCTTACTAATGGTATATATTATGCAATGCGTTTAAACTCACTATTTTGAAAATCCTGCTTGTTTTTTCGGAGTGATGTGGCGGTAAGTGTTGGATTGAATCAATTCAAAGCTACCAGATGCAAGCATTTCCAACTTTGCATTGAGAGTCTCGGAGGAATACCTTTGTACTGACAAACCGGAGCATTTTTCCGGCCCATTTTCAGAAAATGTCGCGATGATAGCTGTACCACCTACTGGCAGAGCATTCAATAAAACTTTCACATAGGCCTTTTAATCATCTATCTGTGTTAGAAAGTGAAATACTGCCCGGTCATGCCAAACTTGATATTTTTTTGTGGTTGCCATGACGTGATATCGCAGTCAATCCACTCCACACCATGGGCAACACCGCCCAGACGGTTCTTACCAGCGTCCAACACCACAGAGGAGATATCCAGCACGCTCAATGGACCGTACCCAGCTGTATGAAGAATACTGGTTAGTTTCGAGGCCCCTCCTCCAACATCAATAAAAGGTTGGAGTTCGTCCCAGATCCCGGACAGTTTGATTAAACATATTACGCAGCCATTTTCCAATCCGTTTGTTAGTATGTCTGACAAGGCGCCCTGTAGTTGATCGCTGAATGGCGTCTTTGACGGTTGTAGAACACCTCAATGTATTCAAAGATCTCAGCCTTAGCTTGGTGCCTTGAGGAAAAGGTAGTGCGATACACAAGCTCCTTTTTCAACGAGGCAAAAAAGCTTTCCATAGGGGCATTATCCAGACATTGGCCCTTACGGCTCATGGATTGCCTGATGCCAGCCTATCGAACGGCGAGTTGACGTGTATGTCACGCCGCCTGAAAACCGACCCATATTCTTTGACTGTCCGAATGATGAATAAGCCCCGTAACATTTCCTCGACGAGCCAGCGCCATCTTGAGCGCATCACAGCACAAGCTCGCCTTCATATGCTTGTCCATAGCCCAGTCGACAATCTCCCTTGTCGCCATGTCCTTGATGGCTGCCACATACAACCACCCCTCTTCGGTGGCGCAATAAGTGATATCGGCAAGCCAGACGGCTGGACTGCAAAAGCCGTTCAGGATATGCCCTACTCACCGGAGGGTTTTCTCTATGCTATTGAAGGTCGCCAGGACTTTATTCAAGATTATGCTCAATGGCCAGAGCAGGCTGGCGAGGCTGATTACACTTCTAACCTGAAGTTCTATCCAATGATCTCATCTGGTTAGATATTTACAGAATTTACTGGTGGAGTTGAAATCCTGACAACCGGTCGAGAATACAATCAGATTTACGGTGGACTCTTCCATGTGGTCAAGGAGAAAATTCAGTATTATCGTGAATACTTTAGCCCGGAAACTTTCCGGTTACGTATCGTCTTGACAAAGAAGAAGTGCCTGAAAGGCTTTCAAAAGATGAGGAAGATTGATAATATAGAAAGTAATTTATTTTTAAATTAAATATGATAATCGAGTTTTCTGGGAGCTATCAAATGGTTAGACGCGCATTGATCACCGGAGGTAACAGAGGAATTGGTTACGCCATTGCAAAAGGCCTCAAAGCGGAAGGCCTCGAGGTTATTATTGGCGCGAGGGACGCGCTTGCTGGCGGTGAGGCAGCAAAACACCTTGGTTGCGGGCATGTACAGCTGGATGTGACGGACTTGCAATCCATCGAGCAAACTTTCGATGACGTCGGACCTGTTGATGTTCTGGTGAACAATGCAGGTGTTCTTTACGATGAACTAATTTTGGAAAATCCAACTCAGTTTGAGCAAGGCATGCAAGTGATGGTGCATGGTCCCTATCATCTGATACGGCGAGCAGTTCCTTTTATGATTGACCGAGATTACGGGCGTATAGTCAATCTCAGTTCAGAATGGGGATCATTTGCGGAAGGTTTGCACGGACCGGGCGCATATGGTGTGGCAAAGGCAGCACTCAATGCTCTTACTCTGGCCTTATCTCGTGAGCTTCCCGAATGTGTAAAAATTAACGCTATGTGTCCAGGTTGGGTTGCAACACGGATGGGCGGTTCAGAAGCTCCGATATCACCTGAGCAAGGAGCCCTAACGGCTATCTGGCTTGCCACTCTATCAGAAGCGGGTCCCACGGGCGGTTTCTTCAGCAACAAGCTGCCGATGGGGTGGTAAGCAGTTCCGCTAAAGAGTTACATGTACCATTCGCGAAGCCTTGTTGAGCAAATCTCAAATATAGGCTTTGCGGATAGCCTTGCCCAATAAAAATATACTGATAGCTTTGCCCTTAAAGTTTTTAAACAGTTCAATGATCTCTCTGTTCCTCGGTTTGAAGGGACGCAATTATTCCATTTATCGGGTGTTGTAGATGTCATCCACTTTGTCCGCCAGTGCAGTCAGCGCTGGTGTCCTTTCCGCCTTTGTTGGATTTGCGAGTTCCTTTGCAATTGTATTGCAAGGCCTGAATGGTGTTGGGGCTACGGCACAAGAAGCCACCTCCGGTCTGATGATACTTTCAGTCACTATGGGCCTGTGTGGAGTTTGCTTCAGTCTATGGAAGCGAATGCCGATTTCCGTCGCCTGGTCCACACCCAGCGCTGCATTACTAGCTACACCAGGTATTCCTGAGGGCGGCTTCGATGCTGCCGTTGGAGCTTTTGTGTTTGCTGGCTTCCTCGTTGTCATTACAGGCCTGTGGCGACCTTTAGGACGGTTGCTGGAGTCGATACCACTCTCGTTAGCACAGGCGATGCTTGCTGGAATCCTCCTTCCCCTCTGCCTCGTGCCATTTGAAGCCGTTGCTGAGATCCCGGCAATGGCTCTTCCCATAGTCATTGCCTGGTTCGTTGCCGGGCAGATCAATAAGTTTCTGGCAATTCCAGCTGCGCTTGTTGTTTTTGTTGTCATGTTGTTCTTTAATACAGATGCATCGAGCTTGGATGCAATCCGATTTGCACAAGCTCCAGTGCTTGTTCTCCCTGAGTTTTCGGGGAGCGCTATAATTGGATTAGGTATCCCGATCTATATCGTGACGATGGCTTCTCAGAACATTCCGGGCGTTTCCATTCTGCGTTCTTTTGGTTACAATCCTACACCGGGTCCTCTGTTTAGCTGGACTGGTGCTTCATCCATGCTTGGTGCGCTGTTTGGTGGGCACAGTATTAGTCTTACAGCAATGACTGCAGCAATCTGCGCAAATGAAGATGCGCACAAAGACCTGACCAGGCGATATTGGGCTGCAGTGGTTGCTGGCCTTGTTTATATTTTATTTGGTATCTTCGCCGCCGGATTTGTTGGGGTAGCTGAACTCGCACCTCGTATTCTCATTGGTGGCATCGCTGGTCTTGCTCTCATTGGTGCATTGACTGGCGCTGTGCAAGGTTTGCTTTATGATGTGAAAAGTCGCGAGCCTGCCATTTTAACGTTCTTGATTACCGCGTCAGGCCTGTCGTTTTACGGTATCGGTGCCGCATTTTGGGGATTGTTGGTTGGGATGAGCTTACAACTTTGGATGGACTGGAAGCAACGTACCTTACAAGTAAGCCAGACTACCGAAAACATTTAAGTCCTGTTTACAAACAGGTTTCACAATCCGTAAATTTGTGATTCAAGGTAGTTTTTGAGGAGACTGGACTGGCCTAAGGAAAGTGGAGAGCCGCTGTCTCAATATTTCTTGTCTGCCGCTCGAATGCGATTGGCGATTGATAACCTAACGCCGAGTGCCGCCTGATTGGATTGTAAAAGCCCTCAATATAAAGGCCAAGTGCCTTTTCAGCCTG
>CANMBS010000043.1 GCA_947496145.1 uncultured Pseudovibrio sp.
CTGGAGCTGAACCTTCGGATCAGGCCTCGCAAGCGGTTGAAGCGAGCAAGACCAGAAAAGCTGGCGGTACCATCCAGCCCCAATCAGGTGTGGTCTATGGATTTTATGTCTGACCAACTGGAAGACGGCAGACGGTTTCGCACGCTCAATATCCTTGATGATTTCAACCGGGAGGGACTAGCGATTGAGGTGGATTTCTCTCTTCCTGCACTCAGGGTGGTACGCACGCTGAAGCAAGTGTTGGAATGGCGCGGAACGCCAGCGGTGATACGCGTTGACAACGGCCCTGAAAATATCAGTGAAACCCTGCTGTCGTGGGCCAAGAAACAAGGTATCCAGATCAGCCACATTCAACCAGGGAAACCCGCTCAAAATGCGTATGTAGAGCGCTACAACAGGACTGTAAGGCAAGAATGGCTGGATCAAACGTGCTTTGAAAGCATCGAACAAGCCCAGTGGGAAGCAACAAACTGGCTCTGGACTTATAACAACAAACGGCCCAACATGGCCATCGGCGGCATCACACCTGCCAATAAACTAAAACAGGCTGCATAGTTCTACTGCCAAACTCCTCCATAAATGGGGGGATTACCGCGTCATCGAGCTGATTCCTCGGTTCGTGATGCTGATCCTGATGTTTATGTACAAGGCTCTTTCCGCCTTGGAACAGCCATTAAGCCTGCTTCTGAAGAAGAAGACTATGATATCGATATGGTTTGTCGTCTTAAATATGAGATGAGCGACCTAAGTCAGGCTGATTTAAAGAATAAGCTAGGTGTCGAAATCAAAGCCTATGCTAAGCGCTACAGAATGAGCCGCCCAAAAAATGGGCGTCGTTGTTGGACACTTCATTACTCAGAAGATGCACAATTTCACTTAGATGCGCTGCCTGCTATTCCAGATTATGAAAGGCGGAGAATATTAAAAGAATCTGGACCTGCTCTGGAGCGACTTGGTAGCACTGCGCTTTCTATTACTGATAAAGAACATCCTGATTATAGGCAAATCTCAAGTAACTGGCAAAGAAGTAATCCTAAGGGATATTCTCTCTGGTTCAGAGATCGAATGGGGTCAGAGTTTCAGAAACGAGCACTGTCCGAAGCTACACGGATCCAAGCTAGTGTTGAAGATGTGCCGATTTACCGTGTACGGACGCCCTTACAAGAGGCGATCCAACTTTTAAAACGGCATCGCGATATTACATTTAGTGATCGCAGCGATGACAAACCTATCTCTATTATAATTACCACCTTATCTGCTCATTCTTATGATCAAGAGCCAACCGTTGCTACTGCTCTGGGATCGATTTTGCGGCGGATGGAAAATTATATTGAAGTCAAGTCAGGTGTCTATTGGGTCACCAATCCGGCGGATCCTAATGAGAACTTTGCAGATAAATGGGAGGAGCATCCAGAGCGCAAGGATGCATTTTATGAGTGGTTAGATAAAGCGAAAAGTGATTTCTCAAATGCGGCAGTTGCGATAAATAAAGAGGCTGCAGGAGAGATACTAAATGAGTCTTTGGGTGACGCTCTCGTTGATCGAGCACTTACTCGTGCAAATCCATTGCGGAAAAGTCGTTTTTCGAATGCCTTGGTAAGGGCAGGTAATCTTGTTCTTTTTCCTGCATACATGAGGAAACCTCGGTGGCCCCAAGCACCTGAAGGGCAGGTGCAAATTAACCGAGCCACCTATGAGCAGGATGGTTTTAGGCCGCAAGTATTTTATAGCGGGGGTGACCCTTTGCCTAAGAATTGTAAACTGCGCTTTGAAGCAAATACAGACATTGCAGGGCGATACAAAGTTTACTGGCAAATCGTCAATACTGGACTTGAGGCCGAAAATGCAGATTCGTTAAGGGGTGGATTTGATTTTGATGGAGCAACTAGAGGTGGTTTGACCCATAAGGAAAGCACCCTCTACCAAGGCCAACATAGCATTGAATGTTTTATAGTTAAACGTGGTAGGTTAGTCGCTAGAAGTGGTCAATTTATTGTAAATATTTCCTGATTGGTATTCGTCATGAGTAATTCTTCTTTGAGTTGGCGTGAAGTAATTAGTAGAATTTTAGATTATTTTCTGAGAAAAACCTATTTATCTTATAAGTTGTTAGGGGCTGGCGTTGCTATAATTATTGCTTCAATTGGTGTTGGTAGTTTAGTCGGAAAATTTTCTTGGGTAGGGGCAGATTCTAGCCTCCAGTTGTCTTTTTCAACGGATGGAGGAGGTATTTCGGTTGGTTTGCTCCAAGTAGCTTTTTTTCTTGGTGTTAGTCTGGTGGTTCTGGGAGTTGCTCTGGGAGTTGTTGATTATTGTAAGCAGCACGCTTTTGATAGCAGACAACGCTTAGTTGTTATCGAGCAGCGTGGTCTTCATCAGGGTGTTGATGTGCCACTTAAAGACAACTTGCCTTTAAAGGCTAGCGGCCATGTTGTTCCTTTAAAAATAGATCACAGACAGCTTGCTCAGACAGGAACTATAGCTAGTCCTGAAGATGCCTTGAGTGTCATGCAAAATTTGCGTGGCTCTCTTCAAGAGCAAAGAACTGAATATGGGCCTGATAACATTCGCGTTGTTTATGGAGGAATTGCGCCAGTACCATTTACTTTTCTTGCTGGCATGTTGGTTGATGATGAAAATGTTGTCACGGTTACTGATTGGGATCGTACCCAGAGTCGCTGGCGTCTTTTGAATGATGACGACGACGATGAGCGTTTTTTAATCTCTGGTTTTGATGGTTTAGAGGAAGGTGAGACTGAGGTAGCAATCACGATAGCGGTCTCATATCCAACGGATGTTAGCGGAGTCGGACAAGTTATTGGTAAAACTCCGATCATTAAGTTAGAGCTTCCAAATTTGAGTACATCCAGACATTGGTCTGTTGTCAAGCAAGCTGCACTTGCTGAACAGTTTGCATCCCTAATGAGACAGCTTTTGGCACGCGGAATACAGCGAGTTCATTTGTTTATTGCTGCTCCCAATAGTGTAGTGTTTACTTTAGGGCGAAGCTATGATGATCGCCTGTTCCCGGATGCGTTAGTCTATCAATATGAACGCTCTAACACTCCTGCGTTTCCATGGGCTGTAAAGTTACCCACTCATGGTGTAAATGCCGCTTCGATAATGCATTTGGAAGCCCAAACTTAACCGATAACTTTAAGATTGAGCACGTTGGTGGTTGGGTGTTGAGTTGGTAACTCTATGTATTGGCTCAAGGATGATATGTCATAGGTGGGCTTTGAAGGTGGAGCTGCTAAAGAAAAACGGGCCTTGGTGGGCCCGTTTTGTGGTTGTGGGGGACTGAATAGTCTGCTTGTCTTAGCCGGAGACTAAGTTTCTCAGGACGTAGTGCAGGATGCCGCCGGCTTTGATGTATTCGAGTTCGTCTTCGGTATCGATGCGGCAGAGGGCTTCGATGGTTTTCTTGGTGCCGTTGGCGAACTCTACGTGGATGTCGACCATCTGGCGGGGTTTGAGGTCTGCTACGCCTTTGATGGTGACTTTTTCGGTGCCATCGATGCCGTGGGACTGCCAGCTCTCGCCTTCTTTAAACGTGAAGGGCAGGACGCCCATGCCAACGAGGTTGGAGCGGTGGATGCGCTCGAAGGATTGAGCGATCACAGCGCGGACGCCGAGCAGTTTGGTGCCTTTTGCCGCCCAGTCGCGGGAGGAGCCGGTGCCGTATTCCTTGCCAGCAAACACCACAAGCGGGGTGCCTGCGGCTTTGTATTCCATACAGGCGTCGTAGATCCAGCGTTGTTCGCCGTCCTTGGTGGTGTAGCCACCTTCCACGCCCGGTACCATCTGGTTTTTGATGCGGATGTTGCCGAAGGTGCCGCGCATCATGACTTCGTGGTTGCCACGGCGGGAGCCGTAGGAGTTGAAATCTTTGCGCTCAACGCCGTGTGAGGTCAGGTATTGGCCTGCCGGGCTGTCTGCTTTGATGGCGCCCGCCGGGGAGATGTGGTCGGTGGTGATGGAATCGAGGAACAGACCCATGACTGCCGCGCCCTCAATATCTGTGAGGGGTGTTGGCTCCATGGTCATGCCTTCAAAGTAAGGCGGGTTCTGCACGTAGGTGGAGGCTGGCGGCCAGCCGTAGGTCATGCCGCCTTCCACTTTGATGTTCTGCCAGTGCTCATCGCCCTTGAACACATCGCCATAACGCTCTTCAAACATCTCTTCTGTGATGGAAGAGCGGATGAGGTCTGTGATCTCTTCCGTGGTTGGCCAGAGGTCCTTCAGGTAGACGGGGTTGCCGTCGGGGTCCTTGCCGAGTGGGTCTTTGGCTACGTTGATGTTGAGCGAGCCTGCGATGGCATAAGCGACAACCAGCGGCGGTGAGGCCAGATAGTTGGCGCGCACATCCGGGTTCACGCGGCCCTCGAAGTTGCGGTTGCCTGACAGGACTGAGCAGGCCACGAGGTCGTTGTCACTGACGGACTTGGAGATTTCCGGCGGCAGTGGGCCTGAGTTACCAATACAGGTGGTGCAGCCGTAACCGGTGAGGTTGAAGCCGAGCGCGTTGAGATCTTCCTGAACGCCAGCTTTTTCAAGATAATCTGTCACCACCTGAGAGCCGGGCGCCAGTGAGGTCTTCACCCATGGCTTGACGTGCAGGCCCTTGGCGCGTGCCTTCCGAGCCACCAGGCCAGCGCCGATGAGTACGGACGGGTTGGAGGTGTTGGTACAGCTTGTGATCGCGGCGATGACGACGTCGCCATTGCCAAGGTCATGGTCGCGGCCTTCCACCGGAGCGCGGCTGGTTTCTTCGCCTGCCTTCTTGAACTCCTCCGCCATGGTTTTGGCGAAGCCTTCGGAGGCGTCGGCGAGGGAGATACGATCCTGCGGGCGTTTTGGTCCGGCGATGGATGGCACAACGGTGGAGATGTCCAGCTCCAGCGTATCGGTGAAGGTTGGCTCGGAATGGGTGTCGCGGTACATGCCCTGCGCTTTGGAATAGGCTTCCACCAGCGCGATGCGGTCTTTGTCGCGGCCTGTGGCACTCAGGTATCTGAGCGTGTCGTCGTCTACGGGGAAGAAGCCACAGGTGGCACCGTATTCCGGGGCCATGTTGGCGATGGTGGCGGCGTCTTCTAAAGACATGTTGTCGAGGCCGGGGCCGTAGAATTCCACGAACTTGCCGACAACGCCTTTCTTACGCAGCATCTCAACCACGGTGAGCACGAGGTCGGTGGCGGTGATGCCGTCTTGCAGCTCGCCAGTGAGTTTGAAGCCGATGACTTCCGGGATCAGCATGGAGATGGGCTGGCCGAGCATAGCAGCTTCCGCCTCAATACCGCCCACTCCCCAGCCCAGCACGGCAAGGCCGTTGACCATGGTGGTGTGGCTGTCTGTGCCGACGAGGGTATCCGGGTAGGCGATGACCTCGCCGTTTTCCTCTTTCGTCCAGACGGTCTGGGCGAGGTACTCAAGGTTCACCTGATGGCAGATGCCGGTGCCGGGAGGAACAGCGCGGAAGTTATCGAATGCGGACTGACCCCAGCGCAGGAACTCATAGCGCTCCTGATTGCGTTCGTACTCGCGCTCCACGTTGAGGGCAAAGGCGGAGGTGGTGCCAAAGTAGTCCACCATCACGGAATGGTCGATGACGAGATCAACGGGCACCAGCGGGTTCACTTTTTTCGGATCACCGCCGAGGCTGACAGCAGCATCGCGCATGGCGGCAAGGTCAACAACGGCTGGCACGCCGGTGAAGTCCTGCATGAGAACGCGGGCAGGGCGGTAAGCGATTTCGTGGGTGGAGGTGCGGGTGGCGAGCCATTCAGCGACGGCTTTGATGTCATCTGCTGTGACGGTGCGGCCGTCTTCAAAGCGCAGGAGGTTTTCCAGAACGACTTTCAATGAGAAGGGAAGTTTGGAGACGCCCTTAAGGCCGTTCTTTTCTGCTTCCGGGATTGAGAAATAAGTATATGTTTTGTCGCCTACTTGCAGCGTTTGCCTGGCGTTAAAACTGTCCAGAGATGTAGTCATTTGGCGATCTCCTCAAGTGGTTTTCCCGCTTTCGCTGAAAACGTAGCTTTGGTCCCGCGATCCTTCCCGGCGTGTTTTGGGGAAGCGGTGTCATGGCGTTCAGGTGAGCAAATCATAAAGCGTATAAACTTGCCTTCTTTAAATCGCTCAGCTTGGAGTTGTTTTTCGTATAGCGTCTTTCTGACGCAGGTTCCAGTTGAACTACATTGGAAGGCTAATAAATTCCGTTGGGGTAGATCGGCATGGATTTTGTCCGGTTTCTTTGATGTTTTAAAGGCTCTGAAAGAGAAAGCTGGCAAGGTGTTCGTAAGCCAATAAGAAGAAGAGACAGGCAGAGTGTGATGAAACTGGCAGTTTTCGTTGGGATGTGTTCTTTGGTGTTGAGTGGGGCAGGCGCTCAGGCCATGAATGAGAGTAGCTCTGTTTCCTCGGGGAATACAGAGGTTTTGTTGGATAAGCGCGAGACAACGATGACTAATCAGCGCCTTTTTTATCCCGCTGAACGACAGGCTCAGGTGACATCTCTTGTGCTTACACTTGCGCCGGGGGAGCGTATCCAAACACATCAGCATCCTGTTCCGCTTTACGGATATATACTTGATGGTGAGCTGACGATCACTTATGAGAAGGAAACGCCACGTTCCGTGACAAAGGGAGAGGCGTTTATTGAGGCATTAAATACCTGGCACTATGGCGAGAATACCGGAAATGTGCCGCTGCGGCTTTTGGTGGTCTATATTGGCGCTGAAGGACTGCCGAACATGATAGTGCCTCCTGAATAAGGTGGTTTGCGCAAAGACGGTATCATGCAAACTGCTTTAATTTGTGTTTGGCGGGGTTCTTTGAAAAGCAAAGGCTTTTTTAGAGCTACGCTGTCAGTTTGAAGAACAGCGAAAGCTGTCGTGGTAGTTGCGGGCGCGATGAACCAGTTGAAATTAGTCTGTCAGGGTGTTGCATGTGATCGTGGAGGTCGCAGGGTATTGAACCACGTCGATTTTGAGGTTGGTTCAGGCGAAGCGCTGATTGTGCAAGGCCCTAACGGGGTTGGTAAATCCAGTCTGCTGCGTGTGATTGCCGGGCTGGTCGCAAAGGCGAAGGGCACTATCGAGCTTGAAGGTGGCATGCCTGAGCGCTCTGTTGCTGAACATTCCCATTATTTCGGACACCTTGATGCACTTAAACCGCTGCAATCGGTGCTTGAGAACCTCAGCTTCTGGCGTAGCTTCTTTGAAGCTGCTGACTTTGGCGATGGCAAAGTTCGCGAGAGTATGAGTGAGATGGAAGCGCTGGAGACGCTTGGCATTGCGCATACTGCGACTTTGCCTGCGGGATACCTGAGCGCAGGCCAGCGCCGCCGCCTTTCCGTGGCGCGTTTGCTGGTGGTGCCACGTCCCGTCTGGTTGCTGGATGAACCGACGTCTGCTCTTGATAAAGCTTCTGAGGAAGTGTTGCTGGGGCTTATTGCAGATCACATCAACGCTGGTGGTCTTGTTGTTGCGGCGACACATCTTCCGCTCAACCTGCCAAATACCAGATATCTCAACCTGTCGCCTGTGACGACAGAGAGTGAACATATGTTTGCGAGTGATGATCTGGACGATTACTTCGATGAAGACGAGCAGGGCGAGGGCTGAAGCATGAACTGGATGAAATGCCTGTTTGTCCGTGAATATCAACTGGCGAACCGTGTGGGCGGTGGTGCTTTGATTGGTGTTCTGTTCTTTCTGGCTGTGGTGACTATTTTTCCGTTTGGCGTTGGGCCAGACATGATCCTGCTGGCACGCATTGGCGCAGCGATCCTCTGGATTGGGGCTTTGCTGGCAACCTTGCTCGGGCTGGATCGGTTGTTTCAGGCGGACCGGGAAGACGGGAGCCTTGAGCTGCTGGTCATGTCGGGACGTCCTCTGGAACTGGTGGTGCTGGTAAAATGTGCAGCGCACTGGACAGCAACAGGACTTCCGCTGGTGCTGGCGACGCCAATCCTCTCTCTTTTTGTCGGGCTGGACTTTGAGAGTATTGTTCGGGTCACTTTGACATTGCTGGTGGGAGCTCCTGCGCTTACGCTACTGGGAGCTGTTGGGGCTGGCGTTACGGTTTCCATGAGGCGCGGGGGTGTATTGCTCTCTATTCTGGTTATTCCGCTGGCGATCCCCATCCTGATTTTCGGAGTAAGTGCGGCGATGGCGGGAGCGATCGATTCCAACAATTTCCTTGTGCCGTTTATGTTTTTGTGTGCCCTGACACTTTTTGGTCTTGTTGTTGGACCCCTTGCAGCAGCAGCAGCGCTTCGTGTTTCAGGCGATTGATGGTGGTGATGAGAATCTCATCAAATTCGCTTGAAGTACTAAGTACATGTAAACTAGTGTGAAATGAGTAAAATCCGAGGAAGTAAAGTTTCAAATTGCGCGTGATCAATGACTGTGATGGGTCCGTGACACTATGTACACATTGAAGCTTCGTCTCTCTCAGTTTAGAACAGCTCTATGACTTTATACGATCTTGCAAACCCGACCCGCTTTCTGAAGCTCGTGAAAATCGTGCTTCCGTGGCTGATTGCGGCCACAGTGATTGCACTCGCCGTTGGCCTTTACTTCGCGTTTTTCAAAGCGCCAGAAGATTATCAGCAAGGCCAGACTGTCCGTATCATGTTTGTACATGTACCTTCTGCTCAGCTTGCTTTGATGTGCTATGCCATGATGGCGCTGTCGTCGGTTGGCTCACTGGTGTGGAAGCATCCGCTGGCTGATGTTTCTGCCAAGGCCTCTGCTCCTATTGGTGCCGCTTTCACCTTTTTAGCGCTGTTTTCCGGCGCTGTCTGGGGTAAGCCGATGTGGGGTGCGTTCTGGGTTTGGGATGCGAGACTGACCTCCTTCCTTGTGCTGTTCATCATGTATCTTGGCATTATTGCGCTTTGGAAGGCGATTGAAGATCCGATTAAAGCGGCGAAAGTGAATGCAATCATCACGCTGGTTGGCGTGATTAACGTGGTGATCATCAAGTTCTCCGTTGAATGGTGGAATACGCTGCATCAACCTGCAAGCATCATTCGTGCTGACGGTCCTGCAATTCACTCTTCCATTCTTATTCCACTCGGATTAATGGCTCTGGCTTTCGTGTTTTTGTTTGTAACCCTGCATTTGATGAGCATGCGTAACGAGATTATGCGCCGTCGGATCAGAGCAATGCGGATGCGTGCAGCTTCTGTCGTGCCAGCCGCCTCCAGCAGCACAATCACAAAGCCAGCTCCAGCTGGTGCGAGGTAAGCATGATGGATTTTTCAGAGTTTGGTCGCCATTCAGAATATGTGTTTGCCGCTTACGCGATGACTGCTGTTGTGGTGAGTGCATTGGTGCTTTGGGTTCGTGCAGACAAATCCCGTCTTGAGAAAGAAATGCAGGCGTTAGAAGCAAGTGGCTTGCGGCGTCGATCCTCTCGCCGACGATCTTCTGAAGAGGCACAAGTGATTTCTGGCAAAATAAACGACAAGAATGAGAACTAATCGGTATGTCGAGTGAGTTGAACGAAGAGAAGAAGTCTGGCGTTTCTCCGCTTTTTCTTCTGCCATTGATTATTTTCGGTGCTCTTGCCGTTTTGATGGGGTTCTGGTTGCTTTCCGGGCATGATCCGAAGCAGTTGCCCTCTGCCTTGATTAATAAGCCTGCGCCTGAGTTCAACCTTGCACCTGTTGCCGGGCTGGAGCGTGACGGTAAGCAAGTGTCGGGCTTTAAGCGCGATGATTTGCTTGGCAAGGTGAGTGTGGTGAATGTGTTTGCATCCTGGTGTGCACCCTGCCGTGCCGAGCACAAGTACCTTATGGAACTGACCAGGGATGACAGAGTTCAGATTGCTGGCCTGAACTATAAGGATACCGAGGTAAAGGCGAACCGTTTTCTTGCGGAACTGGGCAATCCTTACGACCGTGTTGGATTTGACACTGGTCGTGGTGGCATTGAATGGGGTGTTTATGGCGTGCCGGAAACCTTCATCGTGGATAGAGCGGGACAGATCCGCTACAAGTTTATTGGTCCACTGAATGCAACAAGCTATCGCGATATCTTTTTGCCAGAGCTGGAAAAAGTGCTGAGCGAATAACGCATTTGTGTTTGTCTGAGCATCCCGGTTGGTGTTGGCTCACCGGGATGTGATTCCACAGTTATCCGGTTATCGTATAGGTTAGGTTCATTAGAAAATTTTGAGCAATTACGAAGGGCCGATATGCGGTGGTTTCTATCGAATAGATTAGCGGGTGTTGTACTTGCTGCAGGAATTGGCTGTGTAACTGCCTTCTCTGCACAAGCAGCAAACCCTAAAGCTGTTGTAGAGCTGTTTACCAGTCAGGGATGTTCTTCCTGCCCACCTGCTGATCGTTTTCTGGAAGACCTTGCTTCTGACCAGAAGGATGTTCTCACTCTTTCCTATCACGTTGATTATTGGGATTACTTTGGTTGGAAGGATACGCTGGGTTCTCCCATATTTACTCAACGCCAGAAAGACTATGCCAAGAGTCGTGGTGACGCGCAGATTTATACGCCGCAGGTGGTTGTAAACGGGCGTGGTCACATGGTTGGAAGTGATCGTAATGCCGTGAATTCCGCTATTCGCACCTCATCAGAGATGAACGTTCATGTTAACGCAAGACTGGACAATGAAGCGCTTGAAGTTCAGCTTTCGGATGCCTTGAAAGCAAAGGGGCAAAAAGCGGGTGTCTATCTGCTTGGGATTGAAGATGAAGTGGTGGTCGAGATCAAGCGCGGTGAGAATGCTGGTAGTACGCAGACTTACAAGAACGTGGTGCATAGTATTATGCCAATTGGAATGTGGTCTGGCTCAGCCGAAGTGTTCCGTTTACCGCTCTCTGCATTGAAGATGTTTGACTCCAAAAACTGGGCTGTTCTTGTGCAGACGACCTCTAACGATATGCCTGGTGAGATTATAGGTGCTGCGACCTATAGCAATTAAAACTAGCTATTATTTGCAAGTGATTTTCATTTGCGAAAAAACTACAGAAATTGACATAAAAATTTGCTAGTGGCGGTCTTTCAATTGTTTAATATGCCACTGAAACCTGATAGATGACGGGATATTCCAGAGAAGTCGCCGGTTAAGATTAGGGTGGATGTGGTATATGGACCAGAGCATGCGCTTTGCGCTGGGCAGTATTGTCATTGGCATAGCTGTATTTGTGCTCAAATACTTTGCCTATGTCCTGACTGGTTCCATCGCGTTCTATTCAGACGCCCTTGAGACTTCTATAAATATTGCAAGTGCATGTGCCGCAGCCGGGGCGCTGTATCTGGCACGCAAACCAGCGGACCAAAATCACCCTTACGGACATTACAAAGCAGAGTATTTTGCAGCTGTGCTGGAAGGCGTGCTTATCGTTCTTGCTGCTGTGCTGATCCTGCACAAAGCCTATCTGGGCTTCACGCAGCCTTATGCACTGGAAGTGAATGTACAGGGTATTGGCCTGAATATCCTCTCTTCTGTAATCAATTGTGTTTGGGCGATTGCGTTGACTCGCATTGGGAAGGCGCACCGATCTCCGGCATTGCAAGCTGATGCTCGTCATATCATGACTGATGTTTACACCTCAGTTGGCGTTGTACTGGGTATTATCGGCGTTTGGGCAACGGGCTGGCAGATGTTTGACCCGATTCTGGCCGGTATCGTTGCGGTGAATATCATGTGGTCCGGCTGGAAGCTCATGCGGGAGTCCGTTGGAGGTTTGATGGATGAAGCTGCACCGGAAGACGAGCAGGAGGCGATCCGCGGGCTGATTTCCAAGTTTGGTGATGGCGCACTTGAAGCGCATGACCTTAGAACACGCCATGCGGGCCACGTGACCTTTATTGACTTCCATCTGGTGGTGCCCGGAGAAATGAGCGTGCTGGATGCTCACGAGATTTGTGATCGCATTGAAGAAGGCATTGGTGAAAAGATGCCCGGCGCGCGCGTGACGATCCACGTGGAACCAGAAAACCACGCGAAGCACTCCGGTATTGTAGTGCTTTAGAGTCTTACAGGCTTTTCCAGGTGATGCAGATTGATCTCACAGTGTTCTGGAGTCCTCGAAGGATATTACGGCCCAATCTCGTTAATCTTTAGAGGCTGGTATTTGCCATTCACCTTCTGACTATTACCCTTGTGGAAGAGGGAGTGGGCGGGCGAGCATTGTCTCAAATAAGACATAAAAATTGTCTCCTTTGAGCTACAGTCTTCAGTAGGGCTGATATTGAAAAAGTGCTTGCTTGCGTTTGTCCTCTTTGCGGCGAATGCATCTGACAGAAGAAAGGTTTGGAATGGTGTTGCGTGGTTTGAAAGCGCTTGCTGTTATGGCTTCGCTTGGTTTTGCTGGTCTGGTTACTCCTAATGCGGCTTATGCATGGGGAGAGCTGAGCTGCTCTGAATTGAGTGCAACCATTGTCGACATCGATGATATCTCCGATGAGGTTTTCTTTAGTGGCGGTATTCGTACAGGCTCCAGCATTGATGGTGAACTCGGTGATTTGGTGGAAGTAGGGCGTTTGCTTGCTGATCTGGAGAATGATGGCAGACTGGATAGTGCTGTTGATCGTCTGGAAGATGCATGGGCCTATGAGGATTGGGAGGGTTATTCGTATGCTTTGGATGATATTGCAGACCGCCTGGACTATTTCTACGGTCGCGACTGCTAAGCACTCCCCTGATTAAGCCCGGTCTTGTGCTGGGCTTTTTACCTGTGAGGTTGACGTTCTATGAGGTAGCGCTGAAATAGTCCTCTCTTATGAGCGCTGTGCCATCCGGTTGCAGGGCCCAGAGTTCTTTCGTGATTTTGCCGTGGGCCTTGTTCATCTTCCAATCCGAGGACAGGATTGCTGAGCTGTCTCCTGCTGCGACGATTTTGGGATTTATGTATTCCACATCAGTGAAGCCTTCACGAATGAGCATCTGCCAGAACTCGAGGATTTCAGCGCGACCATTATAGGTGCCAAAGGGTTTGGCTTCCATAATCGCGTTTGCCTCGTAGCAGTTGGCGCAGCCTTCAGCATCGCCTGCGTTAAACGCGGCTTGCCATCGCTTACTGGCTTCCTTCACTGCGGTTTCCAGATCGCTGTTCATCGTGGGACTCCAAAGCCTGGGCGTTTGCGCCTCTTTGTTTGGACGTAGGATGAAGAGCGAATCTTTATTCGATATGGACGAGTAAGGCATTCCTGAAACTACCACTTATGAAAGGTGAAGTCCGTCTTTCAAATGTGGTGGGCGGATTTGAGCCGACTAGTAAGTCGGGGTATTAACTTTCCTAAGCTTTTGGGTTGCTTTGATTTTATAGTATTTAAAGTTTGAACACAGAGCTATCTGCCAAGTGAAAGTGACGGACTGGCAGATGAAGCCACGAAAAAAGCCCAGCAGTGATTGCCGGGCTTTGTGATTTTATCTTTCAAATCTGAGAGGTGAATTTGATCCTCTCAGAATTTTCAGGTTCAGAGGCGCTGTGATCCGGTGCCGAACTCTGGATAGGCTTCGACGCCGATCTCGGCTTTGTCGAGGCCGATGGCTTCGTTTTCCTCTGTCACACGCAAACCAACGAGCATCTGGATTGCATACCAGACAATGGTGGAGGCGACGAAAGTGAAGACGCCCACTGCTGCAACGCCAATGAACTGCGTGATGTAGGATGCATCAGAGTTGGAGAGAGGCACGATCAGTGTGCCCCAGATACCTGCCAGCAGGTGAACCGGAATCGCACCAACGACATCGTCAATTCTGAACTTATCAAGCATTGGAACAGCAAAGACAACGATAGCGCCGCCAATACCGCCGATGATGACAGACTGGAGTACGCTTGGTGCCAGCGGTTCAGCGGTGATGGAAACAAGGCCCGCCAGTGCTCCGTTTAAGGCCATAGTGACATCGACCTTCTGGTAAAGTACCTGTGTCAGAGCGATTGTGACGACCACACCACCAGCGGCTGCCATGTTGGTGTTGGCAAAGATGCGTGAGATGTCCGTTACGTCGCCAATGGTGCCCATTGCCAGCTGAGATGCGCCGTTGAAGCCGAACCAGCCGAGCCACAGGATGAATGTTCCCAGAGTTGCCAGTGGCATGGAGGAACCCGGCATCACGAAGACCTGACCGTTCTTGCCGTATTTGCCTTTACGCGCACCCAGGATGATTGCACCTGAAAGTGCGGCCCAGCCACCAGCGGAGTGGACGAGAGTGGAGCCGGCGAAATCAGCAAAGCCCATCTCGGAGAGCCAGCCTGCGCCCCACTGCCAGGAACCGGTGATCGGGTAGAGAATGCCGGTGAGGATGACTACAAAAATCAGGAAGGCCCAAAGCTTGACACGTTCTGCCATGGTGCCGGAAACGATGGAGGCTGTGGTTGCGCAAAAGACCATCTGGAAGAACCAGTCGGATGCTGTGGAGTAACCAGTGTCCAGAGCGTTGCCGCCAACCGGATCGAACGAGTAGGGGCCGAAGGAACCCATGTAACCGCCATCAACGCCAGTGTACATGAGGTTATAACCTGTGATCCAGAACATCAGACCGGCAATAGAATAGAGCGCAATGTTTTTGAGACATTGCATGGAAACGTTTTTGGAGCGGACGAGGCCAGCTTCCAGCATGGCGAAGCCTGCCGCCATCCACATGACGAGAAAGCCACCGATCAGGAAGAGCAGGGTGTTGAAGATATAAGCGGTATCGACAGCAAGGGCGTATTTTTCTTCTGCCATAACAGGGCCTGCGGAAAGTGCCAGAAGTGAGCCTGCGGCAACGAGGGTGGAGGTGCGTTTCATGTGTTCTGTCCCCTTCACTTGATTATATTGCTTCTGCATCGGCTTCGCCGGTGCGAATGCGGACGACCTGATCAATGGAATAAACGAAGATTTTGCCATCACCGATCTGGCCAGTCTGTGCTGCTGCAGAGATGGCTTCGACGACTTTGTCCACCACGTGAGCGGGTACGGCGACTTCGACCTTTAATTTTGGAAGGAAAGTGACAGCATATTCGGTGCCGCGGTAAATTTCGGTGTGCCCCTTCTGCCTGCCGTAACCTTTGACTTCGGTGACTGTGAGCCCCTGAATGCCCAGTGTGGTGAGTGCGTCGCGCACTTCATCCAGCTTAAAGGGCTTAATGATTGCCATAATAATTTTCATGTCAGATTCCCGTTCCCCTTTGTCATCGGTGGTGCCGCAAAGAGTTCTGGAAGTCTCTTCTGACCGGGAGACATGATTTGTTATGTTGTCCCAAATTTCCCGATTGGCACGTCTGCTTTTCATCTTCAAAGAGCGTGCCAGTTTGGGGTTTTGGTTGTTTTTACTTAGTGTTCTGATTAAGGCTATGGTGAAATAATATTGTGAAAACAGCGCCTTATAAGAAACGAAATTTTCCTGGCGGACTGAGTTCTGCCTCGGTGTTCAGGGAACTATTCTGGAAGTGTTTGCCAGAAAAATAGGCAGTCTTCATTTTGAAAGCTGCCTATTATGTAACCAAAAATACTGAGTGATTAGATTTTAATCATGGCCTTAAGCGCTGAAACCGCCTGTCTTCAGAAACTCCAGCTCTTCCGGGGTGGACTTGCGATCTAAGAACTCATTGCGGTGAGGGAAGCGGCCAAAACGCCGGATAACATCCATATGAACAAGAGCGTAGTGATAAGCCTCATGATCCCCCAGAGCACGGAACAGGTCGACGCTCAGATCCTGCATGTCTATTTCCTCGGAGTGCTCAAAGGGCAGGAAGAAGAACGTGTGAGAGCTTTTGGGAAAGGCTTTGTGGAAGTTTTTGTTCAGTGACTCAAACGCAACTTTTAAAGCCCTGGCATCGAATGCAAACGCTTTTGCTGTACCGCGATAAATATTGCGCGAGAACTGGTCTAGCAGCAGAAGCAGAGCAAGTGTGCCATGCGGGGTCTTCGTCCAGTCATCGTAGTCCCCACGGCCTGCGGCTTCTACATCACTGCCGAATTTCTCTCTGATTTCGTTATCGAAAGCTTCCCCGCCTTTGAACCATTTGGGTGGACCTGCACTCCACCAGAAATCCAGAATTTCGAGCGCTTTGTCTGTGGTTGCTTTGTCGTGAAGCTCTATGGTTGCCATAGCCGCCCTCCCAATATTCACTTTACTGTTGTGCAAAGTTCCGTTAGCCCAGCATTTCAACACAGTGCGACAGATAACGACCTGGTGGAACATTGGTGGATACGACAGATATTCTGGACCTGAGAGGTCTCAACTGCCCCTTGCCGGTGATGAAAACGCGCAAGCATCTTAAGCGTATGGCAAAGGGAGAGCAGCTTGTGGTGAAAGCCACTGATCCTATGTCTGCAATCGATATCCCACATATGTGTCAGGAAGACGGGCATGTGTTGATTGAGAATAAGATGGTGGGTGACGTGCGGCACTTCAAGATTGAATGTTGATTGCATTCAGTTCAGGTGTGCCTAAGTTTCACAAAGCTTGTCCATCTTACGGGCAAGTTTAAAATCCAGCTCTGTCAGTCCCCCCGCATCATGGCTGGTAAGTAGCACCTCCACTTTGTTGTAGGTGTTGGTCCATGTAGGGTGGTGGTTCATCTTTTCTGCAAGAATTGCAGTACTGGACATGAAGCCAAATGCGCGTGCGAACGAGCGGAAGGTGAAGGTGCGCTCTATCGCGTTGCCACCTTCAGACAAGGTCCAGTGCGGTATTTCTGTAAGAGCGTACTCTTTAGCAGTTGAGGTCAGCAACTCGGGCACAAGATTACCTTTGGTTTTGTTGCAAGGGTGCACTTAGATTTAGTAGGTTTATCTGACTCGCAAAATCCTTGGATATTTGAGTAGACCTAAGTGAAGCTCTTGAGGAAAGAGTTCGGAAAAGGGATATTCAGGCAGTCAGGTTTGGAGGGAACTGTGGTCTTGTTGCAGCGTCGTGTTCTATTTGTATGTTTGGGGAATATTTGTCGTAGCCCACTGGCTGAGGGTGTCTTCCGCCATCATGTAATGCAAGCGGGGCTGGAAGAGCAGATCTATGTGGACAGCGCGGGGACTGCGAGCTGGCATCAGGGCAAGAGCCCGGATATCCGCAGCATTCAGACTGCACAAAAGCATGGGATCGATATCTCCCGGCAGCAAGCGCGTCAGTTACACGAAGAAGATTTTGAGCGGTTCCATTACATCGTAGCAATGGACGAGAGCAATCTGATCAATATTCAGGACAAAGCGCCTTATCTGCACACGGCAAATGTGCGCCTGTTGCTTGAACATGAGAAGAAGGACGTTCCAGACCCATACTACGGTGCTAACGAAGGGTTTGATGGGGTTTATGATTTGGTGCGAGATGGTACCTATAATCTGCTTCAGGAAATTCGCGAAGAGATGGATCCGGCTGAAATTTAAATTCTGGCGGGAATGCGAAAGCGAAGTTTGCGACACTAAGTGTGCTTTTTTGAAAGCCCCTGATGCATTACTTGCGTGAGGGGTAAATTTTTTTTTTGTATCCAAAGCCCTAAACCTGTGAGGCTTTTGTCCAGATTTTCCGGCTGTGCCCATGCTGGTGTGCGCTTGTATAAGTACCAGTGCACGCCAATGATGACCAGCATGGTTATGCCCCAGGACAGTAATGTGTCTGAGAGATAATGCCCTCCGAATGCGATGCGGTTTGCCGAGATTACAAACGCAAAGACGCCCAGAATGCTGAGGAGCACTGGCCGCCATGATCTGGGTGCAATAAAGACGAGTGCAAGCAGCCAGACCGATGCAGATGCCTCGCCAGACATGAATGAGCAATTCGTTTTGCAGTAGTTTGTTGGATGCCAGATTGTGATAAATGGAAGCTCACCGCCAAATAGCTCTGTGTGGCGCGGACGAGGGCGACCCCACTGGTTCTTGAAGAACAGATTGATGATGATGCCCGGACCTAATATGAGGGTTGAAAGCATAAAAATAGGATGCCGAAGGTCCATTATAGGTTTGATTTTCGGCAATGCAATCTTGAAAAGCAACACAGCTAATGAAAGTCCTGCAACCCATTTAAAAACATAGCTACCAAAGTATCTCAGGCCACGAAAGACAGGGTCTGTTGCAAATGGAAAATGGCCAGCAGAATTATAGAATGTTCCAGTGGTCCATTTATCCAGCACCGGGAAGCTCAGAAAAATCACAGAGACTATGAGCAGATAAGCAAGCACTGCTTTGACGGGATGCTCCCGACAGAACCTGACAGGCTTGCATAGGGTTGGGGGCATGGGGCCATCCTGTAACACGGGGAGCCTGAATCCTCTCTTCTGATGTCAAAGGTATTCAGACTACTTTAGCAGTTTGCGCCGATGTGTGGACTTGAATATTCAGGGGTACTTCGCAAAAGTACTCTTGTATCCTTTGGTTGAAAAATAAGAACCTAGGAAGCAATTTCAATTGGTTTCCATACAGTTTGCTCAAGAAGTATGCGTGGAATCAAGTCTGTCGAGTTTTTGAGCCTGAAAGAAAAAATATGCCTCGCCTCGCATTTTATTATGAATTTGGTAGTACGTATTCTTATTTGACTGCTTCTCGTATTGAGCAACTTGCTGGGGACAGGGGTATCGAGATTGACTGGCATCCATTTCTGCTCGGGCCAGTTCTGAAGCGCCAGGGGTTAAATACCTCGCCATTTGTTGTTAACCCAAAGAAGGGGGCGTTTATGTGGCGTGATGTGGAGCGCGCCGCCGCAAACCTTGGGTTGCCGTGGAAAAAGCCGAGTATCTTTCCTGCACATAGCTTGCTTGCGTCTCGAATTGCTTATGCCGGACGCACGGAGTCATGGATTGGTGCATTTACGCGAGCTGTTTTTCACATGTCGTTTGCTTTGGACGAGGATATTTCGAAACCTGAGTTGATGATTGCTCTTTTGCGCGAGCTGGAGCTGGATGCAGATGAGATTATGAGGCGTGCTGACTCCACTGAGGTTAAAATCGGATTGCGTGCATCCGTTGCAGAGGCCGAAGCTCTGGGTGTTTTTGGGTCACCAACCTTTATCACTGAAAGCGGCGAGCTGTTCTGGGGGAATGATCGCCTTGATGATGCTCTGGATGCTACGTTTATGCGTATTGGTTAGGTTGGTGATGATAAAGTGCTTCGCAGCAGCTCATAGAGTGCGGGCGGGTTGACAGGCTTTTCCAGAGCCTCTGAGAAACCTTGCCTGAGAAGCTGGCTGCGTTGCACGGAAGGAATGCTTGCCGATATTGCAAAGACTGCTTTGGATGCTACGAGATTGCGTTTCCTGAGCGCTTGCAGGGTTTGGGTGCCGCTCATCTCTGGCATATTCAGGTCGAGGAAAACCAAGTCACTTGGTGTCTTTTGTTGAATTTCGAGCGCTTGTTCGCCACTTTCAGCTTCCTGTACGCTCAAGCCAAAGGATGAGAGGACGGCTGCGAGCAATTCACGGCCCGGAGCATTGTCATCTACGACGAGGGCTGAGCCAGCAAGCGGTGTGACCTGTACTTTTTCTGGTGTCTCAGAGGTGTGAGCCAGATTTTGCCCCACCGTCACAGGAAGGCTGAGTTCAAAACATGCTTCCTCTGGAGTGTTGGCGATCAACCGCAGTTTGCCCCGGCATTCCAAAGCGAGATTGCAGGCACTGGATAGCCCAAGGCCATGCCCATCCGGTGCGCCTAGAGCGGGGGCGGTTTTACTTAGGTTAGCTACTTGTATTTGTGTTAGTCCGGGTCCTGAATCCGTTAAGGTCACGATCAGAACTGGTGTGTGATGAGACTGCTGGACGTGAGCGCTTAATGTGATCGGGCCTTTGTTGCTGTAACGAATGGCGTTATCCATCAGGAGCGCAAGAATGCGTTGTAACTCATCGGATTGAGTTTGATAGGCCGACAAAGATTTACTGTTCCAGAGCTGGACAAGTGTATGTCCGGATTGCTGCGCCTGAGGTGTAAACAGGTTTGTGACATAGGTAAGCTGTTCCAGCACTGATCTGGCGGGTGGTTTGGCACAGAGGATCGCAGCAGTCAGCTCTCCCAGAGAGTTGATTGCAGAACGCAATGTGTTCAGATGGTGCAGTTGCTGCTCGCTGAGTGGTTCATGCGCGATAAGATCTGAGGCTGTTTGCATTGCAGCTAGTGGCGTCTTGAGGTCATGTACCAGTCTTGCGACATCCTGTTTAGCGGCCTGTTGGGGCGCAGGCATAAGATAACTCCTTGATCAAACCTTGCAGGGGAGCCTAAAACACTGGCAGAAAAGTTTCGCCCGGTTCTGGCAAAGATCCACCGAGATTTTATGGGTGCTTCCAGACGCGAATGCCCTTTGTGCGATCAGTTGGTCGCTTTGGTGGCAAGAAGGCTAAGTAGGAATGTTGTTTAGTACATTGCAAGTCGTATTTCCCATTTTCGCGACTGTGGGAGTTGGTTATGGATTTGGCTATGCCGGACTGCTTACTAAGCAGATTGGCGATAGCCTGAGCACCTTTTGTGTGACTGTTCTGATTCCCATCCTGATTTTCCGCATACTTGCAACAGCGGACCTTGCCGGGCTTAGCCCATGGTCGCTTTGGGGCACCTATTATACAGCGCTGGCGCTGTGCGGCGTGCTGGGTGGCTTCATCGTGCGCAAGGTTTTTGGGCGAGAAGCCAGGGCTGCATGTATAGGTGGGTTTTCGGCGGGCTTTTCCAACCTGTCGCTTGTGGGAATTCCTGTGATCACCTCGGCTTACGGGCAGGAGGCGCTGCTACCGATCTCTCTGATTATCTCGATGCATACACCAATTGTTACGCTCGTGTTTGTGCTGGCGATGGAGCGGGCTGTTGTGGTGGACGGCTATCAGGAAGCGCGGTCTCTGAGGGCGGTGGTGCGTTCGCTGGCTAAAACGCTGATCAAAAGCCCGATTATTATTGCGATTTTGCTGGGTATCGGGTGGAATGTGACTGGCTATGAATTGCCCAAGTTACTGGATGGGGTTCTTTATCCGCTTGCAAAGGCAGCAAGCCCGGTTGCTCTGTTCTCAGTGGGGATGACTTTGCTGAATTATGGCATTCGCGGCAACATCGCTATTGGCGGTGCTCTGAGTGTTTTGAAGATTGTATTGATGCCTGCGCTGGTTTTTGTGCTGGGCGCTTATGTGTTTCACCTTTCTCCTCTTTGGGTCGGAGCGGCGACACTGGGGGCGGCTTGTCCAACTGGTGTTGTGGCCTATCTTTATGCCAGCCAGTTTGGAACCGGGCATGCCATGAGCGCGAACTCCATCAGCCTGACGACTATTTTCTCAATAATCACAATGAGCTTCTGGCTTTGGATGTTAAGCTTTATGGGGTACTAAGAGGGCATCGCCTTCCTTTTTGAGTTTCTCATGATTGTTCAGCTCTTTTTTGTCGTCTTTCCGATTTTTGCGCTTGTTGGCATTGGATATTTCGCTGCCAGTGTGAACTATCTGGATCGCAGTCTGGGCGATACTTTGAGCAAGTTCTGCGTGAATTTGCTGATCCCGATCCTGCTGTTTCGCAGCTTAGGGAGAGCTGATCTGGATGGAATTTCTCCCTGGGGCTATTGGCTGAGCTATTACGGCTCTATGATTGTGGTTGCATTTCTTGCTGGTCTGCTTGTTCGTGTCGGGTTTGGCAGGGAAGCACGGGCAGCGGTGATTGCCGGGCTGACGGCTTCATTCTCAAACACACTACTGGTTGGCATCCCGTTGATTGATGCGGTGTACGGGGCGGAAGGGACCCTTCTGCTCTCATTGCTCATTGTGTTTCATGCTCCACTCACGGCGCTGATCTCCTCAGTCTTTATGGAACGGGCTGTGGTGATTGATGGGTATCAGGCCCCTCGTGGCAAGAGAGCGTTGCTTATTGCTGTTGGTAAAGGATTGCTGGCAAACCCTATTCTTTATGGTGTTGTGAGTGGTCTGCTTTGGAACATTTCAGGTTTGGAATTGCCGGA
The DNA here is from genome assembly GCA_947496145.1 of uncultured Pseudovibrio sp. Lineage (GTDB taxonomy): Bacteria > Pseudomonadota > Alphaproteobacteria > Rhizobiales > Stappiaceae > Pseudovibrio. Next base: position 21,873 of record CANMBS010000043.1, read on the forward strand.
GGTCGCGGATCAGGTGCTGGCTCCTCTGGCAAGGTCCGCTTCTCCCGTGGCGCTGGTCGCTGTGGGGATGAGCATGGTGAACTACGGCATTCGTGGAAATCTGGCGATTGGCGGGGTGCTGGCAGTCATTAAATCGATGCTGCTGCCGCTTGTGGTTTTTCTGGTTGCCAGTCAGGTCGCTGGTTTGCCGCCAGTCTGGGTGGGTGTTGCAACGCTCATTGCTGCATGTCCAACGGGTGTATTCTCTTTCATCATGGCAAACCAGTTTGGAACCGGTCATGCTATGTCCACCAACGGTATTGCGATTACCACGGGAATTTCCGTGTTTACCGTGAGCTTCTGGCTCTGGCTGCTGAACACACTCGGGTATTGAGGATCACAGGCCCAGCCGTTTTCTAATCTGCTCTGGCGTTACGCCGCTTGCTTTGAGTTCGCGCAGGGAGGTGTCCTTAGCGGATTTGGCGAGTTTGCGCCCGGCTTCATCCAGAATGAGGTCATGGTGTTCGTAAAGCGGTTCTGGCAGTTCCAGCAGGGTTTGCAGGAGGCGATGAACACTGGTGGCATGATAGAGGTCTTTGCCACGTACGATGTGGGTGATACCCTGGAGGGCGTCGTCTGTTACGACAGAGAGATGATAGCTGGTCGGCGTGTCTTTACGGGCGAGGGTAACATCGCCCCACGCTGCTGGACTGGCTTCTATCTTGCCGTGATGCGCTTCTGTCCAGTTTAATCGAGAGCCTGCCAATTCAATTGCCTTGCCCATATTGAGGCGCAGGGCATAGGGAGCTTCAGATTGATGAAGGGAATTCTGTTCCTCATGTGAAAGGACGTTGTTATCTCCGGGGTATAGCGGGGCACCGTCCGGGTCACGGGGCCATGGTGTGCCTGTGGCGTCATGTTCTGCGACGAAGCGTTTTATCTGGGCGCGGGTGAGATAGGCTTTGTAGATCACGCCCATTGCATCCAGTTTTGTGAGTGCTTTGGTGTAGTCGTCAAAGTGCTCTGATTGTCTGCGAACAGGTGTTTCCCAATTTACGCCCAGCCAGTGCAGGTCTTCCAACATATCTTCCTGAAGCTGCGGGGTGCAGCGCACAGTATCTATGTCTTCAATGCGCAGCAGGAACCGTCCGTTATTTTGCTTTGCAGCTTCATAGTTGAGCAGTGCAGAATAAGCATGGCCCAAATGGAGATGGCCGTTAGGAGAAGGGGCAAAGCGGTAGACAGGAAGGCTCATTTGCGAAATGGTACTGCTTGGATTATGGACAGCTTGTTATTAGAGCATCTTTACCAGCTTGAGGAGGGGGTGTTGAAACCCATAGATACGCTTGAGGATATTGAGCGGGAACTGGCGTCCCTCGTGCAATTGGATACACGGCTGGTTGTGGTTGCTGAGAGAGCTGGCGAGGTGCCTTTGCGCAGACGGTCCGCTGATTTTGCCGGACTTTGCAATATTGTGGTGGCACAGCTGCTTTCTGTGGCGGCTGCGGCGAGTATCTGGGCGCGGCTGGAAGCGCTGGTGGTGCCGTTTGAGCCGGATATACTGCTTTCCAAGAGTGATGAAGAATTGCTGGGAGTAGGGCTTTCCAACGCCAAGCTGCGTACGCTTAAAGCAATCGCTCATGAGCTGAAGGGTGGGTTGTGCCTGGAAGAGGCTGTGAACTGGCCCGGAGAGGTAGCGCATAAGCGGCTCTGTGAGATCAAGGGCATTGGCCCGTGGTCAGCGGATATCTTTCTGCTGTTTTGCGCTGGGCATCCGGATGTATTTCCGGTTGGTGATGTGGCGCTTCAGGCTGCTGTGCAGCATGCCTTTGCCCTTGAGGAGCGCCCCAAAGGAAAGATGCTTGCTGAAATTGCTGAGGCGTGGTCTCCTCACCGGGGAACAGCGGCACGCTTGTTCTGGTCCTATTATCGCGTGATGAAAGAGGGGCGGGAGGTCCTGCCGGTTTAAGGAGTATCCTATGCCTCATGGGCTTGACTGTATTCGTCTGGAGCCAAAGCACGCGCCTGTTCGCGAGCTGGTGGTGTTGATGCATGGCTATGGTGGCGATGCAGGAGATATGGAACCGACGGCACAGTTTTTGCGGGACAATCTTCCCGAAACCGCTGTTGTGTGCCTTAATGGGCCGGAACCTTGTGCGCATTGGGTTGAGGGGCGGCAGTGGTTTTCTGCCAGTGAATTTGATGCGCGTGAAATTTGGCTTGGGGTACAGGCGGCGGCACCACTGATCAACCGTGTCCTTGATGCGGAGCTGGAGCATTATGGCTTGTCAGAGCGCGATATGGTGCTGGGTGGTTTTTCTCAGGGGAGCATGGTGGCTTTGCATGTGGGGGCGCGGCGAAAATCTGAGGTTGCAGGCTTGCTCAGCTTTTCCGGTGTTCTTGGTGGGCCGGAGCATTTGGTGGAGCAGATGATTGTGCGACCTCCTGTGATGCTGATCCATGGCAGTGAGGACGACGTTTTACCAGTTGCGTGTTTGCGTGCGGCGCAGGATGCGTTGGCGCGGGCCGGATTTGATGTGGAGACACATGAGTTGATGGGACTGGATCATTCCATCAATGCGAAGGCCCACGAGTTGGCACTGGCCTTCTTGAAACAAAGACTTGGCGTTTCTACGTCTACCGCACGCTAAGCAGAATTCAGGGGAGGGCAAAATGCTGCAAAGCAAGCGAGCAAAACAGTTTCAAAATTTTTTAGATGACCGCGGACTGGGGCTAAAGGTTATTGAGCTTCCTGATTCCTCTCGTTCTGCAGCAGAAGCAGCACAGGCGCTGGGATGTGCGCAGGAGCAGATTGTGAAGTCTCTGGTTTTCAAGAATATGGAGACAGAAGAACCTATTCTTGTGCTGGCAAGTGGCACCAACCGGGTCAATGAAGAGGCGATTTCTGCATTTGCAGGCGGGCCAGTCGGACGGCCAGATGCAAAGTTTGTAAAGAACGTGACAGGCTTTTCCATCGGCGGGATTCCGCCGATGGGTCATAAGCAACAGCTGACTGTTTTTGTTGATGAAGACTTGCTGACCTACGATGAGATCTGGGCAGCGGCGGGAACACCAAATGCGGTGTTTATGATGCCGGGAAACCTGACGGAAATTCTGGGTGACCATCAGGTTGTCAGCGTGGTGTAAGGCTGCGGTTTAGCTTTCGCGATCAGCGATGTAACAGGCCAGCGTCTTGAGGGTGCTGGCTTTAGTGCCGTATGGTGCCAGCAGTTCATCTGCTTCCCTGATCAGCCGTGACAGTTCCTGACGGGTGTGGCTTTCGCCAAGCAGGCTGACGAGCGTTGCCTTGCCGGCTTCTGCATCTTTGCCCGTTGCTTTGCCGACGACTTCTGCATCTCCGGTCAGGTCCAGCAGATCATCTGCCAGTTGGAAAGCAAGGCCGATGATTTCGCCAAAGCGGGTGAGGCGGGTGATATCATCCTCAGATGCATTTGCCAGAATAGCGCCTGCACGACATGCATAACGAATGAGTGCACCGGTTTTCATGGCCTGAAGCTGACGGATTTCTGCTTCTGTTCGGTCGTGGTGCTCGGAGGCAAGATCAAGCATCTGACCGCCCGCCATGCCGCCGATGCCGGAGGCGCGTGCAAGCTCCTGCGACAGGCGAAGGCGGATTGCGGGGTCTGGGTGAACCTGCTCATTTGCAATGAAATCAAATGCGATTGTCAGGAGTGCATCGCCAGCAAGGATTGCTGTTGCTTCATCGAATGCCTTGTGCGTTGTTGGGCGTCCACGGCGCACATCATCATCATCCATTGCCGGAAGATCGTCATGGGCGAGGGAGTAGCAGTGGATGCATTCCAGAGCTGATGCCGCAACAAGAGTCCCTTCGTCTTCATGACCAAAAAGACGGGCTGCTTCTAACATGAGGATTGGGCGCAGGCGCTTGCCACCTGAGAGGGCAGCATAGTTCATTGCCTGTAACAGACGCTCTGGACGGGCTACTTCCTGTGAAAGAACTGTCTCCCCTAAAAGGGAGGTGAGCTTTTCTTCGAGAGACTGAGCAGTTTCGGTGATGACCGATTTCAGAGCAACAGACAAGAGACCCCATCCTCAATAAGCAAATCAGATGCGTACAGCGCGAAAAGCGCAGACTGGTACAGCACATAACATGGTGTTCGTTTGTCCTGAAAACGCTTCGAGGTCAAGCAAAATGCGCCGGAGATACTGGGATTCTGCGGATTTTCAATCAGTCATTTTTGGGGTGAGATTTCATGCGGAGTTGCTTTGTGGCAGGTTTTTTCATTAGGTTAAAACTAAAGTTACCCAGCGGTATGTAATAAGAGCCTCACGATAAGGTACCCTGAACGTTCAAGTAATAAGAGATCAGAGGGGAATTGGAATGCGTGCACTTTCTAAAATTTTGACAAGCTTTGTCCAGAAGGGGAAGCTTACGATTTTTGATGCGAATGACCGTGAGTTTGTTTTCGGTGATGCGGGCAATGGCCCCAGTGCTGCCCTGCGTTTTCATAGTAAGAAACTGCCTTACACGCTCCTTCTTGACCCTGAGCTGAAAGCTGCTGAAGCCTATATGGATGGGCTTATCACAATGGAGCCGGGGTATACGCTGAATGATCTGATCGCTGTGTTTATGGCAAATGATGGGGTGCTGACGGAACATCCTATTCAACGCATTCTTACCTTTATGAAAGACGGGCACACACGCCGCCGTCTGGGGCTGAACCTGAAGAAGAACAAAGCGCAGGTACGCCACCATTACGATCTTTCTACAGAGCTTTACCGGCTGTTTCTTGATGAAGGGCTGAATTACAGCTGTGCTTATTACAGGACGCCGGAGGACACGCTTGAGGATGCTCAGCAAGCGAAGCTTGATCACATCGTTGCGAAGCTTGATCTGAAACAGGGAATGTCGGTTCTGGAGATTGGCGGTGGCTGGGGTTCTCTGGCTATCCGAATGGCGCAAGCTGGTGCGCAGGTGACTTCTCTGAATGTTTCGACAGAGCAAATCAAGATCGCAGAGGAGCGGGTGAAAGCTGCTGGCCTTGAAGGCAGGGTTGAGTTCGTTTGTCTGGATTATAACGAGTTTGAAGGTGAGTTTGACCGCGTGGTTTCCGTAGGCATGATGGAGCATGTGGGGCACGGCAATCTGGGAGCTTACTTCAACAAGGTGAGAGACTGCCTGAAACAGGATGGATACGCGGTCATTCACTCGATCGGGCGTAGCGGTCCCCCGGGTGTGACGGGGCCGTTTCTGACTAAATACATTTTCCCCGGTGGGTACTGCCCTTCACTTTCTGAGACCTTTGCAGATATTGAGAAAACCGGCCTGTGGGTGTGTGACAACGAAATCCTGCGATTGCATTACTACTACACATTAAGAGACTGGCGACTTAATTTTGAGCGTAACCGAGACAAGATCAAAGAGCTGTATGATGAGCGCTTCTGCAAGATGTGGGAGTTCTACTTGTCAGGCTGTGAGATGAATTTCCTGCATGGGCGACTTATGGTGTTCCAGCTGATCCTGTCTAAAGAGCGGGATGCGGTGCCGATTATTCGTGACTTTATCGGTGATAATGAGCAAGCGATGATCTCTCATCGTAATGAACAGAGAAAATCAGCCTGAACGCTGGCTTTTTACGGGAAGATCCTCTGGGCTTTCTCCGGGGTTTCTAAGGTGCCGGGTGGGGCAGGTTGCCTGAGACGCAGGAGATCTTGTTATAAGTGCTTATGTGAGCCATGATGATTTGCAGTATCATCATGGCTGAGGCGTTTTATGAAAGCTCATATTGTTCTTGCACACCCTGAGATGAAATCTGTGAATGGAACCTTGTCACGAGTGTCTTCAGAGGTTCTGTCTGAGCAAGGGGCAGAAGTTACAGTTTCTGACCTGTACCGAATGGGTTTCGATCCCTGCGACAGGCCAGAGCACTATTCCAGCCTATCGAATCCTGAGGCTTTTCATGTTCAGACTGAGCAGCGTTTTCATGCTGAGAATGGCACAACACCGCCGGACATAGATGAGGAAGTCCAGAGGCTTAAGCAAGCTGATTTGCTTGTCGTCCATTTTCCTCTCTGGTGGTTTGGCATGCCTGCGATCTTAAAAGGCTGGATGGATCGGGTCTTTGTTTATGGGGCAATCTACCGAAGTACAATGAGGCATGACACCGGCTTCTTTAAGGGTAAGAAGATGATTGCCTGCGTAACAACCGGATCTTCAGCCGAGGCTTGCTCGCACAACGGAATTGAAGGCGACACCAGAATGCATCTGTGGCCGATCCTTTATCCGTTTCGCTATATCGGATTTGATGTTCTAGCCCCTAAGATTTTGCATGGTGTGGGAAGTGCGACTTATCTGGAGGGCAATGAAGGCGGGCTTTCTGGTCTTGATGTTCTTACAGAGCAATGGCGATCTGTTCTGGATGATCTGAATTCTCGCGAAAGTCTCCAATACAACAAGGCCAGTGATTTTGACTCTGCTAAGAAGTTGAAGGAAGGTGCGCCTGTCTACTCCCCTTTTATTGCTCAAAGCCTGCAACACGCCTGATAGTTGTTATTGATGTGAGCAGAAAAGATATGAAAAAAGCCGAAGCAGGGGCGATTGCTTCGGCTTCTTGCTTTTCAGCAGGCTTCGGTCTGGCTCAGGTCTGGGGGAGAGACCTGATTTAATCAGGCGAGTTGGTTGGGAATGGGACTCGCCTGCTCCTTATTCTGCTGCTTCCAGTTCCAGTTCGTTTGCTTCCAGAGCAATTGCAGCTGACTGGATGATGGAAGCAAAGCGAACGGCGGTCTGGACCATTTCGGCAGTTACACCTGCTTTGCGCAGGATTGCTTCGTGGCTGTCAATGCACATGCCGCAGCCGTTGATGGCGGAAACAGCAAGGGACCACAGCTCGAAGTCAACTTTATCTACGCCCGGCTTGCCGATCACATTCATGCGCAGTTTGGCTGGCATGGTTTTGTACTGCTCGTTGGAGGAGAGGTGTACAAAACGGTAGTAGATGTTGTTCATGCCCATGATCGTGGCAGCAGCCTTTGCGGCGGACATGGCTTCTGCGGAAAGGTGAGGGGCAGCCTCCGCAATCAGCGCATTTTTAACGGTGTCATTGCGAGATGCGATGGCGCAGGCAACGATGAGGCCATATTTTTGCTGGTTTGTCAGGGATTCATCGGTCGCCATGGAGCCCAGATTCAATCGGACATCCTTGGCAAAGTCACCAAGACGGGATTTCAAGGTATCGATGGACATAGTACGCCTCCTGATGTGTTTCGGCACAAGGGCACGAGCAGACTGGTTGCTGAAGGTAGTTTGGTGCGCCTTCACAGCCTTAACCGGCATCATTATCAGGAAGGCACCTGAAGGACCGGAGCGCTGTGAGGCCTCACAGGGAAACCCCGGTCCTGAAAGGTTTGGAGATAAAGCAGCCTGCTAATATTCAGAGCGCAAATACTGCTTTAAACCTGTATTCTGGTGTTTCGGTGTTTACTCCGAAACAGGCGGGCCCGGATGGGCCTCAGCCTTTATTTCGCAGGTCTTCTTCTTCTTTGAAAAGCGTATTCCGCTTTTCAGGAGAGAAAACTTAAGCAGCGATGACTTCGCCGCCAACTTCACGGTTACATGGGCAGAGTTCGTCGGTCTGCAGAGCGTCGAGAACACGCAGGGTATCTTTTGGATTACGGCCAACGTTCAGGTTGGTTGCGTAAACGTGCTGGATGGTGTTCTCGTTGTCTACGATGAAGGTGTAGCGGTATGCAACGCCCTCTGGAGCGCGAACGCCGAGGCCGTCGATCAGAGAACCGTTGGTGTCAGCGAATGCCCAGATTGGCAACTTGTCGAGATCCGGATGATCGCGGCGCCATGCCAGCTTACAGAATTCGTTGTCAGAGGAACCACCGAGAACAACTGCATCACGGTCTTCGAACTCACCTGCAAGACGAGCGAATTCAGCGATTTCGGTTGGACATACGAAAGTGAAATCTTTTGGGTAGAAGAAGATTACTTTCCACTTACCTTCAAAGCTTTTTTCGGTGATTGCTTCAAACGCGCTTTCGCCGTTTTCTTCGTGCTGGTTGAAACCTGGTTTAACGCCAACTACTTCAAATTCCGGAAGCTTTTCGCCGATGCCGAGCATTGTATTCTCCTAGAAACGTGATGACGCTTAAGCAGCGCCGATTAATGATTCTTGTGAAGACGTTTAAAATTGCGTCTTCGTTGGAACCTTTATGCAACTGTTCGATTGATCGGTCAAAACGATAATAACGAATTTATCTATCGAAAAAAGCGATTGAACTGCTATGATACATAAAGATTGGCGGAACTCTGCCAAATTTAGAGAAATTCTAATCTGTGGACTTTGATCTGTGTCATATGGCGGTACAATGTTACCCACACTTAAACAGCTTCACTACTTTAAAGTACTTAGTAAACACCTGTCGTTTTCAAAGGCAGCAGAGGCCTGCTTTATCACCCAGTCAACGCTTTCGGCTTCTATCAAGCAGCTGGAAACCGTTTTGGGCTGTGAGTTGCTGGACAGGTCTGGTCGCACACTTGTGCTGACTGAGGCAGGTGAGAAGGTCTTAGCAAAGGCGTCGTTGTTATTGCGGGATGCGGAAGATCTGGTTCAGGGTGCACGGGCGCAAAGCCAACCTTTGTGTGGTCGGTTTCGTCTTGGGGTGATTCCGTCGATTGCGCCATTTTTATTGCCGCGATTTTTGCCGCATCTGAGGGCGCTTTATCCTGATTTAAAACTGTTTTTGAGGGAAGACCTCTCCCGCAATCTTATGGTTGCGTTGCGTGAAGGGCGGATTGATGCAGCGTTGATGGCGCTACCCTATGACACGACGGGGTTTGATTCTGCTGTGATTGGGAGCGATGCTTTCTATTTAGCGGTGCCGGGTGTACATCCGCTGGCGGAGGCAAACGAAGTACAGATGAGTGATCTTGCAAGTGAAGTACTGCTGTTGCTGGAAGATGGGCACTGCTTGCGAAATCACGTGCTTGCAGCCACAGGTGGGCGGATGCTTGCGACGAGTGAAGACATACAAGCCACATCTTTATCAACACTTGTGCAAATGGTGGATAACGGGATTGGCGTCACGCTTGTGCCACGTATCGCAGTAGATGCAGAGATCAATCGCGGAACCTCTTTAAAGTTGGTTCCCATTGCTGATAAAAATGCGCGGCGAGAAATCGGTATGGTCTGGCGGCGTAAATCTTCTTTTGAAGCAAATGCTAAATTGCTGTGCGAGTGTCTGGAACGCTTTATGGTTGAAGACCACGCAGGTCAGTCTGTTTCTGAAGGTAGTTTGGAGAAAGGTGCTTGAAGAAAGCAAATGCACAAAGAGCGCCTGAGTCGTTGAAGCGTCGCATCAGGCGTTGGGTTCTGCGTGGTCTGACAGCGCTTGTGGCTTTGCCTGTGGTTTTAACGCTTCTGTATACGGTGGTGCCCCCAACTTCCAGTTTAATGCTTTATCGCAGTATTACAGGACAGCCAGTCTGGCAGGAATGGGTGCCTCTGGACGAAATATCCGTTAGCTTACAACGATCTGTTGTTGTTTCGGAGGATTCGACATTCTGTCAGAACTCTGGTGTGGACTGGACAGCTGTGCGGCGGCAGGTGGATAAGCTGCTTGAGGGTAAGCGTCCACGTGGCGCAAGTACGATCACCATGCAGCTGGCGAAGAATCTGTTTCTCTGGAATGACCGTGATTATGTGCGTAAGGCTCTGGAAGTGCCACTGGCAATGTTGCTGGACACTGTTCTTACAAAGCGCCGTGTTTTAGAGATTTACCTGAATGTGGTTGAATGGGGTCCTGGCATTTATGGGGCGGAGGCGGCTTCGCAAACATTCTTTGGGAAAAGTGCTGCAAAACTCAGTGCGACTCAGGCCGCAATTCTGGCGACTGCGCTTCCTAACCCAATTGCCAGAAATCCCGCAAAACCTAGCTCTGGACATCGCAGGCTTGCCAGTATAAACCGTAGCCGAGCTCAGGTGGCCGGCGAAGTCCTTAATTGTATTTCGGCGGGTAATAGGTAGTGCGAAATTATTTTCGCATTTGGACTGGCAAATTCTTTGGTTTGCCTGTATAACCCCCGCCATTCTGACAGATTGTGTATTTCGCACGTTAACGCCGCGCTTGAGTGGCGCGTGCGTATGTGACGAGAGAGAGAGCTACGATGGCTGTTCCTAAGAAAAAGGTTACGCGTATGAAGCGCGGCTTCCGCCGTTCTGCTGACGCTCTGGCACAACCAACCTACGTGGAAGACAAGGATTCCGGCGAACTGCGTCGCCCGCACCATGTTGACCTGAAAACTGGTATGTACCGGGGTCGTCAGATCCTTCAGGCTAAAGACGACGTCTAAGACTGAAGCGATCATCGCGATTTAAAAGATCAGGCCGTCCCTCGGGGCGGCTTTTTCTTTTTGGGGGTTGGTGGAAGTCCCTGATCATCACACAAAATGAAAACCGCCCCATAAAAGAGGCGGTTTTTGCTTTTTGCTATCAATGCAATCACTGAGTTGTTTCGCGAATGATCTGCATTGCGGCGTTGTAGTCGCGCACCTTAACAGGCCAGTCGTTTAGCCAGTTTGTGCAGTGCCTTGTTTCGAAGATGTTTTCTGAAATCGGGGTGTTATCATCGTTCAGCACATTTAATGGTGGTGATCCTTTCGACTCGCTGGTTTGGGCCTGCCATTTCTCCCAGTCGTGTTCGGGACCTGTTGTGTCATAGTTTTTGGCAAATGTTGCCCAGACTGTGTTCATGGTCATGGCCAGTTTTTTGTTAGCCTCAGAAGTTGTTGGTGGTAGAGAGTTGAAGACGAAGGGAAGTTCAGCCGCATGGCATGAGTTGTCCCATTGGTTTTGCGGGCCGCATGCATTGCTGCCTGAAGCTGGCAAAAGCTGAATTTGATCTGGTTGGTTGAAGAAATAAGCCCAGATGTTTGTCTGGTCTGCATCTGGTTTCACACTCATGTTGGCGCAGGAGAAAGCGAAGTCATTTATCAGGTTTGACAGGGCGGTCACCTTATCATTTGCCAGACCTCTTCGTTGCTCCTCCGTGAAAACGGTTTTAGGGCTGTACTCGGGAGTTCCCAGAACTGTTGCTGTACATCCTTTGTCTTTAGGAGACGCGCACTTGAACAGCTTTTTGACCATTTCCTGATAAAGGATCATGTTGGACTTTGGCTCAGCTTTTTGCGCAAAATAAATGCCTTCGTTTTGATTGAAACCGAAGATAAGAGGCTTTTTGCTACCGTCTTTCAACTGGTCTGCCGGTTGCTGCGTCAAGAACTTCCCGTCAATGATTGGAGTGAAGGGGAGTGCACCCGGCAATCCAACCGTGCCATTGATATCCAGATGGACGGCGTTGTACTTTGCATAAAGCGTTTGCGCCTTGCTGATATCATCCAGAGTGTAGTTATTCAGGTCGACATTTTCAGTCGCAAAGAGCGGATTGCAGTCTTTGTTGACTTTGATTTTTGATTTTACAGCCGCCAGACAACCAACGAACATTTTTGCCTGTTTGGCACCATCCTCGTTGTTGCGGTAGCGATAGCCGATGGGATTGCTTTCCATTATGGCGGCATTGAAAAGATCCTGCGTGTCTGAGGTGCCCCAAAGGTGAAGGCCGACGGACATTGCTCCGGCACTCTCTCCAAACAACGTAACCTTATCGGGATCTCCGCCAAATTTTTCTATATTGCTCTGCACCCATTTGAGTGCGTTCATCTGGTCTTGAAGACCGTAGTTGCCGCCATATGGAATATCGCCTTGATGGGAAAGGGTTAGCTGCATGAAACCCAGAGCGCCCAGCCTGTAATTGAGGGTAACGAGGATAACCCTCTGTTCAGCTGCGAAAGTAGCGCCGTCATAGAGCAGAAACTCGTTCTTTTCTGGCGGGTACATATCGTTGCTTTTGCCCGCAACGAAAGCGCCGCCATGTATGAAGACCATTACGGGAAGGTCCTTGACCGATTGCGCTTCTGTTTTGGGCGTCCAGACGTTCAGAAACAGGCAATCTTCGCTCTGGTCAGGGTCTTTTGCCGGGTCGTATCCCATCTGGATACAAGACTTGCCAAAATCAGTTGCTGGAGTTTTGGGTCCATAGCCTGGTACGACTACAGAGGGCTCCCAGCGCTTTTGTGTTGCGTATTCGATGCCTTTGAAGACGCTATAGGAACTTGTTGCGGAAAGGTCATGGGTTTTGCCACAGATTGAGCCACCATTTTCGAAAGGCACACAGTAGTCCTGAGCTTCTGCCTTACTTGAGAATGTACTGCATCCGAGGCCAATCATTATCGCCGCAGCGAAGGGGAGAGTTTTCATTGCTTCTCATCTCTCGTTTAACGATTACGAAGCAACTATGAAGATGGGGGGAGAATATCCTGTTTAATTGAGTGCGCTAAACGAAGCGCTACTTGTAGTGGTTAGGTAATGATGAAATTTCAGCATCAATGGTGTTCAGGTAAAATAAAAAGCCGCAGGTAAGTGATTGCGGCTTTCTGGTATTAAATGTGGTTTCTGCTGCTGCGATAAATCAGCCGTTTGCTACGTATTGTGCGCCATTGATTGTCATCACGGAGCCTGTGACGAAGGCTGCTGCGGAGGAGGCGAGGTAGCAGACCATGCCTGCGATTTCTTCAGCCTTACCGAGGCGACCTACAGGGATTTGTCCAATAATGCCTTCCAAAACCTTTTCAGGAACAGCAGATACCATGTCGGTGTCAATATAGCCTGGGCAGATGCAGTTGACGGTGATGCCTTTGCGAGCAGTTTCCTGTGCCAGAGCTTTTGTAAAGCCGATAACGCCTGCTTTTGCGGCAGAATAGTTGGTTTGGCCGATCTGACCCTTTTGCCCGTTAATGGAGGAAATGTTAATGATACGGCCAATACCCCGCTCGCGCATGCCGTCCAGTACCGGGCGACTCATGGTGAACATGGAATCAAGGTTGGTTTTCATAACAGCGGACCACTGATCGTAGTCCATTTTGTGGAACCAGCCGTCGCGGGTGATGCCTGCGTTGTTAACCAGTACTTCGACCGGGCCGAGGTCTTTTGTTACCTGAGCAATGCCGTCTTCACAGGCCTTTGGATCTGATACATCCCACTTGTACACTTTGATGCCGGTCTCAGAGCTGAATTTTTCAGCAGCTTCTGTGTTGCCTGCATATGTTGCCGCAACTGTGTATCCTGCATCCTTAAGACCTTTGGAAATTGCAGCGCCGATGCCACGTGTTCCGCCGGTTACAATTGCTACATTGCTCATTGAAATACTCCCCGCCTTTGGACTCAAATATATCCGTTGTTCTCAAAATAATAATAATGACGGAGCAAAGACAACTCCGTCATTAGTTAGGGAATTGACTTGAACCTTACGCAGGGATGATAAAGCTCAATTATTCCAAAGGTATGACAATACTACCAATGGTGTAGACATTATCTCTCAACGCAGAGGGCGATACCCATTCCGCCGCCGATGCAAAGTGTTGCAAGGCCCTTTTTCTTATCTTCGCGTTTCATCTCATGCAGAAGTGTTACAAGTACACGTGCTCCAGATGCTCCGATTGGGTGACCCAGCGCAATTGCGCCGCCGTTTACATTCAGCTTTTCAGGATCGATTCCCAGTTCCTGACCAACTGCCAGAGCTTGTGCGGCAAATGCTTCGTTTGCTTCTACAAGATCAACGTCGTCGATGGACCAGCCAGCCTTTTCAAGAGCTTTTTGGGAAGCCGGGATTGGGCCAAGGCCCATGTAAGCTGGATCAACACCAGCCGTTGCCCATGACTTGATGGTTGCCAGCGGGGTGAGGCCACGCTCTTCAGCGGTTTCGGCACTCATGAGAACCAGTGCAGCAGCGCCATCATTGATACCGGAAGCGTTTGCTGCGGTGACTGTGCCGTCTTTTTTGAATGCCGGGCGGAGCTTCTGCATGGCCTCGATGTTGGCACCTTCGCGGATGAACTCATCGTTTTCTACCACACGCTCGGACTTGCGTTCCTTAACGGTAATCGGGGTGATTTCGTCCTTGAATTTGCCAGCCTTGAGGGCTGCTTCTGCTTTATTCTGGGAGGATACGGCGAACTCGTCCTGCGCTTCGCGGGTGAGTTGGTATTTTTCTGCGATGTTTTCTGCGGTAACGCCCATGAGGCAGCCATGGAATGCATCAATCAGACCGTCTTTGAGCATGGAGTCGGTCATGGTGTAATCGCCCATTTTGACACCTGCGCGCAGAGGCTGACAATGTGGGGCCAGTGTCATATTTTCCTGCCCCCCTGCAACGATGATTTCCGCATCGCCAGACTGGATCTGCTGCATGCCCATTGCGACCGCACGAAGACCTGAGCCACATACCTGGTTTACAATAATGGCTGTGGAATCGTTTTTAAGGCCCGCATTGATGGATGCCTGACGTGCCGGGTTCTGTCCAAGACCTGCGGTGAGGACGTGACCGAAGATGACTTCGTTTACGTCATTAGCTTCAACTTTAGCCTGATCAAGAGCAGATTTGATGACAGCGGTCCCCAGATCCTGAGCCGGTGTGTTGGCAAAAGAGCCATTGAAAGAGCCGATTGGGGTGCGTGTTGCGCTTACAATTACAACATCATTAGGCGAGGTCATGTGCAATCTCCAATATTTGTGCAATGCGGGATTCCATTGCTCTCCTGCAAGCCCCAGCGCGGGTTGGCTAACTGATGCGTTGCAGCATAAGTGTTCTGCATTATGCGTATAATACCTAATGATCACACTATTCAATTTATAGGGGGGAAGGCTAGTTGAATTCGAAGATTACAATTAAGACCATAGTAGACTAATGAAAGCGCTAGCGTGACAGGTGGAAATTGGCTTACTCTGCGACCTATTAGTTAGTCCCAGCAAGAAATATGGGATAAGGGGGGAGCTGAACGGAGCAAATTGGGATAGTGTTCCTGATCAGCTGAACTAGTGCATTGAGGTACTCAAATCTGATGGCTAAGACAAACGAAGCCACTATCATCAAGAAATACGCTAACAGGCGGCTCTATAATACTGGAACCAGCACCTATGTAACGCTTGAAGATCTTGCGGTCATGGTGAAGGACGAAGAAGACTTTGTGGTCATCGATGCAAAGTCAGGTGATGATATCACCCGATCGGTTCTGACACAGATTATCTTTGAGCAGGAGAGCAAGGGGCAAAACCTGCTTCCGATTACCTTCTTGCGTCAGCTTATACGGTTTTATGGCGACAGCATGCAGAATCTGGTGCCAAGCTATCTGGAATTCTCTATGTCTTCGCTTACCCGCGAGCAGGAGAAGCTACGTAATCAGATGAACCAGTCATTTGGTAGTTCTGCTTTTGAAGTTCTGGAAGATCAGGTGAAACGCAACGCCGATATGTTTGACCGGGCGATGAAGATGTTTTTGCCGTTTGAAGGTGCCGGGACGGGCGATGCCACCGGAACGAGCAACGCCAAGGAAGCCGAGCCAGCAGCTAAACCTGCTGAACCAGCAGCAAGTAACGGCGATATCTCTGACCTGAAAGAACAATTAGCAGAAATGCAAAAGCAGATCGCGGCGCTCGCATCCGCTAAAAAAGATGTCTGAAGCAGCTTGTTCGTTGTAAAATGAAAGCCGGAGGGTCGCCTTCGGCTTTTTTGCTTTGAGGTTATGGTCACAGTTTCCTGAGAGATTACCCAGATGAAGCAATTATCGATTATAATAATCCTCTGAAACATACAAAGTAGCTGCTTTCTGAAGTAAGTTTCGCGCAAGCCAGGCGGAGTCATACTTAAATTTTATTAGATATCGCTATGCTATGAAGGCAGGCTTCTTTCTCTTTATTGCTCTATGAGGGAGCAAGAAAGACAGTTTGGCAGATTTTATTATGTCGACCATTAGTTTGTTATCTTCTCAGGATCAGGCACTGGCCTTGCTCCAGAGTACCTCGGTGAAACCGTTTCAAGACGGTATTTCTAAAGAGGATGAGCCCAAAACTGCTATTGAAAAAATCCAGCACTTAGTGACAGTGCAACCTGCGCAGGAGGGGATAACTGCGAAGGCTCAGGCTCGTGTCACGGATGCTGAGTTGCAAGCTAAAGAAGAAGCGCGGCTACAAGAGGCACAGGCGCAAGAGGCCAAAGCCGCTTCTGATGCTGGAATACCTTCCGGGGTAGACCCTGAACTCTATAACATGATTGCAGGTCTATCTGAGGAAGCGCGCCTTGAGCTTTATAATGAGACGCGGGAAAAAGCCCAAGTTTATGTAAAGCAATACCTTACTGCTGACGTTCAGGCTTCAAGAGATCCACTTGAGAAAGTGTTGGCTATTGGTTCCGGGGTTGATAAAGAAGCCAAAGACAGGGACGATACTTCGCGTGTAATACTCGAGAAATTCTGGGCGGTTGGTATTGCACAAGGTTTTGACGATCAACATCTTCTGTCGGAAAAGGAAAATTTTGATCAGATTTCCAACAGACCAAAGCTATCGAAGCGTATTACGTAGCTGAGTATGGGCAGGGGAGTGTGGAACACATAACTTTGAGCAGTAAAGTTATTGATGCCCGAGATGACATTCTTGCTCTGCGGGATGATGTTGTTGAAAAATATGGTCATGAAAGCACTCAGTATATGCAGTTTATGACCGACCTGCTCAGAACCACCGGTAAAGGAGTCTTTTTTAAGCAGGACATAGAGGGCCTTGGAACACTCGATTTTGCTGGGAATAATCGAATTACCCTGACTCAAAAGGATGGGGTTAAAGAGCACATCTACCAATATTCTGTTACTGATGGTGAACTGACCAAAACCCATATAAATACGATTGATAATTCCGAACAAAAAACCTTAACATATGCGGAAATTGCTTACACGCAAAGCGAACTTGAGGACGCTTACGAAAAGCTAAAGCAGATCGACTTCTCAAAAGGGAAAAACTTCAAGGATCTCTCCTTTGAGATCAAGGCAAGTCAGGGTCGATGGTTCGATTGGGTTTATGAATTATAGTCCATAGAGTAGTTTTAGGGCGTCTTAGTGTGCATTTCTGAAAGCAAACTCAGTTTACTTTTGAGGGTATGTGTGAGTTGATAGAGATGATCCAGTACCGGAATGTGATCAGAGCAGTCAGATTGCAGGCAGACATAGCTTCAGGTTTTGTCTGCCCGATCCTGTTTCATGAGATCACCTGCTAACAGCAAGTTGGAGCTAATTGATTAGCCCAAGTGACCGGATGTAGCCTGCAAACTCCGGTTCTGTGGTGAACTGGTAGGCTGTCAGGCCAGCTTCGCGTGCGCCTTCTACATTGTCCAGCCGGTCATCAATAAATAGGCTTTCTTCAGGTTTGAAGCCGTAGTCCTTGCAGATTTTCAGGTAAATGTCCGGGTCTGGTTTGCGGGTGCCAAATTCGGCTGAGGCGTGACCTCTTTCTCCGAAGACTGGCTCTAAAGCCGGAGCAATCTCGTAGAGGGCATCTTTCAGCATCATGCCATTGTTTGTGAGCAGGGCGACCTCGTGGTTTTGCTTGATTGCGTCCACATGAGCGAGCATGTCAGGCCATTCCGTCATCATATCGCGGCGCACTTTGATCCAGCTTTCACGGGAAATCGGATAGCCCAGGAGCCGCTGATACTGAGTGAGATAGTCTTGCCAGGTGTCTGGGATGCCTGCTTCGGCAGCTTGCTCTTCGGGGCCCTGAAAAACGACTGCATCGATCTCTTCGGCGGACCTGCCCGTCATTTGCGCAAGAACATCGAGACGGTATGGGTGATCATAGTCGTACAGGACATTGTCCATATCGAAGATAACGAAGCGAATGGCCATGGTGCTTTCTCTGTTTCGTGTGTCGGGTGGGGGCTTTAGCCTGCGTCTGCTGTAAAGCCTGTGGCCTCAATGCCAGCGATTGCGGCGGCTTCATCATTCTCGGAGGTATCGCCAGTTATGCCTACTGCGCCGATAATATCGCCCACTGCGCTACGTACCAGAACACCGCCGGGGACTGGTACAATTCCGCCACCTGCTACACCGTTGAGGGCCTGCACGAAGTGAGGACGGCTCTGTGCATTGTCGTTGAGCCAGCGTGATCCTGCACCTACAGCGACAGCGCCATAGGCTTTGCCCATTGCGATTTGCGGGCGCAGGATGGAGGAACCGTCCTGACGCTCAAGCGCCACCAGATGTCCGCCTGCATCCAGCACAGCAACGGTGAGAGGCTTGAGGCCAAGTTCTTGGCCTTTTGCCTGTGCTGCGGAGATGATTGTGCGTGCGTGGTCAAGATTGAGTTGTGCCATTCATAAGCCTTTGATGCTCTGGGTTTTAACGATTAATGTGATTTTGGTTTCAAGCTTCGTTGGTTGCAACTTGTTTTGTGCTCATCTACCCTGCAATTCCGAAGAAAAATATATCAGAGTGCTTATAGTTTAATCTGCCTAAGGATATTTTTGTGTTCAGAGATTTTCATGTACCCGGTCGTTCAGCTGTTTATGCGCCTCATGCGATGGCGGCAACATCTCATCCTCTGGCGACTAATGCCGCTCTTGAAATTTTGCGAGGGGGAGGAAGCGCGGCTGATGCTGCGGTGGCAGCGATGGCGGTTTATGCCGTTGTTGAACCGCATATGACGGGTATAGGTGGTGATTGCTTTGCGATTGTAGCAAAGCCGGATGGAACACTTTCCGGCATGAACTCCTCTGGACGTGCGCCGAAAAATGTAAGCGCTGATAAACTGCTGGAGCAGGGACTGCTTAAGATTGAAGGCCATTCTCCTCATGCGGTTACAGTTCCCGGTGCCTTGCGCGGCTGGGAGAAGATGCTGAAAGATCATGGGCACTTTTCGTTTGAGAAGGTGTTTCAGCGTGCCATTGGGTATGCGCGTGATGGTTATGCGGTTACGCCCCGTGCTGCGTTTGACTGGAAGAGTTCTGTTGACCTTCTGAAGCAGAATGAAGGGGCAGCTCAGATTTTTCTGAGGGATGGACGCGCACCCGTCGCGGGTGAGGTGATGAAGAACCCTCAACTGGCAGAGACATTGGAAGCCGTTGCAAAAGGGGGAGCAGATGCCTTTTATCGCGGCCCGATTGCTGAGGAAATTGCATCTGTTATTCAGGCAAAAGGCGGGTATCTGACAGCTGAGGATTTAGCAACGCATGAGGCTATCGACCTGACACCGGTTTCCACCGAGTACCGTGGTGTTACGGTTGCTGAGTTACCGCCAAACGGGCAGGGCATCATTGCGCTGGTGATGCTGGAGCTGATGAAACGCTTTGACTGGGAGGAGCTGGACCCGATGGGGGCGGAGCGTTTCCACCTGCAAATGGAGATTACCAAGCTTGCTTATTCTGGTCGTGATCGTTTCCTTGCTGATCCGGATTTCATGCAGTTTGATCCGCAGGACTTTCTTGACTCTGATTACATAGACAGCCTTGCCAGACTTATTCGCACAGATGCGGTTTTGCCGCGACAGACAGAGGAGGTCCTTTCGCCTCATTCAGACACTGTGTATCTGACTGTGGTTGATGAAGAGGGTCTTGCAGTTTCCTTTATCAACTCCCTCTATCACGGATTTGGGTCTGGTATTGCTGCGCCGAAATCTGGTGTGCTGCTGCAAAACCGTGGGGCGTGCTTTACATTGGAAGCCGGGCATCCAAACCAGATTGCTGGCGGTAAGCGGCCAATGCATACGATCATTCCGGCAATGGCGCTCAAAGACGGCCTGCCTTACATGAGCTTTGGTGTGATGGGTGGCGGCTACCAGCCTTGCGGGCACGCGCATGTGCTTTCCAACCATCTGGATTACGGCATGAACATGCAGGAAGCTTTGGATTGTCCGCGCATATTTATTGATGAGAAGTCATTGGCTTTGCAAGCAGAAACCAGTGTTCCACCATCCACCATCGAAGCATTGAAAGCGCTTGGGCATGAAGTGGAATTTGTGGTGACGCCAATTGGCGGCGGGCAGGCGATTATGTTTGACCGTGAACATGGCGGCGGCCTGATTGGCGGCTCCGATCCACGCAAAGACGGTTGTGCGCTGGGATACTAAAGCGCTTTTCGTTGTCGCTCTGGTTCCCACAGTATTTGCGGGAAGGCGGCGTTGGGTGGCTCGGATTGCGGAGATCAAAATGCAATGAGAGGTCACTGTACCGGTTCACTCCTCATGGGCTCTTCCTCGCGGTTTTGAGCCTGTGACTCTCGTTCCCTCCAACGCCATCCCAGCCCCGAGCTGGGAACCAGAGACACTTGCTCAGGCCTTTGCGACCACCCGACTGGGTTCCCGCAGCAAGTGCGGGAAGACGGCGGTGGAGATGCGGGTGTGAGGGGCGCGGGTTTGTCGGGTGAGGTGCAAGCTCTCAGGCGGGGTGAGAAGACATCATGCCCCCCAATCATCCACAGTCCTGTAAAAATTGCCAGTTTGACAACTGCTGGTTTTCATTCCGCTCTCATGCACGAGGCTTCACAACCTCATGTAAACAGCGGTTACCGCTCCCGACGACTAGCGGATTTTTTGTGCCTGCTTTATAAGTAGCGCGCAAACCCTTTGCTATGAGCGGGAGGGCGGTGAATACAACACCTCCTTCGGGAGGGAATAAACTCGCCTGACTGTTTACAGGTTGTGAACCTCCCGCTCGCCAGCGGGCCTTCACAAGCTCGTTGTCGTTGCGGTCTTTCAACACCCTGTAAACAGAGGGATTGAGAATGACCGACTCCGCATGTGCCTGTGGCACCACAAATACTCTTCAAAATGAAGTAGATGCAATCATCATCACCGTTTCCCACCTGCAAAACCTCACCTATTTCCAGCAGATGATGCTGAGCGAGAGAATGCAGGACACGAACGAGTGGGATGCCTTGTTCACTTTGCGAAAGTCTTCTGTAACCAACTGGAAGCCCTGCAAAAAAGCTGCGGAACCTTATCTGACGCTTTTTCCTTCCCCAAACCCAAAAGGTTTGTGCCGGAAATACGCCAGCACGCGGGTCGCTCCTCCGCAGCCAGCCAACCAAAAACTCCGCTTCCTGAATAAGCCACCCCTGTCGGGTAAATGGCTTAACCCTGTTGCGCCCTCCAAACAGCAAGGGAACTTGCTCGTAAAGAGCGCGTAACCCACCATTGTGCACACCACATTGCCCCGGTTTGCAACAGGAGCAATGTGTCAGGGC
>CANMBS010000044.1 GCA_947496145.1 uncultured Pseudovibrio sp.
AACAGTAACTCACGAAGAAGCTACCCGCGAATAACCGCCGTCCACGTTTCTCTTTCTATTCAATATTCAATTGTCAATGAGCAGAAGGTTTCCCTTCAATATCCAGATTAACAAAGCTTACCTAAAACCCTTGTAAATCCTTCTGTTTCGCGGCCTCCGATCCGGCGCCTCACTGGCCCGCCCCGGTGGCGTGGAGCGGGTTATAGGCGCACCAGACCAACCCGTCAACAACCAAAACTCAAAAAAAACAAACTATCTGCGAAAAACTAAAACCCTAACCAATTCAACACTTCATATATCAACACACCAAACCAAAAAAAACCATCAAAAACCCCACAAACAAGCCAATCCAACCAAAACAAAACAGCAAAAATTAACAAAATCAAAATTTGCACAGAGGGGGATATCCAACTCTGTTCAAGGTTACACACACCCTGAAACCACCTCTTTCGGTTCCTTCTCACCATAAACGCCTCCTGATACTTCAGCGAGTCGTTTTTCATAGCTCTGATCGGCTTGCACGATTTTGCGCGGATTTGCGTTTTTTAGCCTGTAGCTGCGTTCCCTTGCGTTGCTATGCGCCGCGAGTACCTCAACCCACACCACATGAACGCTTCACCTCACAAGAAGACAAACAGCAGTTATGCCCCTTCTGACCATAGGAAGCAGAGGCACCCCAAAAGGTAACTTATCCCCGCCACGCTGAAATCTGTCCTCAAGGCCTTCCATTTTATCCCCGCCGCGCTGTCAGTCATAACTTAACGACCCGGCAGCTCGACAGTCAGCTCCTGACCACCATACCCATGTGTACTGTCTTTGGCCCGCACGATGACACGTGTCAGCCCCTCAGGAATTTCAACTCCGCTTAATGAGCGCGTGAAGGGCTGTTCGTTCACATGCGGATGAGCCAGCGTACGCACCGCCAACACCATGCCGTCTTCAGAGAGCACCTCCCATGCATTTGCATAGTGCCCCCACCCTTCATCAGCATGATAGACCGTCACATCAAACCGGTAGGTGCCATCAGACTGCGGTGCTACATGCGCTCGCACCACATCAGCCTCTCCGGCGAAACTCCGTGTCACCATCATGGCAAAAAACAAACTGACCAGAAAAGTACGCATTAAAACCTCCATTCATACTGCCAGACAAGCTAGTATGCCCAGAGCGAACGACAAGGCACAAAACTTCAAAACTTCTTGAGCAAAGGCGTCATGCAGTCTCATTCCTGCATATAGATGCGAGAGCTGAATACGCTGGCAAAGACAATAAGATTGGCAAGCACCCCAACCACCAGTCCCGGAAAATCCAGCGGCGTAGCCAGAACGCTTTGCCAGACAATCGTCATGACAACACCTGCCAGTGCGCCTGCGACAAAAGCCAGTGTACCCCGGCGCACCCCGTAGATAGCGGCCACCAGCGGAGCCAGTATGATCGGCGCCCAGTAATTATAGGCATAAATCAGGATATCCAGAATGCTTTCTATCGAGATGGCAAACACAATAGAGAGCAGCCCCACCATCAGCGTCACCAGTTTGGCGATAAACAGAAGCGTCGCATCATCCATTTCTTTGCGCTTTAATGGACGCAGCACATCATTCACAAAAGCAATACTCGCCGAGTTCAGATAGGAGTCCGCAGAGGACATCACAATCGCAATCACCCCTGAAAACACCAGCCCCTTTAAGACTGGTGGCATAACACTCACGATCACAAAGGACATGGCATTATTGGGGTTAAGCGTTGGCTCCATGGCAAGCGCCACCAATCCAGTCGCCCCGGTAATCACAAAGAAGACGATAGAAAAGAGACCAGCATAAAGCGTCCCCCGCGCCGCTGCACTCGCCGTTTTACCCGCCAGCAACCTCTGCATATAAGGAGGGACCAATGTCTCGCCGAACATAAAAACAAGAAACAAGCCCAAAAGCCCCAGCCAGCCAAACTCAGGCCCGGGCAAACTCAGATGGTCTGACGGCACCGCCGCAAACAGGGCTTCAACACCCCCAACATGGTAAAGACCGAACCCCAGAACCAGCGGCATACCAATAGCGAGAATAACGAACTGTAAAACATCCGTATAAACAACCGCCCGCATACCACCAATCGTGGTGTAAAGAATGACGATCCCACAACCGATCCCAATGCCCCAAAGGCGCTCCATACCAAAGAACACGCTGAAAACAACGCCAATCGCCCCAACCTGTGCCCCTACAATACCGCAGCACAACGCCAGTCCGCAGACGCCCGTTACAACGCGCGCCAGCTTGCCATAGGTTTGCCCCATAACATCACCAACAGAAACAGCATTCGGAAACCCCGCCATTTTGGGCGCGATCAGCGTGGCAACGGCAATCTCTTTTAAGCTGAAGCCCCAAAGCGCGACAATGTTTGCTATCCCAAACAGAAACACCTTCTCAGCGTTCCCTGTCGAAAACCCGCCCCCGATAAAGGAAGCAGACATAGTGGCAAAGATAACAAGCGCTCCAAACTCCTTCCCGGCCACCGCATAATCCTTCAGCCCCCGCTGAAACCGACCACCCCACAATCCCAAGATAATAATAGCCACGAGATAAACGGCAGTGATCACCATATCGATCATTGGCAAGAGGTCCTGTTAGGCAAAGAGGAACGATGTAGATGCCCTGGATCTATCAGGAAGAGATTACGGGGAGGTAAGGCAGGTGTTTGAAACAGAAAGTAACCATACATGTCCCCAGTCAAGCCAAAGAATGGCTGGCTGCGTCGCACTCCACCAGCCATTCCAAAATCACACGAGAGGTCTCCTCAGGCATTTCCTGCTGAATCCAATGACCGCAATCAAGACTGATCACATCCACATTTGGCACGAACTCCGCAAGATCCTCAGATTTTGGAATAAAATCCCGCTCTCCGTAAATCATTAAGGCCCGCGTTTGGATTACCGGGTCCACATCTGCCAAAATATGCCAGTTGCGGTCGAGGTTTCGATACCAGTTAATGCTGGCAGTAAACCCGGTTTGCTTGAATGCTGCGACGAAGATAGCCAGATCACGGTCACTCATCACAGGATCGCCCAGTGGTGTTGTTGCCTTGGCAAGATTAATCATCATCATGCCCGGTTCTGGCCCAACCTGAGGCAAGTTCTGGCGGAACAAGTTTCTAAGGAACTGAAAAGTGTTTTCTTCCAGTACTGCATCCGCGATGCCCGGCTGCCGGTTGAAATGCACTAAATGGTTATCACTCCCGCAAACCGTTTCTATAAACTCGATCCACGGAACTTCTGTGCGCACTTGATAAGGTAAGGCAAGAGCAATGAGCCTTTTTACTCTGTCAGGGTGTAAAAGCGCCATACTCCACACCACATTCGCCCCCCAATCATGGCCCACAAAGATGGCATCCTGATACCCGAAGTGGTCAAGAAGTGCACTCAGATCACCTGTTAGCTGAGAAATGTCATAGTCTGTGACCTTCAGTGGGCGCGATGAATTCCCGTAACCTCTCTGGTTTGGGACGATGACATGATAGCCCGCAGCCGCAAGGGCAGGCATCTGATAGCGCCAGGAAAAGGCATGCTCTGGCCATCCATGGCAAAGTACAATCGGGTTCCCTTTGTTTTCCCGACCAGCCTCAAAGACCTCAAGCTCAATGCCATTCACTGAAAGAAGGGTGGGACTGGGGAAGTTGACTGTGTCTAACATACGTTTGGCTCCTGAGTTGAAATGCTCACCAAGCGCTAAAGCCAAACAGTGCCAAAATCTGGCACCATTCTGTGTTAGCTTACAAAAATGAAGACTCGCTTCCGACAAGATGCCATCGTGCGCAACCTGCGCCGAAATGGGATGACAACGATTGAGGCACTGGCAACGGCTGTCGGTGCATCGCGGCGAACTATTATCCGCGACATCGCGGCACTGCGCGATGAAGGCTACGTAATTTATGCCGAACCGGGACGAGGTGGCGGATTGTCCCTCGATCCTCAATCTGTTCAGATGACAACGCGCCTCTCGGTTGCAGAAGTTTTTGCGCTGATCATTGGCATTTCAAGCATGCGCGCAGCCGGAAATCTTCCCTTCACAAATCTCGCTGATACAGGCCTCGCTAAAATAGAAAAAGCCCTCCCCGCTGAAAAGCTACGCGATCTGCGGTGCCTTCTGGATTGCCTGTATGTGGGACCACTGGCACCCCAGGTCGACATTTCCAATATGGGAGAAATGGACCCGGCATTGCTACAGGCATTTGAGCCAGCGTTTATCAAGCAACAACTGCTGGAGTTTCAATATTGCGATGCCAAAGGAACTGAGTCCGAACGGCGGGTCGAACCGCAGGCTATGCTGATCTTGCCACCTCTTTGGTATCTGGTCGCATGGGACCCGTTACGTCAGGATTTTCGGCATTTTCGCATGGATCGAATCAGCGAGCCAGTATGTATTGAAGGATCAACTTTTCGCCGACGACATGTGCCCTTCGATGACGGTGTCCGCCCTGTCTAAAGCGTATCTCTGAAAAGTGGACACCGGTTTTCAGATAAAGATACGCAAAAACAAAAGCTAAAGCAGATCAAGCATTTCAGCTTAAACGCGAACTGCTTTAGGCAAACTCATTGAAACTGGTATGAGTGACCAATAAGCTGCCATCCCACAAACCCCGCACATCTGTTTCAGCTACAGCCTGAGGAAATCTACTAACTGTAAGTACCTCACGGAGGAAATTGAAGGCATAACTTCACGGTCCCTCCCCTGGATTCGGAGCAGAACATGCAAAGCTACATCAAGCGTATTAGTTATGACCATGATTTATTCAATCAGGAAGATGAGTTCGTCACTTACGATGACGAGCCATTCACTGGCATTTTATATGATGTAGAAGGTGGTTGCCTCGTAAGCGAAGAGGGCATCATCAACGGTTATAAAGTCGGCTTTGCAATTGATTATTATCCAGATGGGAAAGTTGAAGGAGTCCAGCAGGGAACCTACCTCTTCGCATTTGGGATAGATGCAAAGTGGAACCGGGAGGGGGAACTTGAATATGCTAAAAAACAGTGGGGCAGCCTCACAGTTGAAGAACTTCGTATGAAAGAAGGAAAGCTTATCTATCAAAAGCTTGCAACAGAGCAGGAAATCCGGGCCGAGTTGAGCTCTGTAAACACGAGTTTGTATGAATACCGTCAGGAGAGCATAAGGGATTTACTGACAGAAGTTGAGGAGAAGGTCCGCACCTCTGCCTTGTTTAATGATCCGCGATTGCTCACGAACGGTTAGCTGCATGGGTAACCCGGTTAATCTTGACGCTTTGAAAAGCGAGCAAAGCGCATTGGCCCGGCGAGTGAGCACACGTGACTGGGGCGGTCCCGTGCGTTTGATTGCTGGAGTGGATGTAAGCTATGCAAAAGACAGTGCCTGCGCTGCCATTGTTGTTTTGGATGCTCAGACGCTGAACGTGGTGGAAAAAGCACATTGTGTCAGTCAGCCTGTTTTCCCGTACATCCCGCAGTTTCTTGCCTATCGGGAACTCCCTTTGCTTGATGAAGTGATCAGACAGTTAACCTCAAAGCCTGATCTGTTTTTCTACGATGGGAATGGAATGCTTCATAAACGCAGATGCGGAGCGGCCTCCCACTTTGGCGTTACGCACGATGTACCCGTGATTGGATGCTCGAAAAACCCGGCTCTCCCACTCGAAAAAATTGCAGGGGACCGTGGCGCTGTCGCAGATATCGAACTGGAGGGAAACCGGGTAGGCGTTCAGCTCATCACACAAGACAAGCTAAAGCCAATCTACGTTTCAGTTGGGCATATGGTCAGCTTGAGCCGCGCAATTGAGGAAGTGCTGAAGTTTTCACCAAAGTTTCGCATACCTGAACCAATCCGGCAGGCGGACCAGTTATCAAGATCAATTTTGAAAAACCTGTAAGAACCGACAGCATCCGCGTCCCCCCACACACAATCACTGTAAGCTCAGGCCTCTCCAGCATTAACTCAGAAAAGCATTGGATAGCTAGCTCATAAGCCCCCTTCTCTGTTGCGTTTTCATGAAAAGCTCCGTTCCACAACGCTGCCGAACTCGCCCTAAGACAGAGGCTTCATCAGTCTGATGCCCTTCGGACTACATCCAGTGCAGCAAGCGTTTAAACACAGTTACTTGCTGCGCACAGATTCGTCATTTTTCACAGGTGTCGGAGCGGTAAAGTCGAACGGCTTTGCGTTCGCATCTACCAGAGAGAACCCGAGGATTCTGCGCCGGCTACTGACGCGCTGCCCGTTGTCGGTAGTCGTTCCTTCACTGAAAGAAATCACCAGCATCGGCTCAAGCAGGGCACTGCGTTCACCATCGGGCATCGCATACATCACCCGGCTCCATGCTATTTGCGGCGATACGTTGGCGTTAAGCCCTCGGTAAAACCGCACTGTAAGACGATTAGGGTCGATTTCAACCGGCAGACGTTTGCCGTCTTCCTCCGGCTCGACCTTCTCACCGGTGAACTTAATCAGGGGTGTCACACCACCGAACCGCATCGACCCGATTTGACCATCAGCCATGACGCCCACCCGGACCCCGGCATTGGCCAGTTCAACGCCTTCGATCCGTGGCCGGTAAGTGATGCGGTATTCCAGAATCTCTCCGCGATCTGGCTGAGCTTCCCGCTTGCCGCTCCCCACCCGGCGATAACCGACCTGAACAGCCGCATTGCGATAAAGATCACGATCCACGACCGCCTGCTCGGATAACGCCACGATCACCTTGTCAGCCCGGGCAACAGCTTCATCCACGCTGATCCGTCCAAGCGGCTCACGGATCACATCAATCTCTTCGTTAATCAGCCGGATTTCGTCAAAATCTGCATCATACCGGGCCAGAATCTGGGGAGCTGCGGGCACACGTGCCCACGATCCCGCTTCATCTCCGTAAAGCACTTCTTTCAATGCGGCATCCATCTTTTCAGAACGGTAACCATTGAGCATGATGGTTATCGCAGTTTCAGCAGCATCGATCACCTGTTGTGCGTCACGATCATTGCGCCAGGTCATCCGGATCACCGGAAGCTCCAGTCCTTCCTCAAATGCCGGAGCCTTGTATTGCTCGTTTCGTTCCAGAAGCAACGGAGCTGATTGTCTTTTGTCAGTGCGCTGCGGTTCTTGCTGGGCAGTCGCTGCAAAGGTCAGGCCAGCCAGAACGGCAATGGATAAGGAAACACGTCTCATCAACATCTCAAACACTCCTCTCAGCAACCGCTTTGGCCATTGTCAAACATCAGGTAGCAGTAGTGAGTATCCGGGCTGGGGGCCTGATAAAGAAGTGTTTTACCACGCAACCGCGCAGTATCCTGCACCCAGTCGCAGTGGCTCGGTGACACACCAAAAGTAAGAGCGATTGGGGAATTGTCGCCGGTAAACCAGCCAGGCCGGTCTTCCATCTCTTCAATCCACGCGCGTTCGTTCCTCAGATTGTCCGTTTCGCGAAAGAAATTCCGTGGCTGGTTGTCTTTGACCGACGGTGAGTTGTGATAGCCAAAGGTCTGACGGATCGCCTGATCAAAATGGCTCGACAGGCTGTCGAGGTTGACCGTGCAACTTGTAACCCACATCGCGTAAACGGCCTCGTCACCACCCTGAGTGCCAAGCCGGGTAGAATTGGGAAAACTAACCGAGCATATGCCGTTGCGTTGATACCCAAACTGTATAAGAGCTCGCCAGCCGTGCCCGGCATAGACTGACAATGTGCGCGAGTCCCCGGCAACATGGTCGATCCCACCCAGATTCTGCTCGATGAAATCCTCAGGCCAGGCATTTGAATTGGACCAGCGGGTACCCGTCCAGCCGCGATTGTTAAGCTCGTTGCGCAGGCTTGATGTAACATCATTCACATCGGAATTTTGACAGCCATTGCCCGTAAAATCTGTAGACTCGTCAATCCAGTAATTAGCGCCATCGGCACTGGCATGGGTAGCAACAAGACAGGCAAATATGGCGCTAACCGCAGTTTTGAGCAACGGAAGCAGATAGGAGCAGGATACTTTCATCGGGGAATTCCCCTTCGTAAAGGCTACAAGAAGAGACAAATTATCAAAACAGCGCGCTCACCATATCCGGTATGCAAGCCGATCAATATCACTACAATTCAGGGGTGAAGACGAGACGGATAGGCTGCAAATTGCCCACACGATTGAGGCGTCAGCTGCGAAAAATAACAGGTATTGCAAAGGAGTTATGTAAGTTGCTCTGAGGCGTTCTCAGCAAGGTTTCAATATGCCCGCCATTACGCCTCTCAATAAGCGGCAGACAACAAAAACCCGGGCATCAAACCCGGGTTTTTCAGGCATCAACTCATGCATCAACGGGCAACCTGCTCATAAGGCCCTTTTCTGGAAAGTGCCTCACCCCGTCGGCAGCCAATTGGAAGCCGGTCATGTAAGGGTCGCGATCATCAAGGAAAAGGGTGTTGTAACCCGTTTTACGCGCCCAGCCTTCTATGGTTGGAATGATGCCCTCATACCCACCGACCCTGGTTGCTTCCTTCACACCGCCAGTGAACACCGAGCCGATGATGGATTCATGACGCATGGTGTCGCCAACTTTCAGCTCTCCCTTGGCGTAAAGATGCGCAAGCCGCGCAGAGGTCCCGGTGCCGCAAGGGCTGCGGTCCAGCGCCTTGTCGCCATAAAACACCGCATTGCGTCGGTCCGCTGCGTCAGAGCTGGGTTTGCCTGTCCATTGAATGTGGCTGATACCGCTGATGCGCTCATCTTCCGCATGAGTGAGAGTATATTTCTCATTTAAAGCCGCACGCAGGCGCGGGCTCCAGTCGAGTAATTGTGAGACGCTTACATTCTCAAGCCCCAGAAAATTCTCCTGAGCTTCAACAATGGCATAAAAGTTCCCGCCATACGCCACATCAACGCTGATTTCGCCAACACCGGGAAGATCAGCAGTCAAGCCCGTTTCTGCCAGATAGCTTGGAACATTGGTCAGCCGTACACTTTCAACGTGACCGTCTTTTTCAAAATACTCAGCCACCACCAGACCCGCAGGCGTATCCAGATACACCTTGCCCGGTTCACGCGGTTCGATAAGCCCTTCTTCCAGCGCCATCGTAATCGTGCCAATTGTGCCATGACCACACATGGGCAAACAGCCAGAGGTCTCGATAAACAGCACCGCTACATCACAGTCAGGCCGGGTTGGAGGAAGAAGCATGGAGCCGGACATCATGTCGTGTCCGCGCGGCTCAAACATCAGGCCAGTACGAATCCAGTCATACCGCTTTAAAAAATCCGCCCGCCGCTCAAGCATATCTTTGCCGTGCAAAGCGGGAACACCACCTGCCACCAGCCGTACAGGATTACCGCAAGTATGTCCGTCGACACAGAAAAAACTCTTTGAAACCAAACCCACTCCCCCAGTTCAGCGGCACCTGTATGAATGCCAGTCTCTTTCAAATGCACTTTCTAAAATCATCAGAACCGCTGAGCACTATAAAGCTCAGCATCCAGCTTTGGCGTCTCCCCGCTGATAAGATCACACAGCATCTCAGCGGTTACAGCCGCCTGAGTAAGACCATGATGCCCATGCCCAAACGCATAACTCACGGTTTTGCTGTTTCGTGAAAACCCGATCACAGGCATGGTGTCGGGTAAAGACGGACGATGCCCCATCCACCGCACACCATCTTTCCGGTTCAGTCCCGGCAACAAACGCGCAGCTTTATCGACCATCGCATCCGCCCGTTTCTAGTTTTCTTTCAGCTTTAATCCGCCAAACTCAACCGCGCCACCAACCCGTAATCCAGTTGAAAGCTGCGTAACTGCAAACCCAAGGCCCGGCATCATCACCGCGCGCTTCAAAGATACATTAGGGTCAGCAAACGTGGTGTTGTACCCGCGCTCAGTTTCCAGCGGCACTTTATCACCAACCTGAGCTGCCAGTGTTTTGGACCACGCCCCACAAGCAATCACCGCATGATCGCTAAGTATCTGCTCGCCGCCTTCCAGATGCAACACAACCTGCTGCCCCTGCGGCTGAACGCGAGATACCGATCTTCTGAAAATGGCCCCACCTTCCCGCTCAAACGCCTCAGCTAAACTCAGGCACAAGGCATAAGGGTCATCTACCGTCATCCATCCCGGCACCAGCGCACCACCAACAACACCCTGTGAAAAGTCAGGTTCCAGCTCGCGAAGCTCATCCCCACTCAGCTCCTGAACCTCAATCCCGTGCTCCCGCTGCAAGGCCCACTCACCACGTGCACTCACCACCTGCGCTTGATTGTCATAAACATCAAGACACCCCTTTAAGAACACATGGTGACGTGTACCGGTAGCCTGCCAAAGTCTCTCCCACGCTGGCAACGAAGCTTTGTTCAAAGAAGCCTTGCCCAAAACGCTCTTCTTCAGCCGATCCGGAAACGATGCCCGCGTGAACCGCAGCATCCATGGCAGAATTTGCAAGGCATAAGCCGGAGGCACCGAAAGCGGCCCCAGCGGGTCCAGCAACCAACCGGGGATCTTACGCCAGACCCCTTTGGAAGCCAAAGGCATAACATCCGTCCAGGCAATGCCAGCCGCATTACCGCGGCTCGCCATCTCCCCCGGACCATTGCGGTCAATCAGGGTAACAGTATACCCCTGCTGCTGGAGTCGAAGGGCTGTCGCCAGCCCAACGACACCCGCTCCAATTACATGGATGTGTCGCATAGCTCTTTAACTTCCGGCAATTCCGGGCGGCATGCAATCGCATCCTCCACCACTTTAATAACCCGCTCACGCTCAGCACCGGACAAAGCCAGCCGGGGCGCACGAACACGGTCATTAGAGCCGATAGCAATCTGTTCTGCCAACTTGATATTTTGGACTAGATTGGTGGACACATCCAGATCGAGCAGCGGGCGGAACCAGCGATAGATCTCCACCGCTTCCTGATAGCGCCCGGCTTGCACCAGCTTATAAATCGCCACCGTCTCACGCGGAAACGCCACAACAAGGCCAGCAACCCAGCCATCAGCACCCATCATCAGGCTCTCAAGTGCCAGATTGTCAACACCAGTCAATACCTTGAAGCGGTCCCCAAAACGATTGATCACTTCAGTTGCGCGGCGAATATCATCGGTGGACTCTTTCATCGCAACAATAAGTGGCTCTTCCGCCAGCTCTGCAAACATATCCAGCGTCACATCAACACCGTAAGCAACCGGGTTGTTGTACACCATCACCGGAATACCACCGGCTTTCGTCACGGCTTTAATGTGAGCCACAGTTTCATGCGGTGCTGAGCGATACGGCACACCCGGCAGCACCATCAGACCATTCGCACCAGCCGCCGCAGCATCCGCCGCTGCTTTCATTGCCCGGCGTGTAGAACTTTCACAAACAGTCATGATGACGTGCTTGTCACCGCACACCTTCTTTGCAACTTTGAGAATTTCAATCTTCTCTTCTGGCTCAAGCGCCATCGCCTCACCGAGGGAGCCACAAACGATGATCCCGTCACACCCTGCATCCATCTGAAGCTGGAAGCAGCGCTCCATCTCCACCAGATCAAGTTCATCATTTTCAGTAAATTTAGTCGTGACAGCTGGGTAAACACCGGTCCACATAAGATCACCCTCACCTGTGATATATTACAGATAATATGAACACCAAAACCCAAAAGGTCAATACTGTGATATATCTGAA
This sequence comes from uncultured Pseudovibrio sp., assembly GCA_947496145.1. Taxonomy (GTDB): domain Bacteria; phylum Pseudomonadota; class Alphaproteobacteria; order Rhizobiales; family Stappiaceae; genus Pseudovibrio. The sequence continues at coordinate 11,645 of CANMBS010000044.1, forward strand.
AAGAGGAAAACTTTACAGTGGTGGAAAACCAATAAATTCAGCACATTAATGGCTTGAGAGAGGGCTTCCCCCCCCTCTCAGATCAACACGTCACAAACCGTAGACCGAAAAGATCAGGAGACTTGAGAACGTGTGCGGGATACCGCATCGTGCCAGCCAGAAAGCCGCTTCTCACGCTCTGCCTCACTCATCTTCGGCTCAAAGCGGCGATCCAGATTCCAGCGTTCAGCAAACTCGTCCATAGACGGCCATCCCCCGGCCTTCATGCCCGCAAGCCAGGCAACGCCCAGCGCAGTGGTCTCCTGCACAACAGGCCGGTCCACCGGGCGACCAAGAATGTCCGCAAGAAACTGCATGGTCCAGTCGGACGCCACCATGCCACCATCCACACGCAGCACACTCTCTTCCTGCTGCGATGCTCCCATATCAGAAGACTTGGAATTAATGAGATCAACGGTCTGATAGCCAACACTTTCCAGCGCAGCCCGGGCAATCTCATCTCGCCCGGTTGAGCGGGTCATGCCAAAAATTGCCGCCCGTGCCTCCGGGTCCCAATACGGGGCACCCAAACCAACGAAGGCAGGAACCAGATACACATGGCTTTCAGGATCAGCATTTTCAGCCATAAGCTGTGTCTGCGCTGCATTATCAATAATCTTCAGTCCATCACGCAGCCATTGCACCGCCGCCCCGGCAACAAAGATGGAACCTTCAAGTGCATATGTGGTCTTTCCATCCAGACGATAGGCAATGGTGGAGAGCAAGCGGTTCTTGGAATAAACCAGCTCTGCACCCGTATTCAGCAATGCAAAGCACCCAGTGCCATAAGTGGATTTCACCATCCCCTGCTTAAAACATGCCTGCCCCATGGTCGCAGCCTGCTGGTCACCAGCCACTCCATAAATAGGCAGTTCCGCACCAAACAGCTCAGCGCAGATCACACCAAAATCATCAGCACAATCCTTCACCTCAGGCAAAAGCGAATGGGGAATATTCAAAAGCTTAAGCAGCTCCTCATCCCACCGGTTCTCTTCAATATTATAAAGAAGGGTGCGAGAAGCGTTGGTCGCATCAGTCACATGAGACTTGCCGCCGGTCAGACGCCAGATCAGCCAGGTATCAACAGTACCAAAAGCAAGCTCACCCGCTTCCGCCCGCTCCCGGGCACCTTCCACATTATCCAAAATCCAGGCCACCTTGGTCCCGGAGAAATATGGGTCCAGCAACAACCCGGTTTTACGGGTGAACTTCTCCTCATGCCCTGCAGCTTTCAGCGCGGTGCAAAACCCGGAAGTCCTCCGGTCTTGCCAGACAATCGCATTATAAACCGGTTCACCAGTTGCCCGGTCCCAGATAAGCGTCGTTTCACGCTGATTGGTAATACCAACACCAATAATCTGCTCGGCAGAAAGCTCTGCTTTTGAAAGAGCCTCACGGCAAGTCTCTAAGGTCGTGGTCCAGAGGTCTTCAGGATCATGCTCTACCCATCCTTCATGCGGAAAATGCTGAGCAAACTCGCGCTGCCCGACACCAACGCTTTCGAAATCGTCATTGAAGACAATCGCGCGCGTTGACGTTGTCCCCTGATCAATGGAGAGCACCCACCCTGTCATTCTATTCCTCCCGGAAGAGGCCCCCGCCTCTTCAAAATCTGTTTTAGCGCCAGACAGTTCATGCAGCGCTGAAATATTGCTTTGAGCTAACCTTCAATGTCACTTACCAAAAATAAAAGGTATAGGCCAACCTTCCTGTAAACACCTTCGGTAATGACAGATAACGGGCGCAGCGCTGCATCACAACGCAAGGCAGCCCTGAATACTTAACTCACCATACGCCGGGTTTCAAAATAGCTGGCAAGATAACGCTCCAGCACGCCTTCAGCTTCTTTTGGCAAATGCAAGCCCAGCTTGGAGCGCCGCCACAAAATGTCTTCAGCAGAAACCGCCCATTCCTGCTCGATGAGCCAATCCACTTCACAGGCATAAAGGTCCCCGCCCATATGCGTACCCAGATCCGCAAGGGATTTGGCTCCTCCCAAAATCTCCTGTGCATCCGACCCATAAGCCCGCACCAAACGAACAGCATGACGCGCTGTTAAAAATGGAAAGGCTGTCTTCAGCTCACTGATTTTACTGTCAATATTACCCGGAGCAAAATCACCGCCCGGCAGAATACTATCTTTTGTCCATGCATTCTTTTTTGCGGCCTGTGGCAGTGAGCCAGAAAGCTTCTCAAGAGCATGCTCAGCCAGACGCCGATAGGTGGTAATCTTCCCCCCAAACACGCTCAGGAGCGGGGACCTTCCCTCGCCTTCATCCATCTCCAGCACATAATCACGTGTCGCAGCCCGCGCTTCACTTGCACCATCATCATAAAGCGGGCGAACTCCTGAATAGGTGCGCACAACCATATCCGATGTCACTTCCTTGGAGAAATATTCACTCACCGCACTGCAAAGATAGGCCACTTCATCTTCAGAGCATGCAACCCCCGAAGGGTCACCTTCAAAATCAACATCCGTCGTGCCGATCAAAGTAAAGTCATTCTCATAAGGGATCGCAAATACGATCCGCCCATCCCCATTTTGGAAGATGAAACTGCGATCATGGGCAAACATTTTCGGCACAACAATGTGACTGCCTTTTACAAGGCGAACATTCGCCTGACTGTTCAGCCCGATTGCACCTCGCAGAACGTTGGCAACCCATGGCCCGGCAGCATTCACCAGAACCTTGGCATGGATAATCTCACTTGCTCCGCTCAGGTTGTCACGAACTTCGATCTCCCAGCCGCCATTTGTACGCGACGCGCGCATGACTTCAGTATTGCGGCGAATGTCTGCACCGCGCTGCGCAGCATCGCGCGCATTGAGCACAACAAGGCGTGCATCATCCACCCAGCAATCTGAATATTCAAAACCGCGCGTAAACAAAGACTTCAACCCATCATTGAACGGTGCGCAGTCTAATGGAACCGTCTTAGTCGCAGGCAATAGCTTACGCCCACCCAGATGGTCGTACATGAACAAGCCAAGGCGCAGAAACCATGCCGGACGCAACCCCTTGTGATGCGGAAGAATAAAACGCAACGGCCAGATAATGTGCGGTGCCATTTTCAGCAAAACTTCGCGCTCTTTCAGAGCTTCGCGCACAAGCCGGAATTCATAGTATTCCAGATAACGAAGACCACCATGGATCAGCTTGGTAGAAGCAGAAGAGGTTGCACTGGCAAAGTCAGTTTTCTCCGCAAGGAAAACAGAAAGCCCACGCCCGGCAGCATCCCGCGCAATCCCGCAGCCGTTGATACCACCTCCTATGACAAACAGATCATAGTTCTTACTCATGGCCTCACCTCTTAAATCCACGAAGCCCTGTCCTCGCATCCGTGGTAGCACGCATATTCCCTATGCCGAACCTATTCGAATATTTTCGAAAGTCAACGAAACCAATCACTATAAATAGGTATTACACCTGAGCGCTCACAGATTAGACAAGAAAACGGCTATTTACCTCCATTTCAGAGTGTATTTTACTGAACATTTACTAATAAAAAAAAGGCGCATTCGCACCAAACACGAACACCCCTTTTTCAAATGAAACCAACAGAAATTACAACTGTTCTGTTGTGGGCAAGCAATAATCCCTCATACTGACAAGATTCCGAAGTCGCAGAAGACACAACCAGAATAGCCCGCTCAGCGACAGCTTTTTAAGTATTGAAGTTTCATACCAAAGAACCCAATGCTGCCTTTCATCGGCGTACTGCGTTAACAGAGGTAATATGTCGCCGCTGACCATAAGAGATCATTCGACCTAAATCTGGATATGTCCGGCCAGTGCATGACTTTAACTTTAGGTTGCTTCCAATCTAGCTTGTCGCTGTGGACAACATAAGTCCTTTTTCCATTCTATTTCTATGTTCCGGCAAAACAACGGATGAGATAAAAGAGAGTTCCATCAGAGCAAGGTGGGACTAGAGATATCTCATGCCTCTTTATATATTTATAGGTTATCGTTGGAAAACATAGCTTTCAGGGTGAAACATGAGCGCTCGATCAGGTAGTTATCATTGATACACCATTCGAGATTTTTCTTGTACTGTTAACGATGATGGAGGTGCCATGCGAACTGAACAGCAAGCAATATTCGCTAACTATCATCAACTAAACTCATCGCTTAAAGCTCGGAGTGATGAGCTAGATATCATAGCTGGATTACAAGAAGTTCGTGTTATGTTACGGGCTTTGGCTGAAACGCTGCCCGATGAAGAGCGTTTGCGTCTCGCGCATACTTTTGGGCAAAAACTTATCGAGAGTTGGTGGAAGTCCGCTTGCAAACAGCAAAAAGTGTCTCTCTCGCTTCGACGTCGACCAAAAGGCACTCAGTCGTATCTTCTCAGTGAAACACTTGAAGGTATGGCAGAGTTGACTGGTCAACTAGCATCTAACTTGAAGCCAGAAATAGCTGCTTATCAAGTTGGCTTGACATATACATATACTTTGCCCGCGACCTACCGTTCTTCACTTGGAATCTATTATACGCCACCGGTCTTGACTGAGCGGTTAATCAACCATTCCACGGCAGCGGGCGTTGATTGGACAAACTGTAGAGTTTTAGATCCTGCATGTGGAGGCGGCGCATTTCTTACTTCAGTTGCTCAACACATCATCAAACAGCTTCAACACTGCAGTCCACATATACTGCTAAAAAATATAGCAAACCGCCTTAGGGGCTATGAAATAGATCCTTTTGGTGCTTGGGTTGCACAGGTCGCGCTCGACGTTGTTCTGCTTCCACTGTCAGCTCAAACAGGTAAAAAGACACCAAACTTGGTCACCTTGTGTAATAGCCTTCAGAGAAATCCACCAAAAGAGCAATTTGATCTAGTTATCGGTAACCCGCCTTATGCTCGAACGCAGCTTTCTTCAGAACTGCGTGACAAGTTCAAACGCAGTTTGTTTGGACACGCTAACTTATACGGTGTTTTCAAAGATATAGCTTTGCGTCATGCATCCGATACTGGAGTGATTGCTTTTGTTACACCTACGAGTTTTTTAGCAGGTGAGTATTTTAAAAAACTTCGTTCTTTGATGGGACAAGAAGCACTTCCAATACAGTTGGATTTTGTTGCTACACGTCGTGGGGTGTTTGACGATGTACTACAAGAGACATTGCTTACTACGTACAAGCGAGACAAGAGAGACAAGTCTGTCATCGTGAATGAACTGCATCTAGTAGGTCCCAACGAGCTTACTATCCATCCACTTGGTAAAGTAGCTCTACCTAATAATTCGGCAATGCCATGGATTTTGCCTCGTTCGCAAAAGCAGGTTTCTACTGTAAAAAATTTGCTTCACTTTAAACACCGTCTTGCCGACTGGGGGTACACTGTCAGTACAGGCCCTTTAGTTTGGAACCGTTTCAAAGATCAGTTGCACTCACGAAAAGCCAAAGGTCGGCTTCCTTTGATTTGGGCTGAATCAATTTTGCCCAATGGAACCTTTGAATGGCGTTTCAAAAAGAGGAACCATGAGCCTTGGTTTGAAGTGCGTCCTAAAGATAACTGGTTAGTTTGCAAGAAACCATGTGTACTCCTACAAAGAACAACCGCGAAGGAGCAACACAGACGATTAATTGCAGCAGCATTGCCACAAGCTTTCTTGCAAACGCATGAGGCCGTTGTCATTGAAAACCACCTTAACATGCTGAAGCCTTTGGGAGACACTCCTATTATCTGCCCTACGACGCTGGCAGTATTTCTGAATAGTAGTGCAGCGGACCAAGCTTTCCGCTGTGTGAGTGGTAGTGTAGCCGTTTCAGCATACGAACTTGAAGCTCTCCCACTCCCCTCACCAGATGCTTTGAAGCATTTGAACGAGTTGGTCTTGAACAATGCCTCTCATCGCGAGCTAGAAGATGAGTGTCAGAATATTTATTTAGGTAATTAATGTGAATACTACACTACCTCCCTTCACCTCACGCGAGCTTATTGCAGAGCGTTTACCAACAATATTTCCGGAGGGTACACCTGATCGGAACTATTGCATTCGATCTACAGCATCTGCCCTGATATTTTCTATGATCTATGTTGGAGCAGTCGAGGGCTATGGTCACTATTTGGGTCCAGTCCATGCTTATCGCATGAATGATGTGCAAGCCACACTTACAGATGACACTTCACGACTTGAATATGCAGATCAGTTGAATAGGCGAAAACACGTAGTTAAGGGAAAACGTTGGTATGAGGATAACTCTCGCGAAGCAATAAGAGATGAATCTTTGAGAGAAGGCTTGATGGAGGTCGGTGTTGCCTACGCTCTAAAAGAGATCGCTACAACCTCGTCAAAACCTCGCTATGCACTAAAGAGCGCGTTTGCCCGTCTTTTTGATCCCAACCTAATGGGGGATGACTTAGCGGAGGCAATAATAAACTTTCAAAAAAAGCACTTATCTCCAAGTGCTCTTGCTCGCATTACCCTTTTCAAGGCAGGTGTTACGGCTAGCAAGTCTGGCGTACTGGTCACATTTCCCAACAAAGAAACAAGAAAACTCGCACCAGGTCTTAGTTCAGTAATATCAAAAGCGGTTGTCGAGCAATTCGCCATACGTTTTCTCAAGGTGCCATCCGTTCTTTGGCTTAGTGAGAGTGGAAACAAAGTCGTTGCCAGAGACGATATGCTTGCTAAAAAAATTGGTCTCAAGGTAGAAGCTGATAGAGACCTACCAGATTTAATTTTGGTTGACCTTAATGCGGCAGAGCCTCTGATTGTTTTTGTTGAAGTTGTCGCAACTGACGGTCCCATTTCGAAAAGGCGGCAAGAGGCTCTCTTCGCCTTAACCGATGCCGCGGGCTTTAGTCGTAACCAAGTTGCGCATGTTACAGCCTATCACGACCGCGATTCTCCTAGCTTTAAGAAAACCATGCCGTCTCTTGCTTGGGGCTCTTTTGCATGGTTTGCAACAGAACCTGAAAACATCATCCAACTCGAAGATGGAAGTAAACAAAAACATTTTCTAGAGCATTATCTATAATTCTGCTTCTTACAACACAGATACGATATTGCTGTTGATCTACAGTATAGAATGGATAAATTGGATGTTCGAGTGTTTTCGCCTAATTAAAGGAAAGTTGGCTTAGTGCAAAACATAAGGACATCCTCAATCGACAAATTGATAACTTCTGGGCATAAGAGCTGTCACGCCCATGAGTGTCTATCTTAGGCTCGTTCGTTCAGTGACTGCGCAATTATTGAGCTGAGAAGAACTCACTCCACAAAGCTCTACTGCATCGTCGCCCTGATGTTACCTCAACCCTTGATAGAACCATCCGAATGGCAGGTATTGGCCCGGCGCATCATAAAGCACCCACATGCATATCCAGCTTTTTAGCGCTACAGCGAACCTTCGGTAAGCACGCACTTCAATTATGAAATCGAACCGCGCTGACAGGCAACTTAGGTCAATGGGTATCAGTTCAATTACGCAGTCTCAAACTTTAGTGCTCTCCCACACCAGTCTCAGCACAGCCCACTATCAATTCCCCGAGCCATCCCCGGAAGAAGTGCTGTCTGTCCCGTCACCATCTTCTGCCTCAGCACCACTGCTTCTGGCTTTGTCAGATTTTCTCTTTACCTGCGGAATGTCCTCACCCTTGCTGTCCTCTGCCATATGGTAGGTCACCTGTGGGAATGGGATTTCAATATCGCGCTCATCAAACACGATTTTGATAAACTCATTATAGGCCCGGCCAATAGACCACTGGCTGCCCGGCAAAGTCTTAATGCGGGCGCGAATATCAACGGATGAAGCTCCGAAGGTAACCACACCATCCATCTCCAGACCACCAAGAATCGAAGCTTTATTGGGTGTTGCATCAAGACGATTGAAAGCTTCCTGCATCGCCTCTTTCGCTTTTTCTATGTCAGTATCGTAGCTCACACCAATCACAGCAACATGATAAGCGTAGTCCTTCATGGCATTGGAAACACTGGTCACAGAGGAGAATGGAATAAAATGCGAGGTGCCGGTCAGGTCCCTTAAGCATACACTGCGGATAGTAAGGCGTTCAACTGTGCCGCTAATGCCACCAGCGGTTACAAAATCCCCTTCATTCATGGCATTTTCCAGTTGAATAAAGGCCCCGGTAATCACATCCTGCACCAGTTTTTGCGAGCCGAACGAAACAGCCAGACCAACTACACCAGCACCGGCAATCAGCGGTGCGATCTGAATACCCAGTTCAGACAGGGCCAGCAATGAGAACATAACGATCATCAAAATTGAAATCGCATTGCTGAACAAAGCAAACAGCGTTTTCGTCCGTCTGGTAACCGCCTTGCCTTTCTTCTCCAGAATGCGCAGGTCCACCCAGGACATAATCAGCAGCCAGAGAACAAACCCGACAATCACCACAATAAGAGCGGATAAAACAGAGTTCGCCAGTTGAGCGCCACTGCCAAACCACAGCCAGCTCCAGAAGCTTCCAACGCCCCACACTTCCAGCACACCCAGCACGACACCAACGCTAACAACCACGCGCAGCACAGCACAGACACTCGGCAGGAATGAGTTGAGACGCTTTTCAAACGTAGGCAACACACGATCCAGCGCATCATGCAGATCAACACCTGTGCGCATAACCCGTGTCAGCAACATCATTAGCCCTAGCCCCACAAAAATCACGAGCAAGGATATGGCACTGGTGCGGACAATATAGCCAACCGCATCAAGTGGCATACGCAACCATGCAACCATCACCGCAAACACATAAAGCAGCGCCAGCAGGTGCCACACATATGCCAGCCCCTTGAACAACTGCACTGAGAAGTTAGCCCCCTTGAAACTCTCCGCATACCGACAGATTGCCTCTCGCACCCGCAAGCGCGACCGCAGGATGATCAGTGTAAGATAAACAATGCTGACCAGCACTACTGTAACCCAAACACTTGCCGCCAGTTCCGGAGAAAAATTCACCCCAACCATCGGCACCAGCAATTGCACACCAAAGCCAAGAATACCGACAATCAGAATAAGGCGCCGCGCCCAATACACCGCCTCATTGTCCGAAAACGGCAGCAACCGAAATGCAGAACGGTGCGGCGCAAACACAAAACGGATCACAACGCGAGACATCTCGATCAGGAAAAACGCATTAATCGCAAACATCTCAACATTGTTGATGCTCTGCACCGCCGGGTCCGTTGAAAATACATAGGCAGACAAATATCCCACACCAGACGCCACACCCACAAAGGCTGCATCAAAAACGGACGTAATCCCAAGCAATCCAACGCGAAAGAACAGAGAATGCCGCTCCGGCCCTTTCTCATGCCTGCTCATATAGGCCACCGAAATACGGTGAAGCAGAAACAGAATGATATAAGCTGGCAGCAAAACACGAATGATACTGAACACACCATCCAGCAATCGCGACTGATCTACCCGCCCCTCACCATTCACCAGATCCTCATAGCCCGATAACCCGGAGAGGATCAGTGTGCCAAATCCATAAAAACTGGAAATCCCATCCTGAACAAAGGTGCCGATCTGCACGGCGATAGTGCCCTCACCCGCTGCATTGCCACTTCCAGCCGCTGTCGTCGTGCCACCGCTCTGCTCTTCCTGCAACAGCTTGATCAGAGCCTCACGCCCCTTCGGGTCTTCCAGCACCTTAATCAAAGCCTGCCGCGCCTGCTTAACATCTGCCTCACTGTCACCTGATGAGGACGACGTCTGCGCCTGAGCAATACTGACAAAACCGAAAAGAACAACAGCAAACGCTGCAACAAGAAACCGGAAAAACATGGGCCACCCAGAATGGATCTGCAAAAATTCAAGCGAACACTAACGCTTTACACCATAAACGAGAAGAACCCATGAAGAGAAACCGATAAAACCCAGCTCAACGCCCCCTGATTTCTCGCAGATCAAGGCAGACAGAGTTTAGGAAGCCTCTCGCCTAACCATAAACGCTGCAATCGCCGTAGAAAGCGTGGCACCTGCATAAAACCACAATCCCGGCAGAACCTGCGCACTGGCCAGCCCGCTCGTCTTGGCAGCAAAAATCACCAGCGCGACCAGCATCACATCCATCATGGACCATTTCCCAAGATAGCTCAGCGCCCGCAGCCATCTGTCGGAAGACCGGTGCAACGCGGAAATTCCCAGTACAAGGATCTTAAGAGCAGGCAGAAGAACTGAGAACACAAACACAAGGCCAGCAATAGAAACTTCACCATCTTGATAAAGTCCGCTGACCACCTGAATCAGGCTCGGCGTGTCCTCCAGAAAATATAGCCGCTCCATACTGAGCAGCGGCAGCGTCAGGCCAAGGGCAAATGAAAACGCAGCAATGGGAATTAAAAAACCAAGTAAAACAGGCATAAAGGCTCCTGAAGCATTTTTCCGCAATCTGGACAATACGCTGACTGAAAAATCAGCCCCAGCGAAGCCTATAGATAATCATTGATGAAATGAAAGCAACCACGAGCAATCGCACCGCGAACAGACGCAGTGCGATTAAGAAAGGATAATGAAGATGTTAAGGCCAGTTTAGTACTGCAAGAGCATCAGTGCGCTCTGCCAGAAATGGCTGTGGCAGTCAGCGACGTGCCATCCGTCCGGCAATGTCGTCCAGTCCCTCTTGTTCAGCAGCCTCAAGAGACGCCCGCTGACGCATCTGGTCACGTTCATCCATCAGCTCAATCTTTTTCAGCTCAGAAACGGCATCCGTCAGCTCATCCTGAGCTTTAACAAGCTGCGCCTTCAACTCTTCAGTAGAGTTTTTCAGGTTATCCCGGCGCTGTGCAGCAGCACGCGCAAACGTTGGATAGGCAAAGTGGGTGACATCATCAATGCCCACACGTTTTTGCTCCTGAACAATCTGGTTCTCCAGATCCTCCGCCATGCGGTCAAAGTCGCTCAACATCGTCTCGATCTGCGTCACCTGACGACGCTTCTCATCAACGTTGAACTTCTTCAGCTTCAAGAGGCCTTCACGATTCTTCATACGCAATACTCCCTTTACAGGAGAGCAACCTTACGCCTGAGTCATTTCCAAAAGGTTGGCAAGCTGAACATATCCCTCTTTAATTGTAGTTTTTTCCCCTTTCATTTGCCCTAAATACGCTTCTAACTCGTCATTTTTGGCAATTGCTTCATCTACAAGAGGGTCAGCACCTTCTTTATAGGCACCCAGACGGATCAGTTCCTCCATATCTGCATAGGCAGACATCAACTGCCTGGCGCGTCGTAAAACAGGCTGAGCCTCATCAGGGACACACCGCGGCATGGTTCGACTGACAGACTTTAGCACATTGACAGCCGGGTAGCGACCACGCTCTGCAATCGCGCGCTCCATAACAATGTGCCCATCCAGAATTCCACGCACTGCATCGGCCACTGGCTCATTATGGTTGTCGCCTTCAACCAGAACAGTAAAGAGTGCAGTCACAGCCCCCTTGCCAACAGCGCCCGGTCCGGCCCGCTCCAGTAATTTCGGCAGTTCAGTAAAGACGGTTGGTGTATAACCTTTAGAGGTGGGTGGCTCACCAACAGACAAACCAATCTCGCGCTGCGCCATAGCAAAGCGTGTGACAGAGTCCATCATACAAAGAACAGATTTTCCTTCGTCACGAAAATACTCCGAAAGCGTCAGCGTTAAGTAAGCTGCCTCACGCCGCATAAGAACGCTTTCATCTGATGTCGCCACCACAACAACAGACTTCGCTAATCCTTCTTCCCCCAGATCATCTTCGATGAATTCCTGAACTTCACGCCCGCGTTCACCAATCAACCCGATGGTTGACACTTCAGTTTCCGCATTACGAGCAAGCATAGACATAAGGACGGATTTACCCACGCCAGACCCGGCAAAAATACCGAGGCGCTGGCCCTGACAACACGTTACAAAACTGTTAAGAGCGCGAACACCAAGGTCAATCGGGCCGCCAACACGCGCTCTTTCAGCCGCTGGAGGTGGAGAATCACGCAATTTTCTCGGAACTGAACCAAAAGGAAGCGGCCCTTTTCCATCAATCGGCTCGCCTAAAGCGTTAACAACACGCCCCAGCCAGGCACTCGATGGATGCACTGTACTCTCGCGTGAAATCAGTTTTGCTTTGCTTCCCAAACGCACGCCATCCAGCTCTCCAAATGGCATACAGAGCGCTCGACCTTCTCGAAACCCGACAACTTCAGCTTGAACTGACGTCGCGTTCTCCCCTATTTCTATTAGTAGACGTGCTCCTACGCTCATGGCGTAAACAGGGCCCGCAACCTCGATCAGGAGCCCCTTAACTGCTTCTACTCTCCCGTAAATTTCGGTTGGGAGGCATGATTCGATTTCTGCAAAAAGCGAGTCCAAAACAGATTCCCTATTAATCATTTTCATCGATGGTAACCGATCGTTTACGCTTCTGCTTAATGTTATTGGGGAGACTTTGAATGGCGTATAGCCCTTTCAAGGAAACGAAGCGTCTTAACATGGCTTTCAGTAGCACTTGATTCGATTGAAAGCCAACCGGTCTGAAAGTGTTGAACAGAAAGGTTACACCCCTGAATTCTAGGTTGTACCCAGAAGACTGTTCTACGCGACAGTAAAACGCTTGCGGTAGCGATTCGAGTTCTGTTAACCATAAACTCATTCATCTGAGTCGGGTTTACTGTATTCCTTCGCAACGGTTTGTGTTTTTTGGCCGGCGCGACTGCCCAGGAAAGGCAACACGAGGGGATTAACATGCGTGTATTGTTGATCGAGGACGATAGTGCTACTGCACAAAGCATTGAACTGATGCTCAAATCCGAGAACTTTAATGTCTATACGACAGATCTCGGTGAAGAAGGCATCGACCTCGGCAAACTGTATGATTACGATATAATCATGCTTGATCTGAACCTGCCGGACATGTCCGGTTACGAGGTGCTGCGCACACTGCGCGTCTCTAAGGTGAAGACACCAATTCTAATTCTGTCCGGTTTGGCTGGTATCGAAGACAAGGTTCGTGGCCTTGGGTTCGGCGCTGACGACTATATGACGAAGCCATTCCACAAAGACGAGCTGATTGCACGTATCCATGCAATCGTACGTCGCTCTAAAGGTCATGCTCAGTCTGTTATCGTGACCGGTGACCTGACTGTAAACCTCGACACCAAAACTGTTGAAGTTGCAGGCCAGCGCGTTCACCTGACCGGCAAAGAGTACCAGATGCTGGAGCTTCTCTCCTTGCGCAAGGGCACGACCCTCACCAAGGAAATGTTCCTCAACCACCTTTACGGTGGCATGGACGAACCGGAATTGAAGATTATCGATGTGTTTATCTGTAAGCTGCGCAAGAAGCTCGCTTCTGCAACTGCTGGCAAAAACTACATCGAAACAGTATGGGGCCGCGGATACGTTCTGCGCGAACCAGAAGAAAAAGCAGCTTAAGAGCCTCATTGCGCTCTGACTAAAAGCTGACTTTTATAAAGTTTCAGTCAAAAGCCCTGTCCGGCCAGCACCGGGCGGGGCTTTTCTGATTCTCTCTATACTCCATTGTAATCAAAAGCATTTTCATCACAAAACCGCCAAAGCTTGCACTTTCATAAAAGTAAGCAGAGGGTAGCCTCATCAAGCTTGATGACTTCCGAAACCCTTTTTTGAAAGATATGAAAATGCAACTCTTAGCAAACCTGAGATCCATCGGAACCATCACAGCTGAGCGCGGTCTTTTCCAGCTCAGGATAGAACCGGAGTACACCCCTGCCCTGTTAGGACTTTCCGACTTCACTCACGCACTGGTGCTGTGGTGGGCAGATAAGGCAGCATCTGAAGCAGAGCGTCAGACGCTCCGGTTTCCCGCTCCATATTCTAAAGCTGATCATGAAGTTGGCACCTTTGCATCCAGATCGCCAGCCCGCCCAAACCCAATCGGCCTGTCAACCGTCGCGCTGCTCAACATTAATCAGGAAACCGGAGTGATCACCGTTCCCTACATTGATGCAGAACCAGACACGCCACTGCTGGACATTAAACCATACTTCCCCGCATCAGACCGGGTAGACCAAAGCTCTGGCCCGGACTGGTGCAAGCACTGGCCCCAATCCTATGAAGCTTCCGCTGATTTCGACTGGAGTGCTGAGTTTGCATAAATAATTCAACGATTGGTCTCCGTATTCATTGCGGAGGCCAATCACCAGAGCACCACAGATAACGCCTAAGTGTTTTGCGAAGTATGCAGCTTTACTGCCATTGTACGCCAATGAGGCTCTTTATTCTTACATCCATTGTCATGGTCGCTTTTGCTGCCAATTCTGTTTTGAACCGTCTTGCTCTGGCTGACAGTGAAATTGGTCCCTCGGCTTTTGCCGGTATCCGTGTCGTCGCTGGCGCAGTAACACTGCTTGCGCTTACTGCTTTCCAAGAGCGGAGCAAGCCGTCACTCACTAAGCCCAACATTCTGGCCGTCCTTGCTCTAAGCGCCTACATCCTTGGCTTTTCTCACGCCTACATCTCACTGGAGGCAGGCTTTGGCGCACTCCTGCTCTTTGGCGTGGTACAGATCACAATGTTTGCAGGAGCGATCCTTCAAGGTGAGAAAATGACCTTTCAAAAGTGGATGGGCGCAGGCCTCGCCTTTTCCGGCCTCGTCTATCTCCTTTCGCCCTCAAACACCCTCATAAATCCAGCGGGAGCAGCACTCATGACATTTGCGGCCATAGGCTGGGGCATTTATTCCATCGCAGGAAAGCGGGCAGTGAATCCGCTTCATGAGACTGGAATGAATTTCTTTTATGCCGTCCCGGTTGTGGCGATTGCCCTCTTCCTGTTTCCCGACGCAGGCAGCATAACAACGTCCGGCATCACACTTGCCATCATCTCCGGCGCAATAACTTCCGGCCTCGGTTATGCTTTGTGGTACGCACTCATGCCACACCTGCAAACAAGCACCGCCGCAGTTGCACAACTGACAGTCCCGATCATCGCCACCGCTGGCGGCATAGTTTTCCTCTCAGAAGCCATCGACCTACGCTTCATCATCTCAACTCTGATGGTTCTGGGTGGCGTTGCAGTCTCAGCTACTCAGCGTAAAACCGGATAGTTCACCTATTCAGGCCTGTCCTGCTCTCCTTCATTGCCAAGCTGAAGCTGGTAGGTTGCGGGCACATATCTGAACCCGTCTCCGACTGCCTCGACAAACCCAAGTGCGGGATACGGCATGTGGTAGCCAATGAACGGAATGCGCTCTTCTGCAATCATCCCGAATATCCGCCGCCGGGTTTCTGCTGCCTGCGCCTTGTCAATATCATAGGCAACCCGCCAGTCAGGATAGGCAAGCGACCAGACGTAGTGATTAGCTGTATCTGCGGTGAGCATCAGTTTTTGCTCATTTGCCTCCACTGTATAAACCGTATGTCCCGGCGTGTGCCCGTAAGCTGCAACCGCAGTAATACCGGGCACCACCTGATCTCCCGGATCAATAAAATCAAACTTGTCCTTCAGCGGCAGCACATTTTCAGCAAACACCCGAGCACTTTGATTGGCAGCAGGCCCAAGCTTTTCCCAGTAATCAAATTCGATTGGATTGGTCACATAGCGGGCATTGGAAAAGGTCGGAACATCATTTTCTGTCAAACCGCCCGTATGATCTGCATGCATATGCGTCAGCACCACCACATCAATATCACTGGCCCGGATATCCAAGGTTGCCAGCGCTTTGAGCAAGTTTCCGCTTTGTGGCTGAGAAAGGGCTCCGCGCCCTGTGTCAAACAGAACAAGCCTGTCCCCCGTGTTCACCAGAACAGGCGTGAAATAACCTCTGAATTTGCTCGATGAAATAAAATGTGCCTGACTTGCCGCTTCAAACACATCAGGAGGCTGTTCCATACCGAAGATATCCTGCGGATGCTCCGCGATGAAACTGCCATCCAACAGAGAGTAAACCTTGAACTCACCAAGCTGAAACTCCGTCGCAGGCGCATACCGGGCAGAAGCCTCGACAGGTGTTTCCGCAGCAACCTTTGAACTGCCAAACCCCGCAGCCATTATGCTGCCACCGCCCAGCGCCAGAGCAGTCCTTCGGCTTACCTTCAAAATCCCACGGGAACGCATCACATCCACTCCTCAGCAAGTGCCCGCAAACTACCGATAAACCTTGAGGAACTCTTAGAGGTTTTCACTCGGATTGGATTTGAATTGTGAGTGATTAAGCACAGTGCCATAACAAAAAAGGCCAGCAAAACACCGGCCTTTTTCAAATTCCTGACATGCCTGCAATCTTCGCAGGCAATGTCTAAAAACGAGATCCGCTCGCTAAAATCTGCCGCGTCGGGCGCGTTGGCGTCGTTGGCTTAGTCGGCTTTGTTGTCGATGTCGACGTACTTGTGGCAGGACGGCTAAAGGACGTTCCGCCAGCTGGCGCAGTCGCAGTCTTCTTCTTGCGATACACACCCCGCAGATTTGGATAGGGTTCAAACCCGTCAGTCAAACCAACCACAGTTTCGGCAGCACCAAGCACAAGGAACCCATCCTCCGGCAGCTGACGATAGATGCGGTTGAGCACATCGATCTTAGTCTGCTGGTCAAAATAGATCAGCACGTTGCGGCAGAAGACAATGTCAAACTCACCCAGATGGCTGAAGTTCTCCAGCAAGTTCAGCTTACGCCATTGCACCATCGCCCGGATTTCCGGCGCCACCTGCCACAACTCACCTTGCTGTGAGAAGTACTTCAGAAGCATCTGAATAGGCAGTCCGCGCTGAACCTCAAACTGACTGTAAATCCCGGTCCGAGCCTTCTCCAGCACTTCACTGGAAATATCCGTCCCAATGATCTCAAAGCGAAAACCGCCAACCTTGGCTTTGTCTTCCTTCAGATACATGCTCAAGGAATATGGCTCTTGACCCGTGGAAGCTGCCGCACACCAGATCCGCGCACTTCTGCGTGACTTTCGAGCTTCAAGCAGATGCGGAAGCATCACATTTCTGAAATTCTCAAAAGGAGTCTTATCTCTGAAGAAGAATGACTCGTTCGTCGTCATCGCCTCCACCACGTCATTTTGCAAGGACGTGGAACCCGGCTTGTTAAGCGTCTGAATCAGCTCACTCAGCCCCTTCAGGTCATGTCGACGGGCAACAGGCATCAACCGGCTTTCAACCAGATACTGCTTTTCATCGGAAAGAACGAGGCCGCTACGGGTTTTGAGAAATTTCTTCAGGAAATCATATTCAGAAGTCAACATCGCGCGGCTCCTTTTAAGATACGCTTGACTTGTGCACCCATCTGGTCGAGAGGCACGACACCGCTACAGTTCCCGGTACGGGCAGCAGCTCCTGGCATTCCCCAGACAACACTGGAGGCCTCATCCTGCGCGATAGCGCTTCCCCCTTTACCAGCAATTGCAGTAACGCCATTTGCGCCATCACTGCCCATGCCAGTCAAAACGAGAGCCAGACACGCGGTACCGAATACTTCGGCTGCACTTTCAAAGAGTGGATCCACAGATGGCTTACAGAAATTAACGGGAGGGCCGTCCTCAAGCAAAGTCACCGCCTGCCCGTTCTGCTTACCCAATTTCAAATGAATTCCACCTGGAGCAATGTAGATGTGCCCAGGCTTCAAAACATCCATGTGTTCAGCCTCCTTGGAAGGAAGCTTAAGTTGCTTATGCAAATGCTCCGCCAGAATTGTCGTGAACGTGCGTGGCATATGCTGCGTAATCACAACAGGAACCTTCAGCAATCCATCACGCGCATCAGTCAGCACACGCTGCAATGCTTGCGGCCCCCCGGTAGAACTGCCAATCGCCACAACTCTTGGGATGACAGAGGAGTAAGGTCGCAAAGAGATCTCTTGCCTGTGAACCGGCAGAAGACCTGTTCCACGCGCACGACGCATCGCTGCACGCGCGTCGACCTTGTCAGAAGCAGAATCACCACGTCGCTTGCTCGGATCATTGACAATCTCGGCCCGCATCTTGCGAACCGGCTCCGCCATACTTGCCCGCGATCGTTTCTCGCGCTTTCCGCCACGCCCAAGCAGTTTGAGCTTTTGCAGCAACTCGCGCTGAAACTCTGTCGCACTCGCCGTTTGACCTGTGGTCTCCGGCTTAGCAACATAATCGGTTGCACCAAGTGAAAGAGCTTTCAGACTGACCTCCGCATTACGGCGGGTCAGAGTAGACGCCATCACAACAACCAGATCATTTTTCTTCTCAAGCAACTTAGGAAGAGCCGTCAGACCATCCATCACCGGCATTTCAACATCAAGCACAACAACATCAGGATTACTGCGCTCGACATCTTTTACAGCCAACTCACCATTACGATGTGTTGCAACAACTTCTAAATCGGGATCAGCTTCGACCCACCGACTAAATAACCCGCGAATTACGACGGAATCGTCGACGATCATGACCCGAACAGGTGCCGTATGTGCAGATTTCTCCGCCTTCGACTCCTCAATTTTTGCACGTATGCCCAGTCGGCTCATTCCCATTATTTAGACCAATCCAACTTCCTGAAACTTCGCAGACAGAATCTCCCTATCAAACGGTTTCATTATGTATTCATTGGCCCCGGCACGGATTGCTTTTGTGATGTGAGCAACGTCGTTTTCTGTGGTGCAGAACACAACAATCGGCTCTTCTCCACCGTCCTCTTCACGCAGTCTGGATAAAAACTCCAGACCATCCATCACAGGCATATTCCAGTCCAGCAGAACCGCATCCGGCATATCGGCTTTACACGCATCTAGCGCTTGTTGCCCGTCTTCAGCCTCGGTGATCTCAAATCCAATATCCTCCAGAATGCGGCGTGCCACCTTTCGGATTACGCTGGAATCGTCAACAACCAGACACTTTTTCATAAAATCTGCTCTCTCGCTTCGAAAGTATTCTCTATGCGGCTTTAGGTTCAATCAGCGTACTGAGCAATCGCTCCACATCAAGAACCACCATCAGTCGCCCGTCCAGACGATGTACTCCACCGGAAATCTCTGCCCAACGGTAGTCCAGATTTGATGGGTTCACTTCCATCTCAGCACGCGGCAGGTTCAACACCTCGCCCACGGCATCAATCACAAGGCCGTAAGATTCACCCTTATACTCAATGCCAACAGCCATCATCCCCTGATCAGCATCATTCGGTTTCAGGTGAAGTTTACGGCGCATGTTAATCGCAGTCACAATACGACCGCGCAGGTTCAACACCCCTTCCACTTCTGGCGGAGCCAGCGGAACTCGTGTCACCTTCTCAGGAACAAAAACGTCATGCACCTGCGAGATCGGAAGGCCGAACAGCTGCCCTCCAATAACGACAGTCACATACTGAATGTGATCGGCACTGCCCTGACGGTTTTCGTCAGCGTCAACGGAAGCCATTTTGTGAGTGGTCATGCTGCAACTCCCATATCACTGGTCAGAACATCCTTAAGCGCTGCCAGCAATCCCGGACGGTCAAACTTAGCAACATAATCATCAAACCCAGCCTGACGCCCTTTCTCGATAGACGCAGGTGTCACCACTGCGGAAAGAGCGATAATTGGCAGATGGCGGAAGCGCGTATCGCGGCGCAAGCTCTCACAGAACTCATAACCACTGATATCTGGCATCTCGATATCTGTAACAATTGCAGCAAACTCAGTGCCTTTTTCCATCAGTTCATAAGCGCTTTGCGCATTAGAACAAACGGTCACGTCATAACCTGCAGCTTTCAGCACTGGTGTTAGCATATTGCGGAAGAATGCGCTGTCATCAATAAAGAGTAGTTCTTTTACCTTAGTAGCGACATCGATTTCCTTGCGCATGAACCAGTCATCAAACGCCAGCGGCAGATAATATCCAAGGTCAATAACCTCAGTTGCACGCTCACGAATAATCGCAGAACCAAGCACACCCTGACGTTCAGAAACCACTTCAATATTCATGCGGTCTTCAACAATGTCCACGATCTGATCAACAACCAGACCCATAGAGCGGCCATTATCAGAGAACACCAGCATTGGCTGAGTACCCTCAGACTTATGGCGATCACCTTCATTCACATAAACCAGCGGCATCAGCGAGCCACGGTATTGAACCAGATCACGACCATTGGAATGTTCAATCTTGGCAACATCAAACTCTTCAAGACGTGTCACCAGCGACAGCGGCACAGCCTTTGGCTCATCAGAACCTGCACGGAACAGCAGCAATGAGATTGGAGCATCCGCGTCAACCACGCGAGCTTCCTCATTATCCCGCTCATCTTCGACGGTATCAGACAAGGTGCTTGATGCATGGCTTGCCATTGCAGAGGCCACACCATTCGGGTCGATGATCATGATCACAGAACCATCACCCAAAATGGTGTTACCGGAGAACATGTTGATGTTCCGCAGCATGGAAGACATTGGCTTTACAACAATTTCTTCCGTGTGGAATACGCCGTCCACCACAACACCAAAGGACTGACTGCCAACCTGCATAACAACAATGAAGCCATTGTCTTCATCAAGATCAGCTTCTTCGGTCTGACCAAGCAACTGAGACATGTGAACCAGCGGCAGCAGCTTATTACGCAAGCGCAGTACCGGACGATCTTTAATGCGTTCTATGCGGTGCTCAGAGTTGGACTGAACACGAACCAGTTCAACAACAGAAAGCTGAGGAATCGCATAACGGTCACCACTGGCCTCAACGATCAGGGTCGAAACAATCGCCAATGTCAGCGGGATCTTGATAATAAAGCTGGAACCTTTGCCCGGCGTAGAGCGCAGGTCAATAGAACCACCAATCAGCTCAACGTTGTTGCGCACAACGTCCATACCAACACCGCGACCAGAAACGCTGGTCACGTTGGTTGCTGTTGAGAAGCCAGCTGCAAAGATGAACTTGTAGATCTGCTGATCTGCCATCTTTTCCAGTTCGGCTTCAGTAGTAATGCCGTTCTTAAGCGCTTTTTCCTTGATCTTCTCAAGGTTCAGACCGCGACCATCATCTTTTACTTCAATGATGATGTGACCGCCTTCATGATAAGCAGAAAGGGTGATGTTACCCTTTTCAGGCTTACCAGCTGCCACACGATCAGCAGGCTCTTCCAGACCATGGTCGGCAGAGTTGCGAATCATATGTGTCAGCGGATCTTTGATGAGCTCCAGAACCTGACGGTCAAGTTCTGTCTCAGCACCAATCATCTCAAGGCCGATTGGTTTATCAAGTTCCTGAGACAGATCGCGAACAATACGTGGCAGCTTCTGCCATGCGTTACCGATTGGCTGCATGCGGGTCTTCATGACCCCTTCCTGCAACTCGCCGGTCACGTTGGACAAACGCTGAAGCGGAACCTTGAACTCGCTGTCTTCATGACGGCGCACGATCTCCAGCAGCTGGTTACGTGTCAGCACCAGCTCAGACACCATGGTCATCAGGTGTTCAAGCGTCTCAACATTCACACGAATAGACTGATTGGAAACGCCCTGCTGTGCAGCCTTACCCTTGCCACTTGGGTTACGTGGCTTAGCTGCCTCTTTCTTTGGAGCTGTCTTCTGCGCCGCTTCAGGGGTTGCTGCTGCAACTTCTCCTTCATCCTCAGCCTCTTCAACGGGCTCAGGCATTTCAATTTCAACTTCAGCTTCCTGAAAAGCACGCTCAAGATCGTCGAGAGAAACCTCACCCGGACGTAAGGGCCGTTCCAGAACCTGATAAACTTCTGTCCCGACTTCTTCTTCTGCTGCTTTTTCTTCTTCCATGGCAGCCGCCATGTCATCAGCTTCAGCACTTAAAGCGAGACGCTCCAGTTCATCAATCAAATCCCGGTCCGTGCCATCTGGCTCAGTTCCGTTCGCTGCTTCAAGATCTGCAAGGATATCCTTAATGCGATCAATTGAAGCCAGAACAAGCGTCACCGCTTCGTGTGTTACAGGAACACCATCACGGAACTTGCCCATAAGCGTTTCGGCAGCATGTGCGATCGCTTCCAGACGCGGTAAGCCCAAGAACCCACAAGTGCCTTTAATTGTATGCACCAGCCTGAAAATGTTATCGAGAATGGTGGCATTGTTCGGCTCTTGCTCAAACTTCACCAATTCAACATCTACAACATCCAGACTTTCGTTGGTCTCAGTGAGAAACTCTCTGAGAAGATCGTCCATGCCCGCACCCACTCAATCCTTGGAGGAGCCTCAAAAAATGAGACTCCTGAAATTACACCTAAACCGAGTGTTAAGCGAAACGGTTAACATAGGTTGAAGACCTGTCAGATTCATTCAACCTAGAATAGCTGGTCGTTTTTAGCGAGGTTTAAACAGAGGCCGAAACCTGAGTATTTACCTTGCATATGACAGCTTCACCTTCTTTTTTCAGCTCAAGATTTAATCCGGCTTCTTGCGCCAATAAGACTGCGTAAATCGGTTGAACTGTGTGGGCATCCACCCTTTCTGGCTCCTGACCAGACAGAATCTCACTTACAACCTGAGGGATTCGTACATTGGTTCCTTCAGCTTTAAAGAAGAAATCAGGGGCCTGAGCATCCCCCTCCATACTGATGGAAATCGTACCTCCGCGCGGCACGCACTGGTTCACCAGCAAAAGCAGGTTCAAAATGAGCTTCACCTGATTTTTGGGTAGCAAAAGACGAGGAAGGTGCCACTCCAGATTGGCCTTCTCGTTACTCATATAACCAGTTGCCACTTCCTGAGCATCGCCCAGATCGATTTCAGCACCAGCAGAACCGGCAGCCCCAAAGGCAAGGCGCGCAAACTGAAGCTTCGCAGAAGCCTGACGAGCCGATTTTCGGATAAGGTCCATAGCAAACTCTGCCATGTCCTCGTTGCCTTCTTCATCCAGCACTTCCAGACCATTCGTGATCGCGCCGACAGGTGAGATAATGTCGTGGCACACACGACTTGCAACGAGTGCGGCAAGATCAAGCGAAGACAAATCTTTAAAAACAGACATAACCGCTCCAGAACTTTGACCAGATGGCCCTATGATTGATTCGTGATGTGGCGAAAAAGGTACATTCCCGGTTGTTTATTGCCAAGCTGAGCCTTATTGATATGGACCGCATTTTGCATCGCGTGCACGACTTTGTGCCTTTGCAAGCAATGTATCTGGTGCAGCAAGGAACAAAACCCGGTGTTCTCGGCTTTGAAACAGCAATAACCGCTGGTTATAGATCAGGTAGATTTTCGCCAATCCCTCAGCTCGGTAGCCTTGCGCAAGTGAGAGCGGATCGCATCCCTGAAATAATGGGGCATAGACCTCCGGCGCATGTTTAAAAGCCGCCCGGTTGCCTTCATTTGCAAACGCCCACGTGCGCCCGCCCCACAATAAGCTCAGGTTTTCGCGTCCCTCCTGAGGCCGCGCCGTAACCTGAAAAGACACCGGATCGTACATGGAAAGTGCATAAGTGAAGCGCTCCTGCCCGATCGCTTCGACGCTAAGAAAAAGCCAGATCAATGCAAAACCATGGAAGACTTTGGTGAAAGCCGACATTTTTCTGTAGAAAACACCAAAAATCATAGGAATGTCCACTCAGAGTCCGAATCGCCTGTATTAACTAAACAGGCAGGTTTGCTAGAGATACAAAATTCAACCAGCCTGGCCAACGGAATACACATGTTTGATCCGGCTTTATCGTGGTTAACCACTAGGTAGATATAAAAGATTATCACTTATTAGGCTTAAAAGCTGCACTATGCCCTTAACCTTGGATTCGCTCTGACAAATCCAAATCCCCGGGTTCTTTGGAAGGAGACGTTAGCATGATGACGAGCATGTTCGTCCAATTGCGCAACAAAGCTGCAATCATCCTTTGCGCTGGTTTCGCTCTGTTAGCACTTAATACCCTTAGCCATGCGCAATCATCTGTTGACCAGTCGCGTTACCACAAGACAGATATTCTCGAAGCTGGACACGGTTTCTTCGGATCTATTTCCACCGGATTGGCTCAGGTCGTCGAAAAAGCAGTTCAGCAATATGGCGAACCAAACGGCTATATTCTGGGTCAGGAAGGCTCCGCTGCCTTCTTTGCAGGCGCAGCTTACGGCGAAGGAACACTGCACACCCGCAACGCAGGCAACCATCAGATTTTCTGGCAGGGACCGTCCCTTGGCTTTGACGTTGGTGGTGATGGGAACCGGGTCATGATGCTTGTTTATGACCTGCCCAGTGTGGACGCTATTTACCGCCGCTATGTAGGAGCAAAAGGCTCCGCATACCTTGTAGGTGGCTTCGGCATGCAAGTTCTTTCAAATAACGAAATCTTCGTAGTCCCGGTTCGTGCAGGCGTAGGCGCACGCCTTGGTGTTAACATGGGCTATTTGAAATTTACTAGGAAGCCAACATGGAACCCTTTCTGATATAACTAACCCTGAGTTAGTTATATTTTGGCAAGTTAGTGTGTGAGAGAATGCCCCAAGCTTGGGCAAAGCCCTCACACCCTCAAACGGATCAGGCATCGCTTGTGATTGAAATTGCACTATACATTGCACTGGGTTTCTTCCTGGCGAGCATTCTGGCTCTCGCAGCCCTGCCCTTCGTCTGGGGTCGTGCCGTTCGTCTGACCCGCAAAGCGCTGGAAACATCCAACCCCATAAGCTATGCCCGCGCCACCATGGCGAAGGACGCTCTGCGCGCTCAACATGCAATTGCCATTCGTCAGCTTGAGCTTCGCCTCGACAACATGAGAGAGAAACTCGCTGAGAACGCGGGTGCGAGAGCCACGGCTGAGGCAGAACTTGTCAAACTAAAGGATGAACTGAACATCGTTCAGCAAAGCTCAGCCCGCCAGCGCGAAAGTATGGCCCGCAAGGCAACCCGCTTCCTACGCCGCAGATCTCCTTCAGATCCGATCCCCTTCTCCGCAGAGGATCGCATCCTGACAGATACCACAGCTCAAACTGCTGCAGCGACACAAAATGCAGACCAGCAAACCTCAGCTGAAGTCATCAAGCTGAAGAAGAAAGCCGCTGAAGAAAAGACCCGCGAGCTGGACGCAGAACTGAAAGATGAGGAAATCGCAGCCACTCCGGTCAAGCCAGTTGATACCTCAGACATCCAGGAGATGGACAATCCGCTGGCTGAGCTGGCAACACAAATCTCTCAGCAAGTGTCAGAAATGACTGCCGAAGCTGAAACAAAGCACAAGCCGACGTCTCCTGCTGAAGCTGCGGAACTTGCATCCCAGTCCTTCACCAAACTGAAAAGCCGATACAGCTCGCTGGAACAGGAACGTGATCAGCTCAAAAAAGAGCTTCAGCTCGCCCAGAAAACCAACAGCAAGCCCAGCAGACGCTCTGCTGCAAATCCAAACATCAAAATACCCGAGCAAATGAAAACTCTTGAATCCGATCTCGAAGCCGCCAAAAAGACTATTCAGGACCTGACAAAGCAGCTTGAAGAAAGAGCCAGAAACTCTGCCAGGATCGAAGAAGCAGAAGACCTGCGCAACGAGCTGAAGGATCTGGCAGCGCAAATCACAGCAAAAGTGATCGCAGAGAACCCGCCTCTCTCAGAAAAATATGATGAAGTCCTGAAAGATCTTAGTACAATCGCTTCTGACAACTCAAAACCAGCAGCAGCAAAACCTAAGACCACGCGAGCAAAGCGGGCTCCGGCAAAAACAACCAAACCACGCGCCCGTAAAACCAGCACCAGAGCAAAAAGCAGCCCCTCTGCAAAGGCAGACCAGTCAACGACATTACCTCAATCTGACAAGGACCTTGCAGAACGCATCGCTGATGCAAGAAAGACCAGCAGTTCAAGAGGATAGGCGCGACCAGCAGCGAGGGGGCTTCAAATCCCGCTCCGTACAACACCAGCACGCTCGTGAGTGTTGGTAGCCGCCACTTCAACCAGCCGAACCTCATTTTCGGCCAGAAGCTGCCGGTAATCTTCAGAAACCAGCGCATCAGTCACAAATGTATCGACCTGCCTGATATGCCCTATACGCACAGGCGCTGACCGTTCAAACTTCGTCTGATCGGCAACCAGAATCACGTGTCGTGCATTTTCTATTATCGCCTGAGCAACACGCACCTCGCGATAATCATAATCCAGCAGTGCCCCGTCTCCGTCCAGCGCAGACACACCAATCACGGCATAATCAACCTTAAACTGACGAATAAAGTCAGCAGCAGCCTCGCCAACGATACCGCCATCAGCCGCACGCACCAGCCCGCCGGAAATGATGACTTCATTCTCCGAGAACGGGCGTAACGTGCTCGCCACATTGAGATTATTGGTAATAATCATCAAGCCGGTACGCTGAATAAGAGCTCGTGCCACAGCCTCCGTCGTCGTCCCGATATTCACAAACAAAGACGCCCGGTCCGGTATCAGATCAGCAGCTGCCTGCCCGATTTCCTCCTTTTCTTTGCCAGCCAGATCTTTACGAGCAGAGTAACCCAGATTCTCAACCCCAAAGGCCAACAGGGCACCACCATGCACCCGGGTCAGCAGCCCCTGATCACTCAGCTCTTTCAGGTCCTTGCGGATGGTTTGCGGTGACACAGAAAACCGGGAGGCAAGTTCATCTACTTCCACTTTTCCGGTCTCTCTAGCGATATCAAGAATTGAGTTGTGACGCGAAACCAACATCATGATTCAAGTCCAAAATCTAAGTGTGACGAATTTTTCTGCATGACGGCTAATCCGTAATCGGCAAGATATCACAATAGTATAGCCCAATCTGCACTGACTGCCAGATCACAATTCGACCAGTTCCAAACAAAAGCCCTCTTGCCTAGGCACCCCAACTCTTAGTAGTAATACGTCATAAAAAGGGGACAAGCTGCAACTTTTTCCGCCTTTGTCATGATAGCACCCAAAGAAGTTCGATAAAGATCACGCGGATCACCAAACTGCAATGAGAAGTTCAGCGAGAAAAGCAATGAGGTACGAACTGTGACTCAGCTAATGCAACGGCACCACAGTGCCAGAAGATATGCGGAAGGCAAGAATTCCGCACTCAATGGTGCTACTCACAATGCAGAAGCTCGCATTGAGATTCTTGATAATATCGACGATCTTAAAGAAATGAATGCCAAACTGTGCGAAAGCCTTGCAAAAAACATGAGCAACGGACAGCAGGCGGATGAAAAGCTCTGGGCAGACGTTGATGGCGACAAAGAAGATCACCACCTCGGCGCAGGCCTGAATGGTCGCTGGTTTTAAAGCAGACCTCTCCCGTCAAAACGATATCGGTTTTCGCAAAACTCTTGCGAAAACAGACCTGTATTGGCCTCATTTATCTGCGCCAGACAACTGGTAGCAAAATACTTCCTGACAACCTGATAGTCTTTTCCTCAGATTATCCACGACACCGAACAGAGTTTCAGCAAACCTCCATTCAGTGCCATCTTTTGCGGACTAATCGCTTTTCGACCATGAACCAGTGATTTATTTAAACTCACAACGGTTAAGGGCCGGAACTTTGCCGTCCAGTTTTTTCGAAAGTATCGTACCAACGCCTGTAGGAGCTCCAACCATCAGTTGGGTGCCTGTAGAGCTGACACTTTTGACCGAGCAAAGCTTGTCATGAAATGACTTGTCGCAACACTGACCATTGGCGTTGCGCTCACCCGGAGCACACGTCCACGGACCAGCTATCTGAAAGCCCATGGGAGGACTTGGCATTGCTGGGCAGGAGCAGATAATTTCATCTTCCTTGAGCTGGCCGATACCTGGAAACGTCTGCCCCTGAGTACTTTTAAAACAAAGACCTCCATCACATTGTGCCGAATAACCAGCAGGCGTGTCCTCGCTGTTGAGACAGGTATAAATCGCCATTGGTGGCCCCAGTTTTTCCGTTTCAGGGTCATAGTCAGCTTCCATCTGACGTGGCGTTGCATAAGTGCTCACCGTAAAACCGTTGTCCACGCCTGCTTGCAGCAGATCACACACATCTTTGTCTTCCCCATTCTCTTTATAGTGGAAGGGAAGAGAAATGCTTTGCTCATTCATAACATCGCATTTGCAGTAAGCGACGTTGTCAACCGTCCAGCAAGTAGCCGTTGCACAAAGGGCAAAAGTGTTAGAGTCATCAGAAGACACCGGACACTCTTTGAACAAACTGGGATCGGTATTGGTTTCTGCACGAGCTGAACCACTGTAAATTAAAGGCAACGCAAGTGCCAGGCACAGCGTTGCCAGTTGCGAGGCTGATTTGAGAGACATATGTTATCTCCTTGATACGCTGAACCTCTGCCATCCCATAAAATCACAATAACTCAGGTTTAGTCCTGTTCATTTCGGCCTAACCACATTGTGACGTCGATAACTTGAATGTCTGCGTTCAGCTGTCTCTGGGGCATTGACCACACCTGTGGGATCGAAAGTGGCCTGAGAAGCGGGTGGCTAAGTTATATGACAGAGAAATTACTCCCCCGATAAAGATATGCTGAGAGATCAACCTGAAATTTTAGGGGAAACCTACCTGCAAACATGGCTTGAACCTCCACAACACACCACCGAACGAGCCGGTCACGTTCACATGAATTGCACTGAGGCGTCTCAGATAAGGCAACAATAAAGGAAAAAACGAATGCCTACTCAGAATGTCCCCGGTCCCGGCAATCCACCGCTGCAAGTTGATGCCAGACGTATTGTCTTGAACCTGATACAAGGTGCTCAGGGCGATGTAGAAGCAACTCAGGGCGCGACAACCCGTGAGTACAACCTGACAACCGCAAACCCTCAAGCGGTAGTCGAAACGGACGTACAAGGAGCAATCTCTTTAAATTTGCTTCCACACTTTGGTGTTGTTCAAGTGACGGCCACTTGGTAGCAAGTCTGACAGTTCTTCACGAAGACAGTGAGAGGCCGTGGCAATGTCATTCCTCTCACAGCCAAGCTGCTTGAAACACGATTTCCGTGATAGTTTAGACGTATAAAATATACGAACCGAGCTACTATATATTGGAAGAATAAAAGGAAGTGGTACGCCCAAGGGGAATCGAACCCCTGTTTCCGCCGTGAAAGGGCGGCGTCCTAACCGCTAGACGATGGGCGCTCACATAGTGAGAGGACTTTTAAAAAAGCCCTGTCTTCGAACAGATAGCTGCCCGGGAAAAAACTATGGTACGCCCAAGGGGAATCGAACCCCTGTTTCCGCCGTGAAAGGGCGGCGTCCTAACCGCTAGACGATGGGCGCTC
>CANMBS010000045.1 GCA_947496145.1 uncultured Pseudovibrio sp.
CAAACCATTTGAGGTCTCCAAGTTTTTCGCAGAACACGAAGAACTCAAATTACCCCGTTTATTCAAGAACTTATTTTTGAACAGACTCTTAACTTATCAGAAGCCTCTCCAGCCTTCTCGGGTCGGTCCGCTATTGGCGGCTGCGCGGACAAGACCCATCCGATTTGCGAGGTCCCAAATCTTTGCGATCTCGTATCTCCATTTAAGGCATCAGATACTGCATTTGAGAACTCAAGTTACTGGCAGGCATATTTTGCGTAGGGACAGGTTCATCAGAGGGAAACTTTGCCAGTTCCACCAGTTCATGCACCCAGAAACTGGTGTACTTTACGAACAACTTGACGGTTTCTGCAAACTCTTCAACTGACAATTTGTCTACCTGAATTGCTTGAGTCAAAAGCACTTCAGAGCTACGCTGGTTGATTGAAAGTGCTGCATGCCCCGTACCCATACCATTGTAGTTAGCTTCCAGAAGGTGCAGGTAGAGCGATTTCGGAACGTTATTTAAACTTGCCAACCGGCTGTTGAGCCGGACCACATTTGTGCTGAAATCCAGAACCTGAAAGAACACTTCAATCTCACCATCAACTGTCAAAGAGCAAATATTCTCAGCATCCAGTTTCAAGTCTGGCAGCCCTATCGCCTCACCAAACTGCCCAAGGGTTTTCTCGATCATTTCCATGCCAAGACCTTTCGCTTGTAAACCATCTATTTTTCCCGCCCATTGAAGGCGTACACCCGGCATTCTCAAAGTCTTCATGAAAGGACTGAGTAAAGGCCGAGTACTATAGAATATGAGAGGATGCACAGGTAATTTAAGCTGTCTTTCCTCTCATGTTATAATCAGATTACAGAGTGAGCTTCCCAGTAAAAGTGTACTCAAAATTACTGTCCAGGAATTGCAGTTCTCCCTGTGCAGCGGCCTCACCAGAGATGACAATCTCGCCGTCCAGTTGAATAGACAGAGCACTTGGAATGCTGCTTGCCTTCTCCTCATCTGTGACGGCAGCATAAGTCGGATTGCCCGGATCAAGCAAAACGTTCTCACCATTGCTGTCCTTGATACCAACAGCAAGCAGTTCCCAGTCAATCGCGACTTTGAAATCTCCGTTTTCAGTCTTGGTCACCGTGAATTCTGCGCCAGCAATCTGTTTTCCTGGTTTATCAACCTGTCTGACACCGTCACTACTATGCACGTCAGCATGGGCATAATTGCGTGGTGCCAACGCAAACCGCACCAGATTTCCATCATCATTCACCATTTGAGAAGCCAGTTCACGCCAACCATACTGGTGCAGAACGCAGGAAAGCACCTTGGTTGCTTCATCCGATCCAGTGAATTCACGTGCGAAAGCAACCGATTCAGCAACTTTCGCAGGCGCTGCATCCGGATCGCCAGTGTGTGTCGTCTTATGGGAGCTGTTGCCATCGACAAAGTTGATATTAGATCGAGGCCAATCAGCAACCGCCTTGGCTGCGACCTCAACGCCACCGACATTATCAAAGCTGCGCTTAGTCAGGTGAGTTTCACCGGTCTGTTGCAGCACCTCTGTCGGTGTGGCGTTGTGGTTCCCCCAAGAGATCAGGATATCATCTCGCGTCACATTCACATCGCCTTCTTCGCCAACCTGAAACAATCCATGCGAAATACCACGAAAGTCTGACAAAGCCTGATTGCTCAGCTCAGTCTTTACCAGTTTCAGGGCTGCCGGGATTTCGCTCTTCAAATCTTCGATAAAGTTGATCTCTGAACTGAGTTCGCTCACAGACATCAAATCGGATTTAACCAGACCTTCAAAGACATGAAGTGACCGCTCAGCACGTACGGAGTGACCGCGGACAAGTTGATCGCTATCCCCTATAAAATCATGGAGCCTGATTGCTTCACGCTCACCTGTCGAAAGCTGTGCAGCCGCAGCCTGAAGTTTTTCAGCTACAAACCCACGTGGATCATCAGGCTGCAGGTTTTTCCCGGCATCATGCAACTGCTTAAAGCCTTCGTATGCATTCTCCAGGTTACTATCTTTCAGGTTTGAGAGAACCTCAGAAGCTGCTGTTTGTGCCGCCTCAGTCCGGCGCGCGACCACCGCCTCAGCACGCGCCTGTTTCCAGTCATTGTACTTGCTTGAAATACTATCAAAGAAACTTGAGATCTTGCTGGTGAATTTGCTCCAGCCTTCACTAATTCGCGTTCCGATAGATTTTGAAACTACATGTCCGTCCAGCTCTGCCGCCTGTTGGGCTGCAGACGCATCCACTTCTTGCGGGGCATGGTGTGGAGGCACTCCACCAACTGAAATATCTGTCATAATCTAATGCCTAAAGTTCTTCCGATGGTTTCATCGTAACCAACGACTCACCCTTCAAGTGTGTTGAATAAGACAGATCTCTGATTATTTGGACATAACTCAACTAGCTGATAATTATGAACAAAAAGGCTGATGAAAATCAGTAGGATGACGCCCGGAACGGATGCAATGAGCGCAATGCTAACTCCTGTTGCATCCAGTGCGCCGCCGAATGCTGTTCGCAAAGTGAGACCCGAAGCTATACATTTTCCCGGTTGACAACGATACCACGCTCAGCAAGAAGGCCCTCCAAGTCGGCTGCGCTCATTGAAAACCGATAGTATACCCGGACGGTGTATGAGATGAATTGACGAGAGAAATGAATTCAGGATCTTCATCTGAAGCGGAGTAGACAAACTTTATTAGTTTGGCAATACCACCTTAAGTTATTGCACTCGCCCACTCTTTCTTTAAATAAGCAGATCAAGACGGCAACGCGCTTAGTCTGTTGCGAAGGCTGATTTTTTCTAGGGGTTGGACGTTGGCATTTGGTGCCAGTTCCTGAAAAGAGAGCACTGCCATGTCTGCATAATCTCGTTCAATCACCTTGCGGAAGAAACGACGGATGTCCATTGGCACCAGAATGACAGGTGTAACCCCGGTCGGAGCAACATTGTCGCCAATAGCCCCGCGCATAGCTAAAACCAACTGGCGATGGGTATCGGGTGAAAGAGCAAGGTAAGATGCGCCACTGGTTTGGCGGATTGCACCGCGCACTTCATCCTCGATGTCCTTATCTATAAGATAGGCCGGAATAATGTGCTGGCCCGCAGAATACTTGTGCGTGATATAGCGGCTCAGTGCCATGCGGATATGCTCGGTGAGCATCAGCGGATCTTTCTCTTTCTGCCCCCATTCAACGACTGCTTGAAGGATTGTCCTCATGTCACGAATAGAAATATCTTCACGCACCAGTCGCTTCAGGACGTCAGCAAGAGAAATCATTGGCACGGCGCGGTTTACCTCGCGCACCAGTTCGTCAAAATTCTCCTCCATGTGCTTCAAGAGGAACATACATTCCTGAATACCGAGGAACTCGGCGGCGTGTTGCTTCAGCACATGAGCCAGATGCAGGGTTAACATACCCGTTAAGGTGAGGGTTTGAATGCCAGCGCGCGTTGCCTGCTCGAAATGCTTGTTCTGCACCCAGAAAGAAGGGGTATTGGGCAGGAAGCTATCCCCTTCTTCAAAGGGAATGTTGAACATGGCAAGATTGGCGGTTGTTTCGCGCGCAATGAAATACCCCTGACGCGCCGCGCCGCGAGCAACTGGCACTTCATTGACCAGAATGCGATATTCACCTTCTGGCAATGTTTCGTTGAGGCGTAACTTAATGCCAGGAAACGGGACACCAAGATCGAAATAAAGAGCCTTGCGGACTTTCGCGACTTCCCGGTCGAGCTTCTTGGGATTCAGTGTTTTACGCACACTTGGAGAGATGTCGACAATCAGGGGAACTGTTATCGTAATAGCCAGATCTTCAGTGGCGTCCATCCCGGAATCTGAATCGTCATCGGGCATCATCTCCCCTTCACTTTCCGGCATAATAGCAGGCGCAAAGGCGGACAGGGTCTGGCTTTCCTTTTTGTTGCCAGCGGCTTGCGTCCGGCGCATTGCAAAGAAAGCGATAGAGCCGAAAAACAGCGCCAGAATGAGGAAGATGACACTTGGGAAACCGGGGATGAGCGCAAAGCCAACCATGATTGCTGATGCGATCATGAGTGCTTTCGGCTCCGAATTGAGCTGTTTGGCTATATCAGAACCAAGGTCGGCAGAATCCTCCGTGCTCACTCGGGTCACCATGAACCCAGCTGTGATGGAAATGAACAGCGCAGGTATCTGAGCAACCAGACCATCACCTATTGTGAGAATGGTGTAACGGTCCAGCGCATCAACAGCGCTCATGCCATGCTGTGAAGTCCCGATAATCACACCGCCAATAATGTTAACAGCGGTGATGATGAGACCAGCGATAGCATCACCTTTCACAAACTTCATGGCACCGTCCATGGAACCATAAAGCTGGCTTTCTTTTTCCAGCTTGGAGCGGCGACGTTTGGCTTCATCAAGCTCTATCTGACCAGCACGCATGTCAGAATCGATAGACATCTGCTTGCCGGGCATGGCGTCAAGCGAGAAACGGGCAGAGACTTCTGCGACGCGTTCTGACCCCTTTGTAATGACGAGAAAGTTCACGATGGTCAGGATAAGGAAGATGACAATACCGACAATCAGGTTCCCCTGAACCACGAAGTTACCGAATGTATTGATGATCTCACCCGCATCCGCTTTCAGCAAGATCAGACGGGTGGTGGTAATGGAAAGTGATAGGCGGAAAAGCGTTGTCAGGAGCAGAATGGACGGGAATGCTGAAAGGGCCACTACATCTTTCAGATAAAGAGCGGCCATGAGCAAAATAGCGGCAAGGCTCAGGTTAATAGCAATAAGTGTGTCGACAATAACGGTGGGCAGCGGCAGGATCATCATAAAGACGATCGCAATCAAAAGAAACGCGAGGAACACATCGTTTCGTTCCGACAAGGTTTTAAAAATTTTCTGCAAAGAATGCTCCTGAAGTCGGCCTTCACCCGAATTGGTTTATGAGAGAGCTTAAACCGGAAGTATCATCTCACTGCCGGAGGCTTCCAGAATTGATCCTTTGTTCTCACCCGTGCTTATCATCTTCGAAAGTTTATGAGCTTCGGTTACAAACTCTTTAAGAGTCTGATAGAGCTTATTGCGATCAAAACGGACAACAGCAATTGATTTGACGAGTGTCAGTGCACTGCCTTTTTCGATAAGCCCAACCCGACAGTTTTTATCGCTCTGACTGTCGCTTGTGTAGTTCAAAGAAGCTTTGTAAACGCTTTGGCGGGCCTGTTCAGATGGCGTTTCAAGAATTGTTGAAATGTGAAGCAAAGAGTGCTTTTCGTCGCTTTCCAGGATGAGAAGATAGTCTTCCAGCAAGATGCTCCAGGTTTTCGCTTCGGCATATTCAGAAATTTCCAACGCCTCAAGCAACGGGCCGACCTCAATCATCAGTTGGCGTAACGTCTGAAAGCTGCTCATATTCAATTCACCTAGATTAATGCTTATTTGGCCTTAGCTATAGGCTCGCGTGATTGGCAACACAGTGCTGTTTAATACAGACAACAAATTAATGCCTACCTGACGATCTGGCACAGTTGGTTTAAATTTTGCGCACTGTCTCAGGTCGAAGCTAACTGTCGCACTGGCGGCGAGTTTGGTTAGTTTGAATTCACGACCCAAGCGGTTGTTTTACTCCAAAGAGCGACCGAATAACCGTCATATTCCTTAAGCAGAGCGCCAAGTTCTCCAATAGCCAGTAATCGGCTGGAGCTGCTAGTTGATTGGCCTGTCCGATAACGTTTGTTGTCTTTGCTTTGGACATACGGATCATCGCTCAGACTTGCGCCTGAAATCTCCAACGAAGGTGTTTTTAGATCCCGCGTGAGGAAGCGAACGAAGTTGGGGTTGTTCAGACTCTCTTGCAGAAACCTGGAACTCACGGCAAGTTTTAGACCAGAAGGATCGCTGTTTTGTTCAAGACAGCGGCGCGTCGCATTGGGGCTAATGGCAGCTTCCAGAACCAAGCGTTGCATCTCTTGTGACAGGCTGTCGAGACCAAGCTCTTCTGTCCCACTCAGGATATCGAGCCAAAACACGGCGACAGAAATCTGTTCAGCAGGCACATTCAGTGTATCGCTGCATATTTTACCGGGGTAGCTGGACCGCAACAGCAATGGCAGAAACTTCTCTTTGACCTCTTCCGAGGCCGGCTCTCCAACTGAGACCTGCTGCCATGCAAGAAGGACAACTTCAGCCGCCTGCAGCACTTGTGGGTCATCTGCCAGAACAGTTTCTGTAAGGACAGCGGGCGAATAGGTCCCGCCGGTACCAATCAACGTTTCTGCAACGCTATTCTCGGCGTTGATCTCGCTAAACGAAACCTTTTCG
Source organism: uncultured Pseudovibrio sp. (assembly GCA_947496145.1). GTDB lineage: Bacteria > Pseudomonadota > Alphaproteobacteria > Rhizobiales > Stappiaceae > Pseudovibrio. The sequence continues at coordinate 6,327 of CANMBS010000045.1, forward strand.
GATTTGGCACTCAGCCGGGTGACGGCTTTTTCAAGGTCAGTGATCGCATCATTTTGCGACACATTTGCTTGAGTATCGTCAGCCTCTGGCTCTTCTGTCCTTGCCGATGCCTGTGGCAGTTGGGAAACTTGCTCTTTCACAGCACGCGCAAGTTTCAGGACCTCAGTCTGGCGATCTTCTATAAGTGTTTCCGATGAAGCCGAGCCATCAATATTAGATACCAGATCAATTACATCGCCATTCTCCTGGACCAGCTTCACCAGTGAGCGCAGAGGAATATACCGGGCGTATTGGTTAGAGTAAGACCGCAGAAAACCAGACCATCTGTCGACATCCTGCGATGTAATTACCCCGCTGACTTCCAGCACATCACCATCCAGACGAAAAATGATAGTGTCATCAATAAATGCACGTCTGGCAAGCTGTTGAATCTCTTTAAGGTAGTCATCAGCGCTGCGGATATTGGAGTCGATACGAGCAAGTCCGTTGATTTCTCTTAGTGTAGCAATGAGTTGGTCGGCTTCTGTCTTGTTTAATATGGAGCCGGAAAGCGAAAGCACACCACTGTCAGAAATAGAAAAATCCACGTTGGAACCGCGAGACTGCAATGTGGCTGCCACATCCTTGCGCAAAGTCTCCAAAACCCGAATGCGCAAGTGAACGGGAGCGTTACTCTCTTCAATAGCGCTTACAACAGCACGGCGCTGAACTGGTTTGTCGACATAACCAGACAAGTAAATCTGATCGTCAACAGCCTCATGCAACTTCAAGCGATCTGAGAACGGTAGCTCAGAAAGTGCAGCGCGAACATCTTCGATATTGCCATTTATCAGCGCATTAGCGCTGGATGCGACAAACAGGCTATTTCCAACCAGATACACAGTTCCGGCAATTAGTCCGATGATCGCGGCACCAGCCGCAAGACGTGTGCTTTGCGATTTCATCTGGTTTGCAAAACGAATGAGACTGGCTTGTGTCCCCTTAGTTGAAGGAGCCTTGTCCTCATTGTCTTCGGGCTCATCCTGATCCTGACTGCGGAGTGCGTGCTGCAGGGTAGCCCATTGCGCGTTGCGTGCACCGATGGCAAACTTGACTGTGCCAATGATAACAACATCTAACGGCTCGATTTCCACCCACTCGGACTGACCACTTGAGAGCGACAGACCTTTTGCAGTCAGAATATCGCCACTATGTGCCAGAATCTCAATCTTGTTGTTTTGCAGATTCAATCGGAGGTGCTGCTCGCTGACACTCAGGTCCGCGACGTGTAAATCATCGTCCTTTCCAGAGCCAAGTGAGTATTCTCCATACTCGAGAATGACTTCTGCACCAGCTTGCTGACCAGCAAGAATTTTAAGGATGAGATTACCCATGTTGCGGACCTACACTTACAACACTCGCCTTGCAGTTGGCACGACGCAAAAAAATGAATAACGGTAGCGCAATGCTCACTGCATTACGGCCACCGCTGCTCCAGTCGGAAATTTATGAAACGTTACGCGCTATGGATTTCATCATATCGGCATGAGCTTTCACCATGCTCGTGCGGGTCTGCCCCATAGAGGTGTAGGTGTTCACCAGCAGTTGCAAGGTAAACATCTTCTCAGTTTCGGCCAGATTTGAGCCCTGAGTTTCAACGATTTTCGTGTTGATCTTGTCCATCTCCGTTTGAAAACGGACACTGATGGCAAGTGCGTCCATACCTGCTGTGCCTGCAAGCGCCTGCGGGTTGGCAGATGTGAAGCTCGTGTTTTCAATGCCAGAAGTAAACGATGCCATTTAAGCTCTCCAAGTGTGACAAGTGTTATTTGGATGCAGGAAACAGATGCATGAGTTCTCGAGCTGCTGCTACGCCATCCAGAACTGTTTGCATACGTTCGTAATCACCCTCGGTTTGTGGTTTTTGAGAAAGCTCTTCTAACCAAACGCTCATAGCGCTGAGCTGCTCAAGTACTTCAGTTTTAAGTTGGCTTCCACCAGAGCGCTTCAACGCCCCCTCCAAGTCCGTCACATACAAATCAGTGGACTGAGTACCCTCGTGCATGACTCCCTTTCGGATCTTAAGAAAGACCGCTTCCTACATTTTAATCAGTATTTAGTACATTACGCTCGAGCATTGTTCTATTCAGCACAGTGATTGAGCGATCCTGTATTTTTATGATGCCAGCCCGCTCCCATTCCTTCAAACGTCTGTTGATATTGCTTCGAGTACCACGCGCCATCGCTCCAAGATCACTTTGTGTTACGATAGATCCGGAGATCATCAGTTTTCCGTCCTGACCATCGCCAGTGGGTGTACCGATTGAGTCCAGAAGGTTCAGCATTGCATGAGCCAATCGAGCAGACAGGCTTGGCAGAGATAAGCAGCGGGTTGATTCAATATAGGCGCGGTAGTGCTTTGCAACGACTACGGCTAAAGCCCGGCATATTTCGGCACTGGACTCGTTGATCAGATGGAACGCTGAGCGGCGAATTTTATGAACAACCACGTCTCCCAGAGCACATGCGGTATCTGCATGCACAGAGCGCTGAAATACCCCAAGTTCGCCAAAGCTTTTGCCTGCTGTAATGATCGCATAAAGAAAAGTTGATCCATCTTCACGCAAGTGACTGAGTCTGACGTGTCCACGTTCGATGATATACAAGAACTCCGCCTCATCTTCTTGCAAGTAGATATTTTCACCATTTGTGTAGCTTTGGCGAACGGCAGACTTCTCAAGTTTTTCGGATAATTCTGCGCTCAGCTCCTGAAAGAGAATGGCTTTATTTTTCCAACCCGGGCCAGTGCAAACCGGGGCTGTATTTGCATTAACTCCAGATGCAGAACCGCCTCTGATCGCATTGGAGGTTGAGTTATTCATCGATATTTCCCGCACATTTTATTATCAGCAAATATCAATCTGGTATTTCCGCGAGATATCGATGTTTAATATCTTTATCTAACTATCGATTATTATCCCGTCAGCCCAATAACACTAAGATTTTACTGTCTGCTGTAATATTATCTATTTTCTTATCTTACAGGATTGCTCTTCGGTTACACTCTTCACACTCCGATCAGAAGCCACCTATGCAGAATCTCAGGCGAAAACCTAGGAATGCCTATTCATTCCGCGCATACACCTTTTTATTTGATATCTCTACGTGAAAAACCGTCAAAATTTTGTTTTTCGAAATTTTTATCAAAATACACCTCTCAAATCGCTATTTTTCCAAAGTTACAATGAACTAAGTTCACTAATTAAGTGATCAACAGTCACTTCTAATACTGGTTGATTTAGTTGTTCTTCTTCAAATAACACGGAAAGGTAGACAAAATTATCTTTGGATATTCCAACATGCAAGTTATTTTGCAGTTCCGGAACAAAACCGGCTTTTCGTGTCAGAGGCTCATAGATCCGTCCGACCTCCTGGTCAGAGTGCCGCCTCCCTAAACTAACGGCAACGCGATTTCCTGACTTCACGGGTGTGAACGTGAGTACTCCTGAAGTTGAAAGGGCGAATGACAAACTCCCGTCATGCTGGGGCATGTAGGGCATGTGCATATTTGCTGCAAATGCTTCCAGATTGGTCCGAATACTGCTTGAGAACTGCACGATGTATCCTTTCATAAAGCGAAGAACTTAAGCTACAGGTTTCCTGTTGCTTTATGCGTTATTCTGTGCGTTGGTCGATTGACCCGCGACAGCTTCGTTTAGAAATTGTTCCTCTTCCAGTATTGTGAGTTGTTCAGAGAGCCCAAGGAGTGTGTTAACCTGTTGTGTTCGGATGTTATCGTTTTCGATAATCGTCTCTGGAACATCACGGTGCAATGTCAGGAGATTGCCTGCAAAACTCAAAGAGGCTTCAACGCCTGCAGGTGCAAACGGAGCAACGAGTTTTTGCGCATCAGCGGGAGTAACAACAGCTTTGCCAACGTAATGAAACAGCGCACTTGCCACACTATCCAATCCAACTTCCTTCGATAAGTTGAAGAAAGCGACAGAGCTTCGGCTTGTGAGGCGCAGTGCTGCATCAACCCCTTCATAAACGGTTCTCATCGACTTCAGCTTACCCAACTCTACGAGAACAGCCTGCAGGTGAGCAGGTTCATCTTGCGTATCCGCCAACTCAAGTCCATGGCCTGCAGCTTGAATAAACAGGTCCACAACGTCATCAAATGAGTTGAGCGCCGCACTCTCACCGTTTACCGGATGTTTCAAGGCACGGTTGTTTGCCAGAAGGTCTTTGAAGCTATCGAATATGACACCAAAGTTTGGTTCATTTCGCAGAATATCGCGATAGTGTTCACGCAGCGCAGCTGGATCAGAGACCAAGCCCTCAGCGCGTTCATGGGCTAACTCTGCGATTGCAAAACCAGCCTGGACCTCTTTTCCAAGCTGCCCAGCCTCCATTTCCTGCCGGGTCTCCAGCAGAGCTGTCAGCAACATTTCGTTTCCGCCAACAGTTTGAAAGTGTTCAATCGCAATTTGTAATGCAGCGTACTGGTGTGTCACATCGCCATCAAACTGCTCAAGAAACTCATAGATTTCCTGAGTCGTGAGCTCTGCACTACCTTCGCCGGAACGCTGGTTCTGAAAATCCTGAAGTCGCTGAACAAGCCCCTGCAGCTTGTTTTGTGATGGCATGTCAGGGAGTTTGTCATAGAACTCAGCAATCCGCGTGATTGCCTCGATGTTGGCACCCTGTCCTTTGCGAATACTGAGAGTTTCAAGGGACTTGCGATTAAGCCGTGTCGCTACTGACTGTCCAAGCTCTTCAGCAGCATCGGTAAGTTTGGAAGGGCTGTTCAGCTGCATCACGCGCTCCGCGCGGCGCTGACCTGTTGCTTCGGCAACAAGAGGAGCTCCGACAGGAGATTCAGCGTTATGTGTCGCAATATTGGACCGTAATACTTCCAGGCTCATCAGAGAAATTCCGTAAGTTAGCCATCAAAACTCAAATCGACCATAACGCTCACAAGAAGATGCGTTTGTGCCGCCCGGCACAACATGCCCAAAGGGCACAAAAACAACAGTTCTTAAGGAGTGGCTATCAAGAGTGTGCTGAGCAATACAGAGATGCATTCATCTTTATGTAACCTACGACAAAAAAGCTGGCGGAGCGTGTTGAATGGCAAAATCACATACCCCTGACGAACTGATTCCTCCGTTCAAAGGCAAAGATGGCGATGCAAGTGCACTGTCCTCTTACTTAATTGAGGCGGTTGCCTTGTGCCAGGATGAGCGGAAGACGACGACGCAAGCAGACTGGGATGAGGTCTACCTTCAGATCGCATCAGGACTTGAAGAACTGTGCCAGTTTCCCGTTATCCAGCAAGACCCTGTTGCAACTCAACTAGTTCAGCGTCTGCTGAGTTCGAAAGACATCGAAGAGTTTATCGGTCGCTATGATCAGATCGCTGCCAGATGCGCTTTGATCCTTGAAGTGCATGAAGCGGAGAGCAAGCGGGTGCATCACATGGAGCAGCAGTCCCGTGCTCGAAAAACAGCAGCAACCTCGCGGCGTTCACGCCTGATCCTGTAAATGAGAGAAGAATGAAATGGTAAACAGCGTAACCCCGCGATCACCCACTACCAACCTACTGCCAGAAGATGATTCGGCTGCTCCTCCACAAGCAGCACAGCAGGAAGGTTCTCCTGAAACTGGCGCAGATGACGCGGGCCAAAATCCGGCTCCACGGCTTCAAACTGCTCAGACATCCAATGTTTGGGATAACTTTCTTGCCAATCTGCCGACTCCAGCAGAGGACTACGAGAATCCTCTGTTAAGCATCCCCGGTACAAGAGCGTATTCTTCTGATCCTGCAAGGTATAATCAGTATGTCAGCTCGGTTTTGGGTGACCCAGCAGATACGGTTGCAGATGAAGACTTGCCAGCTAACTACAACAGCCCGACACCTGCCGAGTTTTTGAACTGGCATCCATCTGTCCAGCTGCGTTACTTCAGAGATAATTTTACGCAGGAGCAGATCAATAACGGAGCTACAGTGATCGGTTCCGGGGAAGATCAGATCGGCGTTATTCGCTCAGATGATAAGCGCGAGATATATATCGTGAATGATTTGACCAAATCCCGCATTTATCAGATGTCTGCCGCTGAACAAGAGCGACTGGGGGTGAACACTGTCTTCAAAAGCAAGGTTGCGCCTCTACTGGATTTAGTTCCTAACGCGACTGTCTCGCTTGCTCAGGGGCGGGCGGCTCTTATCAGCTCAATTGATGCACAGATCAACAAAATCAGAAACCCACAAAATGACATGACATCGAGCCGGAGACATGCACCTGCACGCAACGATCTGGTAAGCGACTCGCAGGTTTATATCCAGCAGCTGGAGTTGATCAAACAGAGTGTAAGCAGCTCAGGTATTTTAACCCCCTCTGATACCACCACAGAGGTCAATCAGATATTCGAACGCTATGAACGTGCCCGCAATTACTATGATGTGGAAACTCCCTCTGCAATTGATAGAAACAACTCAGGGACAAACTTTGTGACACCTGATCGCAATGCGGGTCTTCAGCGTGGCTATCGCGTCTTTATTGAACAAGAAAACCGAATTCTTGCCATCAAACAGGCCGAGCAACAGATGTTGCGGCTCAATGGTATTCAATCAACTGATGAAAGCGGTAATACGACCATTTCCCGGTTGGATGTGCCTACAATTGTTGCTCTGCTTCAAAATCAATCTAGTTTGAAGAAGCAGGCGATTGTTGCAATGCGTACAGAACAGCTGACTCAGCTGAACCAGTTATCGCAGGCCTATGCAGAAATGCAGCGTTTGATCAACGAAACGCTCAGAGTGTTCGATGATACCGGTAAAGATGCGGATAAGGAAACGCATGCTCTGCAGGTCAACCTTTCTAACGCAAGTGCCTACACAAAGTCTGTGATCTTGATGTTTGAGGAATTCTCAAAGGGTGGACCGCATCCAATTGAAAAGGAATACAACATCACGCGACCGACATTCGATATGCTGGAAAACTACATTGATTACAAGAAACCCTTCAAGCGCACGCAGTGGGAGCGGTTCTCCACTCAGTTAAGCGACGCTGTGACCTTGCTCAATCCTCAGCTTCTCACCAACGATATCAATCAGGACAACCGAGAACAGAATCGGTCTTACGAGCAGGCGACAAGTACTGTGCGCCGGGCCTTTGATCTGAATGTACAGATCGCACGTGGCATCGGCTAGTATTTAAAATGCAAAGTAAAACCACGGAACGTTGAGCAAACTCAATGCTTCGTGGTTTGGTTGTAAGAAAGAAAAGATGCGCATTAAGTCCATTACAATCGGTACCAGGGAGAGTTCCAACTGGAAGGTGGAAGAGCATGTTCGCCTGCCAGAGGGCAAAACGCTCTCACCAGTTTTTCTGCCGCAAGCCCGTCAGCTTGATGAAGTCCTCAATCGCCCGTCGCTGGATGAGCGTTTGCCATCCTTGTTGGAACCGGAGTTATCTGACACCGAGTTTTTGAAGCCAAATGTTTTGAGTGAGTTGCGCAAAAACGTGCAACACTTGCTATTGTCCTCTTCTGTTAAGGTACAGGGAAGAGAGCGTGAGATTCTCAAGAAGGGGGCTGATATCTTGAAGAATGATGTTCTCCTTGATGAAGAATTGCAGGCCGCACTTGCAGCGTTGCTGAAGGGTTAGGTTAGGATGAACTCTTTGAAAAACATTCAGCGAGATTTCTTATTACTCAGTATTTACATAATGGCCCAAAGCAGCCGCTATAAAGAAGCCTGTGTTCTGGCTGAAAGTATGCTTGCTCTGGGGGAGCGAAGCAAAGAGGTAATACTTGCTTACACTACCCTCTTGTTTTTGCAGGAGAACTTCGCTGAGGCGCTGGAGAGCTTGAGAGAACTGGATGCGTTAGATCCACTGGAACAGTTTGGGCACTACGTTCGTACCCAAGAGCATTCCATGCGCAACTACATGAAAGCCCGTTGCCTCTATTCTCTGCACGATAGTGATAAAGCCCGCGACGCCATAGACATCTATCTGGGGGAACGCACAATGCGACTGACAGCGTCGAAGTGATTAGGCTGCAATCTGTGCTTTAATTTGCCACCATTGCTATTGCTCTGACACTTTGAAGACACTCCATCAGGTATATAACCAGCCGCTGTGAAACGCTGGCGCTTAGCAGAACTTCACAGCGGTCTTGCATAGCTAGAAGCTCAATTCCAAGCCGTTGTCCTCAAACACCTGAGCAAAAGCACTCACCAAACCGCGAGCAACTTTTGTTGCCCCTTCCGGGTCTCTGTTTGGAGTGGAATAGGAATGAATGATCGTATTGTAACGTGCCTCTTTTTCTGCGTTGATGCTCAATGCTTCATCATTTTCTGATTTAGCCTGAGCGTTCAGCTGCTCAATATCAGCCTTGCCCTCTATGGCAGGCACCTTTTCTGCTTCATAGATAGCGTTAAGCAGCGGCGCCAGCAAATGGAAGAGCGGCCCGTTCATCGCTGACGTGATGCTTTCAGCTTCCAGTTCCGCAATTCGCGCAGATTGCTCTTTATTTCCCAGCCTTGTGAGTAGGTTAACCTCAACGCTTTGTTTAAGAAGCTCGACACCAGCCCCGACTGCGTTCACGTTTTTGCTGAGAATACCATCTTCCACAGCCTTTAGCAGTGCTTCTTTCTTAGCGGGGGTTTCGACGAAAATTTTGTTGAGGTGCAACCCTATAACCTTTGGAATATCATCGCCTCCGGCAGCACTCGCGTTATTTGAAAACAGCCTTGCTGAGTTCGCGAGCACCTCTACATCAAAATCCGGATCGGAAAGCGCATTTACAACGCCTTCAATTCCCTTGTGAGCTTCAAATGTTTTATCCAATCGGATCGCAAGTTCCGTCTGTAGAACGTTCACCAGACCGCCGTCTGCGGCCAGATCATCATTTGCGCGGGCGCGTAAAAGAACAGTTTGAAGAGCCAGGTCTGGCAGCCACTTATCGGCATACTCAGTTTTTTTGGCGTCGCCCTCGGGTTTAAATTCAGCAATAGCCTTTTGAAAGTCCGGTGCTTTGCCCAGCTCCCGCGCCAACGGTTTTGCCAGCGCGAATGTAAGGCTTTCTAACATGAAGCCTTTCACGCGAGGATCAAGATTATCCTGAACCGTACGGGTTCCATCAGGCCCTAGCACGATTTGCAATTCGCGGTTCACGTCATCTTTCAAGGTTGACAAAACCTCATCGCTCACGTCTTTGGGATCAACACCCAGTTGAGCAAGAACCTCAGCAAAGAGCGGCTGATCGGGTTGCGCTCTTTGTGCAGCGGCCAGAACACGCAGCTGGTTGCGGGCAGCCTGATCAACATGATCATCGGCCAGAAAATCACGAAAATCTGGTTTAAACGGATCAACCTTTGTTTGTGCTTCAAGGAACTCTTTCAGGTTTTTATGAAGCGTGCTCAGCTCTTCGGTTCCGACATTTTCCCAGTCAATGGGAATTGCGGATTCCTCTGCCATACTGCGCAACACGTCAGGTTGCTCAAGGCGTGCAAGGTTGGAGTCGATATCTTCCTGAATCCACTCAAGCCGGCGACCAGCGATTTCTTCTGCAAGGACATCAGTTTTTTCGCGGGCAACGGTTGGGTTTGCGTCAATCTGGTTTGAAAGCGCACCATTAGTCGCCCGAGCGAGCACCTCTGTCGCTACATCTTCTCCATACCTTTCGGAGACGCCTTCCAGAATTGCTGTGTTGGTCGCCTTGGTGAATTTTGTCTGCAACTCATCAGCATGAATGACCGAAGAGATAACCTGCGACTTTGTAAGGCTGTGCATTTTATTGTCGGAAGTGGCAAAGGCCTTGTAAGCCGCTTCTCCAATATCTGGTCCATACTTTTCTTTAAGTGCGGCTTTAAACAGGGCCTGATCCTGCGTTTTTTGTGCATCGCCAGTGGTATTGAGTTTAACCCAGGATATAATTTTGCCACCAACAGCAGTTGTAGCTTGCCGCTCTGTCACAGCTCCCGAAGAGACAGTCAGCTTATCGGGACCGTTGTCGATCTGCGCAGCAGCGATAAAGGATGAAAGTTCTATTGCGCTCATACCCACCCCTCCAGCGCTTCGTAAACGGGCTCATCCGTGATATTTTCCGCATGAGTTGGATCGTGCCAATCAACAGAGAACGGTTCGGCGCTATTCAGGCGTTGATGCCAGCCGCCGGAGGTTTCGATGAATTTTTCCAGTTTATCAAAGAGAGTAAACGAAGATCGATCAGCAACGCAAACGATCATAGACAGATTAATTCTACCGCTTTCTGGTTCCATATTGAAGAACATGCCACTACCCTCCGCAAACATGCAATTTGCCTCAAGCAAAACTTTACCTGCTTGGGGATCATCAATTGGTTTGTCTGTCAGTGGGGCATTGAGCAAGAGCGTCTGCGTCTCCTCACGCCATACCATTGACATCAGCAGTTCTTCTTCTATTTTCAGGAATAGTTGATTGGTTTCATCAAGTGAAAAGTTATCGAAACCAATTCTATTTCCAATTTCCAATAGCAAAGAATTGACCAATGTAATCATACGTTCTTTTGCGCCTCAAAAAAGCTAGAGTTTACTTTTGCTAGCACTGCTTGAGCGGGGCTACTGTATCGTTTGTTACAGCTCATCAATAAAAGGAGATCCTTTTAACCTGCCCTGCTCGTCAGGTCTGGTCTTGTTGTTTGCTCTCGTGCTCCAGATCGATAACACCGCGCTCCAATGGCCCGTTATAGAGTTTGTCTTTGTGTTGCTCAATCCAGACGAGTATTTCAGCAATAGCAGAAAAGAGATCCTGAGGGATCAATTCGTCTGTTTCAACTTCTGCATAAAGCAACCGTGCTAATCGCACATTCGCAAATATCGGTACACCTGCTTTCTCTGCCTCCTCCCGCATTCCCAGAGCCGTCAGGTCCAACCCTTTGGCAACCACGAGGGGCACAGCAACCTCGTCAGGCCGGTAGGAAAGCGCAACAGCATAGTGCGTCGGATTCACAATCACAGCGCTGGACTTACGGGTGGCGGCAAGGTTATCGCTTGTCAGAATTTCCTGCGAAATACGGCGTCGCTCTCCTTTAATCTCAGGGCTTCCCTCAGATTCCTTGTGCTCCCGCTTCACTTCATCCTTGGTCATCATTAAGCTTTTGATATGTGTGTGTTTTTCAAAAATAAAATCTACGATTGCTACGCCGACAAACGCTAGGAATGCGACACCCAGCAATAGTTTAACGATCCCGGCTGTGATGTTGGTGATGCAAGGCAGACCGCAGGCAAGGGAGTTGATATATGCGCCAATGGAATGGGTGACTACGAAATAAAGCATGGTACTAAGCAATGTGATCTTGAAGAGGGATTTCAGCACCTGCACAACCTGCTTTTTGGAAAAAATGCGCTTGAACCCCTCGCCTGGGCTGATCTTACTCAACTTTGGCATGATGTTTTCAAAAGACCACAAAAACCCAAATTGAACGAAATTTCCAAAAATGCCAGCCACGAGTGCCACACCCAACAAGGGCAGGATTAAATCCATGAACCCGGAAAACAAACCATAAACCCCTTCGCCTGCTGAGGCACGAAAGTTGGGCCGGGTTGCAAGTTCGGCAAACTGATCCATAAGAGCAACCAGTTTGGCAAAGTTGCTGTCCCAAGACACGATCAGGTAAGCAATAACCGAGAACAAAGAGATAGTTGTCGTTACCTCAGTGCTCTTTCCTACCTGCCCTTTTTCTCGGGACTCTCTTAGTCGCTTTGGGGTGGGTTGTTCTGTTTTTTCACCGGAGCTTTGCCCACTCATGGCTGAGGCTCCGATTTGATGTCCTCATAAATCTGATCACTGACGGCAAAGACTTCCATGAGCTGATCTGTGAAATGCTTGATGTCCACCTGATGATCGGCTGCATTGGGCAGCAGGAAAGACAGATAGAACGTCAGCAAGATCACGGCGATGCCGCTTTTGATCGGCATGGCGAGTACAAACACCTGAATTTGTGGATCAAATCGGCTGATAATGGCAAGAGCGAACTCAGCAAGGAACATGAGGATAATGATGGGCGCGGCAAGAGTAAACATCAGGCGCATGCCGTTATCCATCACTGCGAGGATTAGTTCAGGAAACCGCGGTGAGAGCACCGGGATAAACTCTGTAATGGGCAACAGGACATAGGAATTGTAAACAAGTCCCAATATGAAGAAAAATCCAGGTGTTAAGAACAGGTATAAGATGAAGGCGCGCCCAAACAGGTCGCCGACTGGTGACGCTTCGTTGCCCAGCATCGGATCAATACTGGCAGCAACAGCAGCACCACGCTGGTTGTCTATGAGCGTACCAGCGGCTTGTACAGCCCATAACAGACCGAAGATAATGTAGCCGATCAGAAAACCAATGGCGTATTCTTTGAGGAAGTACAGGGCAAAGGTGGGGCCGTCTGGCGCAAAATCCTGTGCAAATTGAAGGTTGTAAGGTATGATCGGCACGGTCATAACCATAACCAGCACATTTCGGGTCATCTTGCTCATGAGTGCCTGATTGAAGAGCTGTGATGTGACAAAAACCGCGTACATCCTTGGCAGGGACAGCAGCAGAACCAGCAGCGCCTCCCGATAAGTACTTGTCAGCTCTTGCAAAAGCCCCATCATAACTATCGGACCAGCGCTGGAAAATCGTCAAACAGCGTTTGCGTGAAATTGAGCGCTTCTGCGCCAATAAACGCGGACATGAGCGATAATGTGAGTGCAACGGCAATCAGTTTGACGCCAAACTGAATGGTCTGCTCCTGCATCTGCGTTAATGCTTGCAACAGGGAAACCAGCAGGCCAACAACTGAAGCAACGATGATTGGCGGCAGTGAAAGCATCATCACCAAAATCATAGTCTCAGAAATACGGAAGACAGCATCTTCTGGTGACATATTTCGCTCCTTTCATTGGTTTTTCGCGTTAGGTTGATGCGGTTAAACGTAGGTTTTGATAAGGCCGAGGATCAGACGCGACCAACCATCCACTGCTACAAACAAGAACAGCTTAAAAGGGAGCGAAATTGTGAGCGGGGAAACCATCATCATGCCCATAGCAAGCAGGATATTAGAAACTACAAGGTCAATGGCGAGGAAGGGCAGGTAAAGCAGAAAACCGATCTCGAATGCTTCCCGCAATTGGGAAACCGTATAGGCAGGTAGCAATATGGCAATACTATTTTCATCCATACCTTCCGCAATTTCAACGGGCCAGAGCTGGTGACTTGCTTCAAGAAAAAAGGCCTTCTCCTTGCTGTCTGCATGCCGTGCTAAAAACTCTTCAAACGGCCCTTTCGCGGCGATGAAAGTCTCTTTCATTTGCGATACACTCCCCACTGACAGGTTGCCTTTTTCCACAATTTCAAAGGTTTGCAGAAAGACGGGCAGCATGATGTAGCCAGACAGAATGATCGCAAGTGCGTTGAGCGCCATGTTGGGTGGTATCTGTTGCACACCAAGCGCATTGCGCACCAGCATCAAAACGACAGACAGTTTTATGAAGGATGTGGCTACGATAGCAAGGAACGGGATAAGGGCGACCACCACCAATACCAGCAGGAGCGTAAAAGGATCTGAACTCATTCTCTTATCTCGTTATTGTCGCCATCGCATGGGCAGTCACCGAAAAATAAGGACTAAAGGGTTGCATCCGGCAGCAAACGCTCAATGCGCAGCGCCTCGCGATTATCAATTTCAACCAGGTTGCCAATAGCAATGCGCTTGCTACCAGCACGCAAGGTTATGGCCAGATCCTGAGTGACGGCGGGGAGCTCCACATCAATCAGCGTACCTGCCTGCCAGCTTTCAAGCTCCGCGACAGTCATCTCACGCTCTCCAATCTCCAGAGTGATGGGCACTACCATATTGGAGAGGTCGACCTGCGGTGTTTGTGCACTCGTTTCCTGGGCTACGATCTCAGTGGCCGTAGATTGTGCTTCTTCTGACATGGGGTTGAGTTTCTCTACTTTTTCGCATCCCCACCCCTGTTCAACCAGAATAAGATGGTGACGACTGAATCTTGTTTCGACCATAATGCGGTTGCCGACAGAAGTCGCTTCCAGCAAAATCAGATCGTTTACTTCCAACCCTCTCACCTGATTGAGTGGCAGCGTTTCGGCGGTGAGGCACAAGCTGGTATTGATGGTCACCTCCTGACGTAGTCCTGCCCAGGCAGCTTGCCGGGTTAGGGGCAATCCATCCAGTAAGCTTGTAAGCTCACAGGGATTAAGTCCCAGAGCAACGGAAAAAGGTGCCTTCCCAGTTTCTCCAAACTTGATGTTTACCCAAGAAAGCTGATCGGGATTTTTTTGCGTCAAAAGGGATTTCAGTGGCTGCAATTCACCCACAATCTGCAACACCTGAAGATCCAGCGGCAGCTCCTGATGAATCTGCTGGAACGAACCCGTTAAAATGGCGCTACTGACATCAGTATCAAGTGAACCGATTATTTCCAGATCGAGATCGATGCCCAGCTTTTCCTTAAAAGGAAAGCTCCTCAGCACAGCAATCAACTGAGCGCCATTTGCGTTTTCTATCAGAAAAGCTAGCTTAGCGTCATCCGGAGTGGGACAGAGTTCAAAATGGATCTCATGTGTACCAGCTACGGGAATAGTTTGCTGGGAGTAACTCATGGCCAGGTTCCAGTAGTCGAAAGCCTGCGTAGCTTCGCGATAGGACACGCCATTAGGGGACAAATCGCTCATCTAACTTCTTTGTCCTGCAAAAATATTTGAAATGCCCATCAGGCTGCTTGTGGAGATTTCCTCAACCTCGCTTTGCCCTTGCTCTAACCTATCAAGAATGCGGATTTTGCGGTCTGGGAAGCGCGATTGTAGTGCGGAAAGCAAACTTTGGGCAGCTGTTTGGATATCTCCTGGCATCCCATCAATGCTGGCGCGTTCAAGAACAACGGAAAGACTGCTGTTTGTCGTTAGCAGCGTGAGCCCGGACAGGCCGAAACGCTCGACATCCAATGACAAGCTTAGGACCCGGCTTGCGGAATGATCCGCAGCAGCTTCTGAACGAACAGCTTGCTCAATTTGAGTAACCATCGCGGCTGTTGCTTTTTCGATCCGAGCCTCCGAGGCGTTCAATCGCGAGTTCGCCAGCAGTTCTGTTGGGCTGGAAGTGAGAATATTCCGGCTTTCTACGCTGTCAGTTGACGCAAGAAGACGTGCATTGCTGATATCGACCGCACCAATCTGGATTTTCGGGTTGTCTTCCTGTTCTTCTGGGTCGGGTTTTTCGGCTGCAGGCGCATGCGATTGCAATTGTGCAGCACGCATTTCATTCTCAAACGCAAAGGCTTGCTGTTGCCGGTATCCATCCGTCAGTCGCCCCTGAACAGGTTTGCCAGCAATTTTTCCACCTTCACGAGGCTGTTTACCATGTTTAGCGCCAAAGTCACTTTGCATCTCATGATTTTGAGATCCGTGAGAAACTTTCATAGATCGGTTTGCCTTCGCCCGGAAAATTGTTCTTCGATTTCCTGTTCCTCTGTAGCCTCAGCAAGTGCATTGGCTTCCAACAGCAAATCCGCTGAGATCTTTCCATATTTGTCTTTGACGCGAAGTGCTTTTTGATACTCTCGACGGGCTGCTTCTACGTTTTTCAGCGCCTTATCGTAGACATATGTGGCTCTGTCTGCGCTATCCTCCAGTCTTTTAACTTGGTTTTCGAGGATCTGAGCCTCTTCCTTCACCTGATCAAGGTCATCAGTTGAAACAATTTTTTGTATAATAGCCTGATAAAGGGCGTCTTGTTTGGCTGGCAGTGCCATGCGTTCGTTTTGAGCAACTTGCCGCTTTTGCTCCATTTGATCCTGAGCACGCTTCACCTTAACAAGCTCAGCATTGAGCTCCTTTAAGGCTTTTTGCTCCTTGAGTGTTTTTACAAGATACAGCTTTTTGATCTGTTCAATCACGTGAGCACACTGTCTAACTTGGTAAGAGCGGTTTCAAAGCTGTCAAACTCGTCAGTCCGCTGTTTCAGGTAATCTTTAATCTGCCTGTTTTTCGCAATCGCACGATCAGCCTCTGCATCTGCTCCCTGATTGTATTCACCAATTTGAACCAGCAGTTCCACTTCCTCGTATTTCGCCAGCAAGGTGTTAACCTGCCCTGCCATCTTCTGGTGGTCGGGCGTAGTTACCGCATTCATCACACGGCTTTTGGAGTTAAGGATATCGATGGCAGGATAATGGTTGGCGGCGGCCAGCTTGCGTGACAGAACGATATGCCCGTCGAGAATGGACCGGGTCTCATCAGAAACCGGCTCATTCATGTCATCACCCTCCATCAACACCGTATAAAACGCGGTAATCGATCCTTTGTTGCTCATACCTGCTCGTTCCATAAGGCGAGGCAGCGTTGCAAAGACTGATGGCGGAAATCCGCGCCGGGTTGGGGGTTCACCAACAGCAAGGCCAATTTCGCGTTGTGCCCTGGCAAAGCGGGTGACGGAATCCATCAGAAGGAGGACGCGCTTTCCCTGATCGCGAAAATATTCAGCAATAGACGTTGCAACGAAAGCAGCTTTTGACCGCTCTAAGGAGCTTTTATCAGAGGTAGCGAACACAACAACAGTTTTCACCATGCCTTCAGGACCGAGATCATGTTCTATAAATTCTCGGACTTCACGACCACGCTCACCGATCAGTGCAAGCACCGTTACATCAACCGCTGCCCCTTTCACCAGCATTGCCATCAAGGTGGATTTACCGCCACCGGCTGAGGCGAAAATGCCCATGCGCTGCCCCTCGCCTGTGGTAAGCATACCGTCAATCGCCCTTACCCCCATTGACAGTGGCTTATTGATGATCTGACGCTGCATGGGATCGGGTGGAGCCTGATTGACCGGGTAATGCGTTGCAGGTGTAAACTCCCGATCCAAACCATCTATGAAGTTGCCCATTCCGTCCAGTACGCGGCCCAGCAGACCATCACCTACTGCAACAGTCTGCACATGACCAGTTGGTCGCACTTCTGTGTCCGGGCCAACACCATACAGCTCACCGATTGGTGAAAGTAAGGCCTCATCTTCGTGAAAACCGACAACCTCTGCCATAAGCCTGCGACCAGATGAGCGGGTGTAAAGTTCTGCAATCTCGCCAATTTCCACCTTTGGGACAATCGCATGGACCAGAGTTCCAACCACTTTGCGCACACGGCCTGTAAGTGGATAGGGCTGACAGTCTGAGACAGCCACCTGCACCAGCTTATGCCCAAACTTACTAAAGCGTGCGTTGATCAGGGAACGACGTTGCTGGAGAGCGGTTTCTGGTTCGATGACAGGTTTCATGGCACGGCTTCACCTTCTGGCTCAGACATGTGAGCTGCGATGCAGCGCCGCAACATCACCTCTATCTCATCAAGCTGCACTTCAAGATTGCCATCTACACGGCCAATAGCGCCTTCCATTGTAAGATTGGTTCCTTCAAGTTCGGGATCTTCCAGAACTTCAAGAAACTCGAGTTGCTTAGAGCTTTGACTTAATGTCTCCGCCATGGCTTGCACTTGACTATACATATCTGGTGCAACATGCAGGCGAATGCGCTTTTCACCACGAAGCGTTTTCAGCATGGATCGGGCCATCAATCGCAACCGCTCGCTGTCGTCATACTCTTCAAGCAAGCGCCGGAGCAAGGTAGTTGTGACGGTGACCACTTCATTTTCGAGGTTACAAAGGTGGCGATCCAGCAGAGCATGTTCATTCAACAGACGCTCAGCGGCCTCTGTCTGGGCTTGCTTGACGCCATCACGATAACCTTGTTGCTTTTGGTCCTCGTAGATACGCTCAGCCTTCTGCACGATCTGCTCTGCCTGTTCTTGAGCGCTTTTGATGATCTGTTCAGCAACATCAACATCATTGAACTCAGCAGCTTTGATAACACGGGTCCCCGGTGCCAGAGCGACACCAAGATCTTTCAACCGATATAAGCTTGGCATTGTGGGAGCCTCCGACGCAGGAACTGTTTGAATTGATGACATTGCTCAGGACTCATTACACCAGACTGAGTTTTTAGATTGTCGCTATCTTCCTTAGAAAAACGCAGTGTAAACAATGGGATAATTGTTGGCTCTGTTGTTTTTACAAAGGTAAGAAGCATGGCGGCACCAACCACCATCATGGCATGGAATGCCTCTGTTTCCTCACCAGCACAGATTTGGGAGAATGCATGTGCATGGTCTTCCGCCTCATCACCGAGGGTCCTGTAGAAAAAAGAAACTTCCCGGATTGCGATGTCAAAAACACCCTCTCCAAAAACAGCTTCCAGTCGCTGACGGTGGACCTTCAACAGCACATTTGCAATTTTGATGTGCAGCCGGGCGATTGCGCAAAGACGCAGCAGATCGGCAAAACTCTCAGGGTCTAAAGTAGCGATGAATGCGGCCAGCCGTGCGCCTTCAGGGCGCTCTTCTGTGGGCGAAAACAATGAAGAAGGCTTGAGTTTATCGAAACCGAGACGCCGCGAAAGGACTAGATTCAGTCCTTTGGCAAACGCTGGTTGTGCACTAAGAAGCCGGGTTTGATCACCTGCCAACCCGATATCGGGCAAGTGATCATCATGGATAAATCTCAATGGATTAAGCAGGTTATCAGCAAACCTGCATTGCATAGCCCACAGTGACACCTGATCAGTCTGAGTGTTCACCCGATACAACCCTCTTCCTACCTGTTAGCGCGCTATGCCAGCTCTTCGGGCAGCGCATCCTCACCCTCTTTGCTGGACTGGCTGGACTTGTTCGCCCGCAAGTTTTTAAAGATGAAAAAGCCTATGCCACTGGCGAGGATAAGGATCACAACACCAAATCCTGCAATGACTTGCCAGAGGAAGGTTGCATCATCTCGCGCTATGCGCAGGCCAAGAACATTTTCATATTGCTTGCCCCTGCTGGCTGGAGAAAAATTCAGTTCGCGAGCTGGTACGAGCGCGACTGAAACGCTCGCATATTCAACACCTTCAATCGCATTGCTCACAAGGCGTTTGATTTGTGGGATGAGGAACTCAATGTCCAGCTCAGGCCGGTGTTTGATAAAAATAGCCGCTGAAGAAGGCTTCACCTTCTCACCCAACTCAGCCTTTTCAGGCAAAACAATGTGCACCCGAGCGGAGACGATACCGTCGATTTCAGTAATGGTTTCTCCCACTTCTTCACTTAGAGCGTAAATGAAGCGGATGCGCTCTTCGAATGGGGAGGAGATGATACCGGATTTCTGAAAGACTTTTCCAAGAGTATCACGCGAACGCTTGGGCAAACCATTTGCATTTAAAATGGTCACTGCTCGCTGAATGTCGCTTTCCTCAACCTGCAACGTTACCTGGCCGTCCCCTAAAGCAACTTTGCTTGCTTCAACACCATTTTCCAGAAGCAGACTAAGCATAGTGTTTGCTTCTTGTTCTGACAGGTTGGAGTACAGATCCGTTTTACAAGCTGCTAGGCCAACGAGCATGACGAAAATTGTAATAAAATACCGTATATTCATCGAGACTTCTGCTGTGTTTTTCGTGTTAAGGCGATCAGCGCATTAATGCGTCAAGCCCCTGAACGGTCTTTCCTGCAATTTTTGAGCTGACATCCACCAACAAGGCATAGTTAGCAACTTGAATTTGCATGTTAATCAGCCTGTCGACCTGAGATACATCGCCCCCAGCCGATAATGCTGCAATCTTTCCATTGGTCTCGTTGAACACGCCGCGCACCTTCGTCAAACCGTCAATCAGGAAGTTACTGTCCCCTCTCCCGATTGTCGCTGAAGCAACAGATGCCCCTGCATTGGTGCTTTGAACAGCCGCGACTTTGGACGGATCACTGACGACAACCTGCCCGCCGATAATCTGCCCCTGAACCGTATCAGGAGCACCGCCAGCAGCTGTTAATGCGTTCTTGAACTGATCTTCCAGCTCACTGAGGCCATTGGTCGATTGCCCTGTACCCTCGCCAGAGCCGCCTTGAAGGCCATTTTTCAACTGTGATGCAATTGAACCTTCTAATGAAGTGGTTGCCATGTAACCTCACCACGCAACAATTATGAACGGGCCACCATTGCTTTCAACGGATGAGCAAGTTCATCCCTGGCCGCAAGCGCTTGAGAGGCAATCTCAGCACATGGGGTTCCGCTTGCTGTTTCAATAACTTCCTGAAGAACTTCGCAGGCCGTCTCCAGCTCACCTTTGCGCAGCATTGCCAACCCGCGATAAGTCTGAATGGTATCGCTCGGCGGAGCTGCCGCCAGATGTTTGAGTGCAGCATCGGCATCACCGCGCACCATAGCAGCCAGCCCCAGTCCCAGCGGGCCAATTTCCTGATCAGGACGCATGACCTGGAACGCCTTAAAGATAGCTTCCGCACAATCTGCCCGACCATAGGATACAGCAATAAAGCCAATCTCAGCCAGAAGCTTCACAGTTTCACTAGAAAAGTCTTCAGCTTTCACGGCACCCTCTTCATTTTGTGAACTGCGAGAGATTACCCCTCGCAGTTCTGTCAAAAAATTCTCTGATTACCTCAGACGTCATTCTTGTTTGCCAGCTCCCCAAACGGGGAGCCTGACCTCTACTTCAAAAAGTCTGGCTTAGGCGCAAGTGCAGGCTTGCCCGCCTCCGTCAGATTTCCATAGAGAGGTTCAGATTTCACCTGCTCCACATCAGCGCTGTTCTCTACGGCACCGTCGTAGCCAATTTCTTCATAAATATCGTCAGTATGCACAGTTCCTTGATCACCCTTTGGATAAGCGACATCGTATTCGCCTCCGCCAATAGCCGCAGCAGGTGGCCCGTTGTGATTAAGCTCGGAATACTCGGAGTCTTCCAGAGGGCTGAATCCCTCGGCAGTTTCATAGTTTGTGTTTACGCGGGCCGTGCTCTGAGAGGATTGTGGATAGGCCAGATCATAATGCCCTTCGCTCAAATTCAGAGATGATGCTGCTGGATTGAAACCGGCATGGCGGGTGGTTGCGTACCCATCGGAGTCAAGCGCAGGCGTGCTGACATTGGAAGCGACGCTGGCTGCGCTCGCGCTACCTTCACCGCCGGCACGCTGGCGGTGGATCTGGCCGTCTCCGGCTTTGTTGACGGTCGCATAAGCATCACTCGTCGCCCGTTGATGGCGCACTTCCTCCTGAACCTTATTGGCAAGATTGGTCAGCGGCCCCCAACGTACTTTATGGTCATCAAAGTTTTTTGTGTCTTTTTTGACTTCCTGCAGAATTGGCTCAAGAAGCTCATCTACAGCAGCATCAGAGCAATCTTTGCAGGCATCCTGAAGAGCTTCACGCAGCTCATTTTTTGCAAGCCCCTTAAAAACATCCCAGTTGTCCAGTTTTTCGTAGTGCTTATTGACTTTGCTATCGACCGCAGAGGAATGCAGCCCGATTTTATCCAGTGCAACAGCGGCGGTGCGGGCGGAAAGAACACTGCTGCCATTTTTTGTCGTGGCTTCAAAGATCTTTTCTCCGCCAGCCAACGTTTGCTCGTTGCTGAGGCGAACCTGAGTACTGTCTTTCAGGTTCGATGCTTTGGTGCCTGCTTCAATGTTCTGAATAAAGCTTGAGATGGATGAATTGGTACCTACTGTGATCCCCACAACTCAGATCCTTTTTCTTAATTGTCGATAATTGCCACACAGCGTCGACATCATAATACCACTCAGCACGTGCTCTGTTACCAGCGGAAACCAGAAGCTATTACTCTACCAACGACTTGAATAACTTATGGAAATACTATGTCCTAAATCACATCTAAGGTTGTGCCCAAAAGCACAAGAGGCGGCTTTAGTCTGGTTTTACCTGAAGGCTGAGTATTGGCCCTCAAAAGTGCTGTGACTATATGATGTATTCGCGTCCTTAGCGGGCGAATGTGTGCCGGTGATTGAAAGAGACCGGCCCCATATGAGACAAGGTCTTCTATCAATCCCGTCAAGGTGCTACGAGTATTAGTTCGGTTGACGCCCCAGCAATGCAGCATCAATCTGTGCCTGCGTAGAACGATCCGGCGTTGTTGCGGCAGTTGATTTGCCTTCAGCTGAGCGGGCGGCGTGTCGCGCAAGCTGGTCGTCAAGGTTCTTGTTGAGACCTGTTTCACCTGTCCGTGGCCCCAAATCATCAGTCCGGGTATACTGATTTTCCTCAATTCGCTGTGCGATCTCGTCTAAGGGCTTGATATCGCCCAGTTTAATGAACTGAGAAGCCTCCTGCCGGAATTGCTCTAACTGTGCGTCTTTCGGTTTAAAAGTGGTCAGGTCAAGTGTAGAATCACCCCACACTTTGTCTTTGATCCCCGCCATCACCGTACTGTAGTCCAGTGGCTTGCTGCCCGTATTTGTTGCATATGAACTAAGCGCTGCTTTTACATCTGTCTCTATTTGAGCAAGCTCCTGCCCCCATTTAGATTGAGAGTTCTCAACGATCTGCTTTACATCAGGGGAGTATATCGTGTGGTTTCCAGCGCTGGGAGCTGCACCGGAGTTTGCCGGGTTCAGATGCGTTTTCATGGCAAGGTTCAAATCGGCAAGTTGACCAAGAGTTGCAGCCCCTTTAGGCAACTCCGTACTGTTGAATGCATGTTTGCAGATTTTTGGAAGGACACTTTGAATATCCGGGTTGCCTTTTGAAGCGTGGATCTGATTTTCAATCAGACCCTTCAGGCTATCCCACTGGGCACCGTTGTTTTGTGCAGACTTGGCGTTTTCATAGGACTGCACTTTGCTTTGTAAAAAATCGGAGTGAATACCGAGCTTTTCTGCAAGCCTGCCAAGAACGACCCAACCTGTTTTTTTCTCTCCGCTCAGGAGTTTAGCTTCATAGATAACTTCACCTTTTACCGCATCCACACCGTCTGATCGCACATCAGAACCGATTGTAAGGAGGTCCAAAGTGCTCTGCTTTACTTCCTTTGAGCTTCCGGTGTGTACATCCATCTGGCCCAAGAGGGCGTCGACTGTGGAATTGGTGCTGAATACAATGCCAGTCATATTCGGTTCCTTTCTAGTTCTGGTATCATCGCGAGGATTCAGGCTAGTGGTTTGATGTGAGCGGGGCAGTTATCTCGCCGGTTTCGAAACCTGTACCTGGCAACGTGAGCGGTTTTCTTTTGCAGATACGCCCCACGTGACGGGGAGTATCTGTTCGTGATTTGATGTTTCAGTAGTCCAGCTACTTCGGCTTTTCTTTGGCCCTTCGCTCTTCCGCCTCAGCGACAATCGCCTTTTCCCCGTCCAGATGAACTATGTGTTCTTGTTGGAGCGGATAGGCATTTGCCTCATCATCGTGAGAGTGCCGGGGATCAAGCCCGACGGGTTTATTGGCTGCTTCAGGCAACTCACTGTGCATGAGCGTTTTGTCACGAACCCTGTGGTCGCGACCTATGATCATAGGAACGTCAAAGACGTGAGCCTCTGCCTGTCGCTCACGCGCTCGCTGTAACTGATGCTCTGAGACAGTGATATTGTAGTAGTTGTAGCTCGATGATTTGGCGCTGAAGAGGTAGCTAGGTGTCTCCACCTCCTCCGGGGTATCAAAGGCAAATTCGCCCATTAGTGGCGGTGAAATCTCCGGCTGATGCGCGGTTGTTGTTTTCGGATTGCTGTATCCGACAATATTTTTCTGGCCCGCAGCAGCTGCGGGCTGGATGGTGAGTTCACCTGTTCCGCTGGCGTCTTTCCAGATGTGATCAGCGCGCAGAAACTGATCGCTTTTCAGGAAAGTTTGAACTTGCCTGAGCGCGGTAAGCCGCAACCCTTTTCTTGCAACAGCATCGCCTTCCCCGACCATTCTGGTCAGGGTTGCAATCAGGTGGTCTTTATCGCCTGATGAAAGACAGATCCCGCTTTCAGAGGCCATTTTATCGAGCTGGTTCGCCATCAGATCTTGAAAGGCGGTCCAGTTATCCGCTTTGGAAGCAACATGTTCAGCTTTGCTATCAAAGAATCTGGCAAAACTCTGAAGGGCGTTCAGAAGGCGGCCAAACCGTGCGGTCAGTGTGGGGTGATCTGCATCTTCCACCTCAGCTTTGTAAAGCACTTCACCGCCAGCTTGGGAGATAATAGAGATTTTCACCCGTGTGTTTTTAGAGGTGGCCTCTGTCAGCGCCTCTTCAATTCGAACAAAGACGCTGGAGAAGATATCTGATTTAGAAAAGTGTATTTCTGCCATATTTCAACTCGCAAAGCGCTCCCGTTACCACTCCACACAGGCAAAGCGGTTTGCTGACTTTTCTTAGTTTTTTGGAAATCTTGTGGGTTTAGACGCCCATTAAACTGTGAGGCATTAATACATCTTTTGCGGCGCTATGCTGTCCCGAGTTTGCCTCATTACTTGTCAGCTCTGTGAGAACCTTGCGCCATGCTGCTGATACTTCCACAAACGCCGTAAAAAACCTAGCCAGCCGGTCTGCAGGCCAGTCAGCGGCATAAAGGTCATTGTACATAATCAACTGATTTTGCTTGTCCAGTCCGATACGCATGCCGCCAGATTGGAGGCTTTGTGTGTTGTAAGTCAGAACCATCTCTGCGACTTGCGTCAGTTGCGCATCGCTAAGTGTGGCAAGTGGCAAGGAGGCAGCGATCTCACCTTGCTCTGTGCGAAGGCGAAGCTTCAGAGCAAAAGTCTCCAGCAAAATATGAAAGCTGTCAGCTTCGTCAGTCGTTTTTTCTGCCTTCACATTAAGCAAGGCACACGCTTCTTTTAGCAGACTCTCCAGCATGTTTCTGGCTCTCTTTTTTCTTAGGTTGACAAGGATAATGGCAGAGGTGCGGAGGTGGTAGAGTGTCAAATATAACAATTTCTACAATTATATAGAGCAAGTAGCATCTTTTCGCCTGCCGCAAAGGATCGGAATAATAAAGCCCGGAATGATGTGGCATCCCGGACTTTTTGACGGGGGCTAAGACTTGCTAGAAGCCTGAGAACTCTCTTCTCAGCGTGTCCGTGATGGACTGCAGTTCAGACTGACGACGAACAACGCGCGGTGTGATCATGACCAGCAGTTCGGTTCGCTTTTTTTCGTCACTGGTGTTTTCATTAAACAGTTCGCCGAGCACTGGGATCTTGTTCAAAACAGGAACGCCCGTTTTTCCATCCTCTGTGCGTTCCTGAATAAGGCCACCCAACAAAATGGTGCGGCCAGATTCCACTACAATGTCTGAGTTGATAGTTCTGGTGCTGATTGTGGGTGTAAGATTACCAGTCTGACGCTTTACATCCACATTGCTTACTTCCTGCTGTATGGCCAGCAAAACAGAGTTGTTGGATCGCACCTTTGGTTCAACTTGCAACACAATACCGGTGTCTTTCACTTCTACCTCAGTTGAAGTAGTGACAGTCCCATCGTTCGACGATTCTTGACTGCGAGACGCAAAAGGCACCTGATCACCAATGACCAAACGGGCTTTTTTGCCATCCAGAACAGTCAGATAAGGAGAAGAAATCACCTTCACCTTGGTCACTTCCTGAAGGGCTTTGAGTACCACATCAACACCAACGGTATTCAAAGACAAAACTCCACCCGTTCCAGTGGGGCGCGTTGCACCTTCTGCGACTCTACCGACGCCACCTGAAAAGTTTCCGCGAGACAGGAACCACTGAACACCATAGGACAGATTGTCGTTAATGCTGACCTCAGCAATTGTGGCTTCAATAACCACTTGTGACAGCGGCAAATCCAGCGTGTTGACCACGTCTCGAATGTGCTTGAATTCCTGATACGTGGAGTTCACCAGCAGCGCGTTGTTCCGATGATCAGCAACAATGCTGATTTTGCCGCGCACAGGTGCTGCACGCGCTATATTATCGCTTTCTCCAAGCAGTTGATTGGCAACTGCAACACGGCTTAACCCTCCCCCAGCAGTTTTTGAAGGCTCAACCCCTGTTGCTGACACGACCCGCTGACGGGGTTTGCCAGAGGCGTTTTTGCTATTGGTCGGTTTGATTTGATTTTCTTCAGCGACTGGAAGGCTCGCCGGGGAGGTGTTGGCACCGAGGATTTCTGTCAGCTGTGCGGCAATCGCCTTGGCTGGAAGATATTTGAGCGGAACGATGCGCAACTTGGGTGCATCCAGCAAGCTGTAATCCACTTCCTTGGCGATTCGGCGCACACGGGCCAGCATCTGCCTGTTCTGGACAGCGACCAGCAAAGACTGCTGGGCTTCCAGAGGAATGATCGTAAGAGGCGGGTTTACCTGGTTCGGGTAAAGTTGCTGGAACAGGGTCATGATCTGCTTAGAGACCTGTACTGCTGAACTTTGCTGCAGTCGCAGGATCGATACAATCGTGCGATCATTGTTGCGGTTATAAAGACTGTCTGCCAGATCTTCGACAGCAGCAATATCTTCAGGTCGTGCGCGCAGAGCGATTTTGTTGGTGCCTTCAACAGGCACCGCGGAAGCACCAGCGGGCAAGATCGCTTGCAGAACCTTCGCTGCATCCTCAGGTTTGGCAGAGCGAATAGGCAGAATGCGAAGCTTCAGGTCACCCGAAGAACCAAACCCGGTATGACGCTCAATAGATTCAATGGTTTCAGGTCGTCCAATATGGAAAATGTTATCAATGAGCTTAAGAATGTAGCCGTTGCGCCCCAGCATCACACGAACCAACGACAGCATCTGGTCTTTGGCCAGCGGCGTTTCTGTCTTGAATTCAACCGAACCTTTCAGGGGTTCATCAATGACGTAATTAACCTGCAAAATACCGCCAAGAACTTGTTTGACAAAATAATCAAGCGTTTCACCCTGAAAGTTCAAACGCACTACGTCCGATATCTGTTTGCCTGATACGCCACCAGCAGTCACGATTTCAATCTTGTTGGCACTGTTAAGCGCGGTGTCTTTGAGCAGAACCTGTGCTTCGTCATCGCTGAAGTAAAATGCTGTTCCCGGACGCCCCCGTTGTGAGCCAGTTCCATTTACCCAACTGACACGCAGTGGTTGTCCGAGCTGACCGCGGGATGTGGTTGCCAGACGCGCACTCACACTCAGAAGCGGTTGGACCCCACGCTGGTTGCTTCCAGACAGAAACTTGCCTTCATCTTTGTATTTCAGCGAGTTATTTTGTGTTGTGGTGCACCCCAACAGGAATGCGAGCACGGAACTGATACAAGCTATCTTGCGCAGTATGGACGTTTGTGTCGCGCCGATCATTTTTGCTTTTTTCCCGCACAGCAGCTCGAAGAAGCAGCGATTGTTGCCTGTGCTTCTCCGCAAACATTGGTTAATTTGTTAGAAAGAGCCGTTATCCAGCAGCAGTTGAACACGACCTCCAGTACCTGCGGCTGAGGGGCGTGTGTCACGCGCAAGATTAAGGGCGTCACCAAGTGTTTCGCGAATAAATCCAACCACCTGCAGAGCATACTCGGCGTCGGCGAGCTCACGCAGGCGATCCTCGCTGCGCACGATGTCCAGATAACGGCTATCAAACTCCGGCTTTATCGCCCGCAGCTCACTCGAAATCTGACTTATGTTCTTTTCCGTCACCAGCTCTTCTGGCTCCTCACCTTCCTGAGAGACCGGAGGCCGTGCCATGATGGACAACGCATTGTAGAGTAATGCCTGTACTTGTGAGCTTGTGGCCAGATCCGTTTCAATTGAACTGATTGCAGAGTTGGTCTCTGTCAGACTCTCAGAAACCGCGGTCAGCTGCGTTTCCAGCCCTGAAATTTCCCCGGTCAACCTTGCAACTTCACTAGGATCGGGTCCCAGCTCAGAGTCTTCATCCTCTGGATCGAGCGGCGTGTCATGCGGCAGGCTTTGTAACTCTGCCCGTTTCTCAGTCAGTTGCGTTTCCAAACCGGTCTGCTGTTCTTCCTGAGCCAGTTTGGTGCCTTCAAGTGCTTCCAACTGCATGACGATATCATCATGCTGCCCAAGAGCAGCCAACAAGGCCGAACGGATGGAACGCACTTCTTCCGCTTCCTGAATAGCCTTTTGCTCGTCAAGCTCGGCCTGTACCTTTTCGAACTCGGCAACCACCTGATCGATCAGAACTTCAAGATTTGCCGTATCTGGTGGTGCTTGCAAACCAAAAGCAGCGGAAACACCACCGCCGAGCAGCTCGCTCACGGTCGGGACAACACCAGCTCGTGGCGCAGCCTGTTGCGCACCTGAGACATCGTTTTGCTGAATCAGCGTTGTTGACGCGGTAGAACCTGGTGTTATTCCGATCATTTCAAAGCATCCTTGTTCATTGTGACCTTTTCTTGCAAAATTAACCCATTAGTTGTTGTGCCTTAAAACACAGGGAACTCCGCTTCAGGGTGATGCTAAGGATTTTTCTTGTTTTTGCGTTGGTTTCTTCAGATCACAGCGTGATAATTTATAGGTTATCAAGGCGTTACTCACTGCGACCTTTCTGCAACATTGCGCGATGCAATGAGCCTAGGATGCTGTCGGTAAGAAGCAGAAAGGCATCCGTGTAACCGGGACGGCGGGGAAACCGTTTTGTATAGGGCAAACGCAGTGCAAGAGTCTGCAGTAGTTGCTGTTGCATTTCAAAGTGAGCCAGCACATCTTCAAATCCAAAACCAGCAGCCTGCCAATCAATTTTCTCCACCGAAACGGATATCTCTTTTATGAAAAATGGCTGTTGGGAGTAACGGGTCTCCCAAGCCGTGAGGTCATAGCCGTTGTTTGGGCGCAGATATAAGCGTTCACTTTCACGCAGGACATTTACGGCCGAAACGTGTGCCAGATGTCCGCCAATGTTTTCAGAAAGTGTTGTAAATTCCTGCGGACCCGAAGGTCTGCTGTACTGAAGATCCACCTGACGGCGAAGACGTGCTTTTGCTTTACTCTCGTCTGCTCCCAGCAAGCTATGGGGAACCTTTGGCAGATTGTCGCCGTTCATAGTAACGCTGGAATAAGATGCGCTATCTACGGAAAAGCTGGGTGTGCTGCGTAATGAGATTGGTGCGCCTGCCAGTTGGTAGGAGGCAGGCACTTCTTCGGCGAGCACCTCTCGCGGCAGATGCAGATAACCTTCAACAGCGGCCATGTGTTTACCAGTGGTTACTCAGAGGTGCGTTTGAGTTCGAGCGCGTAAGCAATGCGGTTGGCAAAGTTTTTTGCGGTCGCATCATTGCCGCTTTTCAAAAGGTCCTGAGCTGTTTCAAGCACACGAGAAGCCGCCTCCAGCGCACCGTTCCACATATGGTTTTCACAGATGCGCAGCAGCACCGTCGGGTTTTCGGGGGCAAGAGTTTGGGCACATTCAAGCGCTGCTTTGATCTCAGGTGTGTTTCGGGGCCACATTGCATGGCTCAAAGCGAAGCCAAGCCAGTAATCAGCGCTGGTTGTGTTCAAAAAACAAAGAACCTGAAAACGTGCATGAGCCTGTTCTTTTTGTTCCAGATGCAGGGCTTGATAGGCAAACTGATAAAGAACACGCTCCAGATCCTTGTCAGAGTGTATGATTGCCGCAAGTCCTTCTCCTGATCGGATTGCCTGCATCAGAGTACCGGCATCAACAGCCCCCCCGCCCAATCTCACGAATAGCTCATTAACTGTGCTAGACGTCCGATCTTCCTTTCGGCGCTCAGCGGCCTGCTTTTGTGACAGCAACTTGGCAACTTCTTGCATTACTACCCTCTCAGTGCTGCCAATGACTGGCAATGTTGCGCTTTAGCGGGCTATATTCAGCCCATCGAGCAGTTTTTTTGCGTAAACAGCCAGCTCAGCAAATTCTCTGGTCGTGCATAGTCGAACCGTCTCTTCCAGATCTTCTCTGGCTTCTGCGATGTGCCCAAGAGCGAGGCAAGCTGCGCCGGAATAGTAATAGGATCGTGGATTGCTTGGAGAAAGGACCATTGCTGCGGAGGCTGCTTCAATTGCCAAAGAATACTGCTGCAATTGGAGCGCGCAGTTGGAAAGACCAAGCTGAACGTCAACATCAGCAGGATCAAGCAGAATCAAGCCAAGAAAGACCTCCAAAGCCTTATCCCAACGGCCCGCATCCATCAGCCCCTTGGCCATAACCAGACCGGGTTTCAGATCCTCCTGTTCCAGCCCGAGTTGCTTACGCACTCCGCCCAAAGCAAGTGCTTTGATGTTCTGTTCCAGATCATCACCAAATGCGGTCATCGTTCTTCTCATTTCTTGAAATTTCTCAGTGGGACGTTATGCACCAACCTGTTTAAAGGTGGAACAGAACAGCATTATCCAGATCAGGTGCGGTGTGGGGTGAAGGATAGCCGCGCGAAAGATCCGCGCTGAAGCTGCTGGTCTCCCCAACAAATGGTTGGTAGAGGTGTACGGAGGCCATAAGGTCTTCCAGAGTTTCGACCAGCTTCTCCTGATCACCATATCCCCGGCAACTTGCGCGCAGCTGTAAGCGGGTTTTTGCGGGTTCTTCATCTTGCAGTTCTGCAAGAACACAGAGCTGAGACACCGTTGCCAGATTTGTTTGCAATACACGTTCAAGCTGCTGCTGGCGCTGCATGGGATCATTGCTCAGATAGCCAAGATGAATGATCAGCTCTATCCCGTTTCCATCCAGAGCGTCAGAAAAGAGTACCGTTGCACCGTCAATATTTAACGATGCATGACCTGCCTCGTTATAGATCGGAGCACCAAGCTTCAGTCGTTGCCAGAACCGTTCAATGCAACCGGAAAAACTCTTGTTAAACACCGCATTCCTCATCTAAGTATGTGCAAAATCCGGGCAGGTCGATGCAAAAAGACCTGCCCGAGTTGCCCAATTATGCGCGGGTAATCGCTGCTGTACGCTCGTTCTCGATTTCGCGGGACTCCTTCAGGAACTGAATGATCGCACGGATGATATCGTCCAGAGCTTTCTGTACAGACTCAGCCTGATCATTTTCCTTACGGGTTTCCTCAGCGTTTGCTCCCAGAACCTGGGACTCGGCTTCATCATCCTTAGCGTTTGCCTGAGTGAAGCTGCCAGCCGCATTCGCACCGGCTGAACCAAAACTATTAGCAACACCGCCGAGCGTCGCAAAAGTTTGGCCACTTGCGTTAAACGAAGTTGCTTTCGCATCATGAAGTTTGGCTGCGGACTTAAATTCAGTCGACTGCAATTTGAATTGAGACTTTGCAGCTTCACCAACACCCGGCGTTTGAGCCAGCGTTTTGTTGTTGGCAGCACTTGCCGTTTCGCTTGCTGATGCTTTTGCGTTGCTGAGACCCTTGGCAGAAGACCCGATCGCAATCGCGGACATCACCAAAGATACGGCGGAGGCCACAACCGTTATAACCAGACTCAGGATCGCGCCGGTTCGGGTTTCATCAGCGGCTTGCCGGCTTTTGTTTGCCTGAGAGTGCTGCTGGTTTTTCACCGTCTCACGAGCGATCAGGCGAGTTTCCAGTTCATTGTTACGCTGGTTCACAATGGACTGGAACAGGGCTTTGGCAACGACGCGGGTCAGGTCCCCGCTGTTGTCGATTGAGCTCAGGCTTGTCAGTGTCTGCGTCGCCTGCTCCAGCCGATCCAGCACAGCTTCTGTGGTTGCCGGATCAAAGTTAGCGGAACCAGAGAACTGCGGAACGGAGACCAAAGCAAGGAAAGTGCCGTGGTGCTCTGGTGGCAATGTTGCCAAACGAGCTTCAACACCCTGCTGAAAAGCGAGGGCTTTTTCTTCAGGAACAGCCAATTGACCATTTTGAAAGAAACTGGGTGGCAGATGTTCCCGGTTGATGTTCGTAGAGGGGACTGCGGTCATAGGATCATCCTTTCTATCCGGCGAATTGGGTCCGTCCCAAAACAGAAGCGCGTTCATTCATTGAGCTGACTGTGCCATCAAGTGCATCGTTGAACTGTTCGCTTGCGCGGGTGATAATTGATAGCAATTGATCGATAATCTGATTGAATAGCTGGATGAAGGCTTCCAGATCATTTGCCTCTGCTTGCAGTTCTTTGGCTTCGGCAATATTTTGGCTTGCTGTATAAGACACAGCTCCCGCTGCAATAGACCCTGTTGTCAGAGCAGCACCAGAGATCCCCTGAACAATGCCGCTGATGGAAGCTACCATGGCCGCAATGGAACCAGCCGCCGCAGGGCCACCCACTACCGCTGTGGCAATACCCAAAGCAATCCCCGCGATTGCGCCAACAACCTGAAAGCCCACATCCAGCCAGCGGATCACATCTTCACTTGCACCTGCTGCAGTGGCGACGTGTCCAGCGATGCTTTTTCCTGTGTGCGCGCTTACTGTCGCGTCAATAGCAAGTGCCAGCTGCACCAGCCCGGCCGTGATCAGCAAGACCCCCGCAGCTACCCCCGCACCAGTAATAGCCGCAGCAGCTGTGACAATCGCCCCGACAGCAATGGTTAGCATCGCGCCAATCCACTGAAATGCCAGTTTAATTTTGTCCCAGATACTCAGGCTGTTTTGCTTCTTTTCAGCTTCTTCCTGCTTATGGACAGCTTCTTCCAGCTTCTGAGCCTTATCCTGCAACGTTCCTTTTTGTTTTGACTGATCCAGCACCAGCTTTGCTTTACTGACGGCCTCCTGCGTGCTTTGCATTTTGTCCAGTACAGAGGCTACTAAAACCTCAATGTCCTGAAACTGCTTGCTGCTTGCTGATCCCGCTCCCTTGGGCGCCACTTCGCCCAGACTGTTAGACAACCGGGTGATATGTTGAGCAAATGCGATGGTTGCAACAATAGGTGACGCGCCGCCACTTGCCCCGAACACACCTGAACGCGCGCCGGATACAGCATCTGTTCCATCCAGACGTGACTGTTGCTGAATTTTATCCTCAATGATATCTGACAGACTATTGCTATTCAGACCAATGGGTAGCCCTTTAGGTAGATCCATAACAATCTCCTCTTTTATAAATACTTATTGCAGTTTTACTTTAAGAAATATGCTCGCGAGCACTTGCCATCATGGTCTTTGCGTACTCACGATCATCGTAGTTTTTGACCGGATCGGTGAACATGTTTAATGCGCCCTGAAAGGCATCGCGGGCTTCTTTGTATTCACCCGAAGCAAGCAGGCACTCACCCAGACGCAGATAGCCTTGTGGGTTGGTCGCATCCATGGCCAGAAAATAGGAGTACAGGCGCACCGCCATGCGCACATCGCCCTCAATTTGATAGGCCGTTGCCAGCCCATAGGTGAAGTGTGGTTCCATGGGTGAAATCTGCACCAGCATGATGAACAGCGCTTTTGCCTTTTCAACCTGCCCTACAGCAATGTCGCGGCGAGCCATCTCGTAGACAGCGCCGAGTTCATCCTCGGTGATTCCGTAGATTTCTGCCAGTGTGAAGCCTTTTTGCATAAGCTCCATGCAATCATCAGCACTTTTATCTATGCCAGCAAGTTGCTTTATCGCCTGCGGGGCAACTTCATTGACTACGCTGGTAATCATCTCCGGCGTTACATTAGACATGTTTAGCAGCGACATCTGGCAGTTCTCTCAAGCTATTGCGTTATTTAACCTTATGCTTAGAGCGAAAGAACCAACGGCACTGTGCCAAAAAAAACAGAGCAGCAAATTATTCAAGAGTTTGGTGGGCATTGAGCGGAGCCTCAAAGGCAGGCAATGTAAACTTTATAACGGCGGTAGAGCCAGACACCGTGAGCAATAACATGTGGCGGAAAACGGTGACGCTTGTAACTGATCGAAGCTAAAGTCACCCAACATGCTTCCTCGCATAGCTGTCGCAAAAATCAATGTGACAACACCTATCTGAGCAACTCGATCGTCAGGAGTTTGTGATGTGGCATAAAGAGCTGAGGCCCTCTATTAACCTCTAGCGTTTTCGGCTGGGTTCTGATTCAATCCTCTTATTGGCTGGAGGAGGCA
>CANMBS010000046.1 GCA_947496145.1 uncultured Pseudovibrio sp.
AATGCCTCCTCCAGCCAATAAGAGGATTGAATCAGAACCCAGCCGAAAACGCTAGAGGTTAATAGAGGGCCTCAGCTGCAATGAGCGTTGTAACCAGCGCTGTCCCCAGTGACACAAACACGCTGTTCTTGAAGTAGGCCATGAAGTCGGTGAATAAAATAACTGACTTGAAGTTCTCAAAGGTCAGCTCACTGGGCCACATGGCGGTGCCTTCAGTGAAGATCAGCTTATCCAGTGTCAGACTGATCTTCATCAGCCAGTAAAGCGGGAACATTGCAAAGGCAACATAGAACGCCAGTGCTGTATATTTTCCCGTGATAGCGAAAAACTTGATGGAAGGGCTTCTGTACATCTTACACCTTCACGAGTTTCTGGCGCATTTTCAAAAGGATCATAGCGTAAAGCATCATCAGCACCAGCAGCACCACTGCCAGTGTTGAGGCGTAGCCAAAGTCCAGTTTGCGGAATGCAGTGGTAAACACATAGGAAGACAGGATCTGAGTTGAGTTCGCAGGGCCACCGCCAGTCATCACGTAAATCAGGTCTGCAAAATTGGCGATCCAGATCGTCCGCAGCATCACAGTAATAGCGATCATCGGAGCCAGAAACGGCAGAGTGATTTTGGAAAATCGCTGCCACGGCGTGGCGCCGTCAATGTCCGCCGCTTCGTACATATCCGATGGGATGGATTGCAGGGCTGCAAGAAGAGTGATTGCAAAAAACGGGATACCAAACCAGATGTTCGCGGTGATCGGCCCCCACATGGCAAGCGCTTTATCGCCAAGAATATTGAAGGGCTCTGGCAATATGCCGAGCGCTGTCATCCAGTGTGGTAAAGGTCCGATAACCGGGTTGAACAACCATGCCCAGGTGAGTGCTGACAGCAACGTCGGGACAGCCCAAGGCAAAAACACGAGTGCCTGCACCAGTTTCTTGCCATGAAATCTGGTGTTCAGCAGCATGGCCAGCCCGAGCCCCAGCAAAAACTGCATAGTGACGCAATAGAGCGTCCACCAGAAGGTATTTTTGACCGCAACGAAGAATTTCCTGTCGCTTAGCAGATCAGCGTAATTGTCAAACCCAACCCAGCCCGTTTTAAACGGCTGCAACAGTGAAATGGATTGAAACGAATAAGATATCCCGATGATGAGGGGAACCAGAATAACCAGCGAAATGAGGATGAGCGCAGGCGAGAGGTAAAGGTACGGCTCCAGCATATAGGAAAGCGTCAGACCAATTCGCCCTCGTTTTGCAGCAGTCTCCGGTGGGCGTGCTGCTGATAGGCCTGAGTGTGTATTAGTCATGGCGAACCACTTATTATGACGAGAAGAAAGGCCGGCCCCTGATAGCTTCAAGGGCCGAACGTTACCTGAAAAGCGTCAGTGCTTTGCTTTCCAGTTTGCGTATTCCTCGTTCAGGAATTCTGCCCAGTTGTCTGCCAGTTCCTGAGCGCTCACTTCACCAAGCAATGCCTGCTGACTGGTTTCCAGCGCCAGTGTGCTCACGAAGTAGCCATACTGTTCCAGATAGGTCGGCAGGATGATTGGCTCAAAGTTTGCGCTGTTCAGCTCAGTGAACCAGCCTTCAAACTGCTCGGTTTTGTAGTAATCGTCATTCTCAGCACCCGCGTGGATCGGGATCACACCAACATGACGTGCCCATGTCTTGTTGTTTTCAGGAGAAGAGATATGCGCAAGCAGCTTCCAGCTCTCTTTTGGATGCTCGGTGCTTTTGAAGATTGACCAGCCCGCAAAACCGATGGTTGGATAAGCTTTACCTGCCGGACCAACAGGCATTGGCATGACCGCAAAATCTTCTGCGTCCATACGACCTGCAACGGCTGGCAGTGCGTCCGGGTCCTGATCAAGGAATGCACATGTGCCGGAGTAAAAGCCTGCAACGATTTCGTTAAAGCCCCAGTTTACAGAGTCTTTTGGTGCAGAACCGTCTTTGTAAAGATCAATCAGGTACTGGATGCCTTCAACTGATCCCGGCTGGTTAATGGTGCTCTGGCCGTTCTCATCAAAGAACTTGCCGGAACCGTTCATGGCAGCAGCATACATGAACCATGCACCAAGACCACCAGCTCCGCCGCGCAGGCAATAGCCATATTTTCCGTCAAGCTGAGAGACTTTTGCAGAGGCTTGTTTAAACTCAGCCATTGTAGCTGGCGGTGTTTCAACCCCTGCCTGTTTCAGCAGCTTCTTGTTATAAAACATTGCGCGCAGGTAGAAGCCGTAGGGAATGGAATAGGCTGTACCACCGGACTGACGCGCCATTGCCATGGTTTTATCTGTCAGCGTTCCACCGTATTCCCAGGCTTTGATGCTGTCTTCCAGATTGGCGAGCATGTCTGCGCCCACATACATTGCCTGCCATTTATCTGGCATTTCAACAATATCCGGCACATCGCCGCCAGCAACCATGGTCGCCAGCTTTTCAAACGCCTGCCCCCACGGCAAAGAGACGATCTCAACCTTTGTGCCCGGATTTGCCTTTTCGAATTCAGCAACCATCCCTTTCAGCACTTCAGTGCGTGCAGGGCTGGTGATGACTTCCACAAGCTTTAGATTGGTTTCCGCCAGTGCTGTACTGGCCATAAGACACGCGACCGCAGACAGGCCCAGAGCAAGTTTTTTCATGTTTTCCTCCCGATGTTAAGTGGTTTGCAGCAAGTTGCAGGATGGTTAGACGACGCTTTCTCCCAGAGCGCCTGCAAAATCTTTCCAAAGGTCTTCCGCATCTTCCAGACCAAGGCTCATGCGGATGATTGTGTCTGGTACCTTGAAACGTTGAAGCGAGTTCTGCTCGCCCTTTTGCGCAAGGCTCACCTTGGATGGCAGAACAAGACTTTCAAACCCGCCCCAGCTCACCCCCAGACTGAAGTGCTTCAACTGATCAACAAGCTTTTCAATGTTCACTGAGCGTTCAAACTCAACAGACAAAAGCCCTGAGCGCCCGGACAGGCCCGGCACGCTCCCCGCTCCCGGCGAATGAACCGCAGCAACAGCCTTGTGATCAGACAATCGCTCAATAAACAGATTAGCTGTCGCTTCGTGCGCCTTCATGCGGGCATTCAGGGTGCGAAGACCGCGAACAAGCAACCATGCTTCGAACGGGGCCAGCTTGCCGCCAAAGAGTGGCAGGGTTAGCTCACGTATGGCCTGAATGTTCTCCTGACTGGAGATTGTGACCCCCGCAACCACATCTGAGTGCCCTGAGATGTATTTGGAAGCCGAATGCACAACCACATCAATGCCAAGTTCCAGCGGGCGCTGGAACACAGGGGTTGCCCAGCTGTTATCGATGATGGTCATGGCTCCATGGCGCTTCGCATAAGCAGCTACCTTAGGCAGATCCATTGCCTCCAGCATCACACTGTTTGGGCTTTCCAGATAAGCAATACGGCACCCGGCGAGCAGCTCAGGGTCGTTTTCCATATCCGCAACGGAGTGGTAGGTTACGACCACCCCAAAGGGGCGCAGAATTTTTTCAAAAAAGCGATAAGCGTCCGGGTAGACATGCTCCACACAGGCAATGCGATCTCCCGGTCGCACAAATGCCATCAGTGTGGAACTGATTGCTGCCATGCCGGAGGAAAAAGCAACGGCAGCCTCACCTCTTTCTGCACTCGCCATCATGCTTTCAAAGGCATCGATGGTTGGGTTTGCAACCCGCGTGTAAAGATATTGCTGATGCAGGCCCGCCATTGTGTCTTTAAAGGTACCAACACTTTCGAAACTGAAAAGCGAGCTTTGATAGAGCGGCGGCGTGATGGAACCGGAAGGGTCGTTACAAGCCATCGCCAGTCGGGTGGACAGAGATATCTGGTCTTCTGAGGTGTGATTATTGTTCTTCATGCAGTATTTTTGTGACCTCATCCTCAACAATCGAGAATATCTCGATCAAGACGGCCTTGGTCTTCTCCCAATTTCTGGCGATGATGGCATCAGCAAGATCCCTATGGATCGGGATACTGCGGTCTGCCATCTTCGGTTGGTCAAACGGAGCTTGATAGATATCGTGAAACGCGGCATGGAGCTGCTTAATCAGCTGGCCAAACAGTGGGTTGCCTGATGCATCGTAGATTGCTTCATGGAAGCGGTGGTCCGCGTCAAACCAGTTTTCGCCAGCCTCATAAAGTGCAAGTAACTCCTCGCAGCGGGCATTTATGATGCGCATGTCTTTTTCAGTGGCATTGTGAATTGCCAGACGCGCCACTTCCAGCTCAAGCGGGCGTCGTACAGCCAGCGTGCGCATCAAACCTTGCGCCTCTACCTGAATAACCACAGGCTTTTGAATGCCATTGCCTGTAACGTCCGCCGCAAGCCGGGTCCCTGCCCCTTTGTTGCGTACAATAATCCCCATGCGTTGCCAGGCCGTCAAAGCTTCACGAATGCTGGAGCGCCCGACCCCAAGCGAGCTTGCCAGTTCTTTTTCTGAGGGCAGCCTGTCGCCCACCTTAAGGTTTGCAACCTCGATGATTTCCATCAGCGCGTTCAAAACTTCCTGACCACGTGTCCCTGCCGGATCAGAGATCCGGCGCTTTGCAGCTTCCCTGATCACCATTTCACGGGATGCAGCTTGCCGCTCTCTGTCACTTGCTTCAGTCATTTTTCCACTATTCACTCTGGTCGCCCTCATTATGCAACAATGTCTGACATTGTAAAGTCACTTTATCAGACATTCTTTTCAAATCTGTATTCGCACTTACACAACTCGCACATGAGTTCACCTTCCGCGACATCACCAGAAGCGAAATTTCACAGGTTTCTGATGATTGCCAGCACATAAGGTTGAGGCATCAGGTGCAAAACTCCCCATTGTCCGTGTTGTTAACGACAAGAAAAGAGCTTTGACCGAAGAAGCAATCTCGTTGCTCCATCACTGAAAACACATGGACCGATTGCACTGCTCGCATACGAGCTGAGCAGCGCAATAGTGCGTTTTCGATTCGCTTTGTCTGACAAAAGGAAGATAATCGCGGGCTTTGAAAATCAGGGGGTGTGCTGCTCAAAAGGAGAACAGCAGCCGGAACTCATGAGCTTAAAGGTTATTACGATCTGTCTGCACAACAATCATGCAAAAGCTACTCCAATAAATCTCAGCCTATCGTTTTACGTTCCGCTTAACTGGGGTGTAACAGTTCGCTCGCGAAGCAATATGAGTCCTATCTGCATTTTCTTTTAACTGAGACCTCATTGCGCACCGACACGTAACGTTGCTCCGAGTGCGCTGGACCGCCTTCTCATTTAAAGCCCTGACAGTTCTCGCGTCTGTCCTAACTTAATTGCGAAGGCGACGCTGGAAAGGCAGATCTGGCTATGAGAAAGACAGTGATCATTGCTAAAGCAGTTCGCGTTTAAGCTGAAACGCTTGATCTGCTTTAGCTTTTGTTTTTGCGTATCTTTATCTGAAAACCGGTGTCCACTTTTCAGAGATACGCTTTAATGAAAAATCGTCTGGCTTAAATCTCTTGAATTTCACCGCTGCTGCGTCTCGGTACTAGTTATCTCCAGCAGCTTCCAGTAGCGGAGAACGACGAGAATGCAGCAAAAACACGCTGATGTAAACCAGCAAGCCAACGGTCGGCATTACAGCCAAAAGCCAAAGTGCGGATTGCACATCATAGTTGAACCAGATGTAACCCAGCAACGCCGGAAAAATTATACGCGCACCACTCACAGTCAGGTCAACAAGGGCCAGAAAACGGCCTTTACAATGATCCGGCGCATTTTTTGACACATATGCCGGCAGGATAATCGAATAAATTATTTCGCCAAGTGACCAGAATGTAATGCCCAACAGCAACGATGTTGTATTAAAACCGATGACAATAGTCAGCATGCCTACAGTCCAAAAGCAGGCAGAGACAACCATCATAAGCGGTTCACTACGGTCTCGTATCAGGCGCTCAACGATGAACGATGCGCCAAGAACAATTGCTGCATTTAATGTGTAGACGGCACCAACCATTATCTCGCTGGTGTGAAACACATTTTTGAGCAACAGTGGTACAAGATATTCCATGCCGAACAACACACCTATGAGCAGGATACCGGACAAGCAAAATATTGTCAGTGCCGGGAATGCTGCCATCAGCTGTAACAAGCTTTGGTTATTCTGACTTTGTGTTGCGTTCTTTGTGCTGCTATTGATTACTGCTTTTAACCCGAAGTAAATCAGTAGCAAGCAAACGACTTTGGAGAAAATGTCGCCATAGAACACGAGTTCAAAAGAGCGCACAGCAAGCACGCCTCCGAGCAGGGGGCCAAAAGCCATACCTAAGTTCTTAAAAACATAATCGTTCGCGTAGGCAAACTGGCGCTGCCCGGCATCGGATAGTCTGGCTATTAAAAGATTGCCAGCAGGTCCATACATCCCCATCCCTAGCAACCCGATAAAGAGAAAAAATGTATAGGCATAAGGATGAATATCTTGTGTCATCAACCCCCAGTACCCAAGAATATTAATAGAAAATGATAGGAGAATGACCCCTTTGGGTTGCCAGCGATCAACCAGACTACCACTCAACAGATTGCCCAGAATCATTCCTAAGCTACCAACTGACAACATGGTCCCGGCTGCTGCCACTGATAAGCCGCGCCCGTTCACAAGATACAGGGTCAGAAAAGGATAAACAAACATACCCAATCTATTCACCAGAGAGCATAAAAAAATGAAGTACAGTTGCTTCGGCAGTGCTTTGAAATCTTTGATGACGCTGAGCATATCAACCACCTACCTGAATCTGGAAGGCGTCACGAATACTGCGAAAATTTTGGGTGACTGCTTCAAAATCATCGCCATTACAAATGTAATAGCCCAACACCTCATAGCAATGTTCTGCCTCCTTCAGAACATCTCCTTTTTGTGCCCAAACTTCCGCTTCAAGGACTGTTGGTAAGGCGCGGATAGCATCGCTGTCGCTGATCTTTGTGATAGAGCCTGTCGCCAGCGTAGACAGATATTCAGCACCATAACTTGTTGTATAATTTGGATTTATACTCGTATCTTGTTTTAAGTCCATCCTGATCCATTGCTCTACCAGATCAAATCCGTAAGCATGACTGATAAGAGAAATGATTGGCCCTCCGCCACAACGCGCAGCAGTCTCGCCAAAGTAAATTTCACCATCATCGGTAAGATAGAACTCAGTGTGCGCGACACCTGTATGCATGCCGAATTTCTTTAAAACATAGCGACATTGCCTAAGAATTTCTTTCTGTTCTTTGGTCTCGCCCTGCCCGAGCGTGACAACCCCCTGATGCTGCCCGGACTGCTTATAATCAATGATGTTGTAAGTATATTGCGAGAGATTATCGAAAACAGTCTCGCCGTTTTGCACCAGACTGTCGATAAAATACTGAACGCCATCAATGTATGCTTCAGCGCGATAATTATGACGATCATTACAGATTTTCGCCCAGATTCGCTCCAGTTGTTCTGCCGTTTCAACCTTATAGGTATTACCGCAACCATAACCATTATATGGCTTGACGATCATCGGAAAGCCGTGCTGTTTGACAAACTCTTCCAAAATGGTTTTTGTATGGGGAACGCAACAATGCGGCGTCTTAAGGCCAAGTTCTTTGGCTCGCTGCTGCATCACATTCTTATCTCTGAAATGGATACCCGCTGACGGTTGCAAGCCGATGATATTATTATCTTCCCGACACAGGCAAGCGGTGTAAACATCTTCATCATGAAAAACGAAAATGCGTTCGACAGCGGTTTTTGCGCAAATAGTTCGCATTCGTGCACGGACTTCACCGACATCACTCAGATTTACAAACTCATAGGTTGCAATTTTGTTTAGAATTGCCCTGGAGGGGATGCTCTCGGAGTGAAACACGACGTGCAACGAGTAGTTCAATTTATCTACAATATTAACGAAGTTATCGAGATACTTAAAATGCATAGCAACTTCGCCACGAAAGAATATAACAATCTTCTTCATATTATTTAAAACCTCAAGCAAATTTCAATCATGTAGATTACATAAAATATCTAAGAAAAGTTCCAAAATTACTTCTTTAGATATTTCAGCATCTTTCCCATCTATCATTTTAAAAGGCTAAATCTCAAATGCCCTAAAATTTCATCTTCCCGTCAAACTATCAAACCTATTAGGCATCCACACCTATTGGATAAAGCAGTAGCAAATACTTAAAATATAAAATATTTACTTGAGCAACAGAGTCATTTAACTCAACCAATCAATATCTTAATTTAAATAACACATAGCCCTAGGAAATAACATTTTCAAAACAAGACTACACTAAGAATAACTAAGATAACTCCCGAAATTAAATCATTTCTTACATTAGAATTCACTCAAAATTACCTAACGAGTGCAATAACAATTATCAAAGATAAATATTCAAAATTCGACAATCAAGCAAGCCAATTCTACAAGTTATCAAAAAGATGAGATAAATTACTTCATAATTACTTCGCAATCCAAATGTAATTGACAAATAATTTTAAAGCCTTTGAAGAATATCTAGTGTTTGCGCTGCCCCACCTCACCCCCCTTCCGCAATTCCCCTACGTAAATAACGGACACTAGAGCAAGAAAATCAACAGAAATACGATTATTAATAGATTATTTTATAAATAAAATAATGCATATTATATAGATTATATTATTTAATTCGAAATATTACCAAATATAAAAATGACTAATATTATAACAAAAAAAATTTCACTGTATAATATATCTAAGATAATTGCCGTGATTATATCTGGATTGATAATATCTCCGAATATTTACAGTATATATTGAGGTTATTCATGGTAGATCTTCGATCCAGTGACGAAAATCTTTTAAACACTCGCTTTACATATATGGCACGGAATACAATTGACTACTGGATGGTTCCGGACAGCAAGAAATTAAGTGAAGCAGAAATAGTTCAAAGCATTTCCACTGCTCCTGTAACGGATGAGACAACATTCCAGTTGTATCTTCACATTCCATTTTGTGCTCAAAAATGTTCGTTCTGCGCATTCTCAGGAGGAAACACTCTGGATTTTGCGATTGCTGGTGAATACATTGACCTCTTAATTCAGCAACTGCGCAAAATTATTGAAATCACGCCTGCCTATGGCCAAAAACGCATTCGTTCCGTGCACATTGGTGGCGGTAGCCCGGATCTGGTACGGAGCCATATTGGCAGGCTTCTTAGTTATGTGCGTTCTCTGGACGGGATGGATTCAAATACAGAGATCGCAGTGGAATGTGCTCCAGCCACAACCAAGCCCGACTTTCTGGATGAGTTAATCGCTCACGATGTGACGAAGCTCAGTTTCGGCGTGCAGAGCATCAATCCCGATATCAGAGCTAATATTCGCCTGCCCCGTTCAATGCGTAAGGTAGAGCAGCTATGCGAGTATGTTGGCGGCAAAATCCCAATCGTGAATTGCGATTTCATAACCGGATTGCCAGGTCAAACACTTGCTGATGTTGAAGCCGACCTTGACTACGCTTTGAAACACCCTGTTATCAACGCTGTAAGCACGTACCTGCTGACACCTGGGGCAGCCCCATCACTGGTCGCTGACGTAAAGAGCGAAAAAGTACCCCATGTTCCAACACATAAGGAGCAGGCAGTTATGCGTTTGCATTCTTACAGCGCATTGCAGCAGGCTGGTTGGGTACGTCGTGGAACAAACACTTATGTCGACAAAGCATCCGTCAGTGAAGAGATTCTGGATCATTTACCTGGCAACGAGTGCATCGGGGCGGCACATTACGATACATTCTTAATTGCAGCTGGCGCACAGGCAATAGGCTCAGCTCCAGGTGTTCGTTTTGAAAACACAGTTGATATCAATCACTGGAAAGAAGCCATACGCAATGGTGAGTTCGGCTTCAATCTCAGGAAGTCAGCGCTTCATCATCAGAAAGATATGTCTTTGTGGACGTTCCCGTTATTTTATGAAAGGCTAAAGAAAGAACGGCTTCACGCGATGATTGATGCTGGTGATGTGGACGCAGCACAACTCGCCACCCTGCAAGATTTGATTGATGAAGCGCTTATTATTGAAGGGCCAGAGGATTACCGTCTCTCAATATTAGGAGAGGTTTTCATGGGACATATTGTAAGACTATTGAAGAAGGAAGAAGGCCAGAAAGTCATTGATGACTACATCCATGAAGGCTTCAAGATTGGTGAGGCAATTAATGCTGGTGTAATCAATCAGGACAACACCGCAAATAACCGTCAGAGTGTTGTTGAACGAATGTAGGCAGATGCAAGCCTGCTATAGGGATTGTTGTTTGGATCAGACAAGCG
Source organism: uncultured Pseudovibrio sp. (assembly GCA_947496145.1). Classification (GTDB taxonomy): domain Bacteria; phylum Pseudomonadota; class Alphaproteobacteria; order Rhizobiales; family Stappiaceae; genus Pseudovibrio. The sequence goes on from CANMBS010000046.1 coordinate 10,302, forward strand.
CGTTGGCTACTTTTCGCCAATGCGCTTGTTCTCTGCGGATCGACAGTATTTTCTGTCAGATTAAGTCTGCTTTAGGCGGGTAGAATGATTGCCACTTACTTTGGCCTTCAGACAAGCTTTATCCTGATCGGCACCACGTTTTCCGAGGTCATCTCCAAGTTGCAGAGCATAACACTCGATCCAACGACAGATGGCTGTGTAACCCACCTCCTCCTTCGCTCTTCCGGCAACTCCTCAAGATCACAAAAGATATAACGCTAATATAATTAGGGTAGCTCTTTCATCTCTGCCAAGATCCTGGAGAGTTCCTCTATGACGACGTTTGTAATCAACTGGCCTTTTTCTGCGCTTGCCGTGGTTGCGTCTCCAACGACACCGCTTCCACCAGAGATGCGTTTCATGGATCTGATATAATCGACTGTGTTTCCTCCGGTCAGCCCTGCATCATAACGCTTTCCAGCCTGTTCAAATTGCAGACCTTCAGGCATGCGGTCCAGATTTACCTTCTGAGGTTGAGCCAGGAGCATTATTGATGTCTCAAACTCGCAGGCGTGTCCTGTACCAAGTTTCCCGGAGTCAGAAATAGCGGCTAACTGTTCAGCAGCAGCTCGCCACCAGGCAGTAAACAGAATACGGACGTTCCTGCCGCACTTCACCCCAAGCTTTTCAGCGATCACTTTGCCAATCGCGTTGTTGCCGCCATGGGAGTTGAGAATAAGAATATTCCTGAAGCCGTGATGAAGGACAGATTCGAGAATACCCAGTACATAGTTCATGAAGGCTTCATGGGTAACTGTTAGCGACCCGGTGAAGTCCATGTGATGTTCAGAGCATCCGACTTTAACGCATGGCAATGTCAGAATCCCATTACCAAGCTTCTTGTTAAGTTCCTTGAGAAAGAACTCTCCAATATCTGAATCCACTGAAACTGGCAAATGAGGGCCGTGCTGTTCAATTGCAGCAATATTCAACAGAACAGGCGTTTCGCGGTCAAATTTGTCCAGATCAACGGTGCTCAGATCTTCCCAGTTCATATCTCGCTCCTGATAGTATTAGTTTGACATCAGGTCAAAGGACCTAGTGATGCACTGCCCACATTTCGATTTCCACTTTGAATGTAGAAAGCAGGCCCGTCTGTACAGCGGTGCGGACAGGGCGCGGCTCTGGCATATATTGCTGATAAACAACATTGAACCGGTCCCACTCTTCCAGATCTGTCAAGAAGACATTGACTTTGAATACGTCGCTAAAATCACATCCGACTGTCTGAAGCTGCTTCAGGCAGTTGTCCAGAGTAACCCGCGTTTGCTCTTCAATTGTTTTTCCAACAACATTACCGTCATCATCTAAAGGTGCCTGACCGGAGATCAGAGCAATCTTGTCAGCCTTAACGATCAGAACCGGGGAATACGGCCCTGCGGTCACGTGCTGGCTTGCCTCTGATGGAAGGTGTTTACCGATTTCCATGTGAATTCATCTCCACTTATGTGTTTACACTCAATATCATCTTGTCGAGAAACTCGCGGCTCGCGGCCTCTGCTTTCTCAGGATCATTTTGCTCAACGGGTTCAGCGATTGCTTCCAGTGAACGAACCATATTGTTTCTGATAACCAGACTGACTCGGGTTTTGGGACGCTCGCCTCCGTAGCGAACATCCTCGCGGGCTTTGATAATCAAATCAAAGATATGCAGCAAAAAGCCGTTCTCGGTGATCTCATAGAGGAGGCGGAAAAACTGGTAGACGCCTTCTTTATAGTCCAGCCAGTCTTCAGGGTTGGCCACACGTTCCAATCGTCTTCGCAGTTCTTCTTTATGCTCTGAGTTTGCATAGCGGGCAGCTGTTGCAACGACCCATGGCTCAAATGCGGCCCGGGCTTCCACGTGCTCCGCCAGATTGCCGCGTTTAATGTCTACACCATGATCAATCGTTTCAACCGCACTGTCGAGACGATCAGAAACAAAAGTGCCACTCCCGACCTTTCGGAAAATAAGCCCCTTTTCCTCAAGGTCCTGCAACACACGCTGCACAGCCCCTCTGCTAATCTCGAACTGATCAGCAAAAGAGCGCTCCGTCGGCAACCGCTGGCCAGGAGTGAGGTCACCATTTCTTAGAGCATTCAGTAAATGAGTATGAAGATCGGTCGAATGTGTGCCTTGTTTCATGTCTCTGGTATTTCCCTAAATCCGTAATTCAAGAACTACTAATACAACCGTCCTTCATTTGGGACCCCATTTTGGTCGCATCGATCCAATTAATCAACCAAAATAGATCCAATTCGGATCATTTGTGTATATCAATGCATTTTGCAAGCGAACACTCGGCACAATACCTAACTATTTCTCGTTGACATATAGATATTTCAGTCCAATATAGGTCCAATAAATCCAATTCCGGTGCGATTCCCATCCCCAGCGGAAGCGGGTTGAACGTTTTGCGCGTTTAATTTTCGGGAGATTTCTATGCGCAGATTTTGCGGTCAGGCTTCTAGAGTTATCGATATCGCATTGAACAGGATCATTATTTTAATGTTTTCAATCCTGCTTCTGGATGTTTGGTTCGCCGTTCTGGATCGTTACATCTTTAAATGGCAGGTAATCTGGACAGAAGAAGCAGCACGTTATCTGATGGTCTGGACCATGCTACTGGCAATAGCGACTGCTATGTATCGCAGACAACATGTCTTTATTTCATTTATCTACGAGAAGGTCCCGGAAAAGCAAAGACTGGTGCTGGCGGCGCTCATTGATATCTTAAGCATTTCGGTTTTTCTGGCTATTGCCGTTTTATCGATTAGTTTTTCAATGAAAGCCCTTGGCACTCGAACTTCTATTTTTGGAATGCCTCTGGCGGTTCCTCATGCAGCCGTGGGCGTCTCGTTTCTCCTCACTGCTGTTCAACTCTCTCTTATGTTCATTCGTGATTTCGGCAAGCTTCCGGTTCCGGAGCTTGAAGTTGATGTGTCCAATAAGACCAGTCAGGGGGCAGACCAATGATTGTTGCAGTCTTATTTATTGTAAGTTTGCTGGTTGGCATGCCAATTGGAGTTGCGATCGGGGTTGCAACTTTTGCAGGGTACATTGCTCTGGGTGGCGGCATCATCGACAACAACTTCCTCGTCATGGTTCCAAGCCGAATGTTCGCTGCCCTGAACAGCTTTGCATTTCTGGCAATGCCTTTTTTCATTCTTGCTGGCGAAATCATGAACAAGACCGGTATTACTGACCGCATTCTTCTGTTTGCCAAAGCACTTGTTGGGCACTGGCGCGGAGGGCTGGCCCACACAAACATGCTCGCTTCGCTGCTTTTTGCAGGGGTTTCCGGCTCAGCAACCGCAGATGCTGCCGCATTTGGCCGAACCCTTGTTCCTGCCATGGTGCGCAACGGTTACACCCGTTCATATGCCTGTGCCATTACAGCGGCAGGTTCCATCGTTGGCCCAACAGTGCCTCCATCCAGCCTGATGGTGCTCTATGGCTCCATCATGGGGGTTTCCATAGCAGGTCTGTTTGCTTCAGGTATTTTGCCGGGCGTTATTATTACACTGCTGTGCATGGCGTTGATTGCTCTTCGCGGTAAAGCCAGGAACCTGCCTCGTGAAGATAATATTCTGAGCCTTCTGATTGTCTGGGAAGCATTCAAGCGTGCGTTCCTTGCGCTTCTGATGCCTGGTATCATCCTCGGCGGCATTCTGGGCGGGATTGTAACTCCAACTGAAGCTGCCGCGATTGCAGTTGCTTATGCTCTCTTCATCGGCATTTTTGTCTATAAAAACCTTAAGCTCTCTGATTTACCTGAAATTCTGGCAAGAACTGCACGCATCAATGGTGTTGTGTTCCTGATTGTTGCGATTGCATCTGCGCTTGGCTGGTGGCTTGGATTTGAGCGCATACCTCAAAACCTTGCTAAAGGCTTGCTTGCAATCAGTGAAAACAAGGACCTGATCCTGCTTATGCTGATTGGCATCCTGCTGGCTTTTGGAATGGTGATGGATATCGCCGCAGTTCTGATCATCATGGGTCCTGTCCTCCTGCCGATTATGGCTCATATCGGTATTGATCCAATTCACGCAGGCATCATCGTTGTTCTTGCTCTGAACATTTCTCTGATGACTCCCCCCATTGGCGCATGCCTTTTCGTCCTCTCGTCTGTAACCGGCGAGAAGATTGGCGGGATCATGAAAGACCTTTGGCCCTTCCTGCTTCTGGAAGTCGCCATCCTTCTGGGTTTTGCATTCTCTCCAGATGTAGCCCTCTTCATTCCGAGACTACTCGGTTTTTAAAATCTCTTGGAAATTGGGAGTAAATACCATGAGATCTCTAAGGACATTACTTGCCACTGTTTGCATCTCAGCTCTGTTGGGAGGGGCTGCTAATGCAGAGCTGATGCGTATTGGCCATGATGCACCACCAGAAGCGAAGGGCAACGTTACACACGCTTATTCTGCTGTTTTGGGCTCTGCTGTTGAAGCTGCAACCAACGGCGAAATTGATGTAGAAATCTACCCGAACAATCAGCTTGGCAGCAGTGAAGAGCGTTTGCAACAGCTGCGTGATGGTATCATTCAGGGCACCATAGCTTCTCTCGGTTCCCTGACCCCGGTATATCCTGATCTGGACATTCTGAACCTGCCTTTCGCTTTCGACAATATGGCAGCGGTCTATAAGGTTTATGAGGGTGACTTCGGCAAGAAGCTGGCCCGGGCAATCGAAGAGAAGCTGGGTGATGTGGTGGTTCTGGGTATCGCTGATCCGGGCGGGTTCTTTGCGCTGACCAACTCCAAAAAGCCCGTCAATACTCTTGAGGACTTTAAAGGGCTGCGTATTCGTACGATGACTGTTCCGGCTCACCAGCGCCTCATTCAGGCTCTGGGTGCAGAAGCCTATCCTCTGGCCTGGAGTGAGGTTTACACTGGCCTTCAGACTGGCGTAATTGACGGACAGATGAACCCGGTCCCAACGGTTTACCGTACAAAACTCTATGAAGTTCAGAGTTCAACCAGTCTGATCAAACACCTCTACAACCCGATGTTCTTCCTGGTCAACAAAGACTTCTTTGAAGGTCTGACACCAGAGCAGCAGGACATTTTAAGAGCATCCAGCATGGAAGCCGTTGTCGCAACCCGTGGGCTGGGCCGCATTTCCGAAGCTGAAGACACCATTGACCTGAAAGAAAAAATGGACGTCAACACTCCATCCATGGAGGAAATTGCCCGGATGCGCAAAGTTGCGGTGAGTGAGATGGATAAATACTTTGATGAAACTCTCACTGACAGCGGCAAAGCACTGCTGACAGAATTCAAAGCTGCAATCAAGAAAGCAAATGGGTCTGTTTATCTGAAATAGGCAGTATTCAGCATATCTGGTCGGGGTTACAGCCCCGGCCACACTCTCCTGTCAATACCGGTAGCCACCATGACAAAACACAGAATCAAGAAATTCGAATTTACCGAAGTCATCGTTCCTGCAAACCCTGGCGTCATTAATTCTGCAACACTTAATAAGCCGCTGCATATGCTTCCGGTGGGAGCGAAGGGAACGTGGTCAACTCAGTTTGATGAGCTGCCGAAACTCATTGTGCGCATGACACTATCTGACGGCACCGTTGGCTACGGTGAGTTTATGAGAGATCACAACACCAAACTGATTCAGGAAATTGCAGATAGTCTCCTTGGTGTTGCAATTGAAGACCTGTGCCTTCAGGAGCTGCCAATCCTTCTTTGCCGTGAATATGATGGCTTTGAATGCGCAATCTGGGACGCTGCTGCGAAACTGCAAGGCCTTCCCCTGCACAAGCTGCTTGGCGGTGCTATGCAAAACAAAGTCAAGGTCACCGCATGGTCCAGTCACCGCACACTTGATGAAGTTGGCCCCTGGGTGCGCCAGTATCAGGACATGGGTTTTGAAACCATCAAGTTCAAAGCTGATCTGGAGGATGACGCCGTTGGTATGTGCGAAAAAATCGCCAAACATGCCCCTGATATGAAAGTTATCTTCGACCCGAACCAGCGCTTTGAAAACCTTGGTGAAACCAAGAAAATTGTACGCGGTCTTGAGAAGGTCGGTAATGTCATGATCCTGGAAGATCCAATGCCAATCTGGATGCTTCAGGACTATAAAGCTCTTCGGGAGTTTACAGACATCCGCATCATCCGGCACATTTCCTTACCATATATCTGGCAGGGACAGCGTCAGCACGACATTATTAACGCACTGATTCATCAAGCAGTTGATGGCTTCAACTTCAATGGTGGTCTGGCTGCCTTCCACCGTCTGGCACAGGTTGCTCATTGCACCAACTTCTATTTCTGGCACGGATCGGAAGTGGATTTGGGCATTCTGGAAGCAATGTATGTCCATCAGGCCGCTGCGACCAAAAACTGCATCTGGCCGAGCGATATCTTTGGCCGCCACATTCGCTCACACGACCTCCTGAAAATCCCACTTAAATTTGAGCCTCCATTCGTCAATATTCCTGAAGGCCCGGGACTGGGTATTGAGCTTGATGAGGATGCAATCAGTCAATTCAAACAATCTGAGTTTATTGTCGACTAAGTTACATTGAAAACAGAAGATTGTAACGCTAGCAAACTACTTGCTAGCGTTCTGTTTATACACCCTTGACTGAGATCGCGACAAACCGGGAAGAGTTCACTCAAGGCTACGCATTCTATTTCACTCGTGCAGACATTGCTTCGGGGAGAAAAGTTACAAGATCTGGCCAGAGCATGAAGGCGATCAGAACTGATAGCTGGATCATGAAGAACGGGATGACGCCTTTATAGACCGAGCCAATACCAATTCCTTCCGGAAGTACCCCTTTCAGATAGAAGAGTGTGTACCCGAAGGGGGGAGTAATATAAGCCATCTGTGCGGTAATCATGAACAGAACACCAAACCAGAGCCGGTTAAAATCCAAAGCTTCCACGATTGGTAAAAACACGGGCACGCATAACAGAATAATCCCGATTTCGTCGAGGAACAGCCCCAGAAAGACCAATGTACCTAACATAGTACAGAGGACGATCCACCGGGATGATTCAAGATTTTCTATAAGGCCAAGCAAGCCATCGGGTCCACCCGTTGCGACGAATACCGAGATGAATGCTCTGGCACCAATGGTGATCCAGAGGATCATTGCCGTAACTTTGAGGGTATCACTTGCAGCTTCAGACAGCATGGAAATTCGCAGTTTGCCTGCTGTAACTGCGCAAAAGAGCGATCCCAGCACCCCAACGGAAGCGGCTTCTGTTGGGGTAGCAAGGCCGAGATAAATGGAACCTAACACAGACAGAATTACGATTGCAGGCAGGATGAGTGCTCGAAGACTCCTAAGTTTATCTTCCAGAGTATAGTCTGGTGTCTGAGTGGTTTGAGGTGCGAGGTCCGGATTTATCGAAACGCGAATAAAAATATAGAGGCAGTAGGCGCTAGCCAGTACCAGTCCGGGCACGACACCAGCAATAAACATCTGCCCAATGGAGATTTTTGCGGTGATGGCATACACGATGGTGACGACTGAGGGGGGGATAAGAATACCAAGCGTACCACCTGCACAAATGGTACCAAGCGCCAGCGGCTCGTTGTAATGCCGTTTCAGCATTGAAGGCAGGGCAAGAATTCCCATAGAAGCAACAGCAGCACCGACCACGCCTGTCATTGCGGCCATAATTGTGCAGATAACAATTGTGCCGATAGCAAGGCCACCACTTAAGCGGCCAAACCAGATCTCCATTGCAGAGTAAAGCTCTTCAATAATGGAAGACTTTTGCAGGATTGCTGCCATCAGCACATAAAGCGGTATTGCCATTAAGGCCTCTGAGGTCATCACCTCAAATGTATTTAACACCGTCACAATCAGAGCGCTGGGACCCCAGGCAAAGATTGTTGCAAGGAAAGCAATTGCACCAAGAACGAATGCTAATGGCGCGCCCGTCAACATAAGGCAGACGAGGGAGATAAACATAAAGGGAAGTATGCTGCTGGAGACCATTAACTCTTTATCTTTCTGGCGGAAAACAGCAGTACGAATTCTGCGATGGTTTGCGCGATAAGCAATATGGCGGCAATCGGCAGGACGGCCTTGGAAGGCCAGATCACCGGGTTCCAGGTGGAGTATGAGGTTTCAGCATATTCATAGGACTGAACGACGAGAGGATGGGCAAACCAGAGCAGTATACCTGCAAAGCTCATGGTCAAAGTTAGTCCTGTAACCGCCAAAATGAGCGCAAGGCGCGGACCGGCCCGTGCAGAGAGCAAGTCAATACATACGTGCCCGCCCATATGCAGCAAATAAGGACCACCAAGCAAAAAGTAAGGACCAAATAAAAGGGTTGCCAACTCAGGGGCCCAGGATGTGGGAGCCTCAAAACTATAGCGTGCCAGTACTTCGTAAAGCATCAGCGCAGCAATGAGGAACACCAGCCATTTTGCTGCGGAAAACAAGAACCGGTTCATGACGGTAACCGCCAGAGCAAAAGCCAAGTCTAAACCTTTCCAAGTGAAGGGAAGCTGCGGCAGTGTGCGCTGCCGCAACAACTCGCGGTTTTTACAGCAGCCGGAAATCTTGCATCAGCTCACGTTGAGAGTTCAGGATTTGCTGGGCCAGCTCATCGTTTCCTGCAGCTTTTTCCCAGGAAGCGACAGCTTTACTGCGATAGTCGGCAATATCTTGCTCGTCCAGAGTGATAACTTCAACACCTGCCTGCTGAAACTTCTGGGTATACTCTGCATTGGAGACCAGAATATCCTGACGCAGTGCGCCAGAGATTTCGCGGGCAGCAACTTCGAGTGCCGCGCGATATTGATCACTTAACTGGTTATAGGCACCAGTGTTGGCAACATAGGCTGTTGCAGTGGTTGGCTGATGTACACCGGGCAGAATAAGGTATTTGGAAACCTCGTGCAGACCTGCCTCATAGTTAGCTTTGATGTCACCGCGATCAGCAAAGTCGATAAGCCCTTTATCTAAAGCCGTATACACTTCGGAGGTAGGCAGTGGTGAGACTGCGACACCCAGATCTCCCATGACAGCAGCGGCCAGACCAACGAAGCGCCCTTTCAAGCCGGTCATGTCCGAAAGCCTGCGAATTTCCACGGTGGAATGAATGGGCTCTTCGCCATAAACGGTAGGCGCGATGTAACTGAGGCCAGCTGGCGCATAGCTTTTTCTGGCCAGATCAATTCCCCCACGCTCATAGAACCATGCTTCAAACTGGTCAGAAGCAGGAAAGCCGAATGGAACAGAAGAGGTAAACCCATGCGCTGCGATTTTCCCCGCAGTATACCCATCATAGGTTTTCATAAGCTGAAATGCGCCGCCGCGAACGGCATCAAATGCCTGCGCATTCGGCACCATCTGCCCCCCGGAAAACGGTTTGATTTCAAATCCGCCTTCGGTGAGCTGGGCAACACGGACACAGAATTTTTCCTCATATCTCATTGGTGTGGTACTGCCGCCCCACAATGCCTGCATACGCCATGTAACTTTACCTTGTGCTCTGGCTTCAAGGCTGCTTGCAGTTACCAGAGCAGGTGCGGCAAGTCCCGCTACTCCCAGCTGTTTCAGCGTTTGGCGTCTGGATAATTTCGTCATCTTATTCCACTCCCCATTTGGATAAACACGTTATGCCCCTGCCAGCTCAGAGATTATTTCTCTGGCCCTGTCTGTAGAAACCTGACCTGCGGCAATGAGCGATCTGGCAACCTTGTCGATTTGCACCCCGCTCGCGCCTGCAGCAATGGCAATGTTACGCGCATGAAGAGCCATGTGTCCGCGCTGTATGCCTTCTGTCGCCAATGCCCTGAGTGCAGCCATGTTCTGCGCCAAACCGACTGCACCGGCGACTTGCGAAAGCTCATTCGCTGTCTCTACGTTCAACATTGCCAGCGCTGCCTGCGCGGCGGGATGAGTTTTGGTTGCGCCCCCGACAAGGCCGAGCGCCATGGGCAGTTCAATAGTGCCCACCAGAGTTCCATCAGAATTAATTTCCCAGCGGGTCAAAGAGGTGTATCGGCCATCTCGCGCCGCCCAGGCATGTGCCCCGGCCTCCACCGCACGCCAGTCATTTCCTGTTGCCACCACAAGAGGGTCAATTCCATTCATGATGCCTTTATTGTGAGTAGCTGCCCGGTAAGGATCAACCTCAGCAAGAGTGCAGGCCTCTACCATGCCCATGGCAACAGCATGGCCATCAAACTCGGTTGTGCTAAGAGATTCCGGTTTGATCTTTACAAGTGTGCGTACCAAACGCTGATCTGCAAGGTTGGAAAGAATGCGCAAGCGTGGTGTGCCGCCGGAGATTTGTGCAGCAAAGGGGGCAACAGCTTCGGCCATTGTATTGACAGCGTTGGCACCCATTGCGTCTCGCACATCAACCAGAATATGCAGCACAACCATGTTTCCGACAGCTGTCTTCTCAAAGATGTGCACTTCGATATCTTTACACCCGCCACCAAGCTCGACGAGAAACTGATCCTGTGCGTTTGCAAGAGATATGATCTGCTCGCGCTCCATCAACAGGCGTTGTCGGGCACCGTGAGGATCGGTGATACCAAGCAGCTGAATCTGGGCCCGCATAATCGGTCGCGTGGTTTGGCTTCTAAAACCACCATTCTCGCGGGCAAGACGCGCCATGAAGGATGCCGCTGCGACCACTGACGGTTCTTCTACCGCCATAGGAACCAGATACTCCTTGCCGTTGATCAGAAAGTTTGTTGCTACACCCAATGGCAATTCAAAGGTACCAATGACATTTTCAATCATGCCATCTGCCAGTTCTAACGGCAGGACTGCCTCATCCGAAAGCATCTCCAATGGTGGCTGGCTACCTTTATATGCGCTGGCGATTGCCACCCGTCGTTCCTCAGGTGTCTTACTGCGCATATCTGGCAGTCTGGAAGAAGTGAGTGAACTGCTGCTGTGCATCGGGCCTTCCTTCTGAAATATGCAAAACTCTAATATTGATCTGAGTAAAATTGCAGATACAGTTAGGGAACAATTTTGCCGACTGTACCTGTCTGGATTAGGGTACACTTGAGAGGGGCCATTGAATAAAATCGAAAAAGTTATGCAGGCCGTTGTGTTGCAAATTACAAATGGCAGCCTTCGCGCTGGTATGCGATTGCCCTCAATCCGGGTGGCGAGCGAGGCACACGGTGTTTCCAAAAACACCATTGTGGAAGCCTATGGCCGGTTGACTGCGCAGCAAAAAATTACTGCCCGCCCCGGTTCAGGATATTTCGTGAGTGATCGTGCACAAAATTTCACTGAAGCGGGCAAAACCGTTGATGGGAGCGGTCGTGTTGAGGAGGCATCGGATATGGTTTCGTTGCTTCGCGCACAGCTTTCTCAGAACTTTGCGCTTCGTCCGGGGGATGGACGACCTCCGGCTTCGTGGATGCGTGGAACACTCCCCAAACGCATCGATTGTGGCTTGTTTTCTGAAAAGGACTCCGATCACTCCGGTTATGGCAATGCATTTGGATACAAACGTATTCGCGAGCTGATCGCGGGTCAGTTTGCACAATCGAATGTAGCAATCTCTACCGACCAGATCGTCACAACGTTTGGTGCGAATCATGCACTTGATCTTTTGACCCGGCTGTATTTGCAGCCGGGAGACGCCGTACTTGTTGATGAGCCAGGATACTACCCACTTTTTGCAAAACTCAAGCTTGCACGGGTTCATATTATCGGAGTGCCCAGACATAACAACGGGTCAGATCTGGAGATGCTTGAAAGACTTGCGCAAACGCATCGTCCGAAACTTTACTTTACACAGTCGACCTCACAAAACCCCACAGGCACATCAATCAACTTACAAAACGCTCACAACCTGTTGCAAATAGCGGAAAGGTTTGGGTTTAAGGTGGTTGATGATGACCCGTTTCTGGACTTAGGATGCGGGGAAGGACCTGTCCTTGCAAAACTGGATGGATTTAAGAACCTCATCTTTGTTGGGTCTTACTCCAAGCTTCTGTCAGCCAGCTTGCGCTGCGGTTATATTGTCAGCCATCGTGAGGTTGCCCGGGAAGTTGCAGATCTCAAGATGATCACCACTGTTAATAGTGCGCGATACTCTGAGATTCTGATAGCCGATATGATCGAGTCCGGACGTTATGCCAAACATCTGGTACAACTGCGAAAACGGTTAGAAGAGGCGAAGACGACGTGCCTGAGTGAGATCCAGAAGCTTGGAATGCAGTGCCACACGACATCACCAGACGGGTATTATACGCTTTTATATTTTGGTCAGAATACCGATCTGGAGCAGTTCACTACCCAAGCGTCCAAACAAGGTATCTTTGTTGCACCAACCACATGGTTTTCAGTGGTTCCGGGAACATTGCCACAAGGCATCCGCATCAACTTCACCCGCTCAGCTGACACGCGGTTTTACAGCTTTCTGACGCAGTCCATAAACTGCATCGGATGACAACTCATGTGACTTAGTTAGTAATCCTGTATTCTCACCAGTAATCAAAATTATCCTGGCAATTCTGCAAGTGGCCGCTGAGACGCAAGACTTCTATATTTTCACAGTCATTGAGAGGTGGGCTGGCCGGAAAAAAAGTGATGGGACTTCTGATAGGTTAAGATCAGGAGAAGCATAACATCATCCCTTCCATGAGTGGCAAGGCACAAGCGGAGGAAGTACTTGGTCTTTACATTGAGGGATTTTACAATCCAGACAGGCGGCATTCAGCTTCAGGCTATCAATCACCAATCGCATTCAAGAGACAGAAGTGTATATTCTACAACTCGCGAGGCAATTTCACGAAGATGCAGAACTTGCCTTCCGGCGTTTCGCCAAGGCTGATTTCACCGCCATGGGCGTTGATGATCTGCTTTACGATGGAAAGCCCCAGCCCAACGCTGGATGAGCGGGTGCGTTCCACACTGTCATTGCGGAAGAACGGTTCAAACACCTTCTCGTGCAGATGTGTCGGAATGCCGGGACCGGGATCACTGATGGACACAAGCAGCTGATCATTCTCAAGGTTTTGCATCTCAACGGTGGCTGCGCCGCCATATTTAAGAGCATTGTCGATGAGATTACTGAAGGCACGGCGCAAAGCGGTCGGCTGGCCACTCATCACCGCACGGCCTTCCACTTCTAACTCAACTTCACCGCCGCCCCCAAAAATGTTACGGCTCTGATCCGTCATTTTGTGGCGCTGGGGGACGAAGACAACATCGTTGCCCGTGTCCATGTAGTCATCGCAGAGTGACTGAAGCAGCGCTGCGAGGGAGAGTTGCTGAGGTTCTTCTAAAAGCGCATTGAAGCGTAAAAAATCCAGTGAGGCTGCGATGAGGCGGGTCATCTCCTCCACATCATGCAGCATGCGACTGCGCAGACTCGTAGATTCGATCTGCTCTATCCGCAGCCGCAATCGGGTCGCAGGTGTGCGCAGGTCATGGCTGATGGAGGCCAGCATGCGTTTTTGTTCTTCCAGCAACTGCGCCCGGGCTTCCTGCTCGCGCACCAGCGTGTCCCGCAGAGCAACAGCTTCTTCTGTGTCCCACGGTTTCAGCTCGGCACGCTCATACTTTGCCAGGGACCGGAACGGAGCGGCGGAGTAGTGAATGAGGTTGCGGGCCAGCACAAAAACAATGATGATGCACAGCGCTGCAATGATGAAGAGCATCGGCTCCGTCATCCGGTCCCGCCAGAGCTTCGGGAACATGATCAGTCGGTTGCCCTGACCATTCGGCAGCTCCAGATAAAGCTGGATCGTCTTATCCTGCCGGGTCACCGCCTGTGTGAAGGCACCAAGATTATCAAGCTGGTAAGTTGGTTCTGGCTGATCCTGCGTGATCAGGTCGGCTCGCGGCAACTCCCCTGTAAACATTAGCTCAGCAGCAAGCTTCTCACCAGCATCATCAAAGCTTAAAGGCAGAGAGGATGCATCACCAGCAAGAGCTGGTTCAGCCACTTCAACCACCTGCAAATATTTGCCTGCATAAGGGGTTGTTACTGTTCCTTCTTGCGCGGACATGCGAATGTATTGGCTCAGTTCAGTCCCGGCCTCAAAGGAGTTGCTAAGGGCCAATTCTCTGGCATTGTAGGCGTTGAGCGTAAGCCCCAGAACCACAAAGATTGACAGCACCGCAGTGATGAGAACCACAACCATACGGCGTTCAAGGGATCTGGGAAGGATGCTCAGGATCAGTCCTGACAAAGCCACGCTCTTTCCGGTTCAGTCAAACTACACTCGCGTTACATTCTGAGAAAACAGATAGCCCTGATGGCGCACTGTGGTGATGAAGTCCGTGCTTGGGTCTGTTTGCGCCAGCTTTTTACGCAGGCGGCTGATCAGAATATCGATGCTGCGATCATGGGAATCCACCTTGGCCCCACGCAGTACACGCCCCAGCGTATCCCGTGAAATCGGCTTTTGCGGTGACTTCACAAAGGTCAGCAGAGCATCAAACTCTGAGGAGCTGAGATGCACCAGCACACCATCAGGTGCGGTCAGATGGCGAGTTGCTTCATCCAGTTTCCAGCCGCTGAACTCAAAGCGCTGCGCTTTGGGCGTTGCTGCTGTTTCAACGTCTTCAGTTCGGCGAAAAATAGCAAAGATACGGGCTTGTAACTCTCTGGGATTAAACGGCTTTTCCAGATAGTCATCTGCACCTAGCTCCAGTCCGACAATGCGCTCAGTATCCCCCGTAATCGCGGAGATGATGATGATTGGCATCTTGGAGGTCTGGCGTACGCGCTGGCACAGGGTCAGCCCGTTTTCTCCCGGCAGCATGATGTCCAGCACCATCAGATCGATGTGGTTGGTGTCCAGGAGCTCAATGGCTTCTTCCGCTGAGTTTGCAGTGAACACGGTGTACCCACGATCTTTCAGGAAGTCTGCCGTCAGGTTGGCGATTTCCTCATCATCGTCAACAATCAGCAGTGTTTTGTTCGAGAGCATCATACCTCGGTGTACCCATTTCAATCCCAACCAGCTCACTCTGGCCCTGTGCTGTATAACAAAACATTTGGCCATCGCGAGAGGAATGTGTATGCGTCAGGTTGTCTTGCACGTGCAAGTTCATTGGATTGTGTGTTTATACGCGATAAATTGAAGAAAGAGTTTGCTAAAAGCAGCTTGGAGAACACCCATCGGGAGACAATAATGGGCAGCCCGCGTCTCAGCTTGGTCGCACTTGCTGTTTTATTCGGAAGCGTCACGGCGCAAGCCGCGCCCACCGCTGAAGTCCTGCATTTCTGGACATCAGGCGGAGAGGCGCGTGCGGCTCGCTCGCTCAAACAAGCGTTTGAGGCACATGGCGGCGTGTGGGATGACGCACCTGTTGCCGGTGGCGGCGGCGACGCCATGGCCGCTGTTCTGCGCGCCCGTGTGCTGGCTGGTGTACCACCCTCCGTTGCCCAGATCAAAGGTCAGAACATTCAGGAATGGGCCGCAGTTGGCGCTCTTGAAGGGCTGAGTGCCACCGCAGATGAACAGAATTGGGATGAACTTCTGCCTGATCTGCTCAAAGAGTCTGTGCAGTATCAGGGTGAGTATGTGGCCGTGCCGCTCAACATCCACCGCGTGGACTGGATATGGGCTAATCCCAAAGTGCTCGGCAAGGTCGGCGTTACACCTCCACAAACGTGGGATGAGTTTAACGAGACCGCTGAAAAGATTAAGGCCGCTGGTATCATTCCACTCGCCCATGGCGGACAACCGTGGCAGGACGTGACCCTGTTTGAGGTGGTGCTGCTGGGGATAGGCGGGGCAGACTTTTACAAGAAGGCATATCTGGATCTGGATCAGGACGCTTTGCGCTCTGATACCATGATTAAAGTGTTCGATCAGATGCGCAAACTCAGCACTTACGTGGACCCGGGCGCTCCGGGCCGCGAATGGAATCTTGCCACAGCCATGGTGATGCGCGGTGAGGCGGCCATGCAAATTATGGGAGACTGGGCGAAGGCTGAGTTTTTGACAGCGGGTCTGAAACCGGGTGAGGACTTTATCTGCGTCTCGTCCCCTTCCAAGGGTGGTTACATCATCAATTCCGACAGCTTCGCCATGTTCGCCGTTGACGATGAGGAACAGAAGAAAGGCCAGCAGCTGATGGCCTCCCTCCTGCTGGATAAGGATGTGCAGAAGGAGTTCAACCTGCTCAAAGGCTCCATTCCCGCCAGACTGGGCGTGAACCTTGAGGGTTTCGACGAGTGCGCCATAAAATCCAGCAAGGATCTGATGCTCAATGAGGCGCGCAACACCGTTGTCGGCTCCATAGCTCACGAGCTTGTGCAGTCCGGTGCCATACGTGGGGCCTTTCTGGATGTGGTGACCGAACACTTCAACACGGGCATGTCTTCACAAGAAGCTGTCGATAAACTGTCCGAGACCGTAATCCTAGCAGATTGATTTCCCTCGGGCAGTCAGAGTAAAGCGTAGTTTCTGACAGGTCCGCAGTCCGCCCAAACGAAGAGAGCCCCATGTCCAACCCCCAGCAGCGCAAGCAGATGTCTGTTCTTGACAGACTGCAGCGATTTTTGCCGCAGCTGGTGGTTGCGCCGCCGTTTCTGCTCATCGTGTTCTTCGTGTATGGGTTTATCGCGTGGACGGGCTTCATCTCGCTCACCAACTCCCGCATGCTGCCCACCTTCGATTTTCAGGGTGTCCAGCAATATGTACGCCTGCTGGCCATGGATCGCTGGAACGTGGCCTTCCATAATCTGCTGATTTTCGGCAGTCTTTACATCCTGTTCGCCATCACCATCGGCTGTGTGCTGGCTGTGCTGCTGGATCAACGCATCCGCGCGGAAGGAGCACTGCGCACCATCTATCTCTACCCCATGGCGATCAGCTTCATCGTTACGGGCACAGCGTGGAAATGGATTCTGAACCCGTCCCTCGGCATCGAAAGCTATATGCAGCAGTTGGGGTGGGAGAGCTTTCAGTTCGACTGGATCGTCAACCGCGACATGGCAATCTACGTGGTGGTCATCGCCGCCGTCTGGCAAGCCTCGGGCTTCGTGATGGCCCTGTTCCTCTCCGCCTTGCGTACCGTTGATGAGGACATCATCCGCGCAGCCCATCTGGACGGGGCCAGTACCACCCGCATCTACTTCGGCATCATCCTGCCCTCGCTGCGGCCCGTGTTCCTCTCAGCCTTCGTCATTCTCGCGCACCTGTCCATCAAGAGCTTTGACCTTGTGGTGGCACTAACAAACGGCGGTCCGGGCTACTCCTCCACCCTGCCCGCCAACTTCATGTACGAGATGGCTTTCCGCCGCAACCAGATCGGCCTTGGCGCAGCTTCTGCTATGATGATGCTGGCAACTGTTGCCGCAATCATCGTGCCCTATCTTTATTCCGAGTTGAGGGCAAAGCGCCATGGCTAACCCCAAAACACTCCCCGGCGCCAACGGCAAACGCCACCTGTTTGGCCGTCTCTTCATCTGGACCCTGCTGCTCGCCGCCGCTGTACTCTATCTGGGCCCAATCTACGTAGTGCTCTCCACCTCACTGAAGGACCTTGCCGAAATCCGCGCAGGTGCCCTGCTGGACCTGCCCCACGAGCTCAACTTTACCGCGTGGCGCGAGGCATGGTCCAGCGCCTGCATCGGTGTGCGCTGTGAGGGCCTGCGCCCATATTTTCTCAACTCGGTGATCATGTCCGTGCCGTCGGTAGCGATCTCAACCCTGATCGGGGCCTTGAGCGGTTACGCCCTGTCGCTCTTTCGTTTTCGCGGTGCTAATATCATCTTCGCCCTGATGTTATTCGGCTGTTTCATCCCGTTCCAGATCGTCATTCTGCCCATGGCCCAGACCCTCGGCTATCTGGGTATCGCCAACTCTATCACTGGTCTGATCGTAGTACATACCATCTACGGCATCAGCTTCACCACGCTGTTCTTCCGCAATTACTATGTGTCCGTTCCGCAGGAGCTGGTGCGGGCGGCTACAATGGATGGAGCGGGGTTCTTCCGCATCTTCTGGCATATCATGCTGCCGCTCTCAGTCCCTATCATCGTCGTCTCGGTGATCTGGCAGTTCACACAGGTGTGGAATGAGTTCCTCTTCGGAGCGAGTTTCACATCAGGCGGGGCGCAGCCAGTAACGGTGGCACTCAACAATCTCATCAACTCCACCACCAGCGTGAAACAATACAACGTGGACATGGCAGCAGCGCTCATAGCTGCTGCGCCGACCCTCGTTGTCTATATCATCGCAGGCAGGTTCTTCGTGCGCGGGCTCACCGCAGGCGCGGTCAAAGGCTAGAGGCTCATTTATGGCGACCATCTCCATCGAACATCTGTCAAAATCCTTTGGCTCAACGGACATCCTGAAAGACATTTCCCTTGATGTAAAAGACGGCGAGTTTCTCGTCCTGCTCGGCGCCTCCGGCTGCGGAAAGTCCACACTACTCAACATCATCGCCGGACTGGAGCCCATCGCGGACGGTGAAATCCGACTGGATGGCGAGGTGGTCAACGACGTCCATCCCAAGAACCGCGATATTGCCATGGTCTTCCAAAGCTATGCGCTCTACCCAAACATGACAGTGGAGCGCAACATCGCGTTTGGTCTTGAAATGCGCAGAATCAGCAAGGCCGACCGCAAGGCAGCTGTGCTTGAGGTGGCCACCATGCTACAGATTGAGCATCTGCTTGCCCGCAAACCAGCCCAGCTGTCCGGTGGGCAGCGCCAGCGCGTCGCCATGGGCCGCGCCCTCGTGCGCCGCCCGAAGATCTTCCTGTTTGATGAACCGCTTTCCAATCTGGACGCCAAACTGCGCGGTGAAATGCGCACGGAGATTAAAATACTCCACCAGAGCCTTAAGGCTACCATGGTCTATGTCACCCATGACCAGATTGAGGCCATGACGCTGGCTGACCGCATCGCCATCATGAAAGACGGCGTCATCCAGCAAGTCGGCACACCTCAGGAAATCTACAGCAAACCAGCTAACATGTATGTTGCGGGCTTCGTCGGCGCACCGCCCATGAACTTTGTCGAAGTGGACCTGATAAGGCGGGATAGTCAAATCGGTATCAACTTGCCAGCGATATTGAAAGGTAAGCCAAAGGACTATTTCCTCCCCCTGGAAACTTCAAAACAGCTGGAAGCCCGCGAAAACACAAGGATCATCCTCGGCTTGCGCCCTGAAATGATCACCCATACTGCCTTCACTCAATCCACCAGTGCAGAGATAGAGTGCGATGTGGAACTACTGGAACCCACCGGTGCTGACACCCTTTGCGTCATCCGTCTGGCTGGTCACCCTGCCAAAGCCCGCGTATCCCCTTTGCTCGCCTGCGGCCCCGGCGAAAGCATGGCTTTCTCCATCGATACAACTCAGGTGTGCGTGTTTGATGCAGATAGTAAGAAGCTGATTTCAAGCTCGTAAGCTTACTGGCATCCTATCAAAGAGATGTCTGCTCCAGATCATTGAACAGCTACTAAGATTTTCGCGATGTTTTTACTCTGAGTAATCTCTTCATACCCAGCAATCTCCGTAAGCCTCGTTTTAGCGCTTTCGCTCGCTATCCAGCCTGAGGCATGAGGCGGTCGACAACATGCTATGTGGTCTGGTCCATTTCAATGTAACAGTGCCTCTTTTATGTATCTAACTGTTGTTACAGCCCTGCTGTAACTCACTGAACGGCATCTATCAGTTTGTGTAGCAGCAAGAATACACCTAAGTAATAAAATTAATTAAACTAAAAATTACACCGAAAACAACATCACCCACTCGTATCAGCGAGTATTAATCAATGTAATCGAAAATATTTCCTTTTGTAACAATTCGTAACACAGCGTAACACTAGTCTTTATACGTATTGCCGCACGGCCTTACCCAAATGATCCTCGCGAAAAAAAGCGCCTCTTGTCCTTTCAAGATTTAGCTGAAGCTTAAGAAGGCGCGCATTCACCTAATATAATCGGGAGATAAAACGGTGAAGGATCAAAAAAACAAATTTTCCATCAATTTGCCACTGAAAGGCATTGTTCAGGCTGTCACCGACCTGCCCGATCCGGTGTTTGCTGAGAAGATGATGGGTGATGGCGTTGCTATCGACCCGACCGACAATGTTCTTTACGCCCCATTTACTGGCCAGATTACACAAATTCATAATTCGCATCATGCAGTTACGCTGCAACAAGGTGATGTTGAACTGCTGATGCACATCGGCCTCGACACCGTCGCCTTGAAAGGCCGTGGTTTCGAACTGCACGTCGCGGAGGGAGATCAGGTCGAGCAAGGTCAGCCACTTATTACCTTCGATGCCGATATCATCGCTCGTGAATGCGTTTCCGTTCAGTCCGCTGTTGTCATCACCAGCGGTCAGGAAATTACTACGGTTACTCCTTCAGGCAACGTCCAGACTGACCTCGGTCAGGTTGTATTCACCGTCCCAAGCAGCAATGATCTGCAAAGCACGTCTGCACCAGCACAGGAGACTGCCGTTGAGCCAGCTGGCCCTGCTATCAGCGGCTCTGTCAAAATCCCGAATGCCACCGGTCTTCACGCTCGCCCTGCCGCCCGTCTGGCAGTTGAAGTGCGCAAAGCCGATGCTAAAGTGACCTTTACTGTCAACGGAAAAACCTGCAGCGGTTCTTCTGTGACCGGCATTATGTCCTTGAAAACAAAGCTTGGCGACACGCTGGAGATCGAAGCCGTCGGGCCAGATGCGCAGCAGGTGGTGGCAGATGTTATCGCCGCTGTGAAAGCGGGCCTTGGTGAAGAGATCACCAGCTTCTCTGAGACCCCACAGCAAGAGGTAGAGGAAGAAGCGCCGTTACTTCAGGTCAAATCTGGTGAAGAAGGCGTTCTCATTGGTTTCACCGCTTCCCCGGGGCGCGCCATCGGCAAGCTATATAAGCAGAACAAAGCCTTACCAGAAGTAACTCGTGAGAGTATCGGCCCAGCTGAAGAACGCGCTGCGTTCAAAGCTTCCGTCAAATCCTCCATTGCAGACCTGCAAAGCATCATTGATCGCCTGACTAAGAACGGTCAGGATGAGCTGGCAGAAGTCTTCAACGCCCACATTGAGCTGATTTCCGATCCGGAACTCTCCGAAAAGCCATTGGCAGACATCGCCAGAGGTCAGGGCGCAGCGTGGAGCTGGAAGCTGGCGTATGAGGCGCAGGCAGAAACCCTCGCCAAGATGGACGACCCGCTGCTCGCAGGCCGCGCCGCAGACGTCCGCGACATTGGCCTGCGCGTTCTGAAGAAACTGCTTGGCGTTGATGATGGCGGCGAAATCCTTGAGGAAGGCACCATTCTCCTTCAGGAAGATATCACGCCGTCCGAAATTGTTGCACTGGACCTGACTAAAATCGTTGGTCTGTGCACCACACACGGAGGCTCTTCTTCTCACGCGGCTATCATCGCCCGCTCAAACGATCTGCCTTACCTCGTCAACGTTGAAGAGGCTATGAAGGATCTTGAAGACGGCACCGTGCTGCTGCTGGATGCTAAGCGCGGTAAGGTCAAAGTTGCTCCAACTGAAGCCGAGCAAGCTGCCTTCACTAAGAAGATTGAAAATGCAGCTAAGCAGGCTGAAGAATACCAGCGTGACGCCCATAAACCAGCAATCACCAAAGATGGTTTTCAGGTGGAAATCGCAGCTAATATCGGTAGCCTGGAAGATGCTGAAAAAGCCGTTGCTGCGGGCGCTGAAGCCGTTGGTCTGCTGCGCTCAGAGTTCCTCTACATGGAGCGCCTCAACGAACCGACCGAAGAAGAGCAAGCCGAAAAGGTTGGTGCTATTCTTGAGGTTATGAGCAAAGAGCGTCCTGTTATCATCCGCACTCTGGATGTGGGCGGCGACAAACCTCTGCCATACCTGCCAATGCCGCATGAAGAAAACCCGTTCCTTGGTGTACGCGGTGTGCGCATCGGCATAGAGCGCCCAAGTCTTCTGCGCCGTCAGGTTCGCGCGATCCTGTCTCAGGCACACAGGGGCCATGCCCGCATCATGTACCCTATGATCAGCGCTCTGGATGAGCTGCGTGCGGTTAACGCACTGGTGCGTGAAGAACAGAAAAACCTCGGTGTTGAGCACGTTGAAGTCGGCATCATGATCGAAGTACCATCTGCTGCCCTTATGGCTGACAAGCTGGCACACGAAGTGGACTTCTTCTCCATCGGCACCAACGACCTCACTCAGTACGTCATGGCCATTGACCGTGGTCACCCGGGCCTCGCAGCTCGTGCAGATGCTCTGCACCCTGCTGTTCTGCGCATGATCGAACTCACCGTCAGAGCAGCAAAAGATGCAGGTAAATGGGTCGGCGTATGTGGCGGTCTTGCCAGTCAGATCGAAGCCGTACCGGTTCTTATCGGTCTCGGTGTCAAAGAACTCTCCGTCAGCGTACCTGCCCTGCCGGAAGTGAAACACAAAGTTCGCACTGTATCCATGGAGGAGTCCTGCAAGCTTGCGCAAGCAGCTCTGGACTGCGCGGATCTCAGTGACGTGAAAGATCTCCTCAAATCACATCAGTGATGCAGGAGTAAATGTGGGAGTTGGCGTTCCCGCTGGGAATGCCTAACGAAATCAGGGGGCATGGCGTGCTTGCACACCATACAATCCTGGGGGAAAAACTATGAGTACATTCTCAAACGCATTTGGTGCCTTACAGAAAATTGGTAAGTCCCTGATGCTGCCAGTATCGGTTCTGCCTGCTGCTGGTATCCTTCTTGGCGTCGGCGCTGCTGACCTGCCATTCATTCCTGAGTTCATCAACCATCTGATGGCGCAGGCTGGAGGCTCAATCTTCGGCAACCTGCCAATCATCTTCGCAGTTGCTGTTGCTCTCGGCTTTGCGAAAAACGACGGTGTTGCCGGCCTAGCTGCCGTGGTTGGCTACGGTGTTCTTCTGGCAACAATGGGCGTTGTTGCTGAAACCGCTGGCATCGAAACCAAGTCGATTTTAGGTATTACCTCCATTGACACAGGTGTGTTTGGCGGCATTCTTGTGGGCGCACTTGCTGCGTTCATGTTCAACAAGTTTTTCCGTATCAAGCTACCGGACTATCTGGGCTTCTTCGCGGGCAAACGATTTGTGCCGATCGTCACAGCCTTTGCATGTATCGGTCTGGGTGTGGTTCTTGCATTCGTGTGGCCTCCAATTGGTGGCGCTATCAATGGTTTCTCCCGTTGGGCAGCAGAAGAAAACCCGGAAACAGCGTTCTTCATCTATGGTGTGATTGAACGTGCGCTGATCCCATTCGGCCTGCACCACATCTGGAACGTCCCGTTCTTCTTTGAAGCTGGTTCCTACATCGACCCGGCAACTGGTCAGGCTGTTACCGGTGAAATTCAGCGCTATCTTGCAGGTGATCCGACTGCGGGTAACATGGCTGGTGGCTACCTCTTCAAAATGTGGGGCCTGCCTGCTGCTGCACTGGCGATCTGGCACTGCGCAAAGCCTGAAAACCGCACCATGGTTGGCGGCATCATGATCTCCGCAGCGTTGACTTCCTTCCTGACAGGTATCACCGAGCCAATCGAGTTCGCATTCCTGTTCGTTGCGCCAGTTCTTTACGTCGCACACGCTATTCTGGCAGGTATTGGCTACTCCCTGATGATCATGCTTGGCATCAAGCACGGCATGACTTTCTCACACGGCTTTATCGATTACGTGCTGCTCTACCCACTCTCCACCAACGGCTGGATGCTGATCGTGTTCGGTCTGGGTTATGCTGCTCTGTATTACGCTGTATTCCGCGTGCTCATCGTTGCTCTGAACCTGAAAACTCCAGGTCGTGAAACTGCAACAGAAGCATCTGCCGCAGTTGCATCAGGTGACGAAAGTGCAATGTCAGCAGCACTGGTCAAAGCCTTTGGCGGCGCAGACAATATCACCAATCTGGATGCATGTATCACTCGCCTTCGCGTCAGCACGGCTGATGTTTCCAAAATCGATGATGCAGCTCTGAAAGCTCTCGGTGCCCGTGGTGTCATTCGCGTTGGTAACGGCGCACAGGCAATCTTCGGTACAGCCTCTGAAAACCTGAAGACAGATATGGAGATCTACCTGCAAGGCGGTGGTGCCTCTGCAACGCCAACCCCTAAGCAAGGTCTCGATGCTGTTGCGATTTTTAGTCAGCTTGGCGGTAAGGAAAACGTTGTAGCTGTTGAGGCTGTTGCAAACACCCGCGTGCGCGTTGAACTGCAAGATATTGCTGGTGCGTCCCTGACGGAGCTGTCTCAGGCAGGTGTTCAGGTCATGAAAGCAGGAGACAAAGCGCTCCACCTCATCGTTGGCGATAAGTATACAACACTCGCCAAAGATCTCTCTGCTCAGCTCTAACTGACAGAGATACAAGATGCCTCTGAAGGTTTATTCTCCTCCCGAACCTTCAGAGGCACAATTGATCCAGCCTATCAAGCCATGCGTGCAAATCATAAGATCTTCTGTAGCATGCCGCTTTGATGGGACTTTTCTCAGGTGTGAGCGCCTTCGAACAAATGGCCTTCATCCATGGTCAATATCCGGTCTGCCATTTGGAGAATCCGGTTATCATGGGTCACCATGACGGTCGTTGTGCCACGTTCGCGGCCCATCTCCTTCAGTAGCTCAACCACGCGCAGGCCTGTGTCCTTATCAAGTGCAGCTGTTGGCTCATCAGCAAAAACAATATCCGGGGTTGAGACAAGCGCACGGGCGATAGCAACGCGCTGTTTTTGTCCGCCTGAAAGTTTTGCAGGCAGATAGTCCAGCCTGTCTTCCAAACCGAGTATCGACAGAATGTGCCTGGCCGCTTTTTCCTGCTGTTTCACGTCTCCGCGATGCGAGCTACCATTTTCATGCACTTGTAAGCCCATCAGAACATTTTGCGTCGCAGTCAGGCTTTCGTGTAAATTATGCGCCTGAAAGATGAAACCTAAACGACGGCGCAGGCTGATCTTCAACGCCTCATCCGATCCATGCAACTCATGGTTCAGCAGAGATAAATTACCTCTCTGCACTTCTCGCAGGCATCCCATGAGCGTGAGCAGCGTAGTTTTACCGGACCCTGACGGACCCATGAGAATAGTCAGAGAGCCGCGTTCAATCTCGAAGTTCAGGTCGTAAAGTGCTTGCTTGCGCGTTTCACCTTCACCAAACCAATGGTTAAGTCCGTTCGCAGCAATAGGAGCGAAAGATTTAGTCATGACAGCGGTCCTAGAATAAATCTGCCGGATCGGCATGAGCCAGCCTGCGGGTTGCTACAGCACCGGATATGGCACAGGCTATGAGGGTGCCGAAGAAAACCATAGCGGCGCGAGACAAGGTCAGCCCAACCGGCAATCCTGACTTCATACCGATCAGTGCATAGATCCCCGAGGCAGCAAACATGCCGGGAAAGAACCCGAAAATAGCAAGGATCATGGCTTCTTCAAAAATCAGGCTCAGGAAGAATGCGCTGTTAAAGCCCATTGCCTTGAATGTGGCATATTCTTTTAAATGATCAGCGACATCTGTGCTCAGCACCTGATAGACGATCACAATCCCGACCATGATGCCCACGAGCGTTCCAAACCCGAAGATAATGCCCACCGGACGCTCTGATGTTTGATAGGACTGCTCATCCGCACCCGCCTGAGAAAAGCTGCGCACCTTAAGTGTATCATTGGGTAGGATTTGCTGAAGCACGTTGACCGTTGCTTCAATGGATGCTCCCTCTTGTACCTTCAGTAAGATATGGTCAGGAGCGCTGGAAGACCTGCTGGGAGAGAGACGAAAGACGCTCTGGTCGGACATAATGAGGTTGCCATCGGCACTGAAGCCTGCCCCCATCTCAAGTGTGCCAACCAGACGGACTTCCTGATTGTTCATTTCAAAGATCGCAGGGGTTTCCGGTGACAGAGTATTGAAGAACTCCTCGTTTCCACCACGTGTTTTTCTATCAATTAGCGCACTGTCTGCAACAGACAGGTGTAATAACTGGGGACGCAGCGCTGGTGCGATAAACTCTATAGCCTCCATCGGCAACCCCACCAGCTGCAGATTGGCGATGCGGTTTTCAGCGATACGCCAGTCAACCTTGCTGATATAGACCGGAGTGCCTGACTGAACTTGCGGCAGCGACAAAGCTTGCAGCATGTGAACCCGGGCCACATTGCCCCCCTCTGACAATGAATTGGAGTCGGAGGCAGAAATCAAAATATCAGCATCAAACAAACCATAGGGCTGAAGAGTTGAGCCTGTGAGTGCCCCCATCATGCCAAGCTGGACAAACACCAGCACATTGGCGAATGCAACTCCTGCAAGCGCTGTGGCGAAACGGCCTTTATGATGCGTAAGCTGCAACCAGCCAATCGGCAGACGACCAAGCAACCGTGCGAGCAGGCGTGTCATGGTTTCGCCTCCGCGACAGCTTTCTGACTGCCAGCGCGTTTCAGATAGCCAAGCACTTCTAGATTAGTGAAGGAAGCTGCAATTTCTGAAGAATTTTCATCCAGTTGAACAATGGCCTTCACTACCCTTGCATCGGTATTGGCTGCCGGGTCATCACTCATCACATTTTGACGTCCAACCAGAACACCAACCTCACTCAGAACACCATTTAATGGCTTGCTGAGAGCCTCTGCTTTGAGCAACACATTGTCCCCAATCTGCAAGCGGCCAACCTGATTTTGATAGACTTCCAGCTCTGCTGTCATCCGTTGTGTATTGCCAAATTCAATAATGCCAGTTGTTGCGGACGGACGTTCGCCGGGCTGGACCAGAACATCCAGAATGACGCCATCAAACGGAGCGCGAACAACAGATTTTTCCAGATTCACCTGTGCTGTTACTAATGCAATCTGGGCTGACTGAAGTTTGCGTTTGGCCAGTGCAACATCAGCCTGTGCCATATCATCGATATTATTGTAGCGTTTCAGCGTTGCACGCTTATGAACCACATCCTGTTCTGCCGTGTCTGCGGTTGCTTTTGCCCGGTCCAGCTCTGCTTGTGTCACCACCTTACGCTCGAATAAAGATCGCGTGCGTTTCAGGTCAGCGCGTGCCAGATCAGCATTGGTTATAGAGCGCTGTAACTGAGCTTCATTTTCAACACGGCTAGCCTCAATTGAACGTTGCACCTGCGCCAGAGAGGCTTCAGAGACCGCGACCTCAGCCTCAGCTGCCTGCACTGACGTTTCCAGAGACGCGCGGTTATCCAGTGTAGCTAAAACACTGCCTTTGCTTGCCCACTGGCCGATGGATGCATGCAACTCTGATATGCGGGCATCTCCAGCACCAAAGGGCAAAGCAATGGTTGAAACTCCCCCTTCGGGAACGAGCTTGCCGAGTGCAACAATAGCCCCGTTTTCAAGCGCTGTGATATCAGACTCTGTAACAACCTTGGTCAGAGGCACTGCGATTTTCTCGGAGCTTCCACCGCCAGGTTCAAGGCCAGTTAACTCAAAAAATGCCCGCAGACCTGCGCCTTGAAAATACATGCCCATTACCGCGCCGGTGAACATAACGGAAAAGAACAAAGGTATTATCAGAGCAATTCGGATAAGCACTCGTTTCCTGACTGGAGCATCAGCAGATTTTGATATTCCGGTGTCTTCAAGCGGTAAGCGTTCGTTTGGCGGCGTCTTTACAGACATCGTTTCAACCCCTTGCAGCAGTTTTGTATTTTGAATATTCAAATATTCTAATACAGCAAAAAATCAATCAAGAAATTGTACGCATATGTAACGGCAAACGTAACTGACATGAAAAACACAGAAGGGCTATAGCGATTAAGCAGACGTATGCGTTGGTGGAGGATCCTTGATGCAGTACCGCTGTCACTTAAAGTCGCAGACATACTTACGCTTGGCAAACTGTATGGTGATCTGCCCCTCACTGATAACAAAACCTTAGTAGTTCACTTACTTTGTTTTGCATTTTGAACGCTGGGTATGATTATGTTGAGCAAAAGCACAGGAAGCGAAGGTTAGAAAGAACCTTCATTACGAAACCATGCCAAAGGCACAGGCACTTCGATATGTGGAGGATACCGTGGCGCGGGATCTTACTGAGGCTTCAGCAGTTATTTTAGGCGGTACCTTAGGAATTGGATTTGCAAGTGCAAAGAAGCTTCTTAAATCAGGGCTGCACAAGCTTACAATCTGTGCTCTGGATCCAACAAGTGGGCGCAATTGCTTAACTAAGCTTGCCTCTGAGTTTCCCGGCGCGTATCTGCATTTTGTACAATGCGATCCATCCGACCCTCAACGCGCTGAATCTGCAATTACACATGCTCAACTTGCCATGGGCCGTATAGATATGCTTGTGAATTGCGGCAGTACAGAACTTATTTCAGAACCGTTGCATGAGTTGCAAGCAGATGCCCTTTTACCGTCAATCAGCTCACTTATGGGGTGTCTCCTGCATCCTGTCCACGTCGTCTACCCTGTGATGATGAAGCAGAAATCTGGTTCAATCGTTTGCTTGTCTACGGATGCTGCGCTGATCCCGGCACAAAACAATCCCTTGCTCGCAACTGCAATGGCTGGTGTGAACATGTTCTGTCGTGCCATGGCAGCACAAGCTCAATTGCACAACATTAGGGTGAATTGTGTCAGTGTTGGTGCTGTCAGTGGTACCACTATTTATGATAGTCTCATAAAAGATCCTTCAACCATGCACCTTCTTCATCAAACAAGTGAGACTGAGAGTGTTGGGGCGGTGAAAGCCGAAGATGTGGCTGAAGTGGTCGCGTTTCTTGCCGGGCCGGATTCCGCTAAGATCACGGGAGAGATCATTGGCGTCAAAGGGGAAGAAACTTCATTTTGAACCTTTGCAGGTGGCGTGCCATGGATAGCATAGAGCATACCTATACACTTTCTGATTTACGCGAAGTTCCAGAGTTCACCACCACCATCGCCCAGAGGATTTGGCAGGCGTGGTGGCAAAATAAAGGAACACTACAAAGCGAAGTTGAAACTCATATACGTTCCTTATTGGGCCCGGAGATCATACCATCTGCATTGGTTGCACACGATGGTGAAAAATATCTGGGCAGCGCACTCCTGATTGAGAGTGATTTCGCAGCCCGCCCTCACCTCACGCCATGGCTTGCCGCAGTCTGGACAGAAGAAGCGCATCGCAAACAGGGAATTGCTTCAACCCTCGTCTGGGAGCTCAGCCAGTTCGCCTTCAAAAATGGATTCTCGCGGATCTATTTATGCGCATCCGATGATAACACCTCTTTCTATGAGAGGCTTGGCTGGCGGGTACTGGAGTATCATGTCAAACGCTTAAACGTTCTGGCACTGGACTGCTAAACAGCCATCAACTGGCTTGGTGTAACCCCTAAGCGCTTCTTAAAGGTCGAACTCATATGCGCGTGGGAGGAAAAGCCACAGGCAAAAGCAATACTGCTCAGGTTTTCTGCTCTTCCTTTCAGCAGCTTACGTGCACGTGCAACACGCCGCTCAACGGTGTTGTCACATTAACCTGAATTTGATCGCAAAAGCCTCCCTCTAGGCACAACTCAGGGGTTGATCATTGCCGCTT
>CANMBS010000047.1 GCA_947496145.1 uncultured Pseudovibrio sp.
CGTTGATGACAGCGGATCACTGACAGGCCAGCTGTCTTTGCAGTTTGCTGATCCGGATCTTTCTGACAGTGATTACAGTGCAGCCATCAGTGCTGTGCAGGTTACCGGCACACAAGAAGGCCTTGCCAGCATTGATGAGGCCAGCCTGCTGGCTCTGCTTGATATCGGCAGTGTGAGCAAGATTGCAGGCTCTGCGACGGGCACGATCACCATGCTGTTCTCATCATCCTCACAGCTGTTTGACTATTTAAGAGAAGGTGAGCAGGTCACGCTGAGTTATGATGTTGTGCTGACCAACGGCACATCCAGCCTGGCTCCGCAAACGGTCACTGTGACCATTACTGGAGAAAACGACAGCCCTCACGTCGAAGATGTGTCTGTTATCTGGGTTGGAGAAGAACGTGTTGGAACAGATGGTGATGATCTGCTCACCGGCACGCGGGGGGATGACAGCTTCACAGGAAAAGACGGCGACGATACCTTTGTGTTCTCAGATCTGAACTTTGGTAAAGATAAGATCACAGATTTTGCTGCTGGTGCTGGAACAGAAGATATCATTCGCTTTGATACAGATGTGTTTGCAGACTTTGAAGCGGTGATTACCGCTGCAAATCATGATGGTTCTGATACTGTCATTACCCTGGATGAAAACAACTCAATCACACTGACCGGAGTTTCGAAAGCAGACCTTCACGCAGATGATTTCCAGTTTATCTGATTATGTAGTCTGATTGAGCTTTGGGTTTTAAAGTTTATTTTCCATGAGCTTGGTCTAAAACCTCTGTCTTCAGACGAAAAGGCCTTCAGGCGCAAAAAACGCATGACCATGACTGTCAGCTTCAGAAAAGAGAGCTACTCGACTTGTTCGGCTCTCTTTTCTGAAGCTGACAGTCATGGACCATTATAAGCGAGCCTCGCATACGTTTTTTGAAAATCAGTTCTACATTGTATGGATTATGAAATACTATAAGCCGATTTTGCAGGGCGAGTTGAGCCTCTTCCTGCGCGATACCATTCGCCGGACCTGCTCAGAGATGAAGGTTCAGATTCTGGAAGGTGTTGTCTCAAAGAATCATGTGCATCTGTTCGTGTCGGTGCCTCCGCACCTATCCATAATTGAGGTGATGCAGAAGGTAAAAGGTCAAGTTCCCACGAACGTGTACTTTCGGCGAGGTTTAGGAGTTCAGCTCCTCGATGTTCCGAATTAATACAGCAAAAACAGGTCAACTCCCATGCTGATCGGGTATGCACGTGTCTCAACGACGGGCCAGCACCTTGAGGCGCAGATTGAAGCCCTGAAAGCTGCTGGCTGCGAAAAAATCTATGAGGAAAAGCATAGTGGCTTCGACCGCCACAGGCCGGCACTCGAACAAATGCTTAGGTCGTGTTTACAAACAGGATTCCCAAATCGTCTGAAATGTGATTCAAGATAGCTTTTATGGAGGTTATCTTGGCTCGTGCTTTGATGAGTGATGAAGAATGGTCGTTTTATGAGGCGTTTATTTTAGCCATACGCGGTCGTGGAGGGCGCCCGGCAAACGATCATCGGCGCGTTCTGGATGGTATTTTCTGGATTGCCCGTACCGGAGCCGGGTGGCGCGATCTGCCTGAAGAATTTGGTCGATGGCACAGCGTTTATCAGCAGTTTCGCCGCTGGACCCTTGCCGGGCTTTGGGAGATGATGCTGGACGTGCTGAACGAGAGTGGTGCAGTGCCCGACACCGTTCATATGATCGATAGCACAATCATCCGTGCGCATCATCAGGCAGCGGGCGCTAAAGGGGGACACAAAGACAAGGTTTTGGCCGCTCAAAAGGTGGCTTTACGACGAAGGTCCACCTAATTGCAAACATCAAAGGCTTGCCTATACGCGCTGAACTTTCCGGCGGACAGGTCTCTGATTACAAAGGGTATGATGAGATTTACGACGCAGGCCAGAAACCGGCAAAAGTCCTGATTGCTGATAAAGGATACGATTCCGATGCAATCCGCCGAAAGGTTGAAGCTCACGGCGGGCAAGCGGTTATACCAGCACGAAACAATCGAAAAGAAAAGATGGTCGTGGATGGGTTCATTTACGCCCTTAGAAACCAGGTAGAACGCTGTTTCAACAAGCTCAAAAACGCAAGGCGTATCGCCACGCGCTACGATAAAACCGCTGCTAGTTATCTTGGCTTCCTTCATATAACAGCCACAAGATTATGGTGGCGAAGTTTGTAAACACCTCCTAAAGACACTGCTGAATCTGACACGCTGATCGTGACCAGCCTTGATCGCCTGGCTGTCGGAGAGTAATAAAGTTGCATACTATTGGTGTCTTGTATTGGCAGATTTCAGCCAATTAAGATTTTACCTCAAAAAATAAAGTCTCATACTGACGTTAGGGAATTACATCAAGTTTGCGTCTAAGTCGAGAGTTGCGAAGTAATAAAGATTCATACTGAGATCAAGAGTATCGCTTACCGTCAATGGTTAGATCATTGAAAAAATAATGTATTACAGTCACTTGCGTAGAAGGCAATGTACGCGACCTTGTTTGTTAATAGCGTAAATGCTTCAAATCAACGTGTTTAGTATGAAACTTAATTACTCAGTATTAAACTTTATTACTTTCCTACAGGAACCGGCAACTGTGTTTATGCCTTGAATGGAACATTGTCTCTGAGCACGGCATTTGCTGTGATGAGGATCTTTCGGGCCAGCGCGACCATGACGACTTTGAAGGGTTTACCTGTGGCGAATTGCATTTATCCGGCGCTCGGATTGCAAACATCCTGATTTTTCGCTCGAATTAATTGCATCTATCCGAGGTGTTAAACTCACATTAAATGCGAATGAAATCACATTGTTTGCGACGTGATCGCAATTATCCGGTTAGGATCACATTAGTTGCAAACAGCGATAACACGGGACGAAGAGAGCTTCCGCTGGCACTGCGCAGATATTGGCTTTAATGGTTTCACCAAAAGATCCTTCATTGAGCAACTGTGTGTATAAATGCAGTAATTTCGTTGCGATTACCTAATTTTAGAAAAGGAATACAAAATATGATTGCCTACGTCACCGTTGGTGTTGACGACATCGTTCGCGCGGAACAATTTTACTCAGCGTTCCTACTAGTTCTTGGCTACGAGTTAGAAGAGATCCATGGAGATCTGAGTTATGCTCTGCCCGTAGAACCGGGCAAGTCTCCTGTTGGGCCAGAATTCTATGTTAAGTCCCCCTTTGATGGGCGTCCGGCCTCTGTTGGAAACGGCAGTATGGTTGCATTCGAGGCGCGTAGTCAGCAGCAGGTTCGTGACCTCCACACCGCTGCTCTGACGAAGGTCAGCCGGGTTTCCGTGACGCCTACGGATCGAATTTTTACGTTGGCTACCTTCGTGACCCTCAAGGTAACAAGATCGCATTGTTCTCCAGCAATCCAAATGAACCTGGGCGGGACGGGTAACGTGGGTTTCGAGGCGGTAGAAACCTGCGTCGCATTGGCAAAAATCGGTAGAGTGGATTCTGACCTTACCTAGGATAGTTCAGGAAACGAAGGTTTCCCATACAGTCGGATTAAGCAAATATCCACGCTGATTTTGCTGACGAAATTTGTCTGTTTATCCTGTATGAAAATCATCGTATGCCTTCAGCGAATGTAGATGGGTTTTCAGATGACTTCCCACGATGGTTTGCCAAGCAGTTATGGTTGTTGAAGTGGTAAAGCTGGGACAAGTCGCTGATAGGAAAACCTCTTTCTCTATTCGCACATAAAGTGATCCGAACCGGATGATTGCAATCGCGATGCAAACAATATGATTTCATTCGCAATTAATGTGAATTTACCCCCTCTGATAGACGCAATTAATTCGAGCGAGAATCTGGGATGTTTGCAATCCGAGCGTCGGATAAATTCAATTCGTTACACATAGGCTTCTCTGGTTGGCGTCATGTCGGTCTTTCAACTTTGGATTGTGCAATCCAAAACTAGCCACCCGATGAATCTGCGTCAACTCAACCTATGCAGCACATTGCGTTCATTAAAGGCGGAGTGCCCTGATCAGCAAGGTCTACGCGGGATCGGCTGATCCCACTTTGACCTCGCCGACCAGGTCACACATGTTTGCCTGAAGGCTTCCGACTGGCCTTGTGCTGAAAAGCTCCGCGCCTGTGCATCGGGTCCTTGCAGGAGCCACGATGCCCCGCCGCTCCACTTTTCAGCACAAGGCCAGCCTCCAGCAAGCCGCCCTTCATTCCTTTTTCTTTGTCATCTTCACCTGAGGAACCGCTGCTTTTTAGGGGCGTTGCCCCTCACGGGAGCTACGTCGTTGATCGCCTGACCACAGGCTTGCTCGCCTTTGGCTGTGCGAGCCTGGGGACAGCCTCACAACTCCCTAGCTCCCGTTCACCCCTGTTTAGAAGACAAGAAAAATAGAAAGCGGATATTGCCAACACGGAGTTTAAATCATGACCTTTCTCCAAAACCTGCCAGCCCTGAAAACGCTTAGCTCTGGTTCATCTGAGGCGGGCACACACAAGCACCAGCATGACCACAAAGACGGGAGCATGAAGATGATCAAGTCAGTTGACGCCAATGCACCGGATTACTGGGAAAATGTGAAGAAGAACGCCACGCGCCGCAGGGGGCTGGAGATCGTGAAAACGCGCTTTGAGAAAATGCATGTCAGCGTTATTTATGAGCAGTATGTTGACCACTGTTTGCAGTACGTTCAGCAGGCGGCACACAAGGTGGGGCTGAGCGATCCAGAGCAATATCAGCAGTTCAAGCAGGAGTGTGCCGAGCTGATGAGCCTGCCTGAAATCGCCAGTGAAGATGAGGGGGCTATCTCAGATTACTGTGCACAGGCTGTGAGGGAAGCAGAAAGTGAGCTTTATGCGGAACATTACATTGACGGGTGCACACGCAAATATGTGACGTGCGATTGCTGCGGAAACTACGCAATCTTAGGCCGCTGGGAGGAGGAAGATAAGGAGGACGGCAAAATTTACGTCACCCCCGAGATTCACTGTAAGCATTGCAGTACGAGCCATTGGTCCGAACTGTGAGCGACTCAGAGACAGTTTCAGTTAACTTGATATACTGCCAGAGATTTAGGGGCGAAAGCAGCAGCGCTGAGCCAGCCAGCGCATCGAAAAAGATGGGCTTTTTCGACTGAGGCAACAGCCTTGCCCCTAACCGGAGGGTGAAGAAATGAGATTTTTTCCCATTTCACTCACGCTTAAAATGAAAAAGACCCGCAGACGGCTGGTAATCGCTCTGCGGATCTCATTCAAATAAAGCTTAGGAGGGGGGCATTAGCTCCCTTCCACTCCGGTATCATAGCCCGACCAGCCATAAAAATCAAACATAGCGCATTCATTGGCGGCAGTTCGTTTCAGATTGGATTGTGCAATCCAAAAAACTGAGACACGCCAGTTGTGCGGTATTTGCCCTGTTGTAGCGGCGTGCTTTGGTCTGCAAGCTCTACGCGGCATCTGCCGATGCCACTACGACCTCGCAGACCAAAGCACCCATTTTTGCTGAGCGGGTTGGGCAAGGCTGGCAAGCGCCGGGCGCACCCGACACATGCCAGCCTTGCCCAACCCGCACGTCTTTTTATTTCTTCTGTCGTTCTGCTTCCAGGACTGAGAATGACATCGGTTTTTCAAACCAATGTCAGGCGGTGCTTGCACCAAACCTGGAAGGCTACGCTGGACCTGCCGGTCCAACTCCGCCGTCCAGATTTGGCGCTGCGCTCATTTTTACTGGCCTTGCGCTGAAAAGCTCCGCACTTGTGCATCGGGTCCTTGCAGGAGCCACGATACCCAAGCGCTCCACTTTTCAGCGCAAGACCGCTACGGTGCGGTGCCATGCACCGCACCTTGAACACGGAGCAACCCGCGAGCCTGCGACACCCACTTTGCTCCGCTTCCAGAATTAAAACTTTTCTCATTCCTGCCGTCTTTTGAGCCGTCTTTATCCATGAAACGTTCGGGTTTCGGCTCATGCCACAAAATTCAGTGGCACGAGTTGGTGTGAGATGGCACAAGCCGAAGCAGATTTCCGGCGAAAGCTGGCTTAAGATGGCGCAAGTTGGCTGGAGTTGGCTTGTGTTGGCACATGCCGCTAGGCTTGGGTGGCATGTGCCAAAAATCAGATGGCACGAGATGGCACAAGGTGGCTTAAGATGGCGGGAGTTGGCCTAACATGGCCGGAGTTGGCCCGAGCTGGCACATGCCGCTAGGCTTGGGTGGCATGTGCCATAAAATCGAGTGGCACAAGATGGCGCATGATGGCGCATGATGGCTTGAGATGGCGCGAGATGGCGGGAGTTGGCACGAGTTGGCGAGAGTTGGCATAAGCCGTTGAGTGTTTTTGGCTTGAGATGGCGCGTGATGGCACAAGCCGCAGGGGATTTTCGGCGAGAGTTGGCCGGAGTTGGCTTGAGGTGGCGAGAGTGTAAAGTGTGGCAGGATGGTGAAAGTGAGTTAAATCACTTTCAAGGCAGACTTATTCGCACCTGTGGTGCTCAACGCTTTGCTATCCTGTTTGTCGTTCCGACAAATTGGTTCGCCTCCGGCGAGTTGCTGCCAGCTCTTGATGAGCTGGTGTCTTCTCATGATGTCATGAGCAGACTTTGGAAGAGGATGAATTGAACGGCAAAGAAGAGACGGAAAAGGTAAGAGGTAAACTCTTGTCAGCAACCATCGCGTGGCTTGCCGTTTGTGCCTTTGGAAGATTTGTAGTTATGTAACCAGATAACCCATGCCCTGATTTTGCTCAGGCCAGTGTGCCAGGGCGGCGGTGTTTGAAACGCTGACGCAGGGCGAGGTAGAAAATCCCAAGCTGTCTTGTCACGCCCAAATACATCTAAGTTATGTAAAAGTTTAAATAAACAGACATCAAGCAACGCCAGCAGGTAACACCAGCTCATTCACAAACTAGAATCACTTCAGTGTGTATTTTAATAAAACTGCTTGGGATTCGCGCACTGTATACGAAAACCATCAAAAAATTAACCATAACTGCGTGTATGACGGCCAAAAAGCACAACTGATGGCTGTGGATAAGCAGCATCGTGATTATAAACTACGACTTTAGGCGTATAGGCAAACCGAATCCGCTAGGACTAGGTTGAAGGTGCCCGGACGACTTTTATTCGCATTTCAGTCGTCCGAGCTGGCACAAGCCATGCTACGAACATGACTGTGCCAGCAAGTAACATCTATCACATGTCACCTGCTAAGGAGGTATTCTCAAAAATCATCAGGC
Organism: uncultured Pseudovibrio sp.; assembly: GCA_947496145.1. GTDB lineage: Bacteria > Pseudomonadota > Alphaproteobacteria > Rhizobiales > Stappiaceae > Pseudovibrio. Next base: position 7,256 of record CANMBS010000047.1, read on the forward strand.
CCAGCCAACAGGCGCACAATATCGTGCGTCTGGCTGGGCTTTTATACCCCACCACATCTCAATCTCAAACGTTAACGCAATTCAAGGCGCTCGACCCTGCTTGAGCGAATGATGACGCATGTCCGAATTAAAGCGGATGACCCGATTAACATGGGGTCAGGCTCAAATTGAAGCTAATTCTCTCAAGGACGACGCATATCCCCTTGTAAAACAAGGACTTGCAGCTTCCGAGATAAAGCGAAGGCTGTCGCAAGACGCTCCCGTTGTAATGTCTGACAGGGCATTTCGCACCTTTATTAGTGCGTTGAAAGACGAGTGGAACCGTGAAATAGCGGGGCCGCACAGCATAATTAATGGTGTGAATAACTGTAAAAGCGGTCCCTCAAACCCGTCGCGGAGCACACCTAATCCCAGGATTGATCCCGCCAAAGTGGTGATTGATTCCCAAAAACCACTACGGGTTGAGAAGGCTGACGATGCAAAATCCGATGCTCAGGCTGCGAATGACAAAACCGCAACCTCACCAGAAAGTGATTCTGTCGGGTTCCTGTTTAATCCCAATCCTGACCCCAAAAAGATATTCGGTGACGATAAATGATCTACGTTCATCTTGGACTACAAAATAAAGGCGGGGTTGGGAAAACTTATTCTTCAAGTGCGCTTGCGCAATACTTCAAGAGTAAAGGTATCGACCCGATTTGTATTGATGCAGATTCAAGTACGCCTACGCTTTCTTCATTTAAAGCTTTGAAAGCCGTACAGATCGCTATCACAGAAGGAAGTCGGATCAATATTCGTGGTTTTGACGCCATGATTGAGAAAATCTGTTCTCTGCCAGATGGCTCCACCGTTGTAGTTGATACAGGTTCTTCGACCTTCTTGCCTCTGGCGCAGTACCTTTACGAGGCTCCGGTGCTTCAGCTTTTGAAAGATCAGGGCTGTGAGGTTGTCATCCACTCCGTGGTTAAGGGCGGGCAGGAGGTTTTAGAAACCATCAACTCGCTGGCCTCCATCGTTGACGGGTTCCCTGACCTGCCTGTGGTTGTCTGGAAAAACGAATTTACCAATCCGGTGGCCTATGACGGCAAAGCGTTTGAAGCATCTCCCTTTTATCAAAAGTACAAGGACAGGTTCCGGGCGGTAATCACATTACCGGAGTGGCAAAAGGATACTTACGGCGAGGACCTGAAAGCGGTTCTTGAAAAACGTTTGACCTTCGAAGAAGCCCTTGCAGACCCAAACATGAACCTGCTTGCACGTATGCGTGTCAAGGCGATCTGGAATGACCTGATCAACTCCCTTGAACAAGCAAAGCTGTAGGTGCGGATCATGGATGCAAACCCAGATCCAGCTGGCCCGGATACGACAAGTCCTGAGCCAGACGCCAGCGGGAGCGTGATTGAACCGGGCACAGATTTTGCTCCGTATGGACGGCCTATGACCAAAGGGCAGGCGCAGCGGATACTTGCTGAAGTGCATGGGGTCGTTGTCAGTGACCGTGATCCTCTTTTGATGCTGGTGACGTTGCTGCAAGGTTTCCATAAGGACCAGCAAATGGTGCTTGGCGCTTTTGAGCAGCAAGTAAATGCAGCGCACGGTGACGTTCAATCTGATGCTCAAGCCTCAGTACGAGCCCTTGAAACTGCCTTGCAGCAAGTCACCCGGCAGCAAAGCAAAATGCTTGATGAAGCTGCAAAGGTGATTTGCGAGGCGGTCGAAACCAGCCTGCAACCTGTTGCTGGTCTGGGCAATGAGATCGTCAGCAAGCTGGGAGAGCGCTCGCTTCAGCAAACCGTTGCTGTTGTGTCCTCCCACACTGCAAATCTGGCTGATTTTAAGTCATGGACCCGGTTTCAGCTTAGACGCTTCACCCTCTCAATGGCGGCTTTGACCGCTCTTAATCTGGGCGCGGTGGCCGCGCTGTTTTTAAAGTCATGACGGAGTTTGAACTCATGCACACTCACCTTAAAACCCTCAAAACCAAGGCTCGGGCTGCGTTCGCAACGCTGACTTGCGGGATGCTTTATGCCCCTGTTGCCTATGCCAAAGGATCGGATGCGTGGGCAAAGGAAGGGACAGACCTGGGCTGGGATGTTGCCAGTGGTCTCAAATCTTTCGGTATTCCGATACTCGGCGTCTCAATCATGGGATTTGGATTATGGGCGCTCCTGCAGGGCAAGATTGATATGCACCGCTTCATACACATCGTGATGGCCGGTGCAATCATAGCCCTTGGCCCTTCTATGATCGGCCTTCTGGTTGGTCTGTCTGAGACTTAAGGGGAGGGCAGATCATGCGGGCAGGCTGTGCAATGAATGTTCATGTTCAAAAGCCACTGGCAATCTTTGGGATGCCCCCACTGTTTGCCATCTTCGTCTTTTTGGGCGAAGTGCTGATGCTGGTTTTTCTAAGCATTATTGCAGGGGGAGCCCTCTCTTATGTGGTGGCCCTTGCAACAGCACCGCCTGCCATTGCAGCTATCGTGATTGCGCGTCGCCGTGACCTGCACTGCGAAACACTCTGGATGCTGCCCTTGCAGTTTTTCAAGCGAAAGCCATCGCGCATTTTACTGGCGGGAGTGTCTCATAACACCAAAAAAACAAAGCGGGCGAAACCATGATTGTCGGAACAACCCTCATATTAGGTACTGCCATTGTTGGCGGTGCGCTGGCAAACAAGGCCGTAAACTCCTTTGTGCTTGGAGATGTTGAACGCGACTGGCTTGCAGATGAGCTGGAGTTTGACAGCATCCATCCAGACCGCAAGACCGTGAGTTTAAAAAACGGTCAGGTGATGCGGATTTTTCAGCTTAAGGGGCAGGCTTACGAAACCAAGTCCTTTGAAGAGGAAGAAACGCTTTTAAGGAACCGCACAAACGTCCTGCACCAGAGCGCAAAACCCGGAGTGGTCCTTCGCTTCTTTGGTGTGAAGCGAATGCGCGATGTGTCGTTTGATGCACACTGGCCCACCATTACTCTTGAAGAAATTGGCAAGGCGGAGCAAAAGCAGTTCAAGAGCGCTTATTCTGTGAGCTGGTTTCTGGTCGTTCAGGCCCCAAGCCAAAGCTTGCTTATCAAGACGTGCAAGAACCTTAGCGGGGGCTTTGGCTCTTATGGTGCTGAGCTGGTTGAAGCGGCAGATGAGCCAGATAAGCCTTGTCCATTGTCCCGCTTTATCAACTATCTGTTGTGCGGTGAACTCATTGATGAGCTGTGTTCGCCAAGTGCAAACCTGTCTGGAAATCTGCCTGCAAGTGATCTGCACTTTGACGGGGCAAACGGCACGATTGACAGTTACACACCTAACCACAGACGCACACGGGTTATTGGTGTTCGGTTGTGGCCTGAACAGGTCAGCGGCATGCTGGTTTCGCGCATCATGTCGCTTTCAGGTGAGGTCGAAGTCAGCCAGATTTGTAAGGTGCTGCACAATGAAAAGTCACTTGCCCTGCTTCACCGGCAAGCTGCTGAACAGCGTTCAAGCTTTTTTGGCTCAGCTGCTGTTTTAGAGGAGATTGAGGAGACGAGCGAGAGCCTGACCAACAATGCTCATTCGCTCTTTGAGACACAGTTCCAGATTGCATTTCGTGCTCGAAGTGACGCCGAACTTGAGGAGCTTCAGGACGAAATCACGGATATCCTGAACAAGGCCCGTGTGACGTTTTCACTTGAAACCAAGGGTGTGGGGGTTGTCTGGTTTAACCGAATGGCAGGGCATGAGAGATTGCTGCGGCCACTGCGCATGTTTGATATCAACATCGCGGCACTGTGGCCGTTCCAGTATTCGCCTGAAGGCAAATACACCTCGCCTTTTGGCGACCGGCCTGTGCGTCTTTTCAAGACCCCGACCGGGCAGAACTATGCGTTCCAGTTTCATATTCGCGACAAGAAAGAGTCTGCTGGAAACTATCTGGTGTTTGCCCCGACCGGCACGGGTAAATCCACACTGATCCTGCACTTGCTCAGCGGGTTTGCGAAGTTTCCAGGCGTTCGCAATTACATCTTCGATAGTGAAGAAGGTGCCCGCTACATGATTGAATGCATGGGCGGGGTCTATCAGGGCTATAATGAGCTGGCCCTCAATCCGCTGGATATGGATCTGAGTAATAAGGACGGTCAGCACTCGGCGCACCTGATTATGCGGGCCATGCTGGGTGAGGTCTATTCATCTGAGATGGATGACCATATTCAAGCGGCAATTGATTATGCTGGCGAGCTGGAACCGGGCCTGCGCACCTTTAATAATATCTACAATGCATCGTTTCCGCCACGCTCTGTTATCCGGCAGGAATTTGCAAAGTGGATACATGACGGACGGGGCAGAGACGGCATCTACAGCCACATTTTTAACTCCCGCCGCGATCAGATTGCAGCCTATCTGGATAAGAGCTTTCTTGTTGGTATCAACATGAATAAGGCGCTGGAAGATGTGGTGCTGGGGCCTGCGATTGTCGCCCATATCATTCAGGCGATTTCCAGAGCGGCGCGTTCTTCTAAAGACGGGTTTACTATCTTTGTCGATGAAGCGGCCAACCTGCTGCAAAACGCAGGATTTCGAACAGAAGTTCTCAAAATGTACCGCGAGTATCGTAAGCGCGGCGGGCTTGTGGGGCTGGCGTTTCAGGAGCCGGGGGCGCTCCTCAACTTTGAAGATTCCCACGGCATTATCCATAACACACAAACCATCTTCCTGTTTCCAAACTCCAAGGCAGAAACCGAGGACCTGAAGGCGCTCGGTCTGACACATGAGCAGATTGATTTTGTCAAAGGCGGGCTTGAAATGCGCGGCGGTCGGCAGGTGCTTCTGATCAAGCAGGAACTGGCCTCCAGCTACAATGAAAGCACGATTTTGGACATTGATCTGTCCGGGCTTGGTGATGCGCTTCGCTTTTACAGAGCCGGCGATAACGTCAACGCGGAACTGAAACTTCTCAAAGAAAAGTATGGTGACCAATGGCTTGCACAACTTTAAAAGCAGCGCTCGCAGCGAGCTTTATCCTGTTTGGTTCTTCTGCAAGTTTTGGGGCAATGGCTGTTCATGACCCGGCAAATCTTGCTGAGGCACAAAAGCAGTTGCTCCAGCTCAAAGAGCAAATCAAGACAGCGCAGGAGCAGCTCCAGGCTGTGACGAAAATACGCGATGATATCACCTCAACGCTGAATGCGATTGGTGAGGCGACAAGCCTTTCTATCCCGAGCATAAACTTCAATGAGCTCTCCTCACAAATTATGGGAGATATGGGATGTCTGGTTCCGGACTACCAGGAGATGATGCCTTCACTTGATTTTGAGGAGGTGAGTTTTGGAAGTGTGTGTGAGCGCGGCAGCGCCTATCGCACAGGTCTGATGAGTTCCCCAGATGATGTGCGCAACTTAAACTGGGAAGAAAAGCGGGATCTTCGCAAGGGCATTCAGGCCAACCGGTCGCGGGTGATTACCGATGCCACCACCAAAGGTCTGGCACAGGCGGATAAAGCGCAAGAGGATGCGGCTACAACACTGCGAACGGCTCAGGAATACAAGAATGCCGGAGCCTCAGCAACGACGATGAATGACCGCCTGCAGGTTTTGATTGAGGTGGAGGTTGCTCAACTGGCTTCACAAGCTGCGACCAATCAGATGATGGCGCAGCTTTTGAAGGTTATGTCGGCTCAGGTCATTCATACATCCGTGCCGCTTGAAAACGACATGGCAAAATCTCAGTCGGAGGATGACAGTTGATCAATCAACTTTTGCCTCTGGCCTTCCGGCATCTTCATGATGGCTTCCATAGCTTCGCTGCGCTTGCGGGCTTTGGCTTTACGGGCTCGAAGTGTGATCTTGCGGGCACGTTCCTTGTCGGTTTGCCAGTCGGGAATGGAGCACGTGTCTCCCATCAGAAAACCGAATTGCTTTTGAAACCGGGGGCAAACTTCCTGTTCCCATGCGGCCCATTCTTCGTGAAGCGGCGGAGCACTGCCAGCATGTCTGCGCCACGCTTCGAGGATCATATCCATGTCGCGGGTGCGGGTGAGGCCAGCGGGGTTGTCGTAGGTTTTCAGCGTATCCAGCCGGGTTTGTCGGGTTTTGCGGATCTTGCGATTGGAAACAAGTTTGCCATCCCAATTGAAGTACTGGTCATAAGATTTGTTAAACTCGGAGAAGAACTTGTCCGCTGTATTAAACTTCTGCCAAACATGCTTGGCGTACGCGGCATCAAAAAACCACTCCGGGCGGAACTCTTTGGGCCTGCTCTGACACTTACCGCTAGTCGCAAGTACGCTACCCGTAATCTTGTAGATTTTACCGTCCGAGGCTTCCACGCTTATCGGTCCGCAGTCCTGTTTGGATTTGGCTGCGACATTTCCGGAGACCAGACACATGGCAAATAATAGTGCACCAGCCTGTATCAGTTGCAAGATTTTTCGTGAGTACGAATTCCACGCGGAAAAAGTCATAGACGGCTTCTTTGCTAGTTTTAACGGCGGCATGCTGACCCTGTTCGTTGCAATTCTTACCGTCTGGATTGTATTTCAGGGTATCAAAATGGCAATAGGCACCATTGATATTCAAGGGGCCGGTCAACAGTTTGTCTTTATACTTTTGGGATTTACCTTTCTTCAGGGTCTGAGCTTAGGGTTAGCGCAGCAAGTACTTGATACGTCCGTCTCCATCATGAGTGGGTTGTCCATCAAGATCTTAAGCCTTGGGGTTGATAACCTCAGTGAAGATGGCGGACTGGTCGCGTTGATCGGGGCCGTTGAAGGTGTCCTGCGTAAGGTGTTCTCAGTCGCTGAAGCGATAATTGAAAATTCTGAGTGGCCTTACATGAAAGAGCTGTTTTATGCCGCCGCTCTGGTCCTTCCCTACGCTCTGTTAATGATCCTGTTTCTGGCTCATATCACGACTGCCTTGCTGCGCCTTACAGTTTTGACCTTAATCAGTCCGCTTGTTGTTCTGGCGGCGAGCTTTCCGTGGGGCAGAGAAATGGTCTGGTCTGCGGTGCGGGTGGTGCTGACCGCCATTCTCACCCTGTTTTCTGTCTCTACCGTGTTTGCAATCATTATCTCGCTGGTGAGCGGTCTTAACGTGGGCGATTCCAACACCACGGCGACGGAAGCCGGTAATGTCCTTTCCGGCTCATATCTGCTGGCTGTCATTCTTGGCTGGATGGCAACGGCTCTGCTTTCAGAAATCACCTCCATGGTTGGCAGCATTGGCGGAGCTATGGGCGGGGCCGCTGCTGCCATGATGACCGGCGGGGTAGCAAAAGGGGCTTCCATGGGAGCAGGTCTTGCAGGGCGTGTCGGCGGGGCTGCTGCAAATTCAGTCTTAAGGCGGACCAATCCGGGCATGCAGCACAGTGGCCAGAAAGTAAAGAACAAGCTCGATGTTGTTTTCAAAGATAAATCCTAAGAGTGAGAGATTTCCCATGAAACAGATAGTTAGTGTCGTCGTGCTCGGCCTTTTTCTTAGCAGTTGTGCCAGCGTGGAAATGCCGTATGAGCCGGAGGACAGTGATGAGATGAGAAAGTCTCCGTGTGCTTGCCTGCCGATTGATTACCAGCCTGAAGGGTTTGAGTGGATCAATGTTCAAGCGTAATTCCAGCACTAAAACGACGAAGGACGCGAAGGAGCTGGCAAGTCCCGATAAGCTTGAGGCAACCGGGGCTCCGCTCATAGAGCCACAAGCGCCCATGAGTGTTGAAAGCCAGTCCTTTCGTGAGGCTGATGAGTTTGCTTTTCGCTCGGCCCATCGTCGCATTGCATGGTTATTGAAGCTGTCTGTTGGCCTCAACATTATCTTTGGCCTTGCAACAGCCAGCGTCTCGCAGGCTTTGATTGAGGCATATCCGCTCAAAGAAACCCGCATTGCGCTGCTTCGGGCCGATCCGGCAGACAACCGCATTTACCGGGTTGAACCGATTTCTCAGGAGGTGGATGGCTTTGAACTTATGCTGGAGCAGTTCTCGCGCCGCTATGTGTCTTTGACCTTGCCCATTGACGACATAACGCAAAATGAGCGGTTCAAGGAAGCAATGATCTACTCTGATCGCAAACATTGGAATGCGTTTTTAGACAAGCGCAAAGAGGACATTTCTGATGCCCTCAAGGATGGTTTGAACCGCTCCATCATCGTTCATAGTTCTAACTTCGTCGCCCAGTATGGCGATGTCTGGCAGTACTCGGTGGAGTTCAGCCAGATTGACGAGCTGGAGCGCACCCCGCGTACCACCCGGCAATACCGTGCCTATCTGGAGCTGACTACGCGCCCTCAGGAAATCAGGGAAGCAGAGCTTTATGAAAACCCGCTTGGCATCCGCGTGATTGGAATGGTCGTTAAGGAAAAAACATCATGAACACCTATATTAAGACCTCTCTCCTTTCCGTTGCCGCAATGGTCACGCTCTCATTTGGAGCCAATGCACAAACCGCGATCAGCGTTCCTTTAAAGCCGGGTCAATCTGCAAAGCCTTCTGCTCAATCCAGAATTGAAAATGCCTCAAATGTCATGACGGCAAAAGGTATTGTACCTGCTGCTGTCAAAAAACAGGCGCAGCAGCAGCTGCGCGGCAATTACGGTGAGATGGAGCGGCCAGTTTCTGCAGGCGGGCAGATCCAGCAGGCGTGGGACACTGCGGGAAAGAACAGTGGGACACACAGTCAGATTGAATGTGAAAGCTGCGTTTACCGGGTGCGGCTGCGTGAGTACATGGTCACTGCGATCCAGCTTCCGGAAGGGGCAAACATTACTTCCACGGATTTGGGAGATGGCAGCAAGTTTGAAGTTCAGCCGCGTAATGCCAATACGGTTGTTGTTAAACCTTATGGGGCGGGCGTGGACAGTTCCTTGCAGATCTACACTGAGGAAGGCAAGGTCTACTCGTTTTATCTGCGCTCTGAGGGGATCAACTCACAAAATTTGCCTGACCTGATGTTCAGGATCGAGCGTCCGCGCCGCTCTGATATCAGTTACAGTCAATGGAGCAATCAGGCGGGGGCATCACTCATAAATCCTGCTGCGCCTTCAGGAGAGCCGGCAGAAAAAGAAACAAAGGATTTCCTGAAAACCGCGCCCTTTGATCCTGCTAAGTTACGCGGGTGGAATGACTATAAACTGTGGGGTGATGAGAAGCTTAAGCCTGCCTCGGTCTTCCGTGATGACAACTTCACCTACATTCAGTTTGGCGACAAGTGGAACGATCTTGAACTTCCTGCCGCCTATGTGGTCGTGGATGACATCGACGAGCTGGTCAACACCCGTGTCAGCGGGACAACCTATATTATTGAAAGCACTCAGCGACTTATCACACTGAAGTCGGGACACTCTTTCATGTGCATTCAGTACACAGGAGCTTGAAGATGGCGCTGTGTGAACTGATAGCCTGGACTGGATTGCTGGTTGGTACATGTGCACCTGAGCAAGATCAGATCCCGCGCTTGCCCCAAACAGATGATCCCGGTGTTTTTGATTATGTTGTCCCACCCAAGCCAGAGCCTCGGGCTGTGGTTGTGACGCCTCCAATCGTTATTGAGGAAAAGGTGCCGGTTGAAAAAACGGTGGTGGTTAAAGCAAAGCCGCCTGCTCCGATCATTAAAACAGAATATGTCAAAGTCCTGGTTCAGCCGGACCCGCCCGAGGTGGTTGAGCCAGATCCTCTTGAGCTTCAGTTACAATCACAATTGCTTGCACGGCGCGACGCTCAAACCCGTTTAAGATCAAATGGCGGGAATTTTGATCATGCCGGGACTGAGCGCCCTGATTTACCCATACCGGGACCAACACCGCAAGATGTTGTGCCTGCATTTTTGCCCCCTGAGGGGATCGACAAAAACAACAACCAATACACCGCGCCGCGCCGCTTGAGCACCAGTGCCGTTGATAACACCCGGATCATGGGATCGGATCGTTACATCACCGGTATTTTGGAGGGCGGCATCAACTCACAACTTGCTTCAGCTGGAGCCGTTGTGATTCAGGTGAGCCGTCCCACCTACGGCTATCATGGCCGCACGATCCTGATCCCGCGAGGCTCGCGGCTGGAATGCAGTTATGAAAGTTCTGATAAAGCCGGTCAGACCCGTATTGGTTTCAACTGCCACCGCATAAGACTTGGGGAGAGCCGAGCCGAGATCTATCAGCTCAGTGCCTCTATTGGAGATGCGCAAGGCTATGGCGGTGTCTCTGGTGACGTTGATAACCGCTGGTGGGAGAAATACGGCTCAGCGGTCATGACGGTAGGGATTGGTGCTGCGGTTGAAAGTGCTGTCACGCTTGCCACGAAAAACGGTGGGGGGAGCGGTGACGACAAGGGCAGCACGGCCTCTGAAGCCTTTTCCGGAATTTCTGAAAACATCGGCGTGCTGAGCAGCCATTTCCTGCAGGAAACGGTCGATCTGAAGCCGGTTATTCGCATCAGTCAGGGAACGAGGGTGCAAATCCGGCCCAAATACGACTGGTATTTGGCAAGTCCAAACTAAGTGAGGAATGGGGAACAAATCATGAATTTTAAAGTAATACTGGGGGCAACGCTGCTGTCTTTGGCAGTCCCGGCCTCAGTTGGAATTGCACAAACTGCTGGCATTCCAACGCCTGCTGAAACAGATGCATTAAGCGCATCTCAAACAACAAATTCGCTGGAAAATCAGGCTGGAAAAACAGCACAAGCCGGCGACCAGAAGAAACTTACAGAGAACTTGTTTTCTGTAGGTGTAGCCGAACAGCTGGAGCTTGAAAAAGGCAAGGCAATTGAGACACCTTTGGTGTTTCGCTCCCAGCCAAAGGTTGATGAACCTGTCTCCATTGAGGGCGTTACCATCGACGGTTACAGCAGTTATGCGACTTACAATGGCAAAGTCATCGGCCAGACAGTCATTACCAGCTTGAAAAAAGATGGAATGATTGTTGACCTGGATGCTCAGGACTTTTCCTCTCAGTACAACATGGATACGCCTAAGATTGAACCTGAACAGGAAATCTCAATCAAGGGCAATGAAGCAGCTTTGGTGCGCGCTTTGAAAACACTGAATGGGGAGGATGCCGGAGAGGAAAAAGAAGAGGAAGAGGAAGAAAAGGAAGAAGTTCAGGAAAAATCTGATGGTGGGTCCTCGGCTATAAATAGTTCCGGGGCTAATGATGATGCAACAAATGGGTATCAAACGCCTGAACGCAGAAACGTGGCCGACCCAGCTGAGGAAATTAAAATCACTGAAGAAGGCTGTCAGCCAGTTTATGATTCAGTACAAAACGTGGTCAAAGGTCAAAATAAGACCCAGACCTTTAAAGATGGGGTTCTTGTTAGTGAAACAGCGTGTGAGCCTTCCGGTGTAACCTACACCGTCCAGAAGCAATATGGCACATGCCCGGATATTGTAGATGTTCCAGGACGCTCAGCACAGCCTCAGTTTCAGGCGTACTATCTTGATGATGTTAAAGTGCGTAAGGATCTGGGAGAGTGTCAGCCTGATTTAAACCAGACATTTGAGATCACAGAAAAAGACAACTGCCCGATTAATGTAGATCTGATTGCCAGAACAGCAACGGTCGCCTCTTCCCTTGTTTACACTGATCGCAACAACACGGAACGCACAGCGCGGGCATGTGAGCCTTCACAGACACTTGATCCGTTACCTTTGGTGCTCAACACGCAAGTTTGTTCCCTCAAGCATGACTTTGGGGCGGGACGCTCAGATGAAATGGGAACGTGGACCTACACCAAAGGCGGTGTAACCTATCAGGCGTCCGATTGTATTAACACAGGAAACGTCTTCCCACACAATAAGGTGTTTAAAGAGAACGGAGTAGATGTGTGTCCGGTTTTGATTAACATGGATACCAAAGCTGCAATCCCGCAATCCCGCACTCAAATCACCGTGGCAGGTAGTAAGAAATTCATTGATGAATGCAAGCCAGATCAAAGCGCGAGTAAAGATATTCGGGCGACCACAGACACGTGTAGCAATCCGGCAACCTTCAAGCATGATCTGAGTGCTGGCGTTTCGTATGGCATGGAGCGCTTCTACTACGACAATCCGGGCCGGGTATATGTAACTGAATGCTTGCAGGGAGAAACAAGTTACAATCATGATGTGGAAATCACATCCTGGAAGTATGATGATGAACAGTTGAAGGCCCAGCCTCTGTCCACAGTGTCAATCACCGTTGATGGTACTAAATATACGATTGTCTCAGACATACTGCTTGGGGGAGCACGCGAAATAGCTTACGCCGCTTTGGAAGATGAAACCGTCGAAAACACTGCTGCAAGGTATTATGAAGCCTGTAACTCATTTGTGCCGACAAGCATTCGCAAGGTTTATGAGCGGCCGGACGGAACAAAGCACTATGTGGCAGCTGGCGAAGGTGCCCCAATTGCAGAAGGTGATAAATGCGTTCGCGAAGTGGAAACCGTGGAGCGCTGGTTTAAGACGACGACAACGACATCACACTGGACTTCCAGCGCTTCCATGGAAAACGTAAACGGAGTTAGGGTAAATGTTCCAACAGGCTACGGCACACGAGTGTTTGAAAGTGACGGGCCATATTCAGCGCCGCAAGTAAAGCGCAAGAACAATGAAGCATTATGTTCTGATGGGCAGCTTACAATTACAAATTACACCGAGACGGCTCAAAGAACCAGAATAACTGAACCTGGTGGTGAGGTCAGTTATACGCAGTGGGTTCGCCTGCGAGAGCAGACGAAAAAAATACGAGGCTATGATTTTGATCCAAGACCTGAATGCTGATCACTAGATCATAACTCTCGATCTGGCAGGTTTTGACCAGACGCCTGCCAGTTATCCCGCAAGTTGAATTAACCGACTGAAACCTTTTGTTTGAATGGAGCGCTTTGAAGTCATCTTCAAAGTGAACGGGGAAGTTATGTCTGACATTTTGCTTGAACAGCTCTTAAAGCCGCTGGCTGAGTTTTACGACCATGCAGATGTTGTCGAGGTGCGCATGAGCGAGCCTGAAAAAATCATCATCGAACGGCGCAATCTTGACAACCGGACCAGCGAACAGGATGCGCCCAGGCTGACACATTTTCAGCTTGTGAAAATTTGCCGTGCGCTGGCTAATTCAAAGGGCCTGCGGTTTTCAGAAGATGAGCATCCCAAAGTCTCAACAACCTTGCCTGATGGACACCGCTTTGAGTGTTTGATGGGAGCGGCCTCATCTGGTCATCTGTCGTTGTCCATTCGCTGCAAACATCCTCATGAGATCTCTTTTGCCAATATGGGCCTTGATGGGGAGATGGTTGAGTACATCCTGAACGCTTTGGATCAGCAGGCCAATATTGTCATCTCCGGGGGAACGAACACCGGTAAGACAACCCTGCTCAATAAGCTCTTATCTCATCTGCCAGAAGAGCGGCGCGTGGTGAGTGTTGAAGATACGCCGGAACTGGATGTTAGCCGGTTCAATGACGGGGTGGCCCTTTTTGCCGCTCGTGATGCCAGTCAGGGTGTTGGTCTGCAAACCTGGCAACAGCTTTATGACCACATGATGCGTATCTCTCCTGAAAGCATCATTTTTGGCGAGATCTCTACTCAAAACGCCTTCAATGCGCTGAATGTGTTGAATACCGGAGCGCGGGGCTGGATGTGCTCAGTCCATGCCGACCGTCCAGAGATGGTGAGTTCAAGGTTCCAGCAAAACATTGATGCGTCCGGGGAGACGATGGATGCAGATTTTTTCATGAAGCAGATGGTGGATCTGGTCATTCATATCACCCGTGATCTGAGCGGAAAGCGGCGCATTACCGACATCTGGGAAATGAAAAACAACATTTACATCATGAAAAATGGTGAAATTCTGGACCGGGAGATTGCAGCATGATGCAGCTTATCTCTCTTTTTTCCCTTGTCGTTATCGTCAGTGGAACACTGACAAGCTGGTATGTTCTGATGGGCTTTGATCCTTTCGATCAACGCTGGTGGGTCTGGATTGTTGATTACTACAAGGCAACAAACCAGCTCCCTGACGATATCGCCTATCCGTTTTATGCCAGCAGCGCAGCAGGCGCAGTAATTTTGCTCCTTGGCCGGGTTTTTCTTGCCCGCTCCCGCGTCTCCACGCTTTCAGGAGATCATGGTTCAAACAGCCTTCATGGTTCGGCCAAATGGGCGACCAAAAAAGATATCAGCCGGTCGGGACTGCTCAATGATAGAGGCATTGTCGTTGGTGGATACAAGGGTAAAACACTACGTCATGATGGGCCGGAACACGCTTTAGGGTTTGCTCCAACCAGATCAGGTAAGGGTGTCTCGCTTGTTCTTCCAACTCTGCTTTCATGGAACGAGAGTGCGATAGTCCTTGATATTAAGGGCGAAAATTATGCACTCACGGCAGGTTGGCGGAAAAGTCAGGGCCAGAAGGTTCTGTGTTTTAGTCCTGCTTCTATAACGGGCTCACTGCGCTACAATCCGCTGGAAGAAGTGCGCATGGGAACGCTGCACGAGATAGCAGATTGCCAGAACATTGCCTTGATGATCATTGACCCGGATGGCAAGGGGCTGAAGGACTTCTGGATGCAGGAAGGCTACGCATGGCTTGCAACTGCAATCCTGCATGTTCTTTACCGCATTATGATCAAGGAAGGGCGCACAGCTACACTTGCCGATGTAAAAGCCTTCATGTCTGTTGGGGATGAGGAGCTTGAAGATCCTGCTGAGCAGGATCAGGGAAAGTCAGAGCAGCAGCCAGACGGCGCTACAAAATCTCAAAAGTCCAAATCGAGCGGCACAAAAAAAACCGATGATGACAGCTTTGAACGGCTGCTGGTTGATATGGAGAACTTTAAACATGGCCGGGAGCTGGTTGATAACGAGGTACGCATCGGAGCATCGCGGATGCGCAAGCGGGCGGGTGCGGAGCGCTCAGGTGTTCATTCCACCGGTACCAGTCAGCTTGCAATCTATGCAGATCCAATTGTTGCGAAAAACACCTCAGATTGTGACTTCCGTATCAGTGATTTGATGAACGGTGAAACACCGACCACGCTTTACCTGGTCATCCCGCCTCCGCAAATTCAGCGGATGCAGCCGCTTTTGCGCATAATGATGAACCAGATTCTCTCCCGCTTGACGGATGATATGGAGTTTGAAAACGGAGCAACCAAAAGGCATTACTCCCACAGGCTTTTGCTCTTGATGGATGAATTTACAGCCGTGGGAAAACTGGAAGTCTTTGAAAAAGGACTGGCGTATATGGCTGGTTACGGCCTCAAAGCGTTCCTTATCATTCAGGATCTCACCCAGCTTCATTCTGTCTACGGCAAGGAAGAGGCAATCACCTCAAATTGTCATGTGCGCGTTGCGTTTGCTCCCAACCGGATTGAAACGGCGAAGCTGTTGTCTGACATGACCGGCAAGACCACGGTTGTCTCCAAAAAACGCTCTGCAAGTACTGACATGGACAAGATTGGAACGCGGATTTCTGAAAGCATTTCAGAAGTGGCACGGCCTCTCATGACTGCAGATGAGTGCATGCAAATGCGTCTCATAGGAACGGGGGGCAAGGGCAAAAGCGTTACAGCAGGAGAGATGCTGGTGTTTGTCGCCGGTCATCCAACAATCTTTGGAGAGCAAACGCTTTATTTCGAAGACAAAGAGCTGTTGAGACGGGCGCAGATTCCGCCGCCATCGCCTGTGCCGCCTGTACCAGAGCCGCAAAAGGGAGTTGCAGGGGAAGTTGCCAGCAAACCCACAAAAGCTGATCCCGAGCAGAACGTTCAAGTTCACAAACAAGCCATTTTATCACGCATCAGCGCCGCTGGAAGCCTTTCAAATTCTTCAGATGCCGCCATGAGCGAGGGAGGATAATCACATGGTTACGGAAAAGCTGACAGAAACCCTGAAAGAAATCGATACTCTGGCTAAACGCTTGATGGCATTGGAAACTACACTGGCTGGTGAACTGGCCGAAACCTATGGTGTCGATCCACAGTATATTGCCGGTGAAGATACTCCCTTTGAATACGAGTTCACGAACCTTTTCAACGTGACTTATTCATTTGAAGAGCGAGTGAAAATGCTCCAGCACACCATGGAATGCCTCAGCAAAATACAGTTTGGTGAAGAATGGAGGACAGGGAGTGTGCTGCCGGTGAGTTCTGCTGAACGAGGGAGGACAATCACATGAAACAGCCTGAACATGAGATCCTGACTGATGATCAGGACCAACGGGATGTGAATTCGCGCACGATTGTTCTGCTGGCTGAGGCTGGCCTCACTCCTGCCGTTGATCCGGACCTTGCTGAAGACATGGGCGCGTTTGCAGACCATGCTTTGGATTTTGCCCTCGCGCTTGACCAGAACAGCGCAGCGAGCGGGGAGGAACAGCAATGACAGCGTCCTCTCAAGTCCGGGAGTTTCGTGAAAGCGTCACCAGCCAAATCCTGTCCCGTCTCGGGCAAGGTCTTGCGCCGTGGCACTGCGAACAGACAACCAAACCAGAGCGTGAATTGCCCTTTAGCCCCGGCAATGGGGAGCGGTATCGCGGTATCAATGCCCTTTGGCTTGATATGCAGGGGCGTGAGGACCCGCGCTGGCTCACGGCAAAGGAGATTGCAAACGCTGGTTTGAGCGTCCGGGAGGGCGAAACAGGCGTTCAGGTTGAGCACTGGCAGTTTAGCGGTCATGAGGCTGGACGAACAGTCAAGCTTGAACGGCCTGTGGTGTCTTATCCGAGCGTTTATAACGGCGAGCAGATTGAGGGTCTTGCTGCATATGAGCAAAAGCCCCGCAGCATTGACCCGGTTGAACGGGCCACGACCTTGCTTGCGCAAAGCGGCGTTGCTCTTGGTGAGAGTCCAACGAACAAAGCCGTTTATATGCCGGGTGAAGATCAGCTTCAGTTGCCCGCTCAAAGCGCCTTTAAGAGCGCCAAAGACTATCACAGCACAGTGCTGCACGGTTTAACACTGGCGACAGCCCATGAAACGCGCCTTGCACGCGAACAAAGCCCCTTTGGGGCCGGGCAGTATGCCCGTGAAGCGCTTCGCGCTGAGATCGCCTCCTATCTCGTTTGCCGGGAGGTTGGGCTTGCTCCTGATCCCTCCGCTCACAGTGCTTACGCGCAGCGCTGGAGCGACATGATCAGAAAGGATCGCAACGTTTTGTTCCGCTCAGCGCGAGATGGCGAGGTGATGCGCACATGGGTGATGGAGCCTGACAAGCGCCTTGACCTGGAGCGCACTGCACATCTTCACGCACAAGTAGCCCGCAAGGATCAGATCATGCAACCGACCAATGAGAAAGCTCAGCAACCCGTGCGCGTGCAGGAATACTCCGCAAGCCGGGATGAGCGCAAAGAAAAATCCTTGTCCTTGCAGTCGTCCAGGACCGCCCGGACCTATCTTGCGGTGCCCTTTGAAGACAAAGACCAGGCCAGGGCTTTAGGTGCCCGCTTTGATCGCAAGGCAAAGAGCTGGTATGCGCCCAATGAGGCGGCACTTGAAAAGCTGGCCCACTGGAAGGTTGATCAAGCTCCAAAATCTGCAAGTCTTGCAGATATTGAAAAAGAATTTACCGCTTTCCTGACAGCATCGGGGGCTGAGCTTGGCAAGAAGCCACTGGTGATGGATGGTAATTGGCACCGCTGTTATCTCATCGGAGAGAAGGAATCGAACGCTTCTTACCGCGTTCATACCGATGGCGTTCCGACCGGGCTGCTTAAGAATTTCAAGGGGGATCTGGAAAAGTGGGTCAGCACCGGTCAGAAGCTATCCAAAGAAGAGCTTGCAGCTCTTACCGCACAGGGACAGCTCAAAGCTGCGGAGCGTGCGTCAGAGCGCACTCAGGAACAGGACAGGGCAGCAAAGCGGGCCTATGGGATCTGGGTGAACAGCAAAACGTGGGCCAACCAGACCAATTGTGAGTACCTGAAGAACAAGGGCTCTCGGGGCTACGGTGTCAAGCTCGATGCGGAAGGGCGTATGATTGTTCCTCTTCGTGATGAAGCCGGCAGGCTTCAGTCTTTGCAATTTGTTGGTGCCGACAAAAAAGCCTATCTGACTGGCGGGCGAAAAGAGGGACTGTTCCACTCGATAGATCCCGAAGGGTATTTGCGCGATGGCTCAAAACTTAAGGCCACAGATACGCTTGTCATTGCTGAGGGCTATTCGACCGGCAGCACAGCTCATGCCATCACCAACAAACCAACTATCGTTGCTTTTGATGCCGATAATCTGGTGCGAGTTGCAAAGGTTATTCGCGAAAAACATCCGCAAGTTACAATCTTGATTGCAGCCGACAATGATCATCATCTTCCAAACAAGCAAAAGCCGCTTCCCAACAAAGGGCTGGTGAAGGCTGAAGAAGCGGCAAAGGCTACGGGCGGCTTTGTCATCACACCGCGCTTTAACAAAGTGGAGCAGCAAAAAGGTCTGACGGACTGGAATGATATGGAAGCCTCACGCGGCCTCGATGCGACAGCGCGTGAGTTTATCAGGGAGGCCAAACAGGTAATGCCACGCAAAGAGCAGCGTTTGGCGCAACCCCCGCAGCAAGCTCAAACTCAGACCCCGGTTCAGGCACAAGACAAGTCCACAAGCAAAGGCCAGAGCCTGTCCCAGACAAAAGAGCCGCGCCGTGACCAGGTGCTTGAACATGCACAAGCCAAAGAACAGGAAAAAGAGATCGTCACGGAGCGGGCGCAGGCAAGACCGCGCTCTAAAGCTCAGGGTCAGGAACAAGGAATGGCGATGTGAGTGTAGGGCCAAAAGAAAACTCCAGTGCCTCAGCAGCGGATTCCAATTGTGCAAATCCCAAATTTGGCAACAGGAATCGGGTGCAAAGCTACGTTACACCAGCGCTGAAAGCACAGCTGGAACGTGAAGCTGAAGAGCGCACTATGTCCCTCTCCCAGCTCGTTGAATACATCATCAAACACCGCGCAGTGCCGGATATCTCCGCTCGTCAGAATTTTTTGGATCTTCTCAGGATCAATGCAGATATTGCCCGTCTTGGAAACCTGTTTGACGAGGCGCTGAAAGACCCGGTTCAAATGCATCACCATATTGAAATGAGAACGCTGTTGCATGAACTGCGGGAGCTGCAGGGTGTCTTGAAGGCACGGGCGCGGGAGATCAAGCTTTGATCGCCAAGGAAGCGCTCAGCAGGCGGGAGGGCAAATTTGCCACTCTCGCCGCCTACATTGCCGCTGCAAAAGACAAAGGCGAGAAACTGGATGATCTTTGGATTGTTGGCTGCAATGCTGGCACACAAAAGGAAGATCTGGATCTGGTCATCAGTGAGGTTGAGGCGTCCCAGAACCTCAACACTCGCGCCAAAACGGCTAAAAACTACCACCTCATTGTCTCGTTTGGAGACGAAAAGCCCTCACCAGATCAGCTGCGCGAGATTGAAAAGGAATTTGCTTCAGCACTGGGGTTTGAAGAGCATCAACGGGTTGTGGCAACGCATAAGAATACCGACAATTTCCATATGCATGTGGCCTATTCTAAGATCCATCCGCAAACCGGGCGCATGCATAGTCCATGGAAGTCCAAGGAAACGCTTTTAAAACTGAAAGCGGAGCTTGAGAAAAAATATGACCTGAAGGTCGATAATGGTCTGGAAAGTGCGAAGGAAAACTCCAATTCCAAAGCGCAGGATTATGAGCGCCATACCTGGGAGCAGTCGTTTTCAACCTATGTGAAGGAGCACAAGGAGAAGTTTCTGGACATCCGGGAGAAGTCTCAAAGCTGGGATGAATTCCAAAAGGGAATATCTGATTACGGCGTGGAGATGAAAAAACGCGGCAACGGCCTGATTTTCAAAGAAATGGACGGGAAGAATGCGGAAAAAGCAAGCGCGGTAGATCGCAAGTTTTCCAAAAAAGCAATGGAAGACAAGTTCGGCCAGTTCCCGCAGCGCGAGCAAAGGGCAGAGCAAGGGCAAGCTCAAAGCCAAACTGAACCAGCCAGGGACAAGTATGAACGCAAACCCGTAGATCCCAAGGCGCGTAAGTCCAGGTTCTGGCTAAAGTATCTTGGGGCACGTAAGCGTGGCCGTGCTCGTAACTGGCGCAGTTATTTGCAGACACAAGCTCCTATGCACAAAGAAGCGGTGGAGCTGATGAAAGCCCAAAGCCTGTATTTCTCCCTGTTAACCGGTGGCAGAGGTGGCGGCGGAAGATCCAGACGCAAAGGCCAGAGCAGGAATGATCATGCCCACGCCAAGGCCCGGTTTTCACTTGCCGTTGCCCGGATCGAGACCAAAGAAGTTAAGCAAGCCGGAGCATGGTGGGACAAGAGCGAACAGCGTTGGTATGCTCCAGACTTTGATACGTATCGGGACTGTGCCAAGTGGCATAAGACAGGCACACTGCAAGAGCAGAGCGCAGCAGGTTTTGAGGCTTCAGCCAGCAACTTCGTAAAGGAGCAAGGCGGCGAGCTCAAACATGGCATGATCATGGATGGTCTGTGGCACCGCACTAAGTTTGAAGATGCAGACACAGGTTTTTACCGGGCGTTTGCTGAAGGAGTGCCCTGCGTTGAAATCGTCAAGGCGGATCTGGATGAAAACGATACCCGCAATATTCTGGAACTCAAGGTAGATGCCAACCTGAATGAAACAGGCCGTGAAGGCTTGGTGTGGCGGGGTCAGGCTCTTAGTGAAGGCGAGCTTGAAAAAATCAATGTCATCAACGAAGAGCGCATTCGCGAAATGCGTGCACGTCAGGCGTATGTGGTCTGGAACAATCTCAGCGATAGCCCGGATCAAACCAGCCGCTCCGATCTGGTTGCTCAGCAAGTGCAAGCCTATGGGGTTGGTCTGGATGCAAAAAAGCGCATTGTGGTTCCATTGCGAGACATAGACGGTCGGTTGCATTCCCTGCAGTTTGTTGACGGCAAAGAAGATGAGGGCTTGCGCGGGGCAAGAACTGGCGAGCTGCTGCACATGTTAGGTGCGCCTGATCCCAGCAAGCCTGCCCAGCTTTCCAGCCACGACGACACGGTTTTGATCGCGCAAGGATTTGGCGATGCAGTAGCCTTACATGAGCTGACAAAACGGCCCGTTGCCATGGTGTTTGAAGAGGAAAATCTATCGCTTGTGGCACAAGACATGGCACGCAAGAACCCAGACAAAACAATTATCATAGCGACAACAATGCAGGGACCGGATCTTGAGCCTGATGAGCTCGGGGTGCGGTTCATCAAACCGGTCATACCTCAAAGCGAACGTGGCATTCAGAGTATGGACTGGAATGACTGGCTCAGGACCGTTGGTAAGCAAAAGGCCATTCAGGATCTGGAAAAACAACACCATGCAATTGTGAAGGACAACAAACAGAGGAGGCAACAGGAGCACGGCATGGACAGATGACCAATGTGAAAAACTGTGCGGCTTGAGAGTGCCGGCTTAATTGGTGCTTGCTTGTGGCAGCCATCGTTCCAGCGCTGCAACTGACCCGCTATCTGGGGCATACCAGCGCTTGGAACTCCAATCAAACTTTGCTCCCAGGGCTTTGGCCTGATCCTTTTGAACATAGGGAACATTTAACCAGACACGCTCAGAAGATTGTGGTGCTTGATCTTCTTTTCGCTCTGGTTTGATGGGACTTTCTAAGGGTGGATCAAGCTTGGGTGGGTGGACTTTGAAGGGATGGATCTTACTGGCGTAAAAGGTTGTAAGCAACTCATGCGGGACCGGGTCGATATGAGCGGGAGCACAGCCATTATCTGCGAGCTGGATGAGTTCATCCCGGCGCAGCTCTGAGGGTGGATGCGAACTGGTCAGGTTGGCATAAACACCAGTGATGGCTTCTTCATTCTTGACGAATGTGTTGAACAGGCTTGCAAGTCCGGCTTCTCCCAGCAGCGAGAAGGCGTAACGGTCGGCGGCATATTCCTTGCTGGTTGAAAGGGTCTGCGAAAACGAAAACAAGCCATTGTAAAGCATCATGACGAAGAAATGAATCGGGCGGGTGATCAGGTTTATGATTGGAATAAAGGAGAGGAACTCGAAAATCGGCGAAAAGATATGTATGGGGAACAACAACAGATCGTAATAGAGGTTTTCGCGAGCATCTCCATTGCGTAAATGCCCCAGTTCATGGGCGGCAACCCCTGCAAACTGCTGAAAACCATCTGCGCTTTTGCGAGCATGTTTTAAAAGGCCGGTGGTAAAGAAAATCCGGTTCCTGCCATATGCGGCCGCATTGATTTGAGCGCTATCCTTCACCAGCCATTTTGCATTTGGAAGCTTGACACCATTGGCATCGGCCTGAGCCTGCAGGTAGGTTTTAACCGGGTCAATCTGCGTTAGCTCGCGGGCGGATGGGCGGCGACTTCCAGCACGCATATCCAGCACACTTTCGATCAGACCGGGAATAGTCAGAAGCATCGCTGGGAATAAAATGGTTGCAGCAAAACTCAAAGCAAACCCCAAAGGTCCGTTTAGCTCTTTTGGAACATCGTAGAAGAACTCGGCAAAGTCCAAAATGATGCAAAGTGAGGTGAAATTGACTATACTGCCAAGCGCAATCAGAAAAGCAAAGTACAAGCCACGAGCCAGATCAATCTTTAATGTACTGAATATACCAATCATAACGCAATCCTCTATAATACTTCATATAATACAGGTTACACGTATGCGTTGCAAGTTTTAAATAATGTACTTGGAATGTAAATATAGATAAACCGTGATTTTAGCTTTGTTTATCTTAAGGGTAATCATTACATGAGAAGTAATCGTGTATTTTCATCTGACTTATCAAGAGCGCTACCTTGATTATCCCGGCCCGAGAAATGAACCGTTACGCTTGCTGGAAACGGCCACAATGTTAACCGGCGTTAACTTTGTGGCACGTGCCATTAATTGAGTGTTATCAATAATTTGAAGGAAGCGTAAAACGTAGTTCAAATTATATATAAAGCTCTGGATAACCGGATGCAGGACGCATTCAATCGCAAATACGAGTAGGACTGAGGCTCGTTTCGCGTGTAATATTTTTGCAAATTACTATTTGGTGAACTTGTGATTCATCTGCGGGATTATTCTTGCATCAAAGATGGAAACACCACAGGCAAACATCAATAAAGGATGAGAAACACCGGGCTCGGCCCTTAAAAAAGTAAACCCTGGAAGCCAGAGGCAACCAGGGAGAACAACATAAAAACAACTAGATTAAGCACCTATGTTTTTATGTTGTTTTCCCAAAAATTGCAAGAGTGAAGAACGCAATATTTTTTGCGAACGGGATTTTTTACTCTCAATTGTGCTCAAAGCTTCCGTTTGAAACGGAAATTATGACATGCATATTGAAACGGCACTGCCACAAACTGAGGCAAAAATATTCGGAATCGGTAATACATCACGCCAGCTAAATGAGCGGGCTGAAGAGACTGCAAAAAACTTTGCCGGACTGCCTGAAGGAGTAAGCCACTGGGATGTGCTCTCCTTGCTCAAGCGGGCGAAACTTGTCGTGGGCCTGACAGCTACGCTGATATCGTATCTGGAATTTTTAATGGGCTTTACGCGGCCGCAGGATTGGCAGGCAGGCAGCAGTCCGGTTGTTTACCTGACGGTGAGCGCGATCGCGTCCCGGCGCGGGATCAGTGAGCGGCAGGTTTTAAACATTGAACGTGCGCTAAACCGCCTTGGATTGTTGTGCTGGCATGACAGCGGCAACAAACGCCGATACGGCCACAGGTCCGCAGATGGGGAGCTGAAGGAAGCCTATGGCGTTAATCTTGCTCCGCTGGCCGCCCTTTTTAATGACCTGTCAGATATCGTTGAAGGTCAGGAACAACGGGCGCGGATCTGGAAGCAGGAAAAAGCGTGCGTTCAGCTTCACAAGCGTATCTTGCGTGAAAAGCTCACCTCAAACCCCGGCCATAGGCTCGCAGACCAGGCGATGGGCCTGCTGAAAAGTCTTCCAAAACGCATTGAAGCACGGGTGACGATCACCCAGCTGGTTCAGTGGAGCCAGCAAATGAAAGCGCTCATCGAGGCATTCGAAAAGCCCACTGCTCCAGACGGTGAAAATGCCTCAAACGGGACCAGAGCAGAGCAACGAGATGAGGTCGATACAGTCCCCTTGAAAGACCGGAAAACCGCCCTTGGTAGGAAAAAAACTTCCGACAGGTCGGAAATAAAGTTCCGACACATAAATACAAATAATACAAACAAAACACTTTCTAACGAAAGAAGTAATAAGCGGGCATTGCCTTTCGGCAATGACATGAAATCATGTGAGACCGCTAACGCGGAAATGGCTCTTGAAAAGATCAAGCGTGAGCGGCACGCCAGTGCCCGTCAACTCACGCTTGAACTGGAGGACAGATCCAAAACACCCCTCCCCTCTCCTTTGCCGTCTTCAAACCAGGCAGGTTATTACAGCTCTGGTATAGAGCACATCACACTCAAGCAAGTCTGGGCCTGTGCAAGTCCCATGTTCCGCGACATGATCCGCAATGCCTCAAAGACAGGGGGAACCGACTGGGCTGGCGTCGTTGAAGCGGCGCAGCTTGCCGCCGGTTATCTGGGAATCTCCGCGCCCGCATGGCAGGAAGCCTATAACAAATTGGGACCAGGCGCGGCTGCAACAATCATTGTGATTGCAGAGCGGAGAAGCACAGATCCAGCCCATCCAATCAACTCATATGGTGGGTTCTTGCGCGGCTGCTTAGCTAAAGCCGAAGCCGGGGATCTCCACCTGCACAAGTCGGTTTTTGGACTGCTCAGCAAAGGCAATCTTGATGAATAGGTCAATGCGGTGCGCCCGATCTCTTGTCAAGGACAACGGCTCTCATGTTTCCGATAACTCGAACACTTTCACCAAAAAAGGACATCTTATGAAGATCATAAACACAGAACGTCTTGCCCAGCAGGGCTTTATCCTGATCCGAGGTTTGCTCGACCACCGGATAGAGGGTGGTGCAGCACTGGCTTTTCAGGTTGCTGAAGCGCTGCACAACATTCCTGTTGGACAGAATGATTTTACGGAGAAAATGACCGTTGAACGACTAATGGAACTTGGCAACAAATATCCTGAACACGAGATATTGCGTAGACTTATCAGCGAAAACACAACTGCCATAAAGGATTGAACTAATGAAGAAATACGCCTTTTTAACTGCTGCTTCAATGCTGCTCGCAGCCTGTCAAACCACAGGCCCTGTCAACGATGAAAATCCACCAAGGGCAATCAGTCAAAAAAGCGCTCAGCAAGTGTCTGCTTATCTTGTGAAGGCGTTCCGTGAACAGGGGTATGAGATTAAAACCCAGTCCAGCAAAAAGGTGATTGCAACTAAGGTAATGGACCCCAAAACCGAAGGCCAGAAGTACTATGCGGATCGCTCAACTGGTCTTCCCTATCATAAGCTAAAAGTGGAGTTCGCGAAGACAAAAGACGGGGTGGAGATCTTAGGCTGGACTGGAGTACTCATGAATCCTGGAACCGCGAAGCAGTATGATTTTTCTGTCGTATCTTCAGCAGATGGCAAGAGACTCCAGAGCCTGCTTAGTAAGGCAGCACGGTAATGACAAAGTCCTGAAGACTTCACTTCAGATAACTGGTTTCCTCAATGAAAGTTCAGAATTCAGGTCTCTGGATGAGTTTACGAACGATTTCGGAAGGGCGGAAGCCTGATTTTGAGCAGTTTAAATTTTTTACATATATCTTGAGAGGGGAAAAAAGAAATGACTGGGAAAACTCAATACATACTCAGTGATGATAGAATTCGGCAAATTGCACAAGGACTTACACAAACTATGGCGCAGGACGGGAGGCTCTTATTTCCGGAAAATGCGCTGCTTGAGCATCGAAACAGGATCGAAAGCAGAGCCCAGTCTTTAGGAGCTGCGGTTACGGCGAAAGATTGCGAGCTAATGGTTCTGGCCTGTTATTCGAGGTTCTCTTCCACATCCGGGAAAGATACAGTTGAGATGAACCGATTAGTCGACGCATTCCTGACCGATCCAGAAGTAAAACGTCGACGAAAAAAACTCTTCCCGCATAGGGTCGAGGCACTTTGAACACATAGCTGGGGGATGTCCAGGATACGTGTAATTTTTTCCAAATGTGCATGAATGTCCGCTGGTATTGACTTCGGCTTAAAGGAGCAGGCATTGGTTTACCTATAGAGCGGGCATTTTGTATTTGAGCGAGAAGACCACACCAATGAAAAAACTGAGCGGCGAGCAAAAGTATCAGGCTTTCGTGGACCTGATGCGAGCTGATACGACTGACCAGGAGGTCGCAGAGCGGTATTCTATGACCGTGAACCAGCTGCAAGCTCTTGCAAAGAGTTTGAAGAAGGTACTGCGCCAACACCTCAAGGTTTCTTCTCAAAAAGCAGCTGCTACCCCAAAGTTTTCCGGCCTGGACTGTGATGTGTGGGAGGACTATCGTAAGGGAGAGCTGTCAGAAGAAGAGATTGACAAGCAGACCAGACGGCAATGGAAAGCTGCGTTAAAGTCAGGGCGTCTTTCTACTGACAGGTTCAAAGGCAACTTTGCCGATGACTGGATCTTGATTGGTGTGGAAGATAACGGTGTTGGCGTGTTTGAGCACAAGGAAAATGGTGACCTCTTGCCACGCAACAAAAAAGAAGCCGAGCGATACGTGTACGTGGTTAGGCCAGTGCGCTCATAGCTGCAACAGAGGTCATTTAAAGAGCTTAGCGGACAAACCTGCCATTCGCTGCACCGCAAGAACTCAGGTGAGTAAGTGGTGATTGCCAGCGTCGAGGGCCAGGAGCTGCCATTCGCGCGTTTCCACCAAAGGTTGAGCAAGTTCACCCAGATGGGATTTCAGCCATTCAAATAGCAGGTTGTTCTGCTATACTTCTCACTCCTGTCGTCGTGATCATGGGCCAAAACACTCCCCTATTTAATTCAATCGCTCTGTCCATAAGGCGTCGACGGGGAACAGGCAATAGACGGAAAACTCAGGCAGAAGTTCGAGCAGTGGTATCCCGGCATGAAATCTGAAACACAAGGTCAGGCGCTTGACAAACTCACGGTCTGATTGCCCCACACTTTTGGGTACTCTCTCATAACAGCAATTGCTTTCAATTGAATGTTCTCTTATTGTTCTCTTGTCGCATTTTTCTTTTTCTAAAATCGATGAATAAGGGGTGATCACATGATCGAAGGTAGTTGCTGTTGTGGCGCAGTGAAATTTGAACTAGCATCGGAACCATCAACCATGGGCACATGTCATTGTTCGCGATGTCGTAAGGCTGGTGCGAGCACTATAGCGTTTGTCAAAAGAGAAGACTTGAAATGGGTTCAGGGTAAAGAGCACGTTGCACTTTACAAACCCGCACCGCCATACAAATATAACAGATGTTTTTGTAACATTTGCGGTACGTCTCTAGGTGAAATTTTAGCTGAAGACGTTAGCTTTCCAATTGCTGCGAATGCACTGGATACAAAAATGAACCTCAAGGTCCAATTTCATGAGTTCGTTTGCGATAAGCCGGACTGGTACGAAATTTATGATGAGATCCCAAAATCTGAAGAGCATACCGAACATTGGTGACCAATAAATTGAGCAGCCCCCATTGAAAGGTCCATATTGAAAGTTAGTGCATGGTTGGTCTTTGGTCCATGGAAATTATGGCTTCGGGGGCCGGCGGACGGTAACCTAGAGTACTGTGTGGCCGTTTAGTGTTGTAGTGCTGCCTCCAGCTTTCAATGATTATCTGGGCTTCACGTAGCGAGTAGAAGATTTCGCCATTCAGTAGCTCATCCCGCATTTGGCCGTTAAAGTTCTCGCAATATCCATTTTCCCAAGGTGATCCTGGCTCAATATAGGCCGTTCGTGCTCTCACTGCTGTTATCCATTTTCTGACAGCCTCGGCCCCGAGCTCCGGGCCATTATCAGAGCGTATATAAGCAGGTGGACCCCGCAGAATAAACGTGGGTTCTGGCGCAAATCGCTGACCACAAGATCCCCCCCTCAACGACATCATGCCGTGGTGTTACGCTGACAAATCAGCGTAACAGGACCCCGTCGCAGGTCGGTAGGTCGCCTTCACCGGACGCTCACACAAGACTTGGGATCGGGAAATTCCAAAAATATGTGACATGATCGAGGTTGCCACTAAAGCCAATCCAAGTGAATCCCGTTTGGGTTTTCACACTGTCTGCTTCGTTTTTGAAAAATTTTGCGGGTGCGGCAATGCTCAATTCTTAAAGAATTTCACTAAATAGATCGAGCACCGCCTGCCATGCACGCGTCGTGTGCTTCGGGTGATAGCCGATGCCGGCCACGGTGGCCATGGTATGAATGGCTCCTTCAGCGAGCGATCCATCCGGCTTTCTCGGTCGCGCCCAGAAAGCGTGCTTGGCTCCGCCATAGATATTCACACGCCAGTCGACCTCGGTCTCTTGGAGCGTGCGGCCAAAAGTCAGAACTTGCTCAGGGGTGCAAAGGGGATCTTCGGAGCCCGTACACAGAAGGAGGGTGCTAGTAACATCGGTCCAGTCTTCGGCCATGGGTTCTGGTAAACCGGGATGGAAGGCCGCAATGGCTTTGAACGTGACGCCGATCCTTGCAAGTTCGAGCACGATTTGGCCACCAGCACCATAGCCGAGAGCAGCAATACGATTAGGGTCAACACCGGGTTGTGCTAGAAGGATATCAAGCGCGGCATGGCCGATAACCTGCATCCGTTCGACATTGGCCAACAAGGGCATGACCCGGGCCAGCATCGCATCCGGTCGATTAAAAAACACCTCACCACCGTGATAATCCATCGCCAATGCTAGATAGCCGTGCGTGGCCAGATCGTCGGCCCGCTGCCGTTGATACTCGTCGAGGCCAACCCCATCATGTCCAATCAATACCGCAGGCCAAGGCCCAGGACTGTCCGGCTGTGCTAGATGGGCTATCATGCTCAGGCCGTCAACGTCATAGTTGATTTCACGCGTTGTAATCATCAATTTACTTTCTCTCGAGCGAGTAGGGCAAGACTCGCAATGTCAGGCGGCAAGCATGAGTAGAGGCCCGTTGTTGTTGGCGGCAGCCCCCGCCATTCGGTCGAATCTCGCGTCCGTCAGGTCGTGGACGATCCGAAGGCGAGTTCCACCCGTCTTATTGGGGGTGAGTATGAATGTTACAGTGCTTTCAAGGAAAGGCGGACTATCATCGCATAGCCTGTAGCGGACTTCTTGGCCAGAGGTGGTAGTGATTGCATCGGGGTCGGCCAACATCTCCTTTGGTAACCATTTTTCTCGAAATTCGGGGATGCTGATAGCGCGCCAGACCTTCTGTGGCGGATCATCCAAGTCAAACTCCAACTCGATGTCGTTATTCTGCTCCTTGGTCTGTTCTTCGTTCATTGGTCCATGTCCTTCAGCAAGACTTTAAGAGCTGTGATGCGAGTTGGCCAATAAGCGCGATACTTAACCAGCCATTGAGCGATGAGAGTTAACCCCTCGGGATCGACCTCGTAGTTTACGAAGCGTCCCTGACGTTCTTCTCTCACGAGTTTTGCGCCTCGCAGTACGGAAAGGTGTTGCGATATTGCAGGCTGGCTAATCTCCATGCCTTTGCGGAGCGCGCTGGCGTTCATGCTCCCCGCTGCCAGCTTCTCATAGATCGCGCGGCGTGTAGGGTCTGCCAAAGCTCGGAAAACATCATTCTTGATCATGTCATCACATAAGCAGGTACTTATGTGATTTGCAAGCATGTTTCGAGGCAGAATTTGTTTGGCGGCCAAATCCGCCATTCGTTGTATCGCGAAAACTCAGGCAATTGAGAGGCGGTTGTTATCGTCGAGGGCCAACTGCCGACATTCAAAGGTTTCAATCACCGATAGAGATCCTTTGTGAGACAAGTTTTAAAGATAAACGCCTGTTAGAGTAAAACTGCCATAAAGGAGCAGTTGTGCTGACTTCACTTTTAGCTCTCTATTAATCTTTTCATAATGAGCTCTGGTTCTTAGAAGGGGACCTTCAACCTTAAATTCCCACCATAATTATAGAAATCAGCGATGCCGAACCCGTCATAGTAGCCCTGAACATCAAGGGTAATGCCTCTTTTAAACGTTCCCTTTAGGCTGCCATCCAACCGCAGCCGCAAATCCCCGCTATTTAGAATTGGTGCTGCGATCGAAGAGGGTTGCTCTACACCGAAATTCCACAAGCCGGAAGCACCTATAGACGGCGCAAGAAATGTATTCGGGCCTACTTGATATGTGTAAGTCACATGAGGGCCAAAACGGAATTCCCCTTGAGAAACCGCCTGAGAAGGAATCTGATTGTTGAACTGATCTCGATAACTTTGCTGCACTTCTCGAAAATAGCTAAGAGACAATGTTGGCGAAAGACGCCAGTTACCGATATCTATGGGACCAACTAGCCGACCTTCAACGAGCCAGCGATAGGTTTCAAATTCATCAGAGTATGTCCGGATCGGTTCAACCTCATTATTGGATCGTCCCCAACTAGCTGAAATTTCTGCATAAAGTGAATCTTCAAAAAAACGTGCTGCAGCGTAGGGCCCAATCATCCAGCCTGTGCCACTAGCAGCCGTGTTCTCTTCATTGTTGGTGTTCTTCGCCCAATCCAGTTGCAACAGGCCACCAACGAGAAAGTCTGGGGTCACAAACATATGAGCACCCGCATGCACAATCCAGAAGCTGCTGCGGTCTGAGCCAAACTTCCCTCTGTTCCCGTTAATTCTGAGCCAAATATCAAAGGTCTGTTGAAGGGGCGGGCCTGCAAAGGGCTCTTCCCCCAGTACAGCACTTTTAGCATCATGATCATCTGATATAGCCAAGTCAGAGGGCCATGGTACTGAATTGTCAACAGCATTAAAGGCAGTTTCAATTCGGCTTAAACTAGTCATGAAATATAGATTTTGCCTGTTCTCATCTCCGTTTAGAGCCATATCTCCAAGAGGCCCACCCCCTAGGTTATTAGTGCCATCCATAAACCCGATAAAGCTCGGTCTGTTGCTTAAAATTTGCGTGGATCTGGAGGATATGAATTCCCCGATTACCTTTTGTGTTTTTTCAACAAGCTGGAATTCTAGAATAAGAGTATTAGAAGCCAGGTTATCTGCGTCCAATGCGGTTTGTGCGACATTTTCAGGTACTTGCGCAGTGATGTCGCCATTGCCGGTCGGGCTAATAGCAACTGCATAGACTTTGCCATCGGAGATGTTACGGAAATTCCTTCCATTAGCGTTGGTCAAAACTAGATCGTTGAGTTCAAATCCAGAAACGGTCTCCGAAAATGTTATAGTAATATCAAAGGGCGAGGTTGATGTTATCTCTTGCACACTACTCGTGATTGTTACGGTTGGCTGTGGTGCATTCAGCGTAACTTGGACATTTTGCGCTGCTTCGTTATCGTTTCCTGTTGCATCTTTCGCAACTCCAGCATCAACTGAAAGCGTCACCACACCATTATTCGCGGGTGTGATAAACACCGTATACTCAATCCCATCGATGTTAGTGAAGCTGGAGAGGCTCGCATTTGAATAACCGATATCACCGAGTTCAAAGTTCTGGACCAACTCACTAAATCGAATCGTAGCCGTAAATGCTGCGTTGCTCGTACGTGTGCTGGATGGAACTTCAATCAGAACAGTAGGAACTACGTTATCATAACTGCTGCTTTCGCTGGCTGCTCCACTGTCATTATCAGCACCATCCTTGCCAGCGCCCTGCGCCACACTCA
>CANMBS010000048.1 GCA_947496145.1 uncultured Pseudovibrio sp.
TCTTGCAGGAATTATAGGTGATGTGCTGGTGTTCGCATTTAGTGCAATTGGCCACATGTCCGCCAAGGGCTTGCGTACGGCACGTCTCGATCGCCGCCATAACCTTCAACTGATCCATACTCACATGTCCAGCATTGGCCTGACGCCACGCTGCCCCGTAAGCTCGGAAGATATCAGCAACCTCTAGTGTCGGGCGGGGCACCGGCCCCGCTCACCTTTGACACTGCGTACCCGTCTGATCGGGAAGGTTCTCCAGCATGTCATAAGGACTGACAACATCCCGGATCGTTTTGGTGGCCACATGGGCATAGCGTGCGGTTGTCGCTAGTTTGGCGTGCCCCAGTAGCACCTGGATCACCCGGATATCCGTATTGGCTTCCAGTAGGTGCGTGGCAAAGCTATGCCGCAAAGAATGCAAGGTCGCGGCCTTTTTGATGCCCGCCATGTGCCTGGCCGAGGTAAACGCACGGTTCAGCTGGCGCGGGGACAGCGGATTGATCTTTGGTTTACCGGGAAACAGCCAGCCCTCAGGCTGTGCCTCGCGCCAATACGCGCGCAGAAGATCCAGTAATCCCGCAGACAGCATCACCTTGCGGTCCTTGCCGCCTTTGCCCTGGTCCACATGGATCAGCATCCGCTGGCTGTCGATGTCGCAAATCCTCAGAGTACAAACCTCCGCAGCTCGCAGCCCAGCTCCGTAGGAGACGCTGAGTGCGGCGCGATACTTCAGACCCGGCCCTGGAGAAGCCATCAACAGTGCAAACACCTCCTCGACACTGAGGACTATCGGCAGGCGTCGTGGCATCGTGCGGAACTGCATGTAGCGCTTCATCTCCTCACGAGCGCAGGTCATTGTGAAAAAGAACCGTAGAGCCACAATTCGGGCGTTGAAGGTTGACGGCGTCACCCCGGTGTTGGTCATGTAAAGCTGATAACCGCGCAAATCCTCACCGGTGGCGGTGTCCGGGGAGCGGCCCAAAAATCTGGCAAAGTCTTTGACGGCGCGAATATGAGCCTTTTGCGCCTTGTCGCCCAGGCCGCGAATACGCATGTCTTCGATCATCCGTTCGCGTAAAGGTGTGGTTCTCTCCTCTGTCATGGGAGCCTCCTAACTGACGAGTAACGAGGCCTCTATCGTCAGACAGCTCAGAGGAGCTCAAAACGCACTTTTAAGGAAATGGTTAAAGGCAGTCGCCACAGGCACCCCTGCCGCGCGAGCGGCTTCGTCCGTTGGTCACAAAACGACTTGCTGCACTTGCGAACGCTTAAGCTCCGGTTAACGTCCTCAATGGGCTTCACATTACTGTTATGCCGACAACGAGTTGAAAACTGATCCGTACTCAGAGAGATACTTTTTCCTTTTCCAAGACCTACAGCAGTCATGAGTGGTGCATGTATCAAACCTCTCACCCTTACAGCTATAGTTGTTAATGCTTTCATAATATCAATTATCTGGGATATCGTATATAATTGCTGCTATGAAAGCATTTAAGCTCACATCGCCGAGCGATATCCTAGAGGCGCTTGCAGAGCGCATTAAAGACCGCCGGATTTCCGCTGATCTTACCCAAAAAGAGCTAGCAGCGCGATCAGGTGTATCATACGCATCGGTACGCCAACTAGAAAGTAATGGGAAGGGCTCATTGTTGGCTGCAATTAAGTTGGCTTATGCTTTGGATGCAGAAGACGGCTTTGAAGCGCTTTTTGACAACAAAAGTCCTCAGTCTATTGAGGATGTCGTCGATAAGCCCAAACGCAAACGAGTGCGACGATGAAACGACCTCCAGCAGTGACACGTCTGTCAGTTTCCCTCGACATAGAAGGTGAGATGCGCAGAGTGGGCGAGCTGGCCTGGTGCCATCAGAAACGAAGGGCATATTTTCAGTTTGCAGGTGAGTTCATCGATAAACCATTGCTGGTGTCTCCTTTTCACCTTCCTGTTCGCTCTGGCCTCCTCGAAGCTAATCCTGAATCGTTTCATGGCCTGCATGGCTTGTTCAATGATAGTTTGCCCGATGTCTGGGGACAACGGCTGCTAGGTAATAAGCTAAGAAGAGTTGGGATCAACTTTGCCCAGTTGACACCCTTGGATCGCCTGGCAATCGTGGGCAAAGCAGGGCCGGGAGCTCTTGTCTATGAGCCCGCTATAGAGTGTGAAGCGGAGAAGTTGAAAGTCGCTGATCTTGATTGGTTTGCAAAAGAGGTCGGAAACGTTATCCATGAAGTGTCTGCGTCAGATATCGAAGCTCTTCTTAATGCTCAAGGTGGTTTGGCGGGTACCCGCCCCAAAATTGCTGTTGGAATTTCCCAAGATCAGAACACGGTTATCCTCGATTTTGGATATGGTTTACCCATTGGCTTTGAACCCTGGCTGGTTAAGTTCCCAGGTAAATATGATCCTGTAGAGATTGGCGTTGAAGAGTACGCTTACGCTTTAATGGCGCATGATGCTGGAGTTGAGATGACGGAAACCAGAGTCATCTCAACCGAACTTGGAAACAAGCTTTTTGCCACGAAAAGATTTGACCGCTGCGAGCAGGGGAGATTGCATATGCACACTGCCAGTGGGCTTTTGTGTGTCGATCACGCCTATTCCTCAATGGGCTATAAAGAGCTGCTCCAACTCACTGGGATGATGACTAAAGATCAGCAAGCAGTTCATGCGATGTTCAAGCGCATGGTGTTTAACGTTCTTGCTAAGAACCGGGATGATCACGCTAAGAACCATGCATTCTTGATGGATAAAGCAGGCAATTGGCGAAGTTCGCCTGCTTACGATTTAACCTATTCAATAGGGCCGGGTGAGCATAGTCTATCTATCGCCGGGTATGGACGCGATATTACTGATGAACATATGCTGGCCATCGCTAAGGGCGCCTCAATCAGCTTTGCTCGCGCCGCTGATGATATTGATCATGTAAGATCGGTCATCAACGACTGGCCTCTGTATGCCGAGCATGCGGGTTTATCACAGAAGAGAACTCAGGAAATTGATCGCCAACTTAATGGTGTTCGTGCGTGAAGGCCAACAACCTCCAGTCCCTCTACGCACCCGAAAACAGCTGTCACAGAGGATCTGTAAAGGCTCTCGGTTTTTATCGGTTGCGATGTCTTTTCTGTTTGGTTGACAACACAGTTGGTTCACGATTGATTGGAGGAAGCGGTTCCTCAATTTGGCTTTCGGGTATCATGCGTAGGCGCATTGCATTTACCAGCCGTATGTTTCGGTCTAGGACATCGGTTAGCTGCTTTTGAAGTAACGCATTTTCAGCTCGTAAACGCCTGTTTTCCTCCTCCAGCGCGTTGAGACGACGTGCCGTTGGTTTTTGCCTTTCCGTTACATTCCCGGTCTCTGGCGTTCGTTCATCGACTGTTTTGCGTGCGTCCATTGCGGTTTTCAATTCTTTACGCCTGCGAACAGCCTCAGCTTGTCGTATTACACCGAAGGCGGCGCTCGCATAACTTGCTACATCTTGCCAAGTGGGAGAGGAGGGGCGTTCAAGGATCCAGTCGATCAGATGATTGATTTCTCTGGGCGTGAGGTGTCGTGTAGACCGTCCTGCCATGTATCAAGCCTCTTCCAGCACATCATCGGAATGATGTTTTACTTTGCCGAATGCGATAGGGTCGAATTGCGGCAACTCTCCAATTTCAGCGACCAGCACAGGAGATCCGTCCGGAACATCTTCACGTTCAAGGATTTCAACGAGTTGCTGCAGTCGCTCTATCTTGAGGGCAAAAAGGTCCAACCATCTGGGATTGATACGCAACCCTGCTGCCTGTCGTTCCTGTGCCTTTGCTTTAAGAGCTTTCTCTCGGTCCAGTTCACGTTTGATGTTTTCCAGTTTTCCATGAGCACCCTTAATGCACATGAGGTGCTGACAGTTAAGGCATTGGCCAAACATCTGGCAGGGGTTCTGACGCAGAGACTGGAGGCACCAACCAAAACGGGGAAGTGTGAGCACTTTCCTTAATCTGAGCAACTTCAAAGTTTTTTTCATCGTCAATGGGGATTTTGGGGAGAGTTTGTGGGCTTTGAATAAGGCGGATGCGCTCAACAAGCTCTTCCGCGGTTTCATGGTCATAGGCCGCATTCTGACGAAGGTTTTTACGTCCAGACCAAAGGGCGATGTCGGCCTGGGGAACAGCTGCTTTATTTGCGATGGTGTTCAGGTAATGCCGCGCCATATGTGTCGTAATCTGCACAGCTGCCCCATTAGGAAGGAAAATGCCCATATCATCGAAAACTACAGGAGAGTTAGCTGCTTTCCCTCCGAGAGATCTCATCACTTCATTGTAACTGACCAAATCCGCGTTTGACGGATCAAGTGACTGTTTGGTCATCGTACGGCCAAGAACCAGAAACAGGGCTCTGTCATAGGTGAGGGGCCTCTGGTAGATATGGCCAATTAGGCAGTTTTTTGATCCGAACTTCTCCCGCCATTGCCTTCCGGGCTAAAGACCGAGCTGGCTCAGTATGACGTTTTATTCATTTCAGGGCTTCTTCCTCCACGGGTACCATGGCCTCCGGAACCCATTTCACTTGTGGTGTACCACTTTTTTAGGTCACCAACGCAGGCCTGCGCGATAGCCGTCCCCCGGATTGAGCGTGATATCACAATCGACGGGCAAACATAGAACCTCTTCAATGCGTGCGGGAACGGCACAAAGGAGGGCAAGAATACCTGTTAGGATTTGATGGCGCGGGTTTGTAGCTTGACGGAACGCCCGAGTGACCGCCTCAAGTTCATCGTTGGAGAGAGGGCGGCCTGATTTGTCAGGATTGATCCTGTTCCGTTTGCGGCCCTGCCCAGTTGGCAAAAGAGCAGGGGCCACTCAAAGGGTGACCGAAAAATACCAGCCTCGAACATGGCCTCATAGACCCACCTCAGCGACTGATTGATCTGCGAAAGTCCATTCTTGCTTTTACTTAAAAAGGCGCGCGCAAACTCGGCCAGGTTTCCTTCTAAAGGGTTGGGTCTCTTTTGGTTGCACCAAATCTGATGATAGCTGGTGAACTAGCGCGTTCGCGTTTTGCTAGGTCTTTCAAATCCCAACAATCGTCATCCTAACAGATTCCATATGTTTTCAGAAAGGGAAGACCTTTGGCGGC
This sequence comes from uncultured Pseudovibrio sp., assembly GCA_947496145.1. GTDB lineage: Bacteria > Pseudomonadota > Alphaproteobacteria > Rhizobiales > Stappiaceae > Pseudovibrio. The sequence continues at coordinate 5,114 of CANMBS010000048.1, forward strand.
TTCGATGTAGTCTTGCAAGTTCTGATCAGCATGGTCAGATTTCGGCGTAAAACGAATAATTTCAGCCATTGCTTTCTCCCCTGCGCATATGGATTGCCTCAAGAAGGTCGGAAATGGCGATGATGGTCTGCGTTCGTGTCTCCGCCACCGCTGAATGACCTTCGTCCTGAAGGCGTTTTTGCTCATCTAGCAAATGATCTAGCAGCAACACATGGGGGGCATCGGCCCATGCCCGGAACTTCCGGCAGGAATAACAAACAAATGGTGCAGCCTCGGCCTCCAAGGCATTGCAGCCGCCAACTTCATAAGACCTTATTTCTGTGAGCTCAGCATCATGCAAATAGAGGAGTGGTTTTTACACGCATTCTGATCCTCGGATGCCGCTACAATGCGCCCCATGAAACGGTCGGCAATAGGCATGAAAGCCGCGCCAACATGCTCTTCCATGCGCTGAAAGTGATCAGCGCTCGCATCAACATATGCTTGGCAGCTTCGAGGACTGGTATGACCAGCATTGGCCGCAATTTCTTCCGCAGTACAGCCATTCATGGCAAGCATGGTAAGCAAGGTGTGGCGGTCACGGCGTGGGTTTCCGGCTATCCGCTCTCCGGTAATCGGGCTTATCACATTCAGGACATCAAATACTCGATCGTACTTTAATTGCAGAACTCTTGCTCTCGAATGGCTGTCTTTATCGACACTTCCCCTAGCCTTCGGAAAGAGGAGAACATCTTCAATCCTTTTGCTGCTAGCTAATCTTGGTGGAACATTCTGTTCGATGTGGAGGCTCAACACGTTGGCGAAGCCTTGGGAAATTGGTTTCCATGGCATAAAAAGGCCGCATTCTGCTACACCTCGTTATTTTAGCATCGGAATACGTATGAAGTGTTCCCCGTCTTCAGAACGAAGATCAGCTACTTTCATAATTGCAGCGGAAGTTGTGGCATTCCAAGTCCGCGGAATAGCCGCATCACTGTATAGTCGCTCAACGATATGCTCTCGCTGTTGAACGCTTCATCAAGCGCAACTTTGATTGCTGCATCTTCCGCTGGCCTATATGGTCCCTGTGTAGGATTCCAAGTTCGAACGAAATCGTCTGATCCCCTATTTATACTGGTTTGGAGCGATTGAATTAATTCAAAAACTTCTAGCTCCACCAAGCGTCCCCCCAGAGTGCGCCACGTTTTTAATACCATTCGCCAATACGCTACGCTCCCCTTGTTTCTATGATAGGCAAGGACCAATAATTCCATATAAACAGTAACTAGAGGCTCGTCATATCTTTCTACGTGAATTGCGGCTGTCACACTCACGGCACCCAACAACCGCGCGCATGTTCCAGGGTTGCGGGTTTCTACCAATACTCGGAAAACTCTCTTGATTTCCTCTAGTAACTGCAGTCTCACTCGCTTGCGAAGGAGTGAAAATGTAAATTCCTACTCTCACCCAAGGTGTTGATCGGCCAAACGTCATCGTTCGGGTTAAATTGCACTCCGTATGAGGACGTTGCTAGCTTGGTTTGCACGGAATCTGAATGTAGGGCGATGCGTTCACTAACCATCACGTTTTTTCTCCGCTCTCAACCCTGCCTCATAAGCTGTGCGAGTGAGTTGGTCTCCGCGATATTGCGAGGCGCTGTTGCTGAGGTAACTCCAACCTCTAAGGTAGTTCGCAATTCTGTCCATCTTTGATGCTGTTCTCAAGCGCCCAGTGTGTAAGATTTTGAGTCCATGCGCGGGCAAGGCATGAGGATTTAGGTCTGGGATGCCAACATTGACGCCCACATCACGAACCACGCGGTCTACAAGCTTGTCGCTGATTGGCTGGCCTCTAGAGTTACGTCCGTCTGTTAGGAACAGGAAGTTTGAGCCACTTACCTCTGCCATGTCGCTTCCGGCCCCAAGAAGGTAGTCTTCAAGGAGGTCTGCCAATCGCTCGGATATTGGGATAATCCGGGTAGCAGTTTTGGCGTTGGGTTCTCTTTTTACGCGGCTCCTCTGGATCATCCGGGCGGCGGGCGATGGTAATTGTTAGCTTTTGAAGATCAACATCGTCTACCTTCAACTGAAGCGTTTCACCTTCACGGATACCTGTGGTCACCAAAAGGTTCACCAGTGCCCAGTTCCTTTGGCGAATGGTTTCGTTCTGCTAAGTTTTTGCTGGATCGCCGTTGAGAATGAACTTTACAATCGATGATAGTTCAGCTTCTGAAAATGTAGCCCGTATCCGTGAAGAGCGCATTTTGACTTTGTGCTCGCGCAGGAGGGCAATCATTTTTTTTCGGGCATTTGAAAATGAATGCCTGTCGGCTGCTGTAACCTGGGCCTCACCAATACGGGCTATAAGATCTATGTAACCGATTGCTGTTGCAATACGCCGATTCTTGGTGGCATTGATGACGACATCACTTCGATAAAAGCCAGCACCACGACGTATCTCAGCTACTGTGGTTGAGTTTAATCTCCGAAGCGCAGTCGTGGTAACACCACATAGTTCTGCGAGCTCCGATACCTCTGAGAGGTCGAGAAGCTCGCCACCTTCAAGGCGCTCATTCAGATCAATCCCCATTCGGATGGTACACTGGCCCAGATGAGCCAGATCAATCGCAACAGCACGCAAGGAAGCTGACGCCAAGCTTCTGCTGCGCTTTGAAAGGATCAGGCAGGTCGGATAGTGAACTGGAACACCATTGCCATTGACGACCATCGGCAAGCGCTCACCATCGGGTCGAACATGTGTATTAACTGACCAAGAATACCGTTCTGATGCAGATATCACGGTAGAGATCCTCCAAAAGCTATGACGCAGGATCTCTGTTCTTGCTTTAATGCGCAATTATAAGAGGTTGGAGGGTAAAAGTACCGCTTAACAAACTCTACTTCGCATAAGCAAACTTATGGAACTTATATTGGGGGTGGTGTTGTCGTTGCGTAGGCAACAGAGATTGAGACTTTCAAATGACGTCTGGCTGCGTGACTTCCCAACTCCCAGTGATTGTACTCCAGAACAGCCTCGCGGCTTTGTGGTTGCGAAGCTTTCCTGTAATCAAAAGTCAAAGACCTCCACCATAGGTGGAGGTTTGAAACGCTTCGCTTATCAGTTAATAATGATGCATGCGGTGTTGGTTATGAAAGAACCAGATAGTGCTTGCGAAGTTTAGCTCGTATGGGGCTTATCAGGCAATATCATCGCCCCTTGAGATTATTTACCCGCATGATCAGCAAATATGAAAGACTGCTTGTATCAGGGACACTCGTCACAATGTTGCTCACAGTTTCTCTACTTGAATAATGTTTCAAATTGCTGCCGTGCATTGGTAAGAGATCCGTTGCGAATAAGGCCGGGGAGATGTGACTCTCCGGCCTTATTTGCTGCAAGTTAGTTCCGAACAGGAGAACAATTCTATCTTAAGGTTCGGAATTGTGACAGATGCGGGTGTTCTTACTGAACACCCCCTTTAGTATCTGACGCATTAAGCTGCAGGAAACGTAATACCAATCTCTGTTCTTCTGCGGTCAGGCTGGTTTTGGGGGCATAGGCTTGCACATCTGCCTGCCAGGACAGCGCATCTCTCGATCCTGGATTAATGGTAGAATGACAAACACCACACTGAGACCCGTAGATCGATTCAGAAATTGTCCAAAGCATGTTTAGGTTTCCGGTCACGTCTGTGGCGGAGATCCAGCCTTCAAGAGAGGTTTTTGTCCAATCTTGATCACCGTCGTCAAAATACCTCTTTTCTCCGGTCTCAACCCGGTCGACCGCGCTTTTTGCGATAGAGAGATTGAGGATACGTTTGCCAAACAAAGCGTACTGACCGCGATTTGACTCTCCGGCCTGCCAGCCTTCGACGCGCACTTTCACCCGTTCACCCTGACTTTCGAGCTTAGTCAAAGCAACACCTGGAAGGATGGCTGCAATTTTTCCTGAATCGGTTTCAGGCCCATCCAGAATTGCAGATGTCCGTTTGGTCCAAAACTTGTCTCCCTCAAGAGATTCAGTCTGCGACATGAATACGGCTTGCTGTTCTCTTGCGCGGGCTGCAAGATCGGGCATCTTATGCGCAATACCCTTGTGACAGGAGATGCATGTTTCTCCCTCTTTCATGGCTTGTTGCATGCGGTCTGCTGCGATTTTATCCTGTTTGTGGAAGTCCATTGCTTCAAATAAGTGGCAGGTTCTGCATTCTCTGGAATCGGTTGCTTCCATTGTGGCCCAGACCCGCTCGGCCAGATCAATGCGATGTTTCTCAAACTTTTCCCGAGTGTCGATTGTGCCCATCGCCTTATGATAAAGCTCGCCCACAGCCTGGACCTTGCGTATTACCTTTGGAATGAAGTTTTTAGGCACATGGCAGTCCGGGCAAGTCGCTCGCACACCAGATGCACTTTTAAAGTGAGTAGTATTTTTATATTCCACATAAACGTTATCACGCATTTCGTGACATGAAATGCAGAATTCTTCTGTATTGGTGTATTCCATGGCGGCATTAAACCCTCCCCAGAACAGAACGCCTGCGATGCCGCCTGCAATGAAAAGCCCTGCAAGGCTAAAACGAGCAGACGGGGACCACATGTAAGACCAGATGCGGCGCAACATGTACAAAATTCCTTGATTATATTTTAGGGGTAAGAGACCTATTTAAATTCCAGATCCCTTGATACATCCAAATCAAGGGTCGTTGATAACGACCCTTGACGAGGTTTGCTTAAGTCATCTTCCCGCTGACTATGATGCAGAGACTGGTTGAGGTGGATCGAATGTGGTGATTGGAGGCAGTTTGCCTTCATACTTTTCGATTTCGGTAAGAGCTGTATGAGCAACATTGCCCTGCGCAAGCTTTGATGTACCGATGTCTACTGTCAGAACATTGACATCACCGTGCTTGCATAGCGTGCCGACTACACCGGGTTCTTCCGGGTCATACCAACCACCTTCACACATCCGCACAACGTTGGGGCGGACAAGATCCGTGACAATGGCCCCTCCAAGAATCTGCCCGCGATCATTGAACAGTCGGACCACATCGCCGTTCTTGATACCCCTCTTTTCAGCATCTACCGGATTTATCCAGACAGGCTCACGTTCCTGCACTTCGTATCTGTTACGCAACCAGGTGTTGTCGAGTTGCGAATGCAGACGATCATCCGGGTGAGAGCTGGTAAGATGAAGTGGATATTTGTCCGATTTCGCACCACCAAGGCGTTCGACTGGCTCCATCCAGGTTGGATGAGGAGGACAATCATCATAGCCATACTTTTCAATCCGTCTTGAGAAGATCTCGAATTTACCGGATGGCGTTGCAACGGGATTAAGCAGAGGATCCTCACGGAAATCGCTATACTGGACGTAGTTCTGTGCTTTCTTTGTGACCTCGAATTGAATCAGATTTTTCTCATTCCAGAAACTCTCGAAATCTGGAAGGTCAATATTCTTCTTCTTACCGTCAGCAACACCCAGTTCGTAGATATGCTTTACCCAGCCCATTTCATCACGGCCTTCGGTAAATTTCTCTTCAAAGCCGAGGCGTTTGCTGATTTCCCGGAAAATTTCGAAATCACTTTTTGCCTCGTTCAAAGGCGGAACCACCTGCTTCATAGCGACCACGGCACCACCGCCAGAACCAACAGTCGAGATATCATTACGTTCCATACTGGTTGTTGCTGGAAGCACGATATCAGCGAAACGAGCAGTTTGTGTCCAGTTGATCTCGTTGACAATAATGGTTTCTGGTTTTTGCCAATACTGAATATGCTGGTTGCGGTCCTGATGGTGATGCATTGGATTGCCGCCTGTCCAGTAAACCAGACGAATATCCGGCGCTGTATAATCCTTGCCATTGTATGAATAAGGAGCGCCGGGGTTACCCATACACCAAGGAACACGAGAAACCGGGATTGGAGGTGGCATCCCTTCAACGGCCTTACCAGCAGGGAATCCTGGGAACTTAGGCGCATCGGCTTTTGGTGCACCGTAATTGGAGTAATGATAGGTAAAGTCAGCACCACCACCGGGCAAGCCGATATATCCCAGCATACATGCGAGCGTAAAGCACATCCATGGTCCTTGCTCACCATGATGCTGACGCTGAATAGACCAGCCCATACTGATATAAGTACGGTTTGCTGCCATGGTTCTGGCCAGTTCTTTTAGCGCTTCAGCGTCTATGCCGCAAATTTCAGATGCCCATTCTGCCGTTTTTGGAGTGCCGTCGTGTGTCCCTTTCAGATACGCTTCAAATTTATCGTAACCGGTGCAATATTCGCTCAGGAACTCTTTGTCGTGCAGACCTTCGGCCATCAGCGTATGAGCCATGCCTATCATCATCGCAACGTCTGTTCCCGGTCTTGGGGCAATCCATTCCGCATCAAAGAACTCAGCGGTGCGGTTGCGAACAGGATCAACAACGATCACCTTCTTGCCAGTTTTCTTGAATTCTTCAAGGTACTTGAAGGTGGAATGGTCTGGAACTTCCCAATTTATTTTACAGGTAACCGCTGGATCAGCACCCCACCAAACAAGCACTTCAGCATTTTCAACAACGGTTGACCATGAGGAAGATGCGTAAAATGAACCACCAATTACATAAGGCATGATGACTCTGATTGAGCCAGTGCTGTAGGTGTTCACATCATTGATGAAACCACCATGCAGATTCAGTGTGCGGTAAAGACCATTGAAACAGTTATGCAGCAGCCCTGTAGATTTCCAGCCATAAGACCCGCCATAAATGGCCTTGTTGCCGTGCTCTTGCTTAACGCGGTTAAGTTCTTTTGCAACCAGATCAAGGGCAGTGTCCCATGACACGCGCACAAACTCCCCTTTACCGCGCTCGCTGCGACCACTTAAGTGTCCTTTTTCCAGAAACCCTTTACGGACCATCGGATATTTGACACGTGTTTTGGAATAAACCATGTCAGGCATGGCCTCATTTATGGCTGTTGGTCCGGGCAACTCATCCAGCGGCCTGGTGCTAACCATGCGACCACCTTCAACAGTTGCCTCGAAAACACCCCAGTGAGAGCCGTTGATGATTTTGCTTTTGTCCAGAACATTGTGTCCTGTCAGCGCAGCCGCCCGAAGAGGCGACGAAGCCAGAACAGCTCCAACAGTCAGGGACGTACTTCCAAACAGGAAAGCACGGCGGGAAAAGCCTGTCGCGTTTTGATGTGTCATAACTTGCCTTATCAGTTTGTTGAATTTTGGCAGCGGTGTGGGGGAGTTTTTTTTTGACTTAGACGGGGTGGTGTGTGATGTTTTGATTTGATTTTATGTCTTTGATATAACAAGCAAATTAACTCTGAAAGCTATGCCTTTGTCTTCAAATCAAACTACTCAGGAAGCGTCGATAGAAACGAAAAAATAAGCAGCACCACTTGGGATGTTAGGGATGACAGTTATCAGGACCTTTGATGGAAACTCTATAAGAACACTAAGTTGGGCAGAAATATAACTAAGGATAATAACTACTCTATCTAATATTATCATTCCAACTCACAGAATTTTTAATAAGTCTACTTTGCAAATCTTTACTCAAGGTCGTATGTAGTAACTAGATCAGCAGTAGTTCTAGGATTGTTTCTAAATTCTGAGTCGATAAGTAGTTATATTACTTACTAACGAAATTTTTATGATGCAAATATGTCTAAAATTAAAACATTTTTAAGTGGTATTGCTTAGGAAAATCTTCGAGATTTGAGAGTGGTTTCAGTGATCGGGCTAATTTCGATACTGCTTCGGGAATTTATGTGTGCCATCCTGATTTATGGTCGAGCAAATTCGTGGCTGCACGTTGCTTTCTCCGAATAATAAGAGTGTATAGTTTAAATTGTCTCACATCTGGCAACAGGATGAGGAGATACAGACGCAATTGAAGATTTTGCGTCATAAAATTAGCACTATAGATAAAATTTACACCCTGCTCGTACTTTGCATATGTTGTTTGGTAGAGCGGAATGAGGTGGGATGACTCATATTCTTCAGTTAAGCCCTTATGCACCACAACAGCTTAATGAAGAGCTGGCACAAGTTGGACCGGTTGTAAAATGGTGGGAGCTTGGAAAACCTGCGGTAATCTCACCTCATTTGGCTGAGCAAATCACCATGGTTGCAACCAAAGGGGACCTAGGGCTTCCAACTGACCTCATGATGTCTTTGGTAAACCTCAGATTTATTGGCGTTTACGGTGTGGGAGTAGATCGTATCGATCTAAAGCAGGCTCGTGAAAAGCAAGTCAGGATTTCAACAACAGCTGATCTGTTGACCGATGCAGTTGCTGAGTTTGCAGTTACTCTTGTTTTGAATGCAAGCCGACGCATAGTTGAGGGGGATCGCTTTATTCGTGCTGGTCGATGGAGCGAAGCTAAACTGGGAACAGGTTTTAGTGTTGCGGGCAAGACCGCAGGTGTTTTGGGATATGGCCGCATAGGAAGGCGAACGGCTGATCTTTTGCAAGTATTGGGAATGAATGTTCTTTATTCCGATTTGAAAGCAGTTGAGGGAAACGAAACCGCGTTCCGTGAGAACAGCTTACAGCTTGCAAAAGAAAGTCGGGTCCTCATTGTTTGTCTGCCGGGCAGCCAGGCAACAGAAGGACTGGTGGATCGCGCTGTTATGGATGCGCTTGGCAATGACGGTCTTTTGGTGAATGTTGCAAGAGGAAGTGTGGTGCAAGAGACTGATCTTATTGACGCTTTGCAAGAGCGAACTCTTGGCCATGCCGCGCTTGATGTGTTTAGCCACGAACCGAATGTGCCAAAGCAATTGATCGAGAGTGAGTATTGCACATTGACCCCGCATATAGCGAGCGCGACACTGGAAACACGCCTGAACATGGGACGTAATGTGATCGCCAATCTGCAAGCATTTAAGGATGAAACACCGCTTGTCTCTGAGTTGAATTTTTAGTTCATAGCAAAAGCTCACAGAGGCATTCTTTCAGCGTTATTTGCTGAATTTTATGCAGTTTGCAGCTATCAGTTAACCTATCATATCATTTCAGACTACGTGGTCTTCGATTGCTCAGCATTTTTCCTCTATAGGTAAGAAAAGCAATTTTACGTACATTCGATTGGAGCATCTTGATGCCGAAGTCAGACCTCACACCTGAACAGGAACAATGGACCGAAAAGGTCCTGAAGCACTTACAATTAAAGAATGTAGATGAAGTTCAGCCGGATGAAATTCAGGTGGAACGGAGTGCTGACAAGCAGCCTAATGAAATTGCTCGCAGTCGAGCCAGAAGCCGGCGTGCACGTGTTCTGGTTTCCAAAGGCAGTGCGGCTGTGCATCAAGAGAATGTGGAAAGGGCCGCTGCGGAGCTGCAAAAGGAGATCAGCTATCTTTCTCGAAGATATCAGGCTCTGGCAACCAACTCCAAGAAACTAGATGCGCAAGCGCGCAAGCAACTTATTTCTGAAGAACATATTGAGCTGTTTCGGGTCCAGTTTGAGAAAATTGGAAATGCCTTCAAGCAGTTTAATAAGAACTTTTCCGGCCAGCGGCATCCGGATGCTGGAACGCTTAGCCTTCTTAAAACTCTGCTTGATAAAGTTCAGTATCATATTGTGGAGGGAAAAAAAGTCCTGAAGCAGGGAGAACGATATGCTGATGCGATGATTGCAAAAGAGATGCCCGCAGTAGATGCTTACAAGGACGCGGTTGAAGGAGCGTTCAAACAACGAGCTGAGCTTGTGAAATGGGGTGTTGATACGAAAAAGTTTGATAAAGCTCACCATATCGCAAATCTGCCGCTGCTGCGTATGCAAAAGGCGATCGCTGATCATAGCTATCCGGGGTTGATGTTTGTTCTTGGGAAAACCAATGGCAAGTCGGAGGCTCTGACAAAAGCACTGGAAGATGCAAAAGGTGAGATTGAAGAAAACAAAACTAAGGCTCAGCAACATCTGGAAAAAACGCTTGCCGATGCAGTTGCCCTGCATAGCCATGTCTCAGAGTTAGAACATGATCCGGAGGCACTTGCAAAATTTGCTGCGGCATTTGAGAAAATAGATAAAGCAACGCCAAGAGGTCAGCAGGCGTTAAGCGCAGGAGATTATCAGGCGGCCATTGCGGTCTTGCATAACAACGAAACTGCGCTGTTTGATATGCAGCAACTTTGGTTCAGCAATGCAAAATCAGCAGATAACGGGGTGGATGAACCTGATATGAAAGGTAAGACCATACCGACACGCAGAAAGATAGAAAACCTGCGCAATGCTCTGGAACAAGCTTATGATCGCTTGCCGTTTATTAAAGATTGCCTCCCTAACGCAGCTAAATACGAAGCTGAATGCAAGGCACTGAAAACGCTCTTGACGAAAGCACAGTCGGATTTGATTTCGGGCCGGGAAGAAGAGGCTGAGGAAAAAGTTCTCCCTCTTCGCAAGATCAGGTTCCAGCTTTACAGCCTTACACTCAAAGCAAAGCAACAACTTGAATGGGCAGAAAAACAGCTCACTCAACTCAAAGAAGAAGCTCATAGCTGGCTTGACCGTCAGGAAGATCTCAAACTCACAAGTTTGAGCGATGAGGCGTCAAAACAAAGTTATGCAGCCTATGAAAAAGAGGCTGCAATCATAAAAGGCTACCTGCAATCCGCAAGTGATCAGATTGAAAATGGCAAGGCTATTGTTGCGCAAAAAAACATTGATGAGGGTATTCAAAGCCTCAAACGCCTTGCCATGCATGTGTCAGATATTGAGCTGGACTAAGCTCAGGACTCATAGTCAGAATATTACAGTTTATGCGAGATTTTCCTTTAGCGAAGCTTGCTTGAAGCGTATGCGTGTTTCAATCTCTATGATCCATAGCGGGTTTACGAACTTTGTTGCTGTTATATCCGCGATTTGCAATCAATACCCGGGCTCCCCTTTTTTTGAGAATTGAAGCGGAGTGATGTGCCTTCAGATGTGTTGCATCAATCATCAAAATATCAGTTTCAGGCCTGCAAGACCGGGCCAACTCCTCAATGATGTTTTCAAACGCACCTTTTCGGCCCACACACAAAACGCATATAGAGCGTTTTGTGTGTGGGCGTATTTTTGCGGTGCATCCCCCAGCATAAGTCATTGCGGATAATATAGATAATTCCACTTAACACACGGCGGTCATCAGCGTGGGCACCCACGTGGCTCAGGAGGAGTATGGTCGCAGACACTCCATATGAGATGGTCTTGGCCAAAACAAATCACTCACTTCAAAGCTCCGGTTTGCCGCTACTCCGGCCTAACAATAGGCCATCTTTTAAAAATCCCAGTCTTCGTCTTCGGTTGCGACTGCCTTGCCGATGACGTAGGAGGAACCAGAGCCGGAAAAGAAGTCGTGGTTCTCATCCGCGTTTGGAGACAGTGAAGCCATGATTGCCGGGTTTACCTGACAGATCGCTTCAGGAAACAGGCCCTCAAAACCCAGATTTTGCAGTGCCTTGTTAGCGTTATAATGCAGGAAGTGTTTTACATCCTCAGTTAGTCCGAGCGGATCATAAAGATCCTCGGTGTACCTGGTCTCCAGATCATAAAGATCAAAAAGCAGAGCGAAGGCGAAATCCTTGATTTCGGTGCGCTCTGTCTCAGATAAAAGCTCCAAGCCCCGCTGAAATTTATAGCCGATGTAATAGCCGTGCACGGCTTCATCGCGGATAATCAGGCGGATCAGATCTGCGGTGTTGGTCAACTTGGCACGGCTGGACCAGTGCATAGGCAGATAAAAGCCGGAGTAGAACAGAAAGCTCTCCAGAAACACGCTGGCGATCTTCTTCTTAAGCGGGTTGCTGGTTGCGTTGTACTCCTCTAGGATCAAACGCGACTTTGCCTGCAAGAACTCATTTTCTTCTGACCAGCGGAAAGCGTCATCCACCTCTGCCGTACGGCACAAAGTGGAAAAAACGGAGGAGTACGAACGGGCATGCACCGCTTCCATAAAGGCGATATTGGTCAGCACAGCCTCTTCATGAGGTGTCACCGCGTCTGCCATCAGCGCAGGTGCGCCCACCGTGTTCTGGATCGTATCCAGCAGGGTCAGGCCAGTGAATACACGAATGGTGAGCTGTTGTTCTTCCGGTGTGAGAGAAGCCCAGCTTTGTACATCATTGGAAAGAGGAACCTTTTCTGGCAGCCAGAAGTTGGAGGTTAAACGGTTCCAGATCTCAAGATCTTTATCGTCCTGAAGTCGGTTCCAGTTGACGGCTTTGGCCACGGGATGAACGGCACTGTGTAGGGTCATTTCAAATCCTCAAATCTTAGAGCGAACAGGCCACACAGCCTTGAACTTCAGTGCCTTCCAGAGCCATCTGACGCAGGCGCACGTAGTAGATTGTTTTGATGCCCTGCTTCCAGGCATAAATCTGGGCCTTATTGATGTCGCGCGTGGTCGCTGTGTCCGGGAAGAACAGTGTCAGCGACAAGCCCTGGTCCACGTGCTGGGTAGCCGCAGCATAGGTATCAATCAGAGCTTCTGGTCCGATCTCATAGGCATCGCGGTAGTACTCCAGATTGTCGTTGTTCATGAACGGTGCCGGGTAATAGACACGGCCAATCTTGCCTTCTTTACGGATCTCAATTTTGGAGACAATCGGGTGAATGGATGAAGTTGAGTTGTTGATGTAGCTGATGGACCCAGTTGGCGGCACTGCCTGAAGATTGCGGTTGAACAGGCCGTCTTTCATCACAGCTTCCTTCAGAGCTGCCCATTCTTCACGGGTCGGAACGTGGATGCCGAACTTCTCAAAGAGCGCTGCACCGCGTTCTGTTTCAGGCACCCAATTCTTCGCAACATATTTGTCGAAGAATGCGCCTGATGCGTACTGACTGTCCTCAAAGCCTTTAAAGCTTGACGCCCGTTCACGTGCAAGTTCATTGGATGCCCGCAGGCAGTGATAAAGCACCGTACAGAAATAGATATTCGTGAAGTCGATGGCCTCAGCGCTGCCATAGTGGATGAGCTCACGGGCTAGAAAGCCGTGCAGGTTCATCTGCCCAAGACCAATGGCGTGACTTTCGTCATTGCCCCGGCGCACAGACGGAACAGAGTCGATTGCGCTCATTTCAGAAACGGCAGTCAAGGCCCGGATTGCCGTTTCAACCGTTGCACCAAGATCTCCACCATCCATCGCTCTGGCGATGTTAAGAGAGCCAAGGTTACAAGAGATATCTGAGCCCAGATACGCATAGGACAGGTCGTCTTTGAAGATGCTGGCTTCATTCACCTGCAGGATCTCTGAGCACAGATTGGACATGTTGATGCGTCCAGCCACAGGATTGGCTGCATTTGCTGTGTCTTCAAACAGAATGTACGGATAGCCACTCTCAAACTGAATTTCCGCAAGCAACTGGAAGAAATCACGCGCCCGCATCTTCTTCTTGCGGATCTGCGGGTTATCGACCATCTCGCGGTATTTCTCTGTCACAGAGATTTCAGAGAACGGTACGTCGTAGACCTTCTCAACATCATGCGGTGAGAACAGATACATCTCCTCGTTCTGCTTGGCGAGCTGGAAGGTGATATCCGGAATAACCACGCCAAGAGACAAGGTCTTGATGCGGATCTTCTCATCTGCATTTTCTCGCTTGGTGTCAAGGAAACTCAGGATATCCGGATGGTGCGCGTTCAGATACACCGCCCCAGCTCCCTGACGAGCACCCAGCTGGTTGGCATAACTGAAGCTGTCTTCCAGCAGCTTCATCACCGGCACCACGCCAGAGGACTGGTTCTCAACGCCTTTAATCGGGGCACCCGCTTCGCGCAGATTAGTCAGCAGCAGAGCCACCCCACCCCCGCGTTTGGACAGTTGCAGCGCAGAGTTGATGGAACGACCAATGGATTCCATATTGTCTTCCAGACGCAGCAAAAAGCAGGAGATCAACTCGCCGCGCTGCTTCTTGCCTGCATTCAGGAAGGTTGGTGTTGCCGGCTGAAAGCGGTTGGAGATGATCTCATCCATCATCCGCATAGCAAGGTTTTCATCACCACGCGCCAGCGTCAAAGCGGCCATGACCACCCGGTCCTCATAGCGTTCCAGATAGCGCTTGCCGTCAAACGTCTTCAGTGCGTAGCTGGTATAAAACTTGAAAGCGCCCAGAAAAGTTGGAAAGCGAAATTTGCGTTCATAAGCTGCCACAAAAATGGCTTTCACAAACGCCGGATCATACTGCTCCAGCACCTCCGCTTCGTAGTAGCTCTCCCGCACCAGATAGGATAATTTCTCTTCCAGTGAATGAAAGAACACAGTGTTCTGATTTACGTGTTCCAGAAAGTACTGGCGCGCAGCCTGACGGTCGGCCTCAAACTGGATTTTACCTTCAGCATCATAAAGGTTCAGCATGGCGTTCAGCGCATGGTAATCAAGACCTTGCTGGTTGCTGGCCGGTTGCTCTAAGACTGTTGCTTCCAAAATAGATCTAGCCCCTGACGAACCCGCGCAATGTCTGTTTCCGTGCCTGCAAGTTCAAACTTGTAAAGGCAGGGGCAGTCGCATTTCGCGGCGATAATTGTGCCTGCATGGGCGAAAAACGCCCCGAAGTTTCGATTGCCGGAGGCGATGACGCCTCGCAGCAAGTTTCGATTGGCCACATCATTCAAAAAAACTATCACTTGTTTGTGCACCGCCCCGCGCCCCTCACCATCCGCATAAGTGGGTGTGATAAGCACAAATGGTTCTGTCATCTGCAGCATTGGCTCAGATGCACGATATGGTATGCGCTCCGCCGACAGGTTGAGGCACGTTACAAAGCGATGAGTGTTTCCGGATGGGCTTGAGAAATAGACGAGCCTGCTCAACAGATCAGGCGAGCGTGCTTATCTTGTCCGGGCGAAAACCAGCCCAATGCTGATCACCAGTAACAACAACGGGAACCTGACGGTATCCAAGTTCCTGCACAGCAGCAAAAGCATCTGTGTCCTGAGAAAGGTCAATCACGTCGTAGGAGATTCCAGCGCTGTCCAGCGCACGTGTGGTTGCGGTGCACTGCACACAGGCAGGTTTGGAATATACGGTAATGCTCATGCTTCAAACCCCGTAGCATGGGCGAAGCGGCAAGGGATGAGAGACAGCGGCAGCACAAAGATGCAAACCGGCTCACAACCCATACAGGCCCTCCGCCCGTGGTTGTTAAAATGTCCCTTGGCAGGTCTCCTGACTTCACAGCTCTGGCGCAGGCCCTCTACCTTCCCGGAAGATATTCCAGTGGCATAAACGAGTGTCTGCTTACTGCTTACAGTTGCGGGGGCAGTGCCGGATTCTCACCAGCTTCCCTCTTAGCTTGCGAGTCACCTCACAAGAACCAAGACGGCTCATATAGTGCATTTGCGTAGGAGGTGGTCAATATATAGAAGATTGTGCACAGCTTATTGCTGTGGAATGTGACGCGCGTGGTTATAATGCGAACGTTGTTACCATTCGAGGCGCTATCAGTAAAACGTAGTCCTGACGGCTAGCTGCCTTCTCCAAACTCTCTATGATAAAGGCGATATTGCCTCTCTGGTTAACCCGGTAAGCAAATAGTTGTACCCCCAGCCGATAACTTGCGAATTATGCGATGATGCCCGTTTTATGCAGCAGTTCGGTAGTTGACTTTACGCGCTAAAGCCGTTCCAACATCTGTGATGGTTCTTGTGCGCTGCGCGATTCGCACGAGATGAAAAGGGAACACGGTTAGGCGTAGCCATCAGGCACCAAGTCCGTGACTGCCCCCGCAACTGTAGGCGGAGAGCGAACAGGAAACAGGCCACTGGGATACTGGCAAAAGCCGGATAATCCTGGGAAGGCTCCATTTCGCATCGACCCGCAAGTCAGGAGACCTGCCATCACATCGTAATAAGACCTGACGGGGATGTCAGGGAAACGAACTTATTTTGCTCGGCGCATCCATTCTGGAGAGGCGAGCACTATGTAATAGGTCGTTCTTCTCTTCGTTCCCGTCACGAGTGGACCAAAGATTCGACCATGAGCAAATTCCTTTCTTTCACCATTGCAGCAGTTGCCGGGGTGGCAGTTGCTGGCTCTGCATTTGCAGGCGATACGTCCTATCCTCTGACAATTGAGAATTGCGGACATACACTGACCTTCGAGAGTGCACCAAAACACGATGTGACCATTGGACAATCAGCCACTGAAATCCTCTATTCCCTCGGACTGGGGGAAAATGTCGCTGGTACATCTGTATGGTTCAGCGAGGTGCTGCCTGAGTTTCAGGAGTTAAACGAAGGCGTAGAACGCCTCGCTGACAATGACCCCAGTTTTGAAAGTGTTGTCGCAAAAAAGCCAGGTCTCGTCTCTGCAACCTATGAGTGGCACGTTGGTCCACAGGGTATTGTAGCAACACGGGAGCAGTTTCATGATGTCGGAATTCCAACTTATATTCTTCCGACCGATTGCGTAAAAGACAACTCCGCCGGGGTTGATGGCACGCGACTTGAAATGTTCAACACGGATGCATTACATCAAGCGGTTCTGGAGCTTGCTGAAATTCACAATACCAAGAACACTGGCGAGGCTGTTGTCGCCAGATTGAAAGACCGTGAGGCTTTTGCAGTTGAAAAGGCAAAAGCTGCCAATATCGACGATGTCTCTGCCGTCTTCTGGTTTTCGTCAGCAGAAATGGATGTCGATCCTTATGTTGCAGGTCGCAAGGGCGTTCCGGGTTGGATGATGGAAAAACTCGGTATCCGCAATGTGGTTGAAAGCGATGAAGAATGGCCTACTGTTGGCTGGGAAACCATTGCTAAGGCTAATCCGGACATCATTGTTATCGCCAGGATGACCCGCCGCCGCTTCCCCGCAGATGATGTGGAAAAGAAGCTGGAATTCCTGAAGAGCGATCCGGTTGCCAAAGAGATGGACGCAGTAAAAGCAGGACGTATTCTGATCATGGATGCACATTCCATGGATCCTTCAATCCGCAATGTTTCTGCTCTGGAAATGCTGGCGGATGAACTTCCTAAGTTGAAATAACGGATCACATTAAAAATGACTTTGATTAAGCCCGGCATGTTGCCGGGCTGGCTCTTTGGAGTCGCATTAAAAGTTACCATCATTGCTGTGGCTCTGGTTATTGGAGCAGCGATCGGTGAAACACGCATACCATTCGAAACGGTTTTGGAAGTTCTGGCCAACAAGATGCTCGGTCAGACCTACCCTGTCGATGCGATCGATCAGGGGATCATTTGGAACTATCGGTTCAGCCGCGCTATCGTTGCAGCATCTTGTGGTGCAGGGTTGGCCGTTTCAGGTTTGGTGCTGCAAACGCTGTTGCGCAATGCCCTCGCCGATCCCTACATACTTGGTATTTCCGCCGGGGCATCCACAGGAGCTGTTGCAGTTACTATTGCCGGAGTTGGCGGCGGGTTGATTTCGTTATCAGCCGGAGCCTTCGCAGGGGCTTTGGTTGCCTTTGCGTTCGTAATTGGTCTTGCCCGGATGGCAAATGGCTTTGCCGCGACTTCTGCTGGTTTAATCATTCTTGCCGGTGTTGCTGGTGCACAGCTCTTTAGTGCTCTGACTTCGCTGATCATTGCCCGCTCGGCAAATGCAGAACAGGCGCGAGGGATCATCTTCTGGCTGTTGGGCAACCTTTCAGGGGTCCGCTGGCCGGATGTTTGGTTGGCCACTCCAGTTGCTGTAGGTGTGGTTTTGATTATTATCCTTTATGGACGTGCGCTCGATGCATTTACTTTTGGCTCAGACGCTGCTGCCTCTCTTGGGATACAGGTCAAACGAACACAATTCATTCTCATAGGAGCATCTGCCCTGGTGACTGCTGTGATGGTAAGCCTTGTCGGTGCTATCGGGTTTGTCGGTCTTGTGGTTCCTCACGCTGCCCGGTTTATGGTCGGACCGCGTCATGGGCGCCTTATTCCAGTCACGGCTGTCACTGGCGCTGTGTTTCTGATCACTGCTGATATTACCTCTCGTATTGTTATCCCCGGTCAGGTCCTGCCAATCGGTGTCGTCACAGCACTCGTCGGCGCACCCGCCTTTGCTTTCATTCTGATAGTCAAATCCAGGAGGCTGAGATAATGCTTGCCGCTTCACAACTCGGCTGGACCGCTGGTAAGAAACCGATTGTCAAGCAAGTGGAGATTTCGATAAGTAAGGGCGAAGTCTTCGGCCTCGTCGGCCCCAATGGATCTGGTAAATCAACATTGCTTCTGCTGCTGGCCGGTTTGCGAACACCCTCTTCCGGTTCTGTCACCCTTGAAGGACATGATCTTCGATCTCTCCGACGCCGCGAGATTGCTCAGCGAATTGCCATTGTAATCCAGCAAATGGAGACAACTGACCGGCTAACCGTGCGAGAAACTGTCGAATTAGGCCGCACTCCCTGGCTTGGTCCTGTCTCTCCATTCGGAGAGGATGACCAGCGAATAGTCACTGAGGCACTTACTGAAACCGATATTCTGCACCTTGCAGACAGAACCTGGCAAACCCTTTCTGGCGGTGAACGCCAGCGTGCGCATATCGCTCGGGCACTGGCCCAGAAGGCTGATATCCTGATCCTGGATGAACCGACAAACCATCTGGATATCCATCACCAACTGTCCATTCTTAAGCTTGTTAAAAGCCTGCCAATCACTGTCATTCTCGCTTTGCATGACCTCAATCAGGCTATGGAGTGCGATCGGATCGGCCTGATGGAAGGCGGGAGCCTGATTGCAACGGGTGAGCCGGTAGACGTCCTTACCATGAACCGTATCCAGCAGTCGTTTAACGTGCGGATGCACAGCCTGGCGGATCAGGTTGATGGGCAGACATTTCTTCGGTTCAGCCTGCCATGATCTTCCAATCAACGGAAATTGACATGATAAAATCTCTTATTGCGGTATCAGTAATGTTCATTTCAGGGACGGCTCACGCGGAAACATTCGAAGTCAGAATGCTTAATCGGGGGGAAAAGGGAGCAATGGTTTATGAACCCGATTTCCTGAGTATTGTCCCCGGCGACACTGTAAGATTCCTGTCAACAACACCCGGCCATAATGCCAGAACGATCAAAGGTATGGCTCCGGACGGCGCTGTCGAGATCAAGACGGTTCTCGGAAAGGATGCGGAGGTAATCATTGAAACTCCGGGTCTTTACGGTATCAAATGCAGCCCTCATTTTGGGATGGGCATGGTTATGCTGATCGCGGTCGGGACAAGCACAGATCCCGCCAGTATGAACATTCCTGATGATTTACCGATGCGTGCAAAGAAACGTTTTGAAGAGATTATTTCTGATCTGGATTGAAGCCAGATCACTCGCCCAGATTGTCTGCCCGAGTAAACAGGTTAATACGTCTTCAGCACGTATTGAACTTCGCCTGTGAAACCATCCGTCGCTAGTTGCAGCAAGTTCGGGCCAGTTTATGTCCTTCAGCTTTGCTGTGACAAAACCAGTTCTACTGATGTTTGGTATCTGGATGAAATGGTGATTATGATCCAGGGTAAACAGAATTAACTCTGATGCGCGGTAGATCAGGACGGCTACATTCTCGATGAAATCCATCAAAAACGATGTAATCCCAATGCTGCGAAGCGGTTGCTCCGTTTCTGCTTTTGCTTAGCGTAAATAGAATTTATGTGCCCTTCTCCGCCTCTTATCGCTATGCAGTACTGACGCCTTCAGCTTATGGAACCGATACACACCTAAACTGAGTGCATAAAAGGCAAGACTGTGGCCATTCTCAATTTAAACTCAATCGGTTGACACTGTCGTTCGGGTATCACTTGCAGCGGAATACCCAACATCCGTAATCTCTCCAAAAAATAATTTAGTTGCACATGCAAATGAAAGTCTTATGCTACGTCACTACGAAGTGAGGTGTGTGAGCTGGGTTTTGAACGTGCAGATCATGACTGCCAGACGGCTAGCTTCTAAGACCATAGTAAGCGCAATTCATATTATTGCGTGTGCAAACAATAATTTATCAAAACAACAATTTACCGAAGCAATAATTTATTGAGAGGAAATCGGATGATCCAGTATCTCCCAGAGTTCTACAGCGTATCAGAGGAAGTTCGCACTGCCCTTGCAGATGGAAAACCCATTGTCGGGTTGGAATCATCTGTTGTCACAGGAGGAAAGTGGCCAGCGAACTTCGAGACAGCAAAATTGGTTGAAGCCACCCTGCGGGAAGGAGGGGCTGTTCCAGCGCGTATTGCAATTCAGGATGGTGTGGTCAAAGTTGGTGTACCTGAAGAAGAACTTGAAGAACTTGCGAACGCAGGTCTGAAGGGTAAAGCCAGTACCCGCGACATCGCATTTGCTGTCGCCACAAATAAATCTGTTGGAACCACAGTCTCTTCGAGCCTGGTTGTTTGCAGCCAGGTCGGTATTCCAGTGTTTTCAGTTGCAGGAATTGGTGGCGTCCACTTTGGTGCCACCGAGAGCTTCGATATCTCCACAGACCTAACTCAGTTTTCCAGATCCCGAATTGCTGTAGTGTGCGCCGGTGCAAAGTCGATGCTTGACCCCAAGCTTACACTGGAAGTACTGGAGACGCTTGGCGTTCCAGTTGTCAGCTACAAATGGGATTTCTTTCCTGGCTACTTCACCCAGAGTACCTCCGAACTCTCGCCACTCAGGCTTGACGATATGGACCAGCTTTCAAAGCTGGTTAAAGCCCACTGGCACCTTCCGGACACTGGCGCAGTCTTAATCACGCATCCAATTCCCAAGGAGCATTCGATTGATGAAGACCGATTGAACCCTCTCATTCAACAAGCAATTCAGGCGTGCAAAAGAGATGGCATCGTCGGGCAGGATGTCACCCCTGCAATCTTAAAGATCATTTCCGAGGCAACCGAAGGTAAGAGCGACCTCATCAACAGAGCCGTTCTGGTCTCTACAGCGAAAATCGCGGCTGAAGCAGCAGTTGCAATTGCACAGAGCGGTGGAGAAAATGAGTAAAAAAGCAGCTCTTTTTGACCTGGACGGCACTGTAATCGACACCCCTGCGATCATTCTGAGCGTCTTCGAACAGGTTATGCAGAAGCAAGGCAGAGCACTCAGTCAAGACACGGCGCGGCAGACGATTGGAAAGCCTTTGCTGGCGTCGTTTAATATGCTTCTGCCGAATGCATCTGAGCAGGAGATTGAAGATTGTATTTCCGAATTCCGGCACCTGTTCAAACAAGAAGCTGGGCGGCGCGCAAATGATTTGGTGTTTCCAGAATGGATAACACTCGCGGCTGATCTGAAACGTGATGACGTCAAGATTGCAGCTGTGACAAGTAAAGTACATGCAAGCGCTCTGGAGGTTTTAGATCAAACCGGGATTACCAGTCTGTTCGACGGTATTTTTTGCAACGACATGGTCGAACACGGCAAGCCAGCACCGGATCTGACTTTCCTTGCTTTGGAGCACCTCTCAATTTTACCGGAAAATGCGATCGTTATCGGTGACTCCATCGACGACATCTCAATGGCAAAGAGCGCAGGTGTCGACTGCGTCCCGGTATCCTGGGGCGTCAATAGCAAGGAAGGCTTCTCCACTCTGGGCGTCAATGATGCTGTTGCTTCCTGGCCTGAGCTTAAAACACGACTTTATCAACTTATTTCGCCGCAGCAGCGGCCCAAACCAATTGGAGAGATGTGATGTCAATTTCACCTACCAATCAAGTAGAGCTAGGGAGGTCAAAGGCGATCATTCTTATGATCTTGGAGAAGGCTGGAGTGACATTCCAAGGCAGGATCGTTTCGACCGAGGCGCTGTTTGGGAAATAACGGAGGAGTCGCTGTTTAGTCAGATTGATGCTGCGATCAGTTTTTCACCCACTCCTGTAGATGCCGTGATTGTGCCGGGCAGCGGCTTCCCTTCTCTGCATGTAAAAAACCGGGTAGAGAAAAATCTTGGGGTCCCTCTGTTGTCGGTAAATCAGGCAAGCTTGGAGTGGTGTATATCTGCGGTCATACCTGACATGCGCGAATAGCCTTTGTGAACCCATAGAGTCTGAGATCTTTGAACTGGCCAACCTTTTTTAAAGGGGTTGGCCAACAACCCTGATTACAAGTGCGCAATATCGGTGCCGTCAACTTGGCTTGAAACTGGCCGCAATAGTTTTCTCCAGATGCGTGTCAGGCACAAGTATAGCCGCTCGCCTTTCGCAAGGGCAAATGCAAGCTCTCTGCACGATTGTTTCAACCCTTTTAGCTGCCGGTGTTCAATAGCGGGCGTGACACTGCATCTGGCCGCTTCATAAGAACCATCCTTGCTTCGATAAATGCCAGGCCGCAGTGTTTGTACCGTGTTACATTGGCAGGCCCTTGAATTGTGTTCATACAACTGGTCTCATCTTCTTGAAGATGATTAATGTTTGGCTTATTGTCCGTCAAAATGCACTTCTCACCCTTAAGAATTATACTCATTGCAAGGCTTCACAGGATTCTATGAAGATAAATAAGCAAAGCTTGGAAGAGCAGGCTGCTGACTTCCTCAGACAACAGATTCTTGCGGGTAAGTTTGTATCCGGCGACAAGTTGACAGAAAGCACACTCGCCAAGGATCTTGATTTGTCGCGGACAACAATTCGTATGGCGCTGAATACGCTGTCCAGCGAGGGTCTGGTCCATCAAAAACCCTATGCGGGCTGGAGTGTCACAACCCTTTCCGAGCACGATATTTGGGAAATTTATCATCTTCGCGTAGCGCTTGAGAGTCAGGGCGCAATGATGGCTGCTGAGACGATAACACCAGAAAAGGAAGCCCGGCTTCGTAAGGAGCTGGAGATTTTTCAGGAGATCTGCAAGCAGGAAAACGTTTCACTGACCGAGGTGACCTTTTATGATTTTGAACTCCATAAGCTGATTATTGAACTCAGCGAAAGCGAGCGCCTCGGGAAAATATACAAGAGTGTGATCAATCAGCTGGCTATCTATATTCGTATTACGCATTTTGATTTTGATCTCGAAGACAGCGCGAACACCCATCTTGGTCTGGTGAATGCAATTTGCGCTGGCGAGCCGGAAAAAGCTCGCAAACTTGCAATCGAAAACATCAGCACCTTTACTGAAATGGGCCATAAGCTGAAACACGAACATACCAGACAAGAAAATCAAGACTGAGATTTAAACAGAGCTACTTATGAAAAAGGGCGACCCGAAGGTCGCCCTTTTGCTTTGCCTGAACTACCGGGTTATTCCGCTGGAACAACGCCTGCTGCTTCGCGGGATTGGCGAAGAATGTCTTCACCGCTTGTCAGCGCGTAGTCCTGACGCATCCACTTGATAAATCCGTAAACCATATAGCCGATGATAAACATCAGTGGGATAGAGGTTACGATGGCACATGTCTTGATGGTGTTCAGTGGGGCTTCAATGAACATCATCGCAAGTGGAACAGCAGCCAGCATCACGCACCAGAACAGGCGCAGCATTGGAGATGGCTCTTCGTTTTCTTTCAGACCCTTTGTAGAAGTCGCAGCCATGGTGAATGCTGCGGAGTCCAGAGTAGTGGACAGGAAGAGAACGGAAACCAGCGCAAACAGGACGATGAAGATCGCGCTGAATGGCAGAGAGTTCATCACCTGAACGATTGCCTGATTACCTTCGCCGGAAGCCACGAGGCCAGCAACGTCAACAAGACCATTCACGTTTGCAGACTGAGACAGACCGCCAAGGATACCGAAGAAGAAGAAGCAACCTGCACTACCGCTGAGCAGCATGTTCATGATCACGCCACGGATGCTGCGACCCTTGGAAACTTTGGTCACGAACAGAGACACAAACGGGGTGTAGGTGATCCAGTAGAGCCAGTAGAAGATGGTCCAGCCCTCAGGGAAGCCGCCATTTTCAACCGGATCGGTGTAAAGGCTCATGCGCACGAAGTCCTGAATCATGATGCCGAGGCCATTCACGGTGGACTTTGCGATGAACATGGTTGGGCCGATCAGGAACACAGCAATACAGAAACCGATTGCCAGATAAGTGTTCATGGAGCTGATGCGCGCCATGCCCTTCTGAATACCCACGTAGGAACTCAGAGAGAAGAACGCGGAGATAATCAGGATCAGAACCAGATTCACGTTGAAGGTAGGCTCAATTCCGATCAGTGAAGACAGGATCTCAGAGACCATCGGCACAGACACACCAAGTGTGATGGACAGTGCACCGAAGATGGTGAAGATGAAGATCACATCAATCACGCGGCAGATTGCACTCCACAGTGGTGTCACTGGCTTGTCACCGCGGATTGCGGTGCAGACTGCGGAAAGGCTCAGACCAGGGTTCTTGCGAACATGGAAGTGATAGGCAACCGGCAGAGATACGATGCAGTAAGCTGCCCAGGCGCTAAACCCCCAATGGAACAGGTTGTATGCTGTACCCAGCTCATAAGCTGCTGTTGTACCAGTCTGAACGCCCATTGGTGGAGCGTTGAAGTAGTAAGCCCACTCTGTGAAGGCCCAATACACGGTTGCGGAACCCAAACCTGCACAAATCATCATGGAGACCCATGCAAAGGTGCTGTATTCTGGTGTCCCCTCACCCAGCCGGATGTTACCGTATTTGCTCACACCAAGTGCAGCCAGAAAGATAACTGACCCAAACACGAGAAGCAGTACTGGCGTACCAAAGATCGAGTTGAATGTGCTGAACAGGTAGTTCGCTATCTCGTTGCCCTTGTCAGGGAAGATTGTCAGACCAGCAACAATGGCAATGACAAATCCCAGACTTATTGAAAGTAGAAAGGTGTCTAATCGTTTCCCAGTGTTAGACATTTGTTTTTCCTCCATCTTCAAGCGTAAGCCGGTTGGGCGTTCACTTGATATTTTTTGATTAGGTCTTCATTCAGCTCGATCCCAAGGCCTGGGCGATCAGGAACAACAAGCTGCCCCTCAGCGAAGACCACTGGCTCTTTGGCCAGCCCGTTACCCGCGACCAGCGGGCTATTGCTCTGGGAATACTCCATCAGGGTTCCATGCTCGCAGGAGGCGAGGAAATGCACAGAAGCAGCGAGCAGAATGTCTGTGCTGAACCCGTGAGGAATGAGTTGGACACCGCGCATCTGCGCCATGTCATAAATCTTGCGCATCTCAGTGATGCCACCACAGCGTGTGATGTCTGGTTGGATAATATCCGGCTCGCAGCGCTCCAGCATGTCGTGGAATTCGCGGCATGTGGTCAATGCTTCACCGCCTGCGATCTTCTGGGGGGCCTGACGGCTGAGTTTTACATAACCACGCTCATCATCAGCCATAACCGGTTCTTCAATCCAGTGCAGATTGAAAGGCTCCAGACGCTTGCACATCTGCAAGGCGTGGGACGCAGTACGCCATTTGGTTGCAAGGTCAATCTGCAACTCAATGTCCGGGCCAATCGCTTCACGGACAACGCGAACGATTTCATAATCAACATCCGGATCATCACCCAGAACGCCACCACCGAACTTCAGGCTTGTGAAACCTTTGGCAACCAGATCCTGAGCGATCTTGCGGTTGTCTTCCGGGCTATCTGCCGGGATGAAAGTACCATAAGCGGGAATGCTGTCCCGATACTTGGCTCCCAGCAGAATGTGCAGTGGCACACCGTAATGCTTGGCGGCGATGTCCCACAGCGCAATATCAATCGCGCTCATGGCATGAATGCCAGCCCCGCGACGGCCCACATAGTTGCTGGACCAGTACATCTTATTCCACAAACGACTGATTTCGAGTGGATTCTCGCCAATCAGAAGAGACCTGAGCCCGGTACAGTACAAGTTGGTCTGCGGTGCTTCGATAAGTGCTGCAATCACGGATGGCGAGCTGTCTGACTCTCCAAGCCCCACCAGCCCGGTGTCTGTGTGGATGCGTACGATCAGAGCATCTTCGCCCCACTCGCACTCTTGTGCGAGCAGCGGAACGCGAAGATGAATGACCTCAACATCTGTGATCTTCATTTTGTTCTCCCTGATGTGCCAGCTTTTTTTTCAGCAGGCCAGCACGTTATTTTTGATTATTCTGCGGGGATCGAAAGCAAGCGCTCGACGCGCTGATCTTTCTGAATGAGTGAGCAATAGGCGTAACCAAAATCTTCAATGGCCGTCTTTTCGCCGTTGATCACACTAGTAAGTGTTTTCAGGATTTCTTCTGAGACGTTTTCAATGCTGTCCTCACCGCGCATGATGCCTGTTGCATCAATGTCGATGTCTTCATTGATCAGCTGACTGTTGCCACTCACGCGGATAACCGGAACGATTGGGTTATTGAAACCTGCTCCGCCCGTGGTCCAAAGGATCACCTGACAACCAAGCGCAGCAAAGTGCATCGCTGAGCCACCACAAAGCATTGTTGTTTCGGACAAGTACATGCCCGGTGCCTCAGGTTTCTCCAGTTTCCTGGCATTGATGCGCAAGATGTCCTGAATTGGTTTGGAACCGGTTTTTGCAAGAGCACCGAGAGATTTTTCCTCGATGGTGGTCAGACCGCCGATGCTGTTGCCAACACTCATGGTTTCAACCTGAGTGCCTTCCACATGCCAGCGTTTTTCTTCATCGCTGATCAGCTGCTCGATCTTCTCAAACACTTCAGGCGTAACCGCACGATCTTTGAGAATATGTTCGCAGCCAAGCAGTTCCAGAAGCTCACCAGCAACAGCAGACGCGCCCATATCGATCAGCTTGTCAGCAGCAAGACCAACACTTGGATTGGACGCCATGCCAGAGCTTGTATCTGATCCACCGCATTTGATCCCGATAAACAGCTTGCTGATCGGAGCATCAACCATAGGCGTTGCATTGGCGTGCTCAACGATTGCAGCAATACGCTTCAGACCTTCGCGAATAGTGGAAACAGTACCGCTTTCCTTGATGCAGGTGAGCGTCTCTACAGGACGACCTGTTGCGCGGATCGGCCCGGCAACTAAGTCGGGAGTGATGCTACCGCAGCCCATGTTGATCACCAGCGCCCCGGCAATGTTCGGGTTGGTCGCTGCATTGATCATGGTGCCAATCATCTCTTCGTTGCCACCATACATACAGGTATTGTAATTGGTGACGACGATGGTGCCCGGCGTCTTCTCTGAAATTGCGCGGGCGATACCCTCAGCACATTCATCTGCTGCAATGATCATGATGAGATTGCGGATGCCGACCGACCCATCTGCTCTCTGATAGCCACGGAATGTTTGCATCAGTCCACCTCAATTCCCATCTGGGTGATGATTTCGTTGATCATCACCTCTGGAATATCCAGATTTAAACTTCGGATGTTTTGAACATGTGCAAGCTGCCCTTGTGGGACTTGCCTGATTGCCTTGCCGACTGCCACGCCGCCTTTGATCAGCTGATCCTCTGGCTTCATGGGGCGCAGCGCGACTTTGTTGCCAAACGGAATGGCTTGCAGGATCTCCAGCTCACCCAGGTTTTCGTTCTGATCTGAGATAATCAGTACCGTTTCACCCTTGGCCGCATCTCCCAGCAAGGTTGCAACATTGTCTGCAGCATTAAGGCGGAGTGCCTTTATCATATTGTTCACCGTCTTTTGTCTGACAATAGACATACAAAATATTATTATTCTATGCAAATGATCTACATCAAATGCACTCAGAATTAACGCTGACCAGAGTGTCTGGGAGTAGCGAAATGAATGATCGCCAGAACATTGACAACTTGTTTGATATGACTTCGACAAGCTCGCCTTAATCGATTTTCTCATTAGTTCAGTGGTTTAACCTTTGCGCACAGGTGATACTCAAGCCTTGCTTAAGGATAGGTATGAGAGGAAAAACTATAATGTCAGGCGGGAAATGATGTTGATCTGATCGCGGCTGGACAGGAACTGAAGGGCTTGAAACAGCCCATTTTCTATCTCTTTGAAGTCGATCAACTGGAATTCCATGACCAGATACTAATTCAGAAATGCTTCAAGCTGGGTCAATGAGACCTGAGCGTCTATCTGGAAACATGCGAGCAGACAACCGATTTAACTTCTTGCCCTCGTCAGCATACCGTTGAAATGACTCTCAAAGTTGCCAGTTCAGGTGCTGAGCCGGCAATGCCAGACGGTAGCCTCACACCTTGCAGCGAGCACATGTGCAAGAGTTCTTTTATCAGACCACGAAAGCGGATCTACTCAGCAATGTCACCTGTTGTGAGGTTGATAATTTGGACCCCTCATGATGGGTCGGCATCTCGCTTCTTTAATTCATCGCTTAAAGGGCGTCCCATAGAAGATCTGTCACATGGTAGGGACAGTTTTCAGTGATGACTTTATTGCTCGCAAGGTCGATACTGCACCCACCTTCCTCATGTCTGCGACGCCAGCCGTTCACCATATCTGACCTGCTGATGGATGTTTCCTGTGATGGCTTACTGTTTTTTGCTCTCTAAGACCCGTGAAGAGGTTGCAGCGACGACCTTCTTTGGAAAACCGCGAAGATACTCGAAAACACCTTGGCGATAGTTGAGAGAGGCTACGCCAGGTGGGTTCCGGAAATTGCTGAAGTGACGTCCGTCAGATTGAGGATAGTAAGCCCCGGTTGTTGCCGCTTGGTTGCGCAGACAGCCATAATGCTCGTCACCGCCTTGATGGGTGGCAGCGTTGAGCTCCTCAACCATTATTTTCAATGTATTGCGCCATTTCACAATCTGCGAATAGGCTTCTGATCATTGTTTTTGTCCGCTCCTCGTGGGGCACTTTTATACTGTCGAAGGCTACTAAATGACCGCGTTGACCAGGATACAGATTGAAGAGCGACTAAAAAAGCATCAATTTTATCACATCGTTGATCTCCCGTTTGGACTTCAGACGCCCGGACGTCCGCATTTTAAATACATGTGGGACTTGGTGATCGAATCTCTCGATAAGATTGATTTCGCCGGGAAGCGGGTTCTGGACATCGGCTGCCGTGATGGTCTCTTTAGTTTTCATGCGGAAGAAAAAGGGGCATCAGAAGTCATCGGCATTGATAACCTGATATCGGCAGGCGCGGTTGAAATTGTTATTCCTGCGCGGAAATCGAAGGTCAAAATGGTCGAAATGAATGTGAACGACCTTCGCCAGGACACCTTCGGAACTTTCGACATTATTATATTTGCCGGTGTTCTTTACCATCTCAGATATCCGTTTTGGGTGATGAAAAAGCTTCATGAATGCCTGAGGCCGGGCGGCGTCATGATTCTTGAGAGCGGTATTCTCACATCGATGAACCAGTACCCGATGATGTTCTGCCCTGCCGGTGAAGTGCAAGGCCCTTATGACCCAACATCGTGCACTTTCTTCAATGTCACCGGAATGAGATGTACTCTTCAATCTATGGGTTTCGTTGATGTGAAGCTCAATTCCCTTATCCGGCATTCGGGCGATGGTCATGAGCGGCTGAAAACAGATGACGCAAGTCTGGATAAATCCTTCGACCGTAAGATCGGTCGTGCCGTTTTTTCGGCTACAAAGGCAGCGACAACTGTAAATGAGCAGTGGGTTGATGACTATTGGGACGGAATCCAAAGCGTTGAAGTCCTGCGAGAGCGTGCACGACGAGAGCGTGCACGACGTAGCTCAGCAAAGGCCCATCAGGGTAAGGAAGCTGTCGTTAAAAATCTGACTTAGTAACCTTCACAGCGTTACTGGCCCGGTGTCCACGCCACGGCTAACGCATGAAGCTATAAGGTGATGATATTTTGCATATAGTCATTGTTCCATCCTGCTGTTTTTCGACGTC
>CANMBS010000049.1 GCA_947496145.1 uncultured Pseudovibrio sp.
TGGCATAAACCCCGGTTCTCAAAGGACATTGAACGATATGCCAGAACCAGTGAAGTACTCATAAGCGCCGCAATGACTAAACTGATGCTGAGGAGAGTTGCTCGATATCACCATCCTTGAACAGACTCTTAGCTAAAACAAGCGCTTCATTAGAATTTGGATCTGGTACAAAACACATCAAAAGCAAGAAGTCTGTGTTCCGCAAAATGCTTATCAGAGGACACAGGCTATCAAATCTACGCGGGAACGCCCATATATTGATGTTTTCAAAGAGGCGCTCACATTGGGCCTCTTTGATGAGCTCAACTAAAAGTATAAGAACAGCCCATCAGAAGAAGTCTGCTTTCCATCGTTAACTTAGAAAGATTGATTTACAGTTAGAAGCGCGTTTTTGCGCGGCGAGTACGTTAAATTTTTGCAATCGCCTTTATTTTATTTTTGCTCGTTTGTGGAAGTATCACATACAAAATGTTGATCTCTGGAAGGTTGCGATATGGAATTAATGGCAGTTCTGGGTTACTCTTACATGGAGCTGGCATTGATCGCATCCACATACTTTTTTGCTGCTTTTATCAAAGGTTTCGCAGGACTTGGTTTTACGACGAGCTGTCTTGCTGTCCTTGTTCATTTTGTAGGCCTGGATCGCGCAATACCTCTCATAACAATACCTGCCTTAGCAATTGACATCATTCTTGTTTATGAATCTGGTAATGTAAGAGCCTCGTTCTTGCGTTTCCAAAAATTACACCTCTTTACGATCCCGGGGGTGGCATTAGGGTTATGGCTACTGAGCACTGCGCCTATGCATTTGCTCACTATCACACTAGGTGTGCTAATCATCTTGTTTTATTTTTATTCTATAGCATCAAAGGATTTCAGTTTGCCATCGTATCTGGAGAGTACTCTGGCAAAACCGGTTGGATTTGTTACGGGGGTTCTTTGTGGTATGACTGGCTCTCAACTGCTTCCAGTCGCGCCATACCTTATCTCTCTTCGATTACCTCGCCTTGAGTTCATTCAGGCTATCAATACATGCTTCACGTTCCTCACTATTACAATGATGATTGGGCTGACATATCTGGGGTTGTTGCATATAGGAGCCTTTGCTGTTTCCTTCATTGGTTTAGGTATTGTTTATGGCGGGACGAAAACAGGCAACTATCTCGGCCAATACATGAGCGCAACACTGTTCCGACATGTAGTACTGGTGATGCTCTTATTGTCGGGTGTTGCGCTTATTGCACTTGAGATCTTTAAGTAATCAGATCTTTTTTGCTTCAATTGTGCAGAGACTGAAGCAAAACCTGTTACGCACTTAGGGCACAATAGAGATTGCAATGGCAACCAAAGTATGTTCTCAGCCTGCAAAAGACATTAAAGCGTATCTCTGAAAAGTGGACACCGGTTTTCAGATAAAGATACGCAAAAACAAAACTAAAGCAGATCAAGCGTTTCAACTTAGACGCGAACTGCTTTAGCGAAAAATTGAGAAATATCCACTTCAACTTGTCGGTTCACACTGGCTGGACTTGGCGCGCGCGCAAGTTTTCCACCTCGCGAAACCTATGATTGATTGTCTATGACCTGCTCCCCAGTATAACCAGAACCGGCCACACGCTACATTTTTGTTCGCAAAAGATAGACAGTTTAGAATTGGGTCAATATGCTGCTGATCGGTAATGGTGCTTATAGAACTTGGGAGGGTTTATATGGCCGATCACGATTTAGGTAAACCAAACGGAGGGTTATCAGCTCAACAGCTAGAATCCTTTGAACGGATAAAAGTCCAGTTACGATTTATGAATGACTTAATTACTGACGTTACAGAGTCAATAGAACAACTAATTTTTGATCAGTCTGGTGAAGATAAGCAAGAACAAAATATTACTTTAGAAAAATAAGTGAATTAAGGGGCAAAGTCTGCCCCTTTTTTAACAGATGTGCTTCCTTGTCTCTTCATCAATGAGTTCTTTTTTGGAGAGTTTGCCAACTATTGTTTTGGGTAGTTCATCCCGAAACTCAATTTCCTTAGGCATCTCAATTTTTGAAATTTCGTTCTTTAGGCACTTTTTGATATCTTGCTCACTGCAATAGTGCCCGTCTTTGAGTTTGATAAACGCTTTTGGTGCCTGCCCCCGATAGTCATCTGGAATTGCAATAACGGTGACTTCTTCTACATGGGGATTTTTTCTGATGGCGTCCTCAATGACACGTGGGTAAACATTGTAACCAGAACAGATGATCAGATCCTTAATACGGTCCACCAGAAAGATATACCCGTCTTCATCTACATAACCAACATCACCGGTACGCAATAGATTATCGTTATCAAAGACCTTTTGTGTTTCATCTGGACGCTGCCAATAACCTTGCATAACTTGTGGGCCTCGTACACAGATTTCACCACTTTTACCTTGACTAACTTTTTGATCCGGATTTTCCAGATCCCTGATTTCGACCTCTGTCCATTCAACTGCTGTTCCTATAGATCCTGACTTGCCAGCCCCCAAAGGATTGACAGTAACCAGTGGCGAGGTTTCTGATAACCCATAGCCTTCTACCAGTTCGCAACCTGAAAGTTGCTCAAAGTCATTTTTAACGATTGTTGGCAGCGGAGCTCCACCAGAAATTCCATATTTGAGCGACGTTAAGTTATATTTGCTGATTTTTGGATGGTTGATGACGGCTGAAAAAATTGTTGGGACTGCAACAATTATTGTTGGTTTTCGTTTGTTGACTTCTCGTAGCAGCATATTAATTTCAAAACGTGGAATTAAGATCAATTCAGCGCCAGCCATGATTGACAGATTTTGTACAGCTGTCATCCCGAGCACATGAAAAAACGGCACAATTGCAAGCGTTTTTTCCTTGCCGTATTTCACGTCCTTCAACCGTAATTTGATCTGTTCCATGTTTGCCGAAAGATTGGCATGACTAAGCATAGCACCTTTAGGAACACCAGTTGTCCCACCAGTATATTGCAACAAAGCAAGATCATTTTCGGGATCAATATCAACTTTCTCGTATGCACCTGAAGTGCCTAGATCCAGAACATCATTGTATGTGAAATGGCAGTAATCCCGCTCATATTTTGCTTTTTCCTTGCGTTTGAAAATGCTTAAGAAGGCATTTTTTGTGAAGTTAAGTATCTTCCCGATGGGGCAGACAATGATTTTATCCAGGGTTCCTTCCTGGCGCACAGCTTCAACTTTGTTATAGATCTGAGCAAGATCCATTGTGACCATAATTTTAACGCCAGAATCTGCGCATTGGTAAGACAGCTCCTTTTCAACATACAGCGGATTGAAGTTAACCACTACGCCGCCCGCTTTTAAAATCGCAAAATAGAAGATGGTGTAATACGGACAGTTTGGCAGGCATAAACCAACTTTCATTCCCTTTTTAATTCCGATCCGTTGCAGCCCTGCCGTCATTCTCTCAACCAGTGCGCCCAATTCAGCGTAAGTATATGAGAATCCCATAAAATTTAATGCTGAGAGATTATAGTATTCTTTAATGCTATCATCAAAATAGTCAGTAATAGCCCGGGGTGAGAAAGCGTCTTTATCGATGTTCATTTAGGTGTTTCCTTTTATATGTAAAATACATATCAAGCAAAAAACTGAGTCCATTATATCATTGCTTCAGATATGTAAGAAATTCGTGCGAATCTGATTAAAAATCTCAAAAACGTTGCGTCATTGCAACAGTAAATTCTATTTAGCTCTCGTGAGCTGGCACTAGATTCATATTAGGTTATTCTACCTACGTAAAAAGACAGGGGGATAACTTAATGACGTATAGGTTAAGTGATGGAATATGCTTAGTTTTTGCCGTAGCTGGTAGTTGTGCTGTTGCTCAAGCCAGCGGGTTTGACAATACGCGAATAGGGGATCTGGATCTGCTTTTTGATCCGGCCAAGGCAGCAATGGAGCTGTCGTTCACTTACATTGATCGTAATGTGGATTATGAAGCTGCAAACCCGCGCGAAGACAAGGACACGCCACTTACTGTTGACGGGCCGAGCAAAGCACGAGCTACTCCAAATGTCTGGAATTACAATATTACTGGTAAAGTTGGTTTTACAGATAACATTGATTGCCTTGCCAGAATGAATAACCCGGGTACAATTGAGGAAGTTTTACCTGATCCTTGGCAGGGAAAATTTTCAATTGTGCGCACAGATCTGCAAACTCTTGGGTATGATGCAACATGTTCTTATAAAATCCCGGTCATGGAAGGCGGCTATTTCCGCTTAATCGGTGGCGCACGTTACATCGAAGCAACAATCCTGACTGATAAATATAATTCATTTGGTACATTGGCATCAATTGATGTTAAGGGTGATGGTTTTGGTTGGCGTGCAGGCGCTGCTTTTGAATATCCAGAATACGCTATCAGAGCTTCAATCTTTTACGATAGCGCTATTGATCTGGATATGAACGGTAACTTGAAAACTAAACTCGATACACTTGCTCTGGATGTGCCCGCAACATCACAAGTAACAATGCCTCAAGGTATTGAAGCGCGTGTGCAATCTGGCATTGCTCCTGGCTGGCTTATGTTTGCAGGCGTAAAATGGGTTGATTGGAGCGTTTTGAAAAATATTGAGATCCAAGGCGATCTAAGCCCTGTACACGAACTGCTTGCCGACGCAACTATTACAGCAATTCGGGGCTTTAATTTTAAAGATGGCTGGACAGTTACGGGTGGTGTTGGCCATCAGTTAACCGATGATATTCAAATTGGAGCATCAGTGACTTGGGATCAAGGCATTGGAACATCCTATTCCGATACCTATTCCTTTAGTCTTGGTGGTGCTTGGCAGTTCCATGAAAAAATCAAACTATCATTAGGTGGCGTTGCAGCCTACAAAACAGGTGCAGAAAATCGGTATCCAGGCGGCGCTACCATTATTGATTTGGGCGGAAGTTTTGTTATCGACAAGCAGGATCATGTTGATTTGAGTTACGATGCATCCTGGAATTTCGGGATTGGGACCAAACTTAAAGTTGTTTTTTAAGGAGAGCTTATGGCACGTTCTATTATTGCATTTTTAGTGGTTTTGCTTTTTCCTGTTTTTGCCCTTGCAAATCCAGTTGGACTCTGGTCCAGAACCAGTAAAAATGGCGAGGTTCATATCAGGATAACAGAAACACGCAACGGGTTGTCCGGAACTATCTCCTGGATGGCAACGCCCAAAACTGACCGGAACAACCCTGATACATCTTTAAACAAACGATCACTGATCGGCGTAAAGATTTTCAAAAACCTGAAGAAGATCGGGAAAAATGCTTATGAGGGTAAGCTTTACAATCCAGAAGACGGGAAAACCTATTCAGGAAAATTAACTGTCATAAATCAAAACACTCTCAAATTGCGCGGCTGTATAATTTTTCCGCTCTGTAAATCAGATCAATGGAAGCTTGTAGTTAAGTAACAGGAAAAGCGTTCGATCTTATACTTACTGGCGCTTTTAAAAGTACTTGAAAGGGAACCTTCTTCCAGTGAGAAGGTTCTTTTTGTATCTGCAAAGCGCCCAATCAGGTACACACTGGAATGGCTGGCTCTTCTAGCGCCAGTTCGACGATCCGCGCTCTGATCCCATTGGCTATACCTACATTGATAACAATGTCGAGATGATCACGAACTACGCGGAGTGCAGGCATTACGGCGAGTGGACTTTCCGTCGGTTTTATCGAAAGGTCGGCGAGTGCGGTTGTCAGCAAGCATTCGGAATCAGGCACTCATTTCCTGCGGAAGCCCCGCACATAAGCACAGGACGGAACGCTGAGGTAGAAGTTTGAGCATTGTTATTCTGGTATGAAAACTGAAACGCAAGGCCAAGCGCACGACAAACTTGTGGCTTAACTGCCCCACACTTTTTGGCTCTCTCCTATACACCTCAGATGGCTGGCTAGATCGGGGACACATTCTTGGTGCCTGGGTCAACCTGAAATCGCCTGTCACAAATTCGCTTTAGCAGCGTCTCATTGTGACTTACAATCAAGATTGCAGTGCCTTTCTCGGCTAATCTTGTCAGTAACCCAGCAATTTTTTGGCAAGAAATAGTGTCCAGAGCGCTAGTAGGTTCGTCGGCAACAATGAGCTCTGGATTTGCGAGTTGGAGACGAGAAATGCAGATCCGTTGTTTTTGACCGATTGAAAGTTCCCAAGCCTTTGCATCAATATCAAGATCACCAAGCCCGACTTCAGAGAGCGCAGCTTTTGCAATTTCTCGCCGTCTTTTCCTGCTACTTCGTTTGAGGTGCGATGCGGTCAATGGTTCGGTGACCACACGCCAGACAGGCCAAGACAATGGAAGACTAGCAGATGGATCCTGAAAAACTGGCATGATGGCTCCCGGACGTTCCAATGCTGGCGATTTTTTCACTGAACCAGAAACGCACTTACACAATCCTGTCACGAGCTTAAGCAGGCTCGATTTGCCGCTTCCTGAGGGGCCAAGAATACCTATGATCTCGCCCGGTGCGATTGAGAGGTTAACGTTCTTTAAGATCGCATCAGCAGCATCTTGATAGCGAACAGAAACATTTTCCAATGATATTATCGGTGCTTTGACCGCTTTTACTGGTTGCGATCTGCCCACGTCTAATGCATCCAGAAAAATCTTCGTCGCGCTGTGATGTGGAGCAGTATTGAGAGCTTTGGGTGACATGATTTCAACTAACTGCCCCTCATGTAAAACTCCAACTCTGTCTGCATTCTGCATGACAAGCTCCATGTCATGACTAACCAGCAAAACTGCCGAGCTACGCTTCTTGATTGAAGCGAAAACGGCTGAGGCCAGATCAGAATCCAGAGCACTGGTTGGTTCATCTGCAAGGACCAGTGATGGAAGGTGAGCGGTTGCTGCAGCAATACTCGCCCTCTGTAACATCCCTCCACTCCATTGATGGGGATAGGAAAAAGCCTTGTCTTTCGCGTCAATCACGCCGACTCGCTCCAGCGCTTCAATGATCTGTGACGGCGATGTTCTGTGCCCCCTACAGTGCCATGCCTCTCTTAAATGATCGAAGACAGGTCGGCGCGGGTCACACGCACTCCATGGATTTTGAGATACATATCCGATCTCCATTCCCCGGATTCTCTTCCAGCCCGTTTGATCAAGGTGTGAAAGGTTCTTACCTCGAAACCGGATTTCACCTTCGATCAATGTTTCTGAGTGATGAAGTCCAAGCAATGCTTTTGTAATCGTTGTCTTGCCAGAACCAGAGCGCCCAACCAACGCAAAGCACTCGCCAGCGGCAACTTCAAATGAGATATTCCTTATCTGGGGGCTTGAATCCGGGTATCGGATGGTCAAATTTCTGCAGGCGATGATGGGATCGCTCATTGGTTCCTCATCTCTGAAATATCCCGCAAGGCATGGCCCAGCAGATTGGCTGCAAGAACTGAGAGAAAAATGGCAATTGCGGGTGATAACAGCAGCCAGGGAGCAAAATCGAAGTAAAGACGGGACTGAGACAACATGGCACCCCACTCAGCATTGGGAGGCTGAACACCAAGCCCAAGAAATGAAAAGCCAGAGATCGCACTGATCATACTTCCAAAAGCCAAGGTTGCCATTACTCCAAGCTTAGTCGCAATACTGGGCAAGAGGTGGGTTACCACAATACGGGCCCTGGAAATGCCAGCGAGGCGAGCGGTCAGGATATCTGGCCGGGATGCGCTGCCAATTGCCAGAGACCTTGCAAGCCGCGCATACCACGCCCAATCGCTCAGAATGAGCGCGACCAGTAAATTGCCAAATCCCGGACCCAGAATACCAAGGATCGCAAATGCCAGAATCAGACTTGGCAATGCCATGACGACGTCGACCAGCCGCATCAACAGGCTATCAATATTGCCCCCAACCAATCCTGAAAATATACCTACAAGTAAACCAATGCCGAATGAGCTGGCAAGAACGAGGAATGCAGCACCCACTGAGCGATGTGCTGCGTTGAGCAGGCGAGAGAATGTGTCCCGCCCCATTTCGTCTGTTCCAAGAAGATGATCTGCGGATGGTGGCTTGAGGCTGGTTGAGAAACTGGCGAGATCAGGGTCATACGGTGTCCAGACGGAACCGACCAGAGCAACCAGCAACACAATGATGGACAGGACCAGACCGGACCGACCACTTTTATGCCACCACAAGCACTGCAACAATGAACGGGCAGACCGTGATTTCAAAGAGGGCGCCAGTGCTACATTGCGGCGAAGTAACATGGAAATCATGTCTGCGTCCCTCTTAATCTAGGGTCAAGCAATGTGATCGCGATATCGACGAGATAGGCCGCCAAGACATAACCAAGTGCGGCAGCGAGTACATACGCTTGAATGACCGGATAGTCACGGGCAGTCAATGCGCTGAGAAGATAACTGCCTGCACCGGGCCAGGAGAAGATCGCCTCTATCAATGGCGCTCCTCCCAACAGAGCGCCAACGCTCAAACCAATTGCGCTTAAAAGCGGTTTCAGGGAGTTGGGGAATGCGTGACGCAAGAGAATGCGCAGTTCTGACGCCCCCCTTGATCGCGCTACAAAAGCATAACCAGAAGCCATTTCCTCCAGCAAGCTTGCTCGCAGAAGCTGGATCCAGCCACCGGCTCGGTCAAGACCGATAATGAAAGCAGGCATAAGTGCCGTGACCCAGCTGACTTCAGATAAAACTCTTCCAACCTGCCAGCCAACAACAACGTAACTCAGAGCCAGAAGTGCAAAGACGAAAGTCGGTATAGCCGCCGTGATTCCCGTATAGAGCTTAATCAGCCTGTCGGGCCATTGATCATGATAGTACACAGCCACCAGCGACAAGATTATGGCGGCCAGTGTCGATAAGAGCAAGGCGAGGCCCAACATCATCAATGTAGCTGGAAGATAGCTGAGAAACTCTTGCAATACAGGGCGACCCGTTGTGAAGGACAGCCCCAAATCTCCATGCAACAAGCTCCCAAACCAATGAAAGAACTGCTGCAACAATGGTAGGTTGAGTCCCATCTCTTCCCGAAGAGCTGTCAGTTGCCCCTCTGTCGCATCGTTAATGCCACGTGCAATGAATATACGATTGGCAGGATCTCCCGGAGCCAGAGGAAGAATGAACCAGACAAGGATAGTCGCTGCCAGGACGGAACCGACTGCCTGAGAGGTTCGTTTCAAAATTGCAACCAGCATTAGCCTGCCAATCATATTTCAAGTATCGATGAGGAACCGGGTTCTATTGGTTCGGTTGTGTATTCCACTTGATATGGTTCCAGGCAACGCCCGGTTCATAATCAGTCCAGTTATCGCCCACCAATACACGTTCTTTGTGAAGGGTAAGAACGAAGGCATATGGATCTTCCTCTACCAGAATGGCTTGGATTTTACCCAGCAACTCATCCCGTTTCTTCTGTTCCACCGTGGCACTCAGTTGATCAATCAGTGTGTCCATCTGCTTGTTGCTGTAGCCGTAATTCCGGTCACCCCCCGTTTTGATATACCGGGTAAGGAAACTACCAACGGCCCCAACAGTTGCGGTACCTGTAGAAGATAAAGCGAAGTCCCATTCAACAAGATCGTTTTTAGCCGTCTCGGTGATGCTATCGACGGAGACGATCTTACTGTCGATACCTGCGGCCTTGAGATATCCTTGTAGCGCTGAGGAAAGTGGCTTGAGGTCAGGCTGTTGCGGATAGATCAGGAGGGTCATTGACAAAGTCTTCCCGTCTTTCTCGCGATAATCACCATTCTTTGTCCAGCCAGCTTCATCGAGCAACGCACTGGCTTCATCCGGGTCAAACTTGTAGTTCTTTAAAGCCCAGCTAAAGCTTGGATTGTAAAGGCCAGTTGCTTCAGCTTTGGTTCCTGAGAAGACGGTATCTGCAATTTCCTGATAGTTGATGGACTTCATCAACGCCTTGCGCACTTTTATATCTTCAAGCGGACTTTTTTCGATGTTCATGAAACCGGTGAAACCGCCCGCTGATACCGCGCCAAGGTCAAGATTGACGCCCGGCGTAACATCAAAAACTGGCTTGGCCGCAACAGGAGGATAAAGGGCTATGTCAATTTCACCATTTTTGACAGCAAGAATGCGCGCATTTTCGTCTGATACGAATTGCAGCTCAACACCATCCATGACGGGTTTACCCTGCCAGTAGCCCTCATAGCGCTCAGCAACCATTTTCTGATCGTCAAGGCTGACCAGTTTGAACGGACCAGTGTGAATACCAGCCCCCTCCAGCTTTTCAAAATCACCATTAGCCGCTTTAACTGCTTCAACGTCAATGATCATCAAATGGCTTTCGTGTGCCAGAATGCTTGGCAGTTCCGGGACCGGAACACCGGTTTTTACCGTGATTTCCCATGGCCCGGTTTGAGTAAATTCAACTTCGGACGGAACCACCGATTTTGTACCGCTGTTCAGCTCTCGATGATAAGCAATGGCAGCCAGAACAGCCGGCACATCCATGGCTTTGCCGTTCTGGAAAGTGATGTTGTTGCGCAGTTTGATCACCCAGGTCGTATCATCTGCGAGTGTAAGACTTTCTGCCAGCCATGGCGTGATACTTCCATCCGGCTGGAACTTCATAAGCAATTCGCCTTGACCGAATTCCTGCATCCAGAACCCTTGCTTAACAGGGTCCATAGAGCGGATCTTGAAACTCGTCGCCATGCGAATGGTGTCATGGCTGTCGCCCAAAACAGGTGCACTGAGAGCAGCAACAATAGTGGCTCCCAGCAGCAAAGGCTTAATGTTCATCAATGTGTCTCCATTTCATTGTCAGATGGGAAAGGTGCATGAACTGCGTTCGCTAAACGAGCGCGGTAAAAGATAAGATCTGGAACAGGTGAGTTTTGAAGCAGAGCTTCTTGCACAAAACGTTCAAGGCTCGCTTCATTAGTTAGGCGATACCAGTCTCCATGCGGATAAAGCGCCAGCACTGGACCTTTGTTGCAGGGATAGATGCACCCCGTTTTTGTCACTAAACACCGCTTTTGCAGACCCGCTTTACGTATTTGCTGCTGCAAACGTTGAAGGAAGGGTGATGAGCCGTGGACCTGACAACGCGGCCCAACGCAGACAAGCAGGTGGAAATCAAAATCTGGTGGTAGATTCCATCCTGGTCGTCCCAGAGATGGTGTAATCGTTGAGATATCCGTAACTGGATGAGGCTGGTCTGTCATGGCTTTGATGATCAGCTGGATCAATTCAGGCTTGTTTGCACCATCAGTTCCAAGGCCGACTTGAGTGGTTTTGTTTTCAGATCGCTCTTGCCAGCTGGCCAAAACGCCAGGCAACCAAGCCTTCAAATTCTCCGGAAACGGAAATCCAACCGGCTGAACGTGAATATGTCTGCATTGAGCTTCGCGCAATCCATCAAGAGCCTGAAACAGGTTTGCTCCTTCGCCCTCCAGCCGCACAAAGCGAGTGGGAAGTTTGCTGGCCTTCAAAGCTTCCGCTCTGATTTGCTGCAAGGACTTTGCATTTATGGAAGGAGCCGAAATGGCAATCAGAAGACCGTCGATCTCAGGCATCAGGACAATCTTTCCCAAAGCCAAAAGATAAGGAGATTGTATAACACCTGCAGCTGTATAACTGTGAGTATGAAGCCTGCGTTGCTTCAGAAAAGACCTGGACCACTGTAAACTCCATCATCCGACGGAGTCGCAGCAGCAGCCAATATGTCGATCTTCAAAGGATCAAAATGATCAGACATCCAAAAGCTCCTTCACGAGGCACCCCGCCCGTTCGGTTGACATTCAGATGGCAGGTCTCCTGACTTGTGCGTCTTAGCTTGCCTCACCTTCCCAAGTCCTGTTTCGACTCAGTGGTTTTGATCGAGGATTGCTCGTCACTTACAGTTGCGGGGGCAGTCACGGAATTGGTGCCTGTTAGCGACACCGCACCGTGTTCCCATTTCATCGAGAAAGCGCTCAAACCGTCTCGAACCATCGCGCGCATTAAGACAACAGCAAATTGATTTTGCAAGAAAAAAACATCGAACGTTTTAAAAAAACTAATCGGTCCTGTCGCAAACTTCCAATTGCCCGCAATACAGCGATGACTTGGAAGCAATTGTCTTGCA
This sequence comes from uncultured Pseudovibrio sp., assembly GCA_947496145.1. Lineage (GTDB taxonomy): Bacteria > Pseudomonadota > Alphaproteobacteria > Rhizobiales > Stappiaceae > Pseudovibrio. The sequence continues at coordinate 12,074 of CANMBS010000049.1, forward strand.
AGCGCCATGAACTGATGATCAGCGGGAACGTTACTTTGTTCCGGTTGAACTTCTCTGATCATGTGAGCAGTTTCATGCAGAGCTTGCGAAATGTAGCGTATATGCAATACTCTAGGAAAGGCGGTGATCGCTCTGAGCCTGTCGCTATTTGCAATATTATGACTTCAACTGAAATTACATCTATTACGCGCCATGTGTCTGAGAAATTTCTCTTAATCGGGTCGATACGACGGGGTCTCTTATGAAATTCACATGGACAAGGCATGCTATATCACTAATGTGAATGGGGGATCAGGTGCACGCTTTGCATCTTATGAAGACACAAATGATTGTGGTTCTACCGCGTCTTCGGCGGTTTGCGCGGGTGCTCACACAATCAGAAGCTGATGCTGACGACCTCTTACAAGAGGCTTGTCTGAGAGCTCTGTCGAAAGCAGAACAATGGGATACCGGACAGCCGCTGGATAAGTGGTTGTTCCGCCTGACGCGCAATCTTTGGATCAGCGAACTGCGCAAACGCAAGGTACGTCAGGGTGAAGGCGCTGTCCCTGCTGAGGAGGCAACCGAGCTGCTTTCTATGGAGACTGGTGAGGAAAATGCGAAGGCACGAGATTTACATCAAGCAATCATGAGCTTACCGAATGAACTCGGTGTGCTCTTATTGCTGGTTTCGGTTGAAGGATATAGTTATGAAGAGGCTGCTGCCCTCTTTGACATCCCCAAAGGCACTGTCATGAGCCGTCTGCATCGTGCGCGCAAGCTGCTCCGCGTCTCGCTCAACCCAACTATGGAGGTCGCATGTCAGAACATCTAGATGAAAAGCTCAGTGCATTTCTCGATGGTGCTTTATCTCCAGCAGATACGCAAGAGATTGAGAGATTAGTTGAGACCGATCCAGACCTGGCAGCTCGTCTGGAGCAATTACTTGAGACCAATGATGCAGCGCACAAAGCCTTTGATCAAATGCTGGATGACGCTGTTCCGTTTGCCCTTGCTAAAACGATCATTGAGGCTGAACCTCATGAGGAAACTTCCACAGCTCCAAGCACCCGGAAACCACTAAAGCAAGCCAGTATGATATCGCGCTTTGCTCTTGTCGCGGCTAGTGCTGCACTGCTGGTTGCCGGAGGGCTCGGCGGATATATGGCTGGGTTTGTTACGTCTCCTGTGCAAGTAGCTCAGGCTGGCTGGGTGAATGATATCATCGATTATCATCGGGTTTATGCGGCACAAAAGCGTCATCTCGTTGAAGTGCCTGCTTCTGAAAAAACTCATATTGAGCAATGGCTAACAGCTTCGGTGGGTACAAGTGTTGTGGTTCCGGACTTTTCAGCCGATGGGCTGACATTTGAAGGTGCCCGACTGCTTGTGGCAGGAGGAGCTCCGGTGGCACAGCTTCTCTTTACTGACGCTGATGAGCAGGTTTTTGCGCTGTGTATCAAGCAAGCAAAAGATAATTCAGATAAAGCTTTCAAGGCCAGCGATATCGAAGGGTTTGCAACGGTGACGTGGCGCCAAAACAGCGCAGATTTTATCGTAGTTGGACCCGAAAATGAAAGCGTAATCAAACAGATGGCGAAAATCACGGCAGAAAATGCGTAAGGCCATTTATCGTCAACTGACCTGCATTTGACTTGAGATGAGGAGAGAGGATCTCTCCTCTTATCTCCATTGTACTAAAGCAGTTCGCGTTTAAGCTGAAACGCTTGATCTGCTTTAGTTTTGTTTTTGCGTATCTTTATCTGAAAACCGGTGTCCACTTTTCAGAGATACGCTTTAGAAGTAAAATGGAAACAAGGTCATAGCACAGAAGACAGACTTGCGACATGCGCGCCTGTTAGAAGGAAGTAAAGCGAGTGAGGCCTAGGTCTCACCCGCTTATATTGCTCAGCTATAGGGCCGTTTTACAGCTGTTCGCTGAAATTTTCGCTGTCGCCGCAATAAGGGGTATGTTTGGCATAACACTTTGAAAAAACAGTGCTATTTACGGAGCGCATCCCAAACACCGCCAACGCCATCACCCGTCACATCGCCCTTGCTCTGGTCGCCTGCCCAGAAATAGAGTGGCTGGCCTTTCCAGGTCCATTGCTGAGAACCATCCTTGCGTTTTGTGATACCCAGATCTCCCTGGGCTTTTGCATAACCACCTGCGCGGAATGGAGGCCATGCCTGGGCGCAGTCGTTATAGCAAACGGACAGGTTCTTTTTGTCTTTACGGAAAGTGTAAAGCGTCATGCCGGTTTTTGCAGATGCGAAAACAACGCCCTTACTGGTTTTAACGGTTTCAACCGGACTGCCAGCCATAGCAGCTGTTGTAGCAAACGACAGAGCCAGAACGGAGGAAATCACTAATTTTTTCATGAGTATAGCCTTTCTTTCAATAACCCGCACTTATCGGTAGAGCATCCATTGGGAGATCGCCTCCTCCCAATCTTCATGTGGTTTACGCATCAAGTCCGGGTCTTATTCACGGCTGTTCTGAATTTTTGCGTTTTTGTGTGCGTTGGTTTGAACGGAAAAGGCTTTTAGTGCGTTTTTATCTTATCATTTCGCCAGCATCCCTGATGTGATTTTGAAAAGAGAGAGGAGGGCATGTTTGACGAGAGCGTAGCCCGATAACTGCTCTGTGAAATGAGGCAGCTATCGGGTGTGTGATTTAGAGATCGCGCTTCAAGTCAAACCGATCCAGCTGCATGACTTTGGTCCATGCTTTTACGAAGTCAGACACGAACCGGTTCTTCGATCCATCATAGGCGTAGGCTTCAGCAACGGCCCGCAGTTCTGAGTTGGAACCGAAGATAAGATCGACGGAGGTTGCTGAGAATTTGACATCACCCGTCTTGCGATCTACCCCTTCATAAATGCCTTGCTGTTCTGCTCTTTGCCATTTGAAAGACGTATCCAGCAGATTGCGGAAAAAATCATTGCTGAGTGTGCCCGGCGCATCAGTGAACACTCCGTTCTTACTGCCATCTCCATTTGCACCCAGAACACGCATTCCACCGAGTAGAACGGTCATTTCCGGTACGGTCAGATCAAGTTGATCGGCTTTGTCGATCAGCGTCTCAACTGGAGGGCGATAGCTTTGCTGCGCGTTATAGTAGTTTCTGAAAGCATCCGCTTTGGGCTCAAGTAGCGCAAAGGATTGGATATCGGTGTGTTCTTGTGTCGTGTCATTTCGGCCAGGTACAAACGGCACTTTAACACTTACTCCTGCTGCATCAGCGGATCTCTCAATAGCTGCTGCACCGCCAAGAACGATCAGGTCAGCAAGAGAGACTTGCTTGTTGTCCGATTGAGTGCTGTTGAACTCTGTTCTTATAACGTCCAGCTGGCTGATGACGCGCTTTAGTTCTGTGGGGGTGTTGACGGCCCAGTCTTTTTGAGGGGCCAGCGAGATCCGTGCGCCATTTGCACCTCCGCGCATATCTGATGCTCTGAACGTAGCAGCAGAGGCCCAGGCGGTACGCACGAGTTCTGAGATAGTTAGTCCGGATGCCAGTATCTTCGCTTTCAGTAGTTCAGCATCTTTTGCATTGATAAGAGGATAATTAACCTGGGGGACTGGATCTTGCCAGATCTGTGTTTCCTTAGGAGTGTCCTTTCCCAAATACCGGGTTACTGGCCCCATATCGCGGTGAGTGAGTTTGTACCAGGCCTTTGCAAAGGCAAGCTCATACTCCTCTGGGTTCTTCAGGAACCGTTCGGATATCTTTTTATAGTCAGGGTCATATTTCAAAGCCAGGTCTGCCGTTGTCATAACCGGCGGATTAAATTTTCCCTCAATGTGCGCATCAGGCACAATATCATGAAGGGTTTTGTCTGCTGGAACCCATTGAATGGCGCCTGCCGGGCTACGAACCTGCTCCCATTCAAAGTTGAGCAGGTTTTCAAGATAAAGAGTGGTCCACTGTGTTGGAGCCTGTGTCCATGCCCCTTCCAAACCTGTGGTTATAGTATGTTCTGCATTACCTTTGCCGCATTTATTTTTCCAGCCAAGGCCCTGTTCTTCAATCGGGGCTGCTCCGGGCTCAACACCAACGCATTCGCTCACACTTTTCGCGCCGTGCATTTTGCCGAATGTATGACCGCCAGCAATAAGTGCGACTGTCTCCTCATCGTTCATTGCCATTCGTCCAAATGCCGTCCGAATATTTTTGGCAGAAGCGGCTGGATCAGGTACTCCTCGGGGGCCTTCCGGGTTCACATAGATGAGGCCCATATGAATGGCTCCCAGAGGGCGCTGGAGCTTGCCGTCTTTCTCGAACCGGTCACTGGCCAGCATTTCAACTTCAGGGCCCCAATAGACCAGATCAGGCTCCCAGTCATCTGTACGCCCACCAGCAAATCCAAAGGTTTTGAAACCCATATTATCCAGTGCAACAGTTCCGGCCAGCACCATAAGGTCGCCCCATGAAAGGGCAGCGCCATACTTCTGTTTGATTGGCCATAGCAGGCGGCGGGCCTTATCCAGATTGCCATTATCAGGCCAGCTGTTGAGTGGATCAAAGCGCTGTTGTCCGCCATCACCACCGCCTCTGCCATCTAAGGTGCGGTAAGTACCTGTGCTGTGCCAGGCCATTCGAATAAACAATGGACCATAATTGCCAAAGTCTGCAGGCCACCAGTCTTGTGATGTGGTCAGAAGTTCATCGATATCTGCTTTGACACGCTCAAGGTCTAAGCTGTTGAATGCTTTGGCGTAGTCAAAATTTTCTCCCAGAGGGTTGGAGCGCGTGTCGTGATCGCGCAGTGGAGAAAGGTCCAGTTGATCAGGCCACCAGAACGAATTTGGCTTTGCCTGAAAAGCGCCCACCTGTCCCGTTCCGGAAGCCCCTTTAGGCTTGCTGCTTTCCTGAGCTGGCGAAACTGAGCTAACGGACAAAGCGATCAATACACTGAGTGAGCCAGTCTTTAACAGATTATGCAATTTCATTGCTTGCTCCCAATTACATCGATTGTGAAGCAGCAGAATGTTTAGCTTCTCACTTGCTGGACACTTCAGTGATCTGGGATCTTCTTACGAAGAAGTCCATACACCAGCATCAAGCAAACTCGCAGGCTTAATCAGGAAAATCTAAAACCTGAATAGTTAAAATCCCGGTTAAATTCATAGCTTGATTCATGAATCGCACTAAGCGATAAGTATCCTAATTAATAATACCTGCTTCGACTAATATTCTACTGCGTAGTGGAATAGTTATTTTGAATCTAAATTTTCTCAAATCACATATTATTGAAATAAATGTGCTTATAACTTTAGGTTATATTAAATCAAGAATTTGATCTGGCATGTTTACCGATGGCAGCAGATGAACAATTCAACTGACTGGGCTAGGAAATATGTCAATTTCTTAAGGACTTAAGCATTGCTGAAAACAAGAAAACCGGGGTTGTTACGGCTCCAGGCGGCTCCACGCTGAACTCAAAGCCAAAGGAGAGCTTTTTCACCCCGCAGCTCTCATCCATTACACTCTTCCAGCAGAAATGCCGATTCTATGCAGCTTAAATTGATTTGCAGCTGTCTTCCGTATTCGAACGCTAACTGGTTGATTTATTGGTTATTTGATGGGCTGGGCAATGGTCTCTTCCACCCAATTTTGCCAGCGACTGACAAAGGAGTTGGCAAGGCGAGAGAGTGGGCGTTGGTGCGGCACCACGATGGAATATCCGAATGGGACCGAGGGCTCAAAAGGCAGGAAGGTGATCTTTGAAGCATCTCCCCGCCTGCGCTGGTAGCTGACGGCGCTAAGCACATCGACGATGGAGCAGATCTGCCCTGCCTCAACAAAATGGAAGAGCGGCAGGAAGTACTGGGTGTCGATGCGGATGTTCAGGCTCACGCCCTGCGCCTGAAATGCTGCTTTAGTGGCTTCATAGGTGGAATGACCGGGTTGCAGCACGCCCATGGGCACGCCGTCCAGATCTTTGGCCTGAATGACGTTTTTCTCTGTCAGCTGTGATGATTTGGGAACAGCACAAACACATGTGCACGGGATTGTGGTGTTGTGGAACAGCTTTTCTTGTTCTGACCCGACAGCGGCATCACAAAAACCTACCTGAAAACTCTGGGCTGCGATGAGGTTGAGGATCTGCGGCGAACTCCGGGTTGCCAGAGTGATCTTCACTTGTGGCTTGTCCGCAACGAACTCGCTGATGAACTCCGGTAGCAGGTAGGAGGATGGACCCGGCATGGCGACAATGCCCAGTGAGCCCTGCACCTGATCGCGCATACTGCCCAGGTTCTGTTCGACGGTCTTAAGGCGGTCGAGAATAGCTGAAGCTTCGGACAGAAGATAATGGGCTTCGGGCACAGGAATCAGTCGCCGTCCTTCACGGATGAACAGCGGCATATCCAGATCATCTTCCAATGCTTTGAGCGAGGCGCTCACAGCTGGCTGGGTGCGGTGAAGATTGCGCGCGGCATGGCTGACAGAACCCGTTTTCATAATCTCGCGGAAAACCGCCAATTGCTGCAGATTCATGCGCCCCTCAATGCATAAACAAAATCTATCATAACCATAATATTTCGAATTTGCTTATATGCATAGGGCTACCCCACCATAACGCAAATAATCATAAATACGGATCATCTTTACTAGGGAACATCTACATTTGTTAAAGGGGGGATATCATGGGATTTTTCACTAAGTTTGCAGGTGTGGCACTGGCATGCACAATGATAAGTGGTGCAGCGGTTGCGCAGGACATCAAGTTTTTCCGAATCGGCACGGGGGGTGCTGGCGGCACCTACTTCCCGATTGGGGGCATCATTGCCAACGCCATTTCCAATCCACCGGGTTCTCGTCCATGTGATCAGGGCGGCAACTGCGGCGTGCCGGATCTGGTAGCAATTGCTCAATCCACCAACGCATCGGCGCACAATGTGAATGCTATACAGGCTGGCCAGATGGAAGCGGGCCTGACGGGCGCGGCTACCTTGCACTTTGCTTATCATGGCACTGGCAAGTATGAAGGCAATGCGAAACCGGACCTGCGCGTGATTGCAAACCTTTATCCGGAGGATCTGCATCTTGTGCTGCCAAAAGGTGGTGAACTGGCTGGTCTTGCAGACCTGAAAGGCAAGCGTGTTGGCATTGCGCAGGCCGGGTCCGGCACTCAGATTGCTGTTGAGCTGATCCTTGCGGACCACGGGGTCAACCGTGACAACATTGATGAAGCCGAACTGAACAACGCGCAAAGTGCGGAACGGATGGCTGATGGTCAGCTGGATGCTTACTTCTATGCAGCGGGTACTCCGGTTGCTGCAATGATCCAGCTGGACAACACCAAGGGCATGGATCTTTATTCCTTTACTGATGAAGAAGTCGCACAGGCCAATAAGACTGTGCCCTACTACATTCCGTCCACCATTCCGGCTGGCACCTATCCGGGCGTGACACATGACACCAATACGGTGGCGGTGAGTGGCATGTTTGTGACCAATGCCAACATTGATGAAGAACTGGTCTACGAGATCACCAGGGCGCTGTGGTCCAGGACAGCCCGCAAGCTGCTGGATACTGGCCATCCAAAGGGTAAAGTGATCACCATGAAGACCGCGTTGGATGGCATTGATGGCATTGGCGTGCCACTGCATCCGGGTGCTGAGCGCTTCTACAAGGAAGTTGGTCTGCTCGACTAACAGCAGCAACACCCTGAGCAGCAGCGGGAGTACTCTTCCGCTGTTGTTTGTTGCCACCGGTGGGTCTTCCTATGGCTTTGATGAGCGCCTTTTGCTTTTAAGCAGTTGAGTGCTGCCTGCCATTTGCCACCGCATGACACATCCCCATATCCCGGAGGGTTTTATGCCCCTGCAATCGCACCTTGATAACAAGGCTCTGGAAGAGCTGGAGAAAAAGTACGACTCGGCTCTGCACACCCGTGACAACGGGCCTTTCCTGACCAAAGTGGTTTACTGGGCAACCATTGCGTATGCGCTCTACCACTTCTGGACGGCTGGGTTTGGTACGCCAGTCGACTACGTTCATATGGGCATTCACCTTGCCGGGCTCTACTTCTTTATCTTCCTCGCCTTCCCGTTTCTCAAAACAAATGGTGCCTATGCTAACAGGCCTGGTAAGTCTCTGAGCTTTGGCAATGTTCCGTTGCTTGACTGGGTGATTATGGTTCTGGCCATGATGGGATCACTCTATCTGTGGTTTAGTTGGCGCGGGTTTGATCTGTTCGGCTTCAGTGTCTCTGAGCAAGCTTTGCGACAGGGCAACCCTGCCGGACCAGACATTTTCTTCGGGACGATCATTATCCTGACGGTTCTGGAAATTGCACGGCGGACCATTGGCATCGTATTGCCACTGATCATTCTGGTGTTTATCGGATATGCGCTGCTTGGGCCTTACATTCCAATCCAGATCCTGAAACACCCGGGCGTGGATTGGCGGCAGTTCGTCAACAACATGTACTTCCCGTTTGAAGGCATCTTTGGCGTGACGCTCTGGGTGGTTTCCACCGTGGTGTTCCACTTCGTTCTGTTTGGTGTGGTGGCGCAGCGCATGGGGCTTGGACAGTTCTTTGTCGACAACGCCATGATACTGGCTGGTCGCTATACCGGTGGTCCGGCGAAGGTTTCCGTTGTTTCCTCCGCCTTCTTCGGCACGATTTCCGGCTCTTCCATTGCCAACACAGTTTCGACCGGTTCTCTCACCATCCCAAACATGAAAAAGCTTGGCTATCCGGGCCACTTTGCGGGCGGTGTGGAAGCGGCAGCCAGTGCGGGCGGGCAGATAACACCTCCGATTATGGGTGCTGCGAGCTTCCTGATGGCTGAGTATCTGGAGGTTCCTTATACCACCATCGTGATTGCGGCAATTGTCCCTGCCATGATGCATTACATCGGCGTCATTTCCATCGTGCACTTCACCGCAAAACGCCTTGGGCTGGAAGCCTATCCTAAGGACCAGGTCCCGCAGTTTGTGCAGGTCTGGCGAGAGGGTTGGTTCACTGTTCTGCCGCTGATCGGGCTTCTGGTGGTGCTGTTTTCCGGTTACTCGCCTAACATGGCGGCGTTCATCGGCATCTCGCTGTGTATCGTGGTGGGCTTTTGCGCCATCGACAAGCCGCTCTCTCTGGCTGTGCCGTTGATGCTGCTTGGGTTCATCTTCTGGAAAGCCTCGCCTTACTCCGGCGAAGGCTTCTCTCCAGTCATGGCTGGCGTTTTGGGTGCTCTGACCTTGCTGGGATGTCTGCATCGCAACGAGCGGCAGAGCTTCAAAGACTTGTTCGACAGTTGCCATGTGGGTGTTCAGTACGCTTTGGCAGTTGGTGCCGCCTCTGCCGCAGTTGGTATCGTGGTCGGTGTGATCAACACCACCGGCGTTGGGTTCCGTCTGGGCTTTATGGTTACCAATGGAGCGGCTGATATGGCGGCTTCTCTGGCACCGCTGCTGGACTGGACCTCTCTTGAGATGTTCGAGCAGCCTTCCATTCAGCAGTTCCTGTCGCTGGTGCTGATTGCCATTGCCTGTATCTTAATGGGTGCTGGCCTGCCCACAACAGCGCTTTACATCATGCTGGTGGCTGTGGCGCAGCCTGCGCTGGCGCAGCTTGGTGTGCCTGCGCTCGCCACTCATATGTTTGTGCTTTATTACGGTGTCATCTCGGAAATCACTCCGCCGGTATGCGCCTCAGCCTATGCGGCGGCAGGGATTGCGGGCGCTAATCCGTTCCGAACCGGTGTGAATGCGTTCACGTTGGGGCTGGGCAAGCTGATGGTGCCGATGGTGTTTGTTTATGCGCCGACCATGCTGATTGTCTTGCCGGAGTACTTCACGCTGATGTCGTTCCTGCAAGTGACATTAACCTGTGCGCTGGGTGTATTTGCCATTGCCACAGCGGTTTCAGGCTACTTCATTGCGCCACTTAACGGCATCTGGCGCGTATTCATGGCGATTGGTGGTCTGATGCTGGTGGCCCCGAGCCTTGGATCAGACATGGCCTCCATTCTGGTGATCGCGCCTGTGCTGATCCAGCAGTTTGCCAGCCAGCGCACCTTGCAGGAAGCCACGCAATGACAGCATCTGACGTAACTGTTCTGGGTGCTGGCCTTGTCGGCATCTGCTCTGCATTATCGCTGGCTGAAAAAGGCTTCCGCGTACACATGATTGACCGGGACGCTCCCGGTCAGGCCACCTCTGCAGGCAATGCAGGCATTATCTCGCCGTGGTCTGTGGTGCCACAATCCATGCCGGGGATCTGGAAGAAGGTGCCGGGTTGGTTGCTGGACCCACAAGGGCCAGTGAGTATCAAACCCGGCTACCTGCCTCGCGTTGCACCCTGGGGTCTGCGGTTTCTTTATGAGGGACGGCAGGAGCGCATCCAGTCCATCAGCGATGCCATGTATGCGCTTAATCATGACTGCGTGGAGCTTTACCGGCATCATCTGTCGGGCACTGGCCATGAACATCTGCTGCAAGACAGCTGGTATGTGCATGCGTTTCGCGATGTTGCTCAGGTCAATCTGTCAGGTCCTGACTATGCCATGCGCAAGGCTGTTGGTGCGGAGATTGAGCAGATTGGAGCTTCAGAGCTGCGTGAGCTGGAGCCAGCCCTTACCCATGCCTTTGAGGCTGCGGTTCTGATCAAGGGGCAGGCGCGTGCCGTTTCTCCCGGTAAGATTGGTGAAGTGCTTGCTGAAAAGCTTTTGGCAATGGGCGGAACCATTGAGCAGGCCAGGGTGCTCAGGATCAGCCCTGAAGAAGACGGCAGCTGGACTTATGTGACGGATCAAGGCGAGCACTCCACACCGAAAATTGTGCTCTCCATGGGGGTTTGGTCTGCGGAGCTTTTGAAGCCTCTCGGGATCAGGATTCCCATGGAAGCGGAACGCGGGTATCACGTTTCATTCGATAATCCGGGTGTTTCTCTGACCCATTCTGTGATGGATATGGACATGAAGTTTGTCGCATCTTCCATGGAAGAGACCATCCGGGTTGCTGGCACGGCTGAGTTTGCCGGACTGGATGCGCCGATCAGTCAAAAGCGCCTGGACGCCTTGGTTGCCCTTGCGAGCAAGCTGCTGCCGGATCTGAATACAACGCAGATCAGTACATGGTCCGGTCAGCGCCCCAGCCTGCCGGACAGTTTGCCGTGTATTGGGCAGATTGATGGTTTTCCAAATCTTATCGGCGCTTTCGGTCACAGCCATTACGGCCTGATGATGGCCCCTAAAACCGGTCGTCTGGTTGCAGACCTTGTTGCCGGACTTACCACAAATATCGACATGTCACCTTATCGCGTGATGCGTTACTGAAGGAAAAGCCCATGACCATTCATAGTGGCGGCCAGAACATCTGCGGCGTTTCAATCGGCGTTCTTTCGCTTGAGAGCTACTTCCCTAAACCTCCGGGGCACATCAAGAACCCATCCAGCCTGCCGTTTACAACGACCTATGAGATCCTTCATGGTTTAACCGTGCAGAAGCTGCTGGCTGATCCCTCGCCTGAGCTGCTCGAGCCAATTATCAGCGCGGCAAAGCGGCTGGAAGAGCAGGGCGTGCATGCAATCACCGGGTCCTGCGGGTTTCTGGCGATCTTTCAAAAGGAGATTGCTGAGGCGGTTTCCATTCCGGTATTCGTGTCTTCTCTTATTCAGGTGCCGCTGGCTTATCACATGACCAGGGCGCCTGTTGGTGTCATCACCGCCTCAGCTTCCTCTTTGACAGACAAACATCTGGAAGGTGTTGGCGCCTCTGACGTGCCGATCGTGGTGCAAGGACTGGATGACGCGCCCGAGTTCTCCTCTGTGATTTTGCGCGGTGAACGCACGCAGATGGATCTGGGCAAAGTGACGGATGAGCTGCTGACCGCCTCTGAAAGTATGCTGGAACGCTCGCCGGAGATTGGTGCGATCGTTCTTGAATGCACCGACCTGCCGCCTTACGCACATCAGCTGCAAGCCAAAGTCAACCGACCTGTGTTTGACATCATCACCCTTGCAAACATGGTACACGCCGCATCTCACCGCATAGCTTTTCCAGGCTTCATCTGATCTCTTCCAGCGGCTTTGCCATCGATAAAAACGCACCGCCTTGAGGAGAAAGGCAGTGCGTTAGGGTGGTTAAGCCTGAAGCAGCTTAACAGCTTCGTCTGTTGTCCAGACCGCGTTTGCGATGAAGCGGAAGTTGGTCAGAGCGGCCAGATAACCATCACCATCAGGAATAACAGCAGCGGCTGTGCCATCGCTCACCACAGCAACCTCAAAGCCTTGCTCGATCAGCTCGCGCATATGACTCTCTGTGCAAAGGTTTGCAGACATACCTGCCAGAATAACCTGATCGACACCCTGCTTGCGCAGTTGAAGGGAGAGGTCGTTGGTGTCGTTGCCGTAGACCTTGTGCGGAGATGTGACGATGGTTTTACCGTCGTTGATGTAGGGCTTGTAAACATCCAGCCAGTCTGCACCGGACCCTTCAAAACCATCCACGTTGAGTGCACCCTTGCGGTCGAACATACCGATGTTGTGCATCAGCTTTTCCAGCGCACCTTCAAACTTCCAGCCGTGATCTGTTGGGTAGTAGTAGTGAGGAGATACAGCCACAGTAATGTCCGCGGCTTTTGCGGCTTTAAACAGACGCTCGATGTTGCTGACTGTGTTATTGCGGGTCACGCTTTCGCCAACCACGCCCCAGGTCACACCATCAGGAGACAGAAAGTCGTTCTGCGGGTCGGTCACCACAAGCGCAGCACGGCTCAGGTCCAGTTTCATGTCGCTTGGAGGAAGAACGGACTTTGCTGGTGGGGCATATGGATCTTTCACTTTGTCCTGCGCTTTAGCGTGTGCTGCACCCGCAATCGCTGCACCGCCAACAGCTGCTGCAGCTGTCAGACCACCGCGCAGAGCATCACGGCGGCTGAGTGTTTTCTTGTGATCATGATCATTACACATCGTCTGTTCCTTCTCTTGTTCGGTGAAGAGAAGATGGAGTAGGCTATGTGCCTTGTGGTCTAAAATTGGTGCCTTTTCGTCCTGATATGTATCATTTCATCGATTGGCGGCGTATAGATATACGCATGGATATTCATTTTATTCTCGATGAAATGGAGATACAGGCGCATCCGTTTGCTTTGTGTGAGTTGAATGGCGCTTGCGATCTTGATTTGGACAAAGACCCTTTGGCAACGCTACATTATGTACTTGCAGGGGAGGGCGAGCTTGTGTTGCCGGGACGTCCTGCCATTCCGGTCAGTAAAGGGTCGTTGATCCTCGTACCCGCACTAAAAAAGCACGTTCTGCGCAGTTTCGGGCAGATTCACGATCCAATCCCCAGTTGCAATCCAGATAAGCTGAAGATGGCGCACCTGATCCATAACAGTGACACACAGGACAAAGGCCAGCTCATCGCGATCTGCTCTCGTATCTCGCTCAGCTTGCGGCAGATGGAGAATCTGATTGATCTGGTGCAGGAACCGATTGTCGAAAATCAGGCTGGGGAAGATGCCTGTGAAGCGCCAATCCGGCGTTTGCTGTTGGAGCTTGCCAATCCCGCACCCGGAAGCCTCGCTATGGTGCGCGCACTCCTGATGCAATGCATGATCGAGCTGATGCGCCGCCGCTTCAACGATCAGCACGGTGGGCTGGAATGGATGGCCGCGCTACGCGATCCACGCATGTGGCCGGTGCTTCGGCACATCCTCGACACACCGGGCGAACCACATTCCGTCGAGAGCCTTGCTTCCCTGGCAGGTATGAGCCGCAGCGGTTTCGCCAGGCGCTTTCAGGAAGCGTATGGCAGTGGCCCGATGGAGCTTCTGCGAGATGTGCGCATGCGCCGTGCCGCCACCATGCTGCTGGAAACAGACCACCCCATCGAGCGCGTCTCCCACCTCATCGGCTTCCGCAGCCGCAGCGCCTTCTCCCGCGCTTTTGAAGCTGCCATCGGCGTTTCACCTCAAAAGTTCCGGATGCAACGAAAGGGCTAAATATAAACCACTGACTCCCGCACTTTCGTTAGCACTGGCTCAGGAAAAATAGGGAATCTTCTGATAAGTTGAGATCAGGAGGACTTCATGGGGCGAAAACATTATAGGCAAGAGTATAAGCGGGAAGGGGTGCAACTGGTAGAAGTAAGGGGCCGGCCCATCCTGAAGTGGGAGCTGATCTGGGTGTGGGGCGTGCGACCCTGAACCGCTGGATCAAGGAATTTCGGAATTAGAATTCACTGCCAGGACCACATGAGGATGCGAGCAAAGAACCGGCTCGGCTGCGCGAAGAAAACGATCTTTTACGGCAGAAAAGAGGTTTATTAAAGTGTAGCCAGGTTAACAAACAGTCCGGCGAACTGTTTGTTTGGCGTAATGCGGCAGCGTTCTTCGACAGGGAAACAATGAGGCCAGCGACGCCACTGGTTCAAATAGCTGAGCTGAACGATGAGATTTCAGTTCATCGATGCGCCGAGCACATTATTCGACTGTCGGCCTCTGTGCTTTTATGGGGGCCAGTTGCAGTGATTATTGTCCTAAAGCGTATCTCTGAAAAGTGGACACCGGTTTTCAGATAAAGATACGCAAAAACAAAAGCTAAAGCAGATCAAGCGTTTCAGCTTAAACGCGAACTGCTTTAGAGAAAGCGATCTGCGAGCGCCAGACAACGTGAGAACATGGTGCTCTCCTATCCTCACAGCAATATGCTGCGATCTTAACAGGAGCGGACCTCTCATGAAGGACGAGCCCGATTACGCATGCTCATGGCCCTCGACGTTAGCAACGGCCTCTCACTTACCTTAGTTTACGTGGTGCAACTCTGCCGCAAAGTCCGTACTTCAATTATGAAATTGAACCGGGCTGACAGGCAACCGCGAGTCAATGGGTGTCAGTTCAGTACCTTTCTATATTACTCACCGACAGAAACCAGCGAAACTATAGTTTTTTTTAAGCTCCCACTTACTTTGCCTCAGGGTTTACCGTTACCCAGCTGCTGCAGAAACGATATTATCAAAACTGTCCGGTACCCCCTCTTCAAAAGCAGCTTTAAGCAGCAAAGGAGCCTCATGCCCCGAGATGGCCTGACCCAACATGAAGAACAATGGACAGAGCAAGTTCTGCAAGCTCTGCAGCTTGAGCCAGCACCAGAATCCCCGGACGAAGCATCTCACAGCCCGCGCGACACCTATCTGGCAGAGTGGAGAAAGTTGCAGAAGCGACTGGAAAATCTCATAGAAACCTCTCAGACAATGGTCGATAAATGCGATGTTCTGACCCGCAATGAAGAGAAGACGGAATTTTGGAAACACGGAAAACGAGCCTTCTCGCTGTTGCAGTCCACTCAATTTGCTATATCCAAAGCTTCAGATGATGATAGGTTGGATCTTGATGTCCTAAATGGTCAGCTGGATGTGGTTCAGTCTCATTTTGATCAGATGCAGTTGGTTTGCCAGGGCAGCACCAGTCAGGCAGATCAAGTAATCAGTAAAGTACTTTCTGGGCAGATTGAACCCTTCCGCCAAATAGTGTCACAAGCGCGATTGCGCCGAAATGAGCTGGAAGATTGGGGACTTAACCTTATGCGTTTGGAACAGCGTTTGGACATAGCGACAGATTTGCTCAACCAAATATCAGCAGCCGTATCCTCTCATAGAGTAAGACTGGTGGAGGAATTGCTGGGGCAGACACAACACGCAAGCAAAGCGCTCAACGCCGCCCTATCAGAAGCTGAACAGCGCCAGAAGCGTATGTCACAGGATACCTTGCAAAGCCTGCAAGAAAGTGAGGCTGAGACAGCAGCCTTGAAAACCCAAAGTGCTGCGCTGAGACAGGCCCCTGAGCTGCAACTCGCGTTTGTGTCAGCATCAGAGCAATTTTATACCAGCCTTATGTCTGCGCAGACTGCGTTGCACAAAGGACGGTATCAAAACGCACTTTTGCATTACAATCAGATGATTGCTGCCGTGTTCACAATGCGGCAGCAGCTGTTGCTCTCCCAAGTGCAAAATAAGCGAAGGGCTTTGACCAAAAAAAGCCAGAGTGCAGTTCTTGCAGCACAGGCACAGGACCTACGATCGCAACTCGATCAAGCTCTCAAAAATTTATCGATAGTCCGCACATCCAGTCCGTTTGCAAGGCAATATGAACAGGCATGTCAGACCACCGGACGCCAATTGACAAAAGCGTTAAGCAGTCTGACTGCACACAAAAAATCGGAAGCGGCACAAAGTATACGAGATGCAGAGAGCACCTTGATGCAGTTGACTCAGTGGCATGCCGGCGCATTGGACAACATCAGCGCAGCCGCGGATCAGTTGGAACAGCTCAAGGCGCAAATTGCACCTTGGCTAACTCCGCCATCTGACGCAGTGCCTGATCAGCTCATACTCCATGGCGAGCAGGTGCAGCAGGCCAATGATAGAATGAAGCAGGCCAGCGCTCATCTTCAGCAGAACAATGCCAATCCCGCCCGCGAAGCTATTTCGAAAGCCTATCAAAACCTCAAGGTATTGATGGAGCTAACACAAAGCGGCAGCGCAGCGGTTCAGTCACAAGCTTCGTCTTTTATTGAATCCGAAAACGAGGGCAATCGGTTTGATGCAAATGAAGTTTCAGATACCAAAGCGCGGTCTGACACATGAAGAAGAAAAATTGGCTCAGCAGATGCTTCAGTATTTCACCGCAGAATATGAAGGGATCACATCCTGCTATCAGGCACTCTTGGTCGAGGCCAAACAGACTTTAACTCAAGCCAGCAAGGTCTTGTATCCGGATAACCTGAAAAGTGGAGTTCGTCCCGGATCCCGGACGGCTTGATTAAACCTGTTATGCAGCCATTTTTAATCTCTTTGTTCGTATAGCTGACAATCTCTCTTGTCACCATATCCTTAATGGCTGCCACCGACGGCCAGCCCTCCTCGATGGCGTAATAAGTGATATCGGCAAGCCAGACAATGTCAGGAATAAAGCACTCAAGTTCCTGCTGAAAAAAATTGGGAGAAGGGGATTTCTTGTGATTGGAGAACGTTGTCACAGGCGCAAGCGGGCGGCACTTTCTCGGAGAAATCCCATTATCTTTCATTAATCAGCAACACGACGCTCTGAAACAAGCTCTCTTTTGGCCTTGAGTTCGGCATGGATCCGCTTAGAGCCGTAACAGCTTTGGCTTTCTTGAAAAATTGCGCATATCAAGGCTGTAAACTCCTGATCACGGCACTCCCTGCAACTACATCAGGCCTGACGCGCAGGTTCCGAGGACTTGTAGCCATAGAACCAACCGCGGGAAACCTCGAGCAGACAGCATAGCGTGGAAACCGCGTAGTCTTTTGCATGGGGGGCAATGAAAAGATGCTTGATCCTCATGATTTCCCCATCCTTGATGCGAAAAAAGCTGGGACTTTCTGCAAGATCTCGTTTTCTTCCTGAAGGCGTTTGCTTTTTCTTGCGCAGCCGGGTGAATTCGGCTGCGTCAGCTTGCAGCTTCCCTTTCAAGACGCCACAGCTTCAGGTGTGTTGACGTTAAGCCAAGCTCCCTGGCAACCTTGTCCAAAGTTGCCCCGGGCTCGTAAAACCGGTTGACCGCTCCCGCTTTATAGTTTTCCGTGTACTTGCCCTTCTTGGTGCTCATTCCCATCTCCTCGCAACAATCAAAGTGAATATACTCGATTGTCCGAGATCTGGGACGAACTCTAATTTGCAAATGGTGGCCCGTGCGGACAAATACGCACGAACACGATGGAAGCGCCTATGTCAACTGTGGTGTGAGGCGAAAGGGAACCGTGCCTCAATGCTTGACAGGAAGTCATCGATCATCCGAGGCAGATTTGGGTGCTCTGAGCTTTCAGCGTGATCTGTTTCAGGAAGGATCTCCAGGGAAAAGTTTGGAAGAAGCCCCGTGAGCTGTTCGATCGTTCCTCTTTCTGGATCTTCTGAACCAACAAGACCAAAAGCTGGTACTGATAAATGAGCCATGGCAACTTCAGGAATGTCGATGACCTTTGGCATCGAGGCCACGATTGCCTGAAACGTCTGGAGATCAGGATTTGGTGTGAGCCAGTCTTCCTTATCCGAGATGGCCTGCGGTAACCAGTCCAGCATGTCTGCGTAGCCCTCCAACGCCTTATCTAACTCTGGCCCAGGCCAGCCTGAAGAGATCAGGAAAAGGGAGCGTATGCGATCCGGGCACACCAAGGCGGCCCGCCAAGCCACTTCCGATCCTTGCGAGAATCCAGCAAGATGGGCCGTGTCCTGACCTTCAGCATCCAGAATACGGAAAACGTCGTCAACCATCCGCATTCCGAAATCTTCTGGCTTTTGGGGACGACCACTATAACCATGCCCGCGACGATCCGGGAGTATAACAGTGAAATGCTCGCTGAGGCATTGAGCGACACCGTTGGTTATCCACATCTGCGACCACTGGCAGAAACCGTGCAGTAACATGATGGCTGGTCCGTGCCCTAAGGTTCTGTAAGAAAGGCTCAAGTCGTCTGAGGCCCGAACTTGTCTCTGCTGTACGGTTGTGACCATGTGAACTTTCCCCCTTAAAAAAGAAGATAGCAGACTTTTGCTACGTGCGCATGAATGAGCAAATCGAGCTCTTCTTGCGCTCAACTCAAGTGCTCACATCGAACAATGGTAGACTGGCACAATAAGGCTCTCAGAATATCCTCTATATTGACAGTATCAACCCTTGCTAGAAACGCCCCGACGGCAGCAATTGGTCTGCTGTGCTAGCAGCAGCTTGATGTTATTCTGGATCTTTACGCTGCTACGAAGGCCGGGTTTGACCTTAACGGAAATTTGTCTTGAATATTTAGGAAAACGAATGCCTTGGCCTGTAGAAGCAAAATACGTCGCAGAGTGCGAAGTTAATTTGGGCACCACGTTGCCAAATTCATACCGAGCTGCAACGATTGCCGAAAATGGTGGTGAGGTGATCTGCGGCAACGATGCGTGGAAACTACATCCGATCTGTGACAAATCCAGCAAGAAGCGCTTCAAGAGAACGGCAAATGATGTTGACCGTGAAACGAAAGCCATGGACAAGATGGCCAAACTCCGCTGTCTGTATTGCCGCAAATGGAACAGGTGACGCACTGGTATTCTTGGCCAACGGCAGCAATTGTGAACCAGTTATACACCGTTGGAGCCACGAAACAAGGCTAACAACCAGAATACAGGACGACTTCTCAGAACTGCAAAGAGCTTAGAGTGTCATTCTGCATCTAGTCGGAATAAATCTTATGTACTAATCCATCTTTTCCTACCCAGATTCAGCCGTTAAGCAGCCGGTGACTTTCTTGGTAGTTGACCTTGCTGTAGATTACTGCATATCACTAGCTGTGTTCTCTGAAGAGGTTGTTCATCGCGTTTAGATGCTTGATGTTGGTTTCACCACAAAACAACACAAGAGATCCATGAGATGA
>CANMBS010000050.1 GCA_947496145.1 uncultured Pseudovibrio sp.
AGACAGTGGGGCTCCAGTAGCTCCCACATCCCATCAGTTATCACAAGACGATCTAAATTCATTCAGGCCTCCTTAAAGAAAGCTTGAAACATATTTTATCTGATTTGGAAATCCTGTTACTCAACAACCTTAGAGCAGGTGCATTGTATGGAAGGTTTTTCGCATATGCAGCAAAGTAAAATGCCGTAACGTTACAAACTTTATTATGCCGTCACAAATCACACATACTGCCCCGCAGCGTAGCCGGAGGACCAGGCCCATTGGAAGTTGAAGCCGCCTAAGTGGCCGGTGACGTCCACGACCTCACCAATGAAGAAGAGGCCGGGAATGTCAGTTGCTTCCATTGTCTTTGAAGAAAGGGATTTAGTGGAAACGCCGCCGAGAGTGACTTCAGCGGTGCGATAGCCTTCTGTGCCAACCGGGCGTAGCGTCCATTCGTTGATCGCCAGTGCGGCTTTGCGCAGGACCTTGTCGGAGGTATCTGCCAGCCTTCCATTCAGCTTTTGCTCCTCACAGATGAAACTGGCCAGTTTCTTAGGGAGCAGGTGGGAGAGCGCAGTTTTAATATCTTGTTTTGGCTGGTTCTGTCTGGCAGCTCTGAGCTCTTCAAAAGCATCTGCATCTGGCAACAGGTTAACGCGAATGTCCTTGCCTTCCTCCCAATAAGAGGAGATTTGCAGGATGGAGGGACCGGATAGTCCACGATGTGTAAACAGCAAACCTTCTCGAAATCTGGTTTTTCCAAAAGAGACAGTGGCATCTACCGACACGCCTGCCAGATGTCTGGAACGTTCCCGCATTGCTTCATCAAAAACGAAGGGCACGAGGGCCGCGCGTGGGGTTATGACTGGCAACTCAAAGCACTTTGCGACCTCGTAGCCAAAACCGGTAGCGCCCATCTTGGGAATAGAAGGACCTCCACAAGCAATCACGACAGACTGTGCACGCACCGTGTCTCTGGAGGTTCCAACTGTAAAACGGTCATCTGGCTTGCTTACGGACGTTATGCTGGTCTCTAGCTGCACGTGCACACCCGAGTGCTGGCAGAGACCAAGGAGCATGTCGATAATCTGTTGTGCACTGTCATCACAAAACAGCTGGCCAAGAGTTTTTTCGTGCCAGCCTATACGGTGCTGATCCACTAAAGTGATAAAATCGTGCTGAGTAAAGCGCTTGAGTGCAGATACAGCAAAACGGGGGTTCTGCGACAGGTAGTTAGTGGGAGAAGCGTGCAGATTGGTAAAGTTGCAGCGTCCGCCACCTGAGATGCGAATTTTCTCAGCAGGGCGTTTGGCATGATCTGCCACAAGAACAGAACGACCACGCTTGCCAGCCTCAATAGCGCACATCAGACCAGCTGCGCCCGCACCAATAATAAGAACATCAACATTTTGCATGGCGCCCTTATATGGGCTTTGCTGTCAAGGTCAACCGGATAACAAAAGAGGCGAGCCGAAGCCCGCCTCCTGTCATCTTTAAAATACTAAAGCAGCTCGCATTTAAGCTGAAACGCTTGATCTGCTCTAGCTTTTATTTTTGCGTATCTTTATGTGAAAATCGGTGCCCACTTTTCAGAGATACGCTTTAGCGTTGATCAGGCATTAACAACGTCTTTCAGGAACCGCTGAATGGTTTGGCGTAACTCGGTTGCCTGATGCGACACAGAGGAAGAAGCCTCAAGGACCTCACCAGCAGAGGCGTTAGTCTCTTCCACGGAATTGGTGACGATGCTCATGCTTTCCACGACACTCTGAGTGCCTTGTGCAGCCTGCTGAATGTTCTCGCTTATGGAGGATGTCGCCGCATTCTGCTGAGCAATGGCTGTTGCAATAGAGCTGGTGTACTCGTTTACCTGCTGCATTGTACCCGCAATCCTCTCAATAGCGGTTACAGCCTCCTTGGTTGAACCCTGAATGCCGGAGATCTGACTGGAAATCTCTTCAGTCGCCTTTGAGGTCTGTGTTGCAAGTTCCTTCACCTCAGAAGCAACAACTGCAAAGCCTTTGCCCATCTCACCCGCGCGAGCTGCCTCAATGGTGGCATTCAGTGCCAGAAGGTTGGTCTGCTCTGCAATATCGCGAATAAGGCTGACAACCTCACCAATCTTCTGTGCCGCAGCATCCAGATTTGTTACGTGGTCATTGGTTGTATCAGCAACAGTAGTCGCTTCGTCTACAGTTTGCTTGGTCTGGGCAACCTGACGGCCAATCTCTTCAATGGAAGCAGAAAGCTCCTCTGCTGCGGATGCCACTGTCTGCACATTTTCAGAGGCATGTTCAGAGGAACCGGCAGCACTGTTGGCACGTTCTGCTGTTGTTGTGGCAATATGGGTCAGGGAATCTGCGGTATGTTGCATCTTGCCTGTGTTTGCGTCCACCAGATCAAGCACGTCAGCCACTTCATCGTTGAACTTATGGATCAGCTCATCGACATGTGATTGTCGGCAGTGCTCTTCCTCATGCTCTTTATCTGTCAGGCTTTGTAAGCGCTTTTGCTCGGCCACAGTATCCCGGAAAGACATAACGGCTGTCGCGACGCGACCTACATCATCTCCACCAACAGCGTCGGCGAAGGTGACAGAAGTGTCACCATCAGCCAACTTCGCCGCATCCACCAGCAGAGCTTCGATTGGTACAGAGACACTGCGAATAATCGCATAGGCCATACTGATGCCGAGCAGGGCCATAATGACTGTAACGACCAACGCAAACGAGAACTCCCGGTTTGCTGTTGTTGCCAGACTGCGAGCTTCTTCTACCACACCTTTTGCGATGAAGTCTTCAAGTTCTTTAAGCGTGTCGATGCGTATAGTTGTCAACTCAAACCACTGCGGACCAGTGAGAGAGGAAATATCGCCGCCAAACAAAGAGTCATACCCCAGCTTGCGGGCGTCATCGACACGTCCCATAATTGGACGCTCGAAAATGGTTTCAAAGAACTTCAGCTCGGATTTATTCATGAGAGAGCTGGCAGATTTAAAATGCACATCCTGACTTGCACCAAGGCGAACAAACCGCTTGTATATTGCAGGGGCAAATTTCTGAGCTCCGAACCCGTTTGCACCCATGGCCCGCTCAATGCCTGCATTTTCTTTACCAAGCAAGACTTCCTGATACATGCTCAGTTTGCGTACCAGACTGCCTTCA
The DNA here is from genome assembly GCA_947496145.1 of uncultured Pseudovibrio sp. GTDB lineage: Bacteria > Pseudomonadota > Alphaproteobacteria > Rhizobiales > Stappiaceae > Pseudovibrio. The sequence continues at coordinate 3,147 of CANMBS010000050.1, forward strand.
CGCACCATTTCAATGGTGCTTGGCAGGAACTTAAAGGCGTCACTAATAGTAGCGCTATAATAGCTGACAGCCTGACCAACCGTTGTGTTTAAGCCTTTAACGTCCTTACGTACGTTTCCAATGTTGGCAAGTTGATCATTTACGCGCTTTACCTGCCGAGCAAGCGTTGTGCTAATGCTCTCCAGCTCCACGTCTTTTTGGGCTGCCTTAAAAATACGGATTTTGCTGTCGGTCAGCTTGTACTGAGCATTCAGGTCTTCGCCAAAGCTCTTGCCTTTTGAACCCAGATAACCGGCAGAGCGACCGCGTTCCTTCTGAAGTTCATGCACAACAGCACTCAGAATTGGAGTGAATTCAGCCACCTGGTCAATCGAAACCGAACTCTCTTTCTTCCGGTAATCTGTTATGATTTGAAGGCCTGCGAAGTATAGCATAGGCAAAAAGGCGATAAGAAATATCGCAATGATGCGATATTTAAAATGAATACGACGCATAGGAACACCTGTCAGGGATACACCAGTCTCAAAGCAGAAGTGCACTCTCAGAGTTGCTTACTTCTAGTATTTACACCTAAAAAGTGCATTGTAGTTATTAACAAACTACGTATTTTTTTACGCGCATTTGCTTAGATTGGGCGTTTTCCAGTAAGTGCTACTCTTTATCAAAAGCAAAATTGTTCAGGTGAGAAATTTTAGGCTTAAAATTTGGATTTTATGGGGAATTTATTCTAAAATTTAGGTCGCATTTAAAATAATCTGTGGCCGAATGCCGGGTGCGGCCAATTGACCCCCAGCAAAAAGAAGGGGAAATTCCCCCTCTTAACTCAAAGAACTCAAGTAATACCCTTTATACAGACCAAACTTGAGCACGATCCTGGTAAAGCTGTCCCTCCATTCGGGCTCCATAAAGTGAGCAAGCCTTTACATACTCCATGTAGGAACCGTGAATCTTCTCACTCATCGCATCGCCTTTGGGGTAATCGGCAATCACTTCACGTGCTGCTGCGCCAATTGCATCCACCACTTCTGGTGGAAACTTGGAAGGGATTGCTCCGCGCTCCACAAGTTTAGTCAGAGAAATTGTGTTGTTATAGCGAAACTCCGCAGTGCTCTCTTCAGCTTGTGCTGTGGCAGCCTGTGCCAGAACCACCTTCAGCCATGGGCTGAGGTTTTCATAGGTGTTCTGATTGACAATCAACTCCAGTCCGGGCCCGGGTTCATGGAAGGCAGGCATGTGGTAGTAAGGTGCAATTTTATACAGCCCAAGAGCCAGATCATTCCATGGTCCAACAAACTCTGCGGCATCCACCACACCAGATTGCAGGGCAGGGTAAATCTCAGGCGGTGGCGTAAGCACAGTGGTTGCACCTACTTTGCGTAAAATATCGCCTCCCAAACCTGCAATGCGCATTTTAAGTCCGACAAGATCATCAACAGACGTGATAGGTTTCTTAAACCAGCCGCCGGCCTGAGCACCCGAACTACCTGCATAAAACGGCTTCACACCATGAGGTGCGTAGGCTTCATCCCAAAGCGCTTGCCCGCCTCCATGGCGTAACCAGCCAGAAAGCTCCGTCGCATCAAGGCCAAATGGCAGTGAAGTGAAGTACATGGTCGAACGGATTTTCCCCACTTGATAATAAGGAGCACCGTGACCAATATCAGCGGTGCCGTTAGCAACAGCTGAGAACGTCTCAAAGGGAGGAACTAACTCGCCGCCACCATAATATTTGATGGAGATCTTTCCATCGGAAAGAGCTTCAATGCGCTTGCCAAGCTGCTCGGCAGAGGTTCCTACACCGGGAAATCCTTTGGGGAACGCTCCGACAAGCTTCAGGTTGAGCGTTGCGTTCGCAAGTGCTGGAGCAGCAAGAACCGTTGCGCCACCGGTCGCTCCTGTTGCGATTGCTGTTTTAAGAAAGTCACGGCGTTTCATCAGCAGTCTCCCGAATGCACACCAGAACCGGAGCGTCTAAGCCCTGACATGGTGCGCAATAAAAATGCTACAGAGTGTGAGGTGTGATGCAAAGTTGCGGCAATCCACTCTATCTTTCAAAATAACTAGTCAATTATACTAGCACAGGCAGTTTGGGGCTGCGATGCATTTTGTAAAAATAGCTTGAAAAGAAATCTCAGAACTGTTGAGCTTACTTGAGGATTTCGCTCATGCGTTTCATCTGCTCTTCCACATCCAGTTGCTCGTCATCGATAACTTCAAATACGGTATTGCTGTGAATGCCCTCAACCGCAAGGTAGACAAGTGTCGCCAGCTCCGGGTCCTCAGATTCACTGCGGATGCGTGTAAACATTTCACGGTGAAAGACCCTGACAGGATCAAGCAATGTTGGGTCATCCGCAATGGCTGCAAGCATTACAGAGGCTGATTTTTTCTCTTTACTGACGTTTTGGCACATTCCGCTCAGGAGAGCGCGCATAAGCTTATGTCGGTAGGGGTCTTCTGCAATTTCGGCTTCTGCTTTGGTGATTTCCTCCCCCATCTCATCGATATGAAACTGGATCATCGCACGAATGAGCGCATGCTTGCTGGGAAAGTTGTAGAGCAGTCCGCCTTTTGAAACACCCGCATGTTTGGCAACCGCATCGAGAGAAAACTGTCCACCCGTTTGCGTGTAAAGGAGGTCAATAGCTGCCTCAACAATGCGTTTTTGCGTTCTGCTGGCCTTACTGCTTGCTTTCACGGAGCGTCCCTTGTTCAATTCTGCGAAATTGCACAGACGTAATCATTTCCTGAAGTGTGACACCGCACACTCTGAGTATTATAGGTCATTACATACAACTTTGCGAGCGCAAGTCACGGCTGACGCCACTAAATTTATTGTGTGAAAACAACGCTGTTGATCAAAAATTACAAATTGTGAAATCATGCAGCTTTCTACTTGCGAGCGATCCGCCTGTAACAGGCGGGCCAGTGTCAGGCAGAGGTTTGCCAGCTACGTCAGAACTACCGGATTTCCGGTTGCGTACCCGCAAAAAGCAAAAAAGGCCCGATGCCGCCGACAAAAGCCGACCTGCATCAGGCCCATTCTATGCGTGTTACAAAGCCCACTCAGCAAAAGTTGAAGGGTCCTTTGTAAACCGGCAGATTAAGCAAGCTCAATCTGAGAAGCCTGCAGGCCACGGCCTCGGCGATCTTCTTCAGCAACGAATGTCAGAGCAGCGCCTTCAGCCGGTACAGCAATACCGGAGCGTTCGAAAGCAGTGATGTGAACAAAGATGTCTTTGGAACCATCAGCAGGGGTAACAAAGCCGTAGCCTTTGTCGTGGTTGAAGAATTTGAGCGTACCGTCTTGTCGCATCGAAACGTCCTTTGAGCCAAAAAATCCAACTTGCCTTATGCAGGCAAGCTATGTGTGACGAGCAGTGTAATTAAAGGCAGAAAGGACACTGTTGCGATTAGTAACCTCAACACTGCCGCGTGTCTCCAAAAACAGCCCGTAGCAATCAACTCTGAGTTCTCATCTCATCCAGAAGAAGCCAGTCTCAATTTTTATAGGGGGGCGGGTCATATGTCGCCCCTCTAATACTACGGGATAAGCAAATCTCTAAGCTCGCTCGTCCATGTCAACCTAGGTACTCCCAGCGAAATCCACAAGGTGTAATCGCCAAAAAATGGAAGATTGCGCGAATTATACGCCCCTTAAGCGCCCGGTAACGCCCTTAGGGAACCAGTAAATGCTGCAAATAAACAAAATCCCCAACCACAACAGCCAGCGTTCAGGAGAAACCACGCCAGCAATCAGGGGTAAATGTTCAACATTTTCCCCAAGGATACCTAGTAGATTCTGTAGGTAAGACTGGGTCAGAAGGAACAAAACCACCCCAATAACGGCTCCATACATACTTCCCATGCCACCAATCACAACCATGAGAAGTATGTCTACCATAATGTCCATGGACAGCGTTGTCGCCGGTCCCGTATAGCGCAGCCACACAGCCATGAGAGATCCTGCCAGCGCTGCCAGCACGGCAGAAAGGACGGTTGCCACACTGCGATAGCGGACCACCTTGTATCCAATGGCTTCAGCTCTGAACGCATTCTCGCGGATGGCTTGCAACACACGCCCAAATGGCGAGTTGACCATGCGCAGCAGCGCCAGAAACAGGCACAGACTGCTGAAAAACACCGCATAGTAGGTAATCAGCTTACCATTGATGCGAACACCCAGCACTTTCTCTTTGATCAGCTTGAAGGCAGGGGTCATCTCCCGTGGGATGCGATAACTCAGCCCGTCCTCACCCCCGGTGATGCCAGAAAGTTGCGAGACCAGTACAAGAAATGCACTCGCCACCGCCAAAGTCATCATCGCAAAGAAGATCGCCTTCACGCGCAGGGAGAACAACGCAATCACAAAAGCAAAAGCCCCTGCAACCAGCGCTCCGCTCACAGTCCCCAGAGCGAGCGCAGCGTATGTGTTCCCCATATTCACCAGCGCAAGCGCAGTTCCATAAGCTCCAATACCGAAGAACATGGTATGGGCAAAAGAAACCACGCCCGTGTACCCAAGCAGCAGATCATAACTCGCCACCAGCACAATAAAAATGCAAATCCGCGCAGCCGTATCCAAAGAGCGCGTTCCGGGAAACAGAAACGGCGCAAACAGCAGTCCAAACAAAATAATCAGCAGAAGAACAGTCAGCACTCTGCTGCGTGGCAGGTCACCCGACAAAAGCTTTACAATCATGGCGTCCTCCTCAATGCGCTTTTACGACGGGATAAAGCCCCTGAGGTCGCCACATCAAAACCACGCCCATCAGCAATATAGTTGAAATGAGTGACAGCTTGGGCACGAGGAACCCGGTGTAGTTGGTTAAAAGCCCCACCAGTAGGGCACCGATAAAACAGCCTTCAACTGACCCAAGACCACCAATGATCACCACAATAAACACCGAGATCATCACCTCAGCCCCCATGTGAGCCGTGATGGTTTCCTGATAGATCCCCCACATCACACCACCCAGCCCGGCAAGCGCACAGCCAGCCATAAACACCAGCAAGAACAGCTTCGTAATAGGATATCCCAGCGCCTCCACCATTTCGCGGTTTTGCACGCCAGCCCGCACCAGCAATCCCACGCGGGTTTTGTTAAGCACCAGCCACATGCCGCCGAACAGGGCCATACCAATGACAATGGCAAGCACGCGATACTTTTCAATTGCGGCCTCGAACACCACAAACGAACCTTGAAACGCGGTGGGTCGTGCCAGCACAATCTCGTCCGGCCCCCAGACCACATAGATAAGCTGCTGGATCACAACCAGCCCGCCCATGGTCACGAGGATCTGCTTCAGGTGTTGCCCATAAACCGGCTTTACGATGAGCCGCTCAAATCCATACCCGGCAACGCCAGTGACCAGCATGGCAAACGCCACAGCCAGCAACACCGCGCCCAGATTAAGCGCAACGCTCGGGCTTTCAATCCAAGCGCTCAGCAAACCCAGAATTGTAAAGCCAGCGAAAGCTCCCAGCGAGATAAACGCTCCATGGCCAAAGTTAATCACGTCCATCAGGCCAAACACCACGGTAAGCCCTGAGGCCATAATGAAAATCATCATACCCATAGCAAGGCCCGCTGCGGTGAGTGTAAGCCATGTGGAACCTGATCCCATGGCAAACAGCCCGATAAGCATCAGCGCCGGAACAAGCAACAGCGGCATTTTTTGCGCCAGACGCTGCGAAAGGGCAGGGCGCTCAATGCGCGGCTTAATCACACTCTCACTCATTGATGCACCTCCAGAGAAAGCCCAAGCAACCGTTCTTGCAATTCTTTATCCGCTGCAAGATCAGCCATCGCGCCTGCGTAAACAATGCGCCCGTCATCCATCACCGCAACACTGTCTCCTACAGCTTTTGCCATGGCAAAGTTTTGCTCCACCAGCAGGATTGTCGTCTGCGTGTCTTTCAGTTCTTTGATTGCACTGATCATGGATTTGATAATGGCAGGGGCCAGCCCCTTGGTCGGTTCATCAATCAAGATCAATTGACGCGGTTCGATAATCGCACGCGCCACTGCCAGCATCTGCTTTTGCCCGCCAGAAAGATTGGCAGCTTCATTATTCCAGAAGGTCTGAAGCGGTGGAAACAGCCCGAAAATCCAGTTAAGCCGCCTTTCTTCCAAAATCCCGCGCCTCGCAGCAAGCAGCATGTTTTCGTGAACCGTCAGATCGGTAAAGATGCCCATGTCTTCCGGGACAAATGCAATCTCACGCTGGGCAATCGCCGGAGTTTTCTCCGCCTGTATCTGCCCGCCTTCAAAAGTGATGGTGCCTTCTGAGGCTTGCCATAAGCCCATAATCGTGCGTAGCGTGGTGGTTTTTCCAGCTCCATTACGTCCGAGCAGAACAGTTACTCCGCCCTTCGGCACTTCAAGATCAACACCCTGCAAAATGTGATAGGGGCCGATGTGTGTGTGAACACCATCCAGCTTTAAAAGAGTGTCAGGCATCAGCACCCTCCATCTCCTCTTCAGGATCAACTCCCAGATAGGCTTGCTGCACCACCGGAGAGGCGATCACCTCTGCCGGATCACCATCTGCCACCAGCGCCCCGTTATGCAATACGATAATGCGGTCAGCCAGTGAGCGAATAACATCCATCTTGTGTTCCACCAGCAAAATTGTCCGGTCCTTGTCCTTCTTCAGCTCAGAAATAAGGTCCAGAATAACTGGCACGTCATCCACGCTCATGCCTGCCGTTGGTTCATCAAACATCAGAACCTGTGGACCAATGGCAATCATCAGCGCCACCTCTAACTTGCGCTGGTCACCGTGAGATAATTCAGATGTCACTTGTTCTGCCTTATCCAGCAGACGAACCTCTGCCAGAATGTGCTCAGCCCGCTCAATCAGCTCCACATGACTGTCAGCCATGGAAAACAAATCCATCCCCATGCGTTGATGGGCCTGCACCGCCAGCCGTGCATTCTCGCGAACGCTCAGGCCAGGAAACAGATTGGTCAGCTGAAAAGCCCGCCCGATCCCGCGTAAGGTGCGCTCTGCAACAGAAAGGCGTGTAATGTCCTCGCCATTAAACCGGACTTGTCCGCTGCTGGCAGAAAGCTGACCGGAGATCAGATTAAAATAAGTGGTCTTGCCAGCGCCATTGGGGCCGACAAGAGCAGTGAGCGTCCCGCGATGAAAATCACAGGACACCGCATCAACGGCCACATGCCCACCAAAACGGATAGTCAGATCGCAGGTGCTGAGCACTGGCCTTTCAAGAGTTTGCATGACAAGCGTACCTAGGAAGTTTCAGTCTGAATGCGCATAGCCCGCTCACTACGCCCTTTGTGCCTCGCCCAGACGACAAAAAGAAGTGCGCAGCCATACATGGTTATGCCGTAGATAGCTGAGGCAAGACTGTAAGGTGGCAGGGCTTCATTGCTCATGGCAATGAGAGCGCCAACGGTTATGCCAAGTGTGGCGTTCTGAATGCCAACCTCTGTGGCGATGGCAATACTGTCCGCATGAGATAGCTTAATCAGCTTTGCACTCCCATAACCAACCACCAGCATAATGACATTCAGTAAAACAAGAACAGGTCCCAGCTCAAAGATATTTGCGACCAAAACATCCCAGTTTATAGCAATGGCACCAAGCACAATCAACGTAAACAGAAAGATTGCAAGAACGGATGCAGCTTTGGAAATCTTCGCCGTAAAAGAAGGCGCAATATGATTGAGAGCAACACCGCTTGCGACCGGAATAGCTGTAATAAGCGTCATGGAGATAGCAATCGAAGTCACGTTGATCTTTGGCACAGCAGTACCAAGAAAGTAGTCAGCCGCCATCACGGCAAACACAGGCACCGTTAAGACACACAGCATGCTGGTGATTGCAGTCAGTGAAACAGACAGGGCCACTGAACCGCCGCTGAACCGCGTAAACATGTTAGACGTTGCGCCGCCTGGAGCAAATGACAGCAACATCACGCCAAAGGCGAGGGCAGGGTCAAGCGTTACCACTTGCAAAATCAAAAAGGCGATAACGGGCAGCACCAGTAACTGCCCGATCATGCCAACACTGAACGCGCGCGGCATCTGAGCAACGCGCTTGAAATCCTGAAACGTCAAAGTGATCCCGAGGGAAAACATGATGAACGCAAGTGAAAGCGGCAAAATCAGCTTTATGACAATATCCATGGCTTCGATCTTTTCTCTTTGGCACTCATAAAACGATGCACACTGAGAAAAGCGCCGATAACAATGAGGCTGGCATTTTTCTCAGTGAAACTATGCAATGTCAGAGCGCTGTAATTTAGAGTTTTATGGAGGTCGAAAGGAAACCTGACGACCACGTATCACCTTGAAAAATCACAGCCTATTGGTTCTGTAAGGGTATTTCCATGTCACTGATGGTCAACTCACGCACCAGCTCTGGAATGCCCCATTCAACCTCAGGGTCGACCCGGATTTTAAAATGATACATGGACTGCAAAGCCTGATGATCTTCTTTGCGGAACTTCATCAGTCCTTTCGGGCCTTCAAACTCCATGCCTTCCATAGCTGCAATCAGCTCTTCCGTGTCTGTTGAACCTGCCTTGCGGATAGCTTCAACCGCCGCGATTCCAGCGGCCATACCGCCAGCGGTAAAGAAGTCTGGCGGAGAGTCGTAGCGGGCTGTGTGCTCCTCCACGAGCCAGTCATTCACCGGGTTCTGGGGGATCTCATAGTAATAATAGGTAGCCCCTTCCATACCCGGCATAGCCTTGTATGCTTTCAGCGCTGCAAGAATGTTGCCTCCGGTTGCGATCTCAATGCCATAGCGTTCTGGATTCATGGCATTGATCTTTGCCAGCGGATTGCCGCCGCCAGCCCAGATGACAAACAGGAACTTCCGTCCGGGCTCATCCTTCAGCGCTTCAAAAATACGCTGGGCGCTGGCAGTGAAATCTTTGGTGTCCGTCGGCGCATACTCTTCAAACACCAGTTTTGCGTTGGTCTTTGCAATCGCATTGCGGAACGCTGCTACACCATCTCGCCCAAAGGCATAATCCTGCGCTAGTGTCGCAATAGAAGCGCCATCCTGCCCAAGCGCCACCGCATTGGCAATTGCATCCTGAGAGGAGTTACGCGCAGTGCGGAAGATGTATCGATTGAAGTTGGTTCCGGTGATGCTGTCGGCAACAGCAGGCTCAACGATCAGAAGCTTCTCGTACTCTTCAGCCACCGGCAGCATAGCCAGAGCAACGCCGGAAGACACAGGCCCCACAGCAAGGTCTACCTCATCATCACCATAAGCTTCTGCAAGCATGGCCCGTCCGATGTCCGGCTTGAGCTGACTGTCTTTCTCAATCACCTCGATCTTGCGGCCATCAATTTCCATTGTGCCGCCTGTAGCATATTCCAGACCCATCATCAGGCCCACATGGGATTGCTTGGCGTAGGCTTCAAAAGCCCCTGTCTTTCCATAGACATGTGCAATTTTGATGGATTCTTCCGCAACTGATTGAGGTGCGGAAATTGAGAGCGCAAATGCCCCCGCCGCAAGGCTCAGAGCCGCGGTTTTAAAAAATGTATTCATACTGAAAATCCTCCCGCATTACCTCATGAAAGACGCTGGTAAGATTTGAGAGTGAACTCGGCGTCAAACATGAAGCAACTTGAGGATAGTTGACGCATGTATTTAGTTAAGAGTCAATGTCTCCCTATAAAATCAAGTAGTTCTGTTGGCATGTGTCTGTTTGTTATGGTTTGCTCTTTCGCAACCTATAAATAAACTAAATTATTTCATCGCAATTCACGTAACTTATAAATTTCAGGTATGACTTGCTCTATAAATAGGGTTCAAGACTAAATGTGGGTTTAAAGATGCAACTTTAGAGTATGTGAGCTGCCCCGGATCAGTACTTCCGCTGCGACAAGCTGACGGCACCTCTCCATGAAAAGGACACATTTCGCCCTGTTTGCGCCCCAATTTGACGTTAGGTCGCGTCTCCCTGGGCGCATCAGATAAGTGATTATTCACCATCTCTGACAACCCAATGATAATAAGATCCTGATACCTTCTTTCTAACAAGGAACATTGGTTTAACAGGACGCTGTGATGCATTGAGAGCGGGCCTTTCAGTACATCAAAAAAAGAACAATAAGCCCGGTTACGGGACTATCTGCATGAGTTCATGCAGACGACTTAAGGCGGCCTGCTGTTTTAGCAGGCTGTCCTGAACACAAAGCAGGTTGTCTTGCCCCGACGATTTTAAAGGCCGTACCTCCCCTCCCATTCGGCCTTTTCTCCCTGCTTTGCGAAGCACCGAGGTATCCTCCCACCTCGGTGCTTTTTTTATTTGCTTACATCCCTTTGCCTTATGCGGCCAGTTCAGCACTCACCAGCTCAAAGCCCTCATCAATCCAGCCAGTAACGCCGCCAATCATAACCTTGACGGGTCGCCCAAGCTGAGCAAGCTTGTAAGCTGCTTTATCTGCACCATTGCAATGCGGACCTGCACAATAAACCACAAACAGTGTGTCCATGGGCCATTTGGCGAGCGTTCCTTCATTCATCTCGCCATAAGGGAAGTTGATCGCACCTTCCGCATGTCCCCTTGCAAATGCATTAGGGCCTCTGACGTCCAGCAAGACAAACTCCGCTACTCCGCTTGCAAGATCAGCCTGCACATCAGAGCAATCTGTTTCCAGCTGCAATCTGGCACGAAAGTGTGAAAGGGCAACCTCGGAAGCGGCTGCTGCGTTCTCGGTGACACGGGTGGACATAACATTCTCCAAATTGATGAACTAACACAAAGCCAGGCAGAAAACCTGCTTGCAGACCTAAACTGAAGAAACTTTCACTTGCTCGAAACTGGCTTGAATGACTATGATCGTAAAAATTACGCCAATCAGGATCATTGGGCTTTCAGATGCAAAAACTAATGCCTCCAGAACCAGCTGGCCCACTCGTTGCGGTCCTGATCTATGATGGCTTGTGCACCTTCGAGTTTGGACAGGCCTATGAATTATTTGGCCTGCCAAGACCGGAGTTCGGTGCAAACTGGTACCGGTACCAAACAGTTGCCATAGAAGACGGCCCGATCCTCGCAGCAGGAGGGCTGGAGATAAAAGCAGAGCAGCAACTGAATGCGCTGGAGCTGGCAGATATCATCATCATCCCCGGATGGCGTGGTATCGAAACCCCGGTTCCCAAGGATCTGACAGAAGCTCTGCAACAAGCTCATAAACGCGGCGCTCGCCTTGCCTCTATCTGCTCAGGTGCGTTCGTCCTTGCTGAAGCGGGCCTCTTAAATGGCAGAGTCGCTACCACGCACTGGCGCTATGCAGATGCATTGCAAGCCCGGTTCCCAGCAATCAATGTGAAGGAAGACAGGCTCTATTCAGAAACTGACAGGGTCTTCACATCAGCAGGCAGTGCAGCAGGATTGGATTTAGCTCTGCACATCATCCGTCAGGACTACGGCTCAAAGGTTGCCAACACGGTGGCCAAACGGCTGGTCGCACCACCACTCAGAGAAGGCACGCAAACCCAGTATGCAGAACAACCCGTGCCCGACCAGCGAGAGAGCAAGCGCTTTGCAGCTCTTTTTGAAAAGCTGGAGAAGAACAGAGCATACACCATGTCAGTGCCCGAAATGGCGCAGCTCATGGGCATGAGCCAACGCACATTCATCCGCAAATTCTCAAAGGTCACAGGTCTGGCTCCCGCAGAATGGCGGCGCTCCAGGCAACTGGAAACAGCAAAACATCTGCTGGAAACGGAAGAGACGCTGGATATGGAGAACCTCTCCCACCTCAGCGGCTTTGGTTCCGCAGCAACCCTGCGCCACCATTTCAGAAGCAAATATGGCACCACGCCAACGGCCTATCGCCGTCAGTTTCAGATGCGTTAATCCTGAAGATAAGAGGCGATGCCAAGCGCAGCAGCACGGCCAGTGGCAAACACACCCTGAAGCAGATATCCGCCCGTTGGCGCTTCCCAGTCCAGCATCTCACCAGCCACAAACACACCGGGCAGCTTGCGCAGCATATAGCGCTCGTCGATCTCATCAAACGAAACACCACCTGCACTGGAAATCGCCCGATCAATCGGCCTTGGCGCAGTCAAAACCAGCGGCAGTGCTTTAATGTGTTCTGCCAGCGCGGCAGCCTCAGTTGGCAACGGCCCAGCCTCGCGCATTAGTGCAATAGCAACACCGGAAAGCCCTGTTGCCTTGCGCAGGAAGTTGCTCATGGATTGCTTGCCGCGTGGGCGGTTCAGTCTGGCAGCAAGTTTCTTAAGGGAAACATCGGGTTTCAGGTCCACCTCAATCCGTGCAGAGCCATTTGCTATGATCGTATCCCTTAAATAGGCAGAAAGCGCATAAATGACACCGCCCTCAATCCCGGCAGCATCCAGCATGGCATCCCCGATAACACGCCGCCCTCTATGAGAAACAGCAATCTTCTTCAGCGGAGTGCCCTTATACCGCTCCTTGAAGTGATCAGAAAATGCAATCTCAAACCCGCAGTTAGCAGGTAACAGAGGTTTCACCTCAATCTGCTGGTCCCGCAAAACAGAAACCCATGTCCCGTCAGAACCTAGTTTCGCCCAGGAACCTCCTCCAAGTGCCAGCAACACCGCGTCAAACCTGTGTGCTTTAAAAGGACCGTCACCCGTCTTTAGCAACGTAAGACCTGCCTCATCAAATCCACACCAGCGCGTGTTAGCGTGTAGCTCAACCCCGTTTTGACCAAGATGTTTCAGCCAGTTACGCAGCAAGGGCGATGCTTTGAAGCTTTTGGGAAACACCTTACCACTTGACCCGGCAAAAGTGGGTTCACCCAACTCAGCACTCCATGCCTGCAATGCTGCGGGAGGAAAATCGCGAACAGATTGCAACAGTTGCTCATGAGCTGGCCGGTAACGCTTAAGAAAAACCTCGAAGCCTTCGCTGTGGGTGAGGTTCAATCCACCAAGCCCTGCCATTAAAAATTTCCGGGCAGGAGAGGGACGCTGATCATAAACACTGACAGCAACACCTGTTTCCGCCAGATGCTGGGCCGCAAACAGGCCCGCAGGCCCCGCTCCTATGATCGCAACGTGTTTTGTCAAAGGTCTGTCCAACTCGCTTCTTATCGCTGATGGTCCCACCAGCAACAACCGACGGTCTAATGCCTCTGTTTCCTGCCAATTACAAGCAATATGCGTGTGTCATTTCAAAATTCTGCGAGAAGGGTATCCATGAAAATTGCCTCCATAAAGAAACACCCCTGAATTTGAAAGGCAGACATCTAAAGAATGTACAGCCTCTCTACTTCCAGCTTTGCTGAAGGCAAACAGAAAATGGGGGCTGTGTTGAGAACTGCAATTGTCATGCCGCGCAATATGCATTTTTGTAAGTCTCGGGCCACATCAATCGACCTGTGCGCTCATGATCTGGCGCTCCACAGCCAGAACAAGCCTAACCTGCGCATTTTTGCAGGTGGTGAGGAGGACCTGTTCAGCGATGTGGATGTATGTGCCGTAACCGAACCGGGAAAAAAACCAACACCTGCCAGGTTCTACGACCCACTGTCAGCCTACGGTCCTCAGCTCATTGTTGTGCATCAGCATTTGGAAACGGCTTTCCAGATCATCAACGATTTTCCCGGGACGCCCGTCATCTTGCATCGACACGGCAGGTTTGAGCGCAATAGCGCCTTCAAACGCTGGAAATACACACGTAAACTGAACCGCTTATGCGGCATCGTCTGGGTGGGGGAAGATGCCCGCAACAACTTTTGTGAAAACTTCACTTCCGTCAAAACACGCAGTGTTGTCGTGCCAAACGGTATTGATTGCGAGTTATGGTCTCCCGCGCCTAAGAAAAAAACCGTGATCTATGTTGGCAGAGCGCGGGAAGACAAAGGCGTCTTCGATTTGGCTCAGGCATGGCTTTCCTGTGCCGACCGGTTGGAACCTGCTGGCTGGAACCTCAAATTCATTCTGGCTGTTACTGATGAAGGTGAGCAATCCACCACAGACACCCTGCGTCGCTTGTTGACCGATTACTCCCCATGTGTGTCTATTGAAACCAACCTCAACGCCACGCAGGTGCAGGAAAAGCTGGCAGAAGCTTCTATTGCAGTCGTCCCGTCCATTGTCGCAGAAGGTTTCGGGCGCACTGCTATTGAGGCGATGAGTTGTGAGGCTGCTGTGATCACCACCCACTCCGGCGGCCTTTGGGAAGCGGTTGGAGATACCGGCACTGTCATCAATCCCAAAGCCCCGAAGGAAATCGCAAGTGCTATGCTGGGGCTTATAGAAAACCCGGTCTTGCGCAAAGAAAAAGCAAAGACAGGGCGGGAGAGAGTGCTCCGCCGCTTCGATATTCAGCAAATCTCAGAGCTTTACGATGATACGCTCATGAGCCTGTGGGATGACTACGTCAGTCGCACCGATAAGGCTCGGGGGCTTATCGACCATATGCTGGTCTCCGAATAGGTGATCATTATATTTTCAGGAGACGGCAAATGCACCCGGACCATATCACCATTGCGGTTCGTGATTTGAAAGAAGCCCGATCTTTTTTCTCTCTTCTGGATTTTGAGGAGACTAAGTCACTGGTCATCTCTGGCCCAACCCTTTCAAATTACATGGGCGTGCCCGATCTGGAGGCGGATCACATCACACTTACCCTGAAAGGCCATACCCCAAGATTTGAAGTGCAACTGCTACATTTTCAAAACCCGGAAGCGCACGGCGAACCCCATCCGGAGGATTTATGCAGGACAGGATACAACCACCTGTGCTTCGCTGTTGATGATCTGGAGAAGCGCCTGAAAACCCTGCAAAACGCTGGTTTTGAGGCTCGCTCAGAGGTGATGGAGTTTAATGACAGAAAGCTGGTGTTCGTTCTTGGACCGGAGAAAATTACCATAGAGCTGGCTCAGTGGCTCAGGCCGTCTTAACAGACCACCGCCATTCGAAATTATCATACGAACTAACACTAATGTAGTACAGGTGGAGGAATGGACATTTACCAGCCCTTGAGGCACTTTTTTGCTCAGTTTTAGCAAGTACAGAACGAATTTGTGCGGCCTTGGGAGGGGATTTAAATGCTGGACAAACGTCAGTTTTATATCGATGGCAGTTGGGTTGCACCAGCCCAGGCAAATGATTTTGAAGTTATTGACCCGTCGACAGAAGAAGCTATCGCTGTCATCTCTCTTGGATCAGAACAAGACACGAATGCGGCTGTTGCTGCTGCACGCTCCGCTTTTCCGGCATGGGCGGAAACTCCACTGGAGCAGCGCCTTGACCTGATCAGGAAACTTTCACAGATCTATGTCAGTCGCCGTCAGGAAATGGCAGAAGCTATTTCCTCTGAGATGGGGGCTCCGATTGATCTGGCACGCAGCGCACAATGGGGGGCAGGCACCTACCACATGGCTGGCTTTCTGGAAGCAATGAGCCAGTTCAAAGAAGAAAAATCATACGCTGGCAAAGACCGCATCCGTATGGAACCAGTTGGTGTATGCGCACTGATAACGCCCTGGAACTGGCCCATGAATCAGGTGGTCCTCAAAGTGGTGCCCGCTCTGGCAACAGGCTGTACCGTGGTGCTGAAACCTTCCGAAGTAGCTCCGCTTTCATCCTTGCTGCTGGCAGAAATGATAGATGAGGCCGGTTTCCCGAAAGGTGTCTTTAATCTGCTCAATGGTGATGGGGCAGGCGTTGGCACCCAGCTGTCGTCTCACCCGGATGTAAACATGGTCAGCTTTACCGGCTCCACCCGGGCAGGTATTGCTATTTCCAAAGCTGCCGCTGATACGCTCAAGCGCGTTTCTCTGGAGCTGGGCGGTAAAGGTGCAAACATCATCTTTGCAGATGCGGATGAAGCAGCAGTCAAGCGCGGCGTCCTGCATTGCATGAACAACTCAGGCCAGTCCTGTAATGCCCCAACCCGTATGCTGGTAGAGCGCTCTCGCTATGATTCTGCGTTGGAGCAAGCCAAAGCCATTGGCCTGGAAGTTCAAACAGGCCCGGCATCAGAAAATGGACGTCATATTGGCCCGGTTGTCTCTAAGGTTCAGTATGATCGTGTTCAGAACCTGATTGAAAAAGGCATTGCTGAAGGCGCAACTCTGTTGGTCGGGGGCGCTGACCGTCCTGATGGTGTCGAAAAAGGCTACTTCGTCCGTCCAACCATCTTTGCTGATGTCACACCCGAGATGACCATCTACCGCGAAGAAATCTTTGGTCCTGTGTTGTCCATCATCCCGTTTGACACAGAAGAAGAGGCCATCGAGATGGCTAACGACACGGTCTACGGCCTGACAAACTACATTCAAACCGAGGATGATGAAAAGCGCCTGCGCGTTGCACGCCGCCTGCGCTCCGGCATGGTGGAAACCAACGGCGTTGGCCGCAGTCAGGGTGCTCCGTTTGGCGGTTACAAGCATTCCGGTAATGGTCGTGAAGGCGGCATCTGGGGTATTGAGGAGTTCTGTGAGGTCAAATCGATCTCCGGCGTTCCCATGAGCGAGCCTGCCTGAGATTTACTTTGAAATGAGAATTCAAAACATCACGCGGATCAAACTGCGTGATGTTCAGCGCAATCACACCAACAGTGCTTTTGCTGTTTCCTTCAGGTTCCGTGCCTTCGCATTCTTTGCCAGCAACAGACTGCGAAGTTGCGTGAAACTCGGCTCCACCTGCCGCACCCGCCTTGCTATATGCCGGGCGATCTTGGGGGAAAGCACCGAAAACCCGCGCTCCTGGAGCTCTGCCTGCAACGCTGCACCCACATCAGAAGCCAGCCGCCCCTCATGAAACTGTAGTTCCTGCCCGTTGTGTTTCCGCGAGATTGCAGAGAGCAGTGCCATATCAGCAAACATGCGATGTTCTAAACTTAACTTAGCCGTTGTCTGATGATCATGCCGCCGGTAGCGCACCAGCGGTTCATTCAATACCCCAATGTCCCCTTGCTCCAGCAGCCGAAGGTAAAGATCATAGTCTTCAGCGACCGGAAATGCCTGCCTGTACTGTCCCGCCCGCATAACGGCCTCACGGCGAAAAAGCATAGCTGAGTGGTAAAGACAGCATTTCTCATAGAGCTGCCTGCGAACCGCGCTTGCAGTCGCAGGGCTCGCCAGCGCCCCAATCTTTTGCCCTGCACCATCAATAACGCTGACCGGTCCACCAACAGCCACCCAATCAGGGTTCTCCTGCAAAGCTGTCACTTGTCGTAGCAACCGGTCCGGCTCGCAGATATCATCCGCATCCAGATTTGCCACAAACTCACTTAGGGTCTGGTCAAAACCAGTGTTGCGAGCCGCAGGAATACCTTGTCCGGGGCCGTCTACAACCTGAAACCGCCCCTCTGGAAACCGCGTGGCAAAGGCACTGGCAATCTCCCGCGTCTTATCAGTGGAGTCATCATCCACCACAACCACGCTGAAGTCCTTGTAGCTTTGCCCAAGCAAGCTCTCCAGCGTCTCAGCCAGTGTATTTGCCGCGTTACGTGCCGGAATGAGCACCGTCACTGCAGGTTGGTGGGGGCTTCTCTTGGTCATGCCACCTCTGTAAATCTTCAGGTATTTCAAAAAGAAGCTAAGAAGAGGAAGCATCTTGCCGGGGCCCTTCCGTTGCTTGCATCAGGTCCGCCTCAATAAATTTTGCCAGTCGCAGGTGCCGGCTAACGGCGTAGTTGGTAGAAGCAATCAAGCCCCACCACCCGTATCGGCAGTATCCGCGCACCAGATAGGCTTTCAAAAACGCCAGTGGGAACTCAAAGAGCAGACGAGATCTGGGCAACCGGTGTCCCCGCGCCCGCATCTCCTGCACTTGCAGTGTTGAGTAGCGGTTCATCTTGTCATACTGAAAGCTAATGCTGCGATGACTGCGATGATCCATATGTCCCTTCAGCATGCCAAGGCTGGCATCGCTGGGCGGTCGCACCGTATCGTGCACGCTGTTCGGCGAAAAACGGCCCACGCTTTTGCGATAAAGCCTGATTTGCTTGTGAGAATAGGCATGCTTTGCAGCCGTCTTTTCGTGAGGCCACACATCGCGAATGTCTACCTCCCAAAAATCATGCTGGTTTAGCAAGGAGGTATGAAACAACCTGACAATTTCCTGTCGCAGGGCAGGTGTTACGATCTCATCCGCATCAATGTTGAGCAGCCAGTCGTTCCGGCAAAGGTCCTCGCCAAATCGCTTTTGCAGACCATACCCTTCCCAGTCATTATGAACCGTCTGGGCACCCAGATTTTCAGCAACAGCAATCGTTTTATCCTGCGATCCGCTGTCAATCACGATCACTTCGTCCACCCAGTCAATGCAGCTTGCTATGGCTGGGCCGATCCGGTCCTCCTCATCCTGAGAGATGATGAACACGGAAAGGGGTAAACGCGCTTGAGCAGAACACTCCCCGGCAGCTCCACCGCCTTGCTGTTCGCGTTTTTCTGCAATATCGATGATTTTACTCTGACTGGAGATGCTGCGCCTCAAACATCTGGATTACTCATGTTTAAGTGCGAGTGTACGCCCCTAAGCACATTCCGAAATTCACCCGATATGAAGGACTGTTTTCGGCCAACCGGAATTCGCCATTTGCAATTCAGGGGCAGCTCTTTGAGATAAGACAGAAGGGAAAATTCTTAAGGTCTGCCGAAAGCAGACCTATTAGTGAGAATACCATTAAATAGCTAAAACCTAGCATAAAGTTCTCTTCACACTCCCTGAGAACTCAACTTCCGTATGATTGCGTATTTTGTACAAGGGTGAAACGATCTGCGCGAAATTAAAAGCCGGGTTTGAGGCGAGACCGTCAGCGCCCGCATGAGTTCTAGGGAGAAGAAAATGGCCGCTATTATTGGTTGGGCACACACACCATTTGGCAAGCTGGCTGACGAGACTGTCGAGTCTCTTGTAACAACCGTTGCCAAAGATGCGATTGCTGATGCTGGTCTTGCGGTTGAAGATATTGACGAGATTGTACTGGGCCACTTTAACGCTGGTTTCTGCAAGCAGGATTTTACTGCAAGCCTCGTGCTTCAGGCCGATGATAAACTGCGCTTCAAACCAACTGTCCGCGTAGAAAATGCCTGTGCCACAGGCTCCGCAGCCGTTCATCAGGGCGTAAAGTCCATAAAGGCGGGAGACGCTAAATTCGTTCTTGTTGTTGGCGTCGAGCAGATGACCACCACACCGGGCAAGGAAATTGGCGCAAACCTTCTCAAAGCATCTTATCTGCCAGAAGATGGTGACACACCAGCAGGCTTTGCGGGCGTCTTTGGCAAGATCGCAGGCATGTATTTCCAAAAGCACGGCGATCAGAGCGAAGCTCTGGCACACATTGCCGCCAAGAACCATAAGAACGGGGTCGACAATCCATATGCACAGATGCGCAAGGATCTGGGCGTAGAATTCTGCCTCAATGAAAGCGAGAAAAACCCATTCGTTGCTGGCCCGCTCAAGCGCACGGACTGTTCGCTGGTCTCCGATGGTGCAGCAGCTATTGTGCTTACAGACACAACCACAGCTCTTTCTGCAAAAAAGGCGGTTGCTTTCCGTGGAATGGGTCACGCGCAGGACTTCCTGCCCATGTCCAAACGCGACATCCTCAAGTTTGAGGGCTGCACGGAAGCGTGGAAGCGCGCACTTTCCATGGCCAACATCACCCTTGATGATCTGTCCTTCGTGGAAACCCACGACTGCTTCACAATTGCAGAGCTTATTGAGTACGAAGCCATGGGCCTTGTACCGGAGGGGCAGGGTGCAAAAGCTGTTCTGGAAGGCTGGACTCAGAAGGACGGCAAACTGCCGGTTAACCCGTCAGGCGGGCTGAAAGCGAAAGGCCACCCGATTGGTGCGACCGGTGTTTCCATGCACGCACTCACAGCCATGCAGCTGGTCGGTGAAGCAGGTGGCATTCAGGTTGAAGGCGCAGAGATTGGCGGCATCTTCAACATGGGCGGTGCCGCTGTTGCAAACTATGTCTCTGTGATGCAGCGTCTCAGATAACAACTTGCACGCAAAAGCCTCAGATTTTGAAAGCCCCGGTTCGCCGGGGTTTTCTTTTGCATTGTCATCAGCTTGATAATCATACGCTAACTAAACCGCTAGTCCTGCGCCTGTATGCCAATATGATCGTGGTAACTTCAGTTGTTCCGTTGGGATAACAGAGGTTGACGCATGTCAGGAGACGCAGCTCCCCATTACGATGACTGGTTGAAAAATGTCTATTCAGCGATGAACCTGAAGTTTCATGGCCTCGTAGATGGAGTGAAAAAGAAGCGCTCTGGCAGTGTAACGAGCAAGACGGCTGAGGCCAGCGTTATGGTTGCGCCGCAAAGTGATGAAGATACGCCGGATTGGGGAGGGGATGCGGATCTTGCAGACTACATTGTTGCAGGTACTCCCGCTGAAGAGCGAAGAAAACGCCCGCTGAGTGCTGCTCTCAGCGATGCTGGTATCAAACCATCTGATGGATTGGTACAGCGGATGAACTCTTACCAGTCGCAGAAGTCTCAATATGATGAAGACCCGTTGGCTGCCGCTTATGCAGACTCAGAAGCGATCAAATGGGACCGGCTTGTAAAGGGTACTCTCGGGCAGGGTGAGACCACCGCAAAAAAATTGGTGTTACAGCAACACGAAGTCGAGCTGAAAAAGCAGTCTCGTCAGCTTACCCGAGAAGTATTCGAAGGTCAGTCTTCCTCTGGAGAATTCAGGGCCTATCTTCGTCAGGCCAGCAATACCTCCGCCATGGAAATGGACACCGCCCAACGCGAGACCATCATGCTTTTCAGCCAGAACATGAAGGTGCTGGGAAATGAGCTGGTAGCAACCACAAAAGAGCTAATGAACGAAAAGGCCTTTGGCGATTCCATGATGAAGACGTTGCATGAAGCAAGAAAACACGCAGCAACGGAGCGCGAAAAGCAACGTCTGGCAGAACTGGAAGAAGAAGCGATTGCCTATACGTCCGCCACTTCCAAGCAGATGGCGTTTGCTCTTAACTGCACAAATTGCATGCAAAATGCAGCTGATCAGGGTGCAGAGATTGAAACCGCTGTCCGGCAACTGGCAGATGAGCGGCCTAAAGCCGTGTTTGCATCCTCTGGCCTGCAACGCAGTGCCGAGCAGATGGTGCAAACACACCTGAATAAAACCGGCAATATAAAAAAGACCATGGCCTGGGCTGAGATGCAGCCGTGGTCGCAGATGGTCAAAATCAATATTAAGAAAGACGGGCGCTTCTTCGATATCACCTCTGAGCCACGTATGGCTCCCAAGACCCCGGCAAGCACAGGGGATGCGATAGTGGACAATCACTTAGATATGCCCCACCAGTCAGTAACGAAGACCGACCTGACCAATACACCGGAGCTCGTGTTTAATGGTCTGCGTTCCGCAGACATGGTGTCGAGCATGATGCATAAAGAGACTGGAGAAAAAGGACCCGGAGACATCCCGTTTGTTAATATTCCCAGTGAAGCGTCCATGGCATGGGCGAACACCCTTCTGACAGCGCAAAAGAAAGGGCAGGACATCTCAAAACAGCTGCCTGACTACATGGAAATCAAAGAAGTCTGGTACCGGGAGGACCGCTCTGGCATTAGAGGCAAGCTGAAGCGCGGCAGACCAGAAAAGAAAGTTCATGTTGTTGCTTACAAGGCCACCTCAGAATCCATTGAAGCCACCCGCGCAGTTCGTGAGGCACCGGGCAAAATTGCAGGTGATCTTGCAGAACTGGCAGAAAACATCGCAGATCTGAAAGCTGATCAGGCTGCAAAAGCTGAAAAAATTAAGGCTCATAAGGAGGAACTGGAAAAATTCCTGAGTTCCAAAGGCGAGGGCATGCTGGAAAGCTTTGGAGAAGCTCACGAAGCTTTCGATGCTTTGCAGAAAAATATCTTGCAACAGATCATCGCAAAGATGGGCAAGGGAGGGAGCATCAAGAAAATCCAGAAATGGGTGAGCAAGCAAACCTGGGCGCTGCTGTTCCACGTCGAATTTATCCCTGATCCCAAAGGTGGGAAAAACATGTACAACGTGGTGGTCAAAGAAAATGAGCCGGAACCAGAAGCACAGCAGCAAGGTTCTGACAAAGGGACCGATGACGCTGCACCTGCGAAAGATCGCACCTCATCAAAGGACGGAAAAAAGGACCCGGACAGCGTTTTGACAGGAGCCCTGGCAGCATTGGCAAACCCCGCTGTACAAAGGCATCTGGTTTTGACCTACACAGGAGACTTGCATGATGGCATTCCCGTCGTCGAAAAACCAAGTGATCTTTCCAAAAAATGGGCTGATACACTAGTCAAGACATACGGCGCCAATCCCAAATTGCCTGCCTATCTTGTGCTCAAAGACGTTGTCTACAAATCCAAATCCCGAAACCTGATCAGGCGCGGAAATTACATTACTTGCAAAGCGCTGGAGTTCATCCCCTCCGCGTTTAAGCAGTAAAAGTCTCTCATCTTACCACCGCTTGGATTTTCACCGCTCTTTGATAACTTCAAAGGGCGGTGTGCTGCTTTAATTGAAGTGCAGCAGTTTTTAGAAAGGTATTGCATGACCAAACGCGCAATTGTTCCTCCGGAATTTCGCCTCCTCTCAGAACAACTCAAGATGTCGCCTGCGATCTTCTCAGGTAATCACATTTTCCTCAATGGCATGACTGGTTCTGATATGGAAGGAAACATGCCTGAAGACCCTGAAAGCCAGTTCCGCAACACATTTAAAAAGATCGAGTGCATCCTGAAAGAAGCACGACTGGGCTTGGATTCTGTTGTTGAGATGACAAGCTATCACATTGGCCTGCGAGATCACTTCGAGTTGTTCGACAAAATCCGCCTTGAGCTGTTCTCAGAGCCATTTCCGGCCTGGACCGCCATCGAAGCCGCAGGCCTGCGCCGTGAAGGGGCCATCATAGAAATCCGCGCCATAGCCAGCGCCCATTATGGCGGGTGAAGAAGCACTATCAATCTCTGTAATGAGATCGACGGCATCGCTACATTGTCGTGACAGTAAGAGACGTAAGATTGGAGGCTTTCGTCTCTTAAATCAACGAAATCAGAAAATCGTATTCCTCCAGCTTCATTGATCCGACCTGAAAGCGTTTTTCCGGTTAGAGCGCCTGAAAAAAATCTTTTCTACGCCTCCAGTCAGCTTTGGAATGCCATACCGAGCTTAGAGAAAGTCTACTCTGTAAACTTCTGTCAAATGATCGCATAGGGCTTGGAGCGCACAATGGCTTTGGTAGAAAGCACCACACAACAAGATGACAAACTCAGTGTCTTCCCAACCTTTCACAAGGTGGAAGGCGAGATGGTTGTCGTTGTTGGGTGTGGTGATGAAGCTGCTGCCAAAGTTAGATTGCTGGCGCAAACCAAAGCCCATATCCGAGTTGTCAGTCAGAACCGTCCCAGTCAGGCACTGGCCGAAGCCGTAGCCGATGCAGATGGTGTGTTTATGCTCGCTCAGTTCACACCAGCTTATCTGGATGGGGCAGTCCTCGTCTTCGCTGCAACCGATGCAGAAGAAACAGACCGCGTTGTGGTAGACGCCGCCCGCGAAAAAGGCATCCTGGTAAATGCCGTGGACCGTCCTGAACTCTGTGACTTTTACACCGGAGCAATGGTCAACCGCGCTCCGGTCGCTGTCGCGATCACATCCACGGGCGTCGGGCCTGTCTATGCCCGCCACATCCGGGCGCAAGTTGAAGCTATGCTCCCACCGGAAGCAGGACAACTTGCGCGGCTGGCAGATAGCTTTCGCTCGACCGTCGGCAAACTCATGCCCTCAGGCATTGCTCGCCGACGCTTTTGGGCTGAATTTTTTTCAGGTTCAGTCGCTGCTAATACCTTTGCTGGCGAAGATCAGAAGGCCCTTACAGAAGCTCATCGTTTGCTGAACGGCGAACAAGACCAGAAAGGATATGTCTGGCTTGTCGGAGCAGGCCCCGGAGCGGAAGACTTGCTGACACTTCGCGCTCAGCGCGTCCTGCAAGAGGCAGATGTGATCTTTCATGATGCGCTGGTGCCAGATGCCGTGGTGTCCATGGGCCGCCGCGATGCAACACGTATCAACGTAGGAAAACGCAAAGGAACGCA
This sequence comes from uncultured Pseudovibrio sp., assembly GCA_947496145.1. Lineage (GTDB taxonomy): Bacteria > Pseudomonadota > Alphaproteobacteria > Rhizobiales > Stappiaceae > Pseudovibrio. The sequence goes on from CANMBS010000050.1 coordinate 27,202, forward strand.
CAGTTCAACGCAAACTCAAATCAACCAGTTATTAGTCTCTGCTGCCAAGTCCGGCAAGCGGGTTGTCCGCCTCAAAGCAGGAGATCCCATGGTGTTTGGGCGTGCCGGAGAGGAGATCTCCGCCCTGCGAGAACATGATGTGGACTTTGAAGTTGTTCCCGGTGTCACAGCTGCATTCGCCGCCGCAGCCAGCACTCAAATTCCTCTTACATTACGAGGTGTTGCCTCTTCATTAGTGTTTGCTACCGGACATAATCAGAATGGAGATATCCTCCCGGACTGGGCCGACCTTGCTCTGAAGGGTGCGACGACTGCCGTCTACATGGGGCGCACGGTTGCAGGAAAAGTTGCCAACTTACTCGCCAGAGCCGGTCTGGACTTATCCACCCCGGTCATGGCCATTGAGAATGCAGCTCATACAAAACAACGCAATTTCGCAGGTACTTTGCAGGACCTCTGCCATTTCGAGAAACACGACACCGTCACCGGACCCACACTTATCATCATTGGTAAGGCAGTAGCCCACGCAGACCATTCGTGTTCACTTCCTCTAAGTCCTTATAAAATAGAAAGATTACCGGCTGTGGTCGCAGCCTAGGGAGATCACCGATGAAAACTATTACCGCCAACAGACTGGTCGATGGTGATGTTGTCTGGCTCGGCCACAACGGAGAATGGGTCGAGTATATTGAGGCTGCTTGGATTCTGAACAATGATGAAGACATGACCAAAGCTCTGGATTTCGCCAAGGCAGGAGAAGATAAACAATACGTTCTCGGCACTTACGCAATCGATCTGGAACTTCAGGACGGTCACCTGCGCCCCAAAAGCCTGAAAGAACGCATCCGCGCACAAGGTCCCACCACACGCCTCGATCTTGGTAAACAAGCTGAACGTCACTTGCGCTCCGCCTAAGTCCTTTTAAATTCGGGAGTATTTCAATGTATCGCTACGACGAATTTGATCGTGATTTTGTCAATCAGCGCGTCGCCCAGTTCGAAGATCAGGTGCGCCGCCGCATGTCAGGTGAGCTGACCGAAGACGAGTTCAAACCCCTGCGCCTGATGAACGGCCTGTACCTGCAACTGCACGCCTACATGCTGCGTGTCGCTATTCCATACGGCACGTTAAACGCAACTCAGATGCGTAAACTTGCACATATTGCAAGGACTTACGACAGAGGTTACGGTCATTTCACCACACGTCAGAACGTTCAGTTCAACTGGCCAAAGCTCTCCGACACCCCGCAAATCCTGCGCGAACTTGCCGACGTCGAGATGCACGCCATCCAGACCTCCGGCAACTGCATCCGCAACGTAACCTCCGACCAGTTCGCCGGAGCTGCCAGCGACGAGTTCGCAGACCCGCGCGTTTACGCTGAAATTCTGCGCCAATGGTCCTCTCTGCACCCGGAGTTCCTGTTCCTGCCACGCAAGTTCAAGATTGCAATCACCGGTGCTGAACAGGACCGTGCTGCTGTTCAGGTGCACGATATCGGCCTGCAACTGACCCGTAACGAGAACGGGGATATCGGCTTTGTGGTCTACGTGGGTGGTGGCTTGGGACGCACGCCGATGGTTGGCCGTAAAGTACGGGATTTCCTACCGGAAAACGATCTGCTGGCTTACAGTGAGGCGATCCTGCGTGTCTACAACCGCTATGGCCGTCGCGATAATAAGTATAAGGCTCGCATCAAGATTCTGGTGCACGAAACCGGTCTGGAAGAGCTGAAGCAGGACATCGAAACAGAGTTTGAGGCAACCAAAAACGGCATCCTCGATCTGCCAAATGAAGAAGTGGTTCGTATCAACGAATACTTCGCCCCACCGTCTTTTGAAGCCCTGCCAAAGATCAGCACTGAGCTGGAAGCGGCCAAACGCAATGACCGTGATCTGGCCTTGTTTTCAAGCCGCAACCTGCACGCCCACAAGGCAGAAGGCTACACATCTGTCACCATCTCGCTGAAACCAATCGGCGGTGCGCCGGGGGATGCAACTGCCGACCAGATGGACGTAATTGCTGATCTGGCAGAACGGTTTGGCCATGATGAGCTGCGTGTTACACATGAGCAAAACCTCGTTCTGCCACATGTGAAGCTGCAAGATGTCCCCACTGTCTTCAAGATCCTGAAAGCCAACGATCTGGCGGATTCAAATGCTGGCCTGATCACTGACATGATCGCTTGCCCCGGGCTGGACTACTGCGCACTGGCGAATGCGCGCTCCATCCCGATCGCTCAGGAAATATCTAAGAGATTTGAAGAGGTTAAGCGCCAGAACGAAATCGGTGATCTGAAACTGAAAATTTCCGGCTGCATCAACGCCTGTGGTCATCACCATGTCGGTCACATCGGTATTCTGGGTGTAGACCGCAAAGGCGAGGAACTCTATCAGATCACACTGGGTGGTTCTGCGGATCAGAACACATCCATCGGCAAAATCATTGGTCGCGGCTTCCCGGAAGCAGAGATCACCGATGCCGTTGAAACTGTTGTCGATACCTATTTGGCAAACCGACTGGACGAAGAAGAAAGCTTCATCGACGCCTACCGTCGCTTGGGTGACCAACCATTTAAGGATGCTCTTTATGGAGCATAATCAATCACATAAGATCTCTTTGGAGGCTCAGGTGAAGCTGTTGAACCGGATGTATTCTGATCGCGATGCTAAGGATATTCTGGAGCACGTGCTCACTGAGCAGTTCGCCGGAGAGATTGCTTTGGTGTCCTCCTTCGGCGCAGACAGCTCTGTACTGCTTCATATGATCTCTCAGATTGATGTGCGCACCCCGGTCCTGTTCGTTGACACCGGCAAACTATTTGGCGAAACCAAGCGCTATCGGGACCAACTTGTTGAACAAATTGGCCTTCTGGATGTGCGCGTTATTACGCCAGAACCAGAGGACCTGGCCGAACAAGACCCGAAAGGCGCTCTCTGGGCGTCTGATACGGATGCATGCTGCCATATCCGGAAGGTAGTCCCACTTGCAAAAGCGCTCGGTGGTTTCGAAGCCTGGATCTCAGGCCGCAAACGCCATCAGGCCAGCACTCGCGCCAGTCTGGAGCATTTTGAGCTGGAAGAGGGACGCATCAAAGTGAACCCGCTCGCCAACTGGACAGCTGCCGAAGTCCTTCAATACGCAAAGGAAAACCGCCTGCCACCACATCCGCTGGTCGCAGAAGGGTATCCTTCCATTGGGTGCATGCCATGTACAGACAAAGTTGCGCCGGGTGAAGACCCACGCTCAGGTCGCTGGCGGGGGCAGAATAAAACTGAATGTGGAATCCATTTCTCACGTGCGTCCAGAGGCGACGCAGCCCAAGGCATCTGAGGTTCAAATGACAACACCACTCAAACAGACAACAGAGATCTTTAAGGATAATAAGATCGTTGCGGATGACTGGGCTTACATCGCAAATGATGAAGCTCTGCCGGCAGACGGCCAATTCATCTTCTCACTGGACCGCTTTCTTAAAGAAGAACAGCAGCTTAAGGAGAGCAACCTCACTTTGGGCGTCGTGCTGCGTGCTGGTGAAAAAGCAGAGGAACTCTCCAGTCACCTTGAAGCTCTTCAGTTGATCGCAGTTGATTTCCCAAGCTTTGCCGATGGTCGAGGCTTCTCCGCTGCACGCATCCTGAGAGACGGTCTGCACTATACTGGCGAGATCCGAGCAGTTGGCCCGTTTATTCTGGATCAGATTGGTTTTATGCTCCGCGTTGGCATCAATAGCTTTGCACTGGACAACCCGCGTCTTCGCACAGATCTGGAATCTGGTAATCTCAATGAGGTTACAGCCTACACTCAACCAGTCTTTGCACGAAAAGAAGCGCCCGCTGGCACAAGACCATGGGCGCGTCGTCCGATTTGAGTTTAAAGTAAGCTACTCAGGTTGAGGGTAAAAAGGCGGGTCCCGTACCCGCCTTTTTCTTGTAAGCAAAATAAACCTCCACCTCCGGTGGAGGACTGGAAGAGTTCTACATTTTGAGTAAGAGACCTCCCTGCCT
>CANMBS010000051.1 GCA_947496145.1 uncultured Pseudovibrio sp.
CGAATAATAAAGATAATACCACTTAACACACGTCGATCATCAACCCGTGGCCGACCATGTGATTTAGGAAAGAAGGGCCCCAGGCGCTCCATCTGAGGTTCAGTTAGCCAGAATAAATCACTCACATCAAAGCTCCAATTTGGCTGAAGTGAACCAGACAAAACACCAAAAATCAATGGGTCCTGACCTTAGATATTTATACTTATTAATTTAAGCGTGACATTTTTCCGAGGGTTCTTTAAAGAGAAGCCCAGATTTGGACGAGGCTCCATTTAAGTCTCAGTAGTTTCTATGAATTTTGAGTTGCGGCGGAGCTGAGGCTCCATTTGAGCGCTGGTCGGTGTGAGATGGCTCCATCGACCAGTACTAATTTTAACTAATTACAATTTGCTTTGTTTGAACGAGTTTACCTTAAAGTATGGTGCTATATACATAAATCGCGATATGAGAGAGATATGTGTTATTTAAATAACATAGTTTCGCCTTAATATATGCAGTGGGTATACTTTGATTGAAGAAGCCCCACTGAATTTCAGGGGATTGCAAGACGTGCATCTTCTGACGCTTTTTAGACATAATAAAATGCCATCAAGCGCGTACGCGCTGCTTTGGATGGTACTTTTAAGTATATCGCATGCATTAGAAATAAATATATTCTGCGATGCGTGTTGTTGTGTCTCTCACTTGTTGTAGAGTGCAGGTAGTCCATGAGAGAAGTTCTGACTGGCGTTTGGTTGAGATGGAGGAAACAAGCGTGACACTCCCAATACTGGAAACAAAGCGGCTTCGGGCACGTCCTTTTGTCTCTGAAGATCTGGCGGATTTGATCAATCTTCACAGCAATCCGAGTGTGAATCGCTTCCTGCAACCTACTCATGTGGCCTGGGATGTCTCGACCATTAAAAAACGTCTTGCTGGCTTTCTTGAGGCTCAGGAGCTGCTCGGGTTCAGTAAATGGCATCTTTCCACACATAATGGGGAGTTTGCTGGCCATGCGGGTTTCTCACTTTATGAGGAAACTGCTGAGATCGAGATGGGCTATACGCTACATGAGCATTTTTGGAATCAGGGCCTGGGCAGTGAGATTGCGCAGGCGTTAGTGGAGTGGTTCTTTGAGAATACCTATTACTCTCACCTGCTGGCATTTGCTCATCCTGAGAACCATGCTTCAAAAGTTGTGATGGAGCGTGCTGGATTTGAGTATCGCGAGACGCGGCTTGTTGAAGGAATGCCCTGTGAGTTTTATCAGGTGCTCAGCCCAAGCTGCCAGAAACTTGCTGTGCCAGCATAATAAAGAAAAAGCGCGGGCTGTTTGACCCGCGCCGATTCCTAGGCATATTTTTTAAGCTGAAATGGCATCTTCTACATTCACCTGACGTTGACGGCGAATCGCCAGCTTATTGAGGGCGGATACATAGGCGCGAGCGGATGCAACCAATGTGTCAGTATCTGCGCCTTTACCTGTTGCTATCTTGCCATTGTCTTCCAGACGAACAGACACTTCAGCCTGTGCATCTGTTCCCTCTGTGACTGCATGTACCTGATAGAGGGACATGGTGGCGTCATGTGGCCAGATGGCCTTGATGGCGTTGAATGTTGCGTCAACCGGACCATCGCCGTTGGCCTCACGGGTTTCGTGTTTGCCGTTGACGTCCATGGTCAGGATAGCTTTTTGAGGTCCACCGGTGCCTGCAATCACAGTCAGGGCGATAACTTTAACGTTTTCGCCTTCAATGGTGATCTGGTCTTCTACCAGTGCTTCGATGTCTTCGTCGTAAACGTTTTTCTTGCGGTCTGCCAGGTCCTTAAAGCGGCGGAAAGCTTCCTGCAGGGCATTGTCACCCAATTCGTATCCCAGTTCTGACAGTTTGTCTTTGAAGGCGTGGCGGCCTGAGTGTTTGCCCATCACCAGTGAGGTTGCGCGTACCCCGACATCTTCCGGGCGCATGATTTCGTAGGTCTCTGCATGCTTCAGCATACCGTCCTGATGAATGCCACTCTCGTGGGCGAAGGCGTTTTTGCCTACGATTGCCTTGTTGTATTGCACTGGGAATGAGGAAACTGCGGAGACCAGTTTTGATGCGCGGGTCAGGTAGCTCGGATCGATGTTGCATTCATACGGCAGCACATCTGCGCGCGTGCGCAGCGCCATCACGATTTCTTCCAGAGCTGCGTTGCCGGCTCGCTCTCCCAAGCCGTTGATGGTGCACTCGATCTGGCGGGCACCACCTGCAATGCCAGCCAGGGAGTTTGCAACGGCCAGTCCCAAGTCATTGTGACAATGTGCGGAGAACACAGCTTTATCCGAGTTTGGAACGTTTGCAATCACCTGTTCGAACATTTGCTGATATTCGTCTGGTGTTGCGTATCCTACGGTGTCAGGCAGATTGATGGTTGTTGCGCCTGCATTGATCGCAGCTTCCACGCAGCGGCTCAGGTATTCGATGGATGTACGTGTTGCATCCATTGCGGACCATTCAATATCATCAATCAGGTTGCGGGCCTGTGTCACTGTTTTGGTGATGATCTCCAGAACCTGTTCTTCGCTCTTGTTCATCTGAAATTGCAGGTGAATTGGAGAGGTGGAGACGAATGTATGGATACGGCCTTGATTTGCCAGCTTGATTGCCTGGCCTGCGCGGTCAATGTCTGCTGGAATAGCGCGAGCCAGACCTGCGATGACTGAGTTTTTTGAGCGCTTGGCGATTTCGCTGACCGCCTCAAAATCTCCCTGAGATGCAATCGGGAAGCCAGCTTCAATGATATTGACGCCCATTGTGTCGAGCAATTCAGCGACCTGCAGCTTTTCTTCCAGGGTCATGGACGCGCCGGGGGATTGCTCTCCGTCGCGCAAGGTGGTGTCGAAAATTACTACTTGGTCTTTTGCGGATGCAGTCATTGGTGGTGCCTTAAACTTTGCCCCGGCAACTCTAATATGCTGATGTGCGCTCGGGGGATTTCCTTCAATTTCAAATGCTTAGTATGATCCCCTAAGTGCCCGCCCAGATACGGGGCCGCCGACGCCTAGGGGCATCTAAGTAGAAGGAGGGTGCGTAGGAAGAGGCCGCCATGCTGGCGCATGATGCTGTTTTGGTTCAGATTGTCGCGCTGCGCGATCATTATCTGTCAGCTGCCTTTTCGTCGCTACGGCTCGGGTTCAAACTGCTCTGGTCACCAATGTGGTCGATATCCGTTTGAAATTACTAGCCATATCTTATGGAAGTGTTACTGCGTAACTCTTCGATTGAGGGTTCTGTAATTTTACTAGCGGATGTAGGCGTTAAACGCAAGAATTTTACTCAAACACATCGCTCTGATTACTCAAAAGTATATAAAGATATCGTTGAGACAGACTCAATATGTGCGCAAGCACCGCCATAAAAAGGGGATAAGTGGGCGATGACAAAGTGTACCGCCCACCTGCAATTACCTATAAGAGGAGTTCGCCTCTTGCGAGGATAACTGCCTGACCGCCGATGCGATGTGTGTGGATTTTGCCGTCACGTATTTCGATTTCCAATGAGATGGCAGAGGGGCGGCCCATTTTGTAGCCTTGCTCTATATGATATTTGTGGGTGCCATCTAACGGGGCATCGAACCGGGCAATTGAAGCGGCGAAGGCAGCGACGGCAGAGCCGGTTGCTGCGTCTTCTCGCGGAAGGCCGTTTTCCAGATAGACCATGCGTGCGTGGAAGGAACTGTCCACGTGAACAGTTTGCCGACAGTAAGCAAACGCATTGTTGTGACTGATGGTGCCAAACGCCTCTTCCCAATACTTTTCTACTGGCTGAAGGCGATTGAGGGCATCCATGTCTGCAACTGGTACAAATGCGAAGGGCACACCTGCTTCCCAGGCGAGTGGTGTATGATTTTCGAATGTTATTTCATTGGGTTCCAGCGAGAGCGCCGCTGCGATCACGTCTATCTCACCGAGCTTCTGAGCTGGTTGAGGAAGCTTGGGAACATCAAATTCTGCTGTGGTTGCCTTGCCTTTTTGTAAAGAGACAGCACATCGCACAAGGCCGACTTTTTCTTCCAGAAGAATGAGTGCATCCATATCATTGTCAGGTGCGCCAAAGCGGTTTTCTGCAAGGAATACAGCAGTGCCGACGGTTGGGTGGCCTGCAAATGGAAGCTCCATGGACGGTGTGAATATACGGATTGCTGCATTATGTGCTGGATTTTCAGGAGGCAGCACGAAGACTGTTTCTGAGAGATTAAACTCATTTGCAATCTGCTGCATCTGAGTATCTGACAAGCCTTCTGCGTTCAGAACAACAGCAAGTGGATTGCCTGTTAGTGCCTTATTGGTGAAGACATCTAACAGGGCATAAGGTCTGGGCATTTATCTTCCAACTCATATAATTGTGTGCTGAGCTGAAGGGTATGGAAAGCCTGCTCAATCGTGGATAGTCACTAGGTCGGTCTACTCAAGATTGTTTTTAGCGCAAATACAAGTCCACAAACGGATAAAGCCCCTAATTTAACAGATGAGCTGTGAGTGCTTTGGCATAGGGAGGGACGCGGTGAGCCTGCAAATCTGCCGTTGAGGTTATCACAAATGCATCTTCTAACTCAGGATTTTCGAGGTTTGCGTTGAAATGTGAGATTTTTGCGCGGATTGTGTCAGCGCTGAGCGGTAATGTGAGAATGCGGGCAATAGCGATGCGCGGGCCATCGTTTATGACGAGAATGTCGCCTAATTCCCCGTCCTCGATTTTGAAACCGGTTTCTTCCTCCAGCTCCCGGGCTATGGAGCCAAAGATATCCACGGTGCCATCTGATCGAATATCATTTAAGTCCAGATTGCCGCCGGGTGGGTAGACGAGACCTGCTGTTGCCGTGTTACTCGCCATCTTGCCGAAAATCAGGTGGCCTTCTTTTGAACGCAAAACAACGCAACCGAACAAATTTTTTGCGCCTCTGTCGGGGAAGCCCCAGTCACGCCATGCGAGGAAAGCAGAATAGTTTACTTCAACCAGTCTGCCGGAGAAGCCATTCCCATGAATACTGTAGTTATAGAGGGAGAGAACCTTGCCGTCCCATAAATCTGGATTTTCCGTCACCAGTGTTTGCCAGTTGACCTTAATGGCTTGCGCGTTTTCTTCCTCAAACTGCCAGGGCTCTGAAGTGTTAAGGTGCAGGTCGACAGTGTTGAGCCTGTAAATCGGAGGGGACAGGTCTTTTTCCATTAACTGGATTGGGCCAGATTGTTTGAATGCGCTGGGCCTGCTGCCTGTGGCGTGGTAGCCGTGACGGGCATAGAAGGGGGCAGCATGTGCATCTGATTCCAGCCGCATGCTGGTGCATTGCTGGCTCTTTGCGACTTCTTCTGCCGCCTCCAGAAGCCAGGTACCATATCCTTTACCGTGTGCCTGGGGTAACACAAACAGACAATCAAGCAGGCACATCTGTTCTGCCTCCTGAATGATGCGGGCGAAACCCAGGGGCTGTTCATTCTCAAGGACGATCAGGAACGGGTCTTTTTCAATCATTTCCGGCGTGATCTGCCAGTGCTCACGAAATTCTTTCATGTCTTCGGGGTCATAGCCCCAATGACCTTTTGCTATGTGCATTATGTTTGTGAGAACAGTGGCTTGGCTTGTTTGTGCGCGTTCTATTCTGAGTGGCATTTAAAGATGAATTCCAAAGATAAAGTGGCGCTTGCAAAAGCTTGGGTGTGAAGTGTGCAGGCGATATGACGGTTGTAATGCATTGAGAATGCAACCAGTAAAATGTGGCAGAAAGAGGGAATAGCCTCAAGTGACCAACGCGATTTGAAGGATACACAAGCGGAAAAGATTAGAGATTAACTATTTGCATGAGGTTCGTTGGCTGACAGGAGCTTGCAGGTCAAAACCAACCTGCTTGCTTGACCGCACTGCGCTCTTCACGACCCGAAATACCTGGAGCACACCGCATTCATTTACGACCATGCGTTGCGCTCTAAAGTTGAGAAGGTACTCATGCGCATTCTGGTTTGTTTCTTCTGCTTATTTCTGACTGCCTTCGGAGGGACTTCTTATGGTGTAAGCTGGCAGGCAACGGGAGCTGAGAAAGAACTGCTGCTAACCAAAGGGGTTGGCGGGCTTGTGCTTCTTCATTTCAGGGCGGGAAAGATACATCGTTCTATGCGGGCAGAAATGTCTAAGTCTGCCTTGATTCATGTTTTAAATGCAGAAATTCACACAGGAAACGCTGAGGCGGTGTTTGCGCTGGCGGTTGCCAATGAAATGGGGCACGGGATTGCGCGTAATTTGCCACGCGCCATGCAGCTCTATGAACGGGCAGGGAAAATGGGCCTTGCAGCTGCCTATAACAATCTGGGTGAAATTTATCGTCAAGGCAAACATGGTGAAGCAAATCCTGCAAGGGCGCGTGAGCTTTATCAGCTTGCTGCTGACTGGGGAGATGCCTGGGCGCAAAATAACCTTGGCTTGCTGTACCTGCATGGAATTGGCGTTGCCCGCGATCATAAGCTTGCCTTTTACTGGGTGAAGGGCGCTGCGATGGCGGGGTTGTTGCAAGGTATCGAGAATCTTGCCGGACTTTACCGGGATGGTGTTGGGGTTGAGCGCGATGCAATGCGGGCACGGGCGCTTTATCGCAAAGCAATCTCACTTGGCTCAGTTGATGCGCATGTGCCTCTTGGTGAGCTTTTGGAAAATGGTGATGGGGGAAAAAAGGACCTTGCCGCTGCGATTGGTCATTATCGTAAAGCTGCGAATGCGGGACACCGCTTGGGAAACCATTATCTTGGAACGCTTTATGAGGATGGTGTTGGGGTCTCGCGTGATTTAGGGCGGGCCTTTTATCATTATGAAAAAGCAGCGGAGAAGGGTTTGCCCCGGTCGCAATTTGCGTTGGGCCGGTTTTATTTGCTGGGACTTGGCAGGCCACCTGATTTGAAAAAGGCAGTTGTGCTTTACAAGGCCGCTGCGCAGAAAGGCAATGCGCAGGCGCTGAATGATCTGGGAGTGCTTTATGAAAGCGGGCGAGGGGTGCCGCAGAACTATGAGCTTGCGCTTGAGCTATATACTGCTGCTTCTGCTCGTTTTCCCTTCGCGCTGACTAATGCGGGCCTGCTTTATCTGAACGGGCACGGTGTTGCGCAGGATGTTGAACGGGCAAAGGCGATGTTTAAGGAAGCCTCAGAGCGTGGGGAACCCGTTGGGGAAGTCTTGCTTGGCAAGGTACTGCTGAAGGGGTTTAATCAGGCACCTAAGCCTCAGAAAGCAGCCCAGCTGTTCTTTTCCGCAGCTTCCAAGGGAGTACCGGAGGCGTATTATCTGCTGGGCTTTTGCCATGAAAGCGGGTTGTGTATGGATCGTAACCTGCTTAAGGCCCGAGAGTTTTATAAAATAGCTTTAGAACATGGGTATCAGGGTGCTGAGCGTGTTCTGAGGCAGCTGGAGTGGCGGTTACGAACACAGCCCCATAACTAGCGCCTGAAGCTGTAGTCTGAGAGCTTAGAGCAAAAGGAGCCGGTGTGATGCCAGCTCCTTTATTGCTTTGCATGCAAGAGGTCTATCTGGTTGAGGCTCCCTGATTGGCCTTGTCGAGCGGTACAGGGCGAACGATGTTGAACCAGAACTGGAATGTATCCAGCATGTCCAGAAGATCTGTGAGTTTGGACTGATCGCCTTCAAACATTACAGAGCCTGATTTGATCGCGCTGTCGAAGGTTTCTTGTCCCAGCATGATGTTGTCGATGATGCTACGGTTCATGGTGACGGTTACGTCTGCCCCGTCAATCTGATAGTTTTCAATATGACTGAGGGCTGCATTCTGGAGTTCCATAGCGAACTTCTGGTCGGTATCCGGGAAGATCCAGTTCAGCTTGATTTGCTGGTCTCCGGCCTTTGTTGCATTTAAGCGCATGGCGGCATAATCGAACAGAAGGTCGAGGTCCATTGACCGGATCAGGTCCGGGCTTGCGGTGTCCACGGTGGGCAGCTCGGCAACGCCGGTACGCAGTTCTTTTGCGCCTGAGAGGTAGAAGTTGCGCCACGGTCCAGATTCTGCCTGATAGCCGAGTTGCTCCAAAGCATCGGCTTGCAAAGCGGCTGCTTCTTTATTGTCCGGGTCTGCAAAGACAAGATGATTGAGGACCTCTGCGACCCAGCGATAGTCGCCCTCGTCAAAGGAAGCCTGTGCTTTTTGCAAAAGGACCTGTGGGCCGCCCATGAACTCAACATATTTTGCCCCGGCGACACGCTCGGGGTACTCGTGGAGGGTGGCCGGGTTACCATTGAACCAGCCCAGATAACGAACATAAGTGGACTTTACATTGTGGTTGAAACTGCCGTAATAGCCGCGTGCGCTCCAGTCTTTTTGCAGCGTGTCGGGGAGGGAAAGCATCTCAGCGATCTCAGTCATGCGGAAGCCGTGGTTTGCAAGGCGCAAAGGTTGATCGTTGATGTAACGGTAAAGGTCGCGCTGGTTCTTCAGGTGTTCGATGATTTTATCGTTGCCTGTCAGGTGCCAGTGATGCGGGGCGAAAAGCAGTTCTACGTCTTTGCCGTATTTATAGATTGCCTCATTAATGTACTTGGACCAACCCAACGGATCACGCAGTTTTGCGCCGCGCAATGAGTATGTGTTGTGCATTGTGTGGGTGGCGTCTTCTGCGGTGCACAGGGCTTTGAACTCCTGAATGTAAAAGAAGAATTCTGAGGGGGCTTCAGAGTCCTGCGCCATCCAGAAATCGAAGGTGAGACCGTCGATCTTATGGGTTTCGCCGTTGGTTTTAATGATGTCAGTTGGTGGGATTAAAGTGACGGTACCGCTGGAGGTGGTTGGCCCGAGGCCAGCGCCTACCTGCCCGGTAGGGGAATGAGGCAACAAGTTGCCGTACATATAGGAGGCGCGCCTGCTCATGGCATTGCCCGCCATGACGTTTTCTGAGACTGCGTGATCCATGAAGCCTTCCGGCGCATAAATTTTAACGGAGCCGTTCTGTACATCTGCTTCATCCACCACGCCGCGTATACCGCCAAAGTGATCGACGTGGCTGTGAGTGTAAATGACGGCTTTGACGGGTTTCTTTCCACGCTGGGCGTAATAAAGATCAAGAGCGTAGCGGGCGGTTTCCTCCGATATGAGCGGGTCGACGATGATGATGCCCTCATCGCCCTCAATGAATGTGATGTTAGACAGGTCTGCGGCGCGGACCTGATAGATTTTCTCGGAGAGCTGAAAAAAGCCGCTGAGCATGATGAGCTGGGATTGACGCCACAGGCTTGGGTTGACCGTTTCCGGTGCAATGGACCCTTGCATGATGAACTTAAATTTGGAGAGGTCGTAAACGATTTCGCCATTGCCGTTCTTAACGGTGCCGCCATCAGGGAGGGCGGTAATAAAGCCTGCTTTGGCATCCAGAAAGTCCTGATTGTCTGAGAAGGGCAGGCGTTTGATGGTGTCTTCGTAAATCTCTCCGGTAAAGCGAGTTGCGGGTTTTGTGATTGTGTTGGCAGTAGTACCGGGGATCGTCAGAGAGAGCGTCAGGCTTGCGTAAAGGAGGGGGCGAGCAAAGGATTTCAGGGTGTAACTCGGCATAGTATCACAGCTCCGGAGTGAAGTTGTGTTTCTGCTTAAGCTGGTGTGGTTAAGCCTGAGGCTCAACCATTGTTTGAAATAGAGTTTTTGGTTTCTGAAGGGCTAATGGGCCTTGCCTCAGATTTTCTGACAGGCTGTCTTATTGTGGCGTTCCATCATACGTTCCGGGGCGCTTAACTCGGTAAAGCCGTTTTTCCGGTAGAGCTCGTGTGCATCTGCGGTTGCCAGCAGGAAACGGCGCAGGCCCTGCAAGTCCGGATGGGTGAGAGTGGCTTTCATGAGTTGCTTGGACAGGCCCTTGCCGCGATGTTGTGCGGGTACAAAAACATCGCCGAGATATGCAAAAGTGGCTTTGTCGGTGATGACGCGGGCAAAGGCGACTTGTTCCCCTGTTGGCAGGTAGACACCAAAACAGAGTGAATTCTCAAGGGATCTGTCAAAGACATCTCGTGGCAAGCCTTTGCTCCAGTATGCCTCTTGTGACAGGAACTGGTAGATCATTTCGCGCTGGAGTTTGCTTTTGTCGGTGGAGATTTCGATTTCTAATGTGTGTGTCATGTCAATATAGGAAGCCGGGTGCTTAGGAAGTTTGCAGGCTGGTTTGCTGCTTTGGTGAGCGGATCACAATGAGCATGATGGCTGCGATGAGTGTGAAGACTGCGGAGAGCTGTATTGTATTGCCGAAAGTGGTGATGCTGGCAATGGTGCCTGTGGTCATGTTTCCGGCTAATACACCGGCAAACAGGGCATTTGTGTAATAGGCTGTGGCGATGCCCGGACGATGCGGGGCATAGGCTTGAATGAAGGTGACAGCAAGGCCTACGTTGATGCCATAGTATGCTCCTTCCAGCGCACAGAGCAAATAGACGTGCATGGGGTCTGTTGCCCGGACGATGAGCAGGAAGAAGAGCGTTCCAAGCAGGGCTGATAGCAGCAGGGCGTTCTTTTCACCCAGCTTCCTTGCTGGTTTAACGACAAAGAAGATGACCAGTACTTCCAAAATGCACTTTACTGAGAAAGCCAGACCGGGTGTTGCTTCGGCAAAGCCCATTTCCTCAATAAAAAACACCGGACCTGCAGAGACAAATGTGGTGTTTGCAGAAGTGAGTGCAAAAATGGGAATGCAGGCGAGAAGAAGGGGCAGGGGAACTGGTTCTTTTGCTCCTGTGTTATCCGTTTTTTGCTTGTGATGAGTTTTAAAGCTTCCGGGGACAATAAGAATGCTCATGGTCAGCCAAAAGAGGCTGCATATGCCCGCTGTCGGGAAAATGGAACTGCCACCGAACACTCCGTAAAGTGCGAAGGCGAGCGGTGTGCCGATCATCCAGCCGATGGATTGCGCAATTCGCATATGTGCGTTGAATGTGGCAGGTTCGCGCCCTGTCTGCTCTGCAAACAGGCGACTGAAGGCAAACATGGTGGAAAGAATGCCTGAAGAAACACCCATCAAGGGAATGCCTGCGAGCAACATCCAATAGGTTGGCGTTGTTGATTGCAGCACCATGTTTAAAAGATAGAGCAAACTACAGGCAACCAGAATGGGCTTAAGGCGCTTGCCAGCATCAATGCGCTCGCCAATAACCCGGTTCGCAAACAGAGTAATGACAGTGCAGCTGACGATGTAAATTGCCAGTTTCCATGCAGGTTCTCCCAGCTCTGTTACCACGTAGGTGCTGTAGAGAGGGATGAGGCAGGCAACAGAAAGATTGCCAACTGTCATGTACAGGTGCATCAGAAAGGGAAAACGGTCCAGCATTGCCAGAGCAGCGGGAGTTGAGCGCATCAGATGATCCAATATGTGCGGGAGGCGGCGTCAAACCTGAAAAGCATGCCAGAGTTCTGGCCAGTTCAACTTGCCTTGCTTGCTTAAACTGATTTTAAAAAATGTCTTCGGCGCAACAGTCCTGCCTGAAAAGCAGAAGACCCGTTAAGATTGCGCTGTGAGGGATGATTGTATTGATACATTCTAAAGTAGAAAATGCAACCCTGAGATACAACTTGGGCTGACTAATTGTGTGCGGAGGGAGTGCTCACAGGATGGCTTTACCGGTGCAATCGGACGTGAGCTCCTGATGTTTATGGCAGAGAATGTGCGCAAGAGAACTTTTGGTTTGCATTCGGGAGATCAGGTTAGCGAAGACGATTTGCGGACTTGTTATGGTGATGCTTTGAAGAAGGTGCATCTGTGGGCGTACGATGAGCGCAATTTGCTGATCGGGTGGATTATGAAAAGATCAAAGCTTACAGCCAGCATGTTCTGGGCGTTTCTAAAGACAGGTTTTTGAGCATCTTGTTGAAGTCAAAAATTATGTCAATCTGAGCGAAGGCGTGCTTATGGGAGAGGGGACTTACTTCACTGACTTCTTCCATGTTTCATCCTCTGAAGTGGCGGATGAGATGGCGCGGCTGCTTGGAAAATTGCCAGAGACTGTTGAGCAGATGGTGCCTTATCAATTCGAGACACTGTTTTTCTACCATGCAGCCATTCGCAACAGGCACAGGATTAATGATGATCCGATTGTACGGTATAAGGCACATCGCGGAGGTAAGGTGATTTACTCGGCAGATACGTGCTCAAAATGCTCCTGAACAGAAATGGAAAAGCCCGGCACTGAGGCCGGGCTTTTTGTTGTATTAAGCTTTATCGCAGGGGCGATTAGTTCTTTTCTTTATCTACCAGCTTGCCAGCGGAGATCCATGGCATCATTTCGCGGAGCTTTGCGCCAACTTCTTCGATTGGGTGCTCGTCGTTCAGGCGGCGGGTCGCTTTGAACTTTGCGCCACCAGCCTTGTATTCCTGAATCCACTCAGAGGTGAAGGTGCCGTTCTGGATTTCGTCCAGTACGCGCTTCATTTCTGCTTTAGTCTCGGAAGTCACGATGCGCGGGCCAGTCTGGTACTCACCCCACTCAGCGGTGTTGGAGATGGAGTAGTTCATGTTTGCGATGCCGCCTTCGTAGATCAGGTCCACGATGAGCTTCACTTCATGCAGACATTCGAAGTATGCCATTTCTGGTGCGTAACCAGCTTCTGTCAGGGTTTCGAAACCTGCGCGGATCAGTTCAACCAGACCACCACACAGAACTGCCTGCTCACCGAACAGATCGGTTTCACACTCTTCGCGGAAGGTGGTCTCAATAATGCCGGAGCGACCGCCGCCAACGCCGGATGCATATGCCAGACCGAGGTCTTTTGCGTTACCGGTTGCGTCCTGATGAACTGCGATCAGGCAAGGTACGCCGCCGCCTTTCTGGTATTCGCCGCGTACGGTGTGGCCTGGGCCTTTTGGTGCAACCATCAGAACGTCGATGGTGGACTTGGGTTCAATGAGGCCGAAGTGAACGTTCAGGCCGTGCGCGAAAGCAACTGCTGCACCGTCACGGATGTTGCCTGCGATTTCGTCTTTCCAGATGTCAGCCTGCAACTCATCTGGGGTTGCCATCATCATCAGGTCAGCGTCTTTTGCAGCTTCTGCAACGGTTTTACAGGTGAAGCCGTCTGCTTCTGCTTTCAGGCGTGTGGTGGAGCCTTCACGCAGAGCGATGGTGATGTCTGCAACGCCGCTGTCCTTCAGGTTCATTGCGTGTGCACGGCCCTGAGAACCGTAGCCGATGACGGTGATTTTCTTGCCCTTCAGCAGGTTCAAATCGCAATCGCGGTCGTAATAAACGCGCATGGTACTACCCCTTGTTTTCCAATGTGCTTTCCCAAAGCACGTGGTTATCTTGTCGTGTCTGCTCCGTAGAGCTTCATGAACTGTTCAACTGCGGTTTTTGCAGTCAAATTTAAATCCTTTGGTGATGCTTTGGCATCGCTGCCTAAAAGCATGCGCAAGTGCTGGTCGCGTACGACCAGACCGTAAAGTGTGCTGTAGGCGTCCTGCGGGTCTTCGCAGTGCAGGTGGCCTTGCTTGCATCCCGCTTCCAGAAGGGCCGTGGTCTGTGCGCCGATGCGGGCGCGACCACTTTTCTGGAGGATGGCACCCAGGCCCGTGTCCGCCTTGCTGGCTTGCCCGATGGCAAGTCGATTGAGGGCCAGAGAAACGTCGCCGGAGATGGTCTCCAGCAGGTTCCTGGCAAATTCTTCCAATGCGGCGCGAAGCGATTGCTTGCTCATGTTCGCTGATGGGTCAGCTCCCGGAATAACCTTGGACGCCTGACGGGTGACGATGGCTGCAAGCAAGCCGTCGCGGTCGCCAAACCACTTGTAAAGGCTCTCTTTGGAACACCCAGCTGCGCGGGCGATAGCGGCTGTTGTCAGCGCTTTTTCGCCGCCTTCCACGAGCAGTTCCAGCGCTTTGTCCAGTACCGCGCGCTGGCGATCTGTAAACTCTGGTTGTGTTGACTCGGTGGACATGACGCTTTTGAAATTCCGGTGATCTGTTTTTGATTTTCTGTACCGTACGGTACGGTTCTGTTGTGCCGTAGAATCACGAGGGATGCAAGAGGGATTGGCTTCACGATTGCAGGTTTTTGAAAGTTTGTACTTGAGATGTCATAGGAGACTTGCTGAAAATTGCTCAACTTTAGTCGTGCGGGTCAATAAAAATGCCTCGAAACCGGGGCTTCGAGGCATGACCGAAACACGGTGGTTTCGGTGGGGGACCCTGAAAAGAGCAAGCTGGTTATTCCGCCGGGCTGTGACCCAGACCACCGGAGGCGTCTTTGCGGTCTGATGTCCATGGACGATAGGATTCTAACGCGAACATGAAGACCACCAGTAAGGCAGAAGTGCCGAGGCCCAGCATCCAGAAGGGAACGGACGGAACAAAGTCTGCATATGTGATCTTGCCGAGATTTCCCAGATCGAGCGCACCATCGATTACGGATTTGTTGTAGCCGTAAAATGCTGCGCCAAGGAGACCTCCGGTGATTGTGAACCAGGCGTCTTTGTAACCGCGACCAATTTGTGCAAATACTGTTCCGGGGCAGGCTCCTGCGATGGCAATGCCGATGCCGAGAATAGTGCCGCCAATGATGATGTTACCGACGACAAAGCCTTTTGGATGCAATTCTGCGATGCCGAAGGCTGTGAGAGCGGATAATGACACCAGACCCGTTGCTGTGGCTGCAAGAAACATTTTTAGCATGGTGAAGTCGCGGAAGAGGAACTGGTTGATCAAAACACCGGGTTCCATAACGCGCGATTTTTCCAGCGCGATGCCAAAGACCATGCCCATGGTCAGGCCAAGAATAACAAGCCAGAAGATATCCATGATTGTCTCCGTTAGCTGCGCTTATAAAGAAGATTGGCTGCGATGATGCCGCCGACGAACATGAAGACAACGGCAACGCTGGAGCCGACACTGAGCTGGGCAAGGCCGGAAATGCCGTGACCTGAGGTACAGCCGCCTGCAATGCGAGCACCGATTAAAAGCACGAAGCCGCCAATGAAACCCTGAATGATGCGTGGTAATGCGGCTGGGGAGACACTGAGGCTTCTCCAGCTTGGCGAGGAGAACGAAGAAGTCCGCCCACTTGCCTTGTAAGAGATGAATGCCCCCAGCGCGATGCCTGTGACCAGTGCGCTTTGCCAGAAGTATTTATCTTTACTCATGTATTTGGCGAAATACTTAATCTCTGCCACGCTGGAATCGAACGCGGAGAAGAGGAAGCCAGATGCTGTGACAAAACTGGAAGAGGCACCTAGGGCTGTATCAACCAGCAAAAATGCCGGGATTTGCAGAAGGCCAATGATGATGCCTGCCAAATAAGGTGACCGCATGCTTTTTCTTAGAAGATCCATTGGTTGCCCTCCAATCATTCAACGGGTATATCATATTCGTATATTATAATAATATAAAATACAAGTGGTGAGACGCGGGTAATGCTCCCTTTGCTGGCAGAGGGCAAAAGCGATGAGAACTGGTAGAACTCAGGTAATCATGAGGCCATGGTGTTCAAAATGGCCGCTACTCACCAAAATCTAAGTCTTAATCGGTGGCGAGATGCATTGAACTGAAAACGCTTACAGGCTTTCAAATGTTAGTTTAAACACAAACACATAGATGGTTTTGGAGAGGGTCAATCGGCTTTAACGTTATGAAGAGTTCGTGGTTGAACGGCGCAGTGTTTCGTTTTCATGTCCTCATGCATGTGAGTGAATTGGACATGAAGCCATGGATATAAAAATGAAAATGAGACTGTGTAGCGTTGTTGCTTCAGTTGCCATTATGACGGTGGCGGGCGGAGTATCTGCGAAAGAAGGAGATGGCATGGTGGTGACCAAGCTCTCTCAGTTGTTTGCCGTTGAGCAGAATGGAACGCTGGCTCCGAATATGGATGCAGAATGTAAAGCAAAATATTCTGATCTGGCCGGGAAGAACATGACTGTAAAGTATCAAACACTTCCCAAAGAGGGGATTGTGAAGGTCGTTGCGATGTTCATGGGAACGCCAGTGCAGCTTTTCCCAATGGGAATTGCCGGAGAGTATGACTTCACGTCAGATCAGCTTCCGAAGAACCTGAAGAGTATGGGGATTATGCGGGAAACCTTTGAACTGGATAAGAACTTACGGAACCCGGTTGCAAGCGTTATGACTGCGCTTGATGCTTCATACAACTGTATGCTTTCCAATATACCGCCGAGCAAGGCTTAAAGCTTGCGTGAGAATGCGTCTTTACAGCTAAGGTTTGTAAAGACGCATTTTCCAGTGACTGGCTTAAATCTCTACCGGCTCGCCAAGAGCTTTGCGGAAGCGGCGGACGCTTTCGGTGAAGCCGTATTCCAGTGCATCGGCTGTGAAACCGTGGCCGATGGAGACTTCAGAGATGTATGGTACGCGCTCAATGAGTGCTGGCAGGTTTGCGACGGTGAGGTCGTGGCCAGCGTTGACCAGTAAGCCTTCTGCCTTTGCTGCTTGTGCGGTTGCAACCAGTTTTTCCAGCTCAACCTTCTCCGCTTCCTTGTCTGAATGACATGCGCCGTAAGGTCCGGTGTAGATCTCGATGCGCTCAGCACCGGCTTCTTTTGCAAGTGCTGGCTGGCTTGGGTCCGGGTCCACGAACAGGGAGGTGCGTACGCCCCAGGACCTGGCTTTGGCGATAACGTCCTTGAGCAGGTCCATATTTTTGGAAAAGTCCCAGCCATGGTCTGAGGTCTGCTGGGATGGATCATCCGGCACAAACAGGACCTGTGTAGGGCGAGCTTCTTCAACCAGTGCCATGAAACGTTCATCCGGGTAGCCTTCCAGGCACAGCTCCTTACCGTGCAGTTCTTCGCGCAGCATTTTACTGATGTCGAGCACATCGGAGCGGCGGATGTGGCGCTCGTCCGGACGCGGGTGCACGGTGATGCCTTTTGCACCTGCATTGAGGGCAAGAGCGCACAGGTGGGTTACACTTGGCCATGGAACGTCGCGGCGATTTCTTATGACAGCGACAGCATTTACATTGACCGATAGACGACTGGGGGTCTTCATGGGAATACTCTTTTTTCAGTTAGTGCATGTCGCAGTGATGCGCCAAACCCTAACTTATTGTGGTAAGCGCTCCCAGTCCCGATCAACCGTTTTCAAGCTTTCCGGGAGGAACGCTGTTTTAAAAACAAAAAACGGCGTCTCCAAAGTTGCAGGAGACGCCGTGCGATAGCAATAGGACAAAATTGTCCGGGAACAATTAAATCTCGTCCTGAAGCTCCTGAAGACCTTGTCCGCCACGCGCCAAAGCTGCGACGCCTGTGCGGGAAACTTCAACAAGACCAAGTGGTTTGAGAATTTCAATAAACTGGTCAATCTTGTTGGTGCGTCCTGTAATCTCAAAGACAAAATGATCCACAGTTGCATCAATCACGATAGCCTTGAAGGCATCTGCCAGACGCAGTGCTTCCAGTCGTTTATCGCCTTCCCCGCGTACCTTAATCAGGGCCAGTTCGCGCTCAAGCGGCTTTTCCTGGTTTGAGTTTCTTGCGGCAACGGTCAGGTCACGCACGATGTGAACCGGCACAAGACGGTCGAGCTGGTGGCGGATCTGCTCAATCACCTGCGGCGTACCGGTGGTTACGATGGTGATGCGGGATACATGTTTTTCGTGCTCGGTTTCGGAGACGCTGAGGCTGTCAATGTTGTAGCCACGCCCGGAAAATAAGCCGATCACACGCGCCAGAACACCCGGCTCGTTGTCGACTTTAATGGACAGAGTATGTGTTTCTAAAACATCGCTGGTGTCAGCAAGAAAGTAAGCTGATAGCGCGTCGGTTCTTTTAGCGTTCATAATGGATCTCCCAGCTTACCTATACCAATGACTTGCCAGCGGTGTCGATGGCGTTTGCAACTGCTTCGTCGGTGGCTTCATCGGGCAATAGCATTTCGTTGTGTGCTTTACCTGACGGGATCATCGGGAAGCAGTTTGCCAGCTGAGCAACGCAGCAGTCGAACAAGACAGGCCCCGGGGTCTCAATCATTTCCTGAATAGCATCATCCAGCTCGCCCGGCTTGGTAACGCGAATGCCTTTGCCGCCATAAGCTTCTGCCAGTTTTACAAAATCAGGCAGGCTTTCGGTGTAGGAATGAGAGAGACGGTTACCATGCAGTAACTGCTGCCACTGACGGACCATGCCCATGTAGGAGTTGTTTAAAATAAAGGTTTTGGGAGCTAAACCATGCTGAACTGCTGTGGACATTTCCTGAATGTTCATCAGGATGGAGGCATCGCCTGCGATGTTGATGCACAGGCCGTCCGGGTGAGCGACCTGCGCACCGATGGCTGCTGGCAGGCCGTAGCCCATGGTGCCGAAGCCGCCGGAAGTCAACAAGTGGTTTGGCGATTCAAAGCCCAAGAACTGGGCCGCCCACATCTGGTGCTGCCCAACCTCGGTGGAGATGTAAACATCCTTACGGCCTTTGATTGCTTCGTTCAGGCGCTGCAATGCGTATTGAGGCATGATGACGTCATCGCTTTGGCGATAAGACAGGCAATTGCGGGCGCGCCATTTTGCGACTTGCGTTTGCCATTCCTTCAGCTCCGGTTGGGAGCGGAAGCTGGAAGCGCGCCAGATGCGAACCATATCTTCCAGAACATGGGCCACATCACCAACAATCGGCAGGTCTACATGCACGATTTTGTTGATAGAGGATGGATCGATGTCGATATGAATTTTGGTGGAGTTGGGTGAGAATGCGTCGAGGCGACCAGTGATACGGTCATCAAAGCGTGCGCCGATGCAGATCATCAGATCGCAATCATGCATGGCCATGTTGGCCTCATAGGTGCCGTGCATACCCAGCATACCCAGCCATTGCTTGCCAGAGGCAGGGTAGGCACCCAGACCCATCAGGGTTGAGGTGATCGGGAAGCCTGTCAGGTCAATCAGTTCGCGCAGCAGCTGGCTTGCTGCCGGACCGGAGTTAATTACACCACCACCGGTATAGAAAACCGGGCGTTTTGCCTGCGACATCAGTTCAACTGCTGCACGGATGGCGTTCATGTCGCCTTTCAGTTGCGGGCGGTAGCTGATGTGGTTGCTTGGGTTTGTCTGCGGGCCTTCATAGGTGCCGGTGGCAAACTGAACGTCTTTCGGGATATCGACAACGACCGGTCCGGGGCGACCGGACTGGGCAACGTAAAAGGCTTCATGCAGGATGCGCGGCAGGTCGCTTACATCCTTTACCAGCCAGTTGTGTTTGGTGCAGGGGCGAGTGATGCCGACGGTGTCACATTCCTGAAAGGCGTCGGAGCCAACCAGATTGGTTGGAACCTGACCAGTGATACAGACCATCGGAATGGAATCGAGCATGGCGTCTGTGAGGGCTGTTACCATGTTGGTGGCACCCGGCCCGGACGTAACCAGAGCAACCCCGGCCTTGCCAGTGGAGCGGGCATAGCCTTCCGCAGCATGGCCTGCACCTTGCTCGTGACGGACAAGAATGTGCTCAACTGACTCTTGCTGGATCAACTCATCGTAAATGGGAAGGACTGCGCCGCCCGGGTACCCAAATACGTGTTCTACCCCGTTGTCCTTCAGCGCCTGGAGAACCATTTCAGCGCCTGTCATCTCCCGTTGCATCATCAAGTCCTTGTTGCCTGTATCTGCCCGTTTTGCCGGAATGAAAATTACGTCTTCAATCCGGCTGTTTGATTTGCAGATGTACTTGCTGCGTACATCTGCGAATTAGCCATAAAAAAAGGAGCCGTTTGGCTCCTTGTGCGCGTCTAACCGTTCCGAGTGAGGATACTCACTCCGGCGACGCGCTTCCCACCACGATTAGAAGAATTGTTGAATTCATACTGGTCCATGGAGCCGCCTGCTCCATTCTCCTTGTGTTTCTTATCGTGTCAGGGAGTACCATCTGTTCTCGTAACAGCTTGATTACCCCTGAAGTTGTGGAGGAGAGTAGGCGGCTTTACGTAAAAGCGTCAAGTAGCTTATTGCGCATGTTGCGCTGCAACGATCTCTTGTTTGCTTGAGTTATCTGCAACAGTTTGCTGTCTTTCCATATGTTGCGCCGGGTGAAGATGAACGGATCTGCGCCTTTAAGTTGGGTGATTTTTACGGTTGATGCTGCGAGAAAACGCAGAAATATGCGGTTTTTGAGCAATGTTGCACTTGCTAAGTCTGCTTTAGGGGGGAACTGGCAGCACTATGAACCTGAAGCGCTCTCAATTCCTTCGTTCTCGTGTTACTCCGACTAATTGATAGGAGGGGAATTGCTGATCTGCGCAGTGTGTATTGTGAAAACTGCATCTGTTGATTGTGCTGATGCTGCGAAAACACGTAGATTTGCAGAGGTTAGTCTGGGATAAGTTTACTTTACACAAGACATTTTTGAAAACTTGCGGTTAGGGCCTTGCGCTCTGGCAAAAGGCTTTATATACACCCGCCATCGCTTCGGCGGGAAACGTTTGGGTGTATAGCTCAGTTGGTAGAGCATCTGACTCTTAATCAGACGGTCCCGGGTTCGAATCCCTGTGCACCCACCAAGCGTATCACGTCATGTGAGCCCGTAGCTCAGCTGGTAGAGCAACTGACTTTTAATCAGTAGGTCCACGGTTCGAACCCGTGCGGGCTCACCATTTTCTACCCGAAAATTGGTGATTGTTATACAAAGGTCTTCGGTGCTCGTGTCTGTTTGCGCTTCTTGCCTTTGCTGATCCTTGTTGAATTTCCCTTCCTTAATTTATTGTTCGTGTGAGCGAGATGCCATGGCGAAGTTTGTTATCACCGGCGCGTCGGGCGCTGGGAAATCCACCCTGTTGGAATGCCTTAAGCCGTATGGTTATGACTGCCGTGCGGAGGTTGGGCGTCAAGTGGTGCGTGAACAGCGGGCAGCTGGAGGGACTGCACTTCCTGATCGGGATACCGTTGCTTTTCGGGATCTGCTTTTTGATCGGTCGATACAATCCTTTGATCAGAAAGCTAGTTCAAGTGGTCGCCCTGTGCTGCATGATCGCAGTTTTTTAGAGGCGATTGCTTATAGCAAGATCATTGGTGCGCCTTTGCCAGAACATATGATTGATGAGTTGCGTGAACGACGCTTCGACAACCCGGTGTTTGTTTGTGCGCCTGGAAGAAAATCTTTGCCAATGATGAAGAGCGCACACACGACTTTGATTTTGCTTGCCGCGATTATGAGGCGAATGTGGCCGTCTATCAGGCTCACAATTATGATCTGGTGGAGGTCCCGCAAGTGCCTGCTGAGGAACGGGCGCGGTTTGTGAATGCGCAGATTGAGTTGCGTCTCCGACATATTTCATAGAATCGCTCATGTCACAAAATCGGTAGTGATGTGTCTATTAAGGGCAGGGGCGAGCTTCATCTACGAGATTAAAGAGAGGCATTCTTCGGGTTGTGTAGGTTGAAATAATACACCTTATAGGTTGTTAACAGGTGGCGTTGTTGTTCCCGATTGTGTTGTAAATCTGCAAGACAAGTTTTTGAGTGAACCACAACTGATTGATAGCTTTCACCTTTTCGTTCATTGTAAAATGCATATTATTTAAAGTTGTGTAACTTAATTTATACAACCCATAAGATTGTGTTGGTTTTCCAGATTTAAGAATATCCGTAGCTTCAGTCTCATCGAAACGGACAATAACTCTCGAAATAAAGTTGATATCACGTCATGGGAGTAATTTCCCAGGAGTGTGTTGGGTGTCTTCTTAATAGTGCGCGAGGTTGTGTCTGTAATACGTTGAGGTGTGGCGAATGTATTACAAGAATACACGACTGGACCATGCGGACAGGCGTCAAAATCTAACACCTGTCTGGAAATACTGGAATGATAATCGAAAAAAGATATTTGGGCGTGCATTTCATCTTACGGGTGGTGATATGGACGCGGCAGAGGAGTTGATGTCGGCAACTATCATCAAGGTGGCCTCTCACTTTGAGCAACGCCCTGTAAATATGAGGGAACCGATCGCGTTTTTTATGTATGCGCTCAAAAATGAGTTCATCAGTCAGTATCGTAAGAAGCGCTATGAGTATCAGTTTCGTGATGGTGAGAAGGATGTTTACGACGAGCATCTTGCCAATGTTGAGGTTGAATCGGCTCCGCAAGAGGTGCTGCTGGCACAGAAGGAAGAACTGGCACTGATAGCCAAAACGCTGGAGGGACTGCCCACGATCTACCAGCAGATTTTCAAGATGAAATTTGCCGAGGATCGCAGTTACAGCGAGATCTCGGAGGAGTTGAGTATTTCACAGGCTCTGGCCCGGAAACGGGTTCAGTTCTTGCGGGAGAAGCTTCGCGATGCGCGTTCCAGAAAGCGTCGACGGCTCAATTAAGGTAAATGCGAGTTCACAGGAGGGAAGGAAGTGCGTCTTCCCGAATAGTTAACGATTTCAGACTGCGAGGGCATAAGCATGGCGGAAGAGACGGTTAATGCACAGGTAACGGATGCAGTGACACAGACAAATGTGAAGGTGGTGGGCGAGGCACCATCACAGGCAATTGCCAATCTTTATCAGGTGGTTAGTAATGCGACGGGGCTGTCAGTTCAAAATGCCACTCATGCTCAGCAATCTATGAACCAGATTTCGACTGCTGTGGTTTCCAAGGGGGTACAGCTGATTATGGAAATCGGTCCAACTTCCGCGTCGGAGTCTAAGCCTTCAGGTAGTTAACTAAGGAAATTTGATGGTGAGGGAGAGGGGTGAGAGTATAGCTTCTCAAGAGTATGAGAATGCGATTACGCGCCGTCGGCGTTTGATCTCTCTGCTCCACGGACCTTTGAGTGAAAAGAGTATGCGTTCCTCAACTCAGTCCGATGCTGGTGCACCGAGGCAACAAGGTATTCAGCAAGCTTCTTCAGCACCTGAAATTTCCTCACAGGCGGAACAACGAACCGTCAACACAGCAAGAGAGAGCAACAGTCAAGCCGGAGCGCAGCAAACCATGGTGATGGACAGTGAAAAGGGATCAGCTGGAGGTGCGGGCTATGAGGATTCCAACGGCACGAATGGAACCGGGGATTCGTCGCAGGGGACATCCAGCGGTAGTTCGCAGGATCAATCGTCTGGTCCATCCTATCCACCTTTGCCTATGTCAGCACCGGCAACGCCTGCATTGAACGATCAGATTACACAGGCGGTGCAGTTTACAAATTTCCAGAATTTCCAGGGACTGGAGACGATGATCTCCGTTCCTGAGGATGTGATGACCAAACAGTCAAGCGGGCATGCCTCGCAGGATGCTGAGACCTACATGAATGGTGTCATGCAGATTTCCATGGCGGCACAAGCGATTGTAGCTGCCAAGATTGCTCAGGATCCGGCGCTTGCGGCAACGCCAGCACTGACGGAACTGAACACGATGGTGACCAACGCCATTTCGGCGTTTCAGGAAGTGAGCGAGTGATCTGTCGTTTGAGGAGGGATGAACTTGCGTGCTGAACACTCCAGCGAGCAACCAACGGGTCATGTTGGTGAAGAGCCTGATCTTTCTGAGGCGCAAAGAGCTGCTCAGCTGGCTGCATTGCTTGGGGAGATCACCCGGTTGTTTCAGCGCGACTACATTTTGCTAGCGACTTTTCTTCGGGCTCTGACGCGGTAGGCAGACCCCTGTCAGCTTTAAAGGTGAGATATGGAACGGGACGTTACATACATTCGAGAGGAACTGGAGGAAGTGATCCTCAATCAGCTGCGTCGGTGGGAAGGGGTTATTGAGCAGGAAGAAACACAGACGCTTTCCCGCTCCGGGGTAGAAGGGCTGCCCGGTTTGCTATGCCATCTCAGTCTTGCACGGGATGCGCTTGTGAAAGCGGAAGTTTTGCTGGTTGGCGAAGACGGATTTAATGAAGCTGATGTGGTTATGGGGTTCCGGAATGAGCGTTTGCAGGAGGATGCAGAGCGATACTCAGACCGGGAGGAAGATGAGGCTGAACGGCTTTTGCAAGACGGTGTGGAGGAAGAGTTGCTGGCGCGCTTTACCTCTACAGGAGGAATAGAGTTTGAAGATCGGGTGGAGGATCGTGATCAGGGGCGAACCGCAGATTACGAGTGGTGATACCAGATGTGAGGAGCGAGGTGATGAGTACAGCCACAAACGGGCAGCCGGGCACAGGTGACCCTCAAAAGGTGACAGTTACGCCCGGGCCAGAGTTAAATTCCGCGCTTGATGATGCGGTGGTACAGCTTTCTCAGGTAAAGGAGAATGTGGATCAGGCCGCTACAGAATTTGCGCAGCTTCGGCAGGGCATTCCCAATTACAATGAGGTGGTTGCGGAGATCCGCCAGCAACAGGCGCAGATTAACAAGGCTTGTGAAGATGCATCAAATTCTGCGCAGGCCATTGTGTCAGAGGTGGAACAAGCGGCGGCGAAGCTGAGTGTTTCCATTGATGAAGAGATCAATATGATCAAGAGTGTGATTGGTACAGGGGATGAAGCAGCATCTGCGCCAGGACCACAGGTTCCGCCTGTTCCAACACCACCTAAGCTGGATGCCGGGCAGGGCATCGGGCAACCGGGTGTTCCCCCTGCTGGCGGGCCTGCGCAGTTTCCCATGTCCGGGCAGCCGGTGATGGGAGGCGGTGCTAATCAGGAAATGGTGGCTGTGCAAGTGGCGGAGGCCCTGCGGGAATTCTTGCGTAAGGAGATCACCAGTGAGCTTTCCAGGCAGATGGCACCGCTGAATGAAAAGCTTACTGAAGTTCTGATTGGGTACATGCAACAGAGATCACGGGACCGATAGATTAAGGTGTAAAGAGATTATTACTGATCTGTCAGTCTCTTAGGAAAAAGTTCACAAATGCAGAGGAGCGGCGTCAATAGTCTGTAAATGGCAATAATAACAAGCATATTGGAGAAAAAATGCCAAAGACTATTGATGAGAAGTGTGGTGCTGCGAGCTCCTCTGATGGTGGAGCAGTTGAAGCAGGTGTCATTGAGTTGCTCGCTGTAGCTCCTGCGTTTGCGCTGGCATTGACTTACCTGAGTGCAGCGCAGACAACGGGAATTCTCTTTGAAAATGCTGTAGCGAATGCTCAGCGCCAGAACATCATTGCTCAATCCGCGTTGAACCAGGGGATTTTGCATACCTACTCAGTGGGTTCCATGGCAGCGGCAAACAGTATTTCGCACATGGACCCCAAGGAACTTGAGCAGATTGATGAAAGTATGCTCGATACGTTACGTCGGTATTTTGCGCGGTAAATACAGTGGCTTGTGCCGGGTGGCGTCAAGTTTGAGTTTCCAAAACAGATAAGAGTTTGCCTCTGGTCAGTGCTTTTTTGAAGTGGTTGATCAGAGGTGATACAGGGCTGCGTTTTGCCGGATTGCTCTTGAGTTCGGCTGTATTGGTGGGAGTTGGTGTATGGCGGATCTTCCGGGAATTGGACCCGTAATTACAGAGGATGGAATGATAACTGATGCTGTGACGCAAACCAATGTGAAGGTGGTTGGGGATGCGCCGGCAGTGGCTTTGGGGAACCTTTACAGCTCCCTTGCACATTCAACGGGCATCTTGTTTCAAAATTCGGTGGGATCAGCTGCTCAATCTAACATGCAGGCGCTGGCTGCGACGAACCAGGGGGTTATGCAAGTTTACTCATTAGACACAATCGCTGGGGCTTCAGCCACTGAAAAGACTGCTGAAATCGGGACTTCTGACCAATTGGACACGCTGCTGACCACACTTCGCAATTTCAATAGATAACCGGAACTTTCGAGCTTCGCTTTCTGGTGATTGACCAGAGCGATGAGAATGGTTCTGAAGCATCCTTAATTTGTAGTAGTGCGTACTCCTTTGGAGCCAGTTCAAGGAAATGCAGAACCTGAATTTTGACCAGAACTGTATGAAAGAGGACTATTAGAATGCCAACTACTGTTAGCCCAATGATCACTGATGCTGTTACCCAGTCCAACGTAAAGGTGGTTGGTGAAGCCCCTGCAATGGCAATGGGTAGCGTCTATCAGACAATGGCGCATTCAACCGGAATTCTCTTTGAGAACTATGTCTCTGCCTCACAGCAGCAGAACATTCTTTCTCAAGCGGCAGCTAACCAGGGAGTTATGCAGATTTACTCCATGGATACAATGGCTGGTGCTGGTGCTACCGAAAAAGTTGCTCAAAGCGGCACACCAGATCAGCTGAACACGTTGCTGACAATTCTGCGTGTATTCAATCCGACCTAATAGGTTCTGGCATGGCCCGCCTGAGGGCCTGTCTCACATACTGGTTTAATGATGTCCGGTTGGTTTTCAGTTGGGCGTGCCCACGGTGGTTCACTGCAAGGCCACCGGACTCTGCTTCACTCTTTATGTTTACTTTTGAAGGATGACGACTATGCCAGATACGGTTAGTCCAATGATTACTGATGCAGTTACCCAGGCCAATGTGAAGGTGGTGGCTGAAGCTCCTGCCATGGCTATGGGATCGCTGTATCAGACCATGGCGCATTCCACCGGCATTCTGTTCCAGAACAATGTGGCTGCGGCGCAGCAGCAGAACACACTGGCTCAGGCAGCTGCCAATCAGGGTGTTATGCAGATTTACTCCATGGATACGATGGCAGCAGCGGGAGCAACCGAAAAAGTTGCTCAGGCTGGTACGCCGGATCAGTTGCAAACTTTGCTCACTATCGTCGAAGCTTTCCGTCCGCGGTAATTGCGGTCTATCGGAAACTCCGGGGTTCGATGATGTTAATGTGGCAAGTTGCTGTGGAACCTTCCCTGCTTCGGTAGGGGAGGTTTTATCGTTTCAGGCATTCTTCACCTGCTTACGAAACCATCCTGAATGAGGTATAGGTAATCTCACGAATAATGCCAAAAGGCGAGAAATGAAAACAAACCTGACCCCCATTCTGGTTTGCGCGCTCTATAAGTTTGTTGAGTTCGCAGAATACGAAGACGTGCGTGAGCCCCTGCTGGATTTCTGCAAAAAGCGTGGTGTGCGCGGCAGTCTTCTGATTGCCCGTGAAGGCATCAACGGCACCATTGCCGGCGAAGAGCCGCAAATGCGCGAAGTAATTGCTTATCTGCGCAGTGATCCCCGTTTCAGTGACATCACTGTCAAGGAGAGCTGGGCGAAGAAAGTCCCGTTCAAGCGTATGAAGGTGCGGCTGAAAAAGGCAATTGTGAACATGGGGGCGAACCATATCGATCCCAATGATCTCGTTGGCACCTATGTGAAGCCTGAGGACTGGAATGCGCTGATCTCAGACCCTGATACGGTCGTTATTGATACGCGCAATGACTACGAGTTTGCTTTGGGGACGTTTGAAGGGGCTGTTGATCCTGAAACAGAGACTTTCAATGAGTTTCCCGAGTGGGTTCAGCGCAATGACAATGCGCTGCGTTCCAAAAAGAAAGTCGCGATGTTTTGCACGGGTGGCATTCGCTGCGAACGTGCTACGGGCCTGATGCTGGAGCAGGGGTATGATGAGGTCTATCACCTTGAAGGCGGTATTCTGAACTATCTTGAGAAGGTACCAGAAGACCAAAGCCTCTGGAAAGGCGAGTGTTTTGTGTTTGATGACCGGGTGTCGGTTGATCACAATCTGGATGCGGGTTGGGGCAGAAACCTGCCTGAGAAGACCAGAAAGGTTCTGGCTCCCTACCAGATTGATGACAAGCCAAGTGGTGGGGACGAAAGTGCCTGATTTGCTTTTGGTTTAAGGGGGGGAGCACAGACGGCCATCACTAACGTCATGCCTGACTTGATCAGGAAACCAGAGTGACAGACAGTTGGGTGTGCTGCTCTGGCTCCCGCGTCGTACTTTGCTTGCGCGGGATTGGGGGGGAGATGCAAGCTCTCAGGCACAGTGCAAACGCACCCCTCCATCCACAGTCCTGTAAAAATTGCCAGTTTGACAACTACAGGTTTTCATTCCACTCTCATGCATGAAGCGTCGAAACCTCCTTTAAACAGCGGTTACCGCTCCCGACGACTAGCGGATTTTTTGTGCCTGCTTTATAGGTAGTGTGCAAACCCTTTGCTATGAGCGGGAGGGCGGTGAATACAACACCTCCTTCGGGAGGGAATAAACTCGCCTGACTGTTTACAGGTTTCGAACCTCCCGCTCGCCAGCGGGCCGTCGAAAGCCACGTTGTCGAGTGGTCCTTCAACACCCTGTAAACAGAGGGATTGAGAATGACCGACTCCGCATGTGCCTGTGGCACTACAAATACTCTTCAAAATGAAATAGATACAATCATCATCACCGTTTCTCACCTGCAAAACCTCACCTACTTCCAGCAGATGCTGCTGAGCGAGAGAATGCAGGACACGAACGAGTGGGATGCCTTGTTCACTTTGCGAAAGTCTTCTGTAACCAACTGGAAGCCCTGCAAAAAAGCTGCGGAACCTTATCTGACGCTTTTTCCTTTCCCAAACCCAAAAGGTTTGTGCCGGAAATACGCCAGCACGCGAGTCGCTCCTCCGTAGCCAGCCAACCCAAAACCCCGCTTCCTGATTAAGCCAAGTGCCTGCCTCAGGTCCACGCCTGAACAGGCAACGCTTACTCCCGTTGCGCCCTCCACACAGCAAGGGAACCTGCTCGTAACGAGCGCGTAACCCACCATTGTGCACACCACATTGCCCCGGTTTGCAACAGGAGCAATGTGTCAGGGCATCCAGGTGCGGGCTAGACAACGTATGCCCCACCCCGGATGCCCGCTGGCCTGCGGCTCGGACACCCCTCCGCAGGCCAGCACCTTCTGCGGTACTTGGGTGGAAGGGAGCCTCCTGTATTTCCCCACAAACGCAAGGGGTCATAGGTCCCGGCTCGGAGGCCGGGAAGACACTGTGGGGAGGGCCTTTGTTCCATCGGGAGGCGCTTTGTTTCAGTTTAAGTGCCCAGACAAATGGCTACCCACCGCCGTCATGCTAGACGGAGTAGAGCGGAGATCTGGTATCCAGAGCGGAGAC
>CANMBS010000052.1 GCA_947496145.1 uncultured Pseudovibrio sp.
ATGGTATCGAACAGCCTCAACCCGATAAAAAAGCTGCTTAAGAAAAAGCTTATACACCAGACTTGGCAATAGCTCGGAGATGGTGGAGGGGAGCTCTACGGTGAAGAGGGAAATGACAACCTGTGGGGTGGTAGCGGCCAGGAAAAAATGTATGGTGGAACTGGCACTGACTATCTGTTCGGTGGTGGCGGCAATGATGAAATGCATGGTGGGTCTGGAAATGACACGCTACTGGGCGGCTCAAGTGTTGATACCTTATATGGTGGCTCCGGCAGTGATACATTTGTCTTTGCAAAAGATCAGGGTGTTGATCTGGTTGGGGACTTTGAAGCGGGCGCGGACCTTATTGGCCTGAGTGAAAGTTTTGATGGCTCCGTTCAATGGGGCAACTTCCCAGAGGGTCATGACTTTGCCGGTCACGCCTATGTTGCGCTTGATGGTTCTATTGTGAGCATTCTGGTAAACTTTGATGCCAACAACCTGAGCGCTGATGACCTCACATTTGTCTAATGTGATTGGGTGAGCCTAAGTGCTGGCCAACCACTGACTGCGAATGCTGGTGGTTGGTCAGGTGCAGCTTCTTTTGGTGAGGTGGTGTTTTGCGAGGGGCTGGATTGCACCTTGCGCCCCTTTCATGAGGGGTAAAGCCAGAGGCTGCCAGATTATGACAGCCCCATTTTCATGCGAGCGACATATAAAGAGAGAATCGCAGCATTGGAGACGTTGAGAGACTTGATTTGTCCGGGCATGTCGAGGCGGGCGAGAGTGTCGCAGCTTTTGCGCACGCCTTCACGAACTCCCTTGCCTTCGGAGCCCAGAATAAGCAAGGTCTTATCTGTAAAGGCAGTGTTTTCGACCGCTTCAGGGCCTTCACTGTCCAGTGCGATGGCCTGATAGCCTTTATCACGCATTTCTTCCACGAAGCGGGCCATATT
Organism: uncultured Pseudovibrio sp.; assembly: GCA_947496145.1. Taxonomy (GTDB): domain Bacteria; phylum Pseudomonadota; class Alphaproteobacteria; order Rhizobiales; family Stappiaceae; genus Pseudovibrio. The sequence continues at coordinate 936 of CANMBS010000052.1, forward strand.
CTGAATGCGCACGTGCTTGATCATGTCCAGCGCGCCACTTGCTGTTTTTGCAAGGACCGGGCCTTCTTCAGGGGCGTGGCGACGGGTGGTGACAACGGCGTCGGCATTCAGGGCGACAGCGGAGCGAAGGATCGCGCCCACATTGTGCGGGTCGGTGATCTGATCCAATGCGAGAACCAGTTGACCGTCTTTGAGTTCTTCCGGGCCATATTCTGGAAGAGCGTCTACCAGAAGGGCAGCACCCTGGTGGACGGCGTCTTTGCCAACAAGCTTATCAATGTCACGCGGGCTGGCGTCTTCAACCGGAACGTCGATCTTCAGGTTGCGCTCTTCCAGTCGGCGCAGTGCGTTTTGCGTGACAAGGAGTTTATGGCGCTTGCGTTCCGGGTTCTTAAAGGCTGCTTCAATGGTGTGAAGGCCATATATATAGAAGGGGCCGTCTTCGCCTGCTGATTTCTTCTGCCAGGGCTTGCCCTTTGAAAAGCTGCCGCCGGATGGTTTTCCGTAGGCTGGCTTTTTCTTTTGGGGCCGGTCGTTGCCCTGCGTTGGGCTCCACCGGCTGCCGCTTGCACTGTTTTGCTTTTTAAAGTTGCTCATAGGCTCTCGATACTCTGGTCAGGATCAGGCTTCAAGGGAATAAAGAGGAGAGCCTAAACATTCCTTTTTGTCCTCATTTCAGGAAAAGAATGTTTGCGCTCTTTTAAGTGGGTTGAAGAGAAGGTTGCATGGTTCGGTTTCCGGAAAAGTATTTCTCTCAAAATTGCCGGGTTCAATGTGAAGAGCTGTGATTTAGCAAGGTTCTACGCAAAATCTGCCGGTTAGTTTCCCGGGAAAAAAAGGGGAAAACTATCTGCACTGTTGATTTTGCACAGGCACGTGCAAAAGAGGCGTTGACAGATGACGTTCACGGCGGCATAAACCGCGCCACAGGACGCGGCGCAACTGCTTAGCGGTTAGGCGGCGTGTTCAGCAAAACGAGTTTCAAAAATCTTCTTGTTAAGAGGGTTTTGGTTGATCTCGGAGGAGTGCCCGAGTGGCTAAAGGGGGCGGACTGTAAATCCGCTGGCTATGCCTACGTTGGTTCGAATCCAACCTCCTCCACCATCAGCCTGAAACTGGGAATGCGGGTGTAGCTCAATGGTAGAGCAGAAGCCTTCCAAGCTTACGACGAGGGTTCGATTCCCTTCACCCGCTCCAAGTTTCCTTCAGTTTTGCTGGGAGTGTCCTAAAAGAATCCTTGGGGTCTGAGTATCGGATCTCGGGCCTTGATCGACGGAACTACGATTAAATAGAGAGCTACGCCCATGGCGAAGGAAAAATTTGAACGTAATAAGCCGCACGTCAACATCGGCACAATCGGCCACGTTGATCACGGCAAAACTACGCTGACTGCTGCGATCACCAAACAGTTTGGTGACTTCAAAGCATATGACGAAATCGATGGTGCTCCTGAAGAGCGCGCACGTGGTATTACCATTTCCACAGCGCACGTTGAGTACGAAACCGACGCTCGTCACTACGCACACGTTGACTGCCCAGGCCACGCTGACTATGTGAAAAACATGATCACCGGTGCTGCGCAGATGGACGGCGCGATCCTCGTTGTTAACGCTGCAGACGGCCCAATGCCTCAGACACGTGAGCACATCCTGCTTGCACGTCAGGTTGGTGTTCCTGCGCTGGTTGTCTTCATGAACAAAGTTGACCAGGTTGACGATGAAGAGCTTCTCGAGCTCGTAGAAATGGAAGTTCGTGAACTTCTTTCTTCCTACGAATTCCCAGGCGACGATATTCCAATCATCGCTGGTTCTGCTCTGGCAGCTCTGGAAGATCGCGATGCAAACATTGGTTCCGAGAAAATCGCTGAACTGATGGCTGCAGTAGACGAGTATATCCCAACTCCAGACCGTCCACGCGATCAGGCATTCTTGATGCCAATCGAAGACGTGTTCTCTATCTCCGGTCGTGGTACCGTTGTTACCGGTCGCGTTGAGCGCGGTATCATCCACGTTGGTGATGAAGTTGAGATCGTCGGTATCAAAGAAACAGCTAAGACCACTGTTACCGGTGTTGAAATGTTCCGCAAGCTGCTCGATCAGGGTGAAGCTGGTGATAACATTGGTGCACTGATCCGTGGTGTTGGTCGTGAAGAAGTTGAGCGTGGCCAGGTTCTGTGTAAGCCAGGTTCCGTTACTCCTCACACCAAGTTCAAGGCTGAGGCATACATCCTTACCAAGGAAGAGGGTGGACGTCACACTCCATTCTTCACCAACTACCGTCCACAGTTCTACTTCCGTACAACTGACGTGACTGGTGTTGTTTCTCTGCCAGAAGGCACAGAAATGGTGATGCCTGGTGATAACGTTGCTGTTTCAGTTGAACTTATCGTGCCAATCGCTATGGAAGATGGTCTGCGCTTCGCTATCCGCGAAGGCGGTCGTACCGTCGGCGCTGGCGTTGTAGCTGAAATCATCGAATAAAGACTTTTAAGTCTTTACATATCGTGTCGCGACGTATATTGCGACACGGCTCCTTCCAGCAAATTTGATTGTTGGTGGGAAGGGTTTTTGTCCCGAAGTTGGGATGCATGTAGGGGTATAGCTCAGTTGGTAGAGCGACGGTCTCCAAAACCGTAGGTCGCGGGTTCGAGCCCTGCTGCCCCTGCCATTTTCTTCTGGTCAAGAAAAATCTTGATTATTTGAAGTTGGTGGCATATGAAGAGTTTTTCAGGGATAGGGCGCGTGGAAGAATCTACGCGCCCACCTGTCGTGTAATGGGCCGGGACCGGATGGCAAAAACCAATCCTTTTACATTTATCCAGCAAGTTCGTTCAGAAACTGCGAAGGTAACTTGGCCGACGCGCAAGGAAACTGGCGTGACCACATTGATGGTTTTCGTCATGGTTTTCTTGGCGGCGATGTTCTTTCTTGCTGCTGACCAGCTTATGAGCTGGGGTATCAGTTTACTGCTTGGCTTCTAATAGCTTTTCAGGCAATTCTAGTAGGAACAGGATTTAAGATGGCTAAGCGCTGGTATATTGTTCACGCTTATTCGAATTTTGAGCGTAAAGTTGCTGAGGCGATTAAAGAAAGAGCGCAGCAGCAAGGGCTTGAAGATTCATTTGACGAAGTTCTGGTTCCGACCGAGAAATTCGTAGAAGTGCGTCGTGGTCGCAAGGTTGATGCTGAGCGGAAGTTCTTCCCGGGTTATGTGCTCGTGAAGATGGAAATGAGCGATGACGCTTATCACCTGATCAACGATACGCCGAAGGTTTCTGGCTTTCTTGGGAATGATAAGAAGCCTATGCCTATTTCTGAGGCGGAAGCGCAGCGTATTCTTAATCAGGTTCAGGAAGGTGTCGAAACACCGAAACCTTCTGTCAGCTTTGAGGTTGGTGAACAGGTTCGCGTCAGCGATGGTCCGTTTGCTTCCTTCTCTGGCCTTGTCGAGGAAGTCGATGAGGAGCGGGCACGTCTTAAAGTGACTGTGTCTATCTTTGGCCGGGCTACCCCGGTTGAACTTGAATACGGACAGGTTGACAAAGTCGGCTAAGTCCGGGTTGTGGCGGCGGGTGAGGTGCACTTTCGTCGGTGCTCCAGAAGCCAGACCGCCCACTCTCTTACACGTGAAGTGCCTTCGGGCGATTTCACAGGTCCATTCTGGAGAGAATAATGGCGAAAAAGATTGAAGGCTATCTAAAGCTTCAGGTGCCGGCAGGTTCTGCTACACCATCCCCACCAATTGGTCCTGCGCTGGGTCAGCGCGGTCTGAACATCATGGAATTCTGTAAGGCGTTTAACGCTAAGACCCAGGATGTTGAGAGGGGCGCTCCTTGCCCAACCACCATTACTTATTATTCCGATAAGTCTTTCACATTCGAGATCAAGACTGCTCCGGCTTCTTTCTTCATCAAGAAAGCTGCTAAGATCAAGTCTGGCTCTCAGACCCCAGGTCGCGGCACTGTTGCGTCCATCACCAAAGCTCAGGTTCGTGAGATCGCTGAAGCTAAGATGAAAGACCTCAACGCTAACGACATCGAAGCTGCAATGCTGATGATCGAAGGCTCCGCCCGTTCCATGGGTGTGGAAGTTACGGAGTAATAGATCATGGCTAAAGTAGGTAAGCGCATCAAAACTGCTCGTGAGGGTGTTGATCGTAATAAAGAGTACGCTGTTAGCGAAGCTCTTGATCTGATCAAATCCAACTCCACTGCGAAGTTCGACGAGACCGTTGAAGTTGCAATCAACCTTGGTGTTGATCCGCGTCACGCTGACCAGATGGTTCGCGGTGCATGTGTTCTGCCAAACGGTACAGGTAAAACTGTACGTGTTGCAGTATTTGCTCGCGATGCAAAAGCTGACGAAGCTAAAGCTGCTGGCGCTGACATTGTTGGTGCAGAAGAGCTGGTTAAGGAAGTTCAGGGCGGTAAAATCGATTTCGATACCGTGATTGCAACTCCTGACATGATGCCACTGGTTGGTCGTCTTGGTAAGGTTCTTGGTCCTCGCGGCATGATGCCAAACCCTAAGGTTGGCACTGTGACCCCTGACGTGACCAAAGCTGTTAAAGACGCTAAGGGTGGTTCTGTACAGTTCCGCGTTGAAAAAGCTGGCATCATCCACGCTGGTGTTGGTAAAGCTTCTTTTGAAGCTTCCAAGCTGGAAGAGAACGTGAAAGCGTTCGTTGATGCAGTGATTAAAGCTAAGCCATCTGGTGCGAAAGGTACCTACGTTAAGCGCGTAGCACTTTCATCCACGATGGGCCCAGGCGTAAAGGTTGAACTCGGTTCCATTACCGAGTAAACACCTCGCCTATAAGAGTTACCTCCCGCTTTTATGTGGGAGGTTTTACCGCTGAAAGGCTGTTATGGTCCTTCGGCATCCCTGTCCGAGACTGCAGGTGCCAACGTTTGTTGGTTTAAGTTTTCGCTAAGGAAGGCCTGCATAGATGGAGAAGAACTGATTTGGTTGATATGCAAAACGCTACTCAACCTTGCGGTTCGAACCAAATTGCCTTGCTGCGCCACTTCGGCGCGTAAGGGGACAGGACCCTAATCGTCGTTGTTGGGGTTGGGTTTACCCGGCTTTGACGCGGCAAAGGCAAACCGGCAACAACGTGAGTTGTTGCTAAATGGAGAAGGCAAGTGGAAAGAGCGGATAAGCAAAAGTTCGTCAGCGATTTCAACGAAGTGTTGTCTAACACCGGCGTTGCTGTCGTTGCGCACTATGCGGGTCTTTCTGTTTCTCAGATGACGCAGCTTCGTGCTGCGGCTCGTGAAGCAGGCGGTACCGTTAAGGTTGCTAAAAACCGTCTTGTCAAGCTTGCCCTTCAAGGCACTGAACTTGAGCACATCAGCGACCTGTTCACGGGTCCAACTGTAATCGTCTACTCTGACGATCCGGTTGCTGCACCTAAGGCTGCTGCTAACTTTGCTAAGGATAATGAAGCTTTCAAAATCCTTGGCGGTGCTCTCGGTTCTACAAACCTGGATGCTGCTGGTGTTAACTCGCTGGCAACAATGCCGTCTCTGGACGAGCTCCGCGGAAAGCTGGTTGGTATGATCCAAACTCCAGCATCCCGTATTGCTCAGGTTACAAGCGCACCTGCCGGGCAGCTTGCTCGCGTATTCAACGCTTATGCCGAAAAGGGCGAAGCCGCGTAAGGCGGAACCACATTAATTTTGTCAAAACCGTAATCGGTTCGAACAACAAGGTAGATGAAAAATGGCTGATCTCGAAAAGATCGTAGAAGAACTCTCTGCACTGACCGTCATGGAAGCTGCTGAGCTGTCCAAAATGCTCGAAGAAAAGTGGGGCGTTTCTGCTGCTGCTCCTGTAGCTGTTGCTGCAGTTGCTGCTGAAGGCGGTGCTGCTGCTGAAGAAAAGACTGAATTCGACGTTGTCCTGGCTGACGCTGGCGCGAAGAAGATCAACGTAATTAAAGAAGTACGTGCGATCACCGGTCTTGGCCTGAAAGAAGCTAAAGAGCTCGTAGAAGGCGCTCCAAAAGCTGTTAAAGAAGCAGTTTCTAAAGACGAAGCTGAAGAGCTGAAGAAGAAGCTCGAAGAAGCTGGTGCAAAAGTAGAACTCAAGTAATCCTGAGTTCTTCAGATATTGGTCCCGGAGTAATCCGGGACCTTTTCCGTACCCTGGCGGGTTTTCCGGCCGGGGTAAACGTCCCGACGGGGGAGGGTGCCGGTCAGGTGCCTTTGGTGGACGGTTCTGAGAAGCTACGTTCTATGCCACAGGCTGAGCGTCGTTTTTCTGAACCGTCACGTTGAGTGATACGAGGAGCGACAATGACGCAGACGTTCAACGGTCGCAAGCGGGTCCGTAAGTATTTCGGATCCATCCGCGATGTAGCGGCGATGCCAAACCTTATCGAAGTGCAGAAGGCGTCTTATGACCAATTCTTGCAAGTTGACAAGGCAGAGGGTGGTCGCGTTGACGAAGGCCTGGAGGCCGTATTTAAGTCCGTATTCCCCATTTCGGATTTTGCAGGTAATTCCCTTCTTGAATTCGTAGACTACGAATTTGAAGCACCAAAGTATGATGTGGAAGAGTGCCGCCAGCGTGATATGACTTACGCTGCGCCACTGAAGCTTACGCTTCGCCTCATCGTCTTTGATGTGGATGAAGATACTGGCGCAAAGTCCGTTAAAGACATCAAAGAGCAAGATGTCTACATGGGCGATATCCCATTCATGACCGATAACGGTACCTTTGTGATCAATGGTACTGAGCGTGTTATCGTATCTCAGATGCACCGTTCCCCGGGTGTATTCTTTGATCATGACAAAGGTAAGACCCACTCTTCCGGTAAGCTTCTGTTTGCCGCACGTGTGATTCCTTACCGTGGTTCCTGGCTCGATATTGAGTTCGATGCTAAGGACATTGTTCACGCGCGTATCGACCGTCGCCGCAAGATCCCTGTGACATCCCTGCTGATGGCGCTTGGTCTGGACAGCGAAGAAATCCTGAACACCTTCTACAAGCGTATCGATTACGTTCGTTCTGGCGAAGACAGCTGGTCCGTTCCGTTTGATGGCGCACGCCTGAAGGGCACCAAAGCCGTCAGCGACATGGTTGATGCAGCTTCTGGTGAAGTGGTTGTTGAAGCTGGTAAGAAAATTACCGCTCGTACAATCCGTCAGCTGACCGAGAAGGGCGTTAAAGCTCTGAAGGGCACTGATGAGGATCTTTATGGTCAGTACCTTGCCGAAGACATTGTCGACATGGGCACAGGTGAGATATACGCTGAAGCTGGTGAGGAGCTGACTGAAAAGCTGCTTCATGAGCTGATCGAGCGTGGCTACCATGATCTGCCTGTTCTGGATATCGACTACGTTAACGTTGGTCCATATGTTCGCAACACTCTTGCAGCTGACAAAAACGACAGCCGTGAAGGTGCTCTGTTTGACATCTACCGCGTGATGCGTCCTGGTGAGCCGCCAACCCTTGAGACCGCAGAGGCTATGTTCCAGTCTCTGTTCTTCGATGCTGAGCGCTACGACCTGTCTGCTGTTGGTCGTGTGAAGATGAACATGCGTCTTGATCTTGAGTGTGAAGATACTGTTCGTGTTCTGCGTAAAGACGACATCCTGTCTGTTATCGGTTTGCTGCTTGACCTGCGTGATGGTCGCGGCGAAATCGATGACATCGACAACCTTGGCAACCGTCGTGTTCGCTCCGTTGGCGAACTGATGGAAAACCAGTACCGTGTTGGCCTGCTGCGCATGGAACGTGCGATCAAGGAGCGTATGAGCTCTGTTGAGATCGACACTGTGATGCCTCAGGATCTGATCAACGCGAAACCTGCTGCGGCTGCTGTGCGTGAGTTCTTCGGTTCTTCCCAGCTGTCCCAGTTCATGGACCAGACCAACCCGCTTTCTGAAGTCACGCATAAGCGTCGTCTTTCAGCGCTTGGCCCAGGTGGTTTGACCCGTGAGCGCGCAGGCTTTGAGGTTCGCGACGTTCACCCAACACACTATGGTCGTATCTGTCCGATTGAAACACCGGAAGGTCCGAACATTGGTCTGATTAACTCACTGGCTACTTTTGCACGTGTGAACAAGTATGGCTTCATCGAAAGCCCATACCGCCGTGTTATTGATGGCAAAGTGACCAAGGACGTTGTCTATCTCTCCGCTATGGAAGAGAGCAAGTACTACGTTTCTCAGGCAAACGCTGAGATGAACGAGGATGGCAGCTTCGTGAACGACCTGGTTCAGTGTCGTCACGCAGGTGAAAACATTCTGGTCACCTCTGACCGCGTTGATCTGATGGATGTGTCTCCGAAACAGCTGGTTTCTGTTGCTGCCTCGCTCATTCCGTTCCTTGAGAACGATGATGCGAACCGCGCACTGATGGGCTCCAACATGATGCGTCAGGCTGTGCCGCTCGTTCGTGCGCAGGCTCCATTTGTTGGTACCGGTATGGAACCAATCGTTGCTCGTGACTCCGGCGCTGCTATTGGCGCACGTCGCGGCGGTGTGGTTGACCAGGTTGATGCGACACGTATCGTTATTCGTGCAACGGAAGATCTGGATCCTTCCAAGTCTGGCGTAGACATCTACCGCTTGATGAAGTTCCAGCGTTCCAACCAGGACACCTGTATCAACCAGCGTCCGTTGGTGAACGTGGGTGACCGGGTTCGCAAGGGTGATATCATTGCAGACGGTCCTTCGACTGATCTGGGTGATCTGGCGCTTGGCCGTAACGTTATGGTCGCGTTCATGCCCTGGAACGGCTACAACTTCGAGGATTCCATCCTTCTGTCCGAGCGCATCGTTCGCGATGACGTGTTCACCTCCATCCACCTCGAAGAATTCGAAGTGATGGCGCGTGATACGAAGCTTGGCCCTGAAGAAATCACTCGCGATATTCCTAATGTTTCTGAAGAAGCGCTGAAGAACCTTGATGAGGCTGGCATTGTTTATGTTGGCGCTGAGGTGAAACCGGGCGACATTCTCGTTGGTAAGATCACTCCAAAGGGCGAAAGCCCGATGACACCAGAAGAAAAACTTCTGCGTGCGATCTTCGGTGAGAAAGCTTCTGACGTTCGCGATACCTCCCTGCGTCTGTCTCCAGGTGTTGTTGGTACTGTTGTTGAAGTTCGTGTATTCAACCGCCACGGCGTTGAAAAAGACGAACGCGCGATGGCTATCGAGCGCGAAGAGATTGAACGTCTTGCGAAAGACCGTGACGACGAACAGGCAATTCTTGACCGTAACGTCTATGGCCGTCTGGCTGAGATGATCATGGGTCATGTGGCTGTTGGTGGTCCGAAAAACTTCCGCAAGGGTGTCCAGATCGACGGAAACGTTCTGAACGAATTCCCACGTTCTCAGTGGTGGCAGTTTGCTGTCGAAGACGAGCAGCTGATGAGCGAGCTGGAAGCGCTTCGTGGTTCTTATGATGAGAGCCGTAAGCGTCTGGAGCAGCGCTTCATCGACAAGGTTGAGAAGCTTCAGCGTGGTGATGAATTGCCACCGGGCGTAATGAAGATGGTTAAAGTCTTTGTTGCGGTTAAGCGTAAGATTCAGCCAGGTGATAAGATGGCTGGTCGTCACGGTAACAAAGGTGTGGTCTCCAAGATCAACCCATGTGAAGATATGCCATTCCTTGAGGATGGTCAGCACGTGGATATCGTTCTGAACCCGCTCGGCGTGCCGTCACGCATGAATGTTGGTCAGATCCTTGAAACACACCTTGGCTGGGCGTGTGCCGGCATGGGGCAGAAGATCGGTGAGCTTTACGATGAGTATCGTAAATCTGGCGAGATCGAGCAGCTTCGTGGCAAAGTTGTCGAAATCTACGGTGATAACCTGAAAGGTGAACCGGTTCAGGAGTACGACGACGAAGGTATTGCCAAGCTTGGTGAGCAGCTGCGTCATGGCGTTTCCATCGCGACTCCGGTCTTCGATGGTGCACGTGAGCCTGACGTTGTTGACATGCTGAACATTGCTGAGATGAAGCCATCCGGTCAGTCAACTCTGTTTGACGGACGTACCGGTGAGCAGTTCGACCGTCAGGTCACTGTGGGTTACATCTACATGCTCAAGCTTCACCACCTGGTTGACGATAAGATCCACGCCCGTTCAATCGGCCCTTACTCACTTGTTACTCAGCAGCCGCTGGGTGGTAAGGCGCAGTTCGGTGGTCAGCGCTTCGGTGAGATGGAAGTGTGGGCGCTGGAAGCTTATGGCGCAGCGTACACCTTGCAGGAAATGCTCACTGTTAAGTCTGATGACGTGGCTGGTCGTACCAAGGTTTACGAAGCAATCGTCCGGGGTGATGATACATTCGAGGCAGGCATTCCAGAGAGCTTCAACGTTCTCGTTAAAGAAATGCGTTCACTGGGTCTCAATGTTGAGTTGCAGGATAAGGAACCGCGTCATTCGTCTAATGATGACGCTGAAGCAATCGATGCCGCGGAATAAGCCATTTCGTATTTCGCTGTAAGTCATGTTTTCATGCCGGTGAGGGGAGCTTGCAACAGTGCAAGCGCCCCATCCCGCGCATTTTAGGAGAGAGCTGATGTCGCAAGAGGTCATGAACCTGTTCAATCAACAGGCTCCCGCACAGACCTTCGATCATATCCGCATCTCGATCGCCAGCCCGGAGAAAATTCTGTCCTGGTCGTTCGGTGAGATTAAAAAGCCGGAGACGATCAACTACAGAACTTTCAAGCCAGAGCGCGACGGGCTGTTCTGTGCTCGGATTTTCGGTCCTATCAAGGACTATGAGTGCTTGTGCGGTAAGTACAAGCGCATGAAATATAAAGGCGTTATCTGTGAGAAGTGTGGCGTTGAAGTCACCTTGTCCCGTGTACGCCGTGAACGTATGGGCCACATTGAGCTTGCAGCTCCTGTTGCTCATATCTGGTTCCTGAAGTCGCTGCCATCCCGTATCGGCATGCTGCTGGATATGACGCTTAAAGATCTTGAGCGCATCCTGTACTTTGAGAACTACGTTGTTATTGAGCCTGGCCTTACTCCACTGAAGCTGCGTCAGCTGCTTTCTGAAGAAGAGTATGTTGCTGCTCAGGACGAATACGGTGAAGACAGCTTCACTGCTATGATCGGTGCTGAAGCGATCCGCGAGATCCTTGCAAGCATGGATCTGCAGCGTGAATCTGAAAAGATCCGTCAGGAAATTGCAGAAGCAACCACAGAGCTGAAGCCTAAGAAACTGGCGAAGCGCCTGAAGGTTGTTGAGGCGTTTATCGAGTCCGGAAACCGTCCTGAATGGATGATCCTGACCGTTGTTCCAGTTATTCCGCCGGATCTGCGTCCGCTGGTTCCGCTGGATGGTGGCCGTTTTGCGACGTCTGACCTGAACGATCTTTATCGCCGCGTGATCAACCGTAACAACCGTCTGAAGCGTCTCATTGAGCTGCGTGCGCCGGATATCATTATCCGTAACGAAAAGCGTATGCTTCAGGAGTCCGTGGATGCGCTGTTCGACAACGGTCGTCGTGGCCGTGTGATTCAGGGTGCAAACAAGCGTCCTCTGAAATCCCTTTCAGATATGCTGAAGGGTAAGCAGGGTCGTTTCCGTCAGAACCTTCTTGGTAAGCGCGTGGACTACTCCGGTCGTTCCGTTATTACCGTGGGTCCTGAGCTGAAGCTACACCAGTGTGGTCTGCCGAAGAAGATGGCACTTGAGTTGTTCAAGCCGTTCATCTACTCCCGTCTTGACGCGAAGGGCTATTCTTCCACTGTTAAACAGGCGAAGAAGCTTGTTGAAAAAGAGCGTCCGGAAGTTTGGGATATCCTTGATGAAGTGATCCGCGAGCATCCGGTTCTTCTGAACCGTGCACCGACGCTTCACCGTCTTGGTATTCAGGCATTTGAACCTACCCTGATTGAAGGTAAGGCAATCCAGCTGCACCCGCTCGTCTGTTCTGCGTTTAACGCTGACTTCGATGGTGACCAGATGGCTGTTCACGTTCCGCTTTCTCTGGAAGCGCAGCTTGAAGCGCGTACCCTCATGATGTCTACCAACAACATTCTGCATCCGGCAAACGGTGGTCCTATCATCGTTCCGTCTCAGGATATTGTTCTTGGGCTTTACTACCTGTCCATCATGGCAGAAGGTGAGCCGGGTGAAGGCATGGCCTTCGGTAACATGGGTGAGCTGCATCACGCGCTTGAGAATGGTGTTATCACCGTTCACTCCAAGATCCGTGGCCGTTTCAAGTCTGTTGACGAACTTGGCAACCCAACCTCTGAAATCTATGAGACCACTCCAGGTCGCCTGATGATTGCAGAGCTGCTGCCGAAGCACTTCGAAGTTCCGTTCGACGTGTGTAACAAGCTGATGACCAAGAAAGAAATCTCTAAGATGATCGACACGGTTTACCGTGCCTGCGGTCAGAAAGAGACAGTCATCTTCTGTGACCGCGTCATGCAGCTGGGCTTCAAGAACGCATGTCGCGCTGGTATCTCCTTCGGTAAGGATGACATGGTCATTCCAAACACCAAGGCGAAGCTGGTTGATGATACTGCTTCTATGGTTGCTGAATACGAGCAGCAGTACAATGACGGTCTGATCACCCAGGGCGAGAAATACAACAAGGTTGTCGACGCCTGGGCGAAATGTACCGACAAAGTTGCTGACGAAATGATGGGCCGCATCTCCGCGACTGAGTTCGAAGAGGACACAGGTCGTCAGAAGCAGATGAACTCTGTTTACATGATGGCTCACTCCGGTGCTCGTGGTTCTCCAGCACAGATGAAACAGCTCGGCGGTATGCGTGGTCTGATGGCTAAGCCAGACGGCTCCATCATTGAAAACCCGATTATCGCGAACTTTAAAGAAGGTCTGTCGGTTCTCGAGTACTTCAACTCCACCCACGGTGCCCGTAAGGGTCTTGCCGATACGGCGTTGAAGACTGCGAACTCCGGTTACCTGACCCGTCGTCTTGTTGACGTGGCACAGGACAGCATCATTCTTGAGGTTGACTGTGGTTCCGAAGGTGGCATCACTGTTCAGCCAATCGTTGATGCTGGTAACGTGATCGCTACTCTTGGCATGCGTGTTCTGGGCCGTACGGCTGCTGAGGACATCGTTAACAACAAGAGTGGTGAAGTGATCGTTCCTAAGGGACGTTTGATTGACGAGAAGGACGTTGAGCAGATTGAAGCTGCCAAGGTTCAGATGGTCAAGATCCGCTCTGTGCTGACCTGTGAAACCAAGACTGGTGTATGTGCGACCTGTTATGGCCGTGACCTTGCACGCGGTACTCCGGTAAACATCGGTGAGGCTGTTGGTGTTATCGCTGCACAGTCCATTGGTGAGCCAGGTACTCAGCTGACCATGCGTACGTTCCACATTGGTGGTACAGCGCAGGTTGTTGATAGCTCCTTCATCGAATCCAACTTCGAAGGCACTGTAACAATCCGCAACCGCAACGTGGTGCGCGACTCTGACGGTAACAACATTGTCATGGCACGTAACATGTCTGTTGTGATCGTGGATAGCGACGGCAACGAGCGTTCTTCTCACCGTCTGACTTACGGTGGTAAGGTCTTCGTTGACGAAGGTGACACCATCAAGCGTGGTGACCGTATTTCTGAATGGGATCCATACACCCGTCCGATCCTGACCGAAGTTTCCGGTCGCGTAGGCTTCGAAGATCTGGTGGATGGTGCATCTGTTCAGGAAACTGCCGATGAGGCGACCGGTATCACCAAGCGTGTGGTCATCGACTGGCGTTCAACACAGCGTTCTGCTGATCTGAAACCTGCGATGGTCGTTCAGGACGAAAACGGTAAGATCAAGAAGCTTACTCGCGGTGGCGACGCTCGCTCCCTGCTTTCCGTTGACGCAATTCTGTCGGTTCAGCCAGGCGATATGGTTTCTGCTGGTGACGTTCTTGCGCGTATTCCTCTGGAATCTGCGAAGACGAAAGACATTACCGGTGGTCTGCCACGTGTTGCTGAACTGTTTGAAGCGCGTCGTCCGAAAGATCATGCGATTATCGCAGAGACCGACGGTACGATCCGCTTTGGTCGGGACTACAAAAACAAGCGCCGTATCATCATCGATCCTACTGATGAGAGTCTGGAGCCTGTTGAGTATCTTATTCCAAAGAATAAGCACTTCCACTTGCAGGAAGGTGACACCATCGAGAAGGGCGAATACCTGATCGACGGTAATCCGGCACCGCATGACATTCTGGCGATTAAGGGCGTTGAGGCACTGGCTGCCTTCCTCGTCAACGAGATCCAGGAAGTTTACCGCTTGCAGGGCGTGGGCATTAACGACAAGCACATCGAAGTGATTGTTCGCCAGATGCTCCAGAAAGTTGAGATCACCGATCCGGGCGAGACAGAGTTCTTCTCTGGTGAGCAGGTTGATAAGATCGACTTCGAAGAAGCAAACCAGCGTGCAATCGATAATGCACGTGATCCTGCTAAGGGTGTTCCAGTTCTGCTGGGTATCACTAAGGCAAGCTTGCAGACTCGTTCGTTCTTCTCTGCTGCATCGTTCCAGGAAACAACGCGCGTTCTGACAGAGGCAGCTGTCTTCGGTAAGATCGATCCACTGGATGGTCTGAAAGAGAATGTGATTGTTGGTCGTCTGATCCCAGCAGGTACTGGCGGAGCGATGAACCGCACTCGTAAGATTGCGACACTGCGTGATGATCTTATTCAGGATGCGCGCCGCGCAGCTTCAACTGCTGCGTCTGCGGACTCCATGCTGCAAGACTTCAGCGGTAGCGGCCAGCTTTAAGGCACTGCAAAAATTTAAGTTCAGGTTAAGCCGCCCCTCGGGGCGGCTTTTCCATTTGTGACGAGGCTTTGGTGTCTGGCCACCGGGATGCGCCCAGAAAAATCCGGCTTTGCCGAATTTTCGGTAGGAGCTGACTGGTTTCCAGAGTAACCTTCGCCCATTAAAATGCAGCGATCATCTTTGCTTGGCTGGATCGCGCGATGAAGGAAATACGATGTCAGACGTAAATGACGACACCACTGGCGAAGACACCCCACCGATTGTCTATCTCATTATGGGCCGCGCCTGGAATGAAGAGGATGCGGATGAAGAGGACGGTGTTCCGTTCCATGTGATGGTAACTGCACCAGATGACGATGGTGCTGTGCGCCGTGCTGTTGAAGCGTTGGGTGAGCAGGGTTTTGCCGACGCGGCTCTTGATCAGCTGGGGTATATCACTGAGGTTCCAGAGGAAGAGTTCTTCGTGCAGCCTTATAAAGATGCATTGGCAGGAAACGTCTCAGTCATCACATTTTGAGTGAACCGTCTTCTAAGGCAAGATGCAGGAGAGGGGAAAGGCCCCATAGGCGCTAACTTAAGGATGGAAGCCGCAGAATTTGTTGGCGTTTTCGTCTCCTTGGAGGCTCCCATATGGATCGCCAGAATGCATGGCCATGATGAGTGATGGGGTTCAAATCCCAAACACCCTGAATGGCTGAGATCAATGACTGACGCAGCAGTTTGTACACGCGCCAGATGGAAGGGGAGCGGCTTTGGTTGTTCTCTTCCTGAGTAGCTTGCTCCAGCAGGTGCGCGCTTTTGCGCTCAATCAGAAGGGCGAGGATGAGATGGGCCCGAAGCCAGGACTTTGCTAAGTCCGGGTCTTTTGCCGGGAGGCGGTCGATGTGGAGAATGCTTTTCAGGCGTTTGAATGCAAGTTCGATCTGCCATCGCAAACGATAGAGGTCGGCGACGCTTGCCGTGTTGAAGTCGTCTTTGGGGAGGGAAGTGACCAGCAACATGTATTCGGCAGCAATCAGAGATTTGGGGTTCAGCTTTGTACATTTTTTGCTGGAGATACGACGCAGGCGCTTTTTCTCCTGTTCTATTGCCGCTGGCGGTTTGCGGATCGCAATCAGACGGGCGGGGACGTCATAGGCTTTCGAGCGTCCCTGAATGATAACCTGACGATCAATTGGCACAGCATTCGTTACCTCTGACAAAGCAGAGAACAGATCTAACCGGGAGCCGTCGGAATGAAGCAAGCGGAACTTTCGCCAACCGGCACGAACAATAAAATCACCGCCACTTGTGATGATGGAATGTAGCCCTTTCGCATAGGCATATCCTCGATCCGCAATGTGGATCTCACCCGGATTAACCGGGCTTCGCGTCAGGCATTCTGCACCATGGCCATCTGTAATTTCAAGATGGGCAAAGTGTCCAGTGGCTGGATCGTAGCTGGCATGGATTTTAAAGTCGGTCCCCTTGCTACCCGGCGCAGACACGGTGGTTCCATCGATCAGGCGCAGACGATATCTATCAGGGAAATCCATCCTGCCTGTATCTGCCAGCAGTTCAGCAGCGATATGTTCCAGCCACTTTGTTGCTCCCTTGAGGCGGTTGAGCACGGCAACATCGGAGAGCTTGCCCAGCCCGGCAATACACGCCCAGTTGGCCGTGCTGCGAAGGGACATGCCGCAAGGCCCGTAAGCAAAAGCAAGGCGCAGCAGATCTTTACCGCTTGAGATTTCCCGTCTTCGCCTTAGTGCGCCAAACTTGACAGCAGTCTGATCCAGATCGAGGGCGGCAGGAAGAGACGACAAGGCATCTTCCCATTCAGGTGACAAAAGAGGAGCACAGGTCATCACCTCGTGAATCACATAATGATTCCAGAGGTCCAGAATGACTTTTGCGGTTCCACAACAAGATGGTTCATTTCAGGTGACCAGTTGCCTTTGGTTTCTTAGTTAAACCGTTTTTCTCAGAACTGTCGTTGGAGTTCGTCCCTGATCCCGGACAGTTTGATTAAACCTGTTATGCAGCCCTTTGCCAATGCCTTTGCTGGTATGCCTGACAAGGCGTCCTGTAGTTGATCGCTGAATGCCGTCTTTGGCGGTTGCAGAACACCTCAATGTATTCAAAGATCTCCGCCTTAGCTTGACGCCTTGAGTAGAACGTAGTGCGATGCACGAGTTCCTTTTTCAGTGAGGCAAAAAAGCTCTCCATAGGGGCATTATCCAGGCATTGGCCCTTACGGCTCACAGACTGCGTAATGCTGGCATTTCGAAGCAGTGTTCGATACTCATCAGAACAGTATTGGGAACCGCGGACGCCGAATGATGAGTAAGCCCGGTAACATTTCCTCGACGAGCCAGCGCCATTTGAAGCGCATCACAGCACAAACTTGCCTTCATATGCTTGTCCATGGCCCAGCCAACAATCTCCCGTGTTGCCATGTCCTTAATGGCTGCCACATACAGCCAGCCCTCCTCGGTGGCGTAATAGGTGATATCGGCCAACCAGACGGTGTTAGGGATAAAGCACTCAAATTCCTGCTGCAACAGATTGGGAAAAGGGGATTTCTTGTGATTACTGAGGGTTGTGACTGGCACCATTGGCCCTCGTCGCTGCGGTGAAATTCCAATATCTTTCATGATCCTGGCAACACGTCGCTCACTGACAACTTCTCCCTGGACCTTCAGTTCTGCATGGATCCGTTTGGAGCCGTAACATCCCCCGCACTTTTGAAAGATCGTTCGGATCAAGCCTGCGAGTTCCCCGTCACGGCGCTCCTTATGCTGAGCCCGGGCCTGACGCTCCGGTTGTGAAGACTGGAACCCGTAAAA
This sequence comes from uncultured Pseudovibrio sp., assembly GCA_947496145.1. Lineage (GTDB taxonomy): Bacteria > Pseudomonadota > Alphaproteobacteria > Rhizobiales > Stappiaceae > Pseudovibrio. Next base: position 18,505 of record CANMBS010000052.1, read on the forward strand.
CCAGCTGCGGGAGACGTCCAACAGCCGACACAGAAGAAAAACCGTGTAATCTTTGGTCTGGGTGGCAATGAACAGATGTTTGTTCCTCATGGTTTCCCCACCCTTGCTGCGAAAAAGCCGGGGCCTTCTGCAGGATCTCGTTTTCCTGTTCAAGACGCTTGTTTTCTTTGCGCAACCGGGTCAGTTCAGCTGCATCCGCCTGTTGTCGGCGCATCGCCTCCTGTGAACCTGCCGCTTCTCTTTCAAGACGCCAAATTTTCAACTGCGTTGACGTGAGTCCAAGTTCTTTTGCAACTTTACTCAACACCGCATCCGGTTCATAAAGACGATCTACTGCTGCTGATTTAAACTCTTCAGTGTACTTGCCACGCTTGGTGTCCATTCCCATCTCCTGAAACAATCAAAGTCAATACACTCGATTGTCCGGGATCAGGGACGAGCTCCACCCAAAGAAAGAGTAATCTTAAAGGACTCGATATGGAGAAGGAACAGGCTGAGGCAATTCACGGATCAATGAGAAGCAGTTATATAATGAAGAGGTTTGTCGGGGTTGACGCTGAGCATGTATTTAAGGAGTTTTCCGTTGATATTGCTTGCAACCTCCTGACTGATACCAGCTTTGCCAGGGGATCAGAGTTTGAAAGTTTCATCAGTGCGACCTGAGTTCAACGGGTAAGGGTTTACTGTAAGCTGATTTGCATTTGCGCAACACGGCCTACAAAAAGTAGAGTTGCATACTGATCGCAATACACGCTGTTCCAGCGATTGCTTTTTGAGTAATAAAGATTCATGTCGAAGAGTCTAAAATGCCAGATGCTGCGATATGTACGAATATCTGTATTTCCTATTGACCTCAACTCAGGTTGAGGTTGTAAGCTAAAAAACTGTTACAGCAGCAGAGGCTACCAGGTGTGGAAGAACTATCTGTTCAAAACAGGCTGAGACGATTAATAAAAGCCCGATAAGTTTCACTTCATTTGACGACGGACAACTGAGAAGATGCCACAACTAAAACAAGACAACATAATATTGGTAGCTGTATGCCTTACCTTTATGCTTGTGATGTTTTTTTATATATTTAACTATTACAAATACCACCAACATAAACAGGATGTGGTTGGGTATGCCTCTCAGTATATGCTGGACTATCATCATGATATAAATTCTAACGCCGTATCGAATGCAATACGATATGATGACTCTCTTAATAATATGAATTATGATTTGATTTTTATAAGTAAAAATAAGGATGAATATTTAGATTTTTTCTTAGAAAATAGAATGTTTTCTGATCATGCTTTATTGTCTTTTGGTAATTGGTTAAAGCTAGACAAAGAAGCGGTCTATAAATTAGAAAAATGTGGCGAAGATAACTGCATCTCTGGACCTAATTTTGAAGAAGAGAGCGAGATATTTGATCAGTATTGTGAACGCAGCCAGCAAAAAATAAGTTCGTTTAATTACAGTTCAAATATCAATATAACCAGTTGTTTCAGTGGTAACGACAAACCTCTAGGCATTATCATTAAAACTTTTACTTACGCAAAACCTTTGCTGTTTTGGACATGGAATATTGATGCAAGCGGTTCTGCGGAGGAGCGCGGTGAGACCGTAATTATTGCGAATTACGTGACAAAATACAGTTGCGGAATCAAGCTTTGGGAAGAAAGTGATGAAGTTAAATCTGAGTGTTAACCAAATTCATAGAGCTGCGTTGGTAGCAAACGATGTATATTTGAATAAAAGTAAATTAGGCGATGATTGGCAGAGAAGTATCGTGCACGAAGGAGGTGGGGATTTCGTTGCTCATTACAAGCATAAACCTACCGGAATTAATTATATTGCAACAAGAGGGACTGACGGACTTGGTGATGTAGGTCACTACTCTTCTTTTGTGCAGCATAATGCTGATCAGTTAGGTAGGAATGTAGCGAAATCAGCGGACTGGCTAAGTAATCAATTAGGAGGGGAGAAAGTTGTCGTTGTAGGACACTCGTTGGGTGGCGGGGTCTCTGCAATAGCTGCTCAATGGGCACCGAGTTCGATTGCTTATGCTGTTAACTTTCAAGGTCCAGCTCCAGCTCCCAAGACCGGCATACAGCAACTTAAGCTGCAACTTAATGAGCTGTTTGGCAACCATGTTAATAAACCTGCGCCTACTTATCATGTTTTAGCTGAAGATCCCAGTTTATTTCAAGGTGTTATTCAAATAGGAAGCACACCTTATAACTATTATAACTCTACTGTTCTTAAGATCCCTGTTTCTGATCATTCAATGCGATTAGTGTTAGAGTATTACGAAACTAAAAATGATCTTAAAGATAATCTTGGGGCACTTTCTGTTCAAAGTCCAGATATTGAAATATCGCCAATCTCTTCCGATGCAGCTAAGATACCTGGAACTTTAGATACTTTTCTCGATCCGCTGGATCCATTCTGGAATACTCAGTCACCAGCATCTCGGCCAGACTCAGATTTTGAGCACAACCCGAGCAATAGATCTAGCAGGCCAGCCTCAGACTATTGGAATGACGACGTTACGGCATCTTCCACTGATGGCACTGGCAGTGTCGGCATGGGTTATGCTGGAGGTGATCAGAGAAGCACATCTCCTGACGGATCGGACTACGGTGGTGGTGGCTGGGGTTTTGGGGACCGGCGCAGTAACGCCTCCTCAGGTTCTGATCAAAGTTCCAGCACCGCGCAGACAAATTCTACCCCTAGCGGAGCATCTGATTATTTTGGAGGGGGCTATACTGGCGAGGGTTATCACGGCGTAGGTCCTGGCGGGTATCCTGATAATTCCGGTAATAATTCCTCTGATCGCGATAATGGATATCGGCGTGAAGATCGGGATCGGCGTGATGGCGGGGATGATCATGGCCGCAGCGGCAACGGTGGTAATTCAGGTGGGTCGAATGGTCGGGACCGGGGTAGTGGCAACTCCTCTTCCGGAGGTCGCAGCTATGATGACCATGTGCGAAGCGGAAGCTGCTTTGTTGCCGGTACGCTGATCCTGATGGCAGATGGCTCTGCCAAACCTATTGAACAGGTTGTGCTTGAAGATCAGGTGATGGCCTTTGATGGTCTTGGTGAGCTTGAGCCACGCGAAGTTACTGATCTGTTTGTCCATGGCAAAAAACAGGTTCTGGACGTGGATGGTGTGCAGGTCACCACTGAGCATCCGTTCTTGCTGGCTGATGGCAGTTTTCGACCTGTTGCCGAGCTTCGGGCTGGAGATCAGATCGTTCGCGCTGATAGTTCGCTCCATACCATTGAGCAGATTGCAGAAGTTGAAGGTCGGCATACGGTCTATAACTTCACGGTTGAGGGCTTGCACACCTATGTGGCCGCAGGCTTCAGGGTGCACAATAAATTTATGGCACCGGTCATCTTTGATCTTGACGATAACGGCATTCAGGTCACCCGTCTGGACCAGTCGACCATCTTCATGGATGCAGGCGGGGACGGTCTGGAGTATCGCACAGCCTGGGCAGCCAGTGGCGATGGGGTGTTGTTTTATGATCCAGATGGTCGTAATGCGATCACCGAAAAACGTCAGTTTGTGTTCACCGAGTGGGATCCAACAGCCACCAGTGACATGGAGGCGCTGGCCTCTGTCTTTGACAGCAATGGCGACGGTGTTCTGAGCGCAGAGGATGCCGCCTTTGCCAGGTTCAAACTGCTGGTGACCAATCCTGATGGTTCAACCAGCGTCAAAACATTGACTGAGCTTGGGATTACGCAGATCAACCTGACCGCGGATGCGACTAATATTGAGCTTAGCGATGGTTCTGTCATCGCCGGCCAGACCACCTTTACCCGTGCAGATGGAACCACAGGCACAGTGGGCGACATGAAGCTTGCTGCAGAAAGTCAAGGTTATCGCGTAGAGCAGGCGGAGAGTATTGATGGTGCTGGCGCACGCACGCTGATTACGACGGCCTATGAGGCTGACGGCAGCAAAGCCTATGAGATCCACTCTGTCACCAGCGCAGACGGGCTTATCCTCACCAACCGCTACGATGACAATGGGGATGGGGTCACCAACCGGATCCAGACCATAGTAACGGTGGTCGGTTCTGATGGCAGCCGCACGCAAACAGAAAGCAATTTTGCTGGCAGTGATTTGGCCAGCGCAGTGCTGCGCAGCCGCATTCAGACCACAACCAGCGCAGATGGGAACACCCTGACCATTGAGCGCGACATGACAGGCGGTGGCTGGTTCGACCAGCGCGAAGTGCGGGCAACGCAAAGCGACGGCAGCCAGGCCATTACCATCAGCACTCTGGCTCCGGACGGGTCTGTGATCACCTCTCGCAGCGAGACCGTCTCCAGTGATGGATCCGTGCGTGTGGATGGATATGATCAGGACGGTGATGGGGCTGCTGATACCACCCAGAGCCACAGCGTAACTGTCAACGGTGATGACAGCCGGTCTGAGACGATTGCGATTACCAACCAGGATGGCTCACTGCGCTCACACGTTAAAGAAGATGTCAGCGCAGATGGTCGCACGAAAGTAGTTGAGCGGGATCTGGACGGAGATGGGGACACGGACACCCGTGAAGAGCTGTCAATTACGGTGGCCGCAGATGGTCAGACGACCTCTGAACTCGCCGTCAAAAATGGCGATGGCTCCCTGCGCAGTTCAACCACAACCGTTCAGTCTGCTGATGCGCTGACCAAAACCACAACAGTGGATCAGGATGGCGATGGCGACATCGATCTGACCATCGTCGATACCATCACGATTGCCGCAGATGGCAGCCGTGAGCAGGTGGTTAAGCAGACCAATGCGGACGGTTCTGTGCGCTCTATGACCCGAGAAACACTGGGCGCGGACAAGGTCAGTCAACAGACATTTGTGGACCTCAACCAGAATGGGAGCCTTGAGGCAAACGAAGTTGTGGCTTCAGTCGTGTCCAGCTCTGCAACTCAGGATCGAGTTGCCACAAGTTGGACCCGTAATGCGGATGGTTCTGTGAACGCGAAGACGGTCGCCACCACCAGTGCCGACGGTCTGCGGACCACCACGCGCACAGACCGTGACGGGGATGGCGATACGGATGTTTCTGTTCAAGACATCACCAGCACCGATGGCGAGGGCAACTCAACGCGAACCGTCACCACGCGCAATTCTGATGGCTCGCTGCGTTCTCAAGCAAAGGTCAGCACCAGTGCTGATGGCTTGAGTGTCACGACAGCCACCGATGTAGACGGCGACGGTCAGATCGATGCCCGAACGGTAGAGGTTCTGGCGAAAGAAACCGATGGCGGCACACGCCAGACCAGCTCAGAATATGCTGGCGATGGCAGCCTGATCACGCAAAGGGTCGTGGAAGAAAGCGCAGACCGGCGCGTGAAGACCACGAGCGTTGATCTGGACGGCGATGGCAACAATGATGCCGTTTCCGTACGCACGGAACAGACAGATGGTTCCGTCAGCCTGCGGGAAACCTCTTATGCCAATGATGGCACGGTGCTTGGACAAACACTGACCACCACCAGCGCCAATGGTCTGACCACAAGCACTGCTAAAGATCTGGATGGAGATTTATCTGCTGATGTGAGGGTTACAAGTGTAACAGTGCTGAACGCAGATGGCAGTAAAACCACTTCTCAGGAAAGCCGCAATGCAGATGGCTCTTTGCGCAGCCAAAGCACAGTAAATGTCAGTGATGATGGCCTTCAGAGCGTGACGCGAACGGATGATAATGGTGATGGCACTTTTGAGCGCAGTGTCAAGGACACCACTGTTCTTAAAGCAGATGGCAGCACCGTTCATACTACCGAGACACGCTCTGACAATGGATCGCTCCTGAGCCGCACGCAGGCAACCCTCAGCGATGATGAGTTAAGCTCGGTTGTTAAAACAGACGCGGATGGTGATGGCACCTACGACCTTGTTGAAACAAGAGAAGCGGAGCTTCAGGCAGATGGCTCCCTCGTCACCACAGTTGAGCTGCGCGACGGTTCTGGTGCGCTGCGCACTCGTTCTGTTGAAACAGTCTCAGACAATGAGCGCTACCGTTCAAGCGAGGTGGATGTAAATGGTGATGGTCAGGCTGATCAGATCACCACACAAACGATTGCAGAAAATGGAGTTACTGAGAGCGTAACCCGGCAGTTGGCTGCTGATGGATCTGTGCAAAGTCAGAGCCGACTGGAGACCAGTGCTAATGGTCTGAAAAGTGTAACTCAAACAGATCGGGATGGAGACGGTGTTTATGAGAGTTCCTCTGCAACAACCCGTTTTTTAAATGCTGATGGTTCCCAGACCAGCATCACGACCCATAAAGGGAGAGATGGCACGCTCTGGAGCCGCAGCTTTGTCACGCAAAGCGATGATGGGCTGTCCTCTACGCGCCTGGACGACAGGGATGGAGATGGCCAAAATGACCGGATGCAAACATCCACAATCACTCTTGCGGCTGATGGTGGACAGAGCACCCTTACCAATGTGACTGCCTCTGATGGCTCATTGCTGTCTAAAACACTGGACATGGTCAGTGGTGATGGTCGCTCTCGCACCAGCCTGATCGATGTTGATGGCAATGGTCATCACGATGAGGTCAGCACAACCACCCTCAGAAATGATGGCGTGACCGTCACAACAACCTCCACCTATTCTGGCAATGGCACTTTGCTCTCCAGGGTGAGTAAAACGCAAAGTGGTAATGGTCTGGAGACCTCCTTTAGTCTGGACCTTGATGGAGATGGGGCCACGGACCGCAGTCTGGATGATGTCACTGTCTATGTCGCTGATGGAACACAGACCCGCACTGTGACGCATAAGGATGGTCAGGGAGATTTGCTGGCACGGGAAAGCTCTCAGACTTCTGATGATGGACTGACGCAAACCTGGCTTATAGATCGCGATGGGGATGGATCCTATGAGAGCCAGACCACACAGGTAACCGCCTTCTCCAGTGACGGCACGGTCGTGAAGGCCTCAACAACCACAGATGCCAGCGCGACAACGACCAGCAGCTCCACTGAGATAACCAGCGGGGATGGACTAGAGATTACAAAAACCACGGACTTTGATGGGGACGGTAGCACTAATCGCACAACACACCTTGTCCGTGGCGCTTCTGGTGGCAGTATTCACAGTGTATCTCTTCTTGCTGACGATGCAGATGTACTGCGTACAACAAAGACGGTCATCAGTGTAGATGAGCGTACCAAAACAACCAGCATTGATCTGGATGGGGATGGTAACATTGACCAACAAACCGTCACTCATATCGATCTGAGCAAGAATGAGACCACCACTTACACCGAGTTTGCTGAGAACGGATCGACAGCCTCTTCGGTAACCCAGACCATGTCGGCCAACGGGACAGAGCAAAGTTATGCGTTCGATCTGGATGGGGATGGCACTTCACAGATCACCCGGACAACAACCATCTTCTATGATGCTTCAGGCAACCAGATCCGAGAATTTAAAGAAAACTACGCAGAAGACCTGCGCCATTCCAGCACAACCGTAACTTCAGCCAATGGGCTGACAGCAACCACCAGTATTGATTCTGACGGAGATGGTGAGATCGATGTGACGGTCACCGATGAGACACTCCTGCATTCTGATGGCAGTTCAACTTTCACCAGCACGGATCGCTATGAAGATGGAACGCTGCGTTCAAGCTATAAAGAGACAACCAGTTCTGATGGCAGGACCATTTCAAAGACTTATGACTTTGATGGAGACGGTAAAACAGACAAAACAGAGGTGTCAAAGGTTCTGGCTGATGGTAGTCAGATCCTGACTGAGACCGCATATGCCCAAAATGGCAGTGTCTTTAAGACAGCAGTGACCTCAACCTCTTCTGACGGACTGACCACGACGATCCTGCGTGATGGTGTAACACAAACCATCAACCGCTCTGTCTTGAATGATGGCAGTTACACCTGGGACAACGGCGTTGCCGCCTCAGCCAGCGATGCTCATCTCAAGATCACTCACACTGTCGACAGTCAAGGTATTGAGACCTGGCAGATCAGCGAGACCACCTCAGGATCAACAACGACAACAGTTCACCGTCTGGACGGGCAAGCCACGGCCAGAGCGCTTTATGAGGCAGCTCAGGTCTATGACAGTGTTCTTGATCGGGAGATGGACACATCTGAAGTTGAGGTCCTCGTTCGCTACCTTGATGACGGTCAGCTGGATGCAGCTGCTCTGGCGGGGGCTCTTTTGACCTCTGATGAGTATCAAACTCGCTATGGCACGTTGAGCAATGCAGGCTTTGTCTCAAGAGCGTTCCAAAACACCCTTGGCCGTATGCCGGAACTGGCAGAGCTGAGTGAGTATTTGAATGAGATGACATTTGGAGCACTCACACGGGCACAACTGCTGGCAGAGCTTGCGCTGTCTGTTGAGCATCAGGTTGTTGGCAATGGCCACAGTGCCACTGAAAATCCGGATGTCTTCCTGCTTCCGGTTAAAGAGGAAAAAGACCTGACAGCTTCCTTTGGTGTTGAAGGGCTGAACATTGTCACCAATGACATGAGAGCACTCATCGGAGATGACACCAACGACACAATCCACATCTCAACCCAGGAGGCAGCCTTTGGCGGCAAAGGTAACGACACCATCATTGGAAGCAACAAAAACGACACTCTCGCTGGCAACGAAGGCAATGACACCCTAAAAGCTGAGGATGGGAACGACACACTTGCTGGTGGCAAGGGAGACGATCTCCTCGAAGGTGGCAAAGGGGCAGACACCTATCTGTTCAGCACAGGGGATGGGCAAGACACAATCAAAGATGTAAGTGGTGCCGCAGATGCAATACGCTTTGCTGATGGTATTGAGCTTGAAGACATTACTTTGAAAAGAAGTGGTGATGATCTGCTAATTTATATCTTGTCAGGTGATAACCGCGATCAACCTCTCAGCGAGGTAGAGGACGTCATTCGGATTAAAGATTGGGACAACGCGTCCTGCCGGATTGAAAGTCTGCAGTTTGCCTCAGGCGTCTCAGTGCCTCTGTCTCGCTTTGCAAGTAGCTTCCGGAAGGCCGCTGAGGGCTCGACTGTTTCTGCTTCAAACGGGCACGATTGGATAGAGGGAGCTGCTGGAAACGAAACGCTCAAAGGTAAAGACGGCAGTGACTATCTGATTGGCCGCGAGGGCAACGACACCCTTGAGGGCGGTGATGATTATGACAGTCTCTTTGGGGGGGAAGGCAACGATACACTTAAAGGCGGAAACCATAATGACCTTCTGCTTGGAGGGGTTGGAGACGATAATCTGCAAGGCGGCACGGGAGATGACACTTACATTTATTCCCGGGGTGATGGCAAAGACACTATCTCCGAGGAGAAGGGTTTAAACGATCTGCTCATCCTGAAAGACCTGAAACTCGACGAGGTCACGCTGCGCACAGAAGGCAATGATCTGGTCATCTATGTGCTTGATCCGGGCAATCCGGATGCTGCCCTCACTGATCTCTCCGACAGCATTCGCATCAAAAACTGGAATACGATGACATCGGTGTGGGACTTGCTATCGGGCGAGCTGAGAAGCATCGATACGGTCAGGTTCGCTGATGGGTTTGAGCTGAATCTGAGGGAAATCGACAACACATCTGTCACGACCTCCTCAGCTTCTCGTGACCGGGTCCGACTGGATGGTACTGCTGACAATGATTTTATTGTCGGCACGCAGGGCAGCAATCTGATCTACGCGGGGGATGGCAATGACATTCTGGATGCTGGTGGGTACATTGCACCTGAACAGCGTTCTTTCTATCGTACCGATAAGATAGGACAGCATCTGCTGGGTCAGCAAGGAAATGATACCTATCTGATCGGTGCTGATGATGGAACCGTTTGGATCACGCGAGATGGAGAGTGGGCCGACAGTGGTACGGATACCGTTCGCTTTAAGGACCTGTCCTTGAGCGACCTGGAGTTCAGCACGCGTCTTATTGAAACAGATGGAAGAGTTCTGGAACTTAAGTGGGATAAAGACGGCCACAAAGGCAAACTGCTTCTTGCTGATCTTGGTAGCCATATCGAGCGCTTCGAGTTCGCCGATGGAACCAGCCTGAGAAAGATTGACATTATCAGCGATGCTCATGGGCGTTCAAAACTTCTGGGAACCTCCGGGGATGACTTCATCGTTGGGACCCAGGGCAGTAATCTGAT
>CANMBS010000053.1 GCA_947496145.1 uncultured Pseudovibrio sp.
CATGCTGATGATCTGCTCTTCTGTAAAACGCGAACGCTTCATATCCCACCTCAATGTTAGGTAGAATCCTATCACAAACTGGTGGAACTTATGGGGAGCAGGTCACTGGGTAAGAACAGGGCTATAATGAAAGTGGGACTAAAAGCTATAGGTCGCGTTATCGGGGGAAGTTTTGGGAGTCTTGCAGCTTGTTTAATCCTCCTCTTTAATGCCAGAAAAAGGCGAAGGTTGATGCTGTCTTCCTGCAAGAAAACCGCCTCTGCGATAGGGTTAACTCGCGGTACGAACGCATCACTTGGATAAATTTACGTTAATATTGATGGATCGTGAGATCTTAGGAGCAAAGTAGATTTTGCTAATTCAGCTATGTTCAACTGATGCTTTTATGTAACAATATGAACCGTAAATACCTATGTGACGTAATACTCTGCAGGGGCACTCCCTATTCAACGTAATTCTCCTGCAAGATACCGTATATTTCTGTAGCGCCTGATGTGTATAACTGAGCGTTTTGGCTCAATCTTTGACATTAAATCTCTCATCAATCGGGTTAAATTATCGATAGATGTGACTTGCGCGTAAACACTTGCGGTAGATCAACGTCCTTCATCTACGTACCTCTACGATTGCCATGTTCTTGGGAGAGGTCTGCATATATGTCTAACGCTGTAGCAAGTTGTGAAGTGGAGAAGCTAAGTGAGATACCCTTACTCAAACGTTTGAGTACAGAAGCGAGAGAGCAATTGCTTAGCGGGGCAAATAAGAAAACAGTATCAAGGGGAGAAATGATCTTTTTTCAGGATGATAAAGCAGATGCCTTTTTTATCGTTCTTGAAGGATGGGTGAAAGTTTTTAGGGCAACGAGTTGCGGGGATGAGGCGGTCGTCGGTGTATTTACACGTGGGCAAACCTTTGCGGAGGGAGCGGCATTCACGAATTCAAATTACCCTGCTTCAGGTGAAGCTGTAACTGATAGCGTCGTTCTGTGTATTCCAGTGGCTCATTTATCACGGTCAATTGCTGCGGACCCCAATATAGCATTGGCGATGATGTCATCTTTGTCCGTGCATCTGCATCAGCTTGTTTTGCAGATTGAAGGCTTAAAAACCCACACTGGCGCACAACGAGTTGCAGAGTTTCTGCTTAATCTCAGTGCGCAGCCCGCCGGCTCATGCACGCTGGTTCTGCCCTATGATAAAGCGCTGATTGCCGGACGCCTTGGGATGAAGCCTGAAAGTCTGTCCCGCGCTTTCCAGAAGTTGAAAAGTTACGGTGTGGAAGTTCAGCAAAATCGGGCAGTAATCTCTAATGTCCAGATCTTGCGCACACTCGTTGAGCAGGAACGCACTGTGGTAATGCATAGCGCGCGCGCTTGAGTGCTGGTGATTACTCATATGATTAGGGAGTCAGCGTAGCGAATGTATCAGTTTGTTACTCTGACACCCTACAGTATTGCTAGATTATTGAATACTTTGATACAGCTGACTTCCCAGACCGGGCTTTAGGTACGCAGGCAATCACTGTCGCCCTCCGCCCTAAATTCCACTTGTGGTTACATTTGGCCATTTCTTAGTCTTGTCAGGCATTGCAATCCCTGACGGACATCGCGTACACCTCGCTCAGATGTTTCTAAGAGTCGATCTTCCAAAACTGCAGCCAGAACTGCGGCCCGGATGTTGCGGCCAACATTCAAACTGAACTTGTTCAGTAGCTCAGTAATTTTATCCCATCGGCGCATGACTTTGTGCTCCAGTGCGATCCGTGCTTCTTCGCTGCTCAGCCCGGCTCCAGAGCCTTCCGGTGCCTGGTGTATGTATGCAGGAGAGCCAAGCGCCCAAGCGTTTCGGTTGTAACACTCAAGCAGCCAGCATGCTGAATCAAACTCAGCAGTGCTAAGCATTTCATTCAGCTTGAGCCGACCAATAAGAGACCCTGCAAAAACTGAATTCGCATCTTTGGATGACAAGCCATAATGGCGTTTGCGCGCAGTAATCGCAACCGACAGAATGTCGGCTTGATCCATTCGCCTGCGAGCCGCAATCGCTGCTTTCGACGTGGAAAGGCGTCCACTTGCACGCCGTGGCACACCTTGCACTCGTTTGCTGGCGCGCCTTCTGCGTTTGTTTTGTGGCTTAGCCATGTCTTTGTCCCTTCACTGTTTCAAAATCAGATGTGTGGTGTTCCATTACAGCGACGTGAAAATGGTGTTTTGCAAGAATGGCACTGGCAAATAAGCGGCGTAACCTGCCACGCACCACCTATCAGACAAGGCGAGATAGGCACGACCTCCAGTTTCAGCCAACTTGCGGATTGCGACCAGAACGGTTCGTGTTGAGGTAGTAACATGCCGTATTAGCTCGTCACCGGAGACTACATCCAGAAGAAGGAGCTCCGCTTTCCAAGCCGTTGCTCGTGTTAGTCCAGTCAGAGTATCAGGAATACAATGTGTAGTGCCGTTAATACCTGAGGCATGGGCCGTTTTCAGAGCTATTACAGAATAAGACTCGACTGTCTTCAAAGCACCTTCAGCTGGCACTAACCCTTAAGCTTTAATATTGGTGGCACAACACGACGAAAAACATGAGATAGACTTATTCAAAAAGCCTAGCTCTTGCCCAATATGAATGAATACGCGGGAGAACTCCTCCAAGACGTAAACTATTGTTCTTCATGCCTATACTCATTCCAGTCATCTAAGCAGACAATACATGTGCTACAATCATCCCGTTAGTCATACCCGGCAGTCTCAAGCGGCTGTTGGAGGACACACGCACAGCCTCTGAAGGTTTCAGCATGTGCACTCTTCAGCCGCCTTGTTAATGCTTGAGTATCGGAAACCTTCGACATAACTCAGTTTTGAGCAATTTAAAGCGGAAGCCCCCGCGCTGAATCCTCAAGCGCTACTAGTCGTAGTCGGAGATGAAGTCCCACTCATAAGCGAGCCCACCCTCACACGGGTTGTAAGCCAGCTCGTCGACACCGGAAACCGTTGGTAAGGAGATTAATTCCCCTTGAAACAGATAAGGCTGCGACCGCAAACCTGATTTATGGGTCCTGCAAGGACCAAAAGCGATTAAGCGTGGTTCGTCGTGTATCATTATTCCCTCTAACTCTTGTATACCTTTCAGGAAACATGAAAATTCTGGAATTTCGTGTCGTACACACTCCAGAGATGAGTGCTATAGAATTCACACTATGGCAAATTTGACTTCTTATAAAACTATAGCATTTACCCTTTTCGAAAAATTGGCTAATAATCACCACCAAACAGAAGGAAGCACATTATGGAAATCACATGGAAAGACCGGCTCAAAGAAGCTGTAAAAAACGACGGCAGATCCATGGCTGCCATATCTCGGGCCTGCGGCAGATCCCCCCAATACGTAGCTCAGATTTTCACCTATGATAAAGAACCTACAATCGGGAACCTGACTAAACTCTGCGAGGCCTTAAATGTAAGTCCCGTCTATATTGTTTCAGGCATCGATTTGCCGGAAGAACTAGAGCCTCTGATTGGAAAATTCGCGGACCTGTCCGCTTCTGACAGGGCTCTTTTCCTCCATTTGTTTGAACGTCTCCTCCAGAATGGAGGCGAGTGAAACAGCGTTAAGCACCTCTGCTTTACAAATCAAGTTTCCAACTTTTTGAATGTCTTTGGATACACTCTCAACTATCAATTTGTTCACCTCTTGTTCTCATCAGAACATTAAATGTTTTTAGATCAGAATGCAATTTTTTATTGCAGGTTTGCAGGACAAAACCTGAGCGTGAAGCAATGCTGAAAAGGAGCCAGAATGAGATTTCATTTACAAGCCCTATATCATATATGAGTGTCAACTCATGCAATCAGATTTAGCCGCCTATAGCAACAAAAGCATCCGTTTTTAATCATCTAAAAACGGCAATTTTATGCTATAGCACTGGATTGAAAGTGTTACTTACAACCTGAAGTAAGAGATATGGAACAAGGTCTTGTAAAAGAAAGTAATCCAGTCTCAGACAGGGAGCCGCGCTTAACTTAGGGCCAGATTGTCAAGGCAAGTGAGGGGAAGCTCCATGCTGCTCTCTGGATGCAATTACATTCAGGGTTTGGCATTTTACGCAAGCAACATCCCTCATGCATCGCCATTAATGAACTCGACCAGTTTCTTATTCAGAGGACCCAAGATGGCATTTTTTCGACGCCTCGCTCTTCACCGATTCGTTAAAACTCACCCACCCTCTCGAGAGGTCGCACCTGCCTCCGGCGAGCTTATTGCTACTTATAAAGATGTTCTTCCAGAAAGCTTACTCGAACTGTGGCGCCGCAAAGGCCTCGGGTTCTATGGTGATCTGCAAATCGCCCTGATAGATCCTCGATTATGGCAACATGTACTCGATCAATGGATCATTTCACCTCCCGATACCGCACTACGTGTTCCAATCGCTGTAACTTCGTTCGGTACGCTCCTTTACTATCGCAAACTGACACCTGAGGACGAGGATGTGGCATATATTGACCCCACCACTCGGGAAACCGGCGATCTGGCATGGAGCTTGGATGACTTTTTCAACGATGTCCTTTGCGAGCAGGAAACGCTTGAGGATGTTCTTGAACCTGCATTGGCACAAGCCGCACAGCAGGAATGCGGAGTACTGGCACCAGGCGAAGTCTATGAAGTCGATCAGATGCTGTTGTCCATGCAAATGCTGCGGACCACAAAGGTGGACGCGCTTGATATGCACCATCGTCTTCGTCAGAACATTGAACCATCGAAGCCGAAAGCCAGCCAGCCAAAGACCGTGTTCGATGCGCTTCCAAAGGAGCACCGAGCTGCTTTGGAAGGCATTCCAGAAGAGCACGGGCTTACTGGCTTATACCTTTCCTCTTACATAGACTGGTACAGACTGCTCGCACTAAAACCAGACGGCCAATACCAGTTACTGTTTTGGAAAATCCATAATAAAACATTCGAGCGTACCGAAATACGCGCCTATAGTGGCCCCTACGAGGTCTCAATAAGTTCTGATGGCGATGAAATTATCGAGCTCAACATAGTTATACGCGAAGATTCTTTAGGCAGTGATGCCCGAGATGAACAGTTGATCGTGATAAATTCAGACGAGGAGACTTTTTTGCTACGCACCGAAGAACTGGATAGTGTTGCAACCGCGATCTGTGATCGAAACCTGATGGGCAAAAGTGAATACTATTTTCGCAAAGTAACCTTTGAAGAGACCTTTATTAAGGAGCCTTACGAAGGCCGAGCTGTCCCCCATTCTGCAAAGTTACCCAATGCACTACAGGCATTAATCAGCGAACAAAGAGTGTAAAGGTTTGCAAACGCCCTCAAAACGGCCAGCAAGTTTACTTTGAAGTGAAGGTATTTTGTAGCTGTCAGAGCCACAGGAGAGCGTTTTGTAATGTACAGCCGTAGGCCAACCTCATAATAATATAAGGTTGGCCCATAGCATCAATCAGTTTACCAAACTGGATTTTGGCTTACACACGCATCAATATTCGTGAGGCCAGCCTTTTTCGGCAGCTACTTTTTTGACTTCTTTCGGCGGATTTGACTGCTTTTCCTCATAGATTTCACAATCAACGCTTGTTTTGAAACCACTGGAAGAAAAGCTGTGTCGTGCTGTTTTAATGCGCCATGACACAGGTACCCGAGGACGCCAGTTTTTTAAACTCAGCAAAACCTCAGCCGCAACCTCAGGGTTACCCTCTAATGTAGCGGAAAAGGTTCCGACAGCCCGCGTTTGCTGATTAGCCGCAGCATTGGCAGCCGCGACGGCATCCACCTCGTCACGATGTGAATAGCGAAGTTCACGAAACGGGGCTTTGCCGACTTCAACAGTCTGTTTCTTTCCCTGTTTCAGATCGTGATAACTGGCTCGGACACCACCAGCTTCCTTGGGATTCTTCTCTCCCGGAATACCGCCAGCTTTGCCCTTATCATCACGTGCTGAGTAGTGATAAGACCAGTCACCTCCCACTGTATCTTCCGGAGAAATAGTGATTGAAGGGAGTTTCTTGCCAGAAACACTTTTACCTGCCCCACGCTTTGCCATAACCAGCTTGCCCGCAGTTGGGCGTGCAACGGCATCATATGTTTGGGAAATGCGGGTGAGGAATCCCATATCAGATTCCTGAAACTGATCCACATGATCAACGATCACACCTTTCAGGTCTGGATCAATAACAGGCTCGTAGCCGTTTCGATCAGCCACTTCTGTCAGAATGTCGCCAAGGTCTTTACGATTCCAGGACTGGTCTCGCGGGGTGCGGTAACTTTCGACCATATCGGCAGACTTGCAGTCAATCACCACCTCACCATCACCAATCGTCACAGCATCTGCGATGTACTCACCCATAAAGGTCAGAGAGGTTTCCTCGTAACCCAGATAAGCACTGATTTTGTCACCGGCATCCGGCAGGTCGGGATAGC
Source organism: uncultured Pseudovibrio sp. (assembly GCA_947496145.1). Classification (GTDB taxonomy): domain Bacteria; phylum Pseudomonadota; class Alphaproteobacteria; order Rhizobiales; family Stappiaceae; genus Pseudovibrio. The sequence goes on from CANMBS010000053.1 coordinate 6,435, forward strand.
GCCCGTTTTCGGGTCTGTCGATTAATGTAATGGCCAGCGTATCACTTTTATCTTCAGCCTCATCTGTAATTTCAATGGATGCGACACGCGGAGCTAAGTTCTCAGTTATGTCGTTGCCATTGCGATAGATTGAAAATGTCGGGCGCATGGGCTTAGCTCCAAATTCTCACTGGTTCATGTCGTCGCACTTCAACTTTTTCTGGTAGTTTCATCTTCACACCGGCAGGCAAAACAACCGGGTGTTTTGAGAGGTGAGGATTGTTGCGATACACCTCAGCACAGGCTTCGGCTTCATCCGCATCTGGCAGAACCTGAGCGCAGATAGCATCCACCATATCTCCGTCGCGGGATACAAAATCAACCATAAGATTGCAGTCCTATTGTGAAATCAATTTTCTTTGGTGTACCATCCCGCTCAAGATAGGTTTGCCCCTCATCAAGAGAGACAATCACCACATTTCCCCATGGTCGACCTGTACCGTCGACCATGTGAAGCGGGGCACCTTTTGTAGCCTCTTCAGCCATGGCTTCAATCTGCCTCAGGCCACCGCGAAACTTAGGATAGATGACGCCTGCAAGAGTAATTTTCTGAGGCGATATTCCCGTGAAATGCGAGGCAGACTGATTTCTCAGCCTTGAAAGCGTTGCATGTTCGAAACTCCATGAGCGTGATGCTGTCTGGTAAGCCATAGTTGTAAGCCCAAACCGAAAGCGCCCAAGTGCCATCATTGTCAGCATAAAAACCTCATTCTATCATGCAAATTGAGCATCCTCTTTGCGCCACGTTTCTGCTATTCCCTTAATCGTACCCTTACGCACTTCCTCACCAATCTCTTTGGGATCAGCAGAACTAACTATATGCATCTCCATATTAACGGCCCCAACCGACTGATCCACATGTGTCGGCTTAGCATTAGCTTCACCAGCTTTAATTGCTTTGAGAGCCGGGCTTTTTCCGTTTAGGTCTGAAACGACGTCAGGCACTTCAGCAGGGCTAGAGCTGTCGTCCCACCCAATCCACTCCAATACTTTTTTTGGCATCAGCTTGGTTATGGAAGACGAAAGCCAGGATTTAAGGCCAGACCAGGCAGCAGACAAACCATCTAGAATACCTTGAACCATGCTCGCGCCCATTCCCTTCATGGACTCATAAAACTCTGCCACAGTTTGCTTGAGGCGATCTTTTAAAGAAGAAAGCCCCTCAACAATACTTTTCGCTAAGTTACTTCCTGTATTTTTAAGTGTATCTACGAATGATGCAATGCTATCAACAAAACCTTGAAGCATCTCAGTGCCAGTTTGCTTAATACTACTTCCCAGCGAGCTAATGCCATCAACAATACCATTTACCAGATTAGCTCCGGTCTGCTTCATTTGCTCATAAAATGAAATTGCCAGGTTAGCGATGCTTGTGACCCAACCTGTCACAATCTCAGTTGGAGAAAAACCGAGATACTTGTTCGTTAAATGTTCGATACCATCCATCATCAGCTTCAGAGGGTTCAAACGCTTGTATATTTCGAAAATGCCCTGAACCCAGCCCTGATCAAAAGCAGAGGAGATTTCGTTCCAGGCATTTTGCCAGTAAGCCTTGAACTTGTCCCATTCGGCGATAATCTCTCCAACGACCAGACCAATGCCAAGAATAGCCCAGCCCACAGGTCCCATCGCTCCCATAATTGTTGAGATAGCTCGGGCAAAGAGAGGGCCTAATTGCAAAACTGCCCCGCCGACATCCAAAATCGAGGTTATCAGTGGCGCTAACTTAATCGCAGCAAATCCACCAAGAGCAATACTCACCAGGTCCAGGGGACCAGTGAAGGTTTCAATCAAACCTATTACGGTCTTAAAACTCTCACCGATGCTCATTACCGTTTTTATGGCGTTTTCAATAGCTCCCGGTAATTCTTCGCCAAACTTCTGTGCCCAAACTTCAATTTTGTCGCGGTTATTGACCAGGACTTCAGTTAGTTTTGTGCCCAGAATAGTGAAGGCTGGTAAGAGCGCTGCAACTACTACATTTTTCACACCCGTAATCGCCTTGTTGAGTTTCGTGAATGTCTCAACAAATTCGCCAGAATTACCTGCATCCTGCTTACTCATAACCACGCCAAGGCTTTGGACTTCTTTACGTAGCTTAGCTATTTCTTCAGGCTTCATGTCGGCAAAGGCTTTCATATCACCGCCTTTTTTGCCGAACACTGCCTTTAAAAACTCGGGAGTAAAATCTGCTTTCTTAACATCGCCCATAGACCCCATAAGCAGTTCTAATGCGCCACCAGTATTTTCAGCAGCCAAGGCAGATTTTAAAAGCTCAGGGTTTGTGTCTTTTAAGGCACTGTAAAGTGGCCCGGTCCCTTTTCGTGCATCCGCTAGACCTTTCGAAAAAGCCTTCATAGACTCATTAAAGGTTTCTGTAGATACGTCTGAACTCTCAGCTGCATAGCGCAACTCCTGCAGTTCCTCTACACTCAACCCGGTTTCTTTGGACAGTTTTGCAACCGCGTCTCCTGTTTTTGCAAAAGACGAGGCTGCACCTATTACTGTTTTACCAATGGACATCACATTGGACTGCATTTTGGAGAAGCTGCCTGTCAGCTTCTGGAAGCCCCCCCTTAAGTTTTGGACGGCCTCGCCCATTCGCTTAATTCCAGAAGCTGCGCCCAGTTCCGCCTCAGCTGCCTTTAGCCTCTCTATGGAGGTCTCAATCTGCTTGATAGGAGCAGTTATGTTGTCCACCAGGCTTAGTTCTAACCGCGCGGTGGTCGTACTTACATTGGACATTAAAACCCCCGTTGAGCCTTGGCCTTAATCACCTCTAACGCACGGTGGTGCCAGATATAGGCCTCTTGTAGTTCCATGTTTTCAATTGTGTCAGGCGTCCAGCCATAAGCCACTGCCATGGGTTCAATCAGATCGAACTGGCTTAAGGGCGTTAGCCCTTGGTAAAACCCTCAATGACTTCGGAGATCTTCGTAATATCAACTACATCGATTTCATCGACATCAGCAGGAGAAAGGCCGGAGTCATCAGAAAGAAGGCCCACTTTACTGATCAGGTACAGGACCTGTTCAAAGCCGTCCTTACTGTGTTTTTCCGCAGCCCTCACATCGCGCACCTTGGGGCGACGCAGTTTGATGATAGTTTGCTCGGTGCCACCAACGTTGATTGGGTAAGAGAGAGTAACCTGTTCCATAGCTCAGACTTTCAAAATTAGGCGGGCTTTGCCCTTCAATAAAAAAAGGAGGGCCGTAGCCCTCCACTCCTCAGATTTTTAAATGATTAAACACCCAGAGCGTCGCGTTGCTCTTTCAGGATATCAACACCTCGCAGACGACAGACCATATTCGGTACATCTACAAACAGCACCTCATCACCCGCATCGATGATTTCAAAGTGGGTGAGTTGTGCAGTAATGGTTGTGGTGTTCTTGGCACCCATAGCCATTTCGCCCATGTCATAAACTGACCATGAGCCGGTCGCTTTGTACGTGACATTGTCGACACCGCTGCCCTGTGCCTGATTGGCAGTACGCAGCGTGATCGGCACACCCCGGCTTAGCATACCGAGATGCTGTAGAAGGCTGTGATCAGTGCCACCCACGACAATCGTCATTTCCATGGCTTCCTGACCCATATCAATGCGGATTGTACCGTCCATACCACCTGCCCGGAAATCCTCGGTAAGGCGGGTAAGGGTTGGCGGTGTTACACTTTCACAGGTGCCAGCGAAACCGACACCATTGATAGAGAGCGCCATATTGCGCTGAATACGGGGAAGTTTTGCCATTTAGATAAGCTCCTCAACATAATCACCAACGATATGGGTACGCATGATGATATGTTCTGCTGGGTAAACTGGGGTCCACTTCACATCTACGTAAAGCTGCCCCTGCTGGATTTGTTGCGGTGTCACAAGGTCAGGAGACGGATAAGCCTCCAGTCCCAGAACCGCACCAAGTGTTTTAAGATGACGGCCATATGCGTTAATGCTGTCGCACATATCTTCGATAAGAGTTTTAGTGATCGGACGATCAACAGCCCAACGGTGAGCTGTTTCAACACTTTCAAAAATCATGTCGTGCGCACGCACAACTGCCAGGAAATGCCACATCGGATCAGAGGCACAGGTCCGGTTGCCCCAAAGCCGCATTCCCACATCACGAATACCAACGTTAACGGCATTCTCATTGAGGTGGTTGGCCCGGCTGTTACCACCGCCATGGGCGTAGTCGATGGAAGTGTCAAAACCCACGACATTCATGGTCTGGTTGGATGGAGACCACCAGAAACCCCGCTCCTGATCGTTGCGGGCAATCAGGCCGGCAACAGCGGAACTCATAGGTTCAGATGCAGTCTTGCCACCACGTGAAATAAGAACACGCGGGGCAAGAACGTAAACGCGCTTGGAGTCAAAGTCCTTACGATAAGCAACCAGATCAGCGTCCGGGCCATCAGGTGCATCAGCCAGAATTACTGCACGCAAATTATCAGCAATTGCAACCATTTCAGTCACAACCGGATTTGCGGTCTCAGCATTTGCCTTCTGATGGGTGAAACCTGGAGCGAGCAGGATCTTTGGCTTAACGCCAAGCTTAGGTTGTGCAGCTTTCAGTGCATGAACACCTGTATACTTGCCAGTCGCCGCATCAACACCCCCTACCACATTGGCAAGAGTTGCTGCTGCGTCTGCGCCTTCTGCAACACGCACCACAACGACCATGGCACCAACCTGATCAAAAATGGTGTCAATCGCACTTGGCAGCGTACCTGTTTTACCAATCTGTGCAGCCGCAGCACGGCTGCCAGCAAGCAAGACCGGTGTGTTTTCAGGAAAAGCCGTTGCGTCAGCATCCGGTGCAGTTCCAATCAAGCCAATAATACTTGATTTAACTGTTTTTATAGGGCGTGGGCCGCTATCAATTTCAACGATTTCTAGGCCATGATAGAAGTCTAATGCCATTGAGTTCTCCAAAAAAAAGCCCGCACAAGGCGAGCTGCTGGTTCATATCTAATGTTAGATATATGTAGTTATGTACCCACTGGTGAGAATGACAGAATTGTCTTATTCTCTCCGCACTGCCTGGGTTTCAGTGCGCTTGTCAATCCGTGTAATGCTCTCACGCATGTAGCGGATATCTGCTTGCATGTCAGACAAAGTTCGTGCCAGTTTCAAGCGGTCTGCCTCTGTTTCCTGCTCCAGACGCTCAAGACGTGTTCGGTCATGGCTAATCTGCTTGGAAAGTCGCAAAATCTCTCTGCTGTTATCTGTGATATGGCCAGACATGGTCGCCCAGCTCACTCCAGCAGAAAATAATGCGGTAAATATCCAAAACAGGTTCTGGAGATTTAGTAGCCGCTTGGGATCTGCGCTGTCTGTCATTATCGTCCCTTAATTGTACCTGTAATTGCTTGTAAGGTTGCCCCTCCTATCCCGGAACCAAAGATGGAATAAAAAACTTCATTCGCCCAGGGACGAATGCTGTCGGGCAGGTCTGCAACCTGCCAGGAAAATCCAAAAGCTGTGTCCAGAAGAACATGGCACCACCACAGCCCAAGAGGCAGCGCAAATAAAGACCAGCCTACCCACCAGATAGTCCATCCCATGGCAGCGCCGCGACGCTCAAAAACCCGTGAAATGTAGTGCTCAACCGCTTGGGCGTATAACTTCTTTTCGTCTAGTTCCGCATTCTTTCGGTTGTCGATCGTATCAAGAACCCGATCGAGCATTTTATCCGCTGAGGGCAAGCTGAAAACATTGCTGACAACGCCCCAGATCACGCTCCACATCATACAGCTCGTTCTTTTTTGAGCATCTGGTAGCCGGCATAGGCGACGCCTGCAACAATCATGACAGCAAGCGCCCATTGCAACGGACCAGACCCCACCAGCATTCCGGTAATGCCGGAGGCTGCAGGAATGACCTTTGCAAGACCTTCCGGCGTAAGCCAGACGCTCAAAGCACTTTTCTCCTCATCCAGCGCCTTTGCTCCCTTGTCCACCGCAACAGGATTTCGAAACAAAGGCGTTAAATTGAAGGTTGCCACATAGGCAAGCTCAAGAGAGCGCTCCTGAACACGGCGCACACGGGCGGACCAGCCGTTTTTATTGTACGACCAGTTCCGCAATCGCTTCATAAAACTCAAACGAGCCTTACATAGCTTGTTAATGAGCTCCTGAACGTCAAAGTATTGAGCAGCATTCAAAGTTTTCAGGCCGATAATGCCGTCCTCTTTGACACCAACAATCTTCTGAAGAGTTTTTGCTGCCCTCGAAGGCCCGGAGTTAACAGCAAAATCAAAGACACAGTAATCAAGGCCACGCGGCAGGTCATCTGCCCTTACCGCGTCCCAGTATTGTGTTTTGAAAATGAGTTTTGCTTCTTCCTGAGTTAGCTTCTTAACATCGTCAACACTTACTTCATAACCACGCGCAGCCGATAATGTGGCCTGCGTAATTCCCAGGTTTGTTGCCCCACCCGGATCAGCCTTACGATTACGATGGACAAACCCACCCTCTGACTCCTCCAGGTCTTTCTGAATCTGATCAAAGGTTTCTAGCACTATGAGAACTCCATTAAAAAACCCGCTCCGGTGGAACCGTGCGGGTGTTTGACTTTCAAGCATATGTAGTTTTATCGGCCAGCTGCCAGCTCTTCTGCGATTTCTGCAAGTGTCTTACTGGTATCCCAAAGTATTTCTGACGTTATTTCCAACTGCGGAATACGATTCAGCAAGTCATCAAGGCATCTTTGGATTTCTTCTGAGCGTTTGATAATCTTTGAACGATATGTAATCGCAGCATTGTAAAATATTTTTACTTTTTCAAGCGTGTCCAGTTCAAGCAAAACGCCTGATACCATCATAGTCCGGTTTTGCACCGCTTCTGGCAAGCCGACTGTAAAACCATCCATCACCTCGCTCAAACGCCTGATACTGTTCTCATCACAGCTGAACTGAATACCGTTTATGATAGTTCCATGATCAATCAGAACTTCTGCATGCTCTCTTACTAACTCTTTATTGAATGTGAGATCAGACGGAGCCTTGTAGCTGCCATCCGTTTGCTTAATGTAACCAACGTAAGTATCCTCAGGTGCAGCGTCAAAGCCTTCCTGCTCTACATACGATTTCACAGCAACGACATCGTCAACCAGTTTCACATAAACTGTCATGATGGCAGTTCCTCGAATGTAATTTGTGCAAAAACGTTGCGAAGATTTGCTTTATTTGCAACCCCTAATCCGTTAGGCGATCTAGACCTCGTACATCGATAATATAGATTCAATATATCTCCTTTTTCCAAAGAGACTTCAGCGTCGAAGTACGACCATGCATCCGTTGAATCGGTATGTACTGCTGTGCCAATCACAAGGGGGACTGCAGAAGATTTGCCTATGTAATTTACACTTCGGCTTGTACTGAATAAAGCAGCGTGACCAGTCAATCGGAAACGGCCCGATTTGTTAATCGTGATCGCGTTACCGCTCAAGCTAATCATATTATCATCGTTAGTTACGATAGTGTTGAGCGGACGAACGTAACCCGTACTGCTCGCATAGGCCGTTCCACCGTCTGCGTTAGGTGCTGTTTCATGAGCAACTGATGCAAAACGGCGCGCAGCTATTCCAGCAGCTCTGGCTTTATCCGCAAGGTTTTCTTCGTGAAGCACCTCATGCTCATTGATGTAGGTGGTGCCAGTGAGGTGGTTGGATTGTACATTTGCTTGAACGATCCCTTTGCGTTCCTTTCCATCCCAAGAGCCATCGTAATTCTGATAAAGCGCGACCGGATCTTCCTGAATAGTACCAGCATCATAGTTCATAAGGGTGTAGATACCTCGGGTATGCCCGAGGGTGACATTATTATGATTGGGGTTTACATGAACATTTACCCCATTGACGAACTCTATATTTGCTCCCTCAAGAACTAAATCAGAACGTAGTCCATATCCAAACCCTATCGTACCTGTGCTTGTAGCTTTAGTTGTAAACTTGCCGCAAACACCCACAGCCACTCTTAGGTTGTTATCACCCGCATGTCTGGCAAACCCATATTGAGCCATAAGCTCATAAACATCTCCCGTACCCCCATAGTTAGTCGCGTATGAACGGATGCCAGCGCTAAAATAACGATTACCTTCTTCGAATGATGCATTTGCAGGAGGTCGGGCATATTGCTCAAATCTTCCAGTCTCCTGAAAGCAATCTGCCGCGATGTTCTCCTGACCTAAAGAGTCGTTCCTCACCTTAAGCAAACTAAGCGGTTTGCTTGTTGTGGTGTTGTTCGTAAATAAATCCACGCCACCAGCGATCAACTTCGCATTGCCTCGCGATTTATAATAGGCATCTGAGTTAAAGTTCCATGCATTGGCAATATCGTCATGCCAGATGTGGTCGATATTATCGCCGTTACGATCCGAAAACTCTCCGTCGACGTCATTAGCAATGATTGCCTTGTTATTCAGGTAAAGATCACCAAGAAGTGCAATGGTCTTTTTAAACCGTGTGTCTTTTGTGGTATCTGCGAACCTGGAAAGTAGCTCCGTAAGACCCTGAATACTATCAATCTGGTGCTTGTGGTTGGCCAGGAGATTATTGATCTCCGTTACTGAATAGCTTCTCTCACCAAGCCCCCATTTTCCCGCAATTTTTTGCAGGATTTTGCCGTCTGGCGCGTTTCTGACGTCCACATCGGAAAGATCATTAAGCTTATGGCTATGATCTTTGCTCGCAAGCAGTTCTAACGCAGCAGCAAGGCCGATGATCGTTGCCATTTCGTGGGAGTGGTCCGTCTTTGCAAGTCCGGAGATTGTTGCTGCAACTTCCCCCAGCCGCGTATCAAGGGCTTCAACAAACTGATTGATTTTTAAATGATCTTCAGAGACGTTTTCTTCGCTGTCGAGCAGCGGTAATTTAAGATTTGGTGTAACGACCATTGATCAGGCCTCCTAAATGATCGCGGATGAACTAGAAATTCATTGGGTCGAAATCAACGTATTAAAACAATGATTTCTTTTGCTGCGAAACCTCAGCAAAACACCTGCTCTGGTGAACCCGTGCAGTTACTTGTATTTCAAAAGGTGTATGAAGTCGTATCAGGCTACTTTGAGCTTTACCGCAACCTCTGCCAGCGTTTTACTGGTATCCAGGAGGGTTTTGAGATGATATCCAATTGCGGATTCCGGTTCAACATGTCTTCTGACTCGCCTTGGTCTGCCTCATTTCAGGCAAGTCAGCATTAAAACCGTCAACCACCTCTCGCAAACGCCTAGTGTTTCTGTTGTCACATATAAATTGAAGCCCTTAGTAAAGATAGCTCGTTCAATCAAGACTTAGGCGTAGTCGCGTGTAACCGTTTTATCAGGAGGATGGAGAGGAATATCAAAACTACTACCATTCTGCATAAGGTAACCTACAGAACTACTTCCAGGCACCACTTCAAGGTCATCTAGCTCAATATATGCCGCGGTTAAAACAACGTTGTTTTCCGATTTGACATCCGCAGTCATTCCGGCAGCTTCTCCAATGTAATTCGGGCGAAGGTGTTGCGAAGGTTAAGCTGATTCCTTACTCCCAATCCGTTATCTGACCGAGAGCTGGTACATCGATAATACAGGTTAAGTGAATCTCCTTGATCTAAAGAGACTTCATCACTGAAGTGCGATTGTACGGACGCACTTGTATTACTATAGACTGGTGAGCCCATTATTAGTGAAGTAGAGGAAGACTTACCTATGTAGGCTACAGAATGACTTGTTTGGTACAAAGCAGCATAACCTGTTAACCGGAAACGGCCAGATTTATTGATTGTAATCGTGTTGTTGCTCAGACTAATCATGTCTCCATCATTGGTCACGATTGTGTTGAGCGGGCGAATATAACCTGTGTTGTTGGCATGGGCAGTGCCACCATTTGTGTTTGGCGGAGCCTCATGCGCAACAGTTGCGAAATGTCTGGCAGAAATCCCGGCAGTGACAATTTGCTCTTCAATATTCCCGGCGTGAGTGATCTGATGTTTAACATCACCGAGCTGCACCTCAGGTACACCTGAAAACACAGGATTCACCAGAGGTGCCAGTAGGCTGATGGCAGTTTGAAGCGCCTTCACGCTTTCACTGGTCGCATGTGTTGCAACGATAGCTTCCAGAGCCTCAATTGCAGCAGTTGCAACATCAAGATCACTCTGCTTTGCGGTGAGTGCAATCTTCGGTGCCATTAATGCGAGTGCAGCATCCCGGGTTGCATCCAGTTGGCCTGGCAAGTCGGAAGCCGCAACTTTCTGAGACAAAAGTTCATTAATCTCGGGCACTGAGTAGCTGCGATCCCCAAGACCCCATTTTCCTGCGATCTTTTGCAGGATCTTGCCATCTGGTGCGTCTTCCACCTCAACATCGGCAAGATCATTAAGCTTATGGCTATGATTTTTACTCGCAAGTAATTTTAAAGCTTCCGCAAGTCCGATGATCTTTGCCATTTCGTGGGCATGATCTGTCTTTGCAAGCCCGGAGATTGTTGCTGCAGCTTCACCCAGACGCATATCAAGAGCTTCAACAAACTGATTGATCTTTAAATGATCTTCAGAAACGTTCTCATTACTGTCGAGCAGTGGCAGTTTTAGATTTGGCGTAGCGGCCATTGATTATAACTCCTGAATAATCACAGCTGAGCGAGAAACGACTTAAAAGTCGTGGGTCGTGGCCTGATTTCCTGCATCAGGAAAATTCGAAAAACCCGCCCGGAAAAACCAAGCGGGTAGATAAAAGATAGTTTGAGTTGAACGCTGCTTAACTTAGCTTGGGAATTACTTCACTAAGTGCCTCTGAGGTATCCCACAGTCGGTCATCGGTGATGTCCAGTGCCGGAATCCGCTCCAGGAATTCGAAAAGGTGAACCTGAATCTCATTGGACCGTATTGTTACGGCTTTAAGCTTAAGACGGAGGTCCTGAAGTTTCTTGAAACGAGCTGCTTCTGCTTCAGTCCACGTCCGCTCACGCTGAATATTGAAAAGCTCCATTTCCTCTTCAATATTATTCTGACGAAAGTAATCCAGTTGAGAGACAGGCTCATTTTCACTCAGGCCAGCTAACAGTTTACGGCGGCGCAGGCACTCGTCTTTAATGGCCCGCACATCTGGCGAAGGTACTGCGGTTTTCACCCACTCCATGTTTTCGGTATTCCACCTGTAATCAGGTCCCGGCTTGAGTGGTACTTCGACTGTTCCCTCAGGAAGAAAATGGGGGTGGTCCAAAGGCACGTCACCCATAGTTTGCCAATAGCCGCGATCTTTATGGAAGTATCCTTTTTCCATTATCTTAACTCCGCCCATGTTTCTATTGTCCCATTACTGACCTTGTAGAAATGTCTTGGTGGAATCGTAGCTATTGCCTGCCCGAGAGACGAGCCGCCTATTAAACCGATGTCGATCCAGTTATCACCATTTTCAGAAACCTGAAGGTTTCCACTGCCGCTGGCTGCTCCTTTAACATAGACTTCCACTGGTCTTGTGGTAGGGTTCGTGTAGGCAGTTCCAATGCTCCGCTGAGCTTTAACATCATGCCACTTCTGTCCTGCACCAAATTGAGAAGCTTGAAGAGCTGCTACTCTATCTGTCAGATCGTCGACCTTCATGACTAACGCTGTTGCCTTAACCTGAGCAGGGTCGTCGAAGACATCGAAGGCTTTGATCTGAATCTTGTATGCTAGATTTTTCGGACGGTTCTCTTTGGCAGTAGGGACTACACGAGACGCGTCGAAGCGAAGAAAGTTACCGGATTTTTCTGTAGCTGTGGCAAGCCCGCCAGCTACTGAGGGGCCTCTAGTAAATGCACCCTCAGTAATAGGATTTACATAACCACGACCTCCAGCTACTCCATCGCTTCTTTGCGATACGTAACTTCCAGTAATATTTCTAATCGCATCACCCTGCACCGACCCAATCTCGCGTCCAGCTTCAAGGCAACGAAGAAAATATCCTGCGGTATCAGGTGCCCTTAACTCTTCTTTACCTTCAATCTTTGCCCATTGGCCAGCCTTTCGGCTAGCTTCAGGGACAGCATCAGGTAAAGCCCACTCATACAATTCAGGGTACATCTCTTTCGAGACAATCTGATTGTCCAGAAAGATGTGACCTGGCAGAGGCCTTGAGAAAAAACACCAGCTGACATGTCCAACAGGAATGCCTCCGCTTCTGTATTCAACCCAGTCAGGATTTTCTACTGTTCCTTTATTGATCTCGAAGCGGCCATCATCAGTCACTCTGGCCTTATTCAGCAAAAGTGCCTCATTTTTGGCAGCCTTTTGGCTCAAGGCTTGTGAAACTGCTGCTGTACTGGCTTTTTCGGAGAGAGACTTATCAAGACTGGCTAGTTGCACAGTCAGACCTGTTACATCTGAAACCGGGTGTTGATGCTCACGTTCTGCAAGACCTGCAACAATAGTATTGATCTCGGAGGCGGAATAACCGCGATCTCCGAGACCCCATTTTCCGGCAATCTTTTGCAGGACCTTACCGTCTGGTGCGCCTTCAACTTCCACGTCAGTCAGCTCATCAAGCTTATGGCTGTGATCTTTGGCCGCCAGCAGCTCTAAAGCGGTTTCCAGACCATTGATCTTGGCCATTTCATGAGAGTGCCCTGCGGTGGCAAGGCCAGCCATTGTAGTTGCAACATTGGCTAAACGCAGGTCCAGAGCTTCAACAAACTGATTGATTTTTAAGTGATCTTCAGAAACCTTCTCTTTACTGTCAAGCAGTGGCAGTTTCAGATTTGGCGTGACGGCCATTAATCAAGCCTCCTAAATGGTTGCGACTGCGCGCAGGTCTTCCAAAACAGGCCGGGCGCTTGGATTTCCGGTGATGGTAATTTTCACCGCTGTATGACTGCCAAGGTTCTGGCTCAGTTCGTATGTGGCATCTACCGTTCCCGCTTCATCCAGAACCTCACCGGTTTTGTATGGAGCTTCTACAAAGGTGCCACTGCTATCTTTCAGGAAGATTTTTGCAGTTGCACCATTGGGCAAGGTCCGTTTGACACGAACCGGGAAGCGGCTGGCATTACCTGTTTTGAACAGGCGACCAATGTAATCTGCGGTTGAAGCCAGTTTACCGGCACGAACCTGAACACCAGGGAACAGACGCGGGCTGGCAGTCTCAGTACCTTTCAGGATCGCAGCAATGCTGACTTTCTCTTTAATCCAGTCATTAAACTGGACACCTTCATAGGCAGCTGTCTGGATCTTTGAGCCATCTGCACGTGTAATCTCAAAGGTAACAGAACAACCACTTTCCGGGGCATCGAAAGACGCAGCAATCATCAGGTCAGAACAGCGATCAAGCTCCACTTCCCCCAGTTCCACACGTTTGGTGGTCTGCGTGAACTTTGCAGCATCAACTGCACTGGTCAGGTCAGAACCATGCACCGGAATGTAAGTTGAGTTGTTAGAGCTCTCGATTTCAGTACCAACCGTGTAAGGGTTCACACCAAGGAAACTCTGGTTTTTCTCATCAAACTCACCCAGAACCGCGGCAGAAATTGAGTGCTCGTTATCCGGAGTAATTGCAATAAACGCATACTCTCTGGTTGAGAGAAGATATGGCAAAGATGGGAACGGACATGCTGTGAACTTATTCAGTTCCACCGATGACATATCAACCACAGTTTGAGCAATAATCTCATCTGTTGGGTATCCGGCACCATTAGTTGCCCTGAGTTCCACGACAACAGGCACTTTCGGGTTACCGATATTACAGAACTGCAACTGCACCTGAGCCACATGCCTGTTACCTGCTGGCAAACTAAAGGTCTGACCTCGCGGATCGCGGTTACGTGTACGCCAGCGGTTTACTATGATCACCTGAGGAGGTGGTGGCGGCGGTGGAACAACAACAAGTGTCGTCACGCGCTGCATTGTCTGTGTGGTGACCTTGCCCTCACCAACAAAACGAGCAAACGCTTCAGAACCACCCACGCCAAAAGCCTCAACCAGCTTCTCTCCGGCAGCGTGCTTTTTAGCTGGAATACTCAGTGTCAGAGTAAGCTCTCCATCATCATCCGCAGCTGGTTTTTGCGCTGGTGTCATATCCACATTGTCAAACAGGATACGGTCAAGAATTTCTCCGCCACCAAAACCTTCCAGCTTGACGATGATGTCAGTAGCACGCAGGAACTCAGCATTTTCCTGAGATGTGCCGACAACCTGCTGCTCATTGGTTTTAGAGGCTTGTGGGCCGAACACCCGGTGCGTCACATCTGATTTCCAGGTTTCTTTGATATCTGTCCAGAAATCCTGTGCAGGCTCCAAAGTCATGCGGGCTGGAAAAGGCTCATGGTTTGCAAAACGGTTCACCAGCTTACACGTGGTACTCAAAGGCTGGTTGATCACATTTTCGACTTCAAATGGAAGCATCTCCACGCCTGTATTTTTTAGGTCATGAATGGTCACTTCCAAAGGCAGAGTCAGCATGCCATTTCGTGTTGCCGCATTCTGCACTTCACCCTGATCACGCCAGCGGTCATCGACAAACGGATCAACATAAATACCACGCTTTGCAGCAGGTTCCTTGTCGTGAATGTCGAGTTGCAGGCGGTTCAGAGCTGTCAGATCGCGGGTTCCATTCAGCAGGCGAATGACCTCCCAGAGCTGGTCATACGTGATCTTGCGGGTACCATCGTTTTCGATACGCGGTAAGCCATCAAAATCGTTGTAGACCGTCGCAAGCTTCAAAAGGTTGACCGGCGCAACCGGCGCAACTGGCCGTGCTGAGGAAAGACCTTTAACGTACACAGCTTTTCCTGACTGATCCAGACAGATCAGATCCACACGCGGAAGCTTGCGCTTGTAGATGACGACAACTTCACCACCTTTACGGCCACCTGTCAGGGTGATCTCATGAGCGGTTTGCGTGATGGGTTCAACAGCGTCCCGGTAACGGTAGGTGACCGTATAACTGGAACCAACAGCAGGCTCTTCACCAGCTAAAGACCAGTCCACCTTATCAGCCGTTAGCTGATAGTCGGTGCCTTTCACAAAGGTTTTATCAGCCTGCCTGATCTGCACAATTTCTTTCAGACTGTCATTTTGCAGAGCGTCAGAACCATTGAGAATCTGGCCACGGATGACATCCTCAGTAATCTCTTTTTCCAGCTGAATATTCACCAGCTCATCAATCGGGCCATAATGCAGCTTAAGTTCCTGCTGCTCATCAGAGTCAACGCTGTAAGTGTGCTGTTCGCCATCAATCTGGAAAGAATCCCACTCTTCAGCTACTTCAAGACGCAATGCGTGTTCGCGCGGGCGGCGAAAACCATTGATGTTGCCTGTACCTGCTGCAATTGAGAAGATAAGAGCTCCAGAATCTTTGCCAATCGCAGTAACCCGGCAACCATCAGCAATGTAGTTGCCGTTAGCGCTAGCATCAAAAGCACCTACGACCTGAGCAACTTCGCTCATTTCTGCCGGAGGTGTCTGATCCAAGGGAACACCATCAACCAGATTGTAAACCGGATAGAGTTTGCCATCCGCGCCATCACCAGCGTAACCCCAGACAAGACGTTTTTCGATCCGCACAGCTCCCTTTTCACCTTCAGCTTCCGAGCCGGGTTTGAGGCCTGTGAGTGTCGGGTCGTCTTCAGGCGTGATTACGGTTGAGATCAAACGGACGCCAACAACAAGTTCGCCTTCCAGATCAACGTTTTCCAGAACAGCGCTATCAACCGGACGCACGTCGCCAGCCGCATAAACAGTGCCCTCTCCAAGACGCAGGCGCTTGTTTTCCTTGTCCACTTCAATGGACGCGCCTGATTTACGGTCGCCATCACGCGAGACAGTGTTGCCAATACGCTCAGACTGACGCCGTGCAATGCCAAACCCGTCATTAAGGTCTGCGCCAGTTAAAAAGCGCTCTTCAGGGAACACGACTTCAGAGTCGTTTAGTCGAACAGGCGTGCGTGTATACGCATCCGGCACAAGTGGGTGCTTAAAATCCATTTTCGGAAAATCCTTATGCGAAGCTCAGAAGAACTTTTACGCGAGTGCGTTTGGTGAACCGCAGGTCAGTGGTGAGTGCTTGCTTAGCAACTGCCGCGAACGGTGTTTTAATCTGGTCGGGGAGCAACCATAGCTTTCCCTGAGGCAGATCAGCGTTGGGGGCAGCGCCAAACAACAGAGCCACGAAGGCACACTCCTCATCTGCCCCGTCTCCAAAGTCAGTTAGTGCTTCCGCAAAAACCCGCTGCCCCTGACTGCTTGGAGCAATCTGCTCAGAGCCAATTTTGTAGGTGGTTCCCGGTGCGACCTGATGCAGCGCTTTGAGGCGCCGGGCACCGATCAGGGAGCCGTCAGAGCGATAAAAGCCCATATAGCCGCCCAAACCCGCAGTCTGGCGGGCCATAACGCGCAATTTTGCACCAATGCCAAGGTCTGACCACGGCGTATGAACCTCATCCCAGGGTGCAGCAAGCTCGTTCCAGCTCATTCCACCAGCAGAAGTATCGATGAAGACACCAATTTCTTTCTTTTCTGCATCCGTAAGAACTCTTTGGAACTCATGCGTGCTCCCAAAGCTCCACTTAGTTGGCACACTGCCAATGCGAGCTCCGGAATGCGAAGACAGGATGGCACTGCCAGATTTGGTGCGTGACAACTCAGCAGCCCGGAAGTCATAGCCATTATAGCCACGTGAGAAATACGTTCGTGCAGAAACCGAAAGCCCGACAACACCGGAGATACGCGGGAGATCCCCCTCCCTTTCCGGTAGTTTATCCAGACTCAACTGCTCCCAGTGCCATTTGCGCCGGTAACGGGGCGTTGTTTCCAGTGAGCCGCTATACCCAATAAAATCAAGGCCCTGATTGACTGCGACAGGCATTCCGCGCACGCGCAGCCATTGCAGCCCCTGTTCATAAAGCTCATAAACATTATCAACATAAGGGCTCAGCATTCCGAGCCCCGTTTCCTCAATCAAGTAAGGCATCAGGCGTGGTTGAGGTGAGTTCCACTTCATACCGATTGCATCGATATAAGGTGCAACCTTCTCCAGACGCTTCGCTCCTATGTTTTCGAGCGTGCGTGTAAACTCTGAAGTATGGCCGGGAAGAATCTGTTCAATCATCGGCCACGACCCGAAATTTTAACGGTGATCGTACCAAGGCCAATTGCTTCATTTGGTTCTGCCAGCACATCGGAGGAAGGCTGCTCAACTTTCACATTATTGATCCCGTTACCCATGGCATTTTTAATGAGCCATGCTCGGGTCAGGTCCAGACCAAGAAGGTCCTCAGAATCCCACGCAGCACGCAAATTGGCTTCCAGTTCTTCACCAGCTGAGTTTCGTGCAAATTCTTCCAGCTGAATAGAAAGCGCTACATCAACAACCTTCTTCACAGCCGAAGAAACCTTGAACTCATCTGAAGTTACGCTGCGACTGGGGTGCTTGACATAATCCGCAACAGCATCAAGAAGATCATTACTTGCTATACCACCCGGATCAGAGGAAAGAACTGCTATATTTACTGTAGGGTCCAGTTTGGAACTCCATACATTGACATCTCGCACACGCGCATCCGCATCCATGCAAAGCGCTTTGTAGCGCTCGACAGGACCAGCAGCTGAACGGCCCGCAATTGCAAGCTTCAGCCGCTTTTTAAAGCGCTCATCACTCTCGCCAGTTGTTGGCGACAGCCCGTAAAAAGCACCCAGATGATGCAGCGTGATCCCTTCAGCGTATGCGATCAGATAGGACTTGAAGACATCATTAATCCGTTGGCGAAGATGAAATTCGCGATAGGCAAAAGCCTGAAATGTTTTAGCTTCTGGTGTTGACTCCAGGTCTGCGATTTCTTTGAAATCGGGATTATAGGAACTGTAAATTTCCTTAATTTCCTGAAAGATCAGCTCCGGTGAAAGCTCTTCGATAATAGTAGGTTCTGGCAAGTTCATCAGACAGAAATCCTGATTTGAGAGTGAGTTTGCCCCGAATTGTTGCCTAAATGGCCAAGCGGGAGGTAAATACCAGTCAAGTCAAACTGGGTCCGGCCATCTGCCCCGCCACCAGAGACTTCAACTCTGGAGAGCTTGAAGCGCGGCTCCCATTTCGCCAGTGCCTCAGAAACTTCGTAGGCAATGTCCAGTTTCAGCTCCTGTGATAAAGGCTGGTCGATTAACTCTGCGATCCCGCAACCAAAATCACGCCGGATCACTCTTGAACCTTTTCGGGTCATCAAAATTTCTCTGAGCGACTGGCGCAGGTGTTCAATGCCGGAAAGCTGCTTGCCACCTTCCCGGCTCATACCTCTGTAAGACATGACAGCCTCATTAATTACTTGGGTGTGTTGGTGTCGCTCAGGCCCGGTTTTATACCCCCGTGCACATGTGTAGAGCCGACATTCCTATCGTTATGAGTAAGTTTATCGCCATGAGCTTTGATATCACCTTCAAGTAATATATTGTCAGCCCTGAGCGAAATCGTATCTTCAGATATCATCAAGGTCGCATCTGAAACTTTTAATGAAATAGTTCCACCAGATGGTGCTTTTACAATTGTTGATTTGTTTTTATCATCATGCTCAATAACTGTGCCATCTTCGAATACAGTTCTTGTAATTTCGGGCTTGTCACTTGTCGCAGGCGATTTATTACTTGCGATACTGCCAATTATCGCAGCCTGCGCCAGGTCGCCGCTTGGTGCCACCAGGACAACCTGCTCACCCTTATGGAGCGGTTCCCACGATCGGACAGCACCAGCGCGAACCTGGCGCATCGGTAACCAGTTAGAGAGTATCTCACCAGAACGGACCCGATACTTTCCGGCCTTATAGTCTGCTTGTTCTACAACACCATAAACCACAGTTTGAGAGAGACGGCGCTCCACATCAGACAAGCGCACATGGGAGTTACTCCTATTGTTCATAGAGCTTTTCCCATTCTTCGGTTTCACTTTGGTAATTAACGGAAAATGTCATTTCCGCAGTTGTTACAGAGGGTTGCTCTTCAGAACCCTGGACAATTTTCACCAGTTCCAGTCGAACCTGACGGACCACATCCCCCGGCAGAGTATTCTTGCGATCTGTCAGACGTTCAATTTCATCTGCAATCCCGTTTGCTTGATCCTCTGCCTCTTCGCCAAAAGCTCGAACTTTAACAACTACTTGTGCGGTTCGTGCCTTAAAGCCGGGCGTGTTATGTCCACTGTTCTGAACCAAAAGCTCCTGATCCAGGGAAACCAACACAGCAGGATATTTATCTGGAAGATCAGATAGAGGCAGGTTTCGTTTTTTGGAAAGAGCAACCACTTTTGACAAGGCTGGATATTTCGTCTCGTCGTCACGACCTTCCTGGATCAGATCCACAAAGGCCTGGTGTACTTTTTTACGTGTTGTCATGAGTTCACCTCAGGCAAGGTAACGAACAGGCCATATGCGTCGCAGACCTATGAAAACTGCTTTGTGCTTCATGCTTGCACATCAGGAAGCGAAGCAAATCACGTTGCTCCAGCTCCGTATCAGAAAGTCACAAAACAGGTCTTGATTATTGGTCCCAGCCTTTGTCTGCATCTTATGGTGAAGAAAAGAGCAGTTTTGTAACTAAGTTTAAGCCGACACTCACAGGACCGACAGTTTTTCGGATATGATCAACCCGAAAGCAAATTCTTTAACACTCGAATAAATTGGAGAAGGAACAGCATTCCTTGCCTTCAAAGGCCAATCAAATTGATATCCTATATCATTTTGATTGGTTTTTCGCCGACCTTATTAAGAGAACCTCAATATGCCACTGAATACTATAGTAGTCAATATGCATTGTTTGATTTCCACATCCCATCCTGCGGGCAAAGCCTGAACTCAATCTCATGGCAGGGTAAAACACCGCTCTGCGATCAGGCTCAGGCCATCCTTTTGAATATGCTCAAGTCAACCAAACTCTTTAATATATGGATAGCACAGAGGAAACGCGGCATTCTTTAACTCAAAGTGGCAAATAAATCAGTATTGCCATTTTGGTTGGTTCTTCGCCGACT
>CANMBS010000054.1 GCA_947496145.1 uncultured Pseudovibrio sp.
TTTATAACTGATAAGGGAAGAAGTCATAGATCTTTGCTAGACAATGAAACTTGGTTCAAACTTAACGTGACAACACCGTGCAAAGAGACACGATGTCGTCCTGACGAAAGGGCCTCAGAATAAGACGATCAGTTAGTATGGTAGGAGACATAACTCACCAGACAACAGAAACAGCCTGCGTCAGCATCGCCCATACTCTGAGCCAGAACCGCAGGGATAGTTTCCATTTCAAAAAGTGTGCGAGGAAGCCTGCCTCAAGATTTCATGAGGCAGGCTGTGTATCTTTCAGCGACTAACTCGCAAGGCGAGCAAAACCTCTTTCAAGATCCTCAATGAGGTCCTGCGGATCTTCAAGGCCGATATGTAACCGGACAAGTGTCCCCTCAAATTCAGCACCGCTCAGAGGCCGGATTTTTGCGATTTCCTCAGGCTGGTTAGCGAGAATCAGGGATTCATAGCCACCCCATGAGTAAGCCATGCTGAAGTGGGTGAAGTTGTCGAGGAAGTCCTCTAGTTTTTCCTGAGAAAGTTTTTCCTTCAAGATAATGGAGAACAGTCCGCAAGAACCCTTGAACGTCTTCTTATAGGCCTCATGACCTTTACATTCTGGCAGGGCCGGATGGTTGACAACCTCAACTTCAGGGCGTTCAGAGAGCCACTGTGCAATCTCAATACTTGAGGATTGGTGCTGCTTAAGCCGCAATCCCATAGTACGAATGCCACGAAGGGAAACATAGGCTGTATCAGCGTCAACCATTTGGCCCATGAGATATGAGCGTTCGCGCAGACGATCCCAGCACCGCTCGTTGGAAACAGCAGTTCCAAGCATCGCGTCAGAATGACCGACAATGTACTTTGTTCCAGCCTGAACTGAAATATCGACACCGTGATCGAGTGCGTCAAAGAGAATGCCCGCAGCCCAGGTATTATCGATAATGATAACAATCTCCGGGTTCACTTCCCGTATGGCCTTAACCATTGCAGGAACGTCCGGAACTTCCATTGTGATCGAGCTTGGCGCTTCAAGGAACACAACAGATGTGTTTTCCTTGATCATATCTTTGATGTCGGCACCAATAAGCTGAGGATAGTATTGGGTTTCTACCCCCATATCTGCAAGAATGACGTTGCAGAAATCCTGTGTCGGCTCATATGCGGTTTCTGTCAGAAGTATATGATCTCCTGACTTAACAAAAGACAGGATGGTGTTTGCAATTGCAGCTGCACCACATGGGTAAAGTGCACACCCGACGCCACCTTCAAGCTCTGCCATCGCTTCTTGCAGGGCAAAATGAGTGAGAGTTCCACGGCGACCATAGAAAAGGCCACCTTTCGCTCTGTTTCGTGTTGCCGTTTTCTTTTCTTGCACACTATCAAAGACCAGTGAGGATGCTCTTTGAATAACAGGGTTCACAGAACCCTGCTGATATCTTTTTTTGCGTCCAACAGTGACCAGTTTTGTATCAAGTTTTTCCGAGGTCATCGTTGTTTCCTTATTCTGCTGGAGCTGCGACGTAGGCAACTTCTTCTTCTTTCTGTCTGCCTATAAACCGTTCTACGATCTGTGTCGCGTTTAAGTCATGGATGACATTGATGAGGGTAGCTGGTGCATCTGTGATTGCCCCGATAACAACCAGCATAGGGATAACTTCCAAAGGCAAGCCAAGCGTGGTGACAATGAAGATCTCACCAAGGAAAGCGCCACCAGGAATACCGCCAACGATGATTGCAGATAGCACAGCAATCGCGATGGTCATTGCAAATACGTCAAAGGTAAACGGCAGACCAAGAACGGAGTAAATGAAGACGATCTTCAACGCTGCAATCATCGCTACGCCACCTTTGTTAAGGTTCACAAGCAATGGCAGGCAGATGTCTACGATTTCGTCCCGAATACCCATTTTCTTTGCAGCACGAATGTTCACGGGCAAGGTACCAAGTGAAGAACAGGTGCCGAGCGCAGTAATGGATGGTTCTGCCGCATTGGCCCAGAAGGATTTTACACCTTTAATTCCGCCGCCAATATACGAGTATACGATGGAACCAAATACGTAATACAGAATAGAGGCAACGAAGAACAACACGATTGCACGTGCAAAGGTTGCCAGTAATTCCGGATCCTGAGATGCCATGGTTGCAGCGAAGAACGCACCAAGACCAACCGGAGCAATCACCATGATCAACGAAACCACTTTCATGATCACTTCATTAAGTGCTTCCAGCAGTTCGTGAACTCGTTTGCCCTTTTCACCACTTTGCCCGATGGCAATGCCACCGATGATGCTCATCACAACCAACGCAAGGATGTTGGACTTAGACAGCAGGTTTACGAAATCATTGGTGGTGAACATTCCAACAAAGTCTGTTGAACCTTTACCGCCGCTAAATTCATTGGTCAGGTCAATGACAACACCCTGTGCAGGGTCATAGATTCCTGCCAGTCCGATAATACCTAGTGCAGGTATGATGGACATTGCGATTGAAACAAAAAGGATAATCGCAAGGATTTTTCCAAGTTTCCGCAAATCTGTCATGCCTGCAATCGAGGAAAGAACACTAATTCCAACTAGTGGAACGATAATCATAAAGAGCAGGTTTAAGAATAAACTACCTAGTGGCTTCAGCTTTATGGCAACTTCAGGTGCGATAATTCCAAACATAGCGCCGCCCAACAACGCCATAATTAAGATTATCGATGATTTATAGGGCTCTATTTTTTCCCACATTGTATTATTCCGTTACTTCTCCCAAAATACAGCATAAATACATACATATACTTAGTTTGTACTTATATGCATCTTAGCTTGAAAAAAGGTTTAGCAGCTAAACTATCTGTATAACATTGATTTGAGTCATACCTAGAAGAAATCATGAATGAGATAAGCGCTATTACGCAGTTATATATTAGATTTATTGGTATTTATTTGTATATATACTTAATTGAACTGATCGCTGTGCAGTAATTCTTAGCCTGATCCTGTTGCATAACTTAGTCGGTTTGTAAGTTTCGCCCTTGCAGTTTAAATCAGATCGCTCCTGATTTTCGGTTTAAGGAAAACAGAAGGCGCGAGTGTTTAATTCAACTGCCCACTGAACTGGAATTGGATGTCTCTAATCAATTGTTCCGATAGACCACTGCACCCATGCCAAGTAAAGCGACAGCATATGGCTGCTTAAGCCTTGAATAACTTCTTTAGAAAAAGCCGGTGAGTAAAACAAATGGCTCCCGAAAAAAGATTTCACAATGAGTTTATACCGACCAGATACCCGTGCCTTGCCTGTGATTTAAAAAGTTTCGTGATCGCGAGCTGCTGGTCGAGCAAACTTGAATTAACAGAAGACCTTCAGAAGGAAGACTGAAAATGACTTTAAGGTCTGATTGCTGAGCGTTGATTGCACATGAAGTCATATTCATTGAATGTTTTGGGATTGAAAATACGCAGAAAAATATTTCGCATAATCGGTCTGGTCTCAAAAATTTCGCTCATTTCAGGGCGTATAAGCAACCTCAGGAGATTAATTCTCTAAGCCAGTTGGTAGGCTTCCGCTAAACTAACAAGGATTTGAATCGGCGGGGAGAGTTATGAGCACAGCTTCACTGGAAGGTTTGAGCAGGTTGGAAAGTCGTGTGCGCTGGCTTGCTTCCTGGACCATTCATAATGCCAACCATTTGCGCGGGTCCGAAACCGGCGAGGTAAAGGTTGGCGGGCATCAGGCCTCATGTGCGTCCATCAGCACCATCATGACTGCACTTTACTTTCATAGCTTGCGTCCGCAGGACCGGGTCGCGGTGAAGCCACATGCCGGGCCGGTTTTTCATGCGATCCAGTATCTGGCAGGTAATCAGAGTTTGGAGAAGCTGCAAAACTTTCGCGGGTTCCACGGGGCTCAATCCTACCCTTCCCGAACCAAAGACGTGGATGACGTTGATTTTTCTACCGGCTCTGTGGGGCTGGGTGTGGCGCAAACTCTGTTTTCTTCGTTGGTGCAGGATTACGTGAAGGCCCATGGCGGGCTGACCAAAGCCCCTGAAGGCCGCATGATTTCGCTGGTGGGCGATGCGGAGATGGACGAAGGCAACATCTATGAAGCATTGATGGAAGGCTGGAAGCAGGGACTTCGGAACTGCTGGTGGATCGTTGATTATAACAGGCAATCGCTGGATGCGGTGATCCGTGAAGGGCTCTGGGAAAAATTTGAGAGTATCTTTCGCAGTTTTGGGTGGGACGTTGTCACACTCAAGTATGGCAGCTTACAGGAAGAAGCCTTTAAGGAACCCGGCGGTGATCGTCTGCGCGACTGGATAGATCAGTGTCCTAACCAGCTTTATTGCGCTCTTGCTTATCAAGGGGGCAGCGCATGGCGCAAACGACTGCTTGATGATCTGGGAGATCAGGGCGAAGTCAGTTCGCTCATCAACCATCGCAGTGATGAAGAGCTTTCCAGGCTCATGTGCAATCTGGGAGGGCACGATCTTCCTTCGCTTACCGGGGCTTTTGAAGCAGCGGGAACCCATGACCGCCCTGTCCTCTTCCTTTGTTACACTGTGAAAGGGTTCGGTCTGCCGCTTGCAGGGCATAAAGACAATCACGCAGGCTTAATGACGTCAAAGCAGATGGAGGAATACCGTCAGCTGGAAGGCATAGCTGAAGGGCGTGAATGGGATAAGTGGGAGAGCGCTTCTGATCCGAAAGCCCTGCAGGACATTGTAAAAAACGCACCATTCTTCTCAAAAGGCAGGCGGCGATACAAGTCCAGTCCGGTTCCGGTCCCTGAGAAACTTCCGGCTCCCGATGCAGCCGAAAAGAGGATTTCCACGCAGATGGGCTTTGGCCAGATCCTGCATGAAATCTCCAAACAGGATGAAGCGCTTGCAAAGTATATTGTAACGACTGCGCCGGATGTGACAGTTTCTACCAACCTTGGTGCATGGGTGAACCAGCGTGGCCTGTTTGCAAAGGAAGAGCTTGCAGATACCTTCAAGGCTGAGCGAATACCCTCCACCTACAAATGGTCATTTTCTCCTCAGGGCCAGCATATCGAGCTGGGGATCGCAGAGTCGAACCTGTTTTTGCTGCTGTCCGCTCTGGGGCTATCACACAGCATTAACGGGCAGCGTTTACTGCCGATCGGAACGGTGTACGATCCGTTTATTCTGCGGGCGGCAGATCAGCTCAACTACGCCTGTTATCAGGATGCTCGCTTTATGCTGGTGGCAACGCCCTCTGGTGTGACGCTCGCACCTGAAGGTGGTGCACACCAGTCCATCAGCACACCTTTGCTGGGCATGGCTCAAGACGGGCTGGCCTCGTTTGAGCCTGCTTTCGTGGATGAGCTGGCGACCATCATGCGATTTGGGTTTGACTATATGCAGCGTGATGGAGAAGGCGACCCGGATGAACGCACATGGCTGCGTGATCAGACCGGAGGGTCCATATACCTTCGCCTTTCGACCCGCCCGCTGGAACAACCTTTACGCACTCTGACCACTGATCAGGAACAGGACATTGTCAACGGGGCCTACTGGATGCGCAAGCCGGGACCCAATGCACAAATTGTGATCGCCTATACCGGGGCCGTTGCGCCTGAAGCAATCAGTGCTGTTGGACTGATGGCTGAGGACCGGCGTGATGTTGGTCTGCTCGCCATTACCTCCGCAGACCGTTTGAATGCAGGCTGGACAGCAGCGCAGCGGGCCAGAGACCGAGGGGCGATGCATGCCCGCAGCCACATTGAGCGCTTGTTTGAAGATGTGCCGGATAATTGCTCGCTGATTACAGTGCTGGACGGGCACCCGGCAACGCTTGCGTGGCTTGGGGCGGTTAAAGGCAACACGATCCGCACGCTCGGAGTTGAGCACTTTGGTCAGACCGGGACAATCGCTGATCTTTACGCTCATTACGGTATTGATAGTCAGTCGATCATGCGTGCGGCAGAGACCATCTCATCGGGCGGCAAGCTTCGCTATATCAAAGCGAGTTAAAACTGTTGGTGTGGAAGTCGTGTGTGCCGCATTGCTTCTGCTGCTGATATCCGCCAGTCTCGTATTACCGATTTTTGCAGTTGCAAGGACCTTGCTGTGACCACAGACTTTTCGCACTACACACTTGGCTACGACATTCCTGCTCTTCCGGGTATGAAACTGGAAGAGGTGCAAACCCCTGCTCTTATTGTCGATCTGGATGCATTTGATCAGAACCTTCTGACCATGCGCGATGAAATTGCCAGATACGGCGTTCGCCATCGTGCTCATTGCAAAATGCATAAGTCGGCAGATATCGCAAGGCTGCAAATTGAACGTGGCAATGCGTGTGGTGTGTGTTGCCAGAAGGTGAGTGAAGCAGAAGCTCTCGCCCGTGCGGGCCTGACAGACATCATGGTTTCCAACGAGGTCTGTGATCTGTTCAAGATTGACCGTCTGGCACAGCTGCCAAAACTTGGTGCCCGTATTCTGGTTTGCACGGATGACCTTTCCAATATTGCTGATCTTTCAAAAGCAGCAGTAAAGCATGCTACCCGGCTGGAAGTGCTTGTAGAGCTGGATTGCGGTGGTGACCGCTGCGGTGTTGGAGACAGTGATGCGGTGCTGAAACTGGCACAGGCGATCATGGCTGCGCCCAACTTGCATTTTGCTGGTATCCAGTCCTATCAGGGTGCGGCACAGCACGCTTATGAATATACAGCACGCAAAGCTCTCATTGACACTGCAATCACCATCACCAAGGATGCGGTCGATCTGTTGGCTGCTCACGATATCTATTGCGATATTGTTGGCGGCGCAGGGACAGGCACTTATCCGTTCGAAGCAGCATCAGGCGTGTATAATGAACTGCAATGCGGCTCCTATCTTTTTATGGATGCCGATTACCGCAGGGTTATGGACAAAGACGGCAGTTACCTTCCCGCCTTCAGGCATGCTCTGTTTCTGCTTACCGGGATTATGTCCACCGATATAGACCAGCAGGCGGTGTGTGATGCAGGGTTGAAAGCTCATAGCATCGATTCCGGTCTTCCGACGGTGCTTGACCGCCCGGATCTGGCGTGTCTGGTTTTCTCAGATGAGCACGGAACACTCAAAGACCCGGAAAACACGCTTAAGATCAACGATAAGATCATGCTTATTCCCGGTCACTGTGACCCAACCTGTAATATGCATGACTGGTATGTGGGCGTGCGTAACGGAGTTGTTGAAGCACTTTGGCCTGTCACTGCGCGGGGCAAGTTCTTCTAAGCACTAAAAGGCTGTTTGACAGATACCCGGTTCAAATATAGATTGCGCGGCAACGGGTCAGGCCCCTGCCGCTCGCAGAGCACTGTGCTCATGGTGAAGCCTGATATGAAAAATGCATCGTCAGCCCAGATAGGCGGGTTGGTGGCAATGCGAGCCCCGCCATACTGATCCCGCATAGTTTGAGGCTATGACATGGCAGGATCTCTTCCTTCTATAAATGCGTTAAAAGCGCAAGCAAAGCAATTGCGTGCCGCGTTGGCAAAACGTGGTGAACCCCTCTCCCACTCGCAGACACTGGAACTGATTGCCCAGCAACAAGGTTATCGGGACTGGAACACCCTTTACGCTGCCATCGGCAACCGTCCGCCCCTGCTCTCGTTGCGCCCCGGTGATCGAGTGCAAGGAAAGTACCTAAGTCGGCCATTTGCTGCGGAAATACTCGGCGTGCAAACGTCGTCTGCCGCATGCCGCGTGCGGTTGACGCTACAGTTTGATGAACCGGTGGACGTGGTCAGCTTCAAAAGCTTTTCCTCATTTCGCCACCGTGTGACCTGCACTCTGAATGCTGACGGAACGACGAGTGAAAAGACCTCAGATGGCGAACCGCATATGGTTCTGACAAAAATCGCATAGGTTTTTAAAGACAAGCCGGCTCTGATAAGGAGCCGGTTCGCACGGATGTAGCAATTGCGGGGAAACTGAACTGCCAGATTAAAAGAAGGATATTCTACGCCTTCATTTTTCTGGCGACCATCAGATTTCCGGGAACCGGACCGTCATTGTCCTGTCGAAGCGTTACTTGCGTGAGGTCAAGCAGTTTCATATTGTTTTGCTTCAATAACCTGCAAAGATACGCCTTGGAATGTGCGTAACGGCAATACTTTCCAACCACATAAGGGTGTCCGTCGAATGTTTCTTCTGGCTGAGCTTCGGTGGAGAAGAGGAATATGCCCTCAGGTATCATGTTCTGCGAAACTTCCTTGAAGAGGTCCTCCAGTGCGCCAATATACGGAATGACATCTGTCGATACGATAAGGTCCCAGTTTTCATGGGTATTGTGCTTCAGGAAGCGGTTAATCTCTGAGACCAGCAAATGATCGTAAATCTCTTTTCCCCGCGCTTTTTCCACCATCTGCGCACACAGGTCCAGACCAGTTTTATGGGCGACCTGATCTTTCAGGACCTCGCAGCAAAGCCCTGTTCCGCACCCCAGATCTAACATTCGCTCAAAAGGACCAAGCTGGAGTTCTCTTATTTTCTCGCGAACTTTTTCAGGTAATGTGTATCTCAGAGTATCCAGCAGTTTGACATCATAGGTCGCAGACATCTGCTTAAACAAGGTTCGCACATAAGCTTCGGGCATAACATCAGGGGCATCAATTTTCCCAATTGAGGCTAAGTGAATATTCGTACCAATTTGATCCTGAGAACCGACATCTGGCATTTGTGAGAGGATTTTCGCCGCCTCGTCTACCCGGCCTGCCTCCATATGATCCAGAGCACTGTCGAACTCATAGAAATCTGAGATAATATCTGCGAGCGGATCTCTCTGATTATTCTTACCATTATCACTTTTCATGATTGAGGTTCTCTCGGTGTTGGTAAGGTTCAAAGAGGGACACAAAATGTTTAAGTTCTCATAGACCCGTGGGTGCTCACCTCTAGTTAACTTGAGTTGAAGCGTTTCTTTCCGATATTAAACACCTGTCCCACATTAAGGATTTTAAAAATAACAAAACCCCGCCAGATTGACGGGGTTTTGCTTTGCCCTCAGATCACTTCAGGCTTTTTGCAGTCTTCAGTCTTATGCAGGCTGACCAGTAGCTGCGAGCAGGACTTCGCGGATATTGACGTTCTGTGGTTGCTGGTAAACGAACATCACAGCATTTGCCACGTCTTGTGGGTCAAGCACGCCGCCCATTTCTTTCTTCCACTGCTCGTAACCATCAATGATTTCCTGAGAAGTGGTGTGAGAAAGCAGTTCAGTCTGTACAGCACCCGGAGCAATGGTCATCACGCGCACATTATCGGCAGCTACTTCTTCACGCAGGTTTTCAGAGATTGCGTGAACAGCGAACTTGGTACCGCAATAAGCAGCGTGCGCCGGGAAGGTTTTGCGGCCTGCAATGGAGCTGATGTTGATGATGGAGCCAGCCTTACGCGCCTTCATGCCCGGTAAAACAGCGTGGATGCCATTGAGAACACCCTTCACGTTCAGGTCAATCATACGGTCCCATTCAGCAGGGTCCTGAACAGAAAGATCGCCAAGCAGCATGCAGCCAGCGTTGTTGACGATTGCATCTGCCGGACCAAACTTGTCTTCTGCTTCTTTTACAGCAGCCAGAAGCTGTTCGCGATTGGTGACATCAACACTACGGCACAGTGTATTTGGCAGGTTAAGAGCTTCCATCTGCTCAACGCGGCGCGCCAGAAGAAGAAGAGAATGACCAGCAGCGCTGAAAGATTTTGCGATTGCCGCACCAATACCCGAACTTGCACCAGTGATAATGATAAGTGGCTTTGTCATTTGTAGGCCTGCCTTTTAGTTGTTCGTTGAGCACGAATGCTCTGCGTTATGTTGCGGCGATTGTACAAATTTGATCACTCTGATAAATGAGGGTAATTCAAAATGATTGTTAGACTGAAATGAACAATATCTATTGGAATGGTCTGCGCTCCTTTCTGGCCGTTGCAGAACATGGCAGCTTCACGTTAGCGTCTGATGAAACTGGTCTTTCAAAAGCGAGTCTAAGCCAGCAGGTAAGCCAGTTGGAAGCGCAGCTGGATGTTCAGCTGCTCTACCGGACCACACGCAAGCTGCGCCTGACAGAAATCGGCGAACGTTACTACGAAATGTGCCGGTTGGGCGTGCAACAGATCGAAGTAGCTTCTGATCTGGCCTCTCAGGCAACCGACAGCCTGACGGGCCCCATTCGGATGAATGCAGTTGGCGGACTGATTGGTGAAGAACTCATTGCGCCATTACTCATTGAGTACCAGCAGGCCAATCCGGGTATTGAGATCCGGCTGGATTTTTCCAGTATCCGCGTGGACCTGCTGGAAACAGACTACGACATTGTGCTGCGTATGGGGGACCTTGAGGACAGCACCCTGATTGCCAGAAAGCTGCACACCATTACCACCCGCTATGTGGCATCCCCTGCCTTTGTTGCCTCTAATCCTAAAATCCGCCACCCCACCGACCTGAAGGGTCTTCCATTTATCTCAGGCAGTGTGCAGGAATGGGTTTTCACAAAGGGTCAGGAGTGCATCACGGTACAAGCTGAAAAGGGATTTCAGATCTCCAATGGTCGCGTTATGTGCCAGGCCGCTATCGCAGGTTTGGGCATCGCCCGCCTAGGCGATGTTTACACGGATGCCGCCATCAAACGGGGAGAACTGACAGAAGTCCTCTCGGGCTGGAAGCAAACCACTCCCCTGTGGCTGGTTAGCCCTCCTACCCGCCACCAGCTTCACCGCGTCCGGGAGCTGATGAACTTCCTCGCCGCAAACTTCGAACGAGGATATGAGGATGTGTTAGGGTAGCATGACACTCGTGATTTTAACCGTGAAGCTGAGAGTGTAACTTTGTGAACAATTATGAGGCTTTGCTCGATACCCTCTTTGATGAGGATACCGAAGGGGATCGTATATTTAAGGGCTTGTTCTCACAGCTTTATTTTGAAGAGCAAAAACTAAGGGAGGCTTTCTTTACAGCCGCTTGTGAAGGCACGTTCTTTCAGTTGTCTGAAAGTCATTTCGTTTCCTTTCCCATGTCGCTCATAGCAGATGAAGAATACTGCGGGTATGTTGAAGTTGCGTTGGACAACTTCGACGGGCTCGAAAACACTGGCTATATTGAAGTAAACCGCTTTTACAAAATAACAGGTGTTCTTGGCTTCTGGTTAAGCCTTTTTGGTCTGATTAGTCTTTGCCCCTGGGAGTTAGCTGAGAAGTACCAAAGGATCGTTGCTCTGTCAGATGTTGAGAATATAACATGACATCCAACTGAGTTTTGTCCATTTCCCTCAGTCACGATAAGTCCCCACAAAGCCGTCTGGTACCAGCGCACCAGCAGGGCCGGAAGTTGGGTCCGTCACCCCAAGAGGAATGAACACTCGCTGGATGATAATCTTAGCGCCATCTTCAGGCGGCAGTCCGGGCAATACGGCACCACGGTTTGTTTTGTATCCCTCCAACTCACAGATGAGAGACTTCTTTTCAAAACCCTTCGGAATGACCATCTGGCCCGGAGTGTGCTCTACATAAATTGAAGAGCGATAACCGTGCAGGTAGCAAAGAGCACCATCAGGTGTGGTGTTCACCGTAATCAGTGTTGCTCCCGGCCTAAGCTTAACAGTGGATGAATACGCTCGCGGCAAACGTGCGTCCTCAGACACGCAGCTTCCCAAACTCAGGAGGAAGCAACCCAAAGCGCATCTGATCAGCATACCTTGCACATTGACCCCCTGATCCAGTGGCAATCTGACTGAAGATTAAAGACTCCCTCCTATTAAGAGTATCCATGAGAATTGATGGCGTGGTTTTACAAAGCAACGCAGAAAACCGCCATGTAACGCAAAACCGTGCACATATCCATTCATATGCCGCGAAACTGTGCTGTGTGATCCACTGAGACTTCTGCAAGTAAGCTAGTGTGAATCTGCTTCATTATTTCACAAGATCAATGCAAGAGAATTTTTGGTGAGTGTGAGTTAGTGATGGTATCGGCTCGCGAGTGAAAACTGTGATGTTTTAACATGAGTTCACGGTAACACCTTCAAGTCGTCATTTTAGCAATAATTTTCTCGCAGTCGTCACGTTAAGATAGAGAGATACCCATTTCCGAGTATTTCCTCTTATAGTTCAGGTGATTGGTGATGTGAAACGGTGTTTTGGAAGATATTATAAGTTCGCATTTTGGGTATGCTTGCAAATTAGTTTTAGTATGTATTTTGCATGTCTACGGTATTTGTAAGCTATAAGTTACTTTTTCTGGAGATACCCTTGAATATGTAGTCAGTTAATTTGCATAGAGCTTTTTTGTGAATGTGAAATGTGTTCACGATTTAATGAATGAAGTTGCGTGCAAAACTCCTTCGTGAAATCTGAAGAGTTTGCACTCTTGCATCCACGAAATTAAAAAGTATCTATGTGATAGACGAAATCTGTTGGCTCTCGAAATTACTTTACCCCGAGACCACCATCTGTGCAGACTGACGGACCAAGAATGACAAAATTAACTGAAACCACGCTGAAGCTGTTGAATGACGACGCGATCCGCAAAGGACTCGCGGAACTTCGCGTTGGAATCGAAAAGGAAGCGCTGCGCGTTGGTGCAGATAATTTGATGTCATTACGTGATCACCCAAGTGCTATGGGTAAAACGCTCACGCACAAATTTATCACGACAGATTTTTCCGAGGCACAGCTGGAATTCATCACGCCTGCACTTCATTCGGTCTCGGAAAGCCTTGAATTTCTTAGCGAATTACACGCGTTTGCTGCACGTAGTACGGAGGCTGGGGAGTATCTCTGGAACGCCTCAATGCCGCCGGAAATCACAAGTGATGACAGCATTCGCATTGCAGAATATGGCCAGTCCAACGCGGCTCAGATCAAGACACTGTACCGGAAAGGACTTGCACACCGCTATGGCAAGCGAATGCAAACGATTTCTGGTATCCATTACAATTTTTCAATCTCTGAGAACCTCTGGACGGCCTTTCACAAGCAATGTATTTCTGGTGGAAGCCTTCAGGACTTCCGTAGTGCAGGTTACCTTGGCCTCATCCGCAACCTGCAGCGCCACGGCTGGTTGATCCTTTACCTGTTCGGCGCATCCCCTGCCCTCGACAAAAGCTACCTGCCAGCAGTCCATGCAACGCTTTCCATGCTCGGTGAAGACACTTACTTCTCTGAATACGCTACATCTTTACGAATGAGCGATCTGGGTTACACAAGCGTGGTGCAAAGCGAGTTAGACATCCATTACAACTCTCTTTGCGATTACATTGAAGGCCTGCGCGGCGCTCTTGCGACCTCTGTCAGCCAATACGAGCAAATTGGTGTCTCGAAAGAAGGAGATTACAAGCAGATCAATACTCATCAGTTGCAGTTGGAAAATGAGCTCTATGGTTCTGCACGCCCAAAACGAAATACGGAAGAGGGTGAGCGTCCAATTGCAGCGCTCTGCCGACGTGGCGTTGAATACATAGAATTGCGCTCGATTGATGTTAATCCATTGAATATTATCGGAATTTGTGAGCAGCAAGCACACTTCCTCAATGCATTTTTAACACACATGACTTTGGCGCCATCCCCATGTATCTCATCAGGGGAGCAACAGGCACTAACCAATCAGCAACGTTTGGTCGCCTGGCAAGGCAGGCTTCTTGATCTGGTGCTTCCAACCTATGGTGAGAGCGGTATGTTACTCCGCGATGCAGGCCATAAGCTGCTGGACGATATGCGCCAAACTGCTGAGATCATGGACGAAGTCTATGGCGGTACTGGTCATATTGATGCAGTAAATGCACAAGCTGCTAAGCTGGATAATTCTGCGCTTACACCATCTGCGCAAATTCTTGAGCAGGTAAAGCAGAAAGGTTCTTACGCAGGCTTCATTGCTGAGCTTTCCAGAGTCCAAAGCGACCATTTGAAAGCGATCCCACTTTCTGCCGAACGTCAGAAATTTCAGGATGCAATGGTCGCACAGTCGAGAGCAGCCTACGAACAGATCGAGACCCAACAAGGGACGCATAGCTTCGATCATTTTCTGAACTCTCAAAACCTGTCAGCGGTATTGCCACCAGAGTGTATGGGTGATCAATAATACAAAGACGGAATAACCCATAATTTCAAAGTTATGGGTTATAACACAGTAATTGATAGCCCCACTGAACGACAACCAATCCCAGATGAGCGTACTGGCGTTGCTGAGAGTTTTAAAGCGAGCGCCAGCATACGATAGTGACATCGTGGTTTGAAAGATGTTGCTTAATCGAAGTTGTCAGAAATTGTTGAGCAATGTGCTGGCAAAGTGAGCATGTCATCAACGCTGTGCGGATGGCTTCAGATTCGGCAGGGGCCGCTGAGAATCAAGTACTAACATGAGTTAGGTGAAAATACGTTTCTTTGGAAATGGTTACATCTCCCCTCAGTATTTATGCACGTCTCCTTCAAGCATTGCTCTTTCCCTCTAATTGTTTGATTTTATTATCTAAAAAGTTTCTAACTGTGGTTTTTATTAGAAAGGTTAACGTCCGTTAACTAAAAAGAGATTGAACTGAATTGCAGGTCGGTTACCCTTTCGACGCAATTAGGGGTCATCTGGGCGCACTTTCCGTTTTTAAATGACCTGAACCGTTTGAGGGTAAATCGAAGTGGAATACGGTAACAACACTCTTTTACGTGAGGAATCTCCCTCTGAGAAGATTTCCCGTTATTCTCAGTTGCTCTCTGGCCAACTGCATCGTTTGCGGCAGGAACTTTATCCGCCGGAAGCACACAAAGCTTTGCGCTCATTTTCCTCTGTTGATGTTGCACGCCTGATTGGTGTTTCTGAAAGTACAATTCGTCAATTGGATCTTGATGGCGAAGGACCAACCCCTACCCGTCTGGCCAACGGACGTCGCAGTTATACACTGGAACAGATCAATGCGATCCGTGAGGTGCTTGCCGGGCGTAAGAAGGGCGAAGAAGCGACTAATATTCTGCCCCACAGGCGTGAGGGTGAGAAGCTTCAGGTGATTGCTTGTGCCAACTTTAAAGGCGGTTCGGCAAAAACAACCACGAGTACACATCTGGCGCATTATTTAGCGTTGCGTGGGTATCGTGTGCTTGCCATTGATCTTGATCCGCAGGCCTCGCTTTCTGCCATGTTTGGCGTGCAGCCTGAGTTTGATGTTGAACCCAACTGCACCTTGTTTGGGGCTCTGCGCTATGATGAGGGTCGCCGCACACTTAATGAAGTAATCCGACCGACATATTTTGATAATCTGGATCTCGTACCTGCTAATCTTGAGCTGGCAGAGTTTGAGCATATTGTTCCAACTGCAATTGCATCTGGTGCATCTACTGGTGAAAACATCTTTTTCCGCCGTATTCGCAACGTGTTGGCTGAAGTTGACGACCGGTACGATGTGGTGGTGATTGACTGCCCGCCGCAGTTGGGCTTCCTCACGCTTGGCGCTTTGTTTGCTTCTACAGGTCTCCTGATCACGTTGCACCCTCAAATGCTTGATCTGGCAAGTTGTAATCAGTTCCTAGGTATGAGTTCTGACCTTATGGCGGTGATTGAGAACAATGGCGGTGAGATGAACCTGGATTGGATGCGCTTCCTTGTGACGCGACATAATCCTAATGACAGCCCGCAGACCCGTGTGGTCGGCCTGTTGCGTGCGCTCTTTGGTGAAGATGTCCTCACAGCACCAGCGTTGGAATCCACTGCGGTCGCTAATGCGGGCCTTGAAAAGAAATCACTTTATGAGCTGGAGCCGGGCGCTATAGGCCGTGAAACGCTAAAACGTGCTCTGGAATCCATGGACGCCGTGAACCGGGAAATTGAAGACCTTCTCCGCAGCTCTTGGGGACGTACAGCATGAACAAAGCAAAGGACCGGAAAAACGCACTAGATACGTTGTTTTCAGGCGGCGGTGGAATGGCAGGTATGGTTGCAGATGCAACTGCGCCGCGTCCACGCTTGTCCTCTGGTGCAATTGGCGCAGCTGAGATCAACCTGATCAAAGATGAGCGCGACAAGCTACGCGAGGAGCTGAAAACACTCAATACGCAGATGTCTTCCTCTGTCAATGTCGTTGAGCTGGATACTGAATCCGTTCAGCCTTCTTTTGTTGCAGACCGAATGGAAGTTGCGTTTGATCCGGCTTTTGAAGCTCTGAAAGAATCCATCTCCGAAACCGGACAGCAGGTGCCTATTCTGGTGCGCCCTACTCCAGGTGAGCAAGGAACCTATCAGATTGCCTATGGGCATCGTCGTTGGAAGGCGTGCCGTGCCTTAGGCAAACCAGTTCGTGGTGTGATCAAAGAGCTTTCTGATGAGGAGTTGCTGGTCGCGCAAGGACAAGAGAACCATGAACGCAAGGATCTGAGTTTCATTGAAACTTGTCTCTTTGTGTACCGCCTGGCACAAGACTACCCACAGACGTTGATTGTAAAGGCCATTGGCAAGGATAAGTCTCTCGTTTCCAAGCTTCGCAAGCTGGCGACGACCATGCCCGAAGAGTTTTTGCGGATGATTGGTCCTGCACCAAAGATCGGACGACCGCGCTGGGAAGAAATGGCAAGTTTCTTTCAGGAAGGCAAACTTTCAGTTACCCACCAAAAAGCCGTGAACTCCTTGTTTGCGCTGGATTCCTTTGCTGAACTGCACAGCGATGAGCGTTTTAGTGAGGTCTTGCAACTCTTGCAGGAAACGCCCGCTGAGCTTGAAACTAAGTCTCTGCCAGAGGGCGGTGAGATTGCAGTTTCGGCGCACTCCCGGAAGCAAAGCAATTCTGAGTGGCTGGGGAACAAGCATGTTCTCGTAAAGCAAACAGGTAAGGCAACAGTGTTCTCTGTTGATAGTAAAACTCAAGGTGACTTTAGTGCCTTCTTGCTGAAGGAACTACCAGCTCTTATCGCCAGGTTTGAAGACACAAAGAAGGAGAATGCCTGATGGCGTAGCCTCAAAATGACGAAGGCCCTGCTGACGGCAATCAGCAAGGCCCCAAAATCGTCGCCCAAAAGAGTGAAAACACTCGTCATGGACTATCTTTAGCACGATCATTCTACGACGAACACACCCTGCGAATCAAGTGAGCATTGCTTTCTTGAAACCCTTTGTGGCGCATTTTTGCTTTTTTGAGCGTTCAATCCCCAATCTTACTTGGATAACACCACGGGTTTTCCCAGGGTGAATGGATTTGCTATGCAAAGCACAGGTGTTGCGGCTTTCCGCAAAATGACGCCCGGCATGTTGGAAAGCCAACGATTAGCCATGGCGAATGACATCGTCAAAACCACAAAGGCTGAAGTGGCTATTACCCTTAAGAAGGCGGCCCCTGCCCTGGGGATTGATGGTACAGCTTATCACATTCTTGATATCCTGATCGGTCTGACCCGAGCAGATGACTGGAAGCAGGATCGACGTCCGCTGGTGGCAATCTCCAATGAGAAACTCTCAGAATATGTTTGTCGTTCCACGCGAACTGTTATTCGCGGACTTAAGAAGCTCGTTGAAGCAGGTGTTCTTGCTTATCGGGATAGCTCCACGGGTCGCCGGTTTATTTATCGCAATGATGCAAGCGGTGAGATCGATCGGGGCTATGGGTTTGATTTTTCACCAGCCCGGCAACGTGTCGCAGAACTAAAACAGATCGCTGATACATTCCAGCAGAGAATCCGTGCCGAGCAGGAAGCTAAGCGGACAGTGAATCGTTTATCTCGTGGCATTGTTGACGCTTGCAAAACCGCCGCCTTGGAAGGTGTTAGTTACAATGCTTTTCTGGATGAACTTAACCAGCTTTTAGAGGCGCCAATGATGGTTCAGGAGCGTGCAGAAAAGGTTTCAAACCTCTATGAACAGGTGGTTGTTGAGTTTGCTAAGGAGGAATGTGAGGAGACAGCTAACAAAGATAAATCAAGAAAATTAGTAGAAATGTCATGCGACCATGACATTGATGTCACCCCTTATAATATTACAACCCATCAAAACTCAAATAAAAGTAATAGATGGCAGCCATCCATAGATGGCTACTTAAATACCCAATTCGCTTCTAACGAAGCTCATAATATTGCTCCTGAAAAGGACCAAAACAGCAAATTCTCTGCCAAATCGAAGCAAAACCTCAAGCTTTCTAGGCCCAAAAATCAAAGGTCAGAAAGCAGTTTAATTGATCATCTTTCTGATATTTCGATTGGCCTGATTGATAGCGCAACTACAGAAACACAGGAGATGTTAGGGCTATCGTTCTCCAGTTGGATGGATTTATCTCAAACTACTGAGCAAATGCGGCTGGCTATTGGACTGTCGGAAGATGGATGGAAGCAAGCTGCCCAGTCACTCGGTGAGAAGATGGCTGCGGCTGTGCTGGTGGTGACGCTGGAGAAAACTTTGCGCGATCCGGAAGGGATTACACGACCTGCCGGATACTTTCGCGCCTGTGTTGATCGGGCCAAAGATGGCAAGCTTGCTCTGCATAAGTCGCTTTACGGCCTGGCTCTTGCGTAAAGATCAGCGGGCTTTTCGGTAGATGTTATGGGTAGTGGAATACACAGATGTTGAGTTGGTGCACGTCCTATAAATTCATCCTCAATCACCCGTAATGTGCGGCGCTGCCCCGGAAAGCTAACGAGTGTTTTTGCGTCGTCCAGAGGAAACCACTGATGAGCATCATGCTCGTTGTTGAGCTTAATCGGAGTATCACGAGGCAGGAAAGCTACGAAGACAGGTATAATTTCGAAACTGCTTTTTTCCGGGACAAAGAATTGCTGATTAATGTCTGCCGACCAAAGCTCTTTAAGCTCAACGCCTATTTCTTCGAGAACTTCTCTTTGTGCAGCTTGAACAGGAGTTTCGTTATCTTCGATAGAACCACAAACTTCGCCCCAAATACCTGCAGGCGGGTTCAGGCGTCGAAGTAGTAAAACATGCGGTTGTGGACTGGACGCATCGATGATGTAAACAGAGATAACGCGGCAAAAGACAGGAACATTGGTCATGATGTCCTCTATTTCATAAGCTGAAAGCGCTACCGTAACTTTTTGTGGCCGTATTGGAAAGAGATGAAAGGCAGAGTGAAGTCCCTGCCCTTCCCTTTTTAACGCATTTGCGACGTAGATTCCTTATCAGGTATTTCTTTCGCGAATTGATTTTGTGTACGATTTGCATAAGAAACTAGAGCAAGCATCACCGGAACTTCGACTAGCACACCCACAATTGTCGCAAGAGCTGCACCTGAGGTAACACCAAACAGACTAATTGCAACGGCAACGGCTAACTCAAAGAAGTTAGAGGCACCTATCATTGCTCCCGGTGCAGCGATATTGTGTGGCTGGCGCCATTTTTTCATCCAGAAATAAGTTATCCAGAAGATCAAGACTGTTTGGATGAGAAGCGGGATCGCGATCAACACGATATCACCCGGGCTTTTGATGATATTGTCCGCCTGTAATCCGAATAGTAGGAATACAGTGCCTACCAACCCTGTTATTGAGAGTGGCTTCATGCCGGAGCTGAAGGATTTGAGATACTGTTCATCTTTCAAAGCAATTCGGGTGAGCCAACCTGCCCCGAGTGGTAACGCTACAAACAGCAGCGTGGAGACTATTAACACATTCCAGGGAACGAAGATATCTGATACGCCTAAGAGAAATGCAGCGATTGGAGCATAGGCGAAAATCATGATCAGATCATTCGTTGCAACCTGCGCAATTGTATAACTGGCGTTTCCCCTTGTAAGATAAGACCAGACAAATACCATCGCGGTGCACGGTGCAGCTCCAAGCAAAATCATTCCGGCAATGTATTCATTCGCCAGGTCGGGAGGAATGAAGGGAGCAAATAAGTATCGCATGAAGAGAATTGCTAGTGCGGCCATACTGAAGGGCTTTACCAACCAATTCATTGTGAGCGTAACAACAAGTCCTTTTGGTTTGACAAAGCAGTGACGGACTTCGGAAAGTTCTACCTGGACCATCATTGGATAGATCATCAGCCAAATAAGAGCGGCAATGATGAGGTTGATACCACTGATCTGAAGGCTTTCAATAAGGTGAAACAGATCTGGCTGGAGCAAACCAGCCCCTACCCCGACTGCCATCGCCAGGGCAATCCATATTGAAAGATAGCGTTCGAAAGTGCCCATTACTTCTCCTGTCCATCGACGATAGACGATTTATTAAGGTAAATTTCAGAGCCTGAAGCTCGTTGCGAACAGGGAGTTGAATTTCTTGAGTTCGTTTTGATTCACGGAGTAGCAAGTTCGCGGTCGTTGCACTTCTGTAGTTATGAAACTGGCCTCCTTGAGGATGCGTAGATGCTCTGACACGGTGGACTGCGCAAGGCCAATTGTGCTAACAAGGTCTCCTCCTATGCAGCCTGGTTGAGCTGCTAATATTTTGAGGAGACGAATGCGTACCGGATGA
Organism: uncultured Pseudovibrio sp.; assembly: GCA_947496145.1. Lineage (GTDB taxonomy): Bacteria > Pseudomonadota > Alphaproteobacteria > Rhizobiales > Stappiaceae > Pseudovibrio. The sequence goes on from CANMBS010000054.1 coordinate 20,381, forward strand.
GCGAGTGCTTTTGCTTGCACAGCAAGTTTTTCCTCTTCATCTTGATTAAGAGGAATTAGCTTGATTTCCTTTATGCAATTCGTATCAGACATTTTCTCTCCCGTGTATCGTCGATGAACGATGTATCAGACTTGAGAAGCAATCGCAAGGAGTTCTTTGGTTGACAGCTGTCAACTCCTGCAGATGCGAAGTTGACAGCATATCAAGTTCGCCAAATCTATCTCGCTATAGAATGATATTCCGGATTTGGTTGCATCGCAGTGGCGGACGCCATCCTGTTCGACATGGAAAAGAAAGCTGTCACTTCGCAGATATCCCAAATGTCTTCCTCTGAAAAACCAATGTCGCGCAGTCCTTGCCGATCACTCTCTTCTATCCGAAATGAAGCGATGGCTACCTTTTCTACAAAGTCCAGCATGACACGCTGTTTTTCAGTCAGGTCTGCATATCGATAATTCATCAAGATCGCCTCCCCTAACTCTGGTTTTCTAGAATACTCCCGAATAGCAGCTCCATGAGCGACTTGGCAGTACCAGCACGAATTAATTGAGGAAACAGTAACCGCAATCATCTCGCGCTCTAATTTGGAAAGCCCCGAGTCTGCAAGCATCAGCTCATTGTACATTTCAGAGAAAACACGAAACTTTGCGGGTCGATGGGCAAAGGCAATAAGCACATTTGGGATCAGCCCTAGTTTACTCTGGCATTTGCCGAAGAATACTTGAATGTCTTCAGGAAGTGGTTCTGGTAGCGATAGCTTGAGTGCAGTTGGATGTATAAGCTGTGAGCTATCGATACCTGAAAAATCTGTTGTGTTCATAATACGTCCCTCCTTACTAATCGCATTAGTGTAGCGACATAAAAAGAGTCTGTCCTGCATGAGGAGTCGATTTCTTTGAGGGATGTGCTAGGTGCGACATAGCCGTGTTTTTCGTTTGCTGTAGACGTGAATCCAGCGATATGTCTGAGCTAAAGTTAAAGCTATAAAGTGAAGAAACGCTTTAGCTGGACTATTATCTGCAAGTATCCAATGAGCAAAAACAACCATAGCTGACAAGTATGCGAGTTGCTGTATTCGTTTCCAGCGAGAACCAAGTTGTGAGATAGACCAGTCGTTACTTGTCGCCAGAAGTGGGACAAAAAACATAGAGGCGAGTCAACCTGTCCATATACTGATTTTCAACATATCTTGTAGGATTGCGGAGAACGAACCTTTGTCTATCAAGTAGATGCCGACATGAAATATTGCATAGCACGCAACTGCCACACCCATGTACCTACGGCGGATCAGTAACCAACGCACCTGCTTCTGGCCTTTGGTAGGAAACATAAGTGGAGTGAGCATTATGCTCAGGACTAGGAAGCATGCAGCAAACTCACCGCTCGGATGAAGTAGACCATCAAACTTCCCGGTTTGCTTGAGAAGCTCTCTGACGATAGGAAAACCTGGAAGTACAAGGATGAACCAGAATGTATATGGAGAATTCCAGAAAGAGCGTAGATACGACATGGGTGCAGCGGTCAATTAGATTGCAATACGAAGGAATGCACACTGCTGATTTCGTTGTGTAGGGTTAGTGGGAAAGTCAACAGTGTGCGGTTGATTGCGGCTTTTGAAACACGTTCAACCTTGGGTCAATACTGTAGGAAACCATGCTGTCCCGCAATAGAATAGATGTAACGAAATGTGGTGGTTGTACTTTTCATGTTAGGGATATCGGGCTGTGACATTTAAAGTGCGTCGCACCTAAGTGCCAGGGAATTAACTGTTTTTGCTTGATGTAGGTTTAGCTCTTAACTTGTGTCTTGGCGAGAAGTTGAGAAGTGAGCGTCCTCAAAGTTACGCTTTTCTGAAAGTGGACAGCTGTCAACTTTCAGTTATGTGCCAATCATCCATTTATTTCAAATCAAGAGCTGCCAAAAAACATCAACGAAGATGTAGTTAGATAGCATGACGAGGATGGATGGAGGTTTCAACATGATTACAAAATTACCTGAGAGTAACGAAAATATTCTCGGCTTTAAGGTTGAAGGTAAGGTATCTCTTGAGCAGGAAAAAGAGTTGATCTCACATATAGAAAGTGCATTGGAAGATCACGAGAAAGTAGGTGTACTTGTCATGTTGTGCGATAAAGCAACTTGGGGGATCGATGCCGGCTATGAAGATCTCAAATGGGCGATGAAGCATATGCATAGCTTCCATCGCATTGCAATCGTATCAGATAGGAAAACATGGGAGTGGTTGGTGGCCATGGAAAGTCCATTTATGGCGCTGTTCGGCATTGGAGAAAAGCACTTTGATATGGCCAATCTAGAGAAAGCCTGGAAGTGGATACAGGAGTAGGACGCGCCAGATGAGAGGCAGTTCGTGCGAGAAAGGATGAGCAGAAACTCCCATATTAAAGAGGCAGGTAAAGAAGTTTTCAGACGACAACTGCAGGAGTCATGAAGATAGCTGTGGCTGTCGATGTGGCGATTAGCGCTGCTTAGATGTCACTTTCGGGAGTGTCGAGAAGGTATAGACAAGCAGCGTAGGATCGCGAAATCCATTGAAATTTTGGTTCATTCCACCTCTCCGAATGAAAGATAATAGTGGCATCCGGGACGAGTTGAGGCTCGACAATCGAGGCACCCTTGGTTTTCACGCAGACGTTAACACAGCAAGTGAGACTAATGAATTCTCATTGAAACAACAATTGAGTTTGGTCGAGTTTAGATTTCGAGATGGTGTAACCTTGCAATGACAACTGAGCTTCTTGTTGCGATGACTGCGTCTATTGAGAGCCACTATATGGCTGGAGGCTCTGCCGGAGAGCTGATAATCCATTTGCATACTTCAAGGAGGACACTGAGAGTTTCAACTTAGACGGCAAGTTGGTTTCGATCTACCTTAAGTTTAAAGCTGGCTGCGCGATATAAGTACCAGAATAGCATGAGTTCACTTGTGGCAAGTCCTTTAATTAGAACAGAACTCGGATTACTTTGTAAGTCTCACTCTAGCGGCACATCTTTCGGGTCATGTTGAGGACAAACATCCACAGGATCGCCTGAAGCCATACGATACCGATTAGCTCCCAACTTATGATTGGAACGAGAAAACCAGCGCGACAGATGACAACTGCAAGAAGTTGTGTCGTGATGGTGGCAAGAAGCAACTTGGCGGATGGTCGTGGGGCTTGCCAGAACCAGCGGTCGTGACGACAAACGAACAGGAGTAAATGCCCGGCCACAACTAATTGAAGAAACATAACGCTTTGAAGCTCAGGAGATGGGACACCTAACCAATGGCGTGCTGCCATCATAAGAATGAAATTCTCGACGACTGATACCAGGCCCAAAATCGATGCGGTGCGCAACATGTGCCCAAGACGCCACTCCATTGGTTTAGGGGCGGCCTCTGTATTATCGTAGGCAATTGTGATGATTGGGATGTCATCCAGCAGGGCCAGCATTACAATCATGATGGCTGTGAGTGGAACTTCTTCCAGTAACAGTACGCTCGCAGAGACGAATACCATCAGATTGATTGTCATCGCGACACGATAGTCCACATAGCTGATCATGCGGGCAAAGATTTTCCGTGCTTCTGTAACTGCATCTGTAATGACGGAAAGCCCCGGAAGTGTCAGGATTAAGTCCGCAGCTGAACGAGCAGCGTCAGTTGCGCCAGAGACTGCAATACCGACATCCGCTTGCTTCAGAGCGGGCGCATCGTTTACGCCGTCACCTGTCATCGCAACATAATCACCAGCTTGCTGCAATGCTTTTACGATGCCATATTTGTGTTCAGGAAAGACACGCGCGAACCCGTCTGCATTGACGATTTCCTCTCGAACTGAACTCGGCAGATTGTCCATTTCCCGTGCCTCAGCAAACACCTGGCTAGCGCTTTCGAGTGATGTCCCCAAACCGAGTTGCCCCGCAATCTCTTTACCGATGGCTACATCGTCACCTGTCACCATCTTCACAGTGATACCTGCATCCTCTGTTTCTCTGATGACAGCTCGTGAGTCCTCTCTTGGGGGATCAAACAGTGAAAGTACACCCAGTAAACGTAGCTCATGGCTTTCATTAGTTCGCGCAATCCCCAAGGCGCGAAAGCCTTTTTCTGCTAGATCGTGAACGGCCTTGCTGGCGACATCTCTTTCATCCTGTGAGTTCGCGCAAAGATCAATTACGACTTGTGGGGCCCCTTTAATTACCTTGAATGGTCCACTTGGTCCGGAAACCCCAGCTTCCGTTCGTTTACTTACCGGATCGAATGGAGTGAAGGTGTTCTGTTTATACAGCTCTAATATGCTGCGATCTGCCTTACTGACAAGGAGATGGTCGATGACATCTTTGTCGATGGTGCTTGACGCGAGTGCAGCCATTGCAATCAGCTCTTGCTTGCTTTTTGCATCAAACAAGATTGGTTCGCCGAGGGTTAATTCGTTCTTCGTGAGAGTTCCAGTCTTATCAGAGCACAGCACATTCACACCTGCTAACTCTTCAATGGCCTGAAGATGCGAAACAATGGCCTTCTTTCTGGAAAGTGTGAGTGCCCCCAAAGCCATGGTAACGGATAGGACGGCTGGCATGGCCACTGGAATAGATGCAATTACAAGAACTAAAACCAGCTCGATAATATCTAAAATGCTTTGCCCCAGATAGACCTGTTTGATGACGATGAGCGTTGCAAGCAGAGCTGTTGCAATGATGAGAAATTTGCCGATACCGAGAACACTCTTCTGGAAATGAGAAATGTCGCCAGCTGTCTGCACGAGTTTGGCAGTATTACCGAAAAAGGTGCTTCCTCCTGTTGCCGTCACCAATGCCTGCATGGTTCCTTGCTTGACGATGGAACCTGAATAAGCAACATCACCTAGCTGCTTATCTACGGGAAGAGACTCACCAGTCAATGCGGCTTGGTCTACGGCGATATAGGGTCCGCTTTCCAGAATGCAGTCTGCCGGAATAATATCCCCATTTTCCAGATTAATAATATCGCCTGGAACGATATCTGTGGCAGGGATGTCAGTCCACTTTCCATCTCGTTTCACACGGGCCTTCAGCGCCATTGAAGACTTAAGGGCTGCAAGTGCATCTGCAGCCTTACTGCTTTGAGCAAACTCAACGCCGGAATTCAAAATCAGCATAAACAGAATGATGGTGAAGTCGGCCCAGTGTTCTATCAATGCAGAAAGGATCGCTGCCATTTCGATAAGCCATGGAATGGGTCCCCAGAAGGTGAGAAGCAATTGAACTGTTTTGCTAGTCTGCTTCTCTTCCAGAGAGTTGGGGCCGTATTGCTTTAATCTGTTCGTTGCTGTTGAGGTAGTTAATCCTTCAACTGAACTTTCCAGTCGTTCGAATTCATCTTCAAGGGTTGGTGTGTTGGGAGCAACCATTTGCTTTATCCATTGCTTCGCGCATGAGCTATTTTCACGTGTGGCAGTAAACGGCTGATGTGATTGCCAATGATTTTGCGATCTGTGGTTTCGTGGATGCAAAGGAGGTTGCTCAAATGCTGTTGGATTTAAAACACCAAACTCTGTAAGCGGGGAGGGCCAACCAACCGGGGATACGGTATTGGTTGCACATTAGCCCGAGTTGCGACATACTTATGAGTATGTTTTAGGAGGAGTGATATGTGCACGGCACTGTGGTGAAATTTTATCTATTTTCAGTAAACGCTTTTTCGTCTAGACGCTTCTGCTCTAGAGCGTGTCGCCACTGAATGGATTCGGGATTCCAGTTTTTATGATCTGTGAATCAATACTGTCTCAATGATTTTCAAGGGGGGGCAGCATGGGACAGCCATATCCAATTGAGTTACGCGAACGTGTTGTGGCCTTTGTTGAAGAAGGAAATACACATCGGGCAAGCGCTGCTCGCTTT
>CANMBS010000055.1 GCA_947496145.1 uncultured Pseudovibrio sp.
CCGGGGAGTATCGGTGGCGAAAACTGAACGGTCAAAACCCTTAAAGGGGGATTTAGCACTCAGCTGTAGTTGACCCCTGGAGCTGCAAAGCGCAAGGTTATTCCCGATATCGATCACCTCAGCCACAAAGGCTTAAACAACCGTGCGGAGAACTTGCATTTGCCTTTGCGAAAACGAGAGCGGGCCATGCAAAAGTTTAAGTCGCCGGGCCAGCTTCAAAGGTTTCTGGCAACTTTCTCCGGCCTGTGCAATCTCTTCGTTCCGCCTCACCACCAACGTTCCGCAATTGATATTCACCTTCATCGTATCAACGCTTTCTCTCAGTGGAAAAAACTGTAATGCTTGACGTCTGAAGTGCGTCTAAAGAGCCCTTTCACGGCCTCAGTCAGGTTAAATTGACAGCATCTTGCCAGAGTATACTGCGATCATAGACTAAACACAGTGGGAAAAGAGACCTTTCGCGCCCGTCAAAATCACCTCGGAGGGAGCGCCATTTTAATTAACTATCTGGAGTATGGAACGAAAACGCACATCGCTCCGGGTAATATTGAATCGTTTTATCTATTTCAGTTTCCGTTGCGTGGAGGTGCTTCAATTTGCAATGGCAACGATCATTATGAGATCGGCGGTGGGACAGGAAGCATTTTAAATCCGGATTGCGACACCCGTATGATTTGGGATGAAACCTGCGCTCAACTCATGGTTCAGGTTGATCGCAGGACTCTGGAGCGTCAGGCTCGCGCGTTCTTTAGCTTACCAGAAGAAAGGCGTATTCGCTTCGCTGGCCCTGCAAATCTCACAGGGGGTATGGGGCTGGCCTTCCTGAATCTCTTAAGCTATGTGATTCAGGAAGCAGCTCACTGGAACATCATGATCGGTTGTGAAAGCCTCATGAGCCGGCAACTGGAGCAATCCATAATTGTTGGTCTGCTCGATACTATACCGCACAACTTGAAAGGGAGGCCGGTTTTCTCTGAGGCGCGGCGCGGGCCTGCACCAAAAATCATCCGCACTGCGGAGGCGTATATTGAAGAGCACCTTCAGGAAAACATAAGTGTTTCAGAGATAGCAGATACGATTGGAGTGAGCGTCCGCACCTTACAGGCAACTTTCAGGTTCTATCAAAACTGCACACCGCTTGAGTACATTCGCTATAAGCGACTTGAAAGAACATGGGTTGCTCTGAGTAACCCTATGCCCGAGACAACAGTAACCGACACTGCGACCGCCTAGGGGTTCTGTCATTTGGGGCGGTTTGCAGAGCAATATCGCCGCAAGTTTGGCTGCACGCCGAAGGAAACTCTCCAGCAAGCGCTCCACCATTAAACGGATCAGGTCTTTGCCAGAGTTGTCTGGAAAAATGAAACAGCCTTCTGTCTGGTGAAGGACAGAAGGCTGTGAGAAAGAAGTACAGACAAGTGCAAGACCGGTGGCGTCACGGCTTCACTCGTTTGGAATGACTGCGGTGGCTTCAATTTCTATCTTTGCTGCATCTTCCATGAGGCTGCTCACCTCTACAACCGCCATGGCAGGAAAATGCCGTCCAATAATATTGCGATAAACAGCGCCGATTTCTTTGAGGCTTGAAAGGTATTCCTGCTTATCGGTGATGTACCACGTCAAGCGCACGATGTGTTCTGCGCGTGCATCTGCTTCACTCAACACCGCAAGGATGTTCCTGAGCGTCTGTTCAAGCTGACCAACCAGATCTGTCGATTCAAAGACTTGCTGGCCGTTCCAGCCAACCAGACCACCAGTATAGACAGTGCGACCTTCAGCAAGAATGCCATTGGCGTAGCCTTTGGCAGGTAGCCAGCCTTCAGGATTTAAAAATTTATGGATGGATGTCATTGAAATATATATCTCTTATCTATTGCTGGCAATTGAGAAGAGCCTCACGAATGCACTTTGGCCAGCAGCCGGATACACCTGCGTCAGGATTGGCGCGCACAAAAGTGGCTTCAGTTCTGAACCTGAGCTGGCCCTCACAGGAGTATCGTATTTCAAAGGAGGCAGAACTGCGCCCAACACGCTGCACATGAAGTTTCAATTGCAGAATGTCGCCAAGACGAGAGGGAGCGAAAAAGCGCGTTGAAATTTCTCCCATAGGAGTCGACATATTGGTCTGTTCCTGTGAAGTCACAAATCCATAGCCCAGCTCATCCTCAAAGAAACGTTCAATCACTGATGCAATCATTTCAAAGTATCGCGGATAAAACACAATTCCTGCCATGTCACAGTGATTGAACTCCGCTTGCCGCATCACGACAAAGCCACTCACGTTTCGCCCCCGGAGACTGAAATAGCCTGCCCGGTCACCATAGCTGCACCATCACTACACAGCCACAATACTGCCTGTGCCACATCCTGCGGTGGTACCAGACGATGCATTGGATTGGATGCTTCGAGAGATGTGCGGGCCTCTTGCGCGCTGCGACCGGTTTTCTCCATGATGTTGGCAATGGAGCGCTGGGTCATTTCTGTATCCAGAAACCCCGGGCACACAGCATTCACTGTAATGTCCTTGCGCACATATTCCAGCGCAACACTGCGGACCAGCCCCAACACTCCATGCTTGGCAGCGGCATACGGAGCCACATAGGCATAGCCCTTTTGTGCCGCTGTGGATGCAATTGCAATTATGCGACCGGAACGGCCCTGCATGGCTTTTATGCCTTCGCGCATGGTCAGAAATGTGCCTTTCAGGTTCACATCTACCATATGCGAAAATGCATCAAGTGAGGTTTTGGCAAATGGCGCGCTCTCAGAGGCTCCGGCGTTGGCGACGGTAATGTCCAGCGGGTCGGTTCGAGCAAACATATTGCACACCTCTTCTTCGCTGGTGATGTCACAGGCGATTGCGGAGATGGCCTCATGTTCGTCGGCAACGGTTTGCAGACGCTCCAGATTGCGACCGCAGATCACCACACTTGCCCCTGCCTGCGCTAACTCTCTGGCGATGACGGCTCCTACACCAGAACCGCCGCCTGTGACCAGCGCTGTTTTTCCTGAAAGGCTCATGCCATTTCCCTTGCGCGTTCTGCCAGAACATCTGCCTGACGACGACCACCTTCATACGGAGCTGGCCATGCTTGCTCGGTGTCACCCAGTTCAACGGCTGCATGCAGCGTCCAGTACGGGTTCGCCAGATGCGGGCGTGCCAGCAACACCAGATCAGCCCGGCCTGCCATCAAAATAGAGTTCACGTGGTCCGGCTCATATATGTTACCAGCAACCATTGTGGGAACATGGACATCGTTGCGCACCTGATCGGAGAATGGCACCTGGAACATACGGCCATAAACTGGCTGCTCTTCCTTGGATGTCTGACCTGAAGAGGTATTTATCGCATCTGCACCTGCTTCCTTAAGCATTCTGGCAATTGTAACTGCATCCTCAGAGTTCACGCCTGCCTCACCCATCCAGTCATGCGCGGAGATGCGCACGCTCATAGGTTTGTCTTCAGGCCAGACCTTACGCATTGCATGGAGCACTTCCAGCGGGAAACGCATACGGTTTTCTATCGTTCCGCCATATTCATCAATGCGTGTGTTGGTGATGGGTGAGATGAAGGAGGCCAGCAGGTAGCCATGGGCCGCATGCATTTCAATCATATCAAAGCCTGCTTCATCGGCAGCTTTTACAGCAGCTACGAACTGGTCACGCACCATATCCATATCTGCACGGTCCATTTCCTTTGGCGTTTGATTGCCTTCCTGCAGTGGAATTGCGGAGGCTGACATCAGGGGCCAGTTGCCCTCATCAAGCGGTTGGTCAATCCCTTCCCAGCCGAGACGAGTGGAGCCTTTGCGGCCTGCATGGCCAATCTGTGCGCATATCTTTGCTGGAGTTTCTTCATGCACAAACTGAACCAGCTCCCCCCAGAATGCCACATGCTGGGGAGTGTAAAGTCCGGGACAGCCGGGTGTAATACGCCCCTCAGGGCTCACACACAGCATCTCGGTAAAGACGAGGCCCGCACCACCTTTTGCACGCTCACCGTAATGAGTCAGATGCCAGTAGTTTGGCATGCCGTCTTTGGCTTTATACTGTGCCATCGGCGACACGACGATGCGGTTTTCCAGCTTCATTCCGCGCAGCTTATAAGGTGCGAACATCGGGCGGCGTAAACTGTTACTGCCAGCCTCTCGCTGGAACCAGGATTCCGCTTCTGCCAGCCACTTTGCATCGCGTAGACCCAGATTTTCGTGGCTGATGCGCTGAGAGCGTGTAAGGAGAGAATAGTTGAACTGCATCATCTCCAGTTCAAGATAACGCTCAACCTCCTCAAACCACTGTGTCGAGTTACGTGCTGAAGACGTTATGCGCAGCACCTGCAACTTGCGCTCGTCCTGATAGTCTTGCAAAGCATCGGCAAGAGGTTTGCCCTGATGCAGCTGATCTGCAAGAGCAATGGCACTTTCCATGCCCAGCTTGGAGCCGGAGCCAATAGAAAAGTGGGCTGTTGCAGAGGCGTCACCCAACAATACAACATTGTCGTGGTGCCAGTTTTCGCAGGTCACACGCGGGAAACGGATCCACGCAGAGCCACGGATGTGGTTGGCGTTGGTTAAAAGCGAATGCCCACCCAGATGTTTTTCAAAGATCTTTTCGCAAAGGGCGATGCCTTCCTGCTGGCTCAGCTGATTGAAACCAAAGGCTTCATATACTTCTGGTCCGCACTCTACAATGAAGGTCGCATACTCATCGTCAAACTGGTAAGCGTGCGCCCAAATCCAGCCATGCTCAGTCTTTTCAAAAAGAAAGGTGAAAGCATCATCAAACTTCTGTCTGGTGCCAAGCCAGACGAAGTGGTTTTTGCGTGTATCAATTTCCGGTTTGAACTGGTCTTTATAAAGACTTCTCGTTCTGGAGTTCAGGCCATCTGATGCGACCAGCAGATCGCTGCTGTCTTTAAGCTCGTTAATGCGCGCATCATTGATGTCGACTTCAAACTCAAGCTTGACGCCCAGCTCACGGGCGCGTTCCTGCAGCAGGATCAACAGGCGTTTGCGACCAATGCCGCAAAACCCATGACCACCAGAGGTCATGGTTTCATCTCCACGAACGACTTTTACATCGTCCCAGTACGCGAAGTTGCTCCGGATCATCTCGCCACTGACCGGGTCATTGTCGTCGAAGTTGTTCATCGTTTCGTCGGAGAGCACAACACCCCAGCCAAAAGTGTCGTCGAACTTATTGCGTTCGTAAACTGTGATGTCGTGGTTCGCATCACGCAACTTCATTGATATTGCAAAATAAAGGCCTGCTGGTCCGCCACCCAGCACCGAGGTCTTCATACTCATCTCCATTCGCTAAAATACTTTAAATCTAAATTATATTCAGATTAGAAAATGTCAATGGAATAAAAATTTTCCCTATTAAAAGGGTTAAATGGCGATGTTTTTCGGAAATTATATTGATTTATATTTTGTATTTAAAGCACATTAGCTGCACCCTATTGCTTGACGACTCTTTAAGACGTCAAATCAGACTAAAAGAATGCGAGTAAGTTATGCCTTTTGAAGTTTCCAAGTCGATGCGCTTTGGAGACTGCGACCTACGGTGATGCTCTGGATTTTGCAATGCATGTGCGCCGTATCGGGACTTCATCAGTCGATTTGGAAACGATTGTGCGCCTGCGTGGCGAGGTTGCCTGGAAAGAAGAGCAGCGCATCGTTCTTACATCTACAGAGGACCACAAGTCCCGCCCATGGCCCGCCGATATCAAAGCGGGTCTTTCGCGATATCTGGATGGCAGGTGAACGTTCAGCCAGATCACTCAACTGGGGGCGCAAAGTACACAGGCTGAATATCGAAAATGTCATTCCCTGCAAAACCATTGAGATTAGAAGGGTCTCCGAAATCTCAATACTTTTCGGTTTATGTACATGGACAAACATTAGAGCTTCTCAAGATAACATAACCTATCGCTTTCAATGAATTGATTGAGGTAATAATACGAGTTTCGTGAAAAATTGCTCAAGCTTATATCGCTGAAGAAACAAAATTACTTGCAAACGCATATTCATTTCATTAGCATTACCTGATGAAGTTCGTTTGCTTACAAGGCGACGACAGGACGTATCAAGAGCGTTTTCGTGGGATATTGCGCTTCTGACGGGAGAATGATCACCAGCTTGTTGCTGGTGTGAAACGCCTGAAAGCAAATTCGCCTCAGGAGAGGACTGGGACGCGACCTTTCTCTGAGAGACACATCAAAAGGACGGAAGCAACTGAACTTCAAACCACAAATTGTGAATTTATATTTTAATCTTAAAATAGTTTGACCTACATTTCGGGAGGGAATCATGTCAAACAACAAAATGCTCCAAAAAAAAGGCTTTAAACTTGGCACATTTGCCAGCAACTGCTCTTCAGGGATGACGGTAACCAAGGTGCCCGAACGCTGGAACAACAGCTGGGAGAATAACCTGCGTCTGGCCAAAATGCTGGACAGTGCAGGCATTGATTTCATGCTGCCAATTGCACGCTGGATCGGTTATGGCGGCGAAACAGACTTCCACTCTGGTGTTCTGGAAACCATGACCTGGGCTGCTGGCATTCTGGCAAACACACAAAACCTGACAGCCTTCGCCACCATCCACACCACCGCAAACAACCCGGTTGTTATTGCAAAGCAGATTGCAACGATCGACCAGATTGGCGGTGGTCGTGCAGGTCTGAACATCGTGGCAGGCTGGAACAAACCAGAATACGAAGCACTAGGTCTGAGCCTTCCGGATGACCATGAGACCCGTTATGGCTATGCGCAGGAATGGTATGATGTTATTCAGAAACTCTGGAGCTCCAAAGAGCATTTTGACTGGGACGGTAAATTCTTCCAGCTAAAAGGCCTTAAAGGCGATCCTGCACCTGTCAATGGTTCTGTTCCGGTCCTTAATGCTGCGGGCTCTCCACAGGGCCGCGAGTTTGCAACAGACAATGCAAACTTCCTGTTTACCCCAGCAATTGACCTTGCCCGTTCCGTGGATGAGATCAAAGAACTGAAAGGTCTTGCAAGTAAGAAAGGCAAGGATCTGGGGGTTCTGACATTCTCTCACGTTATTTGCCGTGAGACTGAAGCGGAAGCCAGGGAATTTCTGAAATACACCGCAGAAGATAATGCTGATTGGGAAGCCGTTGACAATCTGGTGCGCTTGCAGTTTGCACACGCACACAGTTTCCCCCATGATTTACTTGAGCAAATTCGGAATCTGATGGCCGCAGGCCACGGAGGTTTCCCGCTGATAGGTACGCCTGAGCAGGTTGCAGAGCGTATTGTCAGCTTACACAACGCAGGCTTCTCCGGCACAACGCTGTCTTTTGTAGACTACGCAGAGGAGTTCCCATACTTCCGCGACAACGTGCTGCCACTTCTGGAGCAGGCTGGCATTCGCGATAATGTAAAAGAGCCGGAAATGGCTTAAATGACAATGCATACGACTTCCCCATCCGCACAGGAGTTCACCATGGCCATGCGCGCCCTGGTGGGCAACTGCTCAATACTAACAGTTGGTCAGGGTGATGACCGCTCAGGGTTAGTAATCACCTCCGGTATTTCGCTCTCGGCTGAACCTGCCAAACTGTTAGCCTGTATCAACCGGGAATCCTCCAGCTGGCCACTGATAGAAAAGTATCGAAACTTTGGCTGGTCTTCTCTGGGCGCTGATCATCGGAAGGTTGCGGAACAATTTTCGGGCTTTGGAGGCATCGAGGGAATAGACCGCTACGCCGGGTGCGAGTGGGATACAGCCGTCACTGGTGCCCTTCTTCTTCGGGATGCCCCTGCTGCTTTTGATTGCGAAGTGGAAGACCTGATCGAGCATGGCACCCACTCTATTGTCATTGGTCGTGTTCTTGCGGTGCGCACCACTCCCAATCAGGGTGCTTTGACCTATTGGAAACAAGGCTTCCAAAGTCTCGCAGGTTAAACCTTTGATTCACGTCCTCATGCTTTAAGAGTTTGAACCCCCATGCGTTCTTGCACTGGGGTTCATTTGTCTCAAGCGTTTAAATGAAAGTATGCGTGTTTCAAAGGCGTGACTGGTTAGCAGGCGGCACGGCAATAAACTAAGCGAAACCGGAACTGGCTGCCGCGGTCAGAAGTCATGTTTTCTGATATTGACAAGCATCTTGCGAAGTGTCGTTAAGAGCGCTTCAAGCTCTGTCTGAGTGATGCCTTGAAACATTGTGCTATATTCTTCCTGCATATGCGGCCATATCTTCGCAAAAGTGCTGCGTCCTGCATCCGTCAGAAAGATGTTGCGTACGCGGTTGTCTTGCTCGCTGGCTCTGCGAGAGATCAGCCCTTCTTTTTCCATTGCATCGAGAGTGCGGCTTAACGTCGATTGCTCAATAACAGCATAAATTGCCAGTTCATTGATCATAAGCCCATCGACCACTGAAAGGACGCCAAGGGTTCTCATTTGCGCGACGGACAGACCGGAGCTTGCAAGTTTTTCACGCAAGCTTTCATTGTATCGCCCCATGATCCGGTTCATCAGATAGGGAGCAAACTGGTTTAGCCCTATTTCTCCCAGGGATCGGGGAGCACTCGTAGATGCCTCTGATACATTGTCCTGCTCAAGGTTCGGGTCTTCCTCACCATTCCGTAATCTCATTGATGCTCTCTTTATCTTTAAACCAATGCAGTTCTGATGGGCATATCTCATATATTACCTGCATTTGCATATTTATATCAGCATAAGTAATTTTCGGAACCCTTTTGTGAGGTGCCCGTACACAATTGAGACTTGAGCCGCTGGCTCTGTATTTCGCAGGCGGCGATCAGGAGCACTTTATTGGGTGACAGGTACGCCAAGCCCGCCGGGAGGGCGAACTGGAAACGATCACGGGTAGATATTGTGAACTTAGATTAGGGAGGGGATGGCGCAGGAAACCCGCGCCATCTTGAAGGTTCGTTATCAGGCTACAGAAATCAAGGAGTCCAGCAGGTAGACATCCTGATTGGCATCCGCCAGATATTCCACTTTGAACTCATCGCCAGCAAAGTAGTTGGAAATCAGTGCGGCACTGTCCAGTGAACCGTCCGCAATGTCAGTTGAGCTGTACAGAATGAGATTGTTCCCATCTTGCGCCCACAGCAAATCTGAAATGTTTACTGTGGTGAGCTGGACAAGATCCTGAGTGCCGGAAGCTTCATAGATGATGGTGTTGGCTGTACCCGTATTGACGTAGGAGTCGTTACCGTCACCACCGATCATATGAGTTGTATCGCCAGTGCCGCTGAAGAAGACATCGTTTCCAGCTTCGCCATAAAGCGTATCGATGCCATCTCCGCCATATAGCTTATCATTGCCATTACCACCGATGAGGAGGTCATTACCGGCATTCGCGTATAAGGTGTCGTCGCCTTCTTCACCGTACAGGGTGTCATTTCCAGCACCTCCGTACAAGGTGTCGTTTTCACTGCCACCGTAAAGAGTGTCGTCACCATTTTCACCTGCAAGTGTATCTTCACCTGCACCACCGTGCAATGTATCTACACCGTCACCTCCAGCTAAGAGATCATTGCCTGCGTCGCCGTTGAGTGTGTCATCTCCGGCAAAGCCGAAGATCTGATCATCCCCATCTCCGCCATTAAGGATATCTGACCCGTTACCGCCATCCAGTACATCGTTGCCAGCATCGCCGTTGAGTGTGTCGTTACCTTCTCCGCCGTACAGATGGTCAATATCATCTCCGCCATTTAAGATGTCGTCACCGTCTCCGCCGTATAGCTTATCCTCGCCTGCGTCACCGTAGAGCGTGTCGTTAGCAGCTTCACCGTGTAGCTCATCGTTCCCATCATTGCCGTGAATGGTGTCCTTACCACCAGCACCGCCAACGACGTCATCCCCTTCACCGCCTTCGATAGTATCCTGACCGGCAGCTCCATAAATGGTGTCATTGCCGTCACCACCGTATATTTTATCGTTGTGATAGCCTTCCGCGTAAATCAGGTCGTCGCCAGAGCCGCCATAAATGGTATCCAGCCCTGCACCACCATAAATGATGTCATTACCACCATCACCGCGGAGTATGTCATTGCCATCACCTCCATAGATAGTGTCTTTGCCTTCACGACCATCAATGACGTCATCTCCGCTATCGCCCCAGAGCTTGTCATTTCCTTCGCCACCGTTGAGGTAATCGTCCCCATTACCGCCGGAAAGTTGATCGTTTCCCAAGCCGCCGTAAAGACGGTCTTCACCATTATTGCCAAGGAGTGTGTCGTGGCCAGCGTCTCCCTGAAAGAAATCATCGCCATCATTGCCTTTTAGGGTGTCGTTGCCGTTGCCGCCATGGAACTCAGCATTTGTACTGGCCAATTGCTCAATGTAGTCGTTCCCATCATACCCTCTGATTAATGGGTCGTTGGCAAAGGCTTCAATGTAATCGTCTCCAGACAAAAGGACAGGATCAAAAACGTATTGAGTTGCAACTCCATCTTTCCAAATAAGAGCCATCAGAATTTTCCTTCATATTTAAATTTAAACTTAATTATTTGTGTATTCGTATGTTCTGTGCTGTTTTGAGATAGTCTCGTCGGCCTCCTATACGTTGAATCTCTCGTTACTTGTCGCGGAACACGCGGTGAACGTGATCCGCAATTGGTTTTGTCAGGTATGAAAGAACGGTTCGCTCTCCTGACAAAATGAAGGCTTCTGCAGGCATGCCGGGAAGCAGAGACAAATCTTTCGGTAAGCGTTGAATTTCGTCTTCAGGTATGGTGATTGCCGCCCGGTAAAAATACGTTCCGGTGACCTTGTCTGCTTCTAAATCTGCTGAAACCCGCAGGACGGAACCAGTTAACTCAGGTGTGGTGTTCCGATTGAATGCGCTCAGGCGCAGGGTTGCACTTTGTCCGGCGACTACCTGATCAATGTCGCGTGGAGAAATTCGCACTTCGGCAACCAGCCTGCGGGTGTCCGGGACAATCTCCATCAAGGTTTCGGCGGTTGAAATAACCCCGCCAACCGTATGCACGGAAAGAAGATGTACAGTGCCTGCGATAGGTGCTTTTATCTTTGAGTGCTTTAGCGAGTTAAGGGCGGCAACCTCATCTTCTTTCAATAGTGCAAGAGTGTTTTTGACGTTGCGAAGCTCACCGACGACTTCAGTTCGAAGGTCCTGATCAACCTGCAAAAGCAAGAGTTCGATCTCTGCAATGCGGCCACGTGTGGAGGCAATGTACGAGATGAGTTGCCCCCGTTCACCGTGGAGCCTTGCTGCACTGCGGTCAAGTTTGTTGACCCGGCTTAATGAGGTCAATCCTTGCTTCAGCAGTTTGCGCTGACCTTTAAGCTCCTTCCCGATTAGCTTAATTTCATCTGCTTTCGCCTGCTGCTGGATATCAAGCCCTTTGATCTGCTCATTCAGCTGGTTGATTTGCTCAAGCAGGCGCGCTTTTTTTCCTTTGCGTGAGGCTTCGCGTTCCTTGAATAAATGCCATTCGCTTTCTTTTGAGGCCTGAGCATCGACATGCTGCAAACGCTGTTGCAGCTCAGGCGAGATGGTGATTTCAGCTTGTTCATCCCGTTCAGCTTCAAGCCGGGCCTGCCGCACCATTAACTGTGTTATGTTTTTTTCGACGGTTGCGAGACTAACCTGAGCGATGGTGTCGTCCATCCGCACGACAGTTTCTCCCGCTTTTACTTTCTGTCCTTCCTCTACAAGGACTTTCGCAATAATACCGCCCT
This sequence comes from uncultured Pseudovibrio sp., assembly GCA_947496145.1. Taxonomy (GTDB): domain Bacteria; phylum Pseudomonadota; class Alphaproteobacteria; order Rhizobiales; family Stappiaceae; genus Pseudovibrio. Next base: position 11,706 of record CANMBS010000055.1, read on the forward strand.
CTGGGTGCTGTACTTTTTTGGCATTGCCTTCAATCACAAGTGCGCCGCTTGTAATTATTGCGCTGGAAAGTTCTGTTGTCGCAGCCCATCCGCCAACGCCACCGAGTAACAGAAAAATTGCAGCAGCCCCTGCTTGTAAATTTCTGCTTAAAGATCGCTGTTGAAGTTGTAGTTCTTTATCCGTCATCTCTGACTTCCTTGCCCCTCAGCAAGCTTGAGAGCCTGCGAAGCCTTTGGTAAGCGGCCTTGCTTCTTTTTCTGCTGGTCCTGTAATGATTTGAGGATGGTGTCTCGCGGCCCGAAAGCTTTGACCGCTCCGCCCTCCATAAGCAGCAGCATGTCTACCTGAGAAAGAACACTGCTTCGGTGGGCGACGATTATGGCGATGCCTCCGCGTGCCTTAACTCCGGCAATAGCTTGTGCCAGAGCGTGCTCTCCCTCAAGATCCAGATTGGAGTTAGGTTCGTCAAGCACGACCAGAAATGGCTGGCCATACAGCGCCCGCGCAAGTGCAATCCTTTGGCGTTGCCCGGCAGAAAGACTCAGTCCACCAGTGCCCACCTGCGTTTCATAGCCATCAGGCAGTGCTACAATCATCTCGTGAACTCTGGCTGCCTGAGCTGCCGCGATGACTTTTTCATCGCAAGGTGTTTGCTCAAACCGGGCAATGTTTCGTGCAATTGTACCAGGCAGTAAGTTCGGGTGTTGCGGCATGTAGCCTATGAACTGTCCCCGGTTCTGAGCTGACCATTGGTCCAATGAAGCTCCATCAAGACAAACCTGACCTCGTAAAACAGGCCAGACGCCGGTCATTGACCGGACCAGAGAGGATTTACCCGAAGCGCTTGGTCCGATGATCCCGATTGCTGTGCCTGCATCTGCCTGAAGGCTGACATTTTGCACAGTCATGCGCTGTTGTGTGTTCGGCGGGGCGGCAAAAAGACCAGCCACATGCAGCGACTTCGTTGGGTGAGGCAGAGTGGTGCGTATATGGGTCGGTGGAAACAGCTTGAACAGGTTCTGAAGACGGTGCCAGGCCTGATGGGCAGCAACCATGTTTCGCCAGTTGCTGATAACCAGTTCGATTGGTTGCAGAGTACGCGCCACAATAATTGAAGCAGCGATAATAGAGCCGCCGCTCATGTTCCCCTGCAGAACAAGCCAGGCTCCCAGAGCAAGCGCACCAGATTGAACCATGTGGCGCAGTCCCTTAGATACCCCGGCAAATAACCCGTAAACATCGTTAGATTTAAGCTGCAATGTACTGGTGCGGGTATGGACTTTCTCCCATTGCTCGCTGATCTCGGGCAGTAATCCCATGGCGGCTATCGCTTCAGCGTTGCTGTTGACTGCTTCGCCAAACCGGTTGCGTTCGGTGAGGGCTTCAGAGCTCTGGCGGGTCAGGCGCCGTGTTAGATATCCTGCGAGTATCGTAAGGGAGACGAGGGCGAACATTGTTCCTGCCGCCAGCCACCCAATAAGAGGATGCAGAAAGAAGCAGACGGCAAGATAAACCGGTATCCATGGCAAGTCGAATACTGTAGATAGTCCTGACCCGCCAAGAAATGACCGTATCTGATCTGCTTCCTGAACTGGTTTCAGGACATCACCAGATACTTTGGTGCGTAACGAGACGCCAGAGATCACGGTAATCACTGATTTGGAAATATTTTTATCAATCAATGCCGCAAATCGACCTAAGGTCCGCCCACGAATGATTTCCAGAAAACCAGCAAAAGCATAAAGCCCAAACACCAGTATGATCAACGAAACAAGAGTTGGCACGCTCTGGCTCGGCAACACCCGATCATAAACTTCCATCATGAAAAGTGGGCCGACCAAACCGAGCAAATTAATGAAACCGGAAAAAATAGCTGCTCCGATTAATGCGCGCCACATAATAAAACCCTAGATTGCAATAAGTTCAAGATCAGTAGTGATTTTGTGTCCAATTGGTGAAGTAATAAGAATAGAATTATATATATGTATGTATTGTAAATTCATCTAAAGTACTAAATATATTTTATTGTTAGTTAAAATAATTTAATCAATAGATGAGTTTGTTTAAATAACAACCTTAGCGAGCTAATGATATGATTTCTATCAATTAATGAGTGATGTTAATCATTTTTAGCGCATAGGTGAAAAATATCGCCAAATTGATGAAATGCATTGTGCGGTTTTGTATGTAAGTTTTCTAATTTTCGCTGGGAGTGAAATTTTATTGCTGTAATTAATTAGATTGTTCGATCCAATTAGTTTATTTTTACAATCTATTTAATAGAGCCAGTGTTGTGACGTTTGATGAATTTCTTTAACTTTAGCTTTGAATGACTAAGCCGTCATGCTGATATTCTGGCAAGAAAATGGGCGCGCAAAACGTCGCACCCACCAAGAGCTTTTGCCTGCCTGAAATGACAGTGCGCAGGGCAGGAATCTTTTTGCCTTACCATCGGGTTTGGTGGTGTCAGCGATGAAACCCAGATTATCAGCTATTTCCGGCCCACTGGTATTCCTTATATTTAAAGCAAATCCCCCAGATTACTGTGGCTCATTTTATAGAAGAGCTTCGGTAATCTGAGGGATGATGGGGTATGGGAGACTTGAGTTTCTGGATGAAACGCCTCTGACAGATGGTAGGGCTAAATCTCAGTCAGAGCCTTAAGATTCTCCTGTATTGACCCGCCTCCTTTAAACACAGCGCTGCCACTCACGATGATGTTGGGATTCATGTGTGCGGCTGTGGCGTAGGTTTTGAGAGTGATGCCACCATCAATGCAAATGAGTGGGTCATATCCAAGTTGGTCGCAGAGTGTTCGCAAAGTCTCAATCTTGTCCCGCAGGGCTTCGTCTGGCTCGCCGCCACCCCAACCTGGATCGACCGCGATAAACGTTACCATTTCAACAACAGGCAACAGCGGTCTTATGGCCTCCACTGGGGTTCCCGGGTTAAGCGCTACGGCTCGCAAGATCTTTCGTTCAGTTGCACATCCCTGTACAGGAACATCAAGCTCAACAAAAGCTCGGTGAACATGCTTCTGGCCTTCCGGATGAACATGAACGATGTCAGCTCCGGCATTGATGACCGCTGGCAGATGGTTTAGCGGATCATCCACCATCAGGTGCACGTCCTTCAGCATCTGAGTGGCTGTTGCTTTCACCAGTCCGGCACCAGAAGTCATTTGAGGACAGAATACACCATCCATGATGTCATAATGCAGGAGTGGCACTCCAGCGCCTTCAAGGTCGCGTACGGCCTGCCCGTAGGCCATCGCATCCGCAGCCATGAGGCCAACGCTGACCTGAGGGGCAGCACTTTTAAGCCAGGCCACCAAAGTTTCGCGGCTGACACCAGCCGATTCAGGGACCAGCATAGTGGCACCCTCCCGTTCATTCATCAAACTTCAGGCCAAATTCCCTTGAACACACGATGACTGCGTGGTCCGGTCATGATGTCTTCCAGCTCAGCTTTTACTTTCAGGTAGTGCGGGGTCTGCTTATGCGCTTTTACGGCATCGGCATCCACATAAGCTTCATAGATGGAGAACTTTGTTGGTTCCTCCGGGTCTTGCAGCACATCGAAGCGCAGGCAGCCTGGTTCCTGAATTGAACCCTCATGGTTCGGGCGGAAAACGCGCAGAAAATCTTCAACGCGGTCAGGTTTTACCTGAATTTCTACGAGGGTTACGTGCATAATCTAGTCCTTTAAAGCACCGTAATTTAATCGGGAGGCACCGAGGCGCCTCCCTCTCTGTTTTTTAGCCTGGTGGGAGGCAAGCTATCAGAAGTCGAAGTCGTCGATATTTTCCTTGGTGAAGACCTGACGCTCCGGCATGAGAATGATGCCGCTGCCTTCCGCTTCGTAGTCATATCCCTGAACAGAGTTCGGACTGACTTCCACAGTTCCAACACCCGGAATATCCAGCTTGTCACCAACGTTCATTGGACCGTTTTTAACAAGATGAGCAGATACGTAGGTGGAGATGCGTCCCTGTTTGGTGACATCCCAAAGACCGAAGGCCTTCACAGTGTCGCGCTTCACATATGGGCGCATGACGTTTGGAGTAGAGAAACCAACAATGGTGACTTCACCAGCGCGGCCAAGGTTTTCTGCGGCCTGAGCTGCTGCTGGCAGTGCGTTTGCATCCGGGCAGATCATTGCATCAAGGTCATCGTATGCGTAGAGGATACCTTCAGCTGTCTGAAGAGATTTCTGCGCATCGTTATAACCGAACTGAGTGGTTACAACTTCCCAATCCGGGTAGTCTTTCGCAATGAGTTCTTTCGCAGCCTTTGTCCATGCGTTCTGGTCGGTCACGGTCGGGCTGGAATAGAAGAATGCGATCTTGGCCTTTTTCTTGGTAACCTGCTTTGCGGCCATATCTACAAGAAGCTTACCGAGCTGATCAGGCGTACCCTGGTTGATATAAAGGCTGCGGCATTCAGGGTTCACATCAGAATCCCATGTCAGAACTTTCACGCCGCGTTTCATGGCGCGCTTAAGTGCCGGGCAGAGACCATCAGGAGAAACAGCCGAGATGGAAATTGCATCATACCCCTGATTAACGAAGGTATTAATGTATTGCACCTGACCCGAAACTGACGGGCCAACCGGACCATCATAGGTGACCTCTACGCCGAGTTCTTTGCCTGCTTCAACAGCACCTTGTCCACCTGAGGTGAAGAAACCCACACCAACCAGTTTTGGAATAAACGCAAGTTGTGCTTTATCTTCTGCAACAGCTGCGGACATCATAGTCGTCGCTGCGAAAGATGCTGCAAGAACGGTAGAAATGATACCAAGGCGTTTCATTCTAATCTCCCCAATTTTGGTTTGCTCTTTGATCGACACTTGCAAAGTCTGAAGAGCATCCTCCATCCCAGTCGCTGATCTAGCTGCTTTGCTTCTCAACGTTTTTCAGAACCCGCCGCTGGAGGTAATAGGCGTGTCCCATCTCTGTCAGACTGCGCAGCGCAACAACCGATACCAGCAACGCACCGGAGAGCGCGTTGGAGACATGGCTGGAGATGCCGACAATCTGTAATCCTGTTTGAAAATAACCGACCAGCAACACTGCCAGAGCTGTGCCCAAAATAGTGCCGGAGCCGCCATAAATACTTGTTCCCCCAAGAACAACTGCTGTAATTGCTGGCATCAATGCTGCGGAGCCGAAATCAGAGCGAGCGGAGCCGAAGTAAGATGCGAGCACCAGTCCAGACAAAGCTGCCATGATACCCGTAAGCGCATAAGCAATAGTGAGGGTACGGAACTGCGGAATGCCTGAGTACTTTGCAGCGCGTGGATTCTGGCCAATCAGATAGATATAGCGACCAAACCGGGTGCGATGCAGCAGAACCATGAAGACCACAGTTGCCAGAAGGAAAAGAACTAGCGGGAACGGGAGCCCGAAGATATCAATATTGGCAAGCTCTACAAAGCTGTAGTCAAAGCCACTGATACCTTCATAGCCCGAGGCTCCACTCAGTCCGGAAAGAACCAGAGCTGCCCCGCCATAAAGAAAACCAGAACCAAGTGTGATGACCAGAGGATTCACCTGAGCCACCTGAATTGCAACGGAGTTGATTACTCCTGTAAAACCGCCCACGCACAATGCTGCCAGACAGGCCAGCCAGATGTTGACGCCACTGACCCACAAAAGGCCGAGTGTGATGGCGGAAAGCCCCATGACGGAGCCAATGGAAAGATCAATCCCGCCAGTGATGATCACAAGAGTCAGTGCCAGTGCCACAATGCCGATATGAATGAAATCGGAGGTGGAGTAGAGCAATGTGGCGGGACGCAGGAAGTTGGGATTGATGACTCCAAAAATGAGGATTTCAGAGACAAGCAGGACTGCCAGAACAGTTTCCCAGCGCTTCACATAACGGAGCATGGTCATGCCTTTACCTCCTGCGCGATCGGTTCTTTCTGTTCCTGAGGCTTGTCAGCATCAGCCTCAATGAACTTGCGGTATTTGTGGTAACGAAGTGAATTGGCCATCGCTTCGCGGATTTTGCCGTCTGCGATCAGGACAACCAGCAGAATTCCGCCTGCAATCATATCGTTCCAGTAGGCGTCGAGGCGAAGCATAACGAGCACACTGTCGATGGAGGTCATGAAGTAGCCGCCCAGTCCGGCCCCGATAACGGTGCCTGTGCCACCCAGAAGACTGACGCCGCCCAGCACGCTTGATGCAATGGCGCGCATTTCCATGCCGTTACCGGCTGTGTTCGGGATGAAGCCAATCTGTGCTGCAAATATGATCCCCGCCAGCGCCGCCAGAATGCCGTTGACTGCATAGGCGGTCAGCTGCACCTGATTGACGCGGATGCCCAGCAGGCGTGCGCCCTCTCTGTTATCACCAACGGCAAACAGGGAGCGGCCAAAAGCGGTGTAGCGCAACACAGCGTGAATGGAGATCAGCAGAGCCAGTACGAGCCAGGCGAATGGAGACAGGCCCAAAAACCAGTCTTTCGAGAGCGCTTTAAAGCCTTCTGGTAAGCCTTCAATCCAGCTGCCACCTGTCGCCAGATGAACAAGTCCGCGATAGAGCCCGAGCGTGCCCAGCGTTGCAACGATAGCAGGAACTCGAAGGATTGCGACCATGATACCGTTGAAAACACCACAGAGCAGACCCACCAGCAGAGCAATGCCGATACTTGCCGCAATCCCCCAATTGGCATTCATTAAAATGCCAGCGATTGCAGCGGAAAGACCCATAATGGAACCGATAGATACATCCAGCCCCCGGGTTGCCATGACCAGTGTTGCACCGATTGCCACGACAAGCAGAATAAGGCTGTTGTTGTAGATTGACTTTACGGTCTCAAATGAGAGGTAAGAAGGATCAACCACGCCAAGGATAACGAAGAGCAGAAGGATGATGAGTGCGACAGAGGTTTCGCGATTGTTTTGTAAAAACCTGATCATGATGCCCGCACCTTCTCATCTGCTGCCACACCGAAGGACATCTGGGCAATGGCATCAACGGTAATGTCGTCCCCTTTCAGCTCTCCAGAGGGGTAGCCGTGGTCCATGACCAGAACCCGATGAGACAAACGCTGCACCTCTTCGTGATCAGATGAAATCAGTAGGATTGCTACGCCTTGCTCCACGAGCTTTTCAATCAAGCGGTAGATGTCTGCCCGTACCGCAACGTCGACGCCACGTGTGGGTTCGTCGAGAATTAAAATCTTAGGCTGCGCCGCAAGGCATTTTGCCAGAAGAATTTTTTGTTGATTGCCGCCAGACAGAGAGCGCACCGGCTGGTCGGAGGAGTTGCAGACAATCCCAAGTGATTCAACATAGGACTGATAGCGATCCTCTTCTGCTTTCAATGCAAGCCAGGATGGTTCGCGATAAAGCACCAGAGCAGAGGAATTCCAGACAAGAGGCGCATCTACAAATAAGCCACTCGACTGGCGGTCTTCCGGCAAGTAGACGATCCCGTTGTCGAGGCTTTTTAACGGCGTTGTCCTTGTCACATCCTGATCTGCGGCATGAACAGACCCACGGGCGGCAGAGCGGATGCCATATAAGGTTTCTGCAAGTTCTGTGCGCCCGGAGCCAACAACACCAGCAAGGCCGAGAATTTCACCTTCATGCAACTCGAAGGAGACATTGGCAAAGCCCTCACCACACAATTCATCGACGCGCAGGACTTCTTTGCCGTGAGTTGGCGCTATGGCTTTTGCTGCAACGGAAATGTCACCACGACCTTCTACCTGTGTCATGGCTCGTACGATCTCAGGGTCACTGAGTGACTTTGGATCGCCCGCGAGTACGACTTTGCCGTCCCGCAGGATGCTTACGATCTCTGCAATCTCGCGAATTTCGCCCAGCTTATGACTGATGAAGAAAATCCCGACGCCCTGTGCCGTCAGCGCACGCATACGTTCAAACAGCTTGGCAACTTCCAAAGGTGTAAGTGCTGAAGTTGGTTCATCCAGAATGAGAATTTTGGCGTTGCGGATAAGGCCGCGCAGAATTTCAACCATTTGCTGATCTGCAACTTCCAGCTGCCCCGCCAGAGTTGAGGGGGCCAGCGTTGAGCCAACTTCTTTGATCAGCTCCATAAGACGGCTGCGCAGCTCCAGCCGATTGCCCGGCAAATGCATCAGCACATTTTCTTCAACCGTAAGGTTTGGAAAGAGCATTGGCTCCTGCGGCACCAGATGGATGCCAAGCTGCCGGGACTGGACAGGTGTCAGGTTTACTGCATTCTTGCCGCAGATCGAAAGATTGCCACGATCAATCGGGTGCAATCCTGCGATGATCTTCATTAAGGTGGATTTACCTGCACCATTACCGCCCAACAGTGCATGGATTTGGCCTGCATGTAGCTTAAGGTCTACACCTTTTAGCACCGAAACACTGCCGAAAAACTTCCAGATCCCTTCGGCAGAGATAAGAGTTTTACGTTGGTCCGACGGGGCATAATCAGCCATTAGAATGCGCTCCTTGGTCCAGATCCCAGACGGTCTGTAACCGCCTCCCCAACTGCGGCCACATGGGTCGCAGCACAATCGCAACAGAGTTCGGGAGCCCTGCCGACTGCTCACTCCTCCTGAGGAACAGCCTGCAGGGGAGTCCGGTTATGCTGGCGAGAGGGCTCTGGCCTTCTCATCCTCATAAATCTGCAAGGCTTTTTCTGGGGTTTCGCCATCATGAACAACAGCGCGTACAGCTTTGATCATTCCAACCGGGCTGTCGGACTGGAAGATGTTGCGTCCCATGTCTACACCGGATGCGCCCTGATCGATGGCTTTATACGCCATGGTCAGGGCGTCAATTTCAGGGAGCTTTTTGCCGCCTGCGATCACAATCGGAACCGGGCAGCCTGCCACAACCTTTTCAAAACCTTCTTCCACGAAGTAGGTCTTAACAATGTGTGCGCCAAGTTCTGCTGAAATGCGTGAGGCTAAACCGAAGTAACGTGCGTCACGGGCCATATCCTTACCAACGCCAGTTACGGCCATTGTCGGGACGCCGTAACGGTTGCCCGTATCGATCAGCTTGACCAGATTGCTTAAAGACTTGTGCTCATATTCGGCGCCCACATACACGTTGGTTGTGATTGCAGAAGCATTGAGGCGGAGCGCGTCTTCAATATCCACGGCCACCAGTTCGTTGGAAAGTTCTGTCAGGACACTCATACCGCCTGAGCAACGCAGCACAACCGGCTTACGGCTGTCCGCTGGCATAGTGGCTCGCAAACCGCCACGGGTGCACATCATCACGTCTGTATAAGGAACGAGCGGGCGAATGGTCAAGTCCAGACGTTCCAGACCTGTTGCTGGTCCCTGAAAGTACCCATGATCAAACGCCAGCATGACTGTGTTGCCGCTTTTTTCCTGAAAAATGCGCGCGAGGCGGTCTTGCATGCCCCAGTCTAATGCATTGCTGCCCCGGAGCCCGAAAGCTTTGACATCTACAGGAGTGTCTAATCCGAAATCCTTGCCTTCTTTGACATCGTCTAGGTCAGCCATAGGTACCTCATTCATGTATCACGTCGCGTATTCAATGACCTGCTAATATTCAGCGAATTGCGTTCATCTGAACAGCGACTCATCAAATTATCACTCAAGTATTGCTGTGAAATCTCAGGTGTCAATATGTGCAGAGTGTATTTTTTGCATTTTTTGAATTCATATGTTCAAGATACGAGAAAACTCACTTATGGAGATATATCTATCAACATATTGAAATTATTAAATTAAACCGATTTAATTATAGCAATTGTGCAGCTTGAAAGAAATCTACAGGAAAGATTTCTTGATCAAAACAGCGGAACGTGATCATATGTACGCGATTAATGGATGAGAATAATTCGCGTGAACATTATGAGCGACGACCTAACACTTGAACTGCAAGAAGAAGAACTTCTAAGCCGTGTGGCCTGGTATTATTACCATGACGGCATGACGCAAAATGAGATTGGTACTCGCCTTAATCTCTCGCGTATCAAGATTTCAAGGATGCTGGAACGGGGTCGCCGCATGGGCCTGATCCATGTTCACATCAACTCCAGCTATGGCGGATGCTTTGCTTTAGAGAACCGTTTGCAAGAGCTTTACGGGTTGGATGAAGTTCGTGTGATTCCTGCCGACACAACACACGATTCCACAATGCGGCTGGCAGAAGCAGCCAGTCAGTATTTTATGAGCCACCTGAAAACCTCTGATCTGCTTGCCGTGGGTTGGGGGGCAACTGTGATGGGGGCTCTGCAAAAGCTAGCTCAAACACTCTCGTATCGTGATGTCTCTCTGGTCAGTCTGACTGGTGGTGTTGCAGCCTATATAGAAGGTGTCGCATCAGGTCGCTCTTCTCAGAATGTCCATTTGATCCCTGCTCCACTGCTCGTATCCAATCCAGACCTGGCACAACAACTCAGAACAGAGCGTCATGTGAATGATGTGATCAGCATGGCCAAGACAGCAAATTATGCTCTTGTTGGTATCGGATCAGTCGAAGAGCAAGCCACTCTTGTGACAACGGGTTACGCGACGAGCTCTCAGTTTGAAGCGTTCCGCAGACAAGGAGCCGTTGGCGACATTATAGCTGTGTTTTACGACAAAGACGGAAACGTGCTGGATCTCCCCTTCCACCAGACACTCGTCGGACTTGATTTAGATACCCTGCGCAACATCCCTCAGGTTGTTGCTGCGGCCAGTGGCCCCGACAAGGTTGAGGCTATTCGCGCAGCCGCTAAGGGCAAGCACTTTAATATTCTCATTACAGATGAGCCAACCGCGCAAGAAATCATAAGGGGAGAAACCGCATGACCGGGGCACGGGAGTTTGTATTAGCGATTGATGCGGGCACAGGCAGTGGCCGTGCAGTGATCTTTGACCGGGAGGGTCATCAGATCGCGGTTGGGCAGCAGGAATGGGAGCACGCCAGCGATGCACGCTACCCCGGCTCAATGACATTTGACTGCAAGGCAAACTGGGCACTTTTGTGCGGATGTATAAAGACTGCTCTTACAAAAGCGCAAATCACTGCCGATCAGATCAAAGCCGTAAGTGCCAGCTCCATGCGGGAAGGTATCGTTCTTTATGACAGTAATGGCGATGAACTCTGGGCCTGCGCCAATGTAGACTCACGTGCTACCACCGAGGTTCGAGACCTTCAGAAGAATATGCCGGAGCTGGAAAGAGAAGCTTATCATACCAGCGGGCAAACCTTTGCACTTGGTGCTATTCCGCGCCTTAAGTGGGTTCAGAAGCATCTTCCAGAGGTCTATGAGAAAACCGCAAAGCTCTCGATGCTTTCTGACTGGATTCTGGCCCGTCTGTCTGGCGAGATTGCTTCAGACCCATCCAATGCAGGCACAACGGGCATCTTCTCTTTAAAAACGCGAGACTGGTCTCCAGAAATTGCTGCAAGGTCAGGTTTGCGGGATGATATCTTCCCTCCCGTTCTTGAAACAGGCAGTCCCCTTGGAACTGTAACATCTGAAGCCAGTGAAGAAACCGGACTGGTTGCGGGAACACCTGTGATCATGGGCGGCGGTGATGTGCAATTGGGCAGTCTGGGCCTTGGTGTTGCCCGTGCCGGTCAGGCAGCCGTGCTTGGAGGCACTTTCTGGCAGGAAGTGGTGAACATGGACACGCCGACCACGCACCCGGACATGCGCGTGCGCGTTAATCCGCATGTGGTGCCGGGCATTACACAAGCTGAGGGCATCGCCTTTATGGTTGGTATGACCACACGCTGGTTTCGCGATGCTTTCTGCGGAGAGGAAAAGCGTCTTGCAGAAGAAAAAGGCATCGATGCTTACGCTCTGCTTGAAGATATGTCCGCTCGGGTACCTGTTGGTGCCCATGGTATCCTGCCAACCTTCACGGACGTGATGAATTACGGCTCGTGGTATCATGCAGCGCCGTCACTGCTGAACCTGAGCCTTGATGCATCTAAGTGCGGCAAACCGGAAATCTTCCGCGCTCTTCAGGAGAATGCGGCGATAGTTGCAAACCAGAATCTCACAATGGCCGCCGACATGGCAGGAGTTTCCATTGACGAGATTGTCTTTGCAGGCGGGGCATCCAAAGGTGAGTTGTGGTGCCAGATTCTGGCAGATGCAACAGGTAAGCCGATCAAAGTGCCTGAAGTGACAGAAGCAACGGCCCTTGCCACGGCTCTGGCTGCCTGGGTCGGGATTGGTAGTTTTGCCTCCCTGCCGGAAGCAGCAGAACATACAGTGCGCTGGCAACGTTTCTACACACCGAACACCACACATTACGCTCAGTATCAGGAGCTGACTGATCGCTGGAATACCGCCTATGCGGCGCAGCGGGCACTGGTTGATCAAAACGTTACGCAAGCCATGTGGAAGGCACCGGGCCTTTAACAGGTCACATTCTTAACTGTACACCTGCAAAGACAGAGCACGATCATGTTTAGAACAAGCGAACAAGAACACTCCTACAGATTTGGCGATCACGGCCCGAAATACCTCCAGAGAGGGCCTTTTACAGATATCGGCGTGGTTACCCTTCAACCGGGGCAACACTTTCCGGCACATAAGCATTGCAAGATCGAAGAGAACTTCCTCACCATAGCGGGCGAAGTTCATATGTATGTGGACGAAAAACTGCAAGTCCTCGGCGTTGGTGACTTTGTTCGCTGCGAGCCCGGCGAAGCGCATTTTGTTGTCAATCGGGGTAAAGAGCCATGGAAGGCCGTCTTCATCAAAGCTCCCTATGATCCGACAGATGGTGTGACCGTTGACTGGACCCCTGAAGACGATAGTGCTTCAGCCTGACAAACGACCTGTATCAGAAAATGCGATTCATCGTGGTGTGGTTCTTTCGCATTGCGATGAGTTGCATACAAACCTTATCAGGAATTCGGGACTCTCACCTCTTCTGCATTGAAAATGCCATGGCTTGAACACTTGATTGATCTGGTGATCAGAATGTTTCCTGAAAATATGTAGAAAGCTCAATTGGAGCTCACCGGAAATTCAAAATGATCGGCTTCAAAAGAAGATCATTATTCACTTTATGCATTGAGAAAGATGCCAATATTAGAGCTTCGAAATTTTTCTAATAGGTTGATTTGTAGCACTATATAAGAATAATTGCGTAATAAAATGGTAATCCCCCCTGAGATTGATCGAGTTTAAAAGTAGAGATATTGTCGCCTCATATTGAGGATTGATTTTATGAAGA
>CANMBS010000056.1 GCA_947496145.1 uncultured Pseudovibrio sp.
AACGGCATATAAAAGAAGCTGCGCTGAAAAATATCAGGACTGCATACACGGCAAAGGCAGGTTTATGCAACAACGCCTACCCCTATCAGCTCTATGAATTTCAATTCTCGATCTTCTCTGAAAATGAAGAGATTTCTTCTACCCGTTGTCGAATAAATTTGGCTTTTTAATAGCAGAGTGCTTGACCCGTGGAGCTCCATTGGGATCAATTGAACATATGGATGTAATCGCATGAAAGCTGAAATAAGACATTTCTCGATGGCTGGTGGGGAACTTTCCGAATATTGGCCTGAAGACACTGGAAACTTTAGAATCGGTTTAGACGCCACAGTAGGCCCTGTTGGAGAAAGAGGAGCTGAAATATTTAGCTTTAGAGTTTGTACCCCAAAATGGTTTGCAAAAAATAAGTCTGAAAACCCGACTTTTGCTCGGCATACTATATTCGTTAATGAGTATGATGAGGAAGCTATTTTGAACCTGGTCAGAGACTTAGTTGCCAGTGCCTCAGGTGAAAGCTGGGATGAAATTGCCACAATACTATCACGATACATGTTCTGGGAATTTGAAGACTACGAGCCTTATAGTGTTTGTCCAGCGAAGGCGACCTAACAGGGATGGATTGGCCTAAGGGCTCTGTCAGTTTGTATAGTGGGTTGACTTGGCGTACATAAATCTAACGCGCACGGTGGGCGAAGGTGAAATCAAAATCCGCGATGAAGACAAACAGCAGGAGCTGGAGGACCGTGGTGAGACGGAAAGTGTTGCTGAGCTGAACCGGTACGTAGACCTCGCACAGGAGATCACCAAGGATGGGGAAGAGTGTGTCAGCGTTTATGTAAGTGATGCGGCGGTGAAAGCGGCGATTGAGGCTGGGGGCAAGGTGGCTGAAGTTGCTGAACTCAGAAGTGGTTCGGTTTGTTTGGACAAGTTGAGCGCCGTTTCTAAATGGATGGGTTCCGGTCAACTCGCAACTTTACCTCAGGTGTAACAAACCACTCCCAAAGCTTGTCATACGTCTGTCCTACACGTTGATAAACGCCTTGTCAGCAAACAAACTTCACTGGTGTAACAGAGGATCAACCTAAAGTTGTACCCTTACTCTAGCAGAGAACTTGCCAAGACAGGTCGAATGTCAGCTTGTGGTCAGCAGCGACTTGCTGCACTGCGACAGCAAATGGTATCGCGAATGGCTGCAATGGGCTCTTCGGTATGAATCTTTATTACTCAAAAAACAGTTGCCGGGAGAGCCTGCACTGCGACCAGTATGTAATTCTATTATTTGATAGGTCACTCGTATCGGCAGTTTTCTGCTGTTTGGAGTACTCGTCAGTATGATAGTTTATTACTCTCCAACACCTCCCTACATCTTCGTATTGGTATAGTAGTATAGTAATACAATTGAAAATACGCTAAAATACTCATGGGGTTACAAGGAAGTAATTGCCCAGGCACCTCAGATCAGGGTCTGTCTATTAAGTTCGAGTAATTACGCTGTGCCCTCCTGTGGGATCTACTCAACTCGTTGTGGCAGATCTTAGAAGGGAAGTATTGACTGCTGCACCTGCGTTGCCTGTTGATAGGCCCCTTGTAACGCGAGACACAAAAAGCTTTAAAAACACTGGTGTTTTGCAGAAGTGCCCATGCATCTAATCGGAAACTTTGTTGCAACAGGCCTAACCGAAGCCTTGTACCGCCTTGATTAGAGTTGAAGCGATTTTTGACGAAGGGTTTTCTCCTCCTGGAGAAACACAGCGGGACGAGTTCTAAATCCTTTATAAAGAAAGATTCAATTTGTTTAAAGTCAATGCAAATTATTCGTGCTAATATGAAGATATACTTACGTGCAATTGCGCGCGAAAATGATTCCGGATGAGCGGTGGATTCCCTAGAAACTCCGGCATATTTTGGAGAAAGCAATTTATGGATCAAAAATTGAAGTTGGCCTCTACATCAGGACAGGAAGCATCCACCCCTAAAACAAATATGTCTTTTCCTAAAGCCTCCAAGAAAAAGACGGAGATAACGGCAGCCAACCAATCTGTTCAAAATCCAATGGTCGATACGGGCCACTCGTTGTTGATGCATAAGCATCCAGTTCCAACGGGTAGGCGTGCCCAGTTGCCGCAAAACTATCCCTACAAGCGGCGCATGAATCGGCCACAGTATGAGGCACTCAAGCAAGAGCTTCAGATTGAGCTGCTGAAGGTGCAAAACTGGGTCAAGGACAGCGGTCAGCGCATCGTCGTAATTTTTGAAGGACGGGATGCGGCTGGTAAAGGGGGCACGATCAAGCGGTTTATGGAGCACCTGAACCCGCGTGGTGCGCGCGTTGTTGCTCTTGAAAAGCCGACCGACGAGGAAAAGGGCCAGTGGTATTTCCAGCGTTATGTGCGCCACCTGCCTACCAAGGGCGAGATCGTCCTGTTTGACAGGTCCTGGTACAACCGTGCGGGCGTCGAAAAGGTCATGGGGTTCTGCTCCCCGGCAGAGTACATGGAGTTCATGCGTCAGGTTCCGGAATTTGAGCGGATGCTGGTCAGAAGCGGAATTCGCCTGTTTAAGTTCTGGTTTTCGGTCAGCCGAGAAGAGCAGCTGCGACGGTTTCAGGCGCGCAATGCTGACCCGCTGAAGCATTGGAAACTAAGCCCGGTTGATGTTCAGTCTCTGGACATGTGGGACGATTACTCCGAGGCAAAGGAGAGCATGTTCTTTTACACGCATACCGCCGATGCACCTTGGACGGTTGTTCGCTCAGATGACAAGAAACGGGCCCGATTGAACTGCATGCGGTACTTCATTCGGTCCATGTCATATCCGGCTGCCAGCCAGCATATTAACTTCAACGCAGATCCGAAGATTGTTGGGCCAGCAGATACGTTTTATCAAACGCTGGAAGACTTTGATGCCAGCAGGCAGTTCAAGGTCGACTAGGTCGCAAACGGTAGGTCCGGAAGTAAAGAAGGATCAATTTTCCAACGATCCCGAGGCTTTTTGCGAGCAAACTTGAATCAACATGATAGCATGGTAAACTGTGAGCGTCCGCCGTACTTAATTCCGACAATGAAGATACGCTGCCACCAGCAAAATCAAAATTTTCATTGCCAACAAGTTGATAGGAGTTTGTTTGCTCATTAATGTTCGCAAGGTCAATGACACCATCAGTTGTGCCATCTGCTGCATCAGCTGCTGCTAATTCCGAAGAACTTATTAGGTAGGCTCCCCCAGAACCAGTGCCCCCACCATCTGCGTCTCTTGATCCAATGAGGATATCATCTTTGCCGTCTCCATCAATATCACCTGCAGAAGACACACTGTCTCCAGTTTCATCATCTATTTCCGTGCCAATAAACTGATAGGATGTAACGTCGCTCATCTTACTGTTCCTGAGTTAAATTAAATAGTAATCACCATATACATAGAACTTATCTTCCATCTGAATTTGAAATATACGTATCGATGGCTTTAAGCATTTAATTCATGCAGTTGCTATGTACAGTTGCAGTCTATGAGCAACGCTGTATTGCTGGAGGTAAAAACTGCTTCACCATACCGTGATTAACCTGTAAATATACTTGACTCCATAGTAATTAATGGATTTTTTTCAACTAAATTTGTCCCTTCATAATGAGTTGACGAAAAATATCAAACGACCAATTCGGCCGTCCATAAGCCGATTTTGTTATGAAATTGCCAAACTAACATGTGTCCGTACTGAACTTTATTTTCACACGGATAAATTTTATGCCGTTTAAACAAAGTGCCAATTGATGATATAAATTTGACAAAATCAAATGTCGGGTGATGAATGTATAGGTGGGCCGTATTATCATCTTAACTTGAAATTGCTTGCAAAAGCGGCACGCTGCTCAATATTGCAGAAATGCGCCAGGAGAGGCATCCATTCCATCACAACCCCTTCGGCAACGGCTACTAAAAGGCTAACCTGATCAGATTAGCCATGAGACTGATTACGAGAACTGCTAGTCTGCTATATTCTTTAGCTCTTGTTTTTGGCCTTGCCAATAATCCTGTCACCTACATTGAGGCTCTAATGGCTCTTAAGAATTCTAACAAGGCCCTTGATACAGGTTTTTGGGGAAGCACAAGCCGGCGGCAGTTTCTTGTAAATGGAGTTTTAGCCTGCGCAGCTTCTAACCTGCTGGGAGGATGCTCTGGACCCCAAACTGAACTGCAAACGCTTTGGAAGGACTTGCAATCCAATTTGCGCTGGATGCAAGAAATCGTCCGGAGACGCCACTGGGAAGTCACCACGCTCGATATAGCCCCACCTGCTGCTCCTGAAGCATTAGCCATCGTGGAAAGCCGATATCAAATGCAGTTCCCGCCGCAGCTTCGTGCGGTGCTAACCCAGCTATCTGGCTGCGTGACTTTTGGGTGGTACACCCCAAATCATCTTAACTCTTTTGGCAAGCTGGATATGCCGCTAATGAGTTTTAATCGTGATGCTGTTTGGGATCTGGCACATATCAATAACTATGCCCTGCCGAATTTTATCGCCCTGAAAAGCCAGTTAGCATCTGAGAGTCTGTCAGAAGCTCCTAACACTCCTGAGATGTGGGAGGACCAGTTCCCGTTCTATCATTTGAAGAATGGAGACATTGTTACCATTGATATGTCTGATCCAGATCCGCAAAAGCAACCTGTACGGTACTTTTCGCATGAGCTGGAGATGTTGCATGGGTTGGCGCTTGCCTCAGACTTTTTTAGTTTCATAACTGAAATGTCAAAACTTGGTTTTGCTGGTACAGAGTGGGCTTCGTGGTTGCGCTTTGGTGACAACCAGCAAAATGACAGGTACTATCTGAGTTCTGACAGTGAAGGGGCGAAAGCGTGGATCAAATGGCTTGAGCGTGATCCAGAAAATGTTGGCCCGGATGAACCTCCCCAAGCGGTTGTCGAAACAACTTCAGCAGACAGAGCCCTGCTGGAATCAGCGCGCGCCAATTCAGTTTCCGGGGTTGAACGGGCGCTTCGCGCAGGTGCCCATCCTGATTGTGTTCCCGGCAGTGACTGGATATCCGGGAACTTCTTATGGGACCATGAATTTTCAACGGCAATCACGTATGCGGTCCAAAACAACAACCTTGATATGGTTGAGATTTTGCTGGGGGCAGGGGCTACACTTAACACCCGCCGCTTACCTTTAAATGACGCAGTAAAAGAGAGCTCTCTGGCAACTGTGCGATGGCTTATCGCGAAGGGAGCACGTGTTAATGGATGGAAGCATCAGCGTTATTTCCCCCTGCATGATCTGGTCGTTACGCGACGCCAGATAGCTCTGAAAACGCGCTGTGAATATCAGAGGCAAATATTGCAGACCTATGGGACGCTTACACCTGATTTGAAACACGCAGAGCTTGAACGAAAGCTCAACGCACATATCAGCTATGATGAGTATTTGATTTTTCTTCGCACACTTCTGGCTGCTGGTGCTGATCCCGATGCTCCCTGGGATAACGGCATAACCATGCTGGCATGGGGAGATGAAAAGACGGCTGAAGTTCTTCTTTCATATGGCGCAAATCCAAATGCACGCGATGACTATGGAATGACACCTCTTCACACAGCAAGGACCGGCAGGAAAGTTCGCATTCTCGCAGAGGCTGGTGCTGATGTTAATGTACTGGCAAGTCATTCAACAGAAGCTTCAGGTCTGAGCTATACACCTTTACAAGCTGCGCTGCTCCATGGAAAGCTTGAGGGTGATAGTCCGATTAAAGCGCTGCTGGACCTTGGTGCTGATCCCAAAAAGAAAGATGCAGACGGGTGGTCCACCTTGGCATATTGCCGTAGTGAACGGATTTTCCGGCTTGTCATGGTAATGGGTGTTGACCCCCATGCTCTGCAGCCCAACCAGCAAACTCTTTTGCATAATTTAGTCATTCAACGTGGACTGCCGCGGCATAACTTTTCGGACGAAGTTGCTTTTCTGGATTTTCTGCTCTCCCTTGGTATCGACATAAACACACGGGATGGTAACGGTAGAACCATGTTGCACTATGCGGCTGAGGAAGAGATTTACGATGAAATCTTCCCAAGTTATGAACTTGCCATAGCAAGAGGTGCTGACGCGGCTATAAGGGATAACGCAGGCAAGAGACCGGTTGATTTAGTCGCCAGGTCTTTAAAGAAAGTCCGCAGTGTTTTAGCCCGTAAGCAAATGTCATCAGACCATAACCAAAACGGAGCCTGAGTTAAGGTGATCGCAGGGCATCGCCAAATTTACTGGCCGTGTTGCGTAATTCTTGATTAGCGTGCAGGTGGCCCTTACCCGTTTAAACTCAGGTCATGGTGATACGCTCGAACGTGGGCCGTCCAAGTGCAGTCATTTTATTGGCGTTGATGATTTGGATGCCCCGCCCCGACGGCATCAAAGTGTGTCACAGCAGCTTTGTTGCACCCACGATGCTCTGTGCTCTGACCAACGTCAGCAATGGGTTCTTTGGTATGAAAGCCTGTTACTCTGTGACAAAAAGCGAACTGTTCCAGTAACACATTACGCAAGTGAACTTTCAACTTTTACTGGCATTTTCACCATAAAGCTCTTGTCAGGAAGAATCTTGATGCGATATACAAGAGGAACTTGCCAATCTAGCTGAGCTAGGCGGCTCCGACGGTTATTTTTTGGCGATCATAACCATCAGAGCCTAGCAAGTACGAACCAGAACTTCGCACTTGTGTAGGAGGAACCACAACTTTACAGGCAGTTGCAGCTATTTCCCGTTGCGCTATTGACGAGAGACTTACCGTATTTCTTTAAGGAAGGCGATAAGTTGAAGTCTGTCTGTTTTTGTTATCCAAAAAATAAACATGTGCTTATGTCTTGGAAACGCAGACTGAGCAGGCGGCAGTAGTCCGGGCAATGCTGTTGCCTGTTCATACATAGCAGGTTGAGAGGTCAAACCACCCTTTGGCATTCCACCTGTTTTCTTTGGAATTATTGATCAATTGAGAGTTTTTGGATTGCACAATCCAATTTCTTCAAAACCAGCAAAGCCAGATCAGGCAACGGCTAAACCGTTGTTCTTGAATTATTCAGTCCTGAGGGCTATATTAGAAAAAGGAAAGGGGAGCTTTCGCCCCCCTTTCCCGCTGTTAGATTACCAAAGGGTTCGGAGTAAGATTACCAGTCGTCTCCGAACCTTTTTCTTTTTGATCTTAAGCTTGAACTTAAACTCAAATTTCATCCAACATCCCACCTCCTTTACCAGGCTTTGCTACCATCGGAGTGCCTAATTTCTCCGATTGCGTGGACTGGCTCACGCTGCTGCTTCGCAAAGGAAGTGGATTCTTATAGCTTATCGCACATCAACCAGAACTGTCTGAGTGGAAATTACCGCTCTCCCCCAGCTATCTCTCTCAGGGGTCTCAATTTTGATGCGGTGTTGTGTGCCACTGCTCTCAAGTCTGGTGTAGGATTTGCGTCTCGTCCCGCCGCGTTCCAGATTTTGCTCAACAAGCTGGCAGATGTGGCGGCGTTCTGTCGTGGTCAGATGACGCCCTTGCAGCAATTTAACCTGCATCAAGCGCCCTCCCCTTGCTCAAAGGTATCGGGCTGGTCTGGTTCTCCATGAGGATAGACAACCAAATCTTCATCGATTGGCCCGTCACTGTCAAACAGGATATGAGTGCAATCGTTGGTCCACGCATGTGCAATGCAGGTAAGAAGGTCGATTGGCAGCTTTTTGCCCAAGTAGTCGGTATCTTGGCTGGCGGAGATAAACAGGCCGTTCATACGATTACCGCCGTATACCGGGAAGTTTTCCGGGGTCTTTTCGGCAAGGTCTGCAAGTGTTTTTTCGCTAAGATGCGCGGTTGAAAGGTCAAGGACAGATAATTTATTCATGAGGTTTTCCTGAAGACAAGAGGAATGAAGAAACCTGCTGGCGGTGTAATCGGCAGCGCGATAAGGGCGATGTGCCGGGGCTAATGGCATAAGCCCCGGCGCTTCCTATGGAATCTCTACGATGGACTTTGAGCTTCCCACCCATTCCCCGCTTTCGGTAAAGGCGTTCCAGATATCTCCGGCAACGTCATGGGCTGAGTTTTTCATCTGCTCCAGCACAGTGTCTGCATCTGTCAGACCCGCAGCTTTTGCAGCAACAAAGGCCAGTGGCAGCGGCGTTGAAAATTGCTGAAGCTTTTGGGAATCTTCTGAGCGGCGGGTGTGGGAGGGGACCAGGGCAAACAGGCGCTCAATCATGGTCAAAAGCTGTTGCGGCTCTTTTGCCGAGCGCTCCATAGCGGCACCAAATTTGAGCACGAACAGCAGCTGAGCGCATTCCACCGCCTCATAGGCGTCTTTCCAGTTCCAGCCACCTTGCGCGTCTGTCGCGCCAAAGGCATCTTCCATAGCGCAGCGCAAAGCCCGTGCATCAATTTGCGCACCAGCTTCCAGTTTTGGCAGCAATTGCTGACTGGCCTTGATGAGGTTTGCTGCAAAGCAGGCATGTGGCTGTGCGCTGAGGTGGGAGGCGGTTGCCTGAACAAGGGCAAGGGTCATCAGAAATACTCCAGGTGGCTGATTGCCTCCCCGGTTCTTTCTCTCATTCAGGGAAGGCTTACCTTCCCTGCCCTTCCTCTTCCTCTATTGGGATGGAGGGCCATGTCTGATCGCTCATGCTTCCTAATCGATCTGCTCAGCCAGCTCCTCGAAGGTTGTGCCGAATGCCGTGCAGGCTGTGTCCAGGGCCATCTGAACATCACTCCATGCCACATCATCAGGATCTGTCAGATATGCCTCAATAAGTTCACGGCAGGCCCTAAAGGCGCTTTCCTCATCAACGCGATCATTTAATTCAGCAATGATGGAAGGCGTTCCAAAAGCTGCGCTAAGGCTGCGTTCAAAATCGCTGCGAGAAATTTGCTTACGCTTCATGTGTTCCATCCTCACAGATACCTTTTCCCATCTGAAGGTTCCTCATGTTGCTTAAAGTGAAAACTGGTCTTTAAAACCTGCTGCGGTTCAGGCGTAGGCGGTCCAGTTGACGGGTTTACCGCTCCAGCGCGATGCGCTGCGATAGCTCTCGATTTTAACCGAACCTCGCGTGACCAGACGCCTGAAGGGCTCTCCGGTAAAGCTGCCAATGGCAGGGGTTGCCGTTCCGGTTGCCCAACAGGTTCCGTTTTCGGATCTGGAGGCAATCGCACGCAGCTCAATCATGCGCTGGCCGACAATTTTGACGACCTGATAGAAGTTGACATTGGTCTGCTCCCATCCCCAGATGCTGCACAAAACATCACCGCACTTGAAGTCATGAGGAGTTTTTTGCTCCTCTCTTCGCGCTTTGAGCTGTTCCTTATGGGCACGGCGAGAAGCAAAGAAAGTTTCAATTCGTTTTTCGCGGGCTGCTTCACCCTTGAAGTAAAAGTTCCAGTCCGGCTTTTGAGCACGGCCATGGAAGCCCATGGCACACGGGCGCGAAGCGCTGTCGGTGAAGATGTAGACGATGGCATCACTTTGCTCATCACTTACGCTTTCAGCTCCCTGAGGGATGTAAAAGTCTCGGGTAAAGGTTGCACGCATTGGCTGAGGTCTCGCTAATAAAAAAGAACCCGCCTTGCTTGCAAGACGGGTGAAAACTGAAGACAGAAGAAAGAAAGCAGGGTCAGGCTGCCACTGCGGTAAGGCGCTCAAGGACATGAGCCGGCACGATACTTTCCATGTTGTAATAAAGATCTTTGGTGGCCTTATCGAAGCCTGGGGGCTTGCGGGTAGCAAAATGTCTCACACTGGCGCGGCACGGCTCGCCATGTTCCTGGGCAAAGCTGCGGATCTGGTTCTTCAGGTCTGCCATGCCCGCCGCCGTGATCTCACGGCTGGGATACTCTTTGCCAAAAAGTTCAAAGCTGGAAGTCAGGAAACCGCGGTCGTAACCTGCCGGATAAAGGGTGATTTTGTAGCTCCGGGCTTTTGCCATGGTTGTTCTCCTTGCAAAGGACGCTGAAAAACCTTTCTTTCAGCTCCAAATCCTTCACGAAAAAAAAGCCGCCCTCTAACTTTAAAAGGGCAGCTTTGGAGAGGAGCGCACCCGGCTGAAGGGCTGAGTGCGACAGGTGGATCTGCAAGAGTTTGTTATTCAGCCGCGCTGAGGAAAGCAGGCAAATCAGGCGACCCGTCTTCTTCAGCAGTCTCATCCTCTTCTTCATCGTCTGTGGTGTGTTCACAAAGGTCTGCCCCCTCCTCCTCTTCATCGGCAAATGCCATGCCATCGGGAAGCCATGAAGACGTTACAGCTGCAACATCTGCCCCAAGACCGGCATTGTGCTGCGGGTCATCGCTAAAGACTTTTTCCATGGTGCTGGCCAGATCGGTCTTTTTGGCAGTGGCATTGTCAGCTGACCAGCTCTCACCCAGATACTTGCCACCAGTTTGCAGAAGGTTTGCTTTGCGGATGCGCTCCCAGTAATTTTGTGCTGTTGGCCGCCAGTAACGAACGACATCGATCTTCATGCGCCGGCCAAGGTGCTCAAGGACCTGGTTAGGGTGAGGATCGGTTGAAAGCTGCTGGTTAAGGCCATAGGCCGAACACCAGCAAAACAATGCCTGCTTTTCGGCCTGCGACAAAGCACACATGGCCTTAAAGTCTTCAGGTTCCTCAAGCGAGAGCCATTCAAGCGAAAGATTGCCTTTAAGCTCGCCCAGAACGCTTGCCGCAACCGTGTCCTTAAGGACATTCTCGTTGTCACTGAAACCGGCTGGCGTAACGCAAAGATCAATCGGAACCGAATTAAAACCACTCTTTAAAATCTTCCGGCACATGGAATACAAGATTGCATCAAAGGCTGTCTCAAAATCAGCGCTTAAGCTTGCCTGCATGATCTGGTGGCGCGTTGCCCGCAGCTGGCGAGCAAGCGTATCGGAGACACCCTGCTCTTTGCGCACTTCAGCGACTGGATCAACGACCCGGCTTACTGTGGGGCTTGTCATCCGGGGCGGTGTCATAGCAACAACTGGTGCCGTGTCCGGATCGGTTGCTTCAGCAGCGCTGCACTCTTGCGGAGCATCTGCAACAACATCTTCAGCCCGCACCAGACCTTTTTCAAAAACGGCAACGCCCGACTGATCGATATGGACAATGCAGCCGGCAACTGCCATCTGCTCAGCGCTGAACACAACATTGTTGTTCTCAAATTCTTCCAGCTCTTCAAGACGGTCACAAACCTGCCGGTCTTCAGCCAGAAGCTCCTCGCTCCAATCGCCTTCAAACTCTTTGAGCTCAGCATCTCTTTCCCGCAATGCCTCCAGCTCTTTTTGTGTGTCTGGATCCAGATCGAGCTTATGCGGTTCAACGCGGCCATATTCCAGAGCATCTGTGCGATGGAAGTTCAAAACGGCGCTGGTCCATTTCCACCCGCTGCTCTGCTCGCTGGCGATAACTTCGAGCTTTTCCTGAGCCAGTCGCTCCAGCAATCCTGAATCTTTGAGAAGCACACTGTCCCCGTCAGAAAACAGATCCTCAAGCACCTCACCGCCAGCAGCCTTGTAAGCCTCGATGCCGACAAACACTCCAAGGCGCGAGCTTGCTGAAACAGCCTCCTCCTTGAGATATCTGCGAATGTGGTGTTGATTGGTGTAAACCTGCCCCGCCTCGATGGCTTCTAAAACCTCAACCTGGCGGGCGTGATCATTGCTCAAGGTGAAGGCCATGACAGCTTCCTGTGTCAGCTCTCCGGCACGGTAGGCGTCAAGAACCTGCGGCGCGACCTTGCCAAGCTTCAGGCGGCGCAGAACCAGGTTAGCAGTTACACCGAAGCGAGTGGCCACGTCCTCAACGCTGCGACCATGGTCGATTAACTCAGCAAACGCGACAAACTCGTCTGCCGGATGCATTTTGGTGCGAATGACGTTTTCGGCAATTGAAGTCTCTTCGGCCTCTTCTTCGCTCTCAACAAGGCAGCGGATCTCCTCATCAGCGGCGATGTGGCCTTCTTCAGCCAGTTTTTGCATCTGACGCAGGCGTCGGCCACCCCCATGAACGTGAAATCCGTCGCCAGCCTGGTGCACGAGAAGGTTCTGCTTCAGCCCGATGGCTTTCAGGCTGGCGTATAGTTCAGCATCATCTTCCGGTTTGGCAGGTGTCTTGCGAACGTTTTTCGGGCTGATGGTGAGTTTGTTAAGCGGGATCAGGCTGATTGCTGTGTTGCCCATTGTCTTGCTCCTTAGCTTGGAGCCGGGTGGAAAGCTCTCTTTCCTTTTTGAAGCCCGGCACAAGGGCTTCCCTTCCTCTTCCTCTAAACCTGTCTGCTGCAACGTGAGCGCCCGGTGAACATGAAAGACGACCCTCCCCTTACACCTTCTACGCAAAACAAGACGACAAAGAAAAAGAACACCCTCGCGGCTTGCTGAAGGCTGGCATGTGGTGGCGCGGCCAGCGCTTGCCGGCCTTCAGCCCCAATGAGACATGCGTGCGCAGGTTTGCCGGGCGCAGTGTGGGATCAGTCGATCCCGCGCTGTGCCTTGCAAGCTGGAGCACACCGCTTATGCTTCTGAAGTGGATCAGTCGGAATATCGGATATAGATGAAGCTACCATTGCCAAACGCTTCGAAGCGGCCACCGAATGGACCTGCGACATGTTTTTCAACTGTCTCGATGGTCATTCCTCCCGGGTAAGTGCCTTCAAGTTTTGCGCCTCCATGCACACGGCCAGCCACCGTGAAAGATGGCGTTCGCGGGTCATTTATTGGCGCGTTGCTGAGAGACGGTTTATCGGGCATTTAAGCGTACGTTCCCTAGCTGGATTAGTTCTTCCTGGTTGCTTTCTTAAATACAAGCGCGACTAACGCGAAGATGCAAGCCCACATCGAACTTGAGACAAGAGCTAGTGCGAACCGCAAAATTATACCCATTTCGCCAAGCGGGGTCTTGGTGAGCCAGCTTCCGATAATGAAAGGCAATAAAAGCAGGTCTGCAAGAAGCGGATTTACCTGAAGGCCAATAAAAAATCCCAAAGGTAGTATTAAAAACCCAAACAAAGCGCCAGCGATAGCGGCCAAACAAATCATATCTACTCCTGTCAGGGCTTTGCCTTTTTTCGTTCTCCTGGGAGCTTGGGCGTAAGATTGCTGTAGTCTGGGCGCACCTCAATATTCTTCGAACCACATCTGGAGCAGCGCAGACGGCGGGAAAGATGGATCACTATTGTATCATCCGGGAGGTTATCGCAGGGCACTTGAGCCCAGTGCCGGCAAGCGTTGCACCAGGCTTGCACGCCAGAGCCCAGACGGCGTACATCTCCAAGGTTTGCGGGGCGCTCTGCCTTTAATCGAATGCTCTCAACCATTCACTTTCTCGCTGGATAGCATATTGAATTATCCGGCCTCATTTGAGGAAGAAAAAATTAACATGTGCTCCTCAACTGGATTGGTTCTTCCTGGTTGCTTTCTTGAATACAAACGCTACCAACGCGAAGATACAAGCCCACATCGAACTTGAGATTATAGCGAGTGAGAACCGTAAGAAAGTACTCATTTCCCCAAGCGGTGTCCTGGTGAGCCAACCTCCTATAACGAAAGGCAATAAAAGCAGGTCTGCAAGTAGCGGATTTATTTGAAGGCCAATAAAAGCCTCAAAGGAAGAATTAGAAACCCAAACAAAGCGCCAGCGATAGCGGCCACGCAAATCATGCTTACTCCCTAGTTGGACAATTCGCCAGACAGGCAAATGCGACATAGTCTGGTATCTTTGTATTGGAGGTCAGACATAGCCTTTTCTGCTGCAGCTAGAGTGTCAAAAGGAGCCCACTCGGTAGGACCATTATCTTTCTTGTGCTGATTTTTTTGCCCGGTGCCATAATTACAATGTGAGCAGTCGCCCCTATGAATCCGAGCTCGTTTATGCGGAGGGGCCTTAAATAACCAAAACGGTTGCATTTGCTTTACTCCTTAGTTGATGAGGTGGACGGCCCCTACACTCAGCACATTGATGCCATACTGTGAGCTGTGTAGTTTGCCCATCATAGAGGAGCCATATGAGATGCAAGTTAGAACAGTGGGACTCGATTTAGCAAAGAATATTTTCCAAGTGCATGGCGTTGACGACAGAGGTGAAGTCGTGCTTCAAAAGCGGCTGCGACGTCGACAGGTTCGCGATTTCTTCCGCAAACTAGATCCATGCCTGATAGGCATGGAGGCTTGCAGCACGACCCATTTCTGGGCACGGGAACTTTTGAGTCTAGGTCATGATGTGCGGATCATTCCCCCTTCCTACGTCAAACCTTACGTTCGACGAGGTAAGAATGATGCCATTGATGCAGCGGCGATTTGCGAGGCAGTATCGCGACCGCACATGCGTTTTGTTCCGATCAAAACGGAAGCGCAGCAGGCAGCGTTAATGTTGCATAAGACCAGAGAGCTGTTGGTCCGCCAGCGAGTTATGCTACTCAATGCGCTCCGCAGCCATATGGCAGAATTCGGCATTGTTTCTGCCCATGGCCGAGAGAACGTCGACCAACTTATTCTGCTTGTTGAAGATGATAATGACGAAAGCCTGCCATTACTCGCTAAACGAGCTCTTCGGCCTTTGGTGGCGCAATTACTTGAAAATAGACGAGCAACACTTGCTCTAGATGCCGAAGTTAGAGCTTGGCATCGTCAAAATGAGATAAGCAAACTGTTAGAGACCATACCAGGTATCGGCGTATTAACCGCATCAGCAATAGCGGCTGCAGTACCAGATCCTGCTTTCTTTAAATCAGCTCGTGAATTCTCCGCCTGGCTTGGGCTAGTACCGAAGCAAAACTCCAGTGGCGGAAAAGAGAGCCTGGGCCAGATCTCCAAACAGGGTAATCGATATATTCGCAAACTCTTGGTTATTGGTGCCACAAGCATGCTAAGGCGAGCCAAGAACAGCCGTGAACCTTGGAGCGATTGGGTGAATAACTTGTTGCTGCGCCGTTGTCCGCGACTGGTCACGGTGGCGATGGCCAACAAAGCCGCCCGAATAGCTTGGGCGCTCATGGTAAAAAAGCAAGTGTATCGCCAGCCTGCCTCAACTTAACTTATTTTCTAACAGTGAAGCACATGCCTGAAATAGATACGAGGAAATAGGAGGAAGAGTATTATAATTGAAGAATTGCAAAGTGAATGACTAATGATGATGAACGGTCAATCCCGCAGAAGGAACACCTCGAGTAGTCCAAGCGACGATGAGCGCGTTTAGTTGATAGAGAGCCTTCTCGCGAAAATCATCAGGGCCAGCGGTCAAAGCAAGTCCCGCAACAACAGGCCGGACACATGGATGCACTTGACCTTCTTGTCATCAGACAGATTTTACTTGCAATTGGGAAGCCGTCCACACATGGACTTGTTTATGATCCAGTCCCGTGCGGCTTGTCCTTCTTCATGAAGGCCGATTTCACCATTATAAATTGAGAGGATGCGATCTACTCGTAAGGTGAGACTTTTCTTTCCGTCGTCAGAAAAAAAACTGTCACGCCAAGTGACGCTGAGGTATCGACGGTGCATGCCGCTTTCATCATTTTTGAGATAAATTTCGTCTATTGTAACGTTTAGATCGCTAATCTCGCCACGTTGATTTCTGTATTCTACAAGAAGTTCTTGCCCAATGATTGGTGTCAAGTTTCCATTATTAGGCTGGGTACTGTCTTCACTGTTGGATTGTGATGAAACCAGATACCAAATCACCGCGATTAAAAGCAATACTGAAAAAATACCACCTCACCCAATATTGGATCCTCCTTAGTCGGATCTAGTTATTCCGGCTGTTCCCAGCATATCCCGCCGGATATCGAAATGGGAATGCGGTTTGCGAAATGAACGATATCTATCCATTTGCCGCCATTGTTTTTGTTACGCTCAATTGATTGGACTGCAAGAGTGTAATGCTGATCAACCGATAACCACACAGCCTGTTCAGTGATCTTGATGAGAGTATAATCTGAGCCGCCGTCACTGCGTTTGGCTTTGCCAGTTTGAGTGTCTAGCTCAATTGTTATTGGTGCACGGTTGTCCCAACTGCATAAGAATGAGAGTGATTTGGCTTGAATGGGCGCTATGCTAAAGCAAATTGACCACACCAAGCAGAATAGTAGTCGCATACTAATCTCCTTAGCTGGGCTAGATGTTTTCAAAAATTTGAGCGCGTGTTGGGGCGCCGCACAACTCTAAACTCCGCTCACAAACCTCTTGGAGTGGTCCGAATACGGGGACTCTTCCAAGGTCGCTTTCCTCACCATATCTAAGGCGGTTGCTCTTCAAGAGATCAGAGATAATCTCCAATACTCTTTTGTCTATCAAATCAGGTTGAGCGCCTAACTCAACGCAGCTATCCCAGCAAGCAACGAGATCGTGGCTCAATTTTCTCACTTCCTTTTCGGGCATACCGCTCTCGGGTAAATTCACATTAATTGCGAATGAAATCACATTGTTTGCATCGCGATTGCAATCATCCGGTTCGGATCACTTTATGTGCGAATAGAGAAAGAGGTTTTCCTATCAGCGACTTGTCCCAGCTTTACCACTTCAACAACCATAACTGCTTGGCAAACCATCGTGGGAAGTCATCTGAAAACCCATCTACATTCGCTGAAGGCATACGATGATTTTCATACAGGATAAACAGACAAATTTCGTCAGCAAAATCAGCGTGGATATTTGCTTAATCCGACTGTATGGGAAACCTTCGTTTCAAAGATACAGGATGAGTTGAAGCGTCATCAGCAGTTGATCCAGCAGAAAGCGCTTATTACCGATTACCTCGCAGCCAGACAGCTTAACGATTGTGACAAATTAAAAAAGATCTACTAGTGTCACTCGTACCTTATGGTTGAATGGGGAGGGCTAATGCGGCAGCGCGAGATACCAGAATGGTTCAGTAAGGCCGAGGAAGCATTTGATCCAATACATCAGCGGATCGCAGCGGCGGTTAAAGCACACGGTCTGCCAACCCACTTATCTTTGGCCCCGCAAGAGGCGGTATATTTTTTCGTGCATTCAATGCAAATAGCGTATGAAGCGAATAAAGCTGGTGTTCACGCGAATGCTCTCTCCCAAACTAGATACTGTGTAGAAGCATTAACAATAATCGAGCTGGGCATATGTCGAAAGAACGGTCGAGAAGCAATTCTTGAGGAATGGTTGGATGGAAAAGCCTCGCCAGGGAAAGTTCGCCAGTGGCTCGCTCAAAATGTCTGGCCCTCCTACGGTACGGGGCTTTGGTCTGAAAGCTGGGAAGATTTTATGACCAAACTTGCGAAAGCGGTTCAGCCATATGCTCATTACACAGCGCAGCTTGCTCAGTGGCAAAGTCGTTTACACTTCGCCAATCCTGGTGAGAAAACTGCGTATATCGAAAGTGGGCCAATGGTCTATGACCCACAAAAGGCTACCCGCATAACCCTATTACACTCCATTTTGAACTACACCCTCGCACGGATATGGCTTGCGTCTTCGACCACCAAAGATCTGGAGTTTCACGCAATTGTCACTTGCCTTCGACAAGCACTCGGCAAATCCCGCTACCTTGATGGCCAGCAAACTAATTGGGAACATCAGTTTTTTGCAATGGTTTGGGACCGTCGTACCGGATCACCGATCCTTGAGTAACTTACCTGTTGTTAGTGCTGAGAGCTATTCGCAATTAAAGTGATCTGAACCGGATGATTGCGATCCCTTTGCAAATAAAGTGATTTCATTCGCAACTAATGTGAGTTTCGCCCCTCCGATAGATGCAGATAATTCGAGCGAAAAATCGGGATGTTTGCAATCCGAACGTCGGATAAACGCAATCCGTTACAGGTATCTCCCTCTCTAGCTTTATCGAGAAGGCGAGCAAGCTGGGGCTTAACAACAGCATTGCCCCTCACCCCTTTGTCGGCTAGAATCTCTTCGCAGCCAGCATCGCTCAAGGCTTGCTCCTGCATTCTTAGATTCTGCTCTTCGGTGGAGACACGAACATAGCCAAAAATCATTTTTTGCAGCCTGTTTGTCCAAAAACATAAATATTGATAAGATGCGACAATAGAAACTGAAAACTAACCTACTGTATTTGCTAAATATATTATGATTTCAGCATGTACACAAGTCGATGTACAAAAATAAAATAAGTAAATTACTTTTGTACATTCGCAAAAATCAGGCTCAAAAAGCAAGTATTTTCAAAGCACCCTCGCCCGTTATGGACATGTACAAAAAGGGTGGTTAATTGACACCTTACTGACAACAAAGATAAATTGCTTAGCGCCCGCCTATGAGCAAAACTTGTTCTGGCCCCTGATTACCAGACCAAATCCGTTTCCTCGTGCTCGAAGGCTGACACCATCTCCCTGATTTCTCGCTCTGGTGCGCTCAAAGCATGGGCGACTTCCCTCCAAGTCTTCGTGGCCTCGGCCACTTCCGCAATGATGTGATCGGCATCTTTAGCCTCGAGAAGGTAATTCTCGTGCTGAGCACGGTGCAGTTCGATGCTGGCATCTGGATTGTCGTCGTTCACGTAGCTCTTGAGCATGCGTGGTTGGTTCGGGACCGGGTTGATGTCGTACGCAGGTGAGAGGTGCCAGCCGCCCTTCCCGCGAAGAAATCCGTGATTGCGCATGTGGTCATCGAGGTTCGTCACGAGGATGGAAAAGGCGACCCGCCTGTAGAGTTCCTCGCGATCCATGTCCGGGGTTACGCTTTCCGAGGTGATCACGTCTGCCAGGTCTAGGTAGCTGTAGCTTTCCCCGTCCCGCCCGTTGAGCATGGCCATCGCCGAGATGAACGGGATCCTGCCCTCTTCGTTCCGATCAAACCGGTGGGACAAAAAGACAGGTTTGTCGCCAGCCATTTCGAGGGTGTGATCCGCAACCGTAATCCCGGCTCGCCGGGCTATCACCATCGTTATAGCTTCCCAACGCTCGACGCAGTAGTTGTCCGTCTCCTTCGGAAATTTTGCTACAGAAAGGCGTCCGTGCTGATCCAAGATGCTGGCCTTCGGTCGTGCACCGCCCAGAGAGCTTCCTGGAACAAAGAGCATTTTGAGGTCTTCGGCGGTCTCTTCCCCACGAAGAACACGCTGAGAGGCTTGGAGCAGATCCCCGAGACTGAGCAACGCGGGCACACCTATCCCTTCGCGCGCTTGGAACTCGTCATCAACCTTGTACCGTAGCGCGCCCAATCGGGTCTCGTCGTTTACGCCCAACAGGTAGTCGGTTTCTTGCAGCGTCCTCGGACGTCGTTCCTCGGCTTCGGCCATCCGCCCCTCATAGCGCCGCATGACGGTTCGACCCCATGTGTCTGGGGAGGAGTCCCCGAGCGGTGCGAGCATGTCCTGCCCTGCTTCAGGCACGAACTGCCCCGGACCCAGCGGCATGTCCGGGGACAAGCCAAAGGCATTTTCGTAAGCGAGCCAGCCTTCATGATAAGTGAAGGACACCCGCTCCCTGCCCCGCCCCGCAGTCCGGTGTAGCGTACCGACTCGGTGCAAACCCTTCCAATCGATCCAAATCTCAACCATTCTTCAGCCTCGCCCGCTGGGGAAGCCCATCGAGAGACATCTGATCACCAACTAGGTCGTCGAGTTGCCCCCACCCTTTCAGGAGACCAAGCGCCTGTAACACTGCCGCATAGGTGCCTATCTTGACCGCTGGATCCCCGTCCTCGACCTTGGCCACGGTCTGCCGGGTTGTTCCGGCGCGCTGCGCGATGATCTCGGCCGTCAGCTTTCGACGCAGGCGCGCGACACGAATGTTTTCCCCGAGAGTCATGAGCTCTTTGCGCGCTGCCCGGGGGATTTTGACTGCAGTAGCCATAATGTTACCTCTAAAGAACGTAAATCAACATAATGTTATCTTGATATAACCTTATGGTCAATTCGTCATCTTTAGCACACGGCTAACGCATGAAATTAACCTCAACTATGCCACTGATATCGTTGATTATGGGCACGTACAAAAACGGTCGTTTTTGTACAGGTGTGACGGCATAATAAAGTTTGTAATGTCGCATCACATATACTTTGCTGCATATGCGAAAAACTCTCCCAAAACTTAATCTATCCTGGCCCAACCGTTCCCGCTAAGTAACAATTGACCATTTGCTGACATCCAGCTCAAGTCCAACAACGCCAGCCAGCGCGACTTCTCAACTCTAGGTCAATCTCTTTCTTCTTGCTGCTGTGGGAGGGTTGTAGTCATTGGTTGCGGGTGCGGGTGTTTTGACGCTGATCACTGGAAGCAGATCTTCGTGGCACTAAGTTTGTACGTTACAAAATTCACACCCA
Source organism: uncultured Pseudovibrio sp. (assembly GCA_947496145.1). Taxonomy (GTDB): domain Bacteria; phylum Pseudomonadota; class Alphaproteobacteria; order Rhizobiales; family Stappiaceae; genus Pseudovibrio. Next base: position 20,241 of record CANMBS010000056.1, read on the forward strand.
AATATGCCCCACTTTGATATGGAAAGAGAGCTCGGACCCCTGTATGTTTCTTTTCATATATCAATTGAAATTTCCCGATGATCAACACCTATGTTCACCCAACACTTCCTACAAGGGTCAAGAAGCATACCCTTGCGACTAAGATGGCGTAAATTCTGGGCAAATCATTTTGGGTTAAATTCCGACTAAGGGTGTATTTAATGGCTTTTAAAACAAGTATTTCGACTACGACATCGACCACTAACCCAGCTGCGCATTTTAAAACGCTGACAAAACGACAATACCCAGACGTGATGCCACACCAAAAAGACATTCTTGAGGCTTACGCCTCAGGTTTTTCCGACAAATCCGATGTTGCACTACAGCTTCCTACGGGCAGTGGGAAGACTCTTGTTGGCCTACTAATCGCTGACTGGAGAAGGCAAAAACATGGGGATCGTGCAGTATATCTTTGCCCCACTCGACAACTAGTACATCAAACGGTCAATCAGGCGCTTAACCAGTATGGGATTGATGTTGTTGACCTTTCTGGAAGTAAGAAAAACTTTATACCCGCCGACAAAACAGATTTTATTACCGGAACTAAAGTTGCTGTTAGTACTTATTCTGGTTTATTTAACACTCATCCGTTCTTTGAAGACCCTGATCTGATAATTGTTGACGATGCACATGCTGCAGAAAACTACATCGCCAATATGTGGTCTCTGGGAATTGCAGCGGGAACACCTTTGCACTCATCTCTCGCAGAGTACCTACATTCGCACATCTCCCAACAGGACCACTCTAGGCTCACAGGCGATTGGGTTGAAACTTCTGACACCAATTGGGTCGAAAAACTATCAACGCCGCTAGTTACCAAACTAGAGACAGGTTTATCAGAAATAATTGAAGGTCATGCCGACATTGATACTGACCGCGAACTATATTTTAAATGGTCTCTCCTCCGCGGGCACTTGGACGCGTGTCACATTTACCTAGGATCACGTGAAATTCTTATACGCCCATTGATCCCACCTACGTCAACGCACGGTCCATTCGCCAACGCTGGCCAAAGAATTTTCATGTCAGCGACATTGGGTAAAGGTGGCGATCTCGAAAGGCTGACCGGGCGAGAGGCCATTGCTAGACTTGGAGCTCCGGATGGCTTTCAAAGTGCCGGCGTTGGGCGAAGGTTCTTCATTTTCCCTAGCCTGTCATTAACTGGCGACGAGACCGACAGATTGAGACTAAGAATGCAAAAACGCTCAGGTCGATCACTTATTCTTACCCCATCAGATGCACAAGCCAAAGCACACACAGCCTTAGTAAATGACAATCTCAATGGCTACGAAGTCTTTGATGCCGATGATATAGAACTGGATAAAGCACCGTTCACGGCATCCTCTAAAGCGGTCGCAATTTTGGCAAATCGGTTCGATGGTATCGATTTTCCAGGAGATGAGTGTCGGCTTCTCTGTGTGGACGGCCTTCCCAAAGCAATGAATTCTCAGGAGCGTTTCATTATGTCCAAGATGGGGGCAACCGCGCTATTTAATGAAAGGATACAGACAAGAATACTTCAGTCTGTGGGGCGCTGTACGAGAGCATTACAAGACAGGTCAGCAGTATTCATTACAGGTGTCGAGCTTGTAGATTTTCTTGCAGATAATCGAAAATGGAAGCATTTCCATCCAGAACTGCAAGCAGAATTGACCTTCGGTCTAGATCAATCAAAAAGTGTAACGGCTGATAGTATTCATGATAACTTTGATATGTTTATGAAAAACGATGCTGACTGGTCAGGTGCGGATGGGATGATCAGGAATTCTATCGGTAATTTTGTTCAGGAAGACTTTCCAGGAATGGATGACCTTTCAAAAGTTGCACAACATGAAGTCTCTTATCAAAACGCGGTTTGGCACAAGGACTTTAGGGGAGCACTTGTTGAAGCTAAGACCATTCTTTCGCACCTAAACCACCCCAAGCTTCGTGGATATCGCGCACTTTGGCACTATCTTGCGGGTTCTATGGCCCTTCGCTTGTCTGAAACAGACACCGACGCGCAGGCAGTTGCAGCTAGGATGCAGTTCTCAAAATCTCAAAGTGCAGCTCCCTCGGTTTCGTGGCTAAGCACTCTTTCAAGAGAAGTTAGCGGTCTTGAAAATGAGGCGAGGCCTTATCAAAACACTGAAGTTCTCAAACAAGTTGAGTTGCTTGAACAGCAGTTCCTAGCGATGGGTACAGTTAACAATGCAAAGTTTGAAAGAAAAGCTGCAAAGGTTCAACAAGAACTGAACCATGCAAATACTTTTGAGGCTGGTCAGGTTGGACTTGGAACCTTACTTGGATTTAGCGCCGGAAATGAAGAAACTGACGCGGCTCCAGACCCTTGGTGGCTTGGCGGCAAATTGGGCATCGTTTTCGAAGCTCACGCCGATGGGAGTGAAACGACAGTTTTCGGTGCGACTAAGGCGCGTCAAGCAGCTAGCCACCCCAAGTGGATCAGAAAAAATATACTAGGCACTGAAAGTATGGAGATTTTGCCAATTCTAGTGACGCCATGTACGACCGCAAAATCTGGCGCTGAACCACATCTAGACGATGTTCTATATTGGGAATTATGCTCCTTTCGCAGATGGGCTGAGCAGGCGGTAAACGTGTTACGCGACTTGAAAGGAACTTTTCCTGGTGAAGGGGATCTAATATGGCGAGATGAAACTGTTCAAAGGCTCATTAAAGATGGTCTCACGCTTGAAGCGATCACTTCTAACCAGCCAAAAGCCTCGGTTGCGATGAAAGTCGTAGCCTAAATCAAATTGGATTTTTCAATCACAATTATGGTCAGGCATGTGGTGTGGGGGGGCGGATTCGCACCGCCCCTTGCGGACTACCAGCTAAAACTTAAGGGCCGAAGCCGCCATCTTGTAGTTGACGTGGCTGCTCTCCCAACTAGGCCCACAGAACCGCAAGAGCTTCCACACCAGTTTTAAACGCCGCTTTCATGATGTCCTCCATCGGCAAAGTAAGGTTGATATACCAATCTATGCAAACCCAGAGGGTGAACAGCCACGCCCCGACATCTCCGACGGCGAAACCCAAAGTCTTCAACGCTGACCTCGGTAAATCGTCACTATCAAAATAGTTTATTTAGAGATAAAAGACAACGTCCGCTTTTTGTAAGCTGCCCTACAGCAGCCACTAAGCTGGCGGGCGGCTGCAATGGGGGCCGGAGACTTAGAGCGACTATCAAAGCCTGTCGGGTAAGCTGGTTCAACTCTTGCTTGCGTGGCCCCAAGGTCCGGTAATGGCCCCGACGCATCTCGAAGTAACCATATGCATTACCAATTTTCAGCACTGCAACGAACGGCTGCAAAGCCTAGATTATTACGCTGGTTTTGCCCCACAGTTATTGTTATTCAGACAAAATGTCTTTTAACCGCTTCCTATCCTCACATCTATTATTGATATTCGCCTGTTTGGTTTGGGGAGGATCTTATGTCGTTGGGCGGGTCGGTCTGAGCGGAGGTTCCGCTGCTTGGCTCACGCTTTGGAGATGGGGCCCTGGCGCTTTGGCTTTTGTAATTTTTTTGTTTCTGACTTGGGATACGAATGGCCCTCATATTCGGTCTAACCTGACGCGCCTCACGCTTATCTCTACACTTGGCATTGTGATCTACCCGGCAACGTTATTTCTGGCTGTAGCTCAAACCACGGCATTGAACGCAGCGCTTTATTTGTCTGTGACGCCGGTTATGATTGTTCTGTTATCACGCCTGATATGGAAGGAAAGGATGGGTGGCGTAGGGGCGCTATCCGTTTGCATCGGTCTCCTGGGCGCTCTTGTCCTCGTGTTCCGGGGCAGTATGGGCGCGATGCTGGCTTTTCAATTTGCGTCGAGCGATATTTGGGCGATCGTGTCTGCTCTTGCCTGGGCCGGGTACTGTGTGTCACTTCCTCTGAAGCCTACAGAGCTTAGTGAGTTTTCTTTTCTAGCGGCCTTGATTGTCATCGGTTGTGCAATATTGCTGGCATTCACAATTGTATGGGGCGGTGCGGTCCCGCTACCCGACACTCAGGTGATAGCCGCATCAATGGCCTACTTGGGGTCAACTACAGCTGAGTGCTAAATCCCCCTTTAAGGGTTTTGACCGTTCAGTTTTCGCCACCGATACTCCCCGG
>CANMBS010000057.1 GCA_947496145.1 uncultured Pseudovibrio sp.
CAGGACGGTGAAAGCCGGGTTCTTTGAAAACCAAATACAAAAGAAAACGCTAATACGCCAAAGCATAACAACGCGGAACAAAACTAATGAGATGGGAAAAATCCTCACAAAAGGAAGGCAATATCAAGCAAAGAAAAATGGAACATGAAGGATTTTTAAATTTAATCGTCACCGCAAAAATCGATAATATTTTTCAACTAACAGGAGAAATAACTATGTACTTTCAAGATAGCTTGATGAGTATTTTTTATTTTCAAGCAAGCAAAAATCAAATATAATATAATTTAAATTTCATAAATACTTCTTCTTATCATTCATTTCGCAACTCAGCTTCCAGAAAAATTGAGAAAAGAAAATGGATACAGTTCAGTCATTATCTGAGAAAACAGTTTCGAGCCCATACATTCGCAAACACCAACGCCGACATTTCTTACTGCTGGATCTGTTGCCGCATGCGGGCGCAGTTTTTGCCATTGCAGGTTTGTGGCTTATTCCTTTTGGCTGGCCTGAGATCCTTAGTTTTCTCATTATGTGGGCTATCACGGGTATTGGGATTACGGTTGGGTATCACCGTCTTTTCACTCATCTGGCCTTTAAGGCGAAACCTAAGCTGGAAGTTTGCCTGGCAATTGCAGGTAGCATGGCAGGGCAAGGCGGTGTCATTTCGTGGGCTTGCCTTCATCGCAGGCATCACCAACTGAGTGATCAGGAAGGCGACCCGCACTCTCCTAACCTTCATGGTACTCAGTTTTGGGAGCAAGCCCGCGGATTGTTACACTCTCACCTCTTATGGATGAGAGGGCATGAGTATCCGAATCCGGGTCACTACGTTCGAGATTTGCTCAAATCGAAACGCATTATCTTCGTCAACAAACACTATTATTACTGGGTTCTTCTTGGCCTGCTGTTGCCCGCTCTGTTTGTTGGCATAATACGACAAGATTTTACAGGTCTTTTGACAGGCCTGTTGTGGGGAGGAGCTGTCCGGCTTCTTATCCTTGGGCACACAATCTGGGCAACTAATTCTTTTTTACATGTTTTTGGAAGTCGGCCTAATCAGACGACTGATAATAGCCGGAATGCACCAATGCTCGGCCTGCTGACGTTTGGCGAGGCTTTTCATAACAATCACCATGCTCATCCTCGTTCAGCCTTGTTTGGATTGGGGCTTCCCGCACTTGATCCTGGTTACTGGGTGATTTGGTTAGCCCGGAAACTTGGTTGGGCTGAAAGTGTTTACGCGCCTGACAATGACCTCATTTCAAACCGCAAATCAGCGAAAGATACGAGTAACTCTTAACGGCAGGATCAAAAAAGGTACTCAATATGACTTTGGAAAGTGACGCAGAAACGCATCGAATTTTCTCCAATCGCACTCAAACCAAAAATTGGATTATTGCAAAAATTTCCGAGTACACAGAGATCCCGTCAGAGGAAATTAATGAGGACGATACCATCGAAAGCTTCGGGATTGATTCTGCAGTCGCAGTGACATTGACGTTTGACATTGAAGAAGCTCTTGGGGTGGATGAGCAAATTGAACCTGAAATTCTTTTCGAATTTTACACTGTCAGAAAGCTTACAGACTTCATCCTGACAAAATGCGACGCAGTAAAAGCGGAGGCCTAAATTTATGGCAGGCGTTTTGGAAAAGCAGTTTGGCGGTTCGCCCGACGCGATCAGGCACCATTATGATGTGAGTACTCAGTTTTATCGAGGATGGCTCTGCAAACGTCTGGTTTACTCCTGCGCAATGTGGGAAGGACTTGCCCCCAACGCGACACTGGAACAGGCGCAATATCGCAAACTGGAACATCACGCAGATCAGGCAGGGGCTTTACCGGGTACCAGAATACTTGATGTAGGGTGCGGTTGGGGCTCGATGTTGAACCACCTTGTGTCAGAGCGAGGTATTGTGCACGCAGAGGGACTAACACTCTCGAAAGATCAACATGATCATATTATCTGTGCTGACAGACCTGAAGTTAGCGTTCAACTGAAAAGCTGGACTGACTATGAGCCAAAACAGGCGCTGGATGGCATAATTTCAATCGGGGCATTTGAGCATTTTGCAGACCCTTCCCAAACGCGCGAAGAACGGCAGCAAGTTTATAGAGATTTCCTGAGTAAATGTTTTAACTGGCTGAAAGATGATGGCCGATTGTCATTACAAACAATTGCTTATGGCAAGATGGAGCCAGATCAAGCCAATCCATTTATTGCCAATGACATCTTCCCAAATGCGGAGCTGCCTTTTCTTTCTGACATTACAAAGGCGGCTGAAGGCGTTTTTGAAACGATACTGATGCGCAATGACGCCGTTGACTATGCCAGAACCTGCGAGGAATGGGCACGGCGTCTTAAACGCACCTACAAAACTAATCCATCTTTTTGCAGCAAAGAGACCTATGAAAAATATATGAAGTATCTGCGCCTTTCTGCCGTTGGTTTCAGGATGGGTAAGTTACAGCTATTGCGCTTCAGTTTTTCAAAGCCTGGGTGGCATCGGTCCAAGGGAAACAGGGGGTAGTTGCACGATGAGCGGTCCGGTTTTCAATCCATCGACGCGAGAGTTTCTTATCAATCCCTATCCGCACTACGCGCAAATCATGCAGGAGAACCCCGCACACTGGCTGGATAACAGCACACTGGTTCTTTCTACTTATGAAGATGTGAAAGCTTCCCTGTCTGCCCCTCAGCTTAGTGTTGCAACGATTCCTGACAGGATCGAGGAAATTGCACAAACGCAAGACATAGTTGATGCATCGCGTCTTGTAGAATTTGCCCGGAAGTCTCTTGTATTTACAGATGGTGACGACCATCGCCGACTGAAAAAAATTATGCAACCGCACTTCAGCTCGAAACGTATTGCTGAATTTGAGCAGGTTTTGATGGATTGTGCAGACCGCATTTTAGATGAGCTGCCTTCTGGTGAAGAAGTTGATCTGATTTCTCGGGTTGCTCACCGGCTGTCTCAGGAATTCCTGTGCGCCATGTTTGGACTGTCTCACGAGGAAGGAAGGGCTACTGAAAAACTTGCTGCAAAAATCAGGAGTTTACTGCTTCCGCGCTCGGCAACCATCAATCAACTTAAAAGCGCGGTCGATGCCCTTGATAAAGCCCTTGAGGTTTTCAAAGGTGTTTCTGAGCACGTTGACGCCCCCTTGCTTAACCGCTTCCGTTCTTCAGAAGGCACCGATACGGGGCTGTCCGCTCAGGAAGTGTTGATGATGTGTGTCATGACCTATGTTGCAGGACATGAGACCAGTCAGGCACTGATTGCTAATACACTGGTGTGCATGGCAAAAGAGATACCTGAACGCTTTGCTGAGCCGATCACCCCGCAAGATGCCCGCCAGATTATCTTAGAGACTTTACGATTTGAACCACCACTACAAATTGCCACTCGTACAGCCAAAACCGCAGGCAAGATTGGGCGTCATTTTGTCGAACAAGGGCGCTCCTTACTGCTGCTCGTGGGAGCTGCCAACAGAGATGAGCAGTTTTTTGAACTTGCGCATACTTTCTGGCCAGAACGTCCACGCAGGCCACATCTTGCATTTGGTATCGGCAGCCACTCCTGTCTTGGGAGCCAGCTTGCTATCATGGAAGCAGAAATCATGCTGGTGAGCTTACTGAAACGCTTCGAGGTAAAGCTTCAGGAAGGAGCTGCCTCTCGTGCCTGGCGTCCCAGTTCCGCCTTCATGCGGTCAGCACATTTTCTTCCTGCTACGGTTGTCGCAAGATGATGGATACAGCTGTTCTTGACAGGCAAAAGACGCACACGCTGGTGGACGTTCTTCTGCTTCATGCAGAGCAGCGACCGGATCATCCTGCGATAATTTTTGAGCGCGACGGGAGTGAGCCGGAACGCTTAAGTTATGGCGCGTTGACTGAAGCAGCTTTGCGTGTTGCTGGCAGTTTGAGAGCGCGCGGAACTTGCGGAAAGCCTGTTGGCCTGCTGTTTCCAACGGGCTTAGAATTTACGATTGCCCTTCTGGGATGCTTTTTTTCCGGATCGATTGCAGTGCCACTCGCACCAACCGGGAGGAGAAGGAACCGTGCAGACAATATTCAACGGTCTTTGAGAGCATGCGGAGCCGATCTGACTTTATGCAGTGCCTCTGAACTGACGAATGGCGGGGTGGCGGCGGATCTGCTGCAAATGCAAGAATCGGTTGTTGCACTTGGTGAGTTAAGGGCCTTTCCCCCTATGGAAATTGCAGGAAAGGCCCTTCCTTTACCTGATACAGTGGCGGTGTTGCAGTATACATCCGGGTCAACCGGACAACCTGCTGGTGTCATGGTCACACATGGAAATATCTATAGTAATCAGATGATGACCCGTGAATGCTTTGGTCATGATGAGCATTCTGACTTTGTAGGGTGGGCACCGCATTATCATGATCAGGGGGTGTTCGGGAACATTATCCACCCGCTCTTTTTGGGTGCGACCTGTGTTCTTCTCTCTCCGGATAGCTTTCTGAGACGCCCGTTGTTCTGGCTGGAGGTGATTGATAAGTACCGTGCACACACATCTGGCGGACCTAATTTTGCTTACGACCTGTGTGTCGATGCCCTAGAGAAGGCTCAGGTATTTGAGGGAGATTTGTCCTGCTGGCAAAATGCCTTCAATGGCGCGGAGCCGATCCGGGCCAGTACTTTGAGGCGTTTTTCAAAGAGCTTTGCAGCTTATGGTTTCGGGCAGGATGTGGAGTTGCCCTGTTATGGGCTGGCGGAATGCATGCTTCTTACAAGTGCTATTCGCGGGCGGGAAGCAACTGCGCTTTCCATTCATGTGGATCGGGGTGCGCTGGATCGCGGGGATGTGTTGCTGTTGCCTGCTGATGATCCGAATGCTGTTGAGATTGTTTCGTGCGGACGACCTGTGCCGGGCTCCACGGTTTTGGTGGTTGATGCGGAAGATCATCAGATTGAGCTGGATGAAGGCCATGTTGGGGAGGTTCTGATTGCTGGTGCTCATGTTTCCCCGGGTTACTGGCAGGATACAGCTAAGACCGGGCGGACTTTTGGGTATATCTTACAAGGGCGTGAGGAAGTGTTTTTGCGGAGCGGAGATTTGGGTTTCCTGCATCATGGGGAACTCTTCGTGATCTCGCGGATCAAGGATTTGATTATTCTGAGGGGGCGGAACATTTACCCCGCAGATGTAGAAGGGCTTTGCCGTGATATCAGCCCAGACCTTTCATCCAATGCAATTGCTGCGTTTTCGCTGTTTGATGGCAGGGAGGAGACTTTGGCCCTTGCCATTGAAGTCTCCCGGTCAGCACGGAATAGGATTAACAAAAGCGCTCTGGAAAAAACGATCAGGGCCGCTGTGGTGCAGAAGCTGGGCATTGCTCCTAAATCCATCTTTTTCGCAAGGCCGGGGGCGGTTCCGCTGACCACCAGCGGCAAGATTATGCGTGGCAAAACGAAATTACTTGTCGAGCAGGGCACTCTTGCGCTTGCTTAGACCATTTTCAGACAGGACACATTATGAATTATTTCACACCACCTAACGAACATTACAAAGCTGTTGTCACCAAAGTGGTTGGGACCATGCCTGCTGCGAAGGCTCTTGGTTTCAGCTTTCACAGTCTGGAACCGGGGCGGGCTGTGCTTGAGTTAGACGTACGTCCGGAATTGTGCGAGCATCAGGGCTGGTTTCAGGGCGGGGTTATCGGATCACTGATTGACTTTGCCGGAGCGAGTGCATGCGGCACCATGTTAAAACCCGGACATCTTTTGATGACACTGGATTACACAGTGAAGCTTTTAAAGCCTTCAAATTCGCAAAAACTCTTTGCTGAGGGGAATGTTGTGTCTGCCTCAGGCTTGATTTCAACCGCGGAAGTCTCTGTCTGGAAAGACGAACCGGGAAAAGACCTTTGCGCAAAAGGGTTAGTTTCGACACGAAACTTCAAAACCCCTTAATGTGATTGGTTTCTGGTCGAAGAGCTGCGCGTTTATTGGTTTTTCGCAGGCATATTCACTAAAGCAGTTCGCGTTTAAGCTGAAACGCTTGGTCTGCTTTAGCCTTTGTTTTTGCGTATTTTTTTCTGAAAACCGGTATCCACTTTTCAGAGATACGCTTTAATGCCCTGCTCGCATTGCCTGATTGGAGAGAAGTTTGACAGTATTGACGCTACCTCCGGGATTTAAGAGGCACTTTAAGTCCAGCAGGTTCACTGATCCGTGGGAGCCGCTTTATTCGGCAGTCTCAGAGGATCGGGTACAGATTGGCCTTTATCTGGATGATGCTCATTGCAACTCTCGCGGGTTCGCGCATGGCGGGCTGATTACGACACTAGCGGACAACGCCATGGGGTTGTCCTGCGTGCAGGTGCTTGAAAACTCCGGCAAACAGGTGAAAGGGCTTGTCACGGCCTCCTTGCAAAGCAATTTTTGCGGAGTTGCGCGAAAAGGCCAGTGGCTGGTGGTGGATACAGACTACACCCAGTGTGGCAGATCACTTTGCTTCACACGAGCCGCTGTGTTGGCTGATAGCGAGGTGGTTGCAACTTGCATGGCAACCTTCAAACTGGTCTCTGGTCCGGTACCCGATTAAGGGTCAGTGCTAAAGCAGTTCGCGTTTAAGCTAAAACGCTTGATCTGCTTTAGCTTTTGTTTTGCGTATCTTTATCTGAAAATCGGTGCCCACTTTTCAGAGATACGCTTTTAGCAAAATGATGGCACCTCCCCCTTATGACACCAGATTTGCCATGAGGCGGAAGGCGCCGGGGACGAGTTTTTCCATCTGATGGTGCAGGATGAGCGAGGTGTGAATGTGCTGCCCCTCTCCAAATGCACCAGTTAGCAAGATACCGTGGTGAGGCTGCTCGTTCGGGTCTGCCATGGCAAGTAACGGCGTGTAGGCATCGTCCCATTTTTTCGCAAAGTAGAGGCCGCGTTCTTTGTGCCAGCCGGTCCAGTCTACATCCCTCATCTTATTTGGCTGGGAGAGCAGACTGTGATCCTCTTGCAGGTTATGGACCTGTGCGTTCTCATCAGTGACGCGCCAGCGCAGGCTTGGCGAGCCAATTTCAAGAGGTGCGAGGGGCACGCTATCTTTATCCCAGTTGTCCCATGGACGATGATAGAGGGTAAGCAACTTGCCCCCTGCCCGTACCCACTCGTGTATTTGCGGCATCATTTCGCGCAGGTCAGGGCGGAACTTGAGTGCAAAAATGCCGAGAACAAGCGTATCCAGTTGCTTTAGGGCATGTGAAGTTAACTCTCCAGCGCCAAGCTCGTGCACCTGTGCTCCAATCTCTGCGAGGTGCTTACCCACCCGGTCATTGCCACCGCCTACGTACCCGATTGTGTTTGTGCTTAATGCGACATCCAGCACCAACACCCGCAGAAGTGCGGGGCTTATGCTTGCGGTTGGGCGGATGTGACTGTGTTTAATGCGTTTTACGGTAAAGGCTTGTTCGCCTTCCATGAAAACAGGGATTTCGTAGAGACCTGCTGCAATATCTTCTGGAAGCTCAACCTCCAGTTTCCCCTGCTCAGTCTGAACCTTCCAAGCCTTCGGGGTACCCAGAGTTATTATGTCGGTTGGACCTGCAACAGACAACTCGAACACACGACTGGAGTTGGTCAGGTTGACGACAAACCGTTCTTCCTCCAGTTCCACAATGCGGCTGGGTAGCACTAGCGGTGTGAAATCTGGTGACAGGTGCGCTTGAAACTGCACGCCTTCAATTTCATGAGAGACCACAGCACAGGGAGTTTGCGGTTGGTTTGGGAAATAGGTTGCCGGATAAGCATCCGTGCAAGCCGCTGTTTGCGACAGAGTTATCTTGTCACCCTCCAAATGCCAATCTTCAGGAAGCTTTAGATGCGCTTTTAAAGCAGGATCGTTCAGCTCAAGATCGAAAGCGAGTGCCTCCCCCTGCTCAGCTTCTTCATTTTCAAAGAAAAGCCGTCCCTGAATACCGCAGGAAAGCGTTAGCACCCGTTCCAGTTCAGCTTCTTTGCGTTTTAAGCGATGGACAATCTCATCGCGTGCCTGCGCAGGGCAAACCACCAGGGCCTGCCGGATCTGAGCAAGTGCTTTGGCAGCGCTGCCGGAGATTAGCTTTCGATTTGGGAATGCTGCGATAGCAGCCATACAGTTTTCATGGGCAGAGGCTAATAGTTCCCAAAGTTCCGGTGCCCCTGCAAACCCGGCAAGTTCAGAAAGGTCTTTGGGGAGATTATCCCAAAGCTCCTGCTCATTAGTACCCACACGGCTTTCTGCCAGATGTAGCTGCCATGTGTTATCGCTTAGGTAGGAAGACCAGCGTCCCATGCCCTGAGTACGATGGAAAGCACGCGATTGCTCTCCGATTTGTGCCCATGTGTATCCGGTGACTTCATCTTCACCATTGCAATCGAGTGTCAATGTTGCCGGTGGTGGTGGCACATCATCGTCATAGGCATAACCCGCGCCGGACCATGCTGGCAGATATAGCTTCTTCACCGTCCAGACTGGCAAATCAACATCAGGAAAGTCCGGGTCTGCTGCTGCGACCATGACATCATGCGCTGCCTGTGTCATGGCACGGTGGTGCCCGTGCTGGCCCGGAATATTGAGAAATGTTGGACAGATGATATCAGGGCGTTCACTGCGGACAATCTTCACAAACCGTTTGAGCGTGCGCTGATAGCCCCATTTGCGAAAAGTTTCTTCTCCGCTTTTTGAAAACCCAAAATCAAAGAGGCTATCGTCCTGAGAGGTTGAAAGCCAATACATGCGCATACCCAGAACATCGCAGGCGCGTTCCATCTCTGCCGTTCTTAAAGCTCCCAGAACCTCAGAGGTTTCTATCCCGATATCGTTTTGCCCGCCCTCCCCGCGATTAGCACAGGCGTAAGAGAGGGCAATGCCATCCCGCAGGCCAAGCGCTGCCAGCATTTCTGAGGTTTCATCATCCGGGTGTGCGCCCGTGTTCATAAAAGATACAGTGGATTTGAGCGCCTGAAGGGCACGCCACAGCTCAACATGTCTGACAGTTTGAGTTTGAACAGCAATCTTTTGTTGAGCCGGGGATACCATGAGAAACCTCAAGTGATTTTCGAAAAGCTTGGAATATAAGTGGGATGAATAATAAGGGCCGCCGCGCCAAGAGAGGCGGTCATGTAACCAGAAGCCCCACGGGAGACGCGCTTCAGCTTGCGATCCGGGCGCACTGATACAGACGCCTCGGTCAACTTCATCTGCCCGATCAGCAGGTCCAGCAATTCGGGTGGCATTGCTCCACCTAAAATGATTGTTTCAGGATCAAAGATGTTTTCCAACATCACGATGGCCTGAGAAAGCGGGCCTGCGGCCTCACTCAGCCACTGCTCCAGATCCGGGTCATTGTCTTCAAGTAATGCGCGCAGGTCCTGTTGATTTTTAACCTCGCGCCCACGGCTTTTAAAAAACTCACTCAGCGCCAGACGGCTGGCGTAGGTTTCCAGGCAGCCCTTGTTGCCACAACTGCAAGGTCGTCCGCCATGCTCAACCACTACGTGGCCAAACTCTCCGGCATTGCCGAATGCACCCCGCAAGATCAAGCCGTTGGAGATAATGCCCAGTCCTAAGCCAAGCCCGAAATAGATGAAGCAATAGGTTTGCAGACCCTCTGCCATGCCAGTCATCTGCTCTGCAATTGCGGCAGCGGTTGCATCATTTTCGACCTGTACAGGCACGCCTAAAGCTTCTTCAAAAAGCTGCTGCGGGTTTACATCATCCCAGCCAGATAGCTCTGCCTTGCCAGTAAGACCAACCCGGCCAAAAGGACCCGGCATAACAATGCCTGCGCCAAGTACGGGCGGGGTTTTACCCTTCAGAGTGCCCAGCGTTTCATCTGCCGCCTGCTTAACGGCCTGAACCACCGCCTCTGGCGTGCTGCTGGACAGCTCATAGCGTGTTGATGCCAGTGCCTCACCAAGAAAATCAACCAGAGTGCACAACACGGTAGTCGGACGTACTTCAACGCCCAGCGCAACGGCTCCATGTGGATTTATAGCATACTGAACAGCAGGAAGACCGCGCCCTTTCGCCTGTCTTTCACCCGCCAGAATCAACTCTTCGTCTTCCAGCTCAGCGATGATGTTGCTGATGGCTTGTGTTGACAAGCCAGTGAGTCGGGCAAGCTCAGCACGTCCCAGCTGTGCATTACTGCGCAGGTGGCCCAAAACAACTTTTCTGTTGTGTTGCCTTGATCTTTCGGCGTTGGACCCAATGGTCCCTGATTGTAAATTCCTGAACATTCCCCTCCATTAAATCAATTCACTTGAATATTCAACTTAATTGACTTAAAAGAAGGCCATATTGTGATATCTCACCAACAAAAATAACAAAGAACACATCTGTGAGCTGAATGCAGGCCAGGGCCAAAGGGGAGCATGCCTGCTTTTTTGACGTAGGAGAGGTTTATGAAGAAGATCAAAAAGTGGATGCTGGGGGCAACAACAGCAGCATGTGCCATGGTCGGTGCCGGAAGTGCTCTGGCGGTTGAAATTGAGTATTGGCAGTATTTTTTTGAGCCTCGCGTGAAGGCGATGGAAACCCTGATTGAGAACTTCGAGAAGGCTAATCCTGATATCACGGTGAAGATGACCCACTTCCCCTATGCAGATTATCGCACCAAGGTTGCTGCTGCCATTCCGGCAGGTCAGGGTCCAGATGTTGTGCAGCTGTTTTATGGCTGGCTCAATGACTATGTGAATGCCCAGCTCATTCAGCCATTACCTTCAGATGTGTTCCCACCTGCTGAGATTGAAAAAGAGTTTTTCCCCATGGTGCAGGCCATGAAGCGCGGCGATAAATATATGGCGCTGCCGACTGCGGTTCGCTCGCTGGCGCTGTTTTACAACAAGCGTCTCTTTGATAAAGCAGGCATTGAAGGGCCGCCTAAAACACTTGATGAACTGGTAGAAATTGCGAAGAAGCTAACAAAAACCGACGGTGCGGGCAACCTGTCGCAAGTTGGCATCACCACTGGTATGAACGCGCAGGATCATCACTGGTTCCGTGAAGTGCTTGTTCGTCAGTTTGGCGGGGACCCCTATCAGAACAACTATCAGAAAGTGAATTACAACAGTGACGCTGGCCTTGCAGCACTGAAATTCTATTCTGATCTTGAGTTCAAGCACAAGGTCACGGCTGCTGGTTTCATGGATGAGACACAGGCAGCGTTTAAGGCTGGCCGTGCTGGTATGCATATTGACGGGTCATTCCGCATTGGTGCGCTGAACAAAGTGCGCAGATTGAAGTGGGGTGTTGCAGAACTGCCCGCAGCCAAAGACGGGACGCAGTCCAACTACTCTTCCTATTGGGTGAATGGCATCACCTCCAAAGCCACGGGCGAGAAGTACGACGCGGCGGTGAAGTTCATGAAATATGTGACTTCTGATGAAGCCATGCAGGTCTGGCTGGATACGGTTGGGGAACTGCCAGCAAAACCATCTGCTGCGATGACTGAGGCCAACAGCAACAATGAGGTTTATGGCCCGTTCATTCGCGGTCTGAGTTATGCAAAAACGACCATCTTTGCCAATGAGAGCGGGCAGCGTCAGGCCATGATGGATATGGTCGCTCGTATGCGTCTGAAAGGGCAGTCTGCTGAAGAGTCGCTTGGTATTGCAGCTGAGCAGGAGCAGAAAATCCTCGACGAGTACTACAACTAATCACAATAAGAACCGGAGGGCGCTGAGGTGCCCTCCTTTTTGCTTAGAGCCTGCTGCGTTCATTCACATTCACGCCTCAAGCTCTAACATCTTTAGTTTGAGCGAATTCTTGTCATTTTGATTGAGTGCAATCAAATGGAACGCGCTCCAGGGGGCGATTTTGGGACTTTATAAGCGGCTTACCATATCGCAAAAGCAGATTGTGTGGGCATGGGGGCTTCTTGCTCTGCCAATCCTGTTTTATGTGGTCGTGCGGTTTTACCCAACAGCAAACGCCATTGCGTTGTCTTTTCAGGAATGGAACTTACTCGGGTCTCGCAGCTGGATCGGTTTTGAAAATTACACAAAGCTGTTCAGTGACCCGGTGTTCTGGAAGGTTTTTGCCAATACCTTCATTTACCTGCTTCTTGGTACGCCCACATCACTCGTGGTTGCCTTTCTGATCGCCTATCATCTGGATAAGCTGCGCTTTATGCATGGCACGATCCGGGCTCTGTACTTCCTGCCGTTCATGACAACCGCCGTGGCGATGGCGTGGGTGTGGCGCTGGTTCTATCAGCCAGTTCCAATCGGGGTGTTTAACAACTTCCTTGCCACTCTTGGCATTGCACAGATACCGTTTCTCAATTCGACAACCTATGCCCTTCCCTCAGTTCTTGCTCCCGCGATCTGGGCGGGGCTGGGGTTTCAGGTGATCATCTTTATGGCGGGCCTGCGGGCTATTCCGCAAACTTATTATGAGGCAGCGCGTATTGATGGCATCACTACATGGGAAACGCTGACTGAAATAACACTCCCCCTTTTGAAGCCCACTATCGTGTTTCTGGTGGTGTTCTCCTCCATCGGCTTCCTGCGCATCTTCGATCAGGTCTTCAATATGACCACGAATGATCCGGGTGGGCCGCTTAATTCCACAAAACCTCTTGTGTTGATGATCTATGACACGGCCTTCAATTCTTTTGATATGGGCTATGCCGCCGCGCAAACTGTGGTGCTGTTTTCTGTGCTGCTTGTGGTCAGCCTCGTGCAGCTGCGTATCATGAGGGATAACTAAATGACTGCTGCTGATAGTCTCGATCATAACAGCCAAATGACCTCTTTGCGCAGTGCTGCAAAACGCAAGCGTTCGCAGGCTCAATTCATAAGATGGCTTTTGCTGTTTACGGGCGGCATTGCCATGGTGATGCCCATCATCTACATGCTGTCCACCTCGCTGAAATATCCGTTTGAGGTTTACAACCTGAACCTGATCCCGGAAGAGCCTACCCTTGATAACTACAGGTATGTGTTGGAAGACGGGCGGTTCTTTGGCTGGTTCACCAATTCACTGGTTATCGCCACTGTCACCACGCTGTGTAATGTGCTGTTTGACAGTCTGGTTGGGTATGTGCTGTGTAAGTACACTTTCCCCGGTCGCTATATCGTCTTTATCGCCATTCTTTCTACCCTGATGATCCCAACAGAGATGCTGGTGATCCCGTGGTATCTGATGAGTTCCGCCTTTGGCTGGCTGGATACCTACTGGGGCATCATGTTCCCCGGTTTGATGACAGCGTTTGGCACCTTCCTGATGAAGCAGTTCTTTGAGACGGTGCCCGATGATTTTCTGGAAGCAGCGCGTATTGACGGGCTGAATGAGTTGCAAATCTGGTGGACGGTTGCCATGCCACTGGTGCGCCCTGCTCTGGCGGCGCTGGCGATCTTTGTTTTCCTTGGCAACTGGACAGCCTTCATCTGGCCTTTGATCGTGACCAACAGTCAGGAGATGTACACCCTCCCAGTTGGCCTCACCACATTCTCGGTGGAAGCGCAGGTGGAGTGGGAGCTGATTATGACCGGTGCTGCAATCTCCACCATTCCCACACTCATCGTATTCTTGATTTTCCAGCGCTACATCATTCGCGGCGTTGTTATGGCAGGGCTTAAAGGATGATTGATACCTCTGTTTTTCCTCATCCTGTCTATAAAGACACTGTACTGGAGCCCCTGTTTGAAGGCGTCAAGGCGCACTATGTAGGTGCAATCAACGAGATCAACAAGGCCCATCTGGTGATGTTGCGGGAAACGGGCATTCTGGACGAGGCAACCACGCGCCAGATTGCGACGGCTCTTGTTGAGATTGAAGGGGAGCTTGCCAGTTCAGACCCTGTTTATACGGGGGAGTATGAGGATTACTTCTTCCTCGTGGAGGCGGAGCTGAAAAAGCGTCTGGGGCCTGATGTTGCAGGTATGCTGCATACAGCGCGCTCGCGCAATGATATGGACCACACGGTTTTCAAACTGGCGCTCGGTAAGCACTGCGATAAGCTGGCAGAACAAGCCCTACACCTGTGTAGTCAGATGCTGCGCAAGGCAGATGCAGAGAAGGCCACGCTGATTACGGCTTACACACACGGCCAACCGGCGCAACCTTCCACCTATGGACATTACCTTTGCGCAGCAGCGGAAGTTTTGCTGCGTGATATCGCCCGGTTGCTGCAAGCACGGCACAACATTGACCACTGCCCCATGGGCGCAGCAGCGATCACTACCTCTGGCTTTCCTATCAATCGGGAACGGATGGCGGAACTGCTTGGCTTTTCTGAACCGCTGCGCAATTCTTATGGCTGCATCGCTTCCGTTGATTATGTCACCGGGCTTTACTCAGCTATGAAGCTGGTGTTCCTGCATCTGGGCCGCCTTATTCAGGACTTCCAGTTCTGGAGCACCTTTGAGGTTGGGCAGCTTTACGTGCCTAACAGCCTTGTACAGATTTCCTCCATCATGCCGCAAAAGCGCAATCCGGTTCCCATTGAGCATCTGCGCCATCTGGCCTCTGTTACCATTGGCAGATGTGATGCGATTGTGAACACCATGCACAACACACCTTTCACGGACATGAATGACAGTGAGGGTGAAGTGCAACAAGCGGGCTATGCGGCTTTTGAAAGTGCGAGCCGTGTGCTGGAACTGCTGACAGCCCTGATCAGCGAAAGCAGCATTAACGAGAAACGAGTTGCGCAAAATATTGATGCGGCATGCATTACAATTACCGAACTGGCAGACACTCTGGTCCGCGAGGAAGACCTGTCTTTCCGTCAAGCGCATGAGATTGCAGCAGAAACAGCCAAGGCAGTGATTGCACAAAACCAGCCATTGGCAGAGGGCTACTCTGCCTTTCAGTGCGCTTTTGAAGCAATGGTACAACGTGCTTCAGGCATCACTGAAGTGCACTTCCGCGAAGTTGTGAGCCCGCAATACTTTGTTGCCCAACGGGAACGAACTGGCGGGCCGGCCCCATCAGCCATGACTGCATCCTTAGGTGTTTATCAAACTGAACTCGCCCGCCTCACGAGCGAGTTTCGCAGGTTTGAAACCACCTCGGAAGCCGCCCAAAACCAAAGACAAACGGCGTTTAGCGCCTTGATGCAGGAGTGATCCCATGACAACCGTTGTTTTGAAAAATCTTGTCAAAGCCTACGGGAACACTCAGGTTCTGCATGGCATTGATCTTGAAATCAAGTCTGGTGAGTTTGTGGTTCTTGTCGGCCCGTCGGGCTGCGGAAAGTCCACCACCCTGCGCATGATCGCAGGGCTTGAAGAAGTGACCAGTGGGGAGATTCAGATTGGTGGCAATCTGGTCAACGATCTGGAACCCAAAGACCGCGATATCGCCATGGTATTCCAGAACTACGCCATCTACCCGCATATGACGGTTCGCAAGAACATCGGTTTTGGCCTGCGAACCTCCAAGCTTTCAAAAACAGAAAGAGACCAGCGCATTGACGAAGTGGCTGCCATTCTGGAACTGACGAACCTGTTAGAGCGTAAACCCAATCAGCTTTCTGGCGGGCAGCGTCAGCGGGTTGCCATGGGTCGGGCCATGGTGCGCAATCCTTCTGCGTTTTTGTTTGATGAGCCGCTTTCCAATCTGGATGCGCAGTTACGCACGCAAATGCGGCTGGAAATCAAGAAGCTGCATCAGCGGGTTGGCAACACAATCATCTTTGTGACCCACGATCAGGTGGAAGCCATGACCATGGCGGACCGCATCGTCATTATGAAAGATGGTGTCATCCAGCAGGTTGGCACGCCGCTGGAAGTGTTCTATCAGCCAGCAAATACCTTCGTTGCCCGGTTTATCGGTGCGCCCAGCATGAACATGCTCAATGGCGAGGTTGGCGGTGAAGACCTGCAACTAGATAACGGCACGCGCATGAGCGTACCGCTCAATAAACTTAGCAAGGGCCAGAAAATCACCGTGGGGCTGCGCCCCGATGATCTGCTGGTTAAAGAAAATGAAGGACTGTTCAGCGGAAAAGTGTCGCTGGTTGAACCACTTGGTTCTGACACCCTTGCTTATGTGGATGTAAACGGAACCGAAGTGATCGCCAAGGCTTCTGGCAGATTTCCTCCAGCCATTGGTGACAGGGTCAATCTTCATAGTGCAGCAGAGAACATTCACTTGTTTGACAGCAATACAGGGGAGGCTATTCAGTGACAGGCAGAAACAAAGGCCGCACAATCGTTTGTGCAGGCCGCGTTTATTGTGACATGATTTTCACCGGTCTGGATGAATACCCCAAACTTGGAGAGGAAACATATGCGCAGGGTTTAGCGGTGGAACCGGGTGGTGGGGCTTTTATCACCGCAGCAAACCTGCACCACCTTGGGGAGCACGCCATGCTGCTCGCGTCCCTGCCCGGCGGCCCGTTTGGGGCCGCGATCTACCCCAAGCTAAACGGCAGCCGGATCGATATGACACTGGCACCTTATAACCCGGCCAATCCCCCGCAACTTACGGCGGCAATCACCTATAATAATGACCGGGCCTTTTTAACCAAACGCAATGACCGCGCAGTTTCAAAGGAGCTGCTGGACACATTTGGCTCAACACCTGCACAGCATCTGCACATCGGTGAGCTGTCAACAGTCCTTGAGCAACCGGAACTGCTTGCCATAGCCAAAGCAAAAGGCATGAGCATTTCTTTAGACTGTGCCT
This sequence comes from uncultured Pseudovibrio sp., assembly GCA_947496145.1. Taxonomy (GTDB): domain Bacteria; phylum Pseudomonadota; class Alphaproteobacteria; order Rhizobiales; family Stappiaceae; genus Pseudovibrio. The sequence continues at coordinate 16,649 of CANMBS010000057.1, forward strand.
GGGATGCCAAGAGTTTTACGCATCCAAACGTCAATGAGGTTTTACAGCAGATTGATGTATTCCTGCCCAATGAACTGGAGGCAAAAACGCTTGGCATTTTGGAGAATGTAGGTGCACACACACCTCTTTCCGTTGTTAAGCAAGGCGAATTCGGGGCAACTGCAATTCATAATGGTGCCGCTGTTTCAGTAACCTCTACGCAGGTAGACGCTCTTGATGCGACGGGCGCAGGAGATGCCTTTAATGCAGGTTTTTTAAGCGCATGGCTTGATGGCGCTTCACTGGAGACATGTCTTCGCCGTGGGAATGAATGCGGCGCAGCAGCTGTGCAGCGCATTGGGGGAGCCCCAAGACACAAGAAACTCTGCGTTTCCTGAAAAGCGAGTCTGTAAAGGCTCGTGTTGCATTGCCTCAGCCGTGTTTGCACATTCCAGTCGCACAACCAGCTGACTGAGCACCATTACATTTGCGTTTATGACGTGCTGCTGTGCCTGCCTCCTGTTAGGTATTAGACTTTTTATCAGTCGCACTTCTTTCAATCCTGCCAGAAAAGACAATACCAGTTTTAAAACCTGCGGTATGTTACTGAAGCGTCTACATCAGCACCTCGGAGAGGACGACAACACACTTTCATTTGCCGGAAACATCTTGCAAGCCAGTCTTATTTGGTATACATCCGCATACAACAAACATACACCGACTCGCCAGAGCTTTCTGCGACCCGGGATTCAAGCTGCAACTAACAGTAATTCGCCAGGATAATCATGAGCTTGTACACAGACTACCTAAAAGAGATCGAAACCCGCAAATCCGAAGGCTTGCATCCAAAGCCGATTGAGGATGGCGCACTTGTTAACGAGATCATCTCTCAGATCAAAGATGTAAATAATGAGCACAGAGAAGCTTCTCTGAAGTTCTTCATTTACAACACTTTGCCGGGCACCACCAGCGCTGCGGGTGAGAAGGCGAAGTTCCTGAAAGAGATCATCCTTGGCGGTGCTGTTGTTGAAGAGATCACAGCGGAGTTTGCCTTTGAGCTGCTCTCTCACATGAAGGGCGGCCCTTCAGTTGAGGTTCTTCTTGATCTTGCTTTGGGTGAGGATGCGTCTATCGCAGCGCAGGCTGGCGATGTTCTGAAAACTCAGGTGTTTTTGTATGACGCAGACACTGACCGTCTGGAAGCGGCTTATAAAGCAGGCAATACTGTTGCAAAGGACATTCTGGAAAGCTACGCGAAGGCTGAGTTCTTCACCAAACTTCCTGATGTAGACGATGAGGTTAAAGTCGTCACTTACATTGCTGGTGAAGGCGATATCTCCACTGACCTTCTTTCTCCGGGCAATCAGGCGCACTCGCGCTCAGACCGTGAGTTGCATGGCAAGTGCATGATTACCGAGAGAGCTCAGCAGGAAATCGAAGCACTGAAGCTTCAGCACCCTTACAAGCGCGTAATGCTCATTGCTGAAAAAGGCACCATGGGTGTTGGCTCCTCCCGTATGTCCGGCGTGAACAACGTTGCGCTGTGGACCGGTAAGCAGGGCAGCCCATACGTTCCTTTCGTGAACATTGCTCCGGTTGTTGCAGGCACCAACGGCATTTCCCCGATCTTCCTGACTACAGTTGGCGTGACCGGCGGTATCGGCCTTGACCTGAAGAACTGGGTGAAGAAGCTGGATTCAGACGGCAATCCGATCCTGAATAACGATGGCAATCCTGTTCTTGAGCAGAAGTACTCTGTTGAGACCGGCACCGTGCTGACCATCAACACCAAGAGCAAAAAGCTTTACAACGAAGCTGGCGATGAAGAGCTGGCAGACGTTGCTTCCGCCTTTACTCCTCAGAAGGTAGAGTTCATGAAGGCGGGCGGTTCCTACGCCATCGTCTTCGGTAAAAAGCTACAGACATTTGCTGCTGAGACCCTTGGTGTTACCCCTACTCCAGTCTTCGCGCCTTCTAAAGAAATCTCCCACGAAGGTCAGGGCCTGACCGCAGTTGAGAAGATCTTCAACCGCAACGCTGTTGGCACCACTCCGGGTGCTGTGCTGCATGCCGGTTCTGATGTTCGTGTGAAAGTGAATATCGTTGGGTCTCAGGACACCACTGGTCTGATGACCTCTCAGGAACTGGAAGCCATGGCGGCGACCGTCATCTCTCCAACTGTTGACGGGGCTTACCAGTCTGGCTGTCACACTGCTTCTGTCTGGGATCTAAAAGCACAGGCCAACATTCCTAAGCTCATGAAGTTTATGAACAAGTTCGGCCTTATTACCGCGCGCGACCCTAAAGGCGTCTATCACTCCATGACAGATGTGATCCACAAGGTGCTCAACGACATCACGGTGAGCGACTGGGACATCACCATTGGCGGTGACAGCCACACCCGTATGTCCAAAGGCGTGGCGTTTGGTGCGGACTCCGGTACTGTTGCACTGGCACTGGCAACGGGTGAAGCAACCATGCCGGTTCCTGAATCTGTGAAAGTGACCTTCAAAGGCACCATGGCAGATCACATGGACTTCCGCGATGTGGTGCATGCTACACAGGCGCAGATGCTCAAGCAGCATGGCGATAACGTGTTTCAGGGCCGCATCATCGAAGTACACATCGGCACCCTGCTGGCTGATCAGGCATTCACCTTCACCGACTGGACTGCAGAAATGAAGGCAAAAGCCTCCATCTGTATCTCCAATGATGAAACCCTGATCGGTTCTCTGGAGCTGGCGAAGAGCCGTATTCAGATCATGATCGACAAGGGCATGGAAAACGAAGCCAAGACGCTTCAGGGCCTGATCGACAAAGCAGACAAGCGTATTGCTGAGATCAAGTCTGGTGAGAAGCCTGCTTTGACCCCGGATGACAACGCCAAGTACTTTGCTGAGGTTGTTGTTGATCTGGATGAGATCGTTGAGCCAATGATCGCTGACCCGGACGTGAACAACGCTGACATTTCCAAGCGCTACACCCACGACACCATCCGCCCTGTTTCCTACTACGGTGGCGACAAGAAGGTTGATCTGGGCTTTGTTGGCTCCTGTATGGTTCACAAAGGCGACATGAAGATCGTTGCTCAGATGCTCCGCAACCTTGAAAAGACTCAGGGCGAAGTGAAGTTCAACGCACCCCTCGTGGTCGCTGCACCAACCTACAACATCATTGACGAGTTGAAGGAAGAGGGTGACTGGAGCATCCTGCAGAAGTACTCCGGCTTCGAGTTTGATGATCTGATGCCAAAGAGCACTGCTCGTAAGGAATACGAAAACATTATGTACCTTGAGCGCCCTGGTTGTAACCTTTGTATGGGTAACCAGGAAAAGGCTGAAAAAGGTGATACCGTTCTGGCAACCTCTACCCGCCTGTTCCAGGGTCGTGTGGTGGAAGATTCTGCTGAGAAGAAGGGTGAGTCTCTACTGGCCTCCACTCCGGTTGTTGTTCTTTCCGCCATCCTCGGCAGAACGCCAAACATGGATGAGTACAAGGCAGCTGTAGAAGGCATCGACCTGACCAAGTTCGCACCACCACTGCAGAAGCCCGCTGGCGCACGTTCAGTTCACTTCTAAGGTGATTAACTCCCACCTCTCGCTGGTGGGCGTTCAGACAAAACAAAAAAAAGCACGAGGCATACGCCCCGTGCTTTTTTGCTTAAGGTGAGATTGTCTCAAGAGCTCCCGCCTATCAAAGCCCGCAGCTGCATCACTGGCGGCAAGCTGAACGCCGCGCTTGCTCCTGTTCATTTCTTCTACAAATCATACCGTTGCATCATGTAGTTGACCGGAGGTGTAACCGGAGCCGATGCCCTGTTCCCGTAGCTCGTTTACCCTTGCCACCGCTTTACTCAAATTATCGGCTTGCCCCTTTAAAGTTGCTTCGTAATCAGAAGCCCTGGTCGTCCAATACTCCTCTGACTTCCCACCTGTTACTTCTTTCATATCCTCAAGCAGGCTTGTCAAATCATGGAGCCAGCTTTGCTTTTCTTCCATGCTTGTTGGCACAGCCTCATCTTGCACAAAAACTCTGCCGTCAACTTTGAAAGTGTATTGCTTATGCTCGTAAAACTGCACAAAGTCTTCGGTAGAGGACTCATTCCATGTCCCATAAGCTTTAATTTTGGCTTTGATCTCTTCGGCTTCATCAGGACTAAGTTCGACTGCTGGCACCGGAGTGACATTCTCAAGCGTATCTATATAGTCCTGTGTCCTACGGAGACGGTCAAATTGCCTGACTGCTAGTTTTGCCCGAGAGTACTCTTCATCGAGCCTCAGATATCCATCCATTGCCTGCGAAAGCTCTTCCATTGCCTGAGACAGTCGTTCCATAGAATGAAATGGAGCATCAGCCTGTGAAGTGTCGCTCAGTTTCGACAAATCAGATTTTGCCCACAGATCTTCAACGAGAGCTTTTGCATCAAAAGACTGCGGCTTACTCAGGAGTGCCTTCTTACCCAATAAACTTAACTCAACAACATCATTTGCTGTGCGATGTTTTAACCTGTCAGCTGGCAATAGTGGCTTTGGGTTGTGTTCGGATCTTTCGTCTTCTGGCTTCTTCAACTGAATTACATCAGAGAAAGACAAAGCAACACCGTTGATCATTGCACCCCCTAAGGACATTTCAGAAAAACATCTAATACAAATAAGAGGAAGAACTATACTCATCCTCTTTAACTTCTAAATATCTATCCATTGAGCATAGGCTGATGCTATCAAATTGCAAGTGTCCTGCATATTAACGGTCACAATTCAGGCATTCCTGCAACTTGAGTTGCAACAAAGTATCCAGCTCCGGCACCACTGGAGCCGAGTTTCAAACATCTTTCCCTGTATACGATTAAGCTTCGACAGCCAGTATCGACGTCAATGCCTGAGAGATGCCACGAACTTCTGCAATCAGCTCCTGCAAGGCTTGCTCCTGCTCATGCAACAACTGCTCTTGTGCACCGCAGATCTCCTGCAGTTCTTTGAGCTGATCCGCACGCGGGCTGGATCCCTCAACCAGTTTAATAATGCGACGAACCTCTGCCAGTGTCAGTCCGATCTTTTTAGCCTGAAGGATGACGCGCATACGGCTTACATCACGACCTCTGTAGAAACGGCGTGCACCGCGTCTTACTGGGTTTAGAAGTCCCTTCTCCTCATAGAAGCGAAGTGTCCGCAGTGTAACGCTAAACAATTCAGACATCTCAGAGATTGCGAGCAACTGACCATCACTGTCGTCCTCGCGAACTAATCCGGCGATATCCGCCTTATACTTACTTCGTGAGTTTGAATATTGTTCATCAGGCAATTCTTTATCTCCCGAGGCATCATGAAAGGGAGCATGAAAAACAGTTGAAGCCGACCATTGAAATTCGGGCTTGCTCGACCTCGCCATGAGTTCCGCACTGAGTTTGAGTGAAAGGCACATCAATATCGTTGAATGACATAGTCACCAGAAGCCGGCAGTTACGTTCAACAGGAAGGGTTAAAGAGCCTGCGCGAGTTCCTAAGTTGCAACAAAAAAGAAATAATTACGTGTTCCGACAGATTGCTTCTCGAAAAAACACAAGAATTAACGCGGATAAAATCACCTAGATTATTCAGGCCAGAAAAAGAATTCCATTCATCGCCTTCAGCAACTGAAGTAGATTTAATTTCATCATCCAAGTTCTCTTTTAAATTTACTGATGAGATAAACTTAAATTCACGCAACGAAAGCTCTCCTCATTTACATATCTTAACTAATATTTAGGGAGATATTAATTTCCCCATATTCATAAAAACAGAAAATAATTATAATAGCTACTATTAGAATTTCTTATAATAGAGCATTTTCAAAGCTTTATGCATGAGATGAGCAGGATAAATCAGTGGCTCGACACATTAATCTCCCACAATTGCGCACCTTTATTGCTATTGCCGATACAGGCACCATGACCAAAGCTGTTGAAAAGGTCAATTTAACGCAGTCTGCTGCAAGCCAGCAAATCGCTAAATTAGAAGAGGCTCTCGGTGTAAAGCTTTTAGAACGTAACACTAACAAGGTTACATTATCGAACCATGGCAAGCTGCTTTACAGCTGTGGACGTGAGCTCTTAATGTTAAATGATCGCATCCTTGAGAACTTGGGGGAAGCATCAAAGGCAGTGGAAATTAAACTTGGTGTCCCGCATGACCTTGTTGAAGTTTTTATTCCACCAATTTTACGTGAATTTGGTGAAACCCACCCTCATGTGACTGTAACACTTTCCAGCCTGTCTTCCTGGAAACTGTTCGAGCAATATACCATAGGCAAACTTGATATGGCGCTTGTAACGGACCCAGTCGGAACTAATCGCGGAGAGGTTTTACTTGAAGATGAGCTGGTCTGGGTGGGCGCTCGCGATGGAAAAGCATCTCAAGCATGGCCAATAATGGTTACACTAGGCGGTGATGGATGCCAGTTCAGTGAACCAATAGCAGACGCTCTTATGCGCAGCGGGATTGAGTGGCAATCAACACACCACATAGGAGGATTAGGCTCAGTATTTGCATCGCTCGCAGCTGACCGCGAGATTGCACCCTTACTGTCTTCGACTGTTCCAAGTTTTCTGGCCGTACAGCGCTCCGCCACCCTGCCTAAGCTACCACATTTTCAAATTAGCCTTGTCGGAGCTTCGGTATCCAAATCCCTCGAACAGGCAGCATTGGCCAAGCAAATTAAAAACTATTTTTCTAAACTCTCAGTTCATGTCAAATAATGAAGGGCCTTTGTCCTAGTAATCATCTCCTAGATGTTTAAAGCGTTTCGGAGAAAGTTTGAATCTGTAGGATTCACATGGCGGGCGTTCTGTGGTTCACTCTGATTGGGAGGATCACAACATGCCAGCACCGCGCTCTACAGACCTGC
>CANMBS010000058.1 GCA_947496145.1 uncultured Pseudovibrio sp.
AAATACACAGAACACATATAATTACCGCGGGGTGGAGCAGCCCGGTAGCTCGTCAGGCTCATAACCTGAAGGTCGTAAGTTCAAATCTTACCCCCGCAACCAAAATTCGATCGATAGATCAACAGCATAACAAAAGCCCTGAACCTCTGGTTCAGGGCTTTTTGCGTTCGCGTCAACACCACGTCAACATTTAAGACAGTCGCGAAATCTCTTTTGAAAAAAATGCAGTAGATCGCAATACTGCAAAAAATTCTTGACATTTATCTCTGCTCAGATTATAACTGTAGCATGAGTTACAGACAAAAAAATATTCAGCTGCACGATTTAGCCGAAATTCAGGGAGGGATGACTGTGAGGTCACGACTTTCTGAGGATTCTGTTGGTGGTGTGGAAGCAGTGCAGCTGGGGGATTTGTTGCGTAGCGACACTTTTTTGCTGTCGAGTGCGAGCAAATTTCATCTTGAGGGGAAAGTAGAGCGCTATCGAGTGCGGGATGGGGATCTTTTATTTCGGTCGCGGGGGGATAGGAATACAGCGGCTGTTGTTGTGGGTAGTGCAGACGAAACAGCCGTTGCAGTGTCTCCATTAATCATTATCAGGCCGCGGGTTGAGGTGGTTCTTCCTGAATATCTCGCTTGGTTTATCAATCAAACGCCTTCGCAGTTATATTTTGATAGCTGTGCAAGAGGAACCAGTTTGCGAATGATTTCGCGGAAAGATTTAGATCAGTTGCAAGTTTCTGTTCCTGACTTTGAGAAACAGAGATTGATCGTAAATATTAGTAAGCTAGCAGCGCAAGAGCAGTTCTTGCTGCAGCAGCTAGCTGAAAAGAAAAAAGAATATATGGATTTCGTCTTGCTTGAGCAGGTGCGAAATGCCCAGCTTCATTGGCGTGAAGCCGGGCAATAAAACAATCAACATGCGTAGGAGGCATGCTGATTTATTAAAACAGACACAAGAAGGAGTATTCAGATGTCTATCAATATAGGTAAATACCATGCTGAAGGACCATTCAGCAACCAAAACTTACTACAGGCTCGTTCAGGGGTTTATGTCATTTTGGGCAGAAAGAACAGTACGAGTAATTGGACTGTAGTTGATGTGGGTGAGTCACAAAATGTTCAAGAGAGAGTCTCCAGCCATGATCGAAGCCCTTGTTGGCGTGGTCAAGGACATTCTGAACTTGCTGTTGCTGCTATCTATAAAGATGAGCGAGAGCGAATGCAGATTGAACGGGAACTCCGGCAGCATTTTGCGCCACCTTGTGGCGTGTATTGATTAATTCATTTTGGGCGTAGGCAGCAGAGCTTACGCCCCCATAATAATAAGAGGAAATTTTTTATGACTGACAAATTGACACAAGCAGAAGTGAATAACACTGTGTGGGCAGCTTGCGACACCTTCCGAGGTGTAGTCGATGCTGGCCAATACAAAGATTACATCCTGGTGATGTTGTTTCTTAAATACATTTCAGACCTCTGGAATGATCATTTCGAGGCTTATCGTGATCAGTTTGGTGATGACGAAGTACGTATCCGCCGCCGTATGGAGCGTGAACGCTTTATACTATCCAAGGGGGCAAGCTTCTATGATCTTTATGAAAACCGAAATGAAGCTAACATTGGTGAACTGATCAACATTGCTCTTGAGAAAATTGAAGATGCCAACCGCGCCAAACTGGAAGGCGTGTTTAGGAATATTGATTTTAACTCAGAAGCCAACCTCGGGCGCACAAAAGACCGTAATCGTCGCCTGAAGTTAATGCTTGAGGATTTCAATAAGCCAGCACTTGATCTTCGCCCATCTCGGGTGACGGAAGATATCATTGGTGAGTGCTATATCTACTTGATTTCGAAGTTTGCATCAGATGCAGGCAAGAAAGCAGGTGAGTTCTATACCCCTGCCGCTGTCTCCGGCCTGCTTGCCAAACTTGCGGGGCCAAAACCAGGTGATACGATTTGTGATCCGGCCTGTGGTTCAGGGTCTCTGCTCATTCGTGCTGCAGAGGAAGTCGGCTCCGACAACTATGCGCTTTACGGTCAGGAAGTGAATGGTGCAACTTGGGCACTATCTCGTATGAACATGTTTTTGCATTCAAAAGATGCTGCAAAGATTGAATGGTGCGATACGCTCAATAGCCCTGCTCTTGTTGAACAAGACCACCTTCAAAAGTTCGATGTGGTGGTTGCGAACCCGCCATTTTCCTTGGACAAGTGGGGGGCGGATAATGCAGAGACAGACCAGTTCAAACGGTTCTGGCGTGGCGTTCCGCCTAAGTCTAAAGGCGATTACGCCTTCATCACTCATATGCTTGAAATAGCAAAGCGGCAATCTGGACGTGTCGCGGTGATCGTGCCCCATGGAGTATTATTCCGTGGGGGGGCTGAAGGCAAAATTCGTAAAGCATTGATTGAAGAAAACCTTCTTGATGCAGTTATTGGTTTGCCCGCTAACCTTTTCACGACAACGGGCATTCCCGTTGCTGTCTTGGTGTTTGACCGGTCTCGTGAAGAAGGCGGTGTGAATGAAGCTCGTAGGGATGTTCTCTTTATTGATGCAAGTAAAGAGTTTACTTCCGGGAAGACAATCAATGTGATGAGCAATGATCACATAAAAAGAATCTTGAGTACATACCAAGGCCGCATTAATGATGAAAAGTATTCGCTTTGCGTTGGTCTTGAAAAAATATCAGAGAATGAATTCAATCTGAATATTCCTCGTTACATTGATACCTTTGAACCAGAAGAAGAAATAGATATAGTTGCTGTTCAAAAGGATATTCTAAGGATCGAAGCTGATCTCACTGAAGTGCGCTCAAAAATGATGGTGTACCTAAAGGAGCTTGGGATTGATGCCTGATTCTAACAGCACCGAAAAATCATTTGTATTTCAAGCGCATACTATGGATGATAGAGTAAAACTTGGCGATTTTGTAAAGATATTTAGTGGTGTTTCTCCATCTCAAGTTGATCTGCTCGAGACTGGTTCTTTTCCTTTTGTCAAAGTTGAAGACCTTAATAACTGTAATAAATATCAAAAAGATAGCAGAAGCTACACTAATGAAAAAAAGGGGCTAGTGCCTGCTGGAGCCGTACTCTTTCCCAAACGCGGTGCAGCAATAATGAATAATAAAATTAGATTGGCATTAGTAGATATTGTTATCGATACAAACTTGATGGCGATTTTGCCTGATAATCGTTTGCTCAATGAGTATCTATTTTATGTAATTGAGTATAAAGGTCTACATAAAATTGCGGATACTTCTACCATTCCGCAATTAAATAACAAGCATATAAATCCGTTTAGAGTTTATATCCCTCTGATTACACAACAGCGTAAGATTGCTGAAATATTGCGGACGTGGGATCAAACTATTGAGACCTTGGAGGAGCTTCGTGCGAGAAAGGAATGTTTTACAACAGGAGTTCAGCAACGCTTTTTTGAGAGCGAATATGAAGCAGAAACCTCGCTTAGCAGAGCTAAAAATGTTTTTGAAACAGTATCAGAACGAGGGAAACCCGATCTCCCACTGCTGGCTGTTATGCAAGATATTGGCATTGTACGTCGTGATGAGCTAGACCGCCGTGTTACGATGCCTGACGGAGATATTTCTAACTATAAAGTAGTTCGACCGGGAGATTTTGTGATTAGCCTTCGTTCCTTCGAAGGAGGGCTAGAGTACTCTGATGTTCTAGGACTTGTTAGTCCAGCTTATACAGTGTTGCGACCCAAAGTGAAGATCATTGATGACTATTATCGGCATTTCTTTAAGTCTAAAAGTTTTATTGGACGTTTAGACCGGCTGGTGTTTGGGATTCGTGACGGTAAGCAGATTTCATTTCGAGATTTTGGAGATATGTACATTCCATCTCCTTCGCTTAAGCAGCAGAAAGGTGTGGCTGAATCCTTAAACTTGATTGAAGCTGAACTCTCGATTGAGCAACAACGTATTGATGCTATATCAACGCAAAAGCGCGGTTTAATGCAGAAGCTTATGACTGGAGAGTGGCGTGTAAAGACTGATGCGGATGAAGAGGCTGCCGCATGAGCCTAAACGTTGTTAGTCAGGGGTTTAATCCTGCTGAAAAGTACCAGTCACAGATTCCGGCCATTCAAACACTTGTGGCTCTGGGTTTCACGCCATTATCCAAAGAGCAAACTGATGCATTACGTGGGAAACCACGTAATGTTATTCTTGATGATGTTCTTGTAGAGCAGTTGCTTAAGCTAAATCACTATAGCTACCGTGGGCAAGATTATGCGTTTGATATAGCTGATGCCCATGAGGCTATGCGACGACTGAAGCCAACCCCAGACAAACTGAAAGGTCTTAAAGGGACAAATCAGGACCTTTACGACCTGATGGTGCTGGGCACCACTATCACCAAGGCTATTGAAGGTGATAGCAAGAGCTACTCGTTTAAATACATTGATTGGGAACAGCCAGAGAATAACGTTTATCACGTCACCGCTGAGATGACGATTGAGCGGACAGGAAGTACAAGCACGCGGCGGTGCGACATCGTGTGCTTCGTTAATGGTATTCCTTTTGTTGTTATTGAAAACAAGAGGCCAACAGAAGAGCTGAAAAAAGCCGACAGTCAGCTCATCGGTTATCAGAATGAAGACAACATCCCTCAGCTGTTTCATTATGCGCAACTGCTGTTGAGCATGAAACGTCAGGAAGCCAGATATGCAACTGTAGGAACTCCGCGCAAATTCTGGCAAATCTGGCGTGATGAAGAAGATCAGGATTCTGATATTGATGCGGTCATCAACCGTCCTCTGACACCTGATGAGAAGACAGCTGTTTTCTCAGGGGAACTTGCGGCTGCTTTGCCTTTTTTTGAAGAGCTTTCGGCTGCTGGAGACAGAGCAATCAGTCAACAGGATCGTATTATCTTCGCGCTGTGTCGTCCCGGGCGGCTGTTGGAGATGGTCAGGCGTTTTACTGTATTTGATGGAGGCGTAAGGAAGATCGCTCGCCACCAACAGTTCTTTGGAATCCGTTCTGCAATTCAGCGCCTTAAACATTTTGATGCTAAGGAAAAACGTAAAGGCGGAGTTATCTGGCACACCCAAGGATCGGGTAAGAGCCTGACGATGGTGATGCTGGGTCGTGCGCTTGCTCTCGACAAAGAAATCAAAAATCCGCGCCTTCTTATTGTCACAGATCGAGATGATTTGGATAAGCAGATCAAAGGGACCTTTAAGTCCTGTGAGATGGAGCCAATTCGGGCGACCAAAGGCACACATCTGATTGAATTAATCAAGAATAAGACGCCGCTCATTACAACGATCATCAACAAGTTTGAAACAGCAATGAAGGCTAGTGACTTTGTTGATGAGAGCTCGGAGGTCTTTGTATTAGTCGATGAGAGCCATCGAAGCCAATCGGGGAAGAGTGGTGGTCTTGGGAAGTTTGCCGTAAATATGCGGCGCGTATTGCCACAAGCTTGCTATCTCGGCTTTACCGGTACACCACTGCTTAAGAAAGAGAAGAATACTCTGAGCACATTCGGTGGCTTGATCCATAAATACACGATTGATGAAGCCGTTAAAGATGAGGCTGTTGTCCCGCTATTGTATGAGGGACGGCTTGTTGAGCAGCAGGTTAGCGGCAATGTCGTTGACATGTGGTTTGAAAAGATTAGCAAGGGCCTTACAGAAAAACAGAAGGCTGATTTAAAACGCAAATTTTCCCGAATGGATGTGCTTGCTAAAACAAGTCAGGCGATTTTCGCAAAAGCGTTTGATATCTCGGAGCATTACCGACAGTACTGGCAAGGAACTGGATTTAAAGCTCAGTTGGTTGCCCCGTCTAAAGCAGCTGCAGTTCGCTTTAAAGAAATCCTTGATGAGATGGGTCATGTCACTAGCGAAGTTGTAATCTCGGCTCCTGATGAGAAGGAAGGTATTGATGAAGTCGATCAGGAATCCAAGGACTTGGTGCGCAAGTTCTGGGACAAAATGATGGACAAGTACAAGAGCGAGGCTGAGTACAATCGACAGATCATTGATGCTTTTAAGGGATCTGGTGAACCGGAGATTTTAGTTGTTGTTTCAAAGCTTCTCACAGGCTTCGATGCTCCGCGTAATACAGTTCTCTATGTCTGTAAAACTTTGCGCGAACATAACTTGTTGCAGGCGATAGCACGCGTAAACCGGTTGTTTGAAGATGGAGATAAAGAAAAAGAGTTTGGCTTCATCGTTGATTATGAGGGCTTGCTCGGTGAGCTGGATAAAGCTCTGACCACCTATAGCGCTTTTGAAGGTTTCGACAATGATGACGTTGCTGGAACACTTCATGATATCCGGGAGGAGATCAGAAGGCTTCCTCAATTACACGATCAGCTCTGGGATACTTTCAAAGAAGTTCGCAATAAAAAGGATATGGAGCAATTTGAGCAACTTCTTGCGGATGAAGCGAAGCGCCATGAGTTTTACGCACGTTTAAAGGCTTATGGTCGATGCCTACATATCTCGCTGTCATCAGAAAAGCTTTATGATGTGTTCGAGGACAGCAAGGTTGAAGTCTTTTCGAAAGACTGGCGGGCGTTCTCTGAGTTAAAGCGCTCAGTACAGCTTCGATATCAAGAGACCATTGATATGCGTGAGTTTGAGCCGAAAATCCAGAAGCTGTTGGATGATCATGTAACCGCCAAACCCGCGGAAGTGATTATTGAGCTCGTCAACATCAACGATACAGATGCATTAAATGCAGTTGTTGAAGAAGATGAGACAACAGCGGCGTCGAAGGCAGATCGCATCGCGAGTGCTACCAAGCGCACGATCTCAGAGAAAATGGAGCAAGACCCATCTTTCTACCAGCAGTTTTCTGAGATGTTGGAAGAGACGATAAAAGATTATCGTGAAAAGAGAATTTCAGAGAAAGACTATCTGAAGAATGTTGTTGATCTTGCGAGCAAAGTGGCTCGCAAAGATCATGGTCGTAAGTTCCCCGAGAGCATAAAAGGTGATGAAGATTCTCAAGCTGTGTTCGGAATCTTAGACCCTATCTTTAGTGAAGTCATGGATCCTACTGATGAAACTATAACGGCAGATGTGGCGAAAGCTGTTGTTAAGATTGTGAAGAAGCATCATATTGTTGATGTCTGGAGCAACGAGGTTGCGCAGAACAATATGCGAAACGCTATCGATGATTACTTTTTTGATGTCGTTCGTGATGATAAGGGAATTGATGTCCCTCTAGAGCAGCTTGACGATATCGAACTCAAAATCATGGATGTAGCTCGGGCGAGGTTTCCGGGATGACCTCAGAGGTTTTTCGCCTGTCTTACGGTGACCAACTCATAGAGTTTATTCTTGTGAGGCGAGATAGAAAAACGCTGGCGATTAACGTTCATCCTGATCAAAAAGTTGAAGTTGTAGCGCCCCTAACTGCGACGCTTGAGAGCATTTTTGAGAAGGTGCACAAAAGAGCGCCGTGGGTTCGACAACAGATACAATACTTCGAGCAGTTCCAGCCGCGCACTCCTCCCCGTGTCTACGTGGCTGGAGAAACGTATAGGTATCTTGGGCGGCAATATAAGTTAAAGATTTCGCGTGGAATTCAGAACTCCGTCAAAATGCAGCGTGGTCAAATTATAGTTTCAACGACCAAACCACAGCAAAGCGATCAGACGCGAGAACTGGTTAGGGAATGGTTTTTGAAACGCGCCAAAATCAAGTTCGCAGAGCGGCTATTGATATCTCAAGATCGTTTTCCGGATCCAAAGCAAATGGCACCCAATAACTTATTGGTCCGGGAGTTAAGTCATCGATGGGGATCTATGACTGCAAAAAGAAACTTAGTTCTTAACCGTAGTTTGATCGGAGCATCTACAGAGGCAATTGATTACGTAATCACGCACGAGCTCTGTCACATCGAGTATCTTCACCATGGTCCTGAGTTCTACGATTTACTTCGACGCGTCATGCCTGATTGGGAAACTCGTAAAGCAAAGTTAGAACGGCAGATGGCCTGATGTATTGAATGATGGATCAAGGGTGTATTCTAGCTGAGCAATTGCATATAGTTTCCCATTCGCTCATGCCCTTCCTTGCTTCTCGGCTACCACCGCATCTATAAGCTGCCCTTCATTGCGCGGGATTGGCCCGCGGTAGCCGGGGCAAGGGCGCAGGAGATCTGCGGGAATGATTGGCGGGGCTAGTATCTGAGGTGGAGGCTTTTCTCTTGCCGTACAAGCGCTCAGCAGCAGTGCGCAAAAAATCAGATAGGGGCGCATTGCGGCCCTCCATAGATTGGAGATCATTGGCGAGTTCTTCCCAGCGTTCGGCTTCCGCTTCTGCTTGTTGCAGATATGCTCGGTGGACGCGTGCGACCTCTTCAGCGCGTGCAAGGGCGGCTTGGGCTTGGGAGAGTTGTAGTCTGGAGTTCTTCGCTGACTATGTTCCTGATCCCGAACATAGTCAGCGAAGAACCAGAGTGCCGAGGCGAGTGCTGCAGTTATGATCGCGTATGGTGCCAGGCGAAGTAACATGCTCATCACTCTCAGAGCCTTGCAGCTGCAATGAGAGAACGTAGCTTGTCACCGACATCAACCGGATCTCCAGGCTTAGTCATATCCGGCAGCCAGGTGATGTCCCACTTACTGCGTTGTTTGACGCCGAGCGTTGGTTCGACCTCAGCATGGGTTAGGACCGAATATGGGCTGACAGGGATTTGATAGGTATCGCAGAGATCTGCAACGGCCTCTGCAAGTGCTTGAACCTGAACTTGTGTGATCGGATATTCGCCGGGTTCAAAAGGCGACTCTATTGCGCCTGCCATGGCATCAAGGGCTACGCCAATGGAGCCAGTGTTGAGCGCTCTGGTGTGAGCAGCATACCTACCATTGTGGCAACTGGCATTGGCCTCTGGTTTCAGAGCACCTGTATGTGTTCGGCCTGAGCGATCGATGATGAGGTGGTAGTGCTGTTGCTCCAGCTCTATGAGCCCTTCAGCGCCAGCTGTCCAGTGCAGGATGATGCGATGAAGTCCAGAAGCGTGAAACAACTCCTCGACGCGCTTCACGTTCTGCACTTTCAACGCCTCAGCTATCGCCGCTCTTGTCTTTGGTCCATCAAGACCATCGATGGGGCCGGGATCATAGCCCAGCGCAGCAAGCCGAGCTTGGATGTCTCGTGTGGTGTACGTCATGGTTGGTCCTCCAGACATAAAAAAAGCCGCCCGAAGGCAGCTTGAAAAGGTAAGTTCTTTGGGATGGATAAGCGTTGTTAGGTTCGGTCTTTGGCCTTTCTTGTCTGTGCGAGTTCCTGAAGCGCTTGGCTAAGTTCTAGGCGCTTTTGGTGCACAGCAAGTACAGCCTGCTGACTACAAGTCTTGCATGTCCGTTTACGAGACCGCGGAACGACTTTCAGGAGGCGTTTAATCACGGCGCTTGATCTCCTCGGTTAAGGCGCGAATGGCCTCTGTGCTAGCTTGCAAACCTTCGGTGACTTCCTTCTGGATCTCGCGAAGGGCAGAATTGTATTCCTTGGTGTCTTGACGCCACCAACTGAGCACTCTCCAGGCAAAGAAGCCCAGACCGACAATGGCAACGGCTGCGGGTCCGCCGCCCAGCGCATTGATGATTTTGCTGAGGTTGGTCATGGTGCGTCCGGTACGCCAACACTGAGATAATGGATGGCCACGCTGACGGTACCTCCGGTGAAGTCACCACCACTGGCGGTGAGGCGGATCGGCGTATCGGCATAAAAGCCTTGTGGGCCAATGATGCCCTTATTGGTGCTGCCAGCGGCAATGCCGAGGGAACCGCCGAACTTGGAAGGCTCTCCGTTGATGCCGCAGTCAAAAGAGGTGGCACCTGTGATTACGGTGACAGTGCGGGTGGAAACACCAAAGCAGATGGACCGATCTGGAATAGCAATTGTCGTTGCGACGGAAGAGCCCGATAGGTCGAAGAGTGTTTCTTCCAGAACGCCCAGACCTGTCGTTGCACCAAACGGCCCTTTCGCGACCTGAACCAGAGGCGCTGATTTCAGAAGGTTCAGTGCTTCGGGAAGGGTCTGCCAACTTCCTGCGGTGTAGACCAGCAGGGTACTTACTTCCGCATTCCAGATACGCATTCCATCAAGGGCGGGTAACCGGAACCAGCTGCCATCGGCATAGAAGGCAACATCCTTCTCCCAGCCAGTCCACTCTCCTGTAGCAGGGGCCTTGATGATATAGGCATCACCCTCATTGGGCGCACTTGGTGGACCAGTCGCGGTCGCATTGGTGACCCGCATCTGGATGAGGCCATCGAGCAGGCGAAGAGCTTCATTGTGCGTGACATGCTTTTGCGCCTGCGCTGCCATGATGTAGGGCAGGGCAAGCCGAGATGTTGTCTCTGACATGGTTGTTGCCTCACAAGTGCAAAGTGGCGGTAAGCGGCGTGCCACGACCTAAAGTGTTGGAGAGCTGGTAGATGTGGAGGGAAAGCATATCTCCAGCAGAGAGTTCTAAACCGAAATCCTCCAGCTGCTGCGCGCTGGTGTAAACAGCATTACTGGTCGGGGAAGTGAGCGTGCGGATCACCGAGCCGTCTTTGAAGATCTCCACCTCATAAGCCTCGACAGCTTCGCCAAGTTGCACATCACGTGAAAGCCAGCTGTCCGCTTCGGGCACGCGAGAACGCCTCTTCCAGAAGAGAGTGAGATCACCGGGTAGACGTCCTTTGCGATAGGGCTGGGCAACGTGAACCGGGGAGAAGGGTCTCAAGCCCTTGGCTTCTGACGTAAAGCCTAAAGCCAAACTTGCCGGGTCCGACATAGCAGCTCTGCCAGGCGCAATGCGCCACTGAAACGGCAAGCCAATCTCGCTCAAAGCTATGGGGGCAGGAACCAGATTATCATCAAGCCGGATGATCCTTGCCCCTGCTGGGAGTGTATCGACGATAGAGCTCTCGGTACCGCGTTGACCGCGAAGCAGCCGTGAAAGCTTGTAGGTGCTAGGCGCAATGAGCTCTGCCTTTCCGGCCTGAAGGATCTCCCAGGTATTTGGAGCGATCTCAAGGGCAAAGGCATTACCGCCCGCAAAGAGCTCTAAGTCTGGAATGCTCTCGATTGTTCCTGAAGATATTGAAATCACCAGTTCATTGCCAAGATCGAACCTAGAGGTAGGACCTCGCTTAAGGGGCTCCATTGTTACCCCAAACTGAGCTGGTGTGGTGATCTGCGCAACCCGTTTGAAGCCAGCCTCGCTCTGACTGCGATAGACATTGAGAACACCCGGCCAGGGATCGGCATAAGCTGCCATCAGAGGTTGGTGGGCAGGCGTGCCATCTGACAGCTGTGGTAGATCAAGAAATGCAAATAGCGGCTTGCCAAAGACAACGGCCTGCGAAAGGGTTCCATCTGTTCGCTTGCGTGATGGGCCGGGCGGCATGTCGTAGACTTGGCGGTCTTGCAAAACGCTGGTCACCTTGCGCTCCAGACCATCATTTACGCTCAAGAGCCGCAGGTCATAACTTCGGCCATCATGGTCCAGCGAAACCACGTCTGTCGGATCAAGGGCAAGCTCTGACGGCGGTAGCGCAAAGCTGGCGCCTTCTCGTCCAACCCATGCCTCTTGCAGGGCACGGTGTACTCGGCGCTCAGCTTCTTCTGGAACAATGGCAAGCGGGAAGTTTTCTGATGATATGCGGCTTGCCTGAACTGTTACCCGCTGCGCTTCCACTTGGATAGCGTCATAGTCTTCATCTGATCGGGGAACAGACCATTTGAGTGCTTGCGGCAGTTCGGTTTCCTGTGCGCGTTCAAACTCGATGGGTTCGGTGTCTTTTGGTGCTGCCAACAGATCAACAAGCTCAAGGCGCTTGACGGCACCACGGCCACGCATCTTGAAATGCAGGATGCCCTCACTCTCGACCGCATCGAAGCCAAAGTGGCGTGCCAATACGGCTATGGAAGCGCGCGGGCTTTGCAAAGCCGAGATTACATAGCCTTCCACTGCGCCATAAAGGTCCGAGGTGTCGATCAGATCTCCAGACAGCCCAGCGCGTTCGCATAGGTGTTTGACCAGTGCGCCAAGACCAACGGCTCCGAGCCGTCCACCAAGCCAATGACCCAACCGCCAGTTCTCACCATCAGACCAGACATTGGTGAGCTCCGGGAAGAACGGATAGGGACGTGCATCCCATGTCCAGGCAGAGCAGTTGCTGAGATCAAGCATAGGACCGTCATAGGCGCTTGATGAGGGGTTATTGTTTGGCTCTTGCCAATAGCTCAGTGTGGCATTCAAGTAAGCCCGTTGGATGGCATCATCGCGCCAGGCACGGGAGAAGTAGGGCGCTTTGGATTCCGATGATTTGGGATCAATGAACACGTTGGGCTGGTTGGTGGCGCGGTCTACAGCAGGACAGCCAAACTCGGTAAACCAGATGGGTTTGCCCTGTGGCACCCAGGCCGTTGGCTCCGCCTCTTCCACACCGCTCGGGCGGTTATAGTGCTGATGGCTCCACCAGCTCTGCAGATCCTTGTAACGAAATGTCCAGGGCTTGTTATGAGCGCCATCTGTGATTGGGGTTCTCACCTGCGCAATGCGGTCAGCATCACTTGCATAAAACCAGTCAAAACCTTCGCCGCCGGCTATGTTGCCCTTCAAATAGCTCTGGTCGTAGATGTGCGGGTGGGTTTGTGCATCGTGATGGTCAAAACCATCACGCCAATCGGATAGCGGCATGTAATTGTCGATGCCGATAAAATCACAGGCCTCATGAGCCCAGAGCGGATCAAGATGGAAGAAGAGGTCTCCGCTGTCTTCTCCGGGCCTGAAACCAAAATACTCGGACCAATCGGCGGCATAAGAAAGCTTGGTATCTGAACCCAGAACAGAGCGTACATCGCTCAACAGGCTTGACCAACGGTCAACTGCGGGGAAGCTGTTTGCTGGTCCTCGCACCTGATTGAGAACACGCATCTCGGAGCCAATCAGAAACGCATCCACGCCACCAGCAGCTTTGCAAAGATGGGCATAGTGTAGGATCATGCGGCGCAAACCCCAATTACCCGGTGATCCTGTCCAGGAAACGCTGGTCCCGCTAATACTGAAATCACCAACCGTGGCAGAGGCAAACAGTGCAGACACCAGTCCAGCAGCTGCTTCGCTTTTGTCTGGTGAGCCAGTGAAACGAGGAGCGGGAGAACACGTTATTCTGCCTCGCCAAGGATAAGCGGGCTGACCAACTTTGCTCGCATCATCGCTGTAAGGATCCGGCAGTGTGTTGTCTGGCGGGATATCCATCAGGATGAAGGGATAGAAGGTCACTCGCAGATCACGTGCTTTGATCTCCTTGATTGCCTCGACAACGGAGAAATCAGCAGGTGTGCCGCCAAAGACCGGGTCCCCCTTATCATCGCGGCTCACCAGAAAAGCCCCAGATCGACTAACACCATTGACGCTCCAGGACGTGCTGGCATTCTTGGTGGGCTGATCAACGCCGGGACGGATTTTGCAAGTTCCGCATCTGAGATCATCGCCAAACCAGGCAACCACAAGCGAGATGCTCTGAATGTTTGGTGCTGAGGCTTGCAGGCGATCCAATGCCCCTATGAGGTCAGCTTGTGTCGCTTCTGCATTTACGTTGATGCTGGTTGTCTTGGCACCGCCTTCGATTTTGGTCACCTGCCGTGTGGCATAGACATATTCGCCAGAAGCTGGGATCAGCGTAATGGATTGCAACTGGCCTTCCGGTGTACCATCCAACAGCGGGCGAAACACTTCCACGGTAATCTGCGGAATGCGGTTGCCATAGCTCTCTAACAGCAGCTCTTCAAAGACCAGATAGGCGGTGCCGCGATAGGCCGGTGCCTCATTCATCCTGGCCTTGATGAAGGGATCTGGCTCTTGGGCCTCATCGCCCGCATACCAGCGCCAGATGACACTTTGCAGATCCATAAGCTCGCCATCGGCCCAGATGCGGCCAATGCCAGTGATCGTCCCTTCGCAAAGTGCAATCGCAAATGATGCATAGTAAGCATAGGAAGTAGTTGTAACCTTTGGTCCACCGCCTTTACCGCCACCTTGGCTCTGTTGGTTGATCTCCTCGCGAAAGTCCGTCGCCCAAATGATGTTGCCACCTATCCGCATGCGGCCAAACACACAGGGGATGACAGCGCCTTCTGTTGAGGTGGTCACCTGCAGACGGTCGAGCCGCTGGCCCTCAATGGTCTGGTCGGGAAGCGTGGTGCTGATCAGCCAGCTATCAACATACGAGCCAGCAGCTGCACCGATCGCACCGCCAATGGTGGCTGCGGTCACGCCAAGAAACGAGCCGCCAATGGCTCCGCCCACGGCGGTGCCAACAGCGCCAAGGACAAGTGTAGCCATGGATGCCTCACGTTTGAGCTTGCTTGTGTATCAAGTATGCTTAAGTTGTTTTAAATTGCATTTTGAGGAGAGTGTCATGAAGGAAACTAGCTTTCGCTCAACAGCGTCATTTGGAAAGCGCCAGGAATATGTAGCTGTAGCTGAGCTCCTTAAGAGGGGCTATGATGTTTACATGACCCTTGTCGATGATCAGCAGATTGATTGCATCATTCGACTTCCAACCTCTCCGCCGCAGTATATTGATTTGCAAATCAAAGCGCGTTCTACAGCCGCAAAAAATGCAAGTACGTTTTCTGCTATGGAGATTAGAGAGCCAAGGGAAAACTTCTATTTCCTCTTCTATTCAGAGGCGTGCGATACTTACTGGGTAATGCCGTCCTTGGAGCTCATTGAGAAAGCAAATCAAAACAAGAGCGGCAAGAACGCTGGGAAGTACAGCATTGTATTTGCAAATGAAAACGCGGCAGGTAAGTGGGTCCCTAGGCCTAAATGGAAGCAATACGAGAATGCCTTTAATCTTCTGTCTTTAGCTTGCGAAAAGTCAGAAGCTGAACTTGCTTGATGTATTTGCTTTAAACCCAAACGCCAATCTCCGCATCCACGTCTTTGTCAGCTGTTGCTCAATGACACCAACTCGCTCATAGGCATGTATGAAGTGGCTGGCGTTGCTTAAGATCCCACAGTGCTTGGCAATCGCGATATCCTTCATCCGAAACAGTAAAATGCAACCGGGTTTAATGCACTCAAGCGGCACTGGTTGCAGCCATTTCCTTGCTCCTTCCGCTAAAACTTCAACGTCCCCAGCTTCCCCCCAATCCCGCGTATAGGGTGGGATGTTGGTGGGCTCATCACCAATAACTTCGCGCCAAACACCCCGAATGAGACCTAGGCAATCACAGCCCACACCGCGAACACTGGCCTGATCGTGATAAGGTGTTCCGATCCAGCGACGCGCTGCTGAGATGATACGCTCGGATTGATCTTCGCTCACAGCGGTTCGCTCTTGTGTCCCCGACTGTTGGCGGCATACCGGATCAGCGTGTCATTGCCAGGAATGTGCGGGAAGCCGCGATAGTTGTTGCCGTTGCTGAACTTTTCAAGACAAGTCTGCCAGCGCTTGTCACAGCCTGCCTGGATCTGGAAGGTATCTCCCACTGAGAGCCGTCGCACCGGCGCTTCCAGCAATGTGACAATGCTAACACCAGAGATGATCTCATGGCGAGAGACTTCAACCTGTCGATCTTGGTTGGCGCCGCTCTGCCAGGTGAGCAGGCCAAGCGCAAACCAGTCCGCTACAAACGCATCCAGACCAGAGGCGGCAAAGCCACGATCCCCGATGAGGCTGGTGACGGTGCCTGTGGCCTGAAACTGGGATGTTTCCAGATTGACCTTGCAGCGACTGTCGCCAAGGGCAGCATAACAGGCGTTCTGGAAGGTGCGACCCACACTTTGCTCCAGTACATGAGCCATGCTGCGGACCTCGGCAACAAAGGCGGTTTTGCCGCGCCGGATCTGGCCGATGGATCCGCGGCGCATCAGAACCCTTTCCTCAGGGTTCTGCCAGTTGACGCGCCAGACTTCCACACTGGCATTATCCCAAAGCCCAGCAAAGATATCGGTCTCGGAGATATGGTCAGAGGAAAGCACGCCTTCAGCATCCTGTGCATCCACGGCAAGATCTGAAGAGCCTCGCAGCTCTGATGGAATGAGGCCAGTCTCCGGTTCAAAACTAGTGCCATCAAACTGCAGAGCGAGATCATGATCGGTAAAACCAAAGACCACCCCGTCCTTGCGGGTCAGGCACCAACACCAGCACAGGGTGGTGGTGCCACTGGCGAGGTGAGTTGCGAGGCCTTCGACAAGTTTCTTCATGGGCGTTAAGTGTCCCGAACTTCAATGAGCGGAATAGAGGTGATGGACCCGAGGCGCTCCAGATCCAGTGTGACGTCGATGCTGTCGGTGTTACACCGGCAGGGGACATCGAACTCAAAGCCTGCAGTGATGACAGCTCCTGCTGTAGGAGCGCTATCAAAGCTGATGAGGCCAGTGGCAAGGTCAGCTGTCCAGTTACTCGATTGCTCGATGTTGTTCACGGCAACCCGGATGCTGCCAGCTACTGGTTTCGTGATGGTGCGCCAGTACCCAAGCGCCTCAGTGCCGTAGAGCTTGCGTAGTTGAAAGGCCGTCTGTGTCCCATCACCAACACCCAGCTGCTGATCGAGAGGCGTGGTCGCTTTGGAGGGCAGAGTGCTTTTATAGTCGGCCCAGTCCTTGAAGCGGAAAGCATAAAGCCTTCCATTGCGCGCTTCAAAGAAGGCGATGACCTCTTGCAGCTGGTCATTGCTGCGAATGCCAAAGGCCACATCATACTCGCGCCGGGAGTTCGTCCAGGATGCGTTGCGTTCTTCGCGTCCGGAGTAGAGCTCGACAACTTGCGTGCGCCGGCGCGGGCCGCCTCTGGCTCCGCGGCTGATCTTCTCCGGGAAACGCACATTATGAAAGACCATCAAAGCCCTCGGCGCCCGCGGGCAACTGCCCGCTGAATGTCAGCTGCCACTTGCGTTCTGGACTGACGGAAAGAGTCTACATCGCGGGTTTCGATATTGACGATGACGGGCTGCATGGGCTGATGCTGCCTGCCACCTCTGTACTCATCAATGATCCGCTCCTGCGGATGCATGAGGGCAAGGAACCCGCCGCGGCCATCAAGCCCGCCCGAGCGCGGTGCCGAGCCGGTATGTCCACCGCCTGCAAAGCTTGTTGTCGGCGTCAGGAGGGATTTGAAGAACCCCGACAGTAAGGTTTGCAGGCCGCCAGATGGATTGCTCAGGCTACCGGAAAGACCTGAGGCGATAGGGCCAAAGATAAACCGCCGGGCTGCCAGCTTTGCCATATCGGCAATGAGCGACGTGATGAGGCTTTTAAACTCCAGCTTGCCGGTTTGGACGAAGTTTGCGATGGCCTGTTCGCCATCTGAAAATACTTTGACAATGCGATCACCAAAGGCAGATCCAATATCGCGGGCACTGGCCACATAGGCCTCGATTGATGCAAGAGCAGCTTCCCATCCGGTCTTGGCCTCTTCTGCTGCCTTTTTGACTGCCTTGCCAGTTTTATCTGCCGTCTCTGCAATACGGTTAAGGGCATTCTGGACGGCACGGGTTTTAATGGCGGAGAACAGCTCACCCATGGGATCCTGCTTTGAGATTTCCCGAACGCGCTCATCTAGCGCTTTGGAGGCTGCTGCCACCTGATCTGCATAAGGATTAGCGATCTGCCCAATCTGAACGGTTGGTAGCTCACCAACGCGGAAACTCTCATCAAGGCCGGGAATATTAGAAAGCACCCGGTTGGCCGTTTGGCTGAGCGTGTTGAGGCCCTGGGTGGTTTTGCGGATCATTAGGTTGATGCCGCGGATGACTGCATTGGTGGCTCCGATCATCAGAGCAGCAAAGGCAGCCGGCAATTGCTCCCAGATGGTGGTGATGATCTCATAAGTGATCTTCATCTCGTTGATGATGAAGTTACCCGTGGCTTTGGTGGCAGCCACCACACGGGTCCAGGCTGCTTCAAACCAAGGAGCAATCGCATTGATGAGGGGTGCAACAAGCGCATTAAATCCATCGCGGATGAGCTGCCACACGGCAAGCAGTGTATCGCCCATGGTGACAGAGATATCTGTGGTCTGATTGATCTCATAGGTCAGGCCAGCAAAGGCAGCTGTCACCACACCCACGGCAACAGCCACTGGCCAGAATCTTCTAGCAACACCAGTAAGAAGGGATCTTAGATCTTTGAAGGCTCCAGAGACGCCGCCATTACCAAAACCATAGATCTGGGCAATCTGCGTGCCTTGCTGGGCCAGCACCAGAAACGGGTTCTGTCCACCAGCCAGCGAGACGCCAATATCATTCACCTGAAAGAACATCTGCTGCAGGCGCAGGGTCGCGCCTCGCGATGCACGGGCCATACGGGTGATGGCTGTTGTCCGGTTTTTAAGGGCGGCAATGCTTTGCAAGGTCTCGCGGCGCTCGCGAGAAATAGCAGCTGTCATCTCGTTTGCAGACAGTGCCCCTTCCAGATGGGCCGCTTTAATCTCTGAGATGGCTTGCCGGTATCTGCGGATCACACCAAAGACAGGATTATACCGGGCGCGCAGATCATCTAAGGCCTGGCCTTGGGCGAGAAACTCCGCTGTGGTCTTGCCAATCGCGGGTGTGACACCGCTCAAACGGTTGATCTGATCAATCAGCGGTGTGGTGGCTGTTGCCGTTGCTCTGAGGGCATTGGCTGACCTTGCAGCTTTTGCGGCAAGCTGTTCCAATTGTTCTCGGCCTCTAGCAACAGCTAAAGAGACCTCATCAAGTCCTGCATTGGCAGCCTCGCTGGCCGAGCCGATCTGGGTAAGAGCCACACTACCAGACTTGCCAATGGCAACAAGATCATCCTTAAGGGCTTTACCGCCAATAGCTGCCAGCCTGACAGAGACTTTGCGCTCAACCATCTGCCTGCAGCCTTTCGTTGATCTTGGTGCAAGCAATCTGCTCAATCTCGGGCAGGATCAAAGCGGCCAGATAAGGTTTAGCGCCAAGGCTTTCGGCAAGCTTTAAGGCAGCTCCCATGTCCCAGCCCAGAACCACATAGCTATTCATGGTGGAGATGGTGCGTACCTGACCGCCCAGTCTCATGACGACCTGCCAGAGCCGGCGGCCTTCCTGGGTTTGCGGCTGGTTTTGTTTTTGCGGGCAGTCTTTGCATTTACTGGGGCACGCGCTGCAATAGTCTGCGCCGCCGCTGAAGTGCCACTCAGCAAGGACGCAGAGACGTTTTTTTCTTCAAGTATATCTTTGTCCACCTGAAGCCAATATTGCATGTAATAAAGCAACCATGCATCGGCAATTTGCGGATGCCGCAGAAATGCTTCGATGTGGTCAGGTGTCAACTTTGCCTTAACGCCAGCCTCTTCTTCCACACCTTCCCAGTCCCGAATCACTTGCTGCGCGACGACTTGGGACAGAATGCGGGCAAGCTTCGTGGCTTTGCCGGGCTCGATCACCTCAGATAGAGGTTCGTCGCTGGCAAGAGCGATCAATCGCTCATCCTCACGGGCGGCATCCATAATGTCTGTGACAGCAGGATCGGCCAGAACCCGAATGCCAGCTTCCGGGATGAGGTCATACCATTTAGGCTCTAAGCTAATATCAAGGCGCATGGCAGCTCCTTAAGGTGAGGGATTGTCGTAGTTGGCAACGTCATTTTGAAGTGTTGCGGTTGCCACGCAGCTCAGCGCTTCATCGCGGGCCGCTTGCCAGGCAAAGCTCACTTGCACACCGCCGGGTCCTTCAATGGCAAGCTTGGGCTTGGGCAAGTACACCGCATGGGCAACCAGCTCAAAGCTGGTGTCATTGCCCAGCGCATAACGAAAACTCAGTTTGCACGGATCGCCGGCAAGGGCCTGGGACAAAAGTGTCTGATCGGCAAAGCGCACATCAATGGTGCCAGACAGCATGGCCATGGCCGGGTCTGCGCCATCAATCATGCCATCCCCGCGAATGGTCTCAATGGGTTCCAGATTGTTGGTATAGGTGATCTGGCCAGAAGTGATGTTCCCAAGCTGCACATCATTGCGGAGGATGGAGCCGCTAAACGAGCCAAATCGTTTGAGCGGCAGTTGCTCCAGATCACCAGTGTTGGAGCTGGTGCCAGTAACCTCACCTTGAGCAATCAGGTTAATGGTGGCCGTTACCAATCCTGAGCGTTGCATGGTCCAGTTGATGGAGTTGGCACGGCATCCGGTGTTCATTGCAAAGTAGGGTACATCGGGCATGCCCACCTCAATGGCAAGACTGGGCAGGTCCCACTTGCCGCTTTGAAAGGCGTGAGAGTAGGGCGCCGCAGAGCCTGTTGTCTCTGGCTCTCCGAACAACGCCTTTAGCCAGATGCCAAGATAGCGCGCATCAATGGGCACGCTGATATCGCCTTCCGTGGTGATGGCATCTTTGACCGGCGGATAGGGATCACGGCCCTGACCCAGAAGCTCGCTTTCGAGCAAGGGCTGCTCACTACCAAGGTTGGAACTGGCAAAGGGCAGTTTCCAATAGGACCCCGCAGCTGGAGAGGTGCCATAGGTTGTTTCAAAGGCAGCTGCCAGAATAGAGCGGGCACCTCGGGCACGGGCCATGGGTCGTCCTTTCTAAGCAAGAGGATCGGAGGAAGCGTAGATTAGTTTGATGGTGATGGTTGCAGCCTTGAGGGCTTCGGTTCCCTCAAGCGCCAGGTCAATAGGCGCTGGAGCTTCGGCTTCCATGTAGTCGCACAGACCACCAAGACTGCGATCGGATGCAATGGCAGCACCTACTGTCTGTTTCAGCGCATCAAAGTTGGCATCCCGCGCTTCAGCCTCTCTTGCTTCCACCAGAACATCTACTTCCGCGCGGTGTTCATAAAGGTATGAGGGCGGTGAAAGCGTGACTTCCGGCTCACCCGGCTCGCCATCGCGCAGGATCAGGATGCCGGCTGCAGGAATGCATTCAGGATAAGCTTCGTTGCGCAGAAGCTTTGCGCCCCGTGTGCGTGTTGCTTTGCAGCATCTCAAACAAAGCGCTCAGCACTTGCTCAGAGGTGCTTAAGCCCATCAGTGATCCTTCCAGTTGGCAACAATCAAACCGGGCAAGCGGCTCTCCCAAAGCTCGGCATCTCGGTCTAAATCCAGGCGTTTCTTGAGTTTGACCTGAGGCACCAGCAAAAACACCGGAATGGTCTGCGCTCCAGTCAGGATCCCATCCTTGCGCCGCCGGCCACCTTTCTTGCCAATGCGTCCGCGTTTGGTGAAACGGGCATCCTCTGCCACCAGCAGCGAAGGTTGGCTGCGTCGGTAGACAAAGCGCAGGCGAATGCCGGTGCGCCGTTCAAAGCCACCCGGCGTAATGCGTTTGTTTTGTGGTCCTCGCATCTTGGCGGCAAGGCCAATGGGAATAGCAAGCCAGAAGCCTTCTTTGGATCTGATGAGAACTCCGCGATCATGGGCGTCCACTACTTTGCTGGCGCGGCTATAAACCAGACTGGCCGCTTTCAGGCTTGTTCCTCGAAGCGGATAGGTCTGCTGACGAATGGTGCGTGCCAGCTTGGTACCAAAGCCCGCGCTTTGGATTTGCGCACGCCAATCGTCTTTAAGGCCCTTGCCAGCAGTGCGAATGCCTTTGGTGACAGCGTTCTCAGCAAGTACGAGCTCCTTTACCATCAGGTCTCCTGGAGAACCGTTGACCTTGACGAGAAGCTTCATAAGCTGGCAGCTTCCCCTTGCCAGATAAGACGTTCGCGGTCTCGGCTAGGCTCGCCAGTGATCTCATAGACTTGACCAGAGGGCGTTCCATCGTCGGCTAAAAGCTCGAAGTATCGTGCTTGGAAAGTTCTGGGACTTCGCTTACCCGCACATCAATAAACACCGCATCCTGACGAAACCTGCCGCCATTGAACTGCTGTGGGGCATCGGGGGAGTGTTGGATAATGCGCACCGGCTGGCCATTGCCTCGACCTTGCCTGCGATAAAGCGCAGTGCGGGCCATGCTGTCATCGGCAAAGATCAGATCGATCGCCGAGGCGAAGAACTCCATCAGCCAAACGAACCGTTCAGACGTACTTTGCCAAGAATGTCAGTGGCACCGCCGCCTACGGCTTCCGTTGCCGTACCAATGAGCGTGTTATCGGTGGCAACATTGGTGCAGTGTTTGGCCGTGTTGTCCCAGTAGACAGCAGCACCCAGGCTCCACGCCTCAGAGGGCGCTTTGGCAAGCTCATAGGTGCCAACCAGGTTAAGGACGCCGCTTGTGTTCTCAGCAATGTCACCAGTAGCAACGCCGAAGATGGTGCCGAGCAGGACGCCGCTGCCGGAAGCAACTGGTGCGCCGGTATCATTGGCAAATGTGAGTGTATTTCCCTGAGAGATGAAGTTCTTCATGAGTGACCTCTGCAAAACTGATCCAAAATAGAATGGATGGATGTCGAGGGTATCTGGTAGGCTATAGAACAAGGAGTTCGATGCTCAAAGATGTAGATCTGTGAGGAATACGCATGACAATGATTTTCCACGCGCATTCGTTAGGTTTGCCAATCTTAGCTGGTGATATGCTGATTAGTGGCGAGGAACCCGAGAATCATAGCAGCGTGAAACTACCAGACCATGTTGCTGGCATAGAGCATATCTTTCCAGAGGGATCCGGGTTCGTACCTCTTCGATTAAGAAGAAAGTTATTTATTATCAACGATAATCTTGCGGTTGGTGTCGCTGGATCATATTTGTACATGCGAACATTTGTGAATGATCTGAAGGCAGAAAATTCTGTCCATGAAATCAGATCAATTGCGCAACTTCGATCCTTTATAAATTCTTACATATCTAGCCCCGAAAGCTCAGATACTCTCTCCAACATAACGGCATTAATAGTGCTGCGTGATGAGCTCGGTTGTCATTTTTGTGTTGCTGGTGACAAAGCACGGGAAGCTTGTTCCGAGTTGAAGACAGAGAATTTTGGGAACGTGATCTCAATAGGTACTGGAGCTAACTCACTCATTACTCAAGCTGCTCGTATTGATAAATATTCATTACACTTCCCATTAGCTGGTGATGCCAAAGTTGAACGGAAGTTTCCTGCACTGCTTAGAGTACTCGCGCTTTTATCTCAGTTGAACAAAGTAGACTCTTTGACAGGGCAATTTCTGCGAGAGTATTGGGGAGGTGCGTATGAGTTGATCTATCATGACGGTGTTAGCTTCAAGTTTCTGAACGAGTACACGTTTATGTTTTGGGCATTAGATTTAGCCTCAGAAGATGATTTTTTAGCTCCATTGGGAATTATGAAGTACCAGCGTGATGACATTCGATCTCTGATGTATTGTCACCAAAATGGTCAGTTTGAGATCTTTGGGGCGACCGATATCACTGCAGGCCCTGTTGAGCCTGTCACACTCGATTTAAGGACGATAGACTTCAACAGTGAGATTATCACTATGGACTGGCCTAAGGAAAGTGGAGAGCCGCTGTCTCAATATTTCTTGTCTGCCGCTCGAATGCGATTGGCGATTGATAACCTAAC
>CANMBS010000059.1 GCA_947496145.1 uncultured Pseudovibrio sp.
AAGCACTCATAAGCGCCGCAATGATTAAACTGATGCTGAGGAGAGTTGCTCGATATCACCATTCTTGAACAGACTCTAAGATCAGAAAGTCCTTATGAGACGGTCTTATCATCTATGGACGTCCCGTTGATTGCAAAAGTTTTTTTGACGTTTGTCAGCTTAGGTTTTGCAATTGTCTGTCCAGCCTGTTCGGGTGGATATGTTGCTTGCTGGCTCTGATGGATCCGGAGATTGATGCCCAGTCACATTAGTGAGCTTGCGCTCTGATAACGCCTCGAGTTTGCTGATAACGTACAATATTTTTCGCACATTTGCTTTTGAGTTTGGTTCCACTTACACTGGTTGAGGGGATGTTTTTAAGGAGGAGAGCGACACGCAAAAGGGAGTGATTAATGTGATCCGCATTGATGAAATGCGGATTAAAGATTATCTTGGCGAGATGGTTCGCGGCACGATTGGTGAAGCCTTGAATGGGATGCTGGATGCGGAAGCTGACCGATTTTGCGAGGCGAGTCGTTATGAACACTCCGAGGTGCGTAAGGATACGCATGGGAGTAGTAATGAGCGCTTGTTTCACACCAAGGCAGGGCCTGCTAAACTGAAGATGCGCAAGCAGGCCTTTGATATGGCTATTATTGAACGCTACCAACGCCGAGAGAGCTCTGGCGAAGAGGCACTCGTTGAGATGTATCTTGCCGGTGTTTCCATTCGCCGGGTCGAAGACATTACCGAGGCGCTGTGAGGCAGGTGTGTCTCACTAAGTACTGCTTCCAACCTGAACAAGAAGATCTATGCCAAGATAGAGGAATGGCGTTACAGGCCCATTGAGGGTGATCGCCCCTACCTTTATCTGCATGGCACCGTGATGAAGCGCATTTGGGCCGGGGAGGTGCGCAATGTTTCTCTTCTGGTGGCGTCTGCTGTCAATTCAGAAGGCTATCGTGAGATCCGTGGTATTTAAGGGGTAAAAAACTACAAATCTGGCTGGTCGTCATTCCTCAAGCATTTGATGGATCGTGGGCTCTCAGGTGTGCAACTGATCATTTCTGATGCCTGCCGGGGCTTGTTGAAAGCATCACAGAGTACTTACTCGATGTCCGGTGGCAACGTTGCATGGTTCACTTCTACGGGATTGAGTTTTCTCATGTTCCCTCCACTAAGGTCCGGCAGGTCAGCCATATGCTCTAAGCTATCCATGCGCAGGAAAATCCTATAGTCGCTCAGGAAGAGGCCTGTGCAGTGGTTGTTGAGTTAAGTTCCAGACGCATGACCAGAGCAGCTGAGTTGGTTGAACAACGTATCGGCGAGACGCTGAGTTTTTATGCCTTTCCAGATAATCACTGGCGCAAGATCAGAACCATTAATCCTTTGGAGCGGATCATGAAGGAAAGCTGGCGCAGAACCCGGGTGGTGGGCGCGTTTCCTGATGGGAATTCCTGCCTCAATCTGGCGGCCACCAGATTGAGGCATATCGCTGCATCAACGTCGGCGTCAAAGCGTTACATGAATATGAAAACGCTCTTTGAAAGCAAACAGAGCCGTCGCTTGAAGACTGAAAGTGCGAAAAATAATTGACACTACCACTTGAACAGCACCGAGTGAGTGAATTTTATGCGTATTCTCC
The DNA here is from genome assembly GCA_947496145.1 of uncultured Pseudovibrio sp. GTDB lineage: Bacteria > Pseudomonadota > Alphaproteobacteria > Rhizobiales > Stappiaceae > Pseudovibrio. Next base: position 1,625 of record CANMBS010000059.1, read on the forward strand.
TCAAACGCCAACAGGCATTTGAGGAGAGATGCCTTAGCTAATTTAATGCTAGATTGCCATTTATCAAATAATAAGTGATTTAACTTGAGTTTTTTGAAATAAAAATCAATACCTAGCAATAATATTAAAGCAATTATTCGATTAATATTTTTAAAAGATATTTAAATTTATTGAATATTTTGAGGTAAAACGCAAATAATGTACGTATACGTATATTTAATACTTTTCTCTTTTATCGAATCAAAAGTTTATATTCAATATATATGCGCGATGCAATGTATATTATATCGAAGTAATTCAAATTTGCGCGTTCATTTATCTACTAATCTAGTTAGGAAATAACATGTTTACCAAAATTGGACGTAAGGCCTTAGCCATGTTCAGTGCATTGACATTCGTAGTTATGAGTGCAACTGCATCTTTGGCTGGCCCAACTTCAATAATAACTGTGAAGAATAATTGGTCTGAAAAAGCAACTGTCGCGTCCAATACAGGATGCGTTGGATCTGTGACACCAGGGTTTAGTGAAATTAACAGCGGATCTTCGCAGGTCAATAGTGTTCAGGCTGCTTACGATACAGTCTTTAGCTGTCGAGTTAAGTATCGCCGAGGAAATTTTGGTCCCACTTGTGACTTTGTAATTTCACGACTGGTGAAAGTTAATATCTTTGGCTCTTATTGGCAATATCCTAAGGTTGTTGTCTATGAAGGCAGCGGAGTCGATTGCTCATACACATTCACATCCGTTCAAGATACTGGAGATGCTCCAACCGGTTCAAACGGTAATTTTAACGTTACTCTCGAAATGAAGTAGGAGCAGCTTCTCTGAGGATGCCGTTTGCAGGCATCCTCAGATGTTCTTTAGACTACAAAATTGAAGCTATACGCACCAAAAGATGTTGCCTCTTCCTGCCATTGCTGAAAAGCAGCAGAATAAGAGGGCATGTCTTCCAGACGTGAGTTCATATCTTCTTTATAGGCTTCGAAAAGTTCGCTGTTTGCATCGAATAAGAGATTCACTATAGCACTGTCAGATTTCAGATCAGTATCTAATCGCCCTGTGTGCAATTTGTACGCTGCCATGGCTGACGCGCGTCCTGTGGCCCATTCAAATGATGCCTTTTCTTCAGGGCTTGCTTCATTGTCTAAAAAACTGATGTAATCCCTTAACATCTGAGCGTGAGGTTTTAATTCTGGGACATCACCGAACATCGCCTTTTCAACCTGGCTTCTCATTACTCCTTTAGCTGCACTCATTTCTTCGTCACTGAACTGACCACCTTCATTACTGGCAATGGCATACAAGGTTCTGCGATCTAAGTTGAGTGGTTCAAACACTTCTCTTCTAAGGTCACCGTCTCTTTTACCAAAATGATCAGAAGAGATGCCAAGCTTTTTATAAAATGCATCTAATGCGGAACGACTGTTTGATGCTACCTCTGAGAAGGCTCTCGGCCCTAGAGAGGTCTTTTCAGTTTTTACTTCTCCAGCAACCACAGTCTCTGGTTGAACCTGCTGGGCCTGAGTGCCAGGAAGCTCTTTAGGTTGCTGTTGCTTAATTGTGCTTCTGGCAAAGTTGTAGGTGTTGCTGAGAATGCTTGAAGTGATGACCATAACTATTCCTATCGCAAAGTGCAGCGAGAACTGTTTATTGAATAATATGCACCAAACATAACATACGAATGAGACACTTGTAAGAATAAACTAAGTGAAAATTATTAATCGTGAAGATTTTATAAGATCATGTAAACATTCGATGAAAGTAAAGCGCGAATCAAGAGGTGTGTATGTCTATGAAATATATTTTATTAAATTTACATCTAAGTATGTCTCCTCTGATGGATCTCTTATGGCAAGAAGAGACCTGATTTTGTCGTGCAAACTATCTCCTTCGGATCAAACGCTTCGTTTCAACTTAAGTGGTGTAAGTGATGTTAACCTTATCCAATATATCTAAGCATTATCAATCACGTAATGGCATCACATGTGTATTGAATAACGTGAACCTGCATCTTGCTGAGGGAGAGCTTTGTGCTCTGACCGGAGCTTCCGGCTCTGGTAAAACAACTCTTTTGAACCTGACGGGATTACTTGATAAACCAACAAAAGGTAGTATTCGCATCGGCAATTTTGAGACAACAAAGCTTTCTACAGACGAGATTGCAACTGTCAGAAACAGATGTGTTGGCTTTGTTTTTCAGTCATTTCACCTTCTGCCGCATTTTACCACAATGCAAAACGTTTGCTTACCTCTCATGTATCGCGGAGTGTCTTTGTCAGAGAGAAGAGAACTGGCACAGTCCGCACTAGCTCAAGTGGGGTTGGGGGAACTGGAGACACGCTACCCTGACGAGCTCTCAGGTGGTCAACGTCAAAGAGTTGCAATTGCACGAGCCCTGGTGAGTAAGCCGTCAATTCTTTTGGCCGATGAACCTACAGGTAATCTCGATAGTCGATGCGCTGATGAAATTATGTCTTTGTTTACGCGATTTAATGAGCGTGACGGGCTAACCGTGCTCATGGTAACACATGATCAGACGATTGCAGCAAGATGCCCCCGCCGCATTGTTATGCGTGATGGCGGAATAACAGACGATAACTTCAGTTCCCCTCATGTTCTCAAAACTGTCAGATAAGAAGCATGGCAGACAGTATTTTTCTGGAGATTCTGCGAGAGTCCGCTGGTAACATCCGCTCTATGAAGGCGCGAAGCGTGATGGCTTTGATAGGGATCGCAATCGGAACGGCAGCGGTAATCGCAATGCTACATGTCGGATATAACGCACGGCTTACAGCTTTACAGCAGTTTGAGAAGATGGGTACAGATCTTGCTAATGTTTTGCCGGGAACGAGGCAGAATGGGTTTACAGACCTTACAGAAGCTCGTTTGAACGAGTTTGCCCTAAGTCATGCAAGTATTACAGAAATTGCAGCTGCTATTCGGATTAATGCCGAAATCACGACTTTAAGGACTAAAATCAGTGCGGTTGGGTTCGCAGTCTCCGACCGTTTTTTATCTATTCTGCGGGCGCATCTAGATAATGGGCGGGTGTTTTCTCCTTTAGATCAAGATGCTCCCTATGTCATTATCGGATCAAAAGTAGCAATGAAGATATCTGCGGGTAGCACTTCACCAATTGCATTAGGCGACCAAATTCAAATTGGAGACAAGATACTTACCACTATTGGTGTGCTGAAACCGAGCCCTGCTAATCTAATCTTTCGGATTGATCTTGATAACGCTGTCTTGGTTCCAATCAAAGGGGCCAGACACCTTGGTGTTACTCAGGAAATTTCAGCTATTTTAGTGCGCTTCTCAGGAGCGGAGGATAGTGCGGAAGCCACCAAGCTAATCTATCAGGAAATCGGGTCAGAGGTAAGTATTCAAACAGCACAACAGCTCATTGCTGGTGTAGAAGAGCAGATGCGCATCTATAGCTCGCTTTTGCTAGCGATTGGAAGTGTGTCGCTGGTTGTTGGTGGTGTTGGTATCATGAATGTTATGTTGATGAATGTTGTTGAGCGGAGGCAGGAAATTGGGCTGCGACAGGCCCTCGGAGCGCGTCGGAAAGATATCAGAAACATGTTTTTGATCGAGGCACTGATCGTTTCCGGCATTGGCAGCGCAGTCGGGATTGTAATTGGTTTTTTAGCTGCCTGGGCATTTGCTCAAATGTCAGGCTGGCAATTTACTCCATCTCCTTTTGCTCTTCCTTTAGGAGCGTTTATGGCTGCTACCGTGGGGTTGTTTTTTGGAAGCTTTCCAGCAATGCGCGCATCCAAGTTAGATCCTGTAGCCGCCCTCAGGAGTATCTGATGCACACTTCCAAGCGCATTTTGCACTTTCTCATGCGATTATGTTTCCCAGCTTTGGGCATCAGGCTAACTTTGAGTGCCTTACCGCTTTTATCAGCTCCAGCTCAAGCTCAAGCTACTTCACCTATTCCAATACCACGGCCTGAGGTTGTGCAAGCGGTGACAGCTGAAATAGCGATACCTCTGCAAAAGCCAAATATTCCTGTTACTCAAAAAAGAATGGAACTCTCCTTGCGAGAGGCAATTTTCATCGGGTTGGGAAACAATAGAACAATCGAAACAGCCTGCATCTTACGTTATCCTCAAAGGTACAACTTGAAGGTTGAGGAAGCTCAGTTTGTCCCACAGTTCAGCGTCTCTGGAGAGTTCAGTCAGTTTGCAGATCGCAATCAAAATACAACTCGCTCAGCAATTACTCCTCAAGCCCAGTTAAAAACACCTACAGGCGCTCAATTTAAGTTTGCTTGGAATAACGGCGGCAGCATAAGAAAAGAGCTTCAGGGGGTATCATCTATAGTTGAGGTCACTGCCGAACAGCCCTTGTTGAAAGGCGGGGGAACAGAGGTAAACTTAGCACCACTTCAGATTGCACGTCTTGCGGAAAAGGCAAATATTTTACGTCTTAATGCCACTGTTGCCGAAGTCGTAGGAGCTATCATTTTCTCTTATCGAGATTTGCTGCTGACACAGGAGGAGTTGAAGTTAGCAAAACTTTCAGTTCAGCGAGCTGAAAAACTCGTAGAGAACAATGAAGCTCTTATCAATGCGGGTCGAATGGCGCCGCTAGATATTATACAAACGCAAGCAGATCTGGAAAATCAGCGTTTACGTGTGCTTCAGGCAATGCAAAATTTGGCTACTGCAAAACTGAAACTTGCTGATCTTTTGGCGTTGAAACTAGATAACCCAATAGTTGCAAAAAAGAACACCGTTCCCGGCAATATAACGATTAATATCAATCAGTTGATACCTGTTGCTCTGGCAAATCGGCCAGACTACTTGGGGCAGCTGAATACCATAGCACAGACAAAACACGGCCTCATCAGAGCGGAGAACGAAAAGCTTTGGGATCTGAAGTTGTTTGCGCGTGGGCGTTATGGACTGGAGAGCAGCTCTCATTCTAACTTCCAAAACGTATCGGATGCTACTGTTGGCCTCAGATTTAACTTAGAGCTCAACAATCCTGCACCTCAACGAGATTTCATTCAGGCCTCTTCAAACCGGGAAATTGCCTATGTGCGGCTTTTTGAAATTCGTCAAGGACTTGAAAAGCAAATCAGAGGAACGGCAAGTGAAGTAAGGCTGTTGTGGAAGCAGATCAAACTTGCGGAAACCGCTGAAGAACTTGCACGAAAAGCCGTTGAAGTTGAACTTGCGAAGTTGAATGCAGGTCGATCAACGAGTTTTCAAGTGCGAACCTTGGAGGACCGATTACGAGACAGTGAGACGCAGCTTCTCGCCGCACGCATTGGATATCAAAATGCTTTAACCCGGCTTGATTTACAACTCGGAACTACCCTTAAAACATGGGGGATAAATATGCCTAATTTTAAAGGTAATAAAGAACGATGTCACTAAATGAGCAAACAAAGTCTTTCTCACCTACTGATACAAGCCTAGACGCCTTCAAAACTGAAAATGAGAAGCCGGATATAGGGCAGAATAGATCGAAGTGTTTTGAAAAAATTGTGAAGCTGGTCATGTTGGGCGCTGTGATACTAGGCGCCGCGTTTTGGTTCTCACAAAGCACTGATGAAAAAAATACTAGTGCTCGCTTAAGCGATATAAAGAAACCAGAGTTATTGAGAGTCGAATCTACAATACTCGCTCGACACCTTACGATTCTAGGTAATATTGGCGCGAATAATAGCTCAATCCTGCTCGCTCCTTTTGATGGTACTGTGAATTCCGTATTTGCGAGCGTTGGCGAAAGCGTGAAGGCTGGAGATATTCTGGCCATAATAGACACAACTGATTTTGCCACAGAATATCGAACGGCTGAAGCTAACTTCATCAAAGCAAGAAATGTTGTGCAATCTCTGAGAGGATGGAGAACCAGCGCAGATTACCAGAGTGCGCTTCGAGCACTGCAACTTGCAGAGACAGAACTGCTTAACCTCAAAAAAGAAACAGATATTCTCGCAGATCTCTTTGATCGCGGAATAGTACCCCGAAATGAATATGAAGTTTCTCTACGGCAGATAGATAGGCACGTTTTGAATATGAAAGGCCAGCGGCAGGAGTTAAAAAAACTGGAAGAAGCAAGTCAGGGAGAAAACTTCTATCTGGCTGAGTTGGAGCTGAAAAGTAGCAAAGAGCGATTTGAAAGGCTCGAAGCTCAAAAAGAAAATGCAGTTGTGAAAGCTTCTAAGGATGGCATCTTAGTTTCTCTTCCCAGTAATATAGATTCTGACCGAAAGACTACCGTCATAAAGACCGGCAGCCAGTTGAAGAAAGGTCAGCCAATATTTGCGATCGCCGATGCCAGAGTGTTTCTTGCTGAGGGACAAATTGATGAAAATGACATTAATAGAGTTCACATTGGTCAGGCCGTCGAAATAACAAGCGAAGCTTTTCCCAAGTATAAATTTAAAGGCGAAGTATCGAGACTTAGTTCAGAAGCTTCGGCATCAGGAAGTGGCCGTCAGAGGCCAACTTTTCAAATTCAGGCCCGGTTTAAGTTAGGTTCTGACACCCCTTCTCAAATTGTGCGATTGGGTATGTCATCTCGGATGAAGATCGAAACATACTACAACGCAGATGCGATTATAGTTCCCATTGAGGCAATTGAGAATGATGGCAAAAACTCCTTTGTGTATGTCCAGCGAAATGAGGTAAGCTCAATAGAACAGCAGAAAGTCGAGTTAGGACCTACGACAATACATGGGGTCGAAGTGGCAACTGGCTTAGAAACAGGTGACCTGCTTGTTATAAGGCAAAGATGAATGGCCTAACTCGGGGAAAGTATAGAGTCAGCATCGCCAAGTTGATAGATTTTGCTTACATGCGAATGATGAAGGTACCCAACTCATTTGCCCCTTTGAAACGCTTGCGTGTTTTTCGTGAAGTCATCGGCTATACTCTTGTAGGTGTATTACCGATTTTAAATGAGCTGTGTTGACATTGAAGGTCTTCTCGCTGAGCGTGGTATCGTTGTGAGCCGGGAAACTATACGACTTTGGGTCAATCGCTTCAGATCTCACTTTGCAGATTGCATCCGTAAGGATCGTCCGGAGCCAAACGATAAGTGGCACCTGGATGAAGTTATGATCACCACAACGGGGCGAGATACTGGCTCTGGCGCGCAATTGACGCTGATGGCGGCGTTCTTGACATTTCCGTCCATCAGTACCGGAATGCCAAAATGGCCGGACGTTTTTTCAATAGACCTGTCAAGCAATTCGGCGAACCAAGGGTTGTCGTAACAGACAAGCTGCGCAGCTACATCAAACCGATCAAAACTCCGTCCCCGGAGGCAGATCACTGAGCTCACAAGAAATTATGCAACAGTATCGAAATCTCTCATTGCCCCACATGGAAACGAGAGAAAATAGTGAGTCATTTCAAGTCGGCCCGGCAAGCGCATTGGTTTCCTTCTGCGAACGATCAGATCAACATCAGTTTCCGTAAAATTAACTAAATGCAGTTGCATGTAAATTCATTCGAATGTATAGCTTCCCCTAATAATACATGAGTAAAATTCTCATATTTGATTCGATGAGCGGCTCCCTCATCGAAAGTAGGGGTTAAATGGATCACAATAAGAAAGCTCATTTAGCAACAATTTCTGCTTTAAGCGCAGTTTGTATCGCCTCAGGAACGTGGGCGTCTGAGCAAATAACATCGCTGGATCCGATTGTTGTTTACAGTTTCAACAATGACCAGTTTGCCGAAGATGCAGATCGGAATATGTCTATCTACGTTTCGCGAGACTCCATTGAGGTTGCGGAAACAGGAAATCTGCGGGACGTGTTTGCAGAGCATGCATCTGTCACAGTCGGCGGTGCTATGCCAATCGCGCAGAAAATCTTTGTGAATGGCGTGGATGCACTCAACCTGAACATGACCATTGAAGGTGCGATGCAGAACAACAGAGCATTCCACCATGTGACTGCAAACGCTATTGACCCTGCCTTGTTGCGTGCTGTGCGCGTTGATGCTGGCATCGCAGCGGCAGATTCTGGTCCCAATGCTTTGGGTGGTTCTGTTGCCTTTCAGGTGATTGATGCACTTGACCTGCTGAGAGAAGGAGAAACTCTTGGCGGTAAAGTTGGACTAAGTTTCGACAACAACAGTGAAACCTTTACCCAGTCACTTACTGTTTTCGGGGTAGCAGAGGGCTTTGATCTTCTTGCCTTCGCCAAAAATGCCAAGGGGCAGAATTACGAAACCGGTGATGACGAAACCATCACTGGAACGGGAGCTAACTTGCAAACCGGACTGATCAAAGCCGGATACACGTCTGCCAGTGGTCATCGTATTGAAGCGACAGGACTTGTACTGAAGGATAAGGAGAAGCGCCAGAAACGTGCCAATTTTGGCGGTTTAGGGGGAGCGCAGCAAGCTTTGCGCACCTATGACACTTTACGTAAGACGTTCTCTATGCGCTACGAGCATATGGAACCTTCTGACCTTTTTGATCCTGAAATTGTGCTTGGGTTTAGTGAAAACCAAATTGATGCAGCCAAGATTGAGGGTGACCCTAAAACTGCGAATAGTGAAGGAACTTCCAACACGTTCAACGGCAAGCTTGCTAACACCTTCCACGTGCGAGAGGACCTTCGGTTTACCACTGGCATGGATTTCTATCGAAAGAGATCACGATATGACGATGAGAGCAGTCACCTCGAGGAGCGTTCAAGCAACATTGGTGCATTCGGGCAACTTCGCTGGGATGCAACTTCCGCTTTGCAAGTGTCCGTAGGCGGACGTTTCGATCACCAGAACTTTGAAGGTACTAATGACTTTTCCAAGAAGGTGAGCGGTTTCAGCGGCAATAGCTCTGTTGCTTATGAGGTGATTGAAGGCTTGAAGCTTAAGGGGGGTGTTGCAACGGTGTTTGGTGGTATTCCTCTGGAGGACAACTATACCTTCAATCCGGGTTGGGATTACTCAAATCTCAAGTCGACCCGATCCAATAATGTAACAGCAGGATTTGAGTTTGAACGTTCTGGTTTCTCTTTCTCTGGTGAGGTGTTTCAAACAAATATCCAGCGAGCAAGGAGTATTGTTCCCGGGTCCGTCGAGTTGACGAATATGGATATTGTCACAAAGGGCTTTAATCTGGCAGCTGGCTATGGCTGGGGGAATGGGCGCGCAAAGCTGACTTACTCCAACACCGAGGTTGAGGTAGAGGGGAATGCTGCAAGTTCTTATGCTGCACAGGACTTTGCCGCACCTTTAGGTCAGGTAATTGCGTTTACAGCTTCTCATCGACTTGATGAGTATAACCTGACGGTCGGTGGCAACATTCAGGGAGCCTTTGAGTATAAAACCGGGTCTGGAGAGTCGGATCGTCTCTTGAAGGGATATGCAGCAGTTGGTTTGTTTGCAGAATACGAGCCAGAGCAGATTGACGGGCTGAAACTACGTTTGGAAGCAAACAACCTGTTTGATGCGGATTACGCAGACAGGGGCACTTATGGCGGCGATTTCAGTGATGTTCAAACTTTGAAAGAGCCAGGTCGTTCTTTTAAAATCGCAGGCTCTTACCGCTTCTAAGCTGTCTGGCTACTTTTAAGGGTATAGTTTTGAAAGCAGCCTGAACAGTTCCAGAGCTTCCTCTTTGGTGAGCCGCTCACCCAGTTCCTTTTGTATGGTCGCGAAATATTGCGGCCATATTTCTTTTTCTGCATTAAACGCTTGTGGGGTCAGGCGTAAAATCTGCGCGCGGCCATCTTTTTCATCAGGATGACGGGAAATGAAGCCTTTCTTCTCCATACGGGAAAGATGGCGCGACATGTTGAACTGCGCCATGAAAAGACACTCCTGAATGTCTGAGGCTTTTGCTCCCTCGGGTCCGGCACGCTCAATCTCAAGAAATATCTCATACCAGATTGGGTTCTCTATGCCGAGTTGGCGGAGGGACCGCTCAAACCGGGGATAGAGGTAACGATGCGACCGAATGAGATTAAACCAGACACGGCTAACCAGCTTGTCTTTCTCTTCCTGGGCGATATCTTCAAAAGGTTTCATGGTAAATTGCTTAAATTCTATGAGTAGCTTAGTGTAAGTAGAGCAGGTGGATTATGCATGTTTGGTGCACCACCCAGCTGTTTTATGCATTTCCTCACGCAAAAACCAGATGTGATTTTCAAGGTGGCCCTGATTATCGAATGAGCGATGACTTTGGCAGGATAACAGTGCGCTTGTAAGTGGTCGGAGATGAAGTCATACTCATCACTTGCCAGGCAGGACTGAGCCCGAAATTAACTTGATAACACCATTGTCGAAAATCGGAAGGGAAGCTTGGTTTCTGCAGAGACTTGTGAGCAGGATGCGACTGGTTATGTCCCACCAATGATCACGCCTGCAGCAAAAACCAGCGCTCCGCCGAGAACAACCTGAAACGTCGCCCGCAAAAGCGGGATTTCCATGTACCTGCTTTGTATCCAGGCAATTGCGCAGAGTTCGACTACCACGACAAAGAAAGCAATGACGGTAGCCACCCAGAACTCATTGATAAGATAGGGGATAGTATGCCCAAGACCCCCGATGGCGGTCATGACCCCGGAGGCCACACCACGCAATGTCGGAGACCCACGTCCGGAAATCTGTCCGTCATCAGAGACAGCCTCTGTAAACCCCATGGAAATACCGGCTCCAATTGATGCTGCAAGACCGACAAGGAACGTGGTCCAGGTATCACCTGTTGCGAAGGCGGTTGCAAAAACAGGTGCTAGCGTAGAAACGGACCCGTCCATCAAACCCGCAAGACCAGGCTGGATAAGTGTGAGTATGAGCTTGCGATGAGCTGTTTCGTCTTCCGCTGCGGCTCCCTCTTTCATGTGTTTTTCTGTCAGAAAATGTGCAGTTTCCTGATGATCAGCTTCAACGGCGGCAAGGTCTCCCAGAAGGCGGCGTGTATCTGCGTCCGTGCTTTTTTTTTCAGCATTTTCATAGAAGGTCCGCGAGGCAGTTTCCATGCTCTCAGAAATCTGTCGAATTTGGGTAAGGGTTAGGTGAGCAGATAACCAGAGCGGTTTTCTTGCATAAAATCCGGAAACATGCTCACGGCGGATGAGTGGAATGGTGTCTCCGAATCTTTTCTGATGCAGCTTGATTAACGCCACACGATGCTGATCCTCCTCATCGGCCATGGCTGTGAAAATTGTCGCCGTCTCAGGATAATCATTGTGCAATCTTGCAGCAAAGCCGCGATAGATACAGGCATCATCTTCTTCAGATGAAATGGCGAGTGCCAGAATCTGTTGCTCGGTCAAATCTGAAAATCGCATGCGTGATGTCAGATATGACATGCGTGAGCCTCGTGTTTCATCAAGGTGCAGTACATGCTGCACTGCTGGATTCTATGAGAAAATCTCGGAAAATCAGAAGATTTTGCTAATATTGCCAACTGAAGGAGATGTTTTTTTGAGTCAGAAGCCGCTTTGGCGAACTAGCCTTATCAATTTGGTCTTTTTTTCATTCAAACAGAAACAGGTGCCTGCCCATTTTATTGAGAGGTACTCGTTTATTTATGAGTTGTAACCTCAAGTTCACTCCGCAATCTGGAAAGCAGAGCATGGGTAGTCCACCAGAAACATGCAGTCTTGACCTGCTTCTTAAAGAAGAGAGAGCGCTGGTTAGCGCAGTTAAGACTGAGGACAATCGCGATGGGCGCGCATTGAGGGTGCGGTTAAATGCGTTAGGCATCAATCTGGGTAAAGAGGTCAGTATCATCCGGCGGGCCTGGTTGGATGGGCCAATCCTGTTGCGCGTTAATCAGGCAACGCAGGTTGCAATTCGCCGTTCAGAAGCACGCTGTGTTATCGTGACAAAGGTAAAGGCCGATGAACAAGCGTAATGCAGTTTCCTCTAATTCAGGCATTCCGCGTATTGCTCTTATTGGACAACCCAATACCGGCAAATCCATGCTCTTTAATCGTATAACCAAGGCGCGTGCATCGGTAGGAAACTGGCCGGGCATTACTGTAAATGTTTCACGTGCACGTGTTCCGTTGGAGGGCCGGACAGTTGAGTATGTGGACCTACCTGGCATTTATAACCTTGAAGGCGGCTCAGAAGACGAAGCGGTCGTGAACAGATTTTTGACCCGATACCCGGTAGATCTGGTCATTATTGTTATCAATGCTGCGCAGATTGAACGACAGGTCCTGATGCCGCTGCAAGTGAAGGCTTTAGGCCTGCCTGCTGTAGTGATGCTCAACATGTGCGATGAGGCGCATAAACTCGGCATCAAATTTGACCTCGCCAGACTTGAGGTCTCGCTTGGGATGCCTGTTGCGCTCATCAGCGCCAAGTATGGGCAAGGGTTTGACGGCGCGATGCAGCAAGTCTCTGAGCGCTTAAACACTGACTTTGAAAGCAAGCCTGTTCTTGCTGATTACGATTCACTGTACCGTACATTAATGACAGAACAGACTTTGGATGAGGCCCTTGAAGGATGTGTCACTCTGCCGGAGGTCTGGCCAAAAACACTAACAGAGAAACTGGACCAGCTGTTTCTGCACCCGCTGCTGGGGTTACCCATGTTCTTTCTCAGTATGCTCGTGATCTTCTCGTTGATCTGGGAGATTGGCCTTCCCTCTCAGGACCTCGTCAGTAGCGGGGCAGACTGGGTTCAGGTCAGTTTGCTCGAGCCGGGACTGACCTAGGCACCAGTATGGCTCAGCAGCTTTCTCATCAATGGCATCTGGCTTGGGTTGTCGACAGTGGCCTCATTTGTGCCACTTCTGGTTTTATTCTTCTTCTGCATGGCGGCTGTTGAAGACAGTGGTTATCTCGCTCGGGCCGCCTTCCTGATGGATGCTTTAATGCGTCGGGTAGGATTGGACGGCAGAGCATTTGTTATGCAGATGATGGGGTTTGGTTGCAACGTCCCTGCCTTGATGGGAACGCGCGTCATGCGCACACGGGCGCTTCGGCTGTTGGCTATGCTCGTCATCCCGTTTTCACTATGCTCGGCACGGCTTGCTGTTTTTGTTTTTATTATTAGCGCAACGTTCCCCAACTCTCAGGGGGCACTAGTACTGTTTTCTTTTTATGTGATCAGCTTTATTGCCGCGTTCTCGACAGCAGCAATTTTTAGTTTTTCGCACCAGTTTAAAAGCAATGAACCTTTCCTTCTGGAGATACCGCCTTATCGAATTCCAACAATAAAACAGGTATTGCTGAGAGGTTGGGGGGAAGTCCGTGAATTCATTCGCAGGGCCTCTCGCTTTATCGTTATTGGCTGTATTCTGGTATGGGTGCTGACTAATTTGCCTGCTGGAGCGCAGGGTCTGGATACCTTTGGCGGCCAGCTTGGTGTGTTTCTCCAGCCAGTCATGGAGCCAATCGGTATCAACCCATACTTAACGCTGGCTCTGATTTTTGGCTTTATTGCCAAAGAGATTGTTATCGGGTCACTGTCAACTATCTACGCGCTATCAGCGAGTGGTGTATCACAAGCGATCACGATGAGTGTTACATCATTGGAAGCCTATAGCTTCTGCCTGTTTTGCCTGCTTTACACACCATGCCTGACCACAATTGCAACGGTTCGTACTGAGAGCAAATCATGGAAGTTTACAGTGTTCTCCCTCGCCCTCTCATTGGTCTACGCCTGGCTGATTTCCTTCATCTTTTATCAAGGCGCAAAAGTACTGGGCTTTTGAGAGAGCGTAGAATGATGTTGGTTTGAAATGCTCTTTTTTGTGTTGTTACATAGGCAGTCAAAAAACTCTTGCAATCAACGGGCGTCTATAGATGGCAACTCCAGATGCCTGACTTTGGAATATCAGATTAAACTTCTGCCTTGCTATCTTCAGGTTTCAAAACTCCCTCGTGCAGGTGCTGGGTGCGTGTGGCTAAGGTGGTGCGAAAAGCTGCGTCATGGGAGATGATGACCATCGCCTGAGGCAAGGAGAGAAGGATTTCAATCAGGCGGGCCTCGTTTCTCTCATCCAGTGCGTTGGTGGGCTCATCCAGCAAGAGAACATCAGGTTCCATTGCAAGGACGCAAGCAAGGCTTATCAACCGCTTTTCCCCGCCTGACAATTTGTAGGTGATGCGATCTTTCAGATGCAGCAGATCAAGGCTGGAGAGTATATCCTGCGTGATTTTCTCGACCTGTGTGCGGGTTTTGCCCAAATTGAGTGGGCCAAAGGCAATGTCTTCTGCAACCGTGGGGCAGAAGAGTTGGTCGTCAGGGTCCTGAAATACAAACCCAGCCCGGCGGCGAACCTCATAAAAGTCTTTCTCCTCAGTACGCTTAGCTCCAAAGGCATGGATTGTGCCCTGAGTGGGGTGCAAGAGGCCGACGATAAGACGTAGGAGTGTACTTTTGCCTGCACCATTGTGGCCGGAGATGACCAACCGCTCTGACGGGGTCAACTGCATGGAGACACCCCGCAGGACCGGAGCGCGGCCCGCATAAGCATAGTTAATGTCGCGAAGTTCCAGCAGGGGGATCATACAAAAAAGTCCAGTGATTTGAAGATTGTGAGCAGCAGCAGGCCAATGATAGCAAAAGCCGCATCTGTCATTGTGTATCGCATATTCGATAACAGATGGATTTTGCCAGTAAAGCTCCGGCATTTCATGGCTGCCAGAATGCGCTCAGATCGATCAATAGACCGGATGAGCATCATCCCTACGAGATAACCAATGGAGCGATAAGTGTGCAGTGTGTTGGTCAGGCTAAAGCCTCGCATCTTCATAGCTTTGCGTAGACGAATATATTCTTCATGCAAAACGCCGATGTAACGCAGGGTGAACATGAGCAGGTGCACCAGGTTTTCAGGCGTTTTGAGACGGTGTAGTGCATGGCCAAAAATGACTGGCTCCAACGTCCCCACCAACACCAATAGAGCGAGGATAGTGGCATTGGCCTTGAGCGCGATTTCAATTGCTTTGAGCAGGCCTTCCTGAGTGAAGGCAAAACCGAGCACGGTGAAGAGCGGATGACCTGACATGGTGAACGGCAGTAGGAGCAACATGAAAATGATAAAGCCATCCATAGCCGCCATACGCCTTAGTGTGGGGCGTATGGGCTGGCGGGACACAAACAGCAAGATAAGCGATGTTGCAAGACACATCATAAGGATTGGCAGGGATGAAAGGCTGACAGTCAGAATCGCGAAAAAGATGACGGCCAGAATGCGGGTACGTGGATCCAGCAAATCCAGACTTGATGGTGTTGGCTGCTCCGCACTTATCGCATGTTTGGGGCCTGTACCTATGAGATGTCCCATGAACCAATCAGCTCTGCTTTAGCTTTCGGCGGGCAGCCAGATAGAAGAACAGTCCAAACAATCCCATGATGTAACCAATGCCGCCAAGGATGGTTTGGATGTTGTTCTTTTCTTTATAGGCCATCAGCTCTTTGCGCAGGGGCGTGATCTCCTGCTTGATGATCTTGCGGAGCATGGAACGAGTGTCCTCAAGCTGCTGAGCCGGGATTGGAGCGACCTTCTGTGCACTTGCAGGTGTGGCTGCTGCTGGGGAGACGGCGGCAGTTTGTGCCAAAGGCAGCTCACTTGCTTCCATACGTGCATTAGCAATATGACCCGCGCCGAGATTGGCCTTAAAGATGTGTGTGATCTGTTTGGACGGAGTGAAAACGAAAAAGCCTTCTTCGTCGGTTTTGGTTTCACCTAGTTTGTTATTCTCTTCGTCAAACACCTCAACCACAACGTTCTTCGCAAAATCACCATTGGAGAAGGCAATTTCTCCTTCAATAGTGTTGCCGCTGATAAAGACGGAGGCGATGATCTTGTGCGCGTATGCACTATGGCTGGCGAGCAATATCAAGCATAGCGCCACTACAGAAAAAAGAAATTTATGTTTCATCACGGAACTCATTGAGCTGGGCGTAGCGTTGAAAACAGTTCTGGCTTGACCTTGGTTGCCAGCAGTACTGCAAAGCATGTTAGCACCCCTTCAATGACCATGACCGGGATGTGAGCAATCAGCACCAGCTTTGCTGCTGGTAAGAATTCATCACCGCTGAGTGCCAGCGACAAAGCCACCATAACAGTGGTCCCGACGATTGCTGCTGCCCCGCCGATGCCTCCCCATATGGCAGCGATCATCGGGTTTTGCGATTTCAGCCCCTGCTTACACAGATAATGCGCCATAACTGCGGGCAGTGCGATGTTGAGCGTGTTGATGCCCAGCACCGTAAGCCCGCCAAAGCCAAAAAAGACAGCTTGCAGCAACAGGCCCACAAAAAGTGCGGGAAAGGCTGCCCAGCCTAAAATGACACCTGCCAAGCCGTTTAAAATAAGGTGAATAGAAGATGGCCCAATAGGCACGTGGATGAGGGAGGCGACGAAGAAAGTTGCGCTAAGCACGCCTGTGACCGGGATTTTCTCCATCGGCAACTTCCTCAGACCGGCGGCAATGCCGCCTGCGGCCAGTACTGCGCCTGCAATCACAACCTGATTTGACAGAGCCCCATCCACGATATGCATTGGTATATCCTCTTTTCGATTGCCGGGTTACTTTACGTCAAATGCGCGGATCCAGAGCACTGCATCCTGGCTGAGTTCTTTGCCTTCGTGCTCTTTTACCGGGCCGGAGCCAAGCGCTGCGAAGCCCCAGAAGCCTGCTTTCGGAATGCCGAAGGTGAAGTAGCCATTCTCATCGGAAATAGCGACAATCGCTCCACCTGGCATCGGCTCAGCGGTTGAGGCTTTCGGGCTGTTGGCGGCTATATCTGGTTCAGCAGCCATGTATTCGATTTCGATTTCGACGCCTGCTGCTGGTTTGCCCTCAGTGAGCACGCGGCCTGTGAAGGTGGAACCTGCCACAATATTGGTTGGGCGGTTTAACGGGATGATTTCGGTTTCAAGACCCAGCTCATTCATCCAGTCTGTCGGCACTTCATTTTTATTCACGAAGGACTTGGTGATCTGCTGAATATAAATGTCCTCGCTCGGTTCCAGATAAGGCTCTGGCTTCACGACCATGACATAATCGCCACTGCGTTTAATTGGCAAAGTGGCGTCAAAGGCAGCCGCCTCATTGCTTGCGCCTTTGAAGGAGATTGGCTGAAGGGTGGACATCAGATCAATCTTCTTGCCGCGATGGATTGCATAGAATGCCTGAGGTTGAGCCATGTTCATCACGTGGCCGTTTTCAAAAGGATGCCAGAAGATGAGTTTGACTGGTGTTTCCCCTGCTTTGCTGAGGTTGACCTCAGGAGTATAAGCCAGCTGGAAATGTGCTGAAGCTGGGAGAGACGCAAAAAGAGTAGCCGCGCATGCGAGCGCCAGACTGCGTTTAGGAAAAAACATATATATTTCTCTCAATAGACCACTGGCGTCACAACGTCAGTGCACAACTGAAAGACGAAGAGGGGAACTGTGCGGAAAGAGTGTCTGTTTCAAGAAACAGGGTACTTGCCGCCTGACGCTCACCCCGGCGTCTGGTTACAACATCTGCGTTTCCACAGATCCTCATTGGCAGGTCTCCTGACTCACGGGTCCTGGCGTGTCTCAGCCTTCCCAGTGCAATGCACCAGTGGCGATTTTGTTGGAGACACGCTCTCCGTTCACAGTTGCGGGGGCAGTCACGGATTTGGTCCCTGTTGGGTACGCCTCACCGTGTTCCCTTTTAATTTCCGCATCAACTTGATGCCGAAAACCAATGACGCCTTAAAAGAAAGATATTCTTCTTAAATGTCAAATGAGTTTTTGAGAGGTATCCCTAACAATTATGGATAGGTCCGGGAAAATGGAGGGACTTTGGCAATCTAAGATCAGGAGGACTATATGAGGGGGCCAACTCACACACAAGAGTTTAACCACGAAGCAGCACGCCTCTTTAGGGTGAACGGACATAGAGTTAATGAAACTACAAAGGATTTAGGGATAGCACGCTCAAGCCTGTTGGATGATAGATTAGCCAATCTGGTGTTGTCATCTATGGTCGTCCCGTTGATTGCAAAACCCAAACCGCTAAGCGTCAGCTAACGCTTGCGATATCGGGGATGTTCATAAGTGTCAGTGTCCTGCTGATAACTTTTATGACGAATTACAAGTTAATGTGAGAACGCCCTTATTGCAAAGCATTCACCAACAACCAATCAAGAGCAGAATATTTACTGGGAGTATATCCATAACCACTACACAATAATGTTAATGTTATTTAGCGGCTGGAGTTCTCCGATGGGAAAAGTGCAATCTGAAGGCCAAAAAGACGCTGCTTTGGATGCTTGGATCGAAGATATGATGAGCGCTTGTGACATAGCTTCGCCTTCTGAGACAGCTGAGTTATCGGCAGATTCTGCCGCAAAAGAAGGTAATGTGCTTTACGAAATTCCACTTTTTAGCATTGAAGAAGATGCATCTGCAGAAGATAAAGCAAAAATGCTCGATTCTGAGATCGATAAGATCTTGGAGAAATTGGGGCAGGCAAAGAGACTGGCAAAAACGATCCCTGAAGGACCTTATAATGCTGCTTTTCAAACTGCTAAAGATGTGTTCTCCGGCTCTGTTAATGAAGCAGTCCGCAAGCACTCAAGTTTATCGTCTTTGCCTGCAGATGATACTGCAATAGCAGAACTTGAGGAGTGGATCGTACAAGCTTACAAACTTTATGGAGATGTTGAAGCTGCGGCGCAGAATGCGACAAGATCAATAGACCAAATTGTGGCGAGACTGCTTTCACAGTCTGCAGAATTAAGTAATGAGCTAGAAATTCAATATAGCGTTCGTGCGGCTCTTGCTAAAACTGGCGCCAATCTTGATGAAGTTGACAAAGCATATACAACAGCAAAAGACGCACTTAAGGACGTTGATACAAGCATCAAAATACCAAAGCCTGAAATGGCTGAAGAGGCATTAGACCGCGTGCGCATTTGGTCAGACGAGCTCACTAGGTGTATTCGTGCGACAAAGCGTGATAAAGATGCGCAACTTGCTGCGATCTTGCTTAAATTGTCACTTGTTGAGCGAGATGTAAGCACACTGGCTGAAAGCAAAAGCATTGTTGAAGACACAAAATGCTTTGCTAAAGAGTTCAACATTGAACATAAGGCCGCTCAGCAGGCGCTGAGCCAAACGAGGGCGACTATCGAAAACTCCGATTATGTAAGTGCCAACAAGTTTCTCTCTGATGCGGAAGAGCATCAGGCAAATATGCACCGTTTTGTTTTGTGTAGTACTCTTTACCCCAATCTGAATGACCTTGCTGACGGCTCCATTACTAAGATTTCTCTTAGTGATCCGGAACAAAAAACACTCTTCAAAGATATAATAGAGCTACGCCGCCATGCTGAGCAAATTTATAAGGATAAAACTAAGATTGAAGCTAGTGGAAATGATGCAGGACAGTTTGAGGTTGAATTCAAAAACGTCATGGCACTGACAAAGAGCGCACAGTTTGATATTGTCGATGGCAGTTACCAAGATGCTACTACAAAAAATGATCAGGCAAAACACTCTATCAAAAATATGTCTGATATTCAGCAGAACATGACTTCCGCAGCTAATGATGTCATAGAGCAAATTGAGCAACTCAAGATCGCAGCACTACCTGTATATGAGCATTACCCTGAGGTGCATACAGTTGCTCAAAACAACGAGCAATATCAGATCGTCTTCAAGCGGTTCTCAAAGCAGGTGGCAGATTTGAATTCCTTCATCAATTCTGCAGAACAACATGTGAAAGTCGGAGAAGTTGTCGAAGCAGACGAAAAGATTAAACAAGCTCAGCAACCTCTTGATGAATTACTTCATTGCGTTAAAGGTTTTGCGCAAATCCCATTAGCTATCGACGCTGGCAATTTGGGTAGTCAGTTAACTAGGGACAGTGCGAAGACACGAGCCGATTGTGACAAACTTACTGCACAGGCCGACAAATTTTCCGAGGATGAAGAGCTTGAGATATTTGAGATATTCTCTCAAAAGGCCATGCGATATCTCGATAATGCAGATGAAGCAATCGATCAGGATGCAACCGAAGATGCCAGAGGCTATTTGAAAATTGCTCAGATTTCTCTTGATGGTATGTTGACAGCCTTTGAACGCGGAGTACCTACATCCGTCAAGACTCTTCTATTCATGTCAGACATAAAGGACTTTCAATCTAAGATCAGAAAATTATATGAGCGACGTAAAGAGATCACCAATGAAAAGCTGGCGATGGACTTTCTCGGCTATAATTCAACCGCTGGAGCGGTTGTTTTTGAGGCAGAAGCGCTAGTTAATGCTGGAAACATAAAAGATGCTCGAGAACTTCTAATACGGTTGCCAATGTGCTTGTCCAACATGGAGGCCTGCTTCAACTCTTCCGAGGACTTCCAAGAGAACAAGGAAAAAACTTCTGAAACTACTGGCGATTTGACTGCAGAAAACAGCGCATTCCCCACAACACTAGGAGAACTTCTTGCAATTTTGCTTAAATTGCAGAACGGTCTGACTAAGGCCGAGACTGAATGGCGACCGAAGCTGGCAGGTAAGCTACTTCATGAGTTTGATGATGTTTGGGAAAACGCAAAGCAAGCAGCCGCAAGAGCAACTGCTCTTGCCGAAGGTGAAACAGAAGATAAGAACGAGACAAATAACGATCTCCGAACTGTGCTAATGAATGCTGATATACTCTATAGGAAGTTGTGGGGGATCTTCAGGGCTGGATTAACAGAAGCTATCGAAGACAATGAAACAGAGATTTCTGATCCAAAAGAGGAGGCCGTGGTTAAAATTGGTGAGGACATGAAGCGCCTGCGTTTAAGTATTGAGCATGCGTATCTCGATTGGTCCCCAGAGCTGACACACGAAAAAATCTCCGATATGGATGAGGCATATCACTCTTCTTTACAAAGCCTTAACAAAGCAAATAACCTCATCAAGAAATACAGCAAGCAGGGTTCCTTTGTTTTACCTCAGCTACAAAGTTGCGTATCAGATGCGAAAGCTGAATTTACATTGATGCAAAAGATCTATGAGTCCTCTGAGGAGATTAAAGTTTTCCAGCTTCAGTCTCTGAAAGACGGGATTTCCTACCATTTGTCGCGATTTGATATGGCTCTTGAAAAGTTAGGCAATGCCGTGGATTGGGATATAGATCTGTCAGCAACTGAAGTTGCCTATAACAAAGGAATGACCGCGATTACTGACTTAAAGACTGCAATTATGAACCGTGACATAGATGTTGCAGAGTTGAATATCGATACGATTGAGGAAGCAATTTCTGAACTGAAATCTGCAATTGAATCTGTCCTATCAGAATTGTCAGATCTTCAGGCTGAGTATTCTTCCAAGATTTCTGAAATGATCTCTCAATATTCTGAATTGTCCAGTCAGTCGAACATGCTTCTTTACAACGAGTCTGCCTTAAAAAAATTTCTGAAAGCCAGCGAGTTAACAAGCAACCTGCTAAAAACAGCTACTAAAATGATAGGCACGTCAACTCAGGCAGACTGTGACTCCCATTTTAATTATATAGAAAGTCGGTTGAATGTTTTACAATCCATTCTTCCCAAAACATAAATATTCAAAAGGCCTTTAGAGCGCAGACTCATAATTTCTGATCCATAACCTTGTTGCAGCCAGTTTGATTGCAGCAAGGAAATTGGCAGGATTTTTGTCGCAACGTGTGGCTATGCCCCTGTATTGTTTTTGACCTGCTCCCCATAAGTTCCACCAGTTTGTGATAGGATTCTACCTAACATTGAGGTGGGATATGAAGCGTTCGCG
>CANMBS010000060.1 GCA_947496145.1 uncultured Pseudovibrio sp.
TCGCAGCAATATGCTGCGATCTTAACAGGAGCTGACCTCTCATGAAGGACGTGCCCGATTACGCATGCTAATGGCCCTCGTCGCTGGTAACACCTTCTCTCTTACCTCAGTTCCCGCAGTGTTATGAATGACTGCTTTCCCGCATAGCATACCACGCTGAGAAGTGACTTTGGGTCAACGGGAAGCAATCCAGTATGATAGTTTATTACTGAGTATGAATCTTTATTACTCAGTATGGAACTTTATTACTTACCGACAAAACTCACAAAAATACCACTCGAAATTTATTCGACTGTTACCGACTTTGCGAGGTTGCGTGGCTGGTCCACGTCTGTGCCCATAAATACTGCAGTATGGTAGGAAAGCAGCTGCAGCGGAAGTGCGTAAATTATTGGTGCGACTATTTCAGGGAGTTCTGGCAGAATGATAACCTGATCGGCAGCAACTCCAGCGGCTTCTGCGCCTTTTTGATCTGTAAACAGAGCAATTTCACCACCACGCGCTGCAACTTCCTGCATGTTGGAAACAGTCTTCTCGTAAACCCCGTCAAATGGCGCAACGACCAGCACCGGCATATTTTCGTCAATCAGCGCAATTGGACCATGCTTCAGTTCGCCAGCGGCATAACCTTCTGCGTGAATATAGGAGAGTTCTTTCAGCTTCAATGCCCCCTCAAGCGCTAACGCAAAGCTCGTTCCGCGACCTAGAAACAGCGCATGATGCTTCTTGGACATCCATGGTGCTAGCTTTTCAATCTGTGGCTCCAGTTTTAACGCCTGCATAGCAAGTGCCGGCAGCTCTGAGAGCGCTTTAACCAGTTCTTTTTCCTGCGCCTCGCTTATATGGCCACGCTGACGACCTGCAAGTACAACCAGACTTGAAAGAACGGCTAGCTGGCAGGTAAACGCTTTGGTGGATGCAACACCAATCTCAGGACCTGCAAAGATTGGAAACACTAGATCAGCCTCACGAGCAATCGTGCTTTCTGGAACGTTCACCACGGCACCAATTGTCATGCCCTGTTCTTTACAATAGCGAAGAGAGGCGAGCGTATCTGCAGTCTCGCCTGACTGAGAAATAAACAGTGCTAAATCCCCCTCAGAAAGGGGCATTTCTCGATAGCGAAACTCAGAGGCAATATCGATATCTACTGGCAACCGAGCATATTTCTCAAACCAGTATTTTGCTGTCAGACCAGCGTAATATGCCGTACCACAAGCAGAAATCACAAGGCGATTGATCTTGGAAAAATCAAAATCACTCTCCCCAGGCAAACCAACTCTACCTTCGGAGAACTTCAGATATTGCGACGCGGCATGCCCCAAAACCTCTGGTTGCTCATGAATTTCTTTAGCCATAAAGTGGCGATAGTTGCCCTTGTCCATCATAGCAGCGCTTACATTTGATGTTTGAACCACGCGCTCAACAGTAACATTACTGTCATCAAAAATCTGAGCTCCCGTACGGGTTACAACAACCCAGTCACCTTCTTCAAGATAACTAATGCGATCCGTAAACGGAGATAATGCAATAGCGTCCGAACCAAGGAACATTTCTCCTTCACCATAGCCAACAGCAAGCGGAGAGCCACGGCGTGCACCAATCATCAAATCATCATGATCGGCAAACAAAATTGCCAGAGAAAACGCTCCTTTCAATCGCCCTAAAACAGCAGCAACAGCATCTTGAGGGGATTTGCAATCCTTCATCGCAAGCGAAATAAGATGGGCAACAACTTCCGTGTCTGTTTCAGTTGAAAGCTTAAGACCTGCTGCGCGGATCTCTTCGCGTAGCTCCAGAAAGTTTTCAATAATGCCATTATGCACCACCATCACACCTTCAGAGGCATGTGGATGTGCATTTTCTATGGTCGGAGCACCATGGGTCGCCCAGCGAGTGTGACCAATACCACTGTTACCTTCTAGAGCACTTTTATCCAGAACTGCTTCCAGATTGCGAAGCTTACCTTTCGCGCGGCGACGCACTAACTTCCCGTTATGCGCTGTCGCAATACCAGCAGAGTCATAGCCGCGATACTCAAGCCGTTTCAGTGCATCAACCAGCAATGGTGCAACAGGTTCCTGCCCCAAAATACCGACAATACCGCACATAAGCATTCTCCTAATAATCCCACCTCGCACCAAATGCGAGTGTCAACCTTGGGTCAGTCTTTAGCCCGTCAGGCACCAAGGTGGGAAATCAATCCATGTTGCGTTTCGTTACAGCTTGAGGAAAAGTTCAAACATCCACCGCATGCAGCTGCATTGCGCAATAATATTGCCTATTTTTGTCGAGCAGCTTTCGCAGCGGCGAGCATATCACGCAGTGTTGTAGCCCGATTTTCTTTTGTGACCTGTTTAGCACGCCCCACAGTCAATGCGTTCGCAGGTACGTCTGAGGTAACAACAGATCCGGCAGCGATGAATGCGCCGTCACCGAGAGTAACCGGAGCCACCAACACACTATCTGACCCTACAAAGCAACCTGCACCTATGTCAGTGTGATGCTTCATATACCCATCGTAATTGCAGGTAATGGTCCCTGCCCCAATGTTGGACTTTGCTCCAACACGCGCATCACCAATGTAAGACAGGTGATTAACCTTTGCCCCCGCTTCGATACAAGCTTTCTTAATTTCTACAAAATTACCAATACGCGCGCCTTCACCAATCTCTGCACCAGGACGCAAACGCGCATACGGACCAACAATTGCTTCACTACTCACATGAGCCTGTTCAAGGTGAGAAAACGCACGAATACGCGCGCCGCTCTCGACCTTTACGCCTGAACCGAAGACAACATTCGGCTCGACAACCACATCCGGAGCAATCTCTGTATCCCAGGAAAAATACACTGTGTCAGGAGCCTGAAGGGTAACTCCATTCTCCATAACAGTCTCGCGTTGAACTTTCTGAAACACCGCTTCACAAGATGCTAACTGAGAACGGTCATTTACACCCTGAACTTCATTCTCATCTGCGGTTTCAAAGCCAACGCGCATACCTTTGCTTCGTGCCACTTCCACAGCATCAGTCAGATAGTATTCACCTTTGGCATTGTTGTTTTTGATATCAGCCAGCAACTCAGATAACGCATCCCCTCTAAAGGCCATAATACCCGCATTGCACAAGGTGACGAGGCGTTCCTCTTCAGTCGCTTCTTTTTCTTCACGAATTGCAACCAACTCGCCGTCACGCTCCAGTAATCTGCCATAACCGAACGGATCTTGCGCTTCAAAACCAAGCACAGCAACATCAGCTCCTTGAGCAAGACATGCACGTAGACGATGCAGTGTTTGACTGCTCACCAGAGGTGTATCCCCAAACAATACGAGGACATGATCGCAGGCATCCTCAAACGCACTTTCAGCCGCTTTCACAGCATGCGCGGTTCCCAAACGTTCAACTTGCACATGACAAGTAGCATGAGGTACGCGAAGAGCAACATGTTCTTCCAGTCTTGGCATTTCGGGACCAACAACCACGGCTACCTGATTGGCACCAGCCTCTACTACTGAGTTCAATACGTGCCCCACAAGCGGCAATCCACCAATCTCATGCATTACTTTAGGCAAAGCTGAACGCATGCGCGTTCCCAGACCAGCAGCCAGAACAATCGCCAGACAAGACCTATCGGACATGCACGCCCCTTCCTCGGAAAACCTAGATTTATAAACTGAGTGGCAAATTGCACGAGTGTCATGTCATTTCAAAGGACATCACTACGCTTTCACCAAGAAAATACCATTAGCCACTAAAACTAGCAGAAACTGCTTAATACACCTTTTCAAATTGCCTTTGCACTTTGTTAACCATAAAAAATACATTCTGGGCCATAATGATGTGTAAGATTCGAATGCGAGGCGATTGGAAGCTTTGAAACTTCCTTTTAAGATAAGCGAATTACGACAGGATCACAAAATACTGCGAGAACACATCACAGTATTCGCCTGGGGGTTAGGTGCACTTTCATTCGTTGTTTTGGCAGCCGCCGCCATTCAAATGCCTGGAAAATTTGCTCCGGCTACACAACAATCACAACGGTTTTCTGCAAACACCATTACCTTGCCTTCACCTGGTCCTGTCACGACCACAGCATCTGTAAATAGAGAAGCTTTCCATAATGCTTTGCAGGTCTACAGCAAGATGAACGCTCAATCCGGCAACGCACCAAAAACTGAAGACAACCACACGCTACATTCTATCCGTGAAGAGATAATTTCCCTTCGTCGTTCCATGTTGCGCCTGACAGAGCAAAATCGCAGGCTTTCTAGCAAGCTAAAAGAACTCACAGTACTTCAGACAACACAGAATGCAGAAATCAAAGAAAACGTTACCGCTGTTTTTCCTAATGCAAAAATTCAGGAGCCTGCAAGCAACCCCAGCAAAAATTTTACTACATCAGAAATTACTCAGAAAGTAAAAGCATCCGAGGGCCCATTACCAAAGATGGAACTTTCTAAATCTGGCCTATTAAAGATGGTAGTGCTCCCCTCTTCGGCTAGTCCGAAGAATACTGGCTCAGTTCCGATAAGTGCAAAGTCTTTCGCAATGCCTGCATTTCACCGGACACCAGCAGCTGGTAAACTGCACCAATCCGGCCAGCGAAAAATCAGCCGAAATTCATTTGCCGTCGACCTCGGTAAGTTTGAGAACATTAGTGATCTCAAAAGCACTTGGCGGAAACTTCAAGATGATAATCCGCTGTTACTTAGCAAGTTGAAAAAACGTATAGCAGCGAGACAAGTCAATGGAAATATGCTCTATCAACTAACAGCAGGCCCTTTTTATAACGCAGCAGATACCGCTGTGGTCTGTGCAAGACTGGTACGAGAAAAAATCAATTGCTCTCCGACGAGATTTCAATAAGATCGTTAGGTCTTAATAGCTTCTGCGTTTAGCCATCTTCTCTTAGAAATGAAGACGCTGGCATGAAAATGCAGATCATTTCCGGAATATTGCTCGTGTCCACCACACATTTTCAAAAGAACTGGGCGTCGACATACGCTCTTCTCTTTCTCATGCCTATTTTCATGAGTTCAAACATTATCATTGCCAAACCAGCTATTGCACAAACTGAGCCTTGGACACTTGCATTTTTTCGCTGGGGTGTCGCGTCTTTAGTCCTGTTTCCAATAGCCTGTCACGAGTTGAAGCGTTGCCTTCCGATTATCCGTAAAAACCTGAAGCTACTAAGTTTCATGGCCTTTCTTGCCATGTGGGTTTGCGGCGCGATTGTTTATTTGGCTCTTCAAGAAACTTCAGCGACCAACGGAACACTTATTTACTCAGTTGCACCTGTATTGATTCTAGCGTTGGAATGGCTTTTCAGAGGAAGAAAAATTGCTTTCAGGGAAATAGTAGGCATTGCACTTGCGATCATTGGCGTTTTTATCATCGTGACCAAAGGCTCCCTGAGCAACTTACTTGGCTTGCAGTTAAATAGCGGAGATCTCCTGTTCGCTCTTTGCACACTTAGTTGGGCAATCTATTCCGTTTTAATCAAGAAAAGTGATTTGCAAGCAATTCCTACCCTTCCCCTTTTTGCTATTATCGCAATTTTGGGCACGCTCCTACTCGCACCGTTTGCGGTCATCGAAATGACACTCTCCGCATCTATCCCGACAACACAAGAAGCGTGGCTTTCCATCGCTGGCGTTGCCCTGATCGCTTCGATCGCCTCTTTCTTGACTTATCAATACAGCATCCGTTTGGTAGGCCCGTCCATCGCAGGCATGTTCATGTATTTGATGACCCCCTATGGTGTTGGTATGGCTGTAATATTCTTAGGTGAAAGACTACAACCCTTCCACTATCTCGGATTTGCGCCAATTATGGCAGGTCTGCTGCTGGCAACGCTACCTAAAAGCATCTTTACTAAGAAGGCCAGAGTTTAATCAGACCTTAATCACAAAGATAGCAGGCCAAAGGCTTGCTATCTTTGTGATTGGGAGCTCGCTCTTATCCGATCTGAGAAAACACTGGAAACGTTTCCAGCAACCAGAATGAGAACGCCTGAATGTAGCCCGTCAGGAAGCCAACGCCCGTTAAGATAAGAAACGCACCCATTACCTTCTCAACCGTACCCATGTGTTTGCGGAAGCGCGCCATAAAGCCCATAAAGGGTCCTGCAAACATCGCTGCAATCATGAACGGCACACCGATACCAAGCGCATATGCGGAAAGCAAAATCACGCCCTGATTTACAGAGGCCTGTGTCCCGGCAATTAGCAAAATACTTGCCAAAACTGGCCCAATACATGGCGTCCAGCCAAAACCAAAAGCCAGTCCCATCAGATAAGCCCCACCAAATCCCCCCGGCTGGCGGTCCATCTGCACTCGCGCTTCACGGTAGAGCAGTCCAATCTTGAACGCGCCAAGGAAATGCAGGCCCATGATGATAATCATGCCACCAGCAACATAAGCAAGGTATTGGGAGTACTGGAGTACGAACTGCCCAAGAAATGAAGCACTGGCCCCAAGCAAAACGAAGACTGTTGAGAACCCGGCAACAAAGCAAGCAGCAGCAATCATAACCCGATTGCTTTGCGCAGCGCTCTTGTCACTACTTGTGATTTCCTCAAGCGACAAACCAGCAATGTATCCCAGATATGGTGGTACAAGCGGTAGTACACATGGGGAAACAAAGGACAAGATACCTGCGAAAAAGGCACCCCAAAGAGTAATGTCTTGCAACATTTGGCTTTCCTAAATTCACTTTTGATGCCCGGGATAACCCAGGAATAAAACCTGCTGAACACGACAGATAGAAGCAGTCCAGCAAGACTATCGAAGGCTTATATATACAATTTCGAGCAAAATTGGATGTAATTCATCAAACAAATACAAAAACTGCGACACATTTTGGTGATCACTACCACAGCATCGGCACAGACATCTAACGCCAGCATGCATACGCGCTAGTCAGTCACAAACAGGGATCAGCCTGCCCCGTCCCCTCAAGGAACGCGGCAAGCTTTATTTTCACTTAAATGCTACGCACAACAAGAACAGACTGATTTGCATGACGCACGACACGCGCAGCGTTTGGCCCGAGCAGAAAATCCTTCAATTCAGGCCGATGTGACGCAAGAACAATCAGATCACTACCCAGCTTATCTGCTGCACTGGTAATCTCCTCATAAATTGTTCCATGGGCAATATGTCCCTTCACATCAAGCTCTTCATCAGGCAGCTGAGTATCTAAAAACTCCTCAAGGGCTTCACGAGTTCGCTCCAGAGCTTCTGTTTCAAATTCCCGCGCAAAGTAGCCACCGACGATAGATTTACCAAAGTCAGGCAGTACTGTGACCACATGTAACTGTGCCTTATAGTGGCCAGCCAGATCAACAGCCACAGGAAGCGCAGTTTTCCAGCTGCTTTCTTCATTTAAGTCCAAAGGCAGCAAGATATTGGAGTACATTTCCCAACTCCTCAAAGATTACAGTTGCCAACACATTCCACCTAAAATGCGGGCTGTGTCTGACGTCTACGTTGAAGTATAACAACCAGTAAAAGCAAGAGCACCGCCGGGATGTAAAACAACTCCTTCGGCATCCGCTCTGCTTCAACCTGCGAGCTTACAATCACGATTGGAACATCAGCATAAAAATCAAAGTCCCGCATTTTCTCAGCAAAAGCGGTTCCAGGAAACGGTTCATCAAGTACCAGAGCACCATCTACATCCATCGCCTCCAAACCCGCTGCTTCAAGCCGTGCCCTTGCACCTTGCTCCTGCTCAATAACTAGCGGCAACGTAAGCGTCTTGATTTTATCCATGTCATCGAAATCTGGTCCTGCGAAATTAAGACGCACGTTTTCACCCGGTTGTGCATCTGCAACCATCTGCAAAATGGCAGGGCCAGAAACTGTTACATATTGATCTTGAACCTGATTAAGCCAGAAGCCCGGACGGAACAGAGTAAACGCAACTAAAAGCAACACCAAAGATTCCCAAAGGCGCGAACGCGCAAAGAAGTAGCCCTGCGTTGCAGCCGCAAATAGCATCATTGCCACCACCGAAACCACAAAGACAAATACAGCCTGAAGTGGCTCTACATCAATGAGTAAGAGATCGGTATTGAAAATAAACAGAAACGGTAATGCCGCTGTACGCAATGAATAGATGAACCCCTGCACACCTGTTTTAATCGGGTCACCACGGCTGATCGCCGCAGCAGCAAAGGCAGCAAGCCCCACAGGCGGCGTTACATCGGCCATGATACCGAAGTAGAAGACGAAGAAATGAACCGCAATGAGCGGCACAATAAAGCCTGTCTGCTCGCCAAGATCGACAACAACCAGCGCCATCAGGGAGGAGACAACCAGGTAGTTTGCAGTTGTTGGAAGCCCCATACCAAGAATGAGACTCATCACAGCAACAAGCACCAGCATCAGCAGTAAATTACCACCTGACAAGAACTCTACAAGAGCCGCAATCATCTGATGCATACCCGTGAGCGACACTGTACCAACGATGATACCTGCTGCTGCAGTTGCAACAGCGATACCAATCATATTACGTGCACCGCCAATCATCCCTTCAGTGAAATCCACGACACCCTGCCAGGTACGCCCTGCTTGCGTTTCGCCCCTGAAGAACGCTTTCAGCTGATGCTGTGTCACCACAATGAAAATCATAGCCATTGTCGCGTAAAATGCTGACTGAGCAGGTGAGAAACGTTCAACCAGAATACACCAGATCAACACAACAATCGGCAGAATGAAGTAGTAGCCCGTCCGACCAACTTCACCAGCAGGCTGCAACTCCTTAATTGGCGCATTAGGGTCATCAACTTCAAGATCAGGAACCTGAGCAGCGATGTAAGCTAAAACAACGTACCCCGCACCAAACAACAGCAAAACAACCGGAAACGTCAAAACGGGAAATACTGTTTTTGTCCAACCCAGACCGTAATATACGGCCACCCCAACAATCGTGATACCAATAAAGCCTGTCAGGACTCCGATCAGGCGTTGCATAATACTTACATGAACAGGTGGTTTAGGCAGCCCCTTCAGATTCATCTTAAGCGCTTCAAGATGCACGATATACACAAGCGCAATGTAAGAGATCACTGCTGGAATAAAGGCATGAATAACAACCTGATGGTAGCTGGTACCTGTAAACTCCGCAATCAGGAAGGCAGCAGCCCCCATAACTGGCGGCATAAGCTGGCCATTCACGGAAGAAGCCACTTCAACAGCTCCGGCTTTTTCAGCAGGAAAACCTGTGCGCTTCATCAACGGCACTGTAAATGTGCCTGTGGTCACAACATTCGCAATCGAAGAACCCGAGTAAAGGCCGCTCATTGCGGAAGCAAGAACCGCAGCCTTTGCAGGGCCACCACGTAAATGGCCTAGCAAAGCAAACGCAGCCTTAATGAAGTAATTCCCCGCTCCTGCTTTTTCCAAAAGAGAACCAAACAACACAAAGAGGAAAATCATCGAAGCAGAAACACCAACTGCAACGCCGAAAACCCCCTCCTCCTGGATCCAATAATGCCACATCGCCTTACCAAAAGACGCGCCACGCCATTGAATAACTTCGGGCAATACCGGTGAGTTGCCGAACATAGCATAAGCAAAGAACACCACTGCAACGATAACCAGCGGCAGGCCAAGGCTTCGATAAACCGCAATCGCTAACACAAGCAAGCCTATGCTGGCAGCAATCAAGTCGACTTGCGTTGGCAAGCCAGCACGATTTGCAATCTCAGCACGCATAACCACAAGGTAGAGGCAAGCTGCAGCCCCTAAGAATGCAAGTATCCAATCGTACCAAGGGATTGAATGACGAGGACTGCGAGCGAACAGAGGATAGGCGAAAGCAGCAAGCACTAATCCAAATGCAAGGTGAATATTACGAACAGCCGAGTCATTGAAAATTAAATTGATACTGAAGGCATCGTTAATCCAATACGGAACATTCGACGCCACATAAAGCTGAAACACGGACCAGGTAAAAGCAATGACAGCCATCATCGCGCCTAATGAACCGGACAGGCTTCGAGCACCGGTATCCACTTGAGCAACTAGTTCTTGCGCATCGACCTGCGCCTTGTGCCGTTCTGGACTCATTCGCACCCCCAAAAACAGTTCCGTTTTTGCCTTAGCTGTAAAGGCAGAATGAGGAACCCGCTAAATTTTATAGAAAATCAAAAAACGGGGCAGTTACCGCCCCGCTCTGGCAAAAAACATGGTGAACTACATCCAGCCACGCTCTTTGTAGTACTTAACTGCACCGTCATGCAGAGGTGCAGTCAGGAAGTTCTTAACCATGTCCTCTTCTTTCAGATCTTCGAATGCAGGGTGTAGCTTTTTGAAGTCGTCGAAATTTTCGAAAACTGCCTTAACTGCCGTGTAGACGACGTCCTCTGGAACATCTTCAGAAGAGACAAAAGTTGCACCGACACCAAAAGTATTGATGTCTTCCGCATTGTTGTACATTCCCGCAGGAATAGTTGCCTTGCTATAGAAAGAATATTTGTCAACGAGGCCATCAATCGCCGGACCTTCGAACTTCACCAGCTGCGCATCACAGGTACTAACGGTCTCTTGTGTGGAGGCAGATGGGTGACCCACCATCCAGTAGTAGGCATCAATTTTGCCATCGCACAGCGCCGCACCAGCCTCCGCAGATTTGAGTTCCGCTGCAAGAGCAAGCTCAGAGGTATTTACAATCCCCTCGCTTTCAAGCAGTTGCCAGGTTGCGTACTGACCAGATCCAGGATTGCCGATATTGAGTTTATGGCCAGGCAGATCTTTGTAATCAACAATACCTGACCCTTTTGCTGCCAGCATTGTTAATGGTTCGGGATGTACAGAAAATACAGAACGAAGGCCTTTAAATGGTTTGCCTTCCCATTCAGAGCGGCCATCATAAGCGTTTGCGTGCACATCAGATTGCACGACTCCAAACTCAAGCTCACCGTTTTGGATTGTATTTACGTTGTAAACTGAGCCTCCAGTTGCTTCAACAGAACAACGAATACCATGTTCTCTGCGAGTCTTGTTGATCAAGCGACAGATCGCACCACCAGTTGGGTAGTAAACACCTGTCACACCACCTGTACCAATGGATATAAAACGGTTTTCAGCCGAAGCACCAGTCGCCAAGCCCATTGCCAAAAGCGCAGCTCCAACTGCAACATTGCTCAGTTTCATACAAACCTCCACTTAAGTTGTAATTGCGCGACGTCATAACTTGCAGCGCAGAACAGGAAGTCTCGGGCATTTTAGTTATCGCACACGTCGCACATTCCACTGGCACAGAATGAAAGTCGCCAAAAGCGAGGAACTGCGTACGCGCTTTCCACCTATCTGCTGCAGAAAGAGGCCTTTCGATCATTGATAGTCACAACGAAGTTTCACTCTCTCAACCGACGCATCTCATTGCAGTTTCGTGTTCATCGGACAGACAATCAGGCATTAATAACGCTTCTATCTGATAGGAAAAACGCGAAAATCACATGTAATAATCCCAAAATATATGAATTAAATTCCACAATTTTAGGCAGTAAAACTCGCAACAACCCCAACTTCACGACGATCTATCCTAAGGAATTTCACCAATACTCTTCAGGTAAACATCTCAAGCAGAGAAAAATCGAAAATCACTACTTCAGCCAAATCAGATCAACTGAAAGAAATTTTCTGACCAGAAAATTCCAAGTACCATTTTGACATCTCTCAATTTATTAAGGACTGAACGAGGATGAAAATCACCATTCCTTTCATTCATTTTGCAAGCATAAGAACCAGAGTTCTTTTGCAAGTTTCAATAGGCGATGAGCCTCTCCTACAAAAACCGAGAATTACACCGCCCACTTGCCATTGCAGCAACAATGGGCAAACAGCGCCAACCTAAGCGCTCTGTGTGGAAAATAAAAAAAAGCGCTTGCACTCCCACACTGCAATCCGTAGAAGACCCCTCACAGGCAGCGACCTAGTGGTCGCGACCTCAAGAGCCCGTAGCTCAGCTGGTAGAGCAACTGACTTTTAATCAGTAGGTCCACGGTTCGAACCCGTGCGGGCTCACCATTTAACCTCATGGTATATAAAGAAGTGAAGCAAGCTCCCTTCTAGGGAGTTTTTTGCGTTTCACCTACAAGAAACCGTTTCTTGTGGGAACCATTCCTCTCCGATAAAATCTCAAGTGACAAGCACAGGTACTGCCCGCTAATTCTGTGAGATATCAGATTGCAATTTCACAACTAACGGGAGAAGCGGATATGTTGCAATTGTCCGAAAACCAAACAAAAAACGCCTTACCGTTCCATCCTCTTGCCGAAGCCTTAAGAACCATGTTCAAAGAAGGTTGTGAAATGCCGGTGCGCCACCACTACACAATGAAAGTTCCACACAAAGCCGATGCAACACTGCTGCTGATGCCTGCCTGGCAATCCGGGGCGTATTTTGGTGTCAAACTCGCTAGTGTTTTCCCAAGCAACGCATTGATTGGCCTCCCTGCGGTTGCGGCCACCTACTTACTATCCGATGGCAACACAGGTGCCCCACTTGCACTGATTGATGGAGGTGAACTTACAGCACGGCGCACAGCAGCAGCCTCCGCTCTTGCCTCTGAATATTTGTCACGTAAAGATGCAAGAACCTTGGCAATGATTGGTACAGGGCGTCTTTCGGCCAATCTCATAGAAGCACATTGTACAGCGCGACAGATTGAAACCGTTTACCTTTGGGGACGAAATTTTAACAAGGCCAAAGACAATGCCCAAGAACTATGTGAAGCGCTTAACATCAAGATAATTGCTGAAGAAACCCTGCAAACCGCTATTGAAAAAGCTGATATTGTGTCTGTTGCAACCCTTTCCAATACACCACTCGTGAAAGGCGAATGGCTGCAACCAGGAACCCATTTAGATCTTGTAGGAGGCTTCACCCCCAACATGCGCGAAGCAGATGATACAGCCATCACTCGCTCACGTGTATTTGTTGATACCCGCACAGGGGCATTGAAAGAAGCCGGAGATCTGACGATCCCGCTAGAAACGGGCATACTACAGCCAAAAGATATTCAGGCAGACCTTTACGATCTGACACGCGGAAGCAATGCAGGCAGAACCTGCAACAATGAAATCACATTATTCAAATCTGTTGGAGCCGCTCTCGAAGACTTAGCTGGTGCAATTCTTGCCTACGAGAACTCAAAGCAGCCAGAAAGCGCATAATCCACTTGAACGTTCAACGCACATGGACATTGCTGCGCTGAGCGAAAAACTGACGGCACATTTCTGCTGTTCGAAAATGAGTAAAATGCATATTGCGCCTCATAGAAACAAGCGGCTGATAATGTAACATATTAACTTCTTTAGTTGCGACTGGACGCAAACTATCGAGCAAATAGCACTCATGTTCAAAATCAACACTCGTAACGGCATGAATAACGCGACGACGACTGTCTTTAACAACAATGAAGCGGATCGCCTCTTCAGGATAGCCAAGAGCCAGCAGGCTAAAATACTTCGTGATTGCGAAATCTTCACAATCACCGCGAAAGCCGATCAAATTCAAAGGTGACCGCCATACATCCCTCACCCCAGCATTGGCCGCTTGAGGGTCATATCCAGCACTTTCATTTATATATGAGTTAAGCAGTGAAAGTTGGTGTACTGACTGTGTTCTCCCAACGCCGCGCACAATTCGCAACCAGTAATTCATAGCACCTGTAGCCTGACCGACTTGCGTCATATTGCGTTGGAGTAGCATTAACTGGCGGTCACATTCAGGCAACACTGCTTGCCATTTCTTAAACACTTGGCTGTCACCACCATTGATTTCTATCGAACCAAGTAATCCAAAGCCCCCGTCAGACTTGTTTCTGTTTCTACCTGCTCTGCCAATGAGCGTAAACAAGTGCCGCCGCTTCACTTTTCTCGGATAATTCATCTGAAGGTTATGTGCATGTCCTTTGGACATGCTTGTAGCAATTCCAGCGAAAAATGCGATCTTGACTACAGCGCTCAAAACGCTTCTTCGCAATAGTCCATGCTTCTTACGTTTCTTTCCCCGATAAATCGGTAGACTCATTGCACCTTACCGTTCTCTAAGTGCCTCCTCTCGTGCACGATTGACTGGTTTTAAGATGTAAGAAAGCACACTCTTCTCACCCGTCAAAATATCAACAGAGGCAACCATCCCGGGAAGGATGGGAAGAATGCGGTTGCCACTTTCTAACTCCGTTTGCTTGGTTTTGATAATTACGGAGTAAAACTGCTCATTGCTAACATCGTCGTAAACAGTATCTGCCGAAATTCCTTCAACTTCCCCAGCAAGGCCGCCATAAATGGAGAAATCATAAGCACTGAGCTTCACAAGCGCTTGTTGTCCTTGATGAATAAACGCGATGTCCTGCGGCTTAATCTTCGCCTCCACCAAAAGGACGTCTTCAACCGGTACAATACTCATGAGTTGTTGTGAGGGGGAGGCCACACCACCAATGGTGCTAATATCAATCGTATTGACAACACCATCCATCGGCGCCCGTATTTCGGCGCGCTCCACTTTATCTCCAGCACCTTTGGAACTTTCAGCTATGACTTCAAGTTGAGACTGGACCTCACTTAACTCTGCGCGGGCAACCTGCCGGAACTTATAAAATAAGCCCTCAATTTCTTGCTCAGCTTCTTCAACTGCTGCCTGCAAGCGCCCCTCAGTTGCTTCGAGCGTATCGATTTGCCCTTCAAGATCTCCAATCTCACGTTGCAGCTTTAACATATCTGTTCGCGGAATGATTTGCCGCTCAGCAAGAGGAGCCTTCAATGCACGTTCTTCCTCCGCAAGGCGTAACAGTTCAGCCAACTTAACTCGTTGATTTTTTGAGGCATTAAGCTCAGCCATGCGCTGCACAACTCGCGAGCGCTTAATCCCAACCTGTCCCTTTAAACCCTCAACATTAGCCTGAAACAGACCAAGCTCTGAAGCAACAATGTGGGGGGCTTTCTTCAGGTAATGGTCATTGTAATCAAGTTGCACATCATCACCAGTCCAGCCAGACTGAAACTCCAGCCTCTTGCGTGTAATCTCCAAAGCAACTTGCTTAGCAACAAGTTCACCTAGGTTGGAAGAAAAGGCGGTATCGTCAAGTCGGATCAACACCTCTCCCTTACGCACCCGATCTCCGGTTTTCACTAAAACCTCTTTGATGATACCGCCTTCAAGGCTCTGAATTATCTGAACTTTCGCAGAAGGAATAATACGCCCCTCTCCTCTCGTCACCTCCTCCAACATAGCCATGCTTGCCCATATCAAAAAGAACAGTAATAAAATTCCAAGCAGAACAATCAGCAGGCGAACCCGAATGAAAATGGCATTTTCCAACCCGTCTTCAACATGTGCTGCACCCTGAGGCACCTGGTTAAGATCCGCTTCCGAACCACCCCACTTCATCACCAGTTTCTTTAAGCGCAGATAAAGCAACAACCATCCCTCCCAAACGCAAGGCATTTCCGAAACTAATCCTAAGAAGCCCTCCCCCGAGAAACTCCCCAATAAGTTCCAGAGGCACGTTACTGGCCGGAATCAAGCTATCTTAACCGAGGGTAACTTTCCTCGGTTCCTCTGAACACTGCGGGGATCTATTGCGGAGATTTTCAGGTTGGAACTGACAAAGACAAAAAAGTATCGAACGAGGAAAGAAAAACTGACCTCGTCTGAGGAGCCAACCAGCTCAGGCTCTGCTCATACCGAAACTAACAGTGGTGAATCTACGCCTGTAAGCCCAGTGGAGAATGCAACTTCTTCTGACAAGAAAACAGCGGCAACCTCATCTGAAGCAGATCTCCCCTCAGATCGCACTGAGCCCATAAGTGACATTGACTCGTTGAGAGGATGTCTTGAGATTCTGCTGGTGCAGCACAACATGCCGGCGAGCTCCGAAAACCTGCTTGCGGGATTACCACTCGAACATGGCAAACTCACTGAAGACTTACTGCAACGCGCACTTCAGCGCGCCGGGTTCTCCACCAAAGCTTTCCACCAGAATATCTCGCAGATTTCATCACTTCTACTCCCTGTTGTAGTCTTTTTAAAGGCCGGAGGAGCTCTGGTCATTCTGGAGAAATATGACGAAAACTCCTATGCTGTCGCCTTGCCTCACGCTGATGGAGGAGCAGTTCTTGCAAAACTGGAGGAGCTTAGCGCTCTTTGCAGTGGCAAAATCTTGGTCGCAAAACCCTTCTATAAACCAGAAGAAAGCACTGAACAGACAAAAAGTGTGGGAGGCCACTGGTTCTTTAGTGGATTGAAAGCAATTGCAAGGGACTACGCCTACGTTGCCCTAGCAGCAGCTTTCATCAATTTATTGGCCTTAGCATCACCTCTGTTCACGATGAACGTGTATGACCGTGTTTTACCCAACGCTGCATTTCCTACCCTTTGGGTCCTGTCAATCGGCGTTATAGCTGCCTTACTGTTTGATCTATTGCTTAAGTCTCTGCGTGCCTCACTCATCTTTTTCACGGGAAAACGTGCTGACCTCATCATCTCCTCAAAGCTCTTTGACCATGCCATGCACCTCAACATGTCTCACAGACCCACCAGTACTGCGGGTCTCTTAAACGATCTGAGAGAGTTCGAAGCAATCCGTGAATTCATGACCTCAGCAACTATTGCAGCAGTAACCGACCTTGCATTCCTGGGATTGTTTCTCGGATTGATCTGGTACCTTGGCGGCGTAATGGTCTACCCTCTCCTCATAGTCATAATGGCAGTCATCGGAATTGGCATGTTTATGCAGCTTCCCTTAAAACAAGCTGTAGAAGCTACCGCTGCTGATGCAACCCTGAAAAATGCCCTGTTAGTGGAGAGCCTTTACGGCTTAGAGACAATCAAGCTCCAACGCGCAGAGGGACAGCTTTTGAATAAATGGGAAAATGCCAGCGCCATTGCTGCGATTGCCCAGAACAAGGTTCGTTCTCTTTCTGCCTGGACTTTAAATCTAACAGGTTTCCTGCAACAATTCGCAACTGTCTCCCTCTTGGTTACTGGTGCATATCTGTTTTCAGAAAAACTCATCTCCATGGGCGGCATAATCGCCTGCGTGATCCTCGCAGGACGGGCCGTAGCTCCTCTGGCAACACTTGCCAGTTTTCTGGCACGTTTCCAGCAAGTCAGAGCAGCTTACAAGCGCCTGGACACAATCAACCGGTTACCCAGAGAAGAACCATGGGCCAGCAGACACCTCTCAAAATCGATCGATAACTGCCAAATTTTAGTTGAAAACATGAGCTTCACCTACCCAAACAGTTCAGAGCCAACACTGCGAAACGTCAATCTAACCATTTCAGCTGGTGAACGTATTGCGATACTCGGCGCAGTTGGCTCCGGTAAATCAACATTAGGCCGGCTTTTAAGTGGTCTTTACGCTCCGCAGTCAGGACGTTATTCCATTGACAATCTGGACCATCGACAATTTGCTCCAACAGAGCTACGGAGGGCCATTTGTTACATTGGGCAGGATGCGAGCCTTTTCTCCGGTTCAATCCGAGATAACATCAAACTCGGGCGACCCGAAGCAACTGATGCAGTTCTAGTCAAAGCCTGTGAGCTTTCAGGAGCATTGAGTTTTATTGATGCTCACCCACACGGTTTCGCTCGTCTCATTGAAGAAGGTGGACGCGACTTATCATCTGGTCAAAGACAAAAGCTCATACTGGCAAGAGCTTTCATGGGATCACCCAAGCTACTCTTTCTTGATGAACCAACTGGCATGTTAGATGGTCAGACAGAACAGACATTTATTGAAAGCCTCTCACCAAGCCTAACATCACAACAAACACTCATAATTGCCACTCACCGAACCGCCCCACTATCGTTAGTTGATCGCCTGATCATATTGGACAAAGGGCGCATTCTCGCCGATGGTCCAAAAGAAAAAGTCATGCACATCTTAACAAAACGCAACGCATAACAACGAGAAGTCAAACATCGATCTAATACTCTGTCATGTATTCCCGAAAGCATAGACAACGATTGACGGCTTCATCGTCCCACACTCCATCTTTCATAAAGCCAACTGCAACTCCGCACCAATCACGAGTTTCAAGCGCCCAATCAAAACGAAGTTGCGCGGTATGACCCTGCTGAGCTGCAACGACAAAGGTGTTTGCTTCCTCAAAATAGTCCCGCACCCGAATGGAGAGTTCATCATGTAACTCTTTCGCGTGACGTAGATTAAAATCATAACAAGCTCCGCCACGAAAATAGTCCGAAGTCGCCACCGATAGGTCGGCTCCCGAAGCACCACTTAACGAAAGGCTCAGGACAATGACCGATCCAAGTAATGGTAGAGCTAGGTATGCCGCAATATGATCTCTTAGTGCTTTGAGAACGGGGCTTCCACTAACACGATGTAGGCAAACCACTTCTGTGGCTCGCACCAGTTGAGTTTTACCCAGACTTTGCTTCAAGTTTCCCTCCCTTACTGTTTCGGTTTCGGCATCGCAACCGGTGTGCCCCTTGCCCACTTTGCCGCCACACCCGGAAGGGCTTTTCCAGGCATCCAGTCTTTAGTCACCTGATCATCTCGCACCTTCCGATATCCAGCTTTTGCTTGCGCGGGTGGTTGAACATCAAAAGCATCAAGCAATCCACCCATGGCGGCAAGCAAACGGTAGTTCGCAAAGCTTTGAGCGTAACGCGCTGAAATTTCGGAAACTTCAGTAAAGAAAACTGTATTTTGTGTGTCTAGCACATCAAGTAATGTTCTTTTCCCAACTGTGAACTGCCCTTCATAAGAAACAAGAAGTTGTTGTGAAGCAGATAGTTGCCTTTTTATGATGGCAAGTTGTTTGGTGAGTTCCGCGCGACGAATCCACGACGCTCTCGTCTCCCGTTCAACCTCCCTATAAGCACGCATTGATCTCATGCGAGCTTCACCAGCACGCTCAACCTGTTCTGCACGCCGGTTCTTAGTGATATTACCATTGAACAGATTCCACCGCATCACCACCAGGGCTGTCGCCTGATTATTAACCCCGGGGAAGCCATTCAGGTTCTCTCCAATGCGCGAAGACAACTCCAGATCAAATCGTGGATAGTAATCGGCCTCTGCAATCTTGACTTGCGCATTAGCAGCATCTACATCCGCTTTGCGCAGCGCAATCAGGGGATTGCTGCGACGAGCCACATTCAAAACCTCAGGCAAATTTCCGGGAATGTGTCGCGTAACATTGGGTACACCGTTTAGGCGACCGATTGGCTTACCTACCACCTCAATAAAAGTGGCTTCTGCAAGCTCCTGCTCTTCAGCCACCTCTTGCAACGCCAAACGGGCCGCATAAACCCGCTCATTTGCCTGCTGAACATCAGCCACAGACACAACCCCACGGGACATACCCGCCCTCATATCTGACGCAACCTTAGAATGGTAGGCAATATTGCGTTGAGCTGCCTGACTTACCTCATTCAGACGCGAAACTTCCACATAAGCGCGCACAGCACTTAGCCCAATGAACTCTGAACGCTCCCAAACCCGAAACGATGTCGCATCAAGACGAGCTCTTTGACGTTCAATTTCGTAGGTTGTTGCAAACCCATCAAAGAGCTTTTGTCGACCGGTCAGACGTGCTTCATACGGCCCATAAAAAAATTGATCTCTCTGCCGGGTAAAGCTACGATCCGCCCATTCTGCACCGCCACGAACTTCCAGATCCAAACGCGGAAGCCATTCACCTTTGGCTTGTTTTAACTCAAAACCGATCGCATTGCGGTCAAACACCGCCTCACCAATTTCAGGATTGCTATAAACTGTAAGATTAACTGCCTCTCTGAGAGACATTGCATGTCCTGCTCCGCTCAACAGACTCACTGCGGCGACGCCAAAAAGAAAAGGCGCAAACAACTTCATATACACGCCCTCTACGCAACACTTAAGACAAACGGGCAACTGAAGCTTTAATCTACGTCATTTCAATATTTTGTCATTCCTCATAGAGCTTAGTGTAATAAAGCGCAATAATTTAAAATTAATTACGATATAAATTGATGCAGAATACATTATTTCAATGTCAATTATACGTATTACATAATATATATATAAAATAGAAGAGAAATAGAATTATAATTCAACTACACATTCATAAGATTATTACGTCTTTTAAATTGATCTATTAAAAAAACATCAGCCCAATCATGCAAAGGGAGCGATGTATGACAGATACCGCATCAGGTGAAACGTCCCTCTCTGCAATCAAGGGAAACGAACTGACAACTCAACCAGCCACAAACCAACAACGACCTCAGGAAGTACCACCAGCTGACGCTAATCGTAAAAGCACGCTGGTTATTGAGTTACCGCCCAATCTTCAGGCAACAGCAGATACCCCTCCAGATACGCAAGGGGCCAATATCGATCCATTGCTGAGCCAAATCCACTGGGATCCACTCAAGGAACAACTTACGTTGCCCTCCGGGCTGGAGATCTCAGAGATTGAAATAGCAGATGGCATCACCCAAATCCTGCTTGCGGATGGTACACGCTTGATCATCGAAGGGCACAGTGACCAACCACCGGCAATCCAGTTTGAAAACCAAACACTCACTGCCCAGGAGATTCAAACACTATTCGCGGCTGTCAGAAATGTTGAACCAAGCGCTGGCCCGGAGACCTCATCAGGTTCAACAAGTGACACAACACCAGCGAGTGGTAACACCGAGCCTGCATCTCCCTTACCAGCACCTGACGAACTGACAGGAAGCGGGAATGATTTCGAACCAATTCCGATTACAGTTCAACCCTCCTTTCCAATCACACCTTTGCTCTTGCCATCTGAACGCAGTCAGGATTTTCTGGAGCGAGACGTAGGGTATGCGGAACTGGACATAAGTACCCAGAACCAATCACCAGAACCATCAGACGGTCCCCAATTAAAACCTGCATTTTTTAGCGGAAGCACCGATGATGTTTACGAAGCAGGACTAGCCTCAGGCACCACAGCAGGTAAAGCAGCAATTACAACTTCCGGTCCGCTAAACATTGATAGTGGCTCCTCTCCCTTACAAACGCTAGAAGTTTGCGATCCAACCCAGAACGTCTGGGTAGATATGACAAACGGTGGCCAGATCACTACATCCCATGGCACTTACACAATTACTGCCAACTCAGATGGAACCTATAACTGGTCATACACCCTCAGCACCCCCGGAAATCACAGCGCAGACTCTCCCCAGGACATCCTGAAACTACGCATTACCAATACAGAAGGGAGTCAGGCGTCTGCCGATATTCAGGTCAACATCATCGACGATGCTCCCGTCATCGACATCGCTGACACACCCGCCTCCATTCCCGAAGGCCAGACCCTTAACGGCAACTGGTCCCTCAATCCCGGTGCTGATGGCGTCACACACATCACCGTCTCACTCGCAGGTCAGCCAGACCAGACCATCGCCCTGAGCGAAAACACCCCTGCGACCTTCACCCTGCCCAAAGGCACTCTCACCGTTAATCCAGATGGGACCTACTCCTTCACCGCAGCAAACAAT
>CANMBS010000061.1 GCA_947496145.1 uncultured Pseudovibrio sp.
ATCGCCGAAGACCTGCTAAATGACGGTGCCTGCACTTCAAAATCAATCACAAAGCAGGTTAATAGAGGTGCTCAGCTGCTGCGGGTTATTCCTTCTCGCGCTTCCGCTTCAAGGGCAAAAACCTGATCATTGTGGCAATGCTGCTTACGCAGATGTTTCCGCTTCTTATGATTATCTCGCCGATCTACAAGATCTTTGCGGCAATAGGTTTGCTCAATACGCTCACCAGTCTGATCATTGCTTACACGGCCTTCAACGTGCCTTTCGCAACGTTCCTGATGCAATCCTTCTTTGATGGGATTCCGCAGGATCTGGAGGAAGCGGCTATGACAGATGGGGCAACCCGTTTTCAGGCGCTGCGCAAGGTGATCTTCCCGCTCACTCTGCCGGGTCTGGCGGCCACACTGGGCTTTGTCTTTACAGCGGCGTGGAGCGAATTGCTATTTGCGCTCATGCTGATCAACTCCAATGACACCATGACATTCCCTGTTGGCCTTTTGACGTTCGTCTCCAAGTTCTCTGTAGACTGGGGGCAGATGATGGCTGCTGGAACACTTGCGCTGATCCCAAGCTGTTTGTTCTTCTTCTTCATTCAACGATATCTGGTCCAGGGTCTGACCTCTGGCGCTGTAAAAGGATAGAGGACCTTCCATGGCTTCCATTCAACTCAATAATGTGTCGAAGGCTTATGACAGCACCGAGGTCTTGCACAACATTAACTTAAGCATTGAAGAAGGCGAATTCATTGTGCTTGTGGGGCCGTCTGGCTGCGGCAAGTCCACATTGCTGCGTATGATCGCAGGGCTGGAACCAATCACTGGTGGTGACATGTATATTGGCGGCCAGCGCGTTAATGAAATGCGGCCCCGCGAACGAGATATCGCGATGGTTTTCCAGTCTTATGCGCTTTATCCGCACATGAGTGTTGAGCGCAATATGGGCTTCAGTCTGGAACTGCGCGGCGCTCCAAAAGAGGAACGCACACAGCACGTGCAGGAAGCGGCAAAGGTGCTCGGTCTGGAGCCTTATCTGCAACGGTTGCCCCGCGCCTTGTCTGGCGGACAGCGTCAGCGCGTTGCTATGGGTCGTGCCATCGTGCGCGATCCGAAAGCGTTCCTGTTTGATGAACCGCTTTCAAATCTGGATGCAGCGCTGCGTGTGGAGATGCGGCTGGAAATTGCTAAACTGCACAAGCGTCTCTCCTCAACCATGGTGTACGTGACCCACGATCAGGTGGAAGCGCTTACACTGGCAGATCGCATTGTCGTGTTGAATGGCGGGCACATTC
This sequence comes from uncultured Pseudovibrio sp., assembly GCA_947496145.1. Taxonomy (GTDB): domain Bacteria; phylum Pseudomonadota; class Alphaproteobacteria; order Rhizobiales; family Stappiaceae; genus Pseudovibrio. Next base: position 1,289 of record CANMBS010000061.1, read on the forward strand.
AGCAAATTGGCACCCCGATGGAGCTTTATGAAACCCCTGCCAATTTATTTGTTGCCCAGTTCATCGGCTCACCAAACATGAATGTGCTGCCTGCGGAGCGTTTGAACGAAGGGGCGGCAAACAGCATAATTCCGGCACAGCTTCGGGAGAAAACAGCTCAGTTTGGTATTCGTCCTGAACATACCAAGGTTCTTGAAGCTGAAGGCTGCGATGAAACTCTTCCCTGTCATATGAAAGGAAAAGTTGTCGTCGTAGAACGCCTTGGCTCTGATGCAAACATCTATCTGGATGTTGAGAGGATGGGCCAGTTTCTCGTCCGCCACCATGGCGATATTAATTTCGATAGCGGGAAAGAGGTATCTATTCACTTTGATACCAATAAAACTCACTATTTTGATCAGAATGGCGACGCGATTCAATAAAGGGATCAAGGCCCTCATTAAAAGAGAGCTTTGCAAAACTCACCAGAACTGCTCACCTGAGCGGTTCTGGCAGCATAATGTGGCTTTCACCTCGTATAAGCTTAGTTATTAGGGGTGATCTGCCAACATGATGTTCTTGGCAGTTCTGATAACCGGATCAGTGGCACGGGTTGCCAGACACGCAAACAGGATTTTGACATTCGGCTCAGCTTCGCACACCAGATCGATCTTTCCCTTTGCCTGCGCTTCCAATGCTGAATCTGCATGTAAAAGGCCGATGCCCACCCCTTCTTCAATCAAAGAGCGCGTGACGGTTTCCCGCTCAATTACGATCATCTTCTTTGGCCGAAACTGGTGGGTTCGGAACAGGGTTTCGGCAGCTTTGCCACAGCAGGTGTTTGTGCTCGGGCAAATCCAAGGGAACTCTGCAAGTGCGCCCCAGTCAATGCTACCGCCTGATTTTACTTTTCCCTTTGCTGATGCAACGTAAATGCCAAACTGGCCAACCCTGACTGTATCAAGCAGTGGATCCGGTGTTCCTGCTTCATTATAAAACCCCGCATCCAGTCTTCCACTTTTAATACCTTCAAGAATGTCTCCTGAGCTGCCGTACTCTGAGAGAACAACTTCCACTTCTGGGTGCTGCTCAGAAAGAACCGCAAGAAGCTTGCTTAAGACCGATGTGCTGGAATGCCCCCCAGCGCCAATGCGCAATCGCCCGGTCAGATGCTGTTTGATGCGGCGGGCTTCCTCAAGGAACTTCTGGTGAGCGTCCAGCGTCACCTCTGCCTTGCTCAACATGGCCTGCCCCTGAGAAGTCAGGCTCATGCCCTTGGGTGTGCGCTCAAATAAGGCCAGTCCGAGTGTGTCTTCCATGGATTTGATATGCCCGCTAACAGCGGGCTGGCTTAGATACAATTGCTCTGAGGCGCGCGTAATACTTCCAAGCTTTGCGACACAGACAAAGGTTCTGAGCTGATGAATTTCCATTGGGGGACTTTCGGTCTGCAACGTGAATCAAGAGAAGCCTGAAAGCTAGCACCTTAGAAACACTATTGGAATTATGCCGCGATCAGAAAAGGCAGATGGTTGTTTATCACATCGGTTATTTCCCGTTCTCCCTTAAACAGACCCACATTGATCCTGCTAGGGAATCTGGAGAGTTTACGAATTGATTTCATAGCCTTCACAAATCATGAGGTCAACACTCAGGTATTTTAATTTGAGTTGTTACACCTTTGAGATTATTTCAGCCACGACAGAAAACAGGGCGCGTTGCAACGCTGGAATATACATAGAAAGGGTGCTGAATAATGACCGGGCAAGAGAATACCTCACCCACGCTGATGCCAATCGGAACCATTCATACAGGCTTTGAGCATCTAAAAGATTGTCCTCGTTCGGGAGCACAAAATCCGAATGATACAACAATTGAAATTTTTGAAGAGTTTGCAGAAGGACTGGATGACCTCACATTTGCCAGTCATCTGGTGCTGCTTTACTGGTTTGATAAATCGAACAGAAACAGATTAACCCGGCCAAAGAACAAATGTGGTCCTCAACGGGGTGTTTTTGCGACAAGGGCACCATTCAGGCCCAATCCGATTGCTTTCAGTGTGGTCAAACTCAAAAAGGTAGAGGGTACAACCATCACCGTCAGTGGACTTGATTGTCTGGATGGAACCCGTCTTATCGACATGAAGCCTTATATTCGTGATCTGGACAGCGTTCCTGATGCCTTTACTCGTCAGGATGATGGCGAAAATCTCCCAAAACCACATGAAACAGTGGAAGCATCTTAACCCAAAATCAGGGCATGCCTTTCTCCGATTTTAAGATGGAGCTGGTTTTGCTGCTGCTCGCAAATGTTGCGGATGGATTTGTATTATGTCGTTATTCGGGAAACTAAACACAGCTCTGGTGCTTGGTGTTACCTCATTCCTGCTGGCTGCTCCTGCTCAGGCAGAGCGTCTTGTGATTGCTGATAGTAAGGGTGACCGGGGAATGCCTGCACCGTTTGTCCATCACAAGAACGGACCCGGTTTCATTTACACCACTTACATTTTCGACAGCTTGGTTGGACAGGATGAAAACGGGAAATTAATCCCGGAGCTGGCTCAGTCATGGACGGCCTCAGATGATGGGAAAGTCTTTGAGATCACACTTCAAGATGAAGCCAAATGGCATGATGGCCAGCCCGTGACTGCGCAGGATGTTGCCTTCACGATGGATTACATGGCTGAACATCCCTATATCTTTTCATCGGTTGCCAACATTGCGCATACCCGCGTTTTGTCTGAGAGAAAATTACAGTTGGTGCTGAAAAAGCCAAACCCTAACCTTCCGACCACGCTTCTGATCGTGCAGCCTATTTTGCCCAAACACATCTATGAGGGGCAAGCAACGCCAGAACGGTTTGTTGATAAGGCAGCGGCGACTGGCAGTGGTCCCTATAAGCTGGTTAGCTATGATAAGGCGCAGGGACGCTATCTTCTGGAAGGCAATCAGGACTATCATGCCGGCAAACCAAAGTTTGACCAGCTTGCTATTGTAAAAATGTCGTCTCCAGCAGCGATTCAGGCGATGAAAAGCGGTGATGTTGATATCATTCCTTCTCTGCCGCTTGAAAAGGTTGATGCAGCTAAAGCAGCAGGACTTGAAGTGCTCTCCGTCAAGAGCAACCATCCGGTTCGTCTGGTCTATAATCATCAGGGTACATTTAAAGATAAGAGTACGCGACAGGCACTTGCTTATGCCATTGATCGGCAGGCGCTTGTTGATGTGGTCTATCGCGGAACTGCGGTCGTTGCTGACACTGGCTATTTTCAGGAAGGCTCCTTCTGGCACACCAGGCAGGATGATCCAAGTTATCCTTATAATGCCGTAAAAGCGCAGGTCTTGTTTGAAAACTCTGGCTGGCAGAAAAATGAGGCAGGTCGCTGGACGCAAGATGGTAAGCCCGTCACTTTGCGGTTTGTGACCGAAAAACGCTTTAAGAAGATTGCGACTGCTCTTTCCGATCAACTGGAGGCATTTGGTCTGGAAGTTGATCTGCGTTTGATGGAGCGCGCCGCTCTGCAACAGGCATCAACAACCGGGAACTATGATCTGACAATCTATTCTTCAAGCACTCTCGGTGATCCGGAAGGCGTTGGCCGCCGCGTGCTTCGCAAGGGCTGGAAGAGCGATCAGTTCGGACATCACACCAAGATGAAGCAGCTGCTCAATAAACAGATGACCATCAGTGATGAAGCTGAGCGTCGGGTTGTGCTTAAAGAGTTCCAACGTCTTTATGCGGAAGAACTTCCCGCTTACATGCTGGCCAATCCGATCTGGGCAACCGCACATAATGACAAGGTGACACCACGTTTCCTGCCAAATGGTATCGCAATCGGAATTCCTTCTGCCCTGCCAAAGCGTGTGTTTGTGGAAGCCGGGGAAGAGTAAGTCTTCTGTAACATGCAGAAATGACAGCTCGCGCTGCTTCCTTTTGCGTTGGCTATTCTGTTTCAAAGATACTGAAGCAGTACTCAGGATTAGCATGAGGACTGCTTCAGCTTTGCTCAGTGCGAACTCACTGAGGAGATGAGTGACTTCATGACACTAAGAACTGCCGAGAAAAACAATCCGGTTTCGATAAAGCTCCCAGCCAGAACCTTCATCACGGGTTTCATCAATCGACTGCTGGTCCTTTTCTTTCTTCTGGTTTTGACTTTCGCACTGCCGCGTCTCATGCCGGGTGATCCGCTTGAACTTCTGGTTTCAAGCGATGCTGTAAGAGCACTCACGGAGTTAGAAAGACAAGCTCTTCGCCAGCAACTGGGTCTTGAAGGCAACATAGTGCACCAGTTTGCAGCCTATTGCTCCGCCCTTCTTCAGGGAGATCTGGGGTACTCTGTTGCTCATGCGGCGAGCGTCTCTCATTTACTGTTAACCTCGTTGCCATGGACTCTGCTCCTGATTATTGGGGCAATGCCGGTTTATCTGGTGGTTGGAATTTCACTTGGTATTGAAGCGGGGCGGCACCCCCACGGGCGGGTTGATCGCGTGTTAACACCGGTTTTGACTTTGTTTTCAAGCATTCCGCCATTTCTGCTCGCATTATTCCTGTTGCTTTTCCTTGCGATTATCTTCCCGCTGTTTCCATTGGGCGGCGCTCATTCGGTTTTCCCGCCTCAGTCATGGCATGCCAAACTCTTAGAAGTCGGCTGGTATGCAGCACTGCCCTGCATTGCCCTTGCCGGGCATGAGGTGACACGTTTTTATTTTCTCAGTCGCGGAGAAGCGGTGAACCTGTCGAGACGCCCGTTTGTAATCAATGCCCGCGCACGAGGTGTTAGTAATGCAAGGGAGCGCTTGAATTATTTCGCCCGCAATATGCTGCCGATTGTTGTTGCCCGCATGAGTGACTCCATAGCAACCCTGATTGGTTCAGTCCTTTATGTAGAGATCACGTTTTCCTATCCCGGTATCGGATTGCTTATCTACAGCTCGATTTTGGAGCGCGATTTTGCTGTTCTTCAAGGGGCAGTGCTGTTTCTTGCGGCAGGTATTCTGGCAGTAAACTGGCTGGTTGACAGTGTTTCAGCCGCCTATGCACAAAGAGGCTGACTGCGGTGAAGCAAATTCTTCGAAGCTCTTCGATTTTTCAGACCCTGCCTAAGGGATGGAAGAGTGTGCTTATCCTCTTTGGTCTCGTTGCCGTCTTAAGCCTGCTCATGATTGCATCACCTGACTATAAGACCAGTAGAGACACGCTTGCACCTCCGGGTACTGAGCACTGGCTTGGCACCAACGATATTGGTCAGGATGTTTTAAGCGGTGTCGTGCTGGCACTTCCCAATACCATCATCATATCGGTGGTTTCCGCTGGCCTTGCGCTCATGATTGCTCTTGTGTTTGCGCTGGTTGCTGCGATCTACTCCAGAACACTCGCAGCGATCATCTTGCGCATGGTGGATATTGCGCAGATCGTTCCCTCAATCCTTCTGATCCTGCTGCTGGCAGCATGGTTTCAGCCCGGATTTACAGGCGTGATCTTAATTCTGGCTCTCATTGCCTGGTATGATGATGTGAGGGTTTTAAGGGCGATTATACTGCGTGAGTTAACCAGAGAAAATGTTCAGTACGCACGGCAGATGCAAGCCAGTTGGTCTTACTGTGCAAGGTACCACATCATCCCAGCTATCTGGCCAAGCCTGCTGGCCCTTTATGTGCAGAACCTCCGGCAAACCGCGATGAAGCTTGCGGGTCTGGGATTCCTTGGTCTCACTGACCCCAGACTGCTGACCTGGGGGAGTATGATGCAGGATGCTCTCAATTATATGTACGAGCCAGCATGGAGCTGGCTGCTGCTGCCACCAGCCCTGTGCCTCACTGTATTCTTATTGTGCATTTTGTTTGTTGGGCAAAGGCTGGAACGATATAGTCTTGCAATGTCTTCGGAGACATCATGATCAAGCTCAGTTCTGTTTCTCTGAGAATTGGCGCTAAGCAAATTCTCAAGGATGTTTCCTTTGCCGTGCCCACCGGGAAGACTCTGGCGCTCATTGGCGAGTCAGGTGGGGGGAAGACCAGCATTGCACGGCTGTTGCTGGGTCTGCTGGATGGCAGACATGAGGAGGAACTCAGCCCCTCACAACGAAATAGTCCTGACTTTGTCTGGTCCGGCGAAGCATGGGTTGATGGCGTGGATATGCTGAGAGCATCCGCCAGTGAGAAGAGAAGGGTTCGAGGTCGCAATATCACAATGATTGTGCAGGCATTATCCGATGCGCTTAATCCTCATCTCACTGTGCTCCAGCACATTCAGGAGGTAATTGATATCAATAGGTTGCAGGGCGCAGATGCAAGGGACCTGTGCCTTCTTCTGGATATTTCTGAGTGGCTGCACACCCGTTTGCCCTCCGGATTAAGCGGAGGCGAGATACAGCGTGTTCTTACTGCACTTGCAACAGTTCCAGAGCCTAAGTCACTTGTTCTTGACGAACCAACTGCATCGCTTGATCCGGCAAATCTGGAGCGGGCGGTTCAAAGGTTTGAACAGGGTAAGGAGCAGCGCGCACAATTGCTCATAACGCACGATATTCGCCTTGCACAAAGGATGTCAGATGACGTTGCAATCCTTTATAAAGGGCAGATACTTGAGCAAGGCCCAACACAGGATGTGCTCCGTCAGCCAGAAAGAAATTACAGCCGTTCTTTGCTGGAAGCAGCGAAACTGGAACGCCAAAAACAGTCCTGCACGTTGCAGCAGACAAGAACAACGGAAGCAAACCGGGCAGGGCTGTTTGTGACAAACCTCTCACACAGCTATGATGAGCGCCGGGTTGTAAACCATGTTTCTTTTCATGTGGCCACAGGTGAGTGCCTCGCAATAACGGGTGAAAGTGGAGGAGGAAAGACAACGATAGCGCGTTTGCTGTCCGGGCTGGAACAGATACAGAGCGGTGAGATCAGGTGGCGGGGACCAGACAGTGGTGAAAGCGCCTCAGGTGGCCGCTTTGAAGGAAAAGAGAGGGCAGGGCATGCTGCACTCATCTCGCAATTTCCGCAAAGAGCAATGGCAAGACACTTTACCGCTCGCAAGGTTCTTGAAGAAGCGGTGTTTCTTTCTTCAAACAGAGCCTCGAAAGGCAACTGGGGCAGGCACAGTTTTGATTGTGAGGAGCTGATCAGCCATTTACTGCAGCAAGTTGGTTTACCTGCAACACAGGTGTTTCTCAGCACCAAAGTCCAAGCTCTTTCAGGAGGAGAAGCGCAGCGACTTGTGATTGCGCGGGCGTTGGCTCAGCAGCCAGACTATCTCATACTGGATGAGCCGACATACGCACTGGACCTGTGCGCCCAGAAGCGGGTTCTGGAACTCCTGATGGAACTCAAGTCCCGCAAAAACCTTAGTCTGATACTATTCACGCATGATCAGGCTGTCGCCAATTACCTCGCTGACAAACACTATCACCTTTAAAGTGAGAGAGAGGAAACGGCAGCGGAAATCAAAACCTTCTTTCGCAGATTTATGGCTTATTCAAATCGGACGAAGGCAGTCACCGCTTATATTTGATAGGCGGCAAGCTCGGGTGCCACGCATACGGTGCTGAATCAGGCAACCATGGAAGCAGTTGCCGTTTTTTGTGCCAAATGCTCCTCACAAGCGAGAGGTTCAGCTCAGTTTTCTCTTTGCTTTCGGCTTTGAAGTTAAAGGCACTGTTGCAATCCTGCTGATATTTCATGCAGTATAGAATTTATAAAAATTGTGACTGGGCCTCTGTATTTTTTGGATTGCAATATCAGGGGCTTTGTTTGTTTTTGAATATTTCTTGTCGCTCTGCGGCAATGCCAGATATTGTGAAAGTAAGTTGATGGCTTCCAATGAGAAAAAAACTGCAAGTGTTCCGTCAAAATCCCACAATGCCCCATCGCTGGACGATAAATATACCCAGACCAGCGGCATTGTTTTTTTAACTGGTAATCAGGTTCTTGTGCGTCTTCCTTTGCAGCAGCGTATGCGTGATGAACTGGCGGGATTGAATACTGGAGCTTTTATCTCTGGCTACCGTGGATCTCCGCTGGGTCGTTATGATCTGGAGTTATGGCGGGCGCAACTTCATCTGGACAAGCAGAGCATTGTGTTTCAGCCGGGCGTGAACGAAGACCTTGCGGCAACAGCTATCTGGGGCTCACAGTATGTCGGCAACATGAAGATGCGCAACAAGGACGGTGTTGTGGGCTTCTGGTATGGCAAGACACCGGGGGTTGACCGTTCTGGTGATGCGTTTCGCCATGCCAATTTCGCTGGCACGCACCCTAAGGGCGGTGTTGTCGCCTTATGCGGAGATGACCACGCAGCCAAGTCTTCAACGGTTGCCGCCCAGTCAGACCATATGCTCATCGCTACCGGCATGCCCGTGCTGTATCCGGCCAATCCTCAGGACATTCTTGACTACGGCATTCTGGCGGTTGAAATGAGCCGTTACAGCGGGTGCTGGGTCGGCATGAAGCTGGTAACCGATGTAGTGGAGAGCGCTTCCAGCGTGGAAATTGATCTGGACCGGGTGGATGTAGTCAAGCCAGAGCTGAAGGACCCGCCGGGTGGTGTCTGGATTCGCGAAATCGATACGCCCGTGATGCAGGAAAAACGCCTGCTGGAAGAGAAAATTCCTCGGGCACTGGCCTTCGCGCAAACCAACAACATCAACCGGATTACCCATGATGCCGAAGAGGCAGAGGTGGGTATTATCGCCTCTGGCAAATCCTACTCAGACCTGCGGCAGGCCATGAATGAGTTGGGCCTCACCTCACTGGAGACTGAGAAGCGCCGCATCCGCATTTTAAAAATCGGTATGATCTGGCCGCTGGACCCGAAAATCATTTCAGAGTTTGCCGGGGGATTGAAAAAGATTCTGGTGGTAGAAGAAAAACGCCCTGTCGTTGAAGAGCAGCTTAAGTCCATTCTGTTTGATGCAGGCCTTTCCCTGAAGGTTCAGGGGAAAGGTCTACTCCCCAGCTCGGGTGTTCTGGCAGCCAATCAGGTGTCTGCCGCACTTGCAGAGTTTTTGGAGGATGACGCACTCAAAGCCAAAGTCCCTGTGCCGGTTAAACTCAAAGCTGGTCCGTTGCGGCGTCCGTCCTTTTGCTCTGGCTGCCCGCACAACACCTCCACCAGAGTGCCGGAGGGGAGCAGGGCGCTGGCAGGCATTGGTTGCCATACCATTGCTTTCCTGAATGACCCGGTAAAAACCAAAGCTCCCTCTCAGATGGGCGGGGAAGGTATGCACTGGGTAGGGCAGGGGCCATTTACAGACGAACCGCACGTGTTTGCCAATATGGGTGACGGCACCTACTTTCACTCCGGTTTCATGGCTCTGCGACAGGCTGTGGCTGCGAACGCCACCATGACCTACAAACTGCTTTTTAACGGGTTTGTGTCGCTCACAGGCGGACAGCCTGTTGATGGAGAGCAGACAGTGCCGCAGCTTGCCGCCGCAGCTCTCAATGAGGGCGTGAAAAAGGTGGTTGTGGTGAGCGAAGATGTGGACCGGGTGGAAGCACAGTCCGTTCCCGCAGGTGTTGCTGTTCGCCATCGCCGGGAACTGGATGTTGTCCAGCGTGAGCTGCGGGAGATTGAAGGGGTTACACTGCTGATTTATGATCAGCCCTGCGCCACAGAACGCCGCCGCTTACGCAAACGCGGAAAGTGGGAGGACCCGAAGGTCCGTACCTACATTCACCCGGAAATCTGTGAGGGATGCGGTGATTGCGGTGAAAAGTCTGGTTGTCTCTCTGTTGAACCTCTGGAAACCCCGCTGGGTCGCAAGCGCCAGATCAATCAATCCACCTGCAATAAAGATTTTTCTTGCGTTGAAGGCTTTTGCCCGAGTTTCGTTAGTATTCACGGTGCTGAACCGAAAAAAGCTTCGCCCCCGGATGAGCTTCAAACCGAGAGTGTAGGCAATGAAATTCTTGAGGAGTCGGAACTGCCCGAAATCAACGGTAGCACAGGCCTTCTCATAACCGGAATTGGTGGAACGGGCGTCGTCACTATTGGTGCGATCCTCTCCATGGCGGCGCATCTGGATGGCAGCCGGGTTTCTTCACTGGACCTTACAGGTCTTTCGCAAAAGTATGGTGCGGTGATGACCCATATGCGCATCGCCAAAACCGCAGATGACCTGCAAAGCGCCCGACTGGCGACAGGGGAAGCTGATGTGGTGATTGGCTGTGACCTGATGGTGACGGCTGGTGATGAAGCCCTGACAACCCTGCGTCGGGGGACTGCGCAAGTGATCGTGAACACTGAAGAAGTACCCGGTATCGATTTTTCCAGAAACCCGGACTGGAATTTCAATGCTTCCAGCCTGAAAGCGCGGCTGGAAGAAGTGGCGGGCGGACGACTTGCATATTTCGACACGACGCAAGCGGCAAACGACCTGTGTGGTGACGCTGTTCTGGCAAACATGATGTTGCTGGGAGCTGGCTGGCAGCGCGGTCTCATCCCTGTAACACTGGGCTCTATCCGTCAGGCCATTGAGCTGAACGGTGTTGCATGCGAGAAAAACTATGAAGCCTTCAACTGGGGCCGTCTGATGGTGCTGGACCCGGACCGGGTTGCCAAAGCACGCGCACCACAGGCAGAGCTCATCCAGCCGGACCGTCTAATGCCGCTGGAAGATCTTATCGATGATCGTGTGAAACGCCTGAAGGACTATCAAAATGCAGCTCTGGGCAAACGCTATCGGCAAAAGCTTCTGGCGCTGAAAAAAGCAGGCGCAAACGAACCAAACTTGCGCACTGCTGCCACACAGTACTTCCGCCTGCTGGCTCATAAGGACGAGTATGAAGTCGCACGGTTGTTCTCACAGTCAGAATTTAAGAAAAGCCTTATGGATGCTTTTGAAGGCGATCTGGAAATACGCTTCAACCTCGGTGGTGGGCCATTCGCCAGAAAGGATCGTGTTACAGGACAGCCGGTAAAGACCGAGCTGGGTCCATGGATGATGAAGTTGTTTGCCTTACTATCCAGCCTGCGCAGTTTGCGTGGTTCGTTCGTTGACCCCTTTCGCAAAACTGAAGAGCGAAGATTGGCAAATGAATTATGTGCATCTTATGAAGCGGACATGGATCTTGTTGCAGCACATATGGCGAAGGCCGGAGACAAGCCTGCACAGGATTTGCTGAGCTGGCCTATGAAAGTGCGAGGCTTTGGGCATGTCCGTGCTGCTAGTGCAGAAAAAGCGCTAAAACTTCGTGAAAAACGCAAAACCGCGCTAATCAACGCACAAACCAACGCAAATGCAAAACAGATCTCTGTATTGTCTTAACACATTGTTAGTATTTATAAATAATGAAAGAGCGATGATCGGGCGTTTTTAGTTTGGTGCACCGGTGAGTTTTGAGATATACACCACGAAATCAGAATAATGACTGTTATCCCCGTTTGCGATTGGGCTTAGGGTAAAGTCACTTTATGTCAGGTTTTAGCATCTTTGATCTGCCAGTAGTGCAAGAATATCAATATATAGCAATAATCGACTAATTTTGACGCATTTGTGTTTCGTGAAATCAACATACAATTACTTTCAGTTGTAATTAAATTATATCTATGGGTAAGTCCTAATAGAGAAACCAGGTTTATTTTTGTAGCAAAGATAAAAGGTTCGATGCTGGTATTCCAACCAGTTAAAGCTATTCCAACTTATTAATTCCGAACGTATAACTTAGTATGTAATTATGTACTCACAACATCAAACAAGGTTATACTTACGGTGGGGCAGGCGTGGTGTGTTTGTACTTTCACACCAATGCGCAGCCATGTGAGTGCGAACATGCTGAACCTACACTCAGTTTATCTGTAAGGCGAAGCAAAAAAATGAAACTAAGTTATCGCATTATAAGCGCCTCAGCAGCGGTTCTTATCGTTGCCTCAACACTCGTATTGTCCCTCAGCACCTACCTGAATATGAAAAGCTCAGAAGAGCAAAGTCGTAAGTTATTTCAGACAGTTGCTTCTGAGATCTCCATAACTACGCAGGATATGCTTGAAGAAGCACTTGTTACATCATCAACACTTGCATCCTCTGTTGGTGCGAACATTAAGGCTGGCAAGATCAGCCGTGATGATCTTGCTCAACTGGTGCGCACAGTACTGGGAGACACACAGAACCTATTAGGCATCACCATTGTACTTGAGCCAGATGTGCTTGGCAGGGATGCAGATTACATAGGCAACAAATATGCTTCCGAAGCTGGCCAGTTCGCCCCTTACTTTTTTAAGAAGGGCAGTGCGATAAACTTCCGGGTTGCTGGCATCCATAATGAGGGGGCACAGGACTGGTATTACAAAGCAGTTAATCAGAAAAAACAATACATCACAGAACCTTATGCGTTTGATGTTGCGGGCGTAATGACGGTTTCAACCTCTGTAACAACCCCAATCTATAACGAAAAGAGGCAGGTAATCGGCGGTGTCGTTGCTGATGTTGATCTCAGTAAACTTAAAGAGAGTCTGGAAAAGTCAAACCATTTTGAAACTGGTCGGCTCGCAGTAGTCAGCGAAAACGGTCTGTGGGTCAACCATAGTGACCAATCGCGTGTTGGCAAAAAAATCCCTCCAGAAATTGAAGGTGTCAAAAACGGGATCACTGGCAACTCTAATATTCAAGAGGTCGGAGAGCGGCAGTTTATTCTGGAGAGGTTCCCGCTCGGTCACACTGGCCATCACTGGTATGCAGCTTTGTCCGTAACCACTGATGAACTAGGCGCCAGCGCACGTTACACCCGCAACTCATCCTTGATCGCCGCCGTCATTTCAGGACTTCTTGGGTGTATTGTCCTTTGGCTCATCGGTAATTCCATCGCACGTCCCATTGTTAATCTGACACAAAGAATGCAAGGTCTTGCTGATGGAAACGTCAATGACGAAGTTCATTACACTGGTCGCTCTGACGAAATCGGTCAAATGGCGAATGCACTGAAAGTATTCGTAGCAGCAGTTGCTGAACGCCAAACCTTGCAGGCACAGGCAGAAGAAGAGCATGAGAGAGAAGCCAATAGGCAGAGAGAAACCACTCAATTGATTGATGTGTTCTCAAGTGCCGCTGAAAATGCTTTGGGTGTAATTGATACCCGATTTAACGAGTTAGAACAGACTTCTAAGGAACTGGCAGATATAGCTGAAAACACCAATGCTCAAACCACGGCAACATCAGCAGCCTCAGAAGAAGCAACTGCGAATGTTCAGACTGTAGCCTCCGCCTCTGAGGAACTTGCAACTTCAATCGAAGAGATTGCTCAACAGATTGCGCGTACCAACAAGGTCATCATGCAGACTAACGAAGCTGCGGAAGCTACAAATACTAAGGTTCTCGACCTTGATGCGACAGCACAGCGCATCGGTGAAGTTGTAAACCTCATTCAGGACATTGCAGAGCAAACCAATCTTCTTGCTCTTAATGCCACCATTGAGGCCGCCCGCGCAGGTGAAATGGGCAAGGGTTTTGCCGTGGTTGCAACAGAAGTGAAGGAACTGGCGAGCCAAACCTCTAAAGCAACAGAAGAAATCTCGATGCAGATCTCTGAAATCCAAACATCCTCTAAGGATGCGGTTGAAGCAATTCAGAATATCACTGCCAATATCCGCGAGGTTAACGACTACGCATCTAACATCGCTGCTTCCGTCGAGCAGCAAGGCGCAGCGACCTCTGAAATCACGGAGAACGTGCATCAGGCTGCAACCGGAACACAAAACGTTTCCGAGAACATGGTAAATGTTGCGCAAGCTGCTGAGAAAACCAATCAATCCTCTGATCTGGTTTCGAAAACTGCGGTTTCGGTGCGCGAAGAAGTTGCCGAATTACGTCAGCAGATTGACACCTTCCTGACCAGGGTACAGTCTGTATAAAGATGTTACTCGACCAGTAATGGGACTGGCAGAGTACTATAGAAACTCTGCCGGTTCTTTAAGATAATCGAAAGCTCCTAAGCAAACCGGAGAATGGCGCTCTTGAGAAGATGAGGTTTATGTTTCCTGATTTGCAACAAGATGTAGTCTAATTCGAATATCCATCGCCTTTGAAATCGATATATTTTGCGAAAGTAAATATATAAATCGTATAGCATAAAGATGATTTTATAGATCTTCAAACTTAAATATCAATTTTAGAATATATACTGAATAGTTACTAATATAGTATCAATTTTACTGAAAATAAACTTGATAAATATGGATAAATCCCAATAGAGAACGGCTTGCTATTTTTGTAGCGTCTAATAAATGGGTTCGCTGTTGGGTTGAAGACCAGCATAAGCTGTTCGAATTCGTGTATTATTATGTACGATGCTGCAAAATATTAATAGACTACTAATATTTGGATAGTGTTGTCTTAAAGGGAGAAGGGGGCGAAAAATTCTAGTGCCTTTTCTTTAGTTACACGAGCAAGAAAGTGCTGAACCCATACTCTGTTTTTTTGTATGGTGAAGCAAGAAATGAAACTAAGTCATCGCATTGTAAGCGCATCAGCAGCGGTTCTTATCGTTGCCTCATCGCTCGTGATTTCAATCGGGAGCTACCTCAGCATGCAAAATGCTGAGAAAGACAGCCACACCTTGTTTACCTCGGTTGCTTCCGGGATTGCTGTAACAGCTCAGGACCTCCTTAAGGAATCGCAGGTTATTTCTCACACGCTTGCAAATACTTATGGTGCCGAAGTTGATAATGGTGAAGCTTCTCGTGCCAACATAGCACAGATGACAGAGGCAGCTTTACGCGGTTCATCAGATATTCTTGGGATTGCAGTTTTTTTACAACCAGATGCGGTCGGTAAGGACAGTGACTACATTGGTAAAAGGTATTCTTCTGATACCGGACAGTTTGCTCCTTACTTCTATCTGGAAAATGGATCGGTCAAATCACTGACTGCAGATATTAATCGCGCAGACGTTCAACGCCGCATGCGCAGGTCAATGCAGGAGCGAAGCCAGTTTGTAACTGAACCTTACACCTTTGACGTAAAAGGCAAAACAATCTTGTCTGCCTCCGTGCTTGATCCAATCATGAACTCCAAAGGCGAGGCTGTTGGTGTTGTGGTTGTGGATATCGACTTTGATAAGCTTCAGGAGAAAATGAGTTCCGCAAACTTCTATGAAACAGGCCTTCTTGCTGTGGTCAGTGAAAAGAATGCCTGGGTTAGTCATAGTGATCAGAAACGACTTGGTAAAAAAGTTCGTCAGGAAGTAGAGACGATCCTAGGCGGTATCGTAGATAAGGCCAATATGGACGATATTGGTGATCGTCGCTTCATTATGGAGAGGTTCCGCCTTGGAACGACAGATCAGTATTGGTACGCAGGTATGTCTGTCGCCATTGACGAGTTGACTGCAAGCGCCCGAAGTGCTCGTAATATATCTTTAGTCACTGCTGTTGCTTCTGGTCTTATCGGCTGCATTATTCTCTGGTTCATCGGCAACTCAATCGCCCGTCCAATTGTAAATCTCACTCAAAGAATGCAAAGACTCGCTGATGGAAACGTCACTGATGAGGTTCAATATACCGGACGTTCTGATGAGATCGGTCAGATGGCTAATGCATTGAAAATCTTTGTCGCTGCTGTTTCTGAACGCCAAACCCTACAGGCTGAGGCGGAAAAAGAGCATGCCCGTGAAGCTAACCGCCAGCAGGAATCTGCCAGATTAATTGAAGCTTTCTCAGGAACCGCTGAAAACTCTCTGAGCACTATTAATCGGAGATTTGAAGAGCTTGAGCAAACCTCTAAGGATCTGGCTCACATTGCTGAAACCACGAATGTGAAGACCACTGCAACCTCTGCTGCTTCTGAACAGGCTACGGCAAATGTGCAAACAGTTGCTTCTGCATCTGAGGAGCTTGCGACTTCGATTGAGGAGATCGCTCAGCAAATTGCCCGCACCAACAAAGTGATTGTGCAAACCAACGACGCGGTTCAGGCAACAAACACCAAGGTTGTCGACCTTGATGCCACTGCGCAGCGCATTGGTGAAGTGGTAAACCTCATTCAGGACATTGCCGAGCAGACCAATCTTCTTGCGTTAAATGCGACCATCGAGGCTGCGCGTGCAGGCGAAATGGGCAAGGGGTTTGCCGTTGTTGCGACTGAGGTAAAGGAACTGGCGAGCCAGACTTCCAAAGCAACTGAAGAGATCTCTGTTCAGATTAACGGCATCCAGACATCCTCCAAAGATGCGGTGGAAGCAATTCAGGAGATCACTGCAAACATTCGTCAAGTCAACGAGTTTGCATCTCATATTGCGACCTCCGTTGAACAGCAAGGTGCTGCCACTGCCGAGATCACTGAGAACGTGCATCAGGCAGCGGTTGGAACGCAGAACGTTTCGGAAAACATGGTGCAAGTCGCGCAGGCAGCAGAAAAAACCAATGTATCTTCTGATCTTGTATCTGAGACAGCAAATTCTGTGCGTCAGGACGTGATCGGCTTACGTGAAGAAATCAACCAGTTCCTCAAAAAAGCTCAAGCATTGTAACAGGGTGAGATAAATCTCGAGGCTGGCGGCAAGGTTACAATGCCTTCCGCCAGTTTCAGAAACATGGACTCACAGCTGTTCATTTACCACCAGTTTTCATACGAGAACCCAGAACTTCCATAGAAACTTTGATAAGCTGAAAGAGTTTTTCTCTTGGTGTCCCAAACTTTACCATCTCATAAAGACCTTCAAACACCATTATGAAGTAGCTGGTCAAAACCTCAATATCGCCAGGATTAATCAACTCATTCCTGCATTGTGTGAGCTTATCTCTGATTTGGTCTTCCCAATCGAACTGGAGATCTTTAAAGGCCTTCCAAAGCTCGTCATCAACATAACCTAAGTCCACCAATGTAGGCCAAAAGAGGCCTTTGTCAGCTTTCAGATCATCACAGCACAACTCAACAAATTCAAACAGAGCCCCTTCAAGCGCAGAATAAGCATCAGAATGCATCGCCATAACAGACTGCATTTGCTGGCTATATTTTAGGTAATACCAACGTAAAGCAGAGACAGCTAAGTCTTCTTTAGTTGCGAATGTTGCCATAAGCGTTTTGTGTGGCACCCCCACAGCCTCAGCCACGTCGTCAAGTGTGGCTGAAATAATTCCCTTTCTTAAGAACACCCGAATACTTGTATCAAATAGGCTTTCAAGCTCAGGTATCGGAATGATTGGTCTAACTGGTTTATCCGAGGTCATAGCACAAATATAGATTAAATGATGATGGCCTCAACTTGGACACGACTGTTTAGGCAAAGAAACCCGAACTCATAGCGATGGATAAATCTCAATTTGCATCTTTTTGAATTGAGGGGGCATCATTTCATTCTGGAAACCAAACTCATTTTAAAAAATATCATAGAAATACTCTCAATATAAGAGCAACTACACCTGCACAGGTAGGCGGGAGGTGAAAATAATACAGATTGGTTAAGTATAGAAACCAATTTACTTAAGGTGGGTGGGGGTAGACTATCCAGCTATGCGGGAAAGGTAATATCTACAGCTTTTCGTTGCTTGGAAGTCAGTTGGATTGGAGGTTCACACATGTCTATCAAAACAGTTGTCACATTAACCGACACATCTGGTGATCAGGTTGCGTCTCGTGTAGCCGTTGAACTCTCTAAATTCACAGAGGCATATTTGATTGGTGTTGCAGCCAATTATGAAACCTCATTTTACCTGTGTACCGCAGGTCCCATGCCTCCCGATTACGAACAGAAGCTTCAAGAGCAGACAGCGGCGACTGTGAGCAATGCACTTGCTGGCTTTACTAAGCATCTGGAAGGTTCTGGGGTTAGTGGAGAAGCTCGCGTAACTAACATAACTCTTGGTGGTACCTTCGAGGAGCTGATGCATCTGGGACGCTTAAGTGATGTCACTGTGATCCGGCAGGATGACCTAGTCAAACCTGAACCAATGCGATCCGCAATCATTGAAGCCATGGTTTTTGACAGTGGTGTTGCCACACTTGTGGTGCCTCATACCTATGAGAAAACCTTTTCACCCAAGAACATCGCTGTCGCATGGGATGGCTCAGGTCCAGCTTCACACGCAGTGCACGCCTCAATGTCTATGCTGGAAGCTGCTGAAAATGTATCTGTTGTGATGATCACTCCGAATGATGATCCAAAACATGCTGACCTTTCTGACATCCGTCATTATTTTGAGCGTCACGGAGTGAACATCCATCTGGAAGTGATGAGCAACATCTCAGGTTCTGTTTCCGAAGCATTGTTGAATACCGTAGATCGTTTAAATGCAGACATGCTTGTCATGGGGGGCTATAGCCATAGTCGAGTGGCGCAGTATCTGTTCGGAGGAGCAACGCGCAGTGTGTTGCATGATATGCAGATCCCAGTGCTTATGACACATTGAGATATGTATAATTGCGCAATTTGCGATACAGTTAACTCTGGTTGTTCAAAGGGAGCCATTTGGTTCCCTTTTTCTCACAGGGCAAAACCGGAAAGGCCGGGAGTAATTCTTCACAGCAAATTACCAGTAATTCCCCTTAGCGCACTGCTCAGCATTGTCACATCCGTCAAAAGAGGTCAGTTTGGCGTTACGTAGTGCAGTCAATCTGCATCTGAAGAAATAACGCTGCTTACGCAAGGTATTAACACGGGTAATATGGACTTGAATGGAATGAAATTGAGAGAAACTGTCAGTCTGTCAGGCTTCCTAACTGCATTGCTTCTGCTGGTGTCCCCGGCCAAAGCTGCTGCATTTTCAACTGTGCAAGCTAAGGCAGACTTCCTCTCTGGCCTCTGGCACCCTCTGGGTGGTGTGGATCATGTACTGCCGATGATGGGCCTTGGTGTTTGGGCGACGCTTGTTTTGACCCGCAAACGCCTTATCTGGCCTCTTGTGTTTACCCTGGTCATGTTTCTTGCATTTTGGGCGCGCTTCATGGGTGTCGTTGTGCCTTACATCGAGACAGGTATTCTAGCTTCGGTCATCGTAATTGGATTACTGGTTGCCTTTGCTTTAAAGCTTCCGGTGGTCGCTGGAGCACTCATCCTCGGTATTTTCGCTGTATTCCATGGTGCGGCTCATGCTAATGAAGCGAGCGCAAGCAACCTGTTGATTTATGCCGCCGGATTTTCTGTGTCGACATTTGCCCTTGGTCTGGCTGGTATTGGCTTAGGGGCGCTGAATGAATGGAACAGCGGCAGAATGTGCCTGAGAACCCTGGGGGCTGCATCTGCGCTATTCGGTGCTTATCTTATGTTCATTGCGTAGGTTTTCCCAAGGTTCTGATGGGTCGTATGAGTTTACGCAATAGATAAAAACAGCAGATAGCAAGTTGCTGGAAATCAACTTGCTATCGCAATACCATTTTAAATCTGCGGTTTTGAAAAGCCAGCTATCTTTATCATGAATTTGGTTGCACATCCAGATGACGGGCAATGGCCTGAAACAAGGCAATAGATTTCATTTTTACCATTTCTTTATCGCGCTGGTACGCAGGGTAGGTGGAAGTCTTTGCGATCACAATGTTTCGTGCAGGGTTAACGTACAAAAACTGTCCATGGATTCCGATTGCTATAAAGTCACCTCGATCAGACTCCAAGGGTAACCACCATTGATATTTGTAACCGAGCGGTGAAGCACTCTTTGGGTTATTGTAACCTGGCATCAGGCGCGACTCATTCGGTGTAGTCGAAGCCTTAAGCCACTCTTCAGAGACGATGCGTTCACCTTCATGGTTTACACCGCCACGGGCCAAAACCATACCAACGCGCAGCATATCGCGCAGGCGGATATTCACCCCACCAAACACAACCGGTTGCCCTTTTTGGTCTACCATAAGCTCAGCTGAAGACTCTGCGCCGATTTTTGACCAGAGCTTTTCATTGTAAGCAAAATAAACCTCCACCTCCGGTGGAGGACTGGAAGAGTTCTACATTTTGAGTAAGAGACCTCCCTGCC
>CANMBS010000062.1 GCA_947496145.1 uncultured Pseudovibrio sp.
TGATTTGGTCATCAAACATTCAACTTGATACGCTGCCTTCTCAAAAGCCCCCATACACCAGATTCAGTTATAGCTCGCAAAATACGGGCAAGGTCTTCGGTCCAGATAAACACGAAGGCGCTGTCCGCCCCCACAACTCCAAGCAATCGCGGTCTATGAAAAAGAGCGGTAATCTGGTTATCCATTCCTTCACCCAGTACCGTTCCTACCCGCAGCACCACCTGCTCCAGCTGGGGTGCATCAACACGAGCTTGAGCCAAAGCCCCTTCCACCAGACGCTTGTGATATGAATAGGCAAACTCTTTATTGCCACGGATACGATTGCGCTCATGAAGCGGCACCGGATTATCCGCGTGATAACCATAAGCAGCGCCAGAAGACGTCACCACAAGACGCTTAACTCCTGCGCTGATCGCCGCATCAATAACGGCGCGAGTGCCCATAACATCAACATCATATTCCATGTCACGACTGGTGCTGGCAGAAGGGGTCACGACAGAGGCAAGATGCACGATCACGTCCGGACGGGCGCACTTTATCAAAGCGGGTGCCCTGTCGGAGGTCACATCCAGCTGCTCGTAGTTTGCATTTTCTGGCAAAAACGCAGGTTTACGAGTATCAGTTGCCACCACATCCCAGTCACTTCCGGCTAGCTGACGCAAAAAGGCTTGCCCCACACCGCCAGCAGCTCCAGTAATAAGAAGCTTATTCATGGGATCACCTCCACCGGTTTTTTGATCGCCTTGCGAGCCATAAAGCTGGCAAGCGCCAGCCCGCTGATGGCATGCCAGATCCCCCAACCTGCCGCCACTACAGTCATTCCTCCAAGCCCACCGAAGAACCCAAAGATCAGAACCAGCCCTAGGCCAGAATTCTGTATCCCTGTCTCAATGGTAATCGCCCGCCGGTCATAAGCAGAAACACCCGCCACCGTTGCCAGCAGATACCCTGCACCCAGTGCAAGCCCGTTGTGAAAGACCACCAGCACAGCAACCGTGCCCACATAAGCAAGAAAAAGAGACCAGTTTGCCAGCACTGCAACCACTACAAAACCAACGAAGATCCCCATAGACACAATCCGCAGGGGCTGACGCAGCAAACTTGCAAGTTTTGGCCGGAACTGGTTGATGAAAATGCCCAGAATGAGAGGCAGCGCCAGCATAAAGCTGACGGTAATTGCGACCGAGACCTTATCGATATGCGTTTCCTGCAAAATCGCTCGGGTCGGTCCATATAAGCTGCCCCAGAAGGCAATATTAAACGGCGTCGCTACGATCGCCCCTACAGTTGCAAAGGCCGTCATAGAAACCGAGAGCGCAGCATTGCCCCCCGCGCGGTGCGTAATGAAGTTAGAGATATTTCCACCCGGACAAGCCGCAATAAGGATAAGGCCAAGCGCGATAGATGGACGCGGCTGCACCAGCAGCACCAGCAGAAATGTCAGGCTCGGCAGCACCAGAAACTGCGAGCACAAACCGGTCACCACTGGTTTGGGAGCAAACATCAAACGCTTAAAGTCAGCAGGTGCAAGATCCAGCGCAATGGAAAACATAACCACAGCCAGAATTCCATTGAGAAGCGTCAGGTGATCTGCGTTAAAGTTAAGCACCACAAGGTCGACATCTGTCATGCCATCTCCCTTTGAAGGGCCTTGATATGCTTGCCAATTCTGGAGCGATAGGTTTGCTTATCCACGTAGTAAGCCATGCGCGCCAGCTTCAGGTAGTTCATCCCGCCTGTCTCCCGGCTGAACCCATTGGCCTTCTTCTTTTTGATCTCCTGAGCTGTTGAACTCCCCTCTTTAAGACCGCGTATGTAATGCGCCACCAGATTAGCCTGATCATGACGCCCCTGCCAGCCAAGGCCCCTCGCCTCAATCATCCCCATCATAAACAGATCATCCCGCTCCGGATGCATGCAGTTGAGGAACAGATGTGGCGCGTCCCCTTGCCAGTTCAGATGTTTTTTGTCGATAAATGGATAGTGCAGTTTATATCCGGTCGCTGCGACAATGAGATCATACTCCCCCTCCTCACCATCACGAAACCGCACCGTATGCCCATCCAGTTCCTTAACATCAGCGCGTATGCCGATATCGCCATGACCGGCATGATACAGGATCAGTGAGTTCACGACCGGATGGCTTTCATAAAGCCCGTGATCAGGCTTGGGAAAACCATACGTCTGCGGCTCTCCCACATACCATTTCAGTATCTTCTGATCCACCCGCCGCTTCAGCCACATCGGCAGCTGCATCGCACGGATCATCGTATCAGCAGGCTTGCCAAAAACGTATTTCGGCACAAAGTAATAACCACGGCGCATGGAGATATCGCAGCAAAGACCATGATGAACCGCATCCACTGCAATATCGCAGCCTGAGTTACCAGCTCCTACAATCAGCACACGCTTGCCAGTAAACTGCCGCGCACTCTTATATTTGCAAGAATGGATGAGCTCCCCTGCAAACTCACCGGGAAATGTGGGTATGTTCGGTTCCGACAAAGTGCCATTTGCAATCAATACACCAGCAAACTCCTCCTCGTGCTCTCCCTCATCATCCCGCCATTGAAGCGACCATCCATCACCATCCCCCCCAAGCGGAACAAGACTGGTCACCTCAGCACCAAAACGGTAATGCCGTTTCAAATCGAACTTATCTGCAAACGCGCGAAAGTATGTCTTCAGCTCACGGTGCCCCGGATACTCCGCAACTTCCTCACCCAGTGGGAAATCAGCAAACTCCGTCATCTTTTTGGATGAAATCAGATGCGCACTCTCATACATGGTCGACCTGGGGCCATCGATATCCCAAAGCCCGCCCACGTCACTGTGCAGCTCAAATCCGACAAAATCTATTCCTTGCTCCAGCAGTGTTTTCGCCGTCGCTAACCCCATCGGCCCCGCCCCGATTACGGCGTAACTCACTCTTTTGCTCACTGTCTGTCCCCCTCAGAAACACTATTAGATTGAACACTCGTACAAACTAAGGCAAGCTCATTTTATGATCAAAAAAATTCAAGTGAAAAAACAAAGACAAAGACAAAGAGCCCCTTCAAAAAGCTCATTGGAAACACAGCAGAAGATTCTCGACGCTGCGGAGCACCTTTTTGCCTTCAGCCGCTATGACGCAGCCTCGCTCAGGGATATTGCAAAAAAGGCCGATGTAAAACTTGGCCTGATCAACCACCATTTCGGCTCAAAAGAGGAGCTGTTTTTCAGAACAGTTGAACGCCGTGCTGAAGAACTCGCCCGCCTGCGTTTAAAAGCTCTGGCGGACCTGAAAGCCTCGCAGCAGATGCTTGATCTGGAAGGCGTCTTAAAGAGCTATTTTTATCCCTATCTGGAAAAAGCAGAGGACAGCAACTCCGGCTGGCTGGCATATGCCCGCCTTGTCGCAATCGTCTCAGCAGAAGAACGATGGAGTACTGTCTCCCAAGCCTGCTTTGATCCCACCGCAAAGATATTCATCACTGAAATTACAAAGCTCTACCCTGAGGCCAGCAAGCAACGGATAGCGGGCGTATTCATGTTTTCCATCGCCTCCCTCATTGCTTTATGTACATCCGCATGGCGGATCGATGCCATGGCAAGCGACACCCAAACCGCCAGCATCGGGCAGATGAAGCCGCTCTTACTGCATTACGCCACTTCCGGCATGCACAGCGCTTTGTCAGCAGCCCATGACAACAGCTAAAACTCAGTCATAAAACCATCAAAAGCAAAAGGGCGAGTGCCATAGACACCCGCCCCTCATCTCAACAGAGAAAATGCAACCCTTTAATTCAACAGCAGATCCGGCACAAACAGAGCCAGCTGAGGAATAAAGGTGGTCAGTACCAGTGTTGGCAACCATGCGAAGAAGATAAACATCAGCGTTGGCTTCAGCATCTTGTCAACGGACGTATCAGTTACTTTAGAGCCAAGATAAAGCAATGGGGCGGTTGGTGGAGTGATATTCGCCATACCAAGGTTCACACCCAGAACAGCTGCAAAGTGGATCGGGTCCATACCAACCCCTTGCACAATTGGCAGCAACAATGGTGTTGAAAGCAGGATACCGGAAATATCGTCCATCAGCATACCGATGATGATCATAACCAGGTTCACCATAAGCAGGATCATGATTGGATCGTCAGAGACTGAATAAACGAATTCCTCAGCAATTGCCGGGATGTCTTCAAAGATCAGGAAGCGGCTGACGATCAGAACCATGAAGATCATCGCCATCACCACACCAATGGTAATGCCTGAGTTCAGCACAGTCTCGCGGAAGGTCTTCCAGGTCAGGCCACGGTATACATAGATCGCAACCGGAATGGCATAGACGACTGCCACCCCAGCAGCTTCAGTCGGTGTCATCACACCGCCATAGATGCCTCCAAGGATAATAACAGGCATCATCAGGGCAGGAAACGCTTTAAGACCACGGCGCTTGAACTCGTAGTTAAAGTTCTCAGGCCGTTGTTCCAGCTTGATGTCCTTATACTTGCGCAGCATAATCTGGTTCACAACAATCAGCAGCGTAATCAGGATGAGACCCGGAATAACGGTTGAAAGAAACGCACGCAGCACAGACTGTTGAGCTACCCATGCATAAAGAATGTGAGAAGCACTTGGCGGTATCAGCAGACCAAGAGGAGCAGCGCTCACGATCAGTGCAGCTGAATGACCTTCTGGATAATTTGCCTTGCGCAAATGCGGCATCATGATGCCGCCGATGCAGGTCAATGTCGCATTCGCACTGCCGGAGATGGAACCAAACACGCCGGACGCCAGAACAGTTGCGGCAGACAGACCACCTTTGATGTGACCGATAAACAGCTCAGCGAGCGCCACCAGCGGTGCTGCAATGCGCCCCTTTTCCATAATGCCGCCTGCAATGATGAACAGCGGAATTGCCAGCAACACCACAGAGTTCATTTTCCAGTGGCCGGTCGGCAGATAGCCCGCCACATCATGACCGCCCATATAGGCAAGGAAAATCAGGATTGCGCCAAACGCCAGATGAACGCTCACGCCCAAAAGCAACAAGCCGCATAAAATGACAATAGACCCAACAATAATCATCGCGCAGCCCCTTCTTGTTTTTCTTCTTCAGGCTCAACACTTTCAGCAATTTCGCGGGGTTCACGCACCGGCCATTTCGGGCCGTTTCTGAGCAGCAGATAAAAATGCAGCACAGAAAAAAGGGTCATGAACAGGAAGCCCATAAAAATGCCAAGACGCGGCATAAAAAACGGGATCTTCAGGGCAACAGTAGTTTGCCAGAGCGGGTAGGATGCAACCTCTTCCTGAAGCATCAGGAAGCCCCAATAGGTAACCGCGCTCAACACACAAATCTCAATGATTTCAACAGTAACTTCACGCCACCAGATGATCCGTGGGTTCTTGATTAAAAACCCAAGCACATCTGCATTCACATGCTCTTTACGTGCCGAGGCGACAGCAGCAGCCATGAAGAACATCCAGAAGCTGACTGTCATCAGCCATTCCTCATAGGCAAACAGGTTGCCTCCAAAGCCATAACGGACAATCACAACCATTAAAAATGTGAGCGCCATGATTACACCGCCTGCTGTAATCATGAAGTTCATCAGTTTGATAACGCCGTTCAGCGGTTTTGCCACCGACCTTGAAAGTTCACTTGTGAGGATACTCATTTATTTTTGCCCTTGTTCTGAAACTGCTCATTCATGAAAAAAGGCCGACGCACGCATGCGTCGGCCTTGAAGAGACGGGCTTATTTGAAGTCTTTTTTCAGACGTTCAATAGTGTCTTCACCAACAACCTCAGCCATTGCAGGCCATACCTTTTCGCGCACGCGATTAGCCAGAACCTGTTCCTGCTCAGGGGTGAAGCTCAGGATTTCATAACCGGAATCGATGAGCTTCTGCTTGAACTTGGCGTCATTTTCCTTGTTGAAGGCAAAGTACTCTTTGGAAGCTTTGTCAAACGCAGCTTTCACAACAGCCTTCTGCTCATCATTCATCTTGTTCCAGGTCTTCATAGAACCATAAAACGAGTTGATTTCGGAGATCGCGTTGTACTCAACGAAGTACTTGCCAACATTGGACTTTGCAAAGATGGTGTAAGCAGCCTGTTTGGTGCAGCACAGTGTGCCATCAACAATACCGGACTGCATCGCCGGGAACATGTCCCCCCAAGCCATGGTGGTGGTATTGTAGCCAAATGTTTCCGCCATGTCTTTCACAACAGCAGAAGACCAGACACGGATGTTCATGCCTTTATCGCCAAAGCCTGCGTAATCTTCAGGCTTCTTGTTTGCAACAACGCCAACAAAACCTTCCGGATTGTGGTTGAACAGCTTCAGACCAAGGCGATCCAGACGCTCATTGATGACCTTGTTGTACTCAGACTCAGGATTCATCATGATGTTTTCAAGATCATCCCAGCTGGTAAACAGGTAAGGCATAGCCATGACGTCAAGTACAGGATCTTTGTGGGAGTAAAGGAACGCCATCACAAAATCCACGTTACCGCGAACGGTGTCTTCAACCAGAGCCTCACCAGAACCAAGCTGGCTGGCAGGGAAGACAGAAACTTTCAGCCCAACATCAGCCGCCTCAATTTCCTTCTCAATCCGTTTCAGCACCTTTGTGCCTTCATGATCGACAGGAACTGTACCAGCGATCTTCAGGCGCAAATCCGCAGCATAAACAGAAGAAGCAAGTGTCAAAGCAACAGCGCTCGCAGCGCCAACGCTAAGAGCACGACGAAAACCCTTGGATACAGTTTTAAGGCTAGGTTTGTTCATTCTTGTCTCCCTATTGATCATCCAGATATGCTTGTTTCAACTATCTTTACTTACAGATGATCGACAATGTCTCTTACAACCAGCTGATTTACGTCAGTCTTGATCACTTGAAACCATCAATTACAGCAGCAAAAGGTGTGCCACACGAATACATCTTTCATTTTTCTTGATGAGTGATGTGCCCGAAAATACTCGCCTTTGCTCTGCTCCCATGAATACGCAGCGCCAGCTCTGGGCTTGGTGTATTGCGCATGCATAGTTTTACCAACTGGGGAAACATACTAGAAATAATTCAAATGATCCATATTTTTTTCACTATTGACCATTTGCGCCCTTATGCGTTAGTCACATTTACTTAAT
This sequence comes from uncultured Pseudovibrio sp., assembly GCA_947496145.1. Taxonomy (GTDB): domain Bacteria; phylum Pseudomonadota; class Alphaproteobacteria; order Rhizobiales; family Stappiaceae; genus Pseudovibrio. Next base: position 7,139 of record CANMBS010000062.1, read on the forward strand.
TCAAGGTCATTTCGCGGCAAAACACCTTCGAAAAGACACGATTTAGGAAAAACAAGTGGATCGGGTAATTTTCCATGTAGCAAAAAAGATGATATTTCTGAGCACAATTGTATGCACGCGGATACTCACGGCGAACCCTGCGAGATTTAGGACGAGCTGATTTTTCTGATGTAGCGGATCAAACGATCCACTACGCAATTATTTTTGAAGTATGATTCGTTGGGGAGGACAATCATGAGGAAGGACTATCGGGACACGATCGAGCAGCTCACCAGAGCTTATCCGGGCTTGAGCAAGCAACTCAAAAAGACCGCAGCCTATATGCTGGAATACCCGGGAGATGTGGCAACACTCTCCATGCGCCAGGTGGCAGCACGTGCAGAAGTCCCTCCTCCAACTCTGAACCGCCTCGCCAAGTTTCTTGAGTTTGAAACCTACAACGCCCTGCGTGATGTGTTCCGCTCCGGCTTTGAAATGGTATCACCCGCTCTTGCCAAAACCAGCGATATTCACATCCCCCAGGGTGCCTCACCTCTGGAAGCGACGCTTCAGACCATCAGGAACACCACTGCTGGCAACGTAAAGCATCTGTTCGACACCATCGACCGCGACCAGCTGCAAAACATCATAGAGGCTCTGAATACAGCGCAAAACGTCTACGTAATTGGTATGCAGTCCTCGCATTCACATGCAAGCTACCTGCATTACGTCGCCTCCATGTGTTTCCGCAACTGGCACCTTATCAATCGTAAAAACGGAGACCTTGCAGACCAGCTGGAAGACATCACCCCGCAAGATGCCTTGCTCGCCATCTCTTTCAAGCCCTGCGCGACCGATACCATTCTGGTAGCAAAGCGAGTAAATGAAATCGGTACAAGGGTGATTGGCATTACCGACAGCAGAACATCAGCACTGGCAACGTATTCCACAGACATCCTACTTACTCCCGTTCAAAGCCCGCATTTCTTCGAAAGTTACGTTGCAACAGTTGCCCTGCTTGAAATGATCATTGGGTTCCTTGTATCAGACAGTGAACAATCGGTTATGGACAACCTCACAAGACTGGAGCGCAGCCGCACGGAGCTCGGGGAATACTGGCCTGATCAATAACAACAACTCGGGAAACCATATGACAAAGCTCAACCTGCTTGCAGGGCAGATACATATTCCAGCAATGACGACAACAGCGCAAAGAGACGCCCACGTGCGCTCTGTCTGCGCTAAACTGCATGAGCAGCTCTCAGCGCGCCCATATGATCTTGTTGTCCTGCCTGAGCTTTCAACCGTCGATTATTCCCGCACATCCTTTGATCAACTGGCGACTTTGGCAGAAGACCTGAGCGGCCCGTCCGTGCAGGCTTTTGCCGCCCTCGCACAACAGCACGACACCACCATCGTCTTCGGCTTGCCGCGTATTACAGAAGACCATTACAAAATATCACAGGTCGCTGTCGGACCAGATGGAAACGTGATCGGGCATTACGATAAGCTTCACATCTGCCAATACGGCGCTTCCATGGAAAAAGACTACTTCCAGCGTGGCAATCACCTTTTTTCCTTCTCAGTCAAAGGCATCAAAGTCGCCCCCATCATCTGCTATGACATTCGCATCCCGGATCTCAGCAGCACACTTGCGCTGAAACATGATGTGGATCTGATCCTCCATTGCGGTGCCTACGCCCGTGATGAGAGCTTTCCCACATGGCACCCGTTTGCCATCACCCGCGCACTGGAAAATCAGATTTTTCTCCTCAGCCTCAACCGCGCTGGAAAGAACTTCGGCAACTCCCTGTTCTGCCCGCCATGGACTGATGAAGCCACCCCATGCACAACTTTCCCGCAGGAAGACGAGCACTTCGCCAGCATTACATTGGACACAAGCACCCTCAAACAAGTGCGTGAAGATTACACATTTCGAAAAGACAGACTGGAAAGTTACGAGCAACTCCGGCATGTGGACCCGGAATGGCTCAACCAATAGCTATCTCTGCGCAAGCACCGTTTCCCTCTAGTATCGCGCCAACGAAGCAACCACTGGAGGAAAACGAGGCATGACAGCCCTGCCACAGCTTGAAGACGCAACACTTACGCTGGAAAACCGCGTCGCCACACTCACCATGAACCGGCACGACCTGCGCAACGCACTCACCGGGTCTGCCCTTATCGACGATATCGTCACAACCGCCAACTGGGTGAACACCTGCGCGGATGTCTCCGTACTCGTCCTCACCGGCGCAGGTTCGGCCTTTTCCTCCGGCGGCAATATCAAAGACATGGCAGAACGGGGCGGTGATTTTGGCGGCGATGTTGCAGAAGTAGAAAACCGCTACCGCCGTGGCATCCAGCGCATTCCACTCGCCCTGCAAAACGTGGAAGTCCCCATCATCGCCGCCATCAACGGCCCTGCCATTGGTGCAGGCTTTGACCTTGCCAACATGTGCGACATCCGCCTAGCTTCCACCAAAGCAAAATTCGGCGAAACCTTCCTCAATCTGGGCATCATTCCGGGAGACGGCGGCGCATGGTTCATGCAGCGCCTGATCGGATACCAGCGCGCAGCAGAACTCACCCTGTCAGGGCGCGTCATCAATGCCCAGCAGGCAAAGGAATACGGCCTTGTGCTGGAGGTCTATGAGCCGGATGAACTCATGGCAGAAGCGCAAAAAATGGCAGCACAGTTCGCTGCCCAGCCGCCAAAGGCCACCCGCCTCACCAAGCGCCTACTCAAATCAGCCCAGCGCATGGAGCTGAAAGACTTCCTCGATCTTTCCGCCTGTTTTCAGGGCATGAGCCACAATGAGCCAGAACATCTGGATGCCGTTCATTCCTTTATGGCGAAGATGAAGTAAGCCTGAAAACGAAAAAGCGCGGCAAGTCTCAAACACCTTGCCGCGCTCGCTCATAAACTGCCTTAGCTTGCAGGCCGCCGAATAGCAGGTTCGGCCTCAACAACAAGCGGGTGCAGCCCTTCCCCGCCCTTTCCGATGATCTCAAAAAGCTGCCGCCTCATACGCGGCTCCCAGAAATCATTAATGTGACTGGCGACCCCTGACACAGCTTCCTCATGAGGCTTATGCTTGAAGAAGCCCGCAATCTGGTTTGCCATATAGGTAAGTTTTTCTGGCGACATAGACCTAAGCCCCTCCCGGTATTCTTATCAGCACGACACTCATTCCGCAGCCTCAATGCGCCGCGCAGCAGTTGCCTGCTTCTCATAGTCCTGCTGCCAGTCACTCGGCCCATTGGAAAGCGCCACCTGAACCGCCGTCACTTTATATTCCGGGCAGTTAGTCGCCCAGTCAGAATAGTCGGTGGTCACCACATTGGCCTGTGTGGTCGGGTGGTGGAAGGTGGTGTAAACAACACCCGTTGAAACCCTGTCCGTCACCTGCGCCCGCAAACTGGTTTCGCCAGACCGGCTCACCAGCCGCACCCAGTCGCCGTCGCAAATGCCGCGAAGTTCAGCATCGTGCGGATGGATTTCCAGCAAATCTTCCTCATGCCAAACCACATTGTCTGTGCGTCGCGTCTGCGCACCCACATTGTACTGACTTAAGATACGACCCGTGGTCAACAACAGCGGGAACCGCGGCCCGGTCTTTTCATCAGTTGCCACATAATCAGTACGGATAAACCGTCCTTTGCCGCGCACAAACCCATCCAGATGCATCAAAGGTGTGCCCTCTGGGTTTGCATCATTACAAGGCCATTGAACCGAACCCTTTTCCTCCAAAAGTTCATAGGTCACATTGGCAAAGCTTGGTGTGGTTGCTGCGATCTCCGCCATAATCTGAGAAGGATGCGTATAGCTCCAGCCAGCACCCATGGCATTGGCGAGCAGCTGCGTCACCTCCCAGTCTGCATAACCATTCTTCGGTGCCATCACCTTGCGCACCCGGTTAATCCGCCGCTCCGCATTGGTGAAGGTGCCATCCTTTTCAAGGAAGGTTGATCCCGGCAAGAACACATGGGCGTAATTGGCAGTCTCATTCAAAAACAGATCATGCACAATCACGCAGTCCATGGCAGCAAGGCCAGCTGCAACATGCTTCGTATCCGGGTCAGACTGTAAAATGTCCTCCCCCTGCACATAAAGCCCCTTAAACGTACCCTCAACCGCCGCATCCAGCATGTTCGGAATGCGCAAGCCCGGTTCGTCAGAGATGCTCACGCCCCACTGCTTTTCGAAGATATCGCGCACATCAGCATTTTTCACATGCCGATACCCCGGTAGCTCATGGGGGAACGATCCCATATCACAGGAGCCTTGCACGTTATTCTGGCCCCGCAACGGATTAACGCCGACGCCTTTACGCCCGATATTACCTGTCAGCATGGCAAGATTGGCAATACCAATAACTGTTGTAGAACCCTGACTGTGCTCGGTAACACCAAGGCCATAATAGATCGCTCCGTTACCGCCTTTGGCAAACAACCGTGCAGCCCCGCGTACCTCATCCGCTGGAACACCGGTCAGCAGCTCCACCGCTTCCGGGCTGTTGGCAGGATTGGAGACAAACTCCACATAATCCTGAAACTCGTCCCAGTCACAGCGTTCACGAATAAAGGCTTCATCATAAAGCCCTTCGCACACAATCACATGAGCCAGCGCTGTCACAATGGCTACATTGGTACCCGGACGCAAAGCCAGATGATGAGCAGCAACAATATGCGGTGATTTCACAAGATCAATCCGGCGCGGATCAATCACAATCAGCTTAGCCCCCTGCCGCAAGCGTTTCTTCAGCCGCGACCCAAAAACAGGGTGCCCATCGGTCGGGTTTGCCCCAATCACCAGCACCACGTCTGAGTGTTCAACACTGTCAAAGTCCTGCGTGCCCGCAGAGGTGCCAAAGGTCTGCCCTAAACCATATCCGGTAGGTGAATGACAGACACGTGCACAGGTATCAGTATTGTTGTTCTCAAACACCGCCCGTGCCAGTTTCTGAACAAGGAAGGTTTCCTCATTGGTGCAGCGTGAGGATGTAATCACCCCAACAGACTCTTTGCCATGCTTTTGCTGAATGCCCTGCATCCGGCTGGCAGCAAAGCCAAGTGCCTCATCCCATGACACTTCCCGCCATGGCTCAGTGATACTCTCACGTATCATAGGATTTAAGATGCGGTCCTGATGCGCCGCATATCCATAAGCAAAGCGACCCTTCACGCAGGAGTGCCCCCGGTTAGCCTTGCCATCCTTATAAGGCACCATGCGCACCACTTCCTCGCCGCGCATTTCCGCTTTGAAAGAACACCCAACACCGCAATAAGCACAGGTGGTCACAACAGACCGCTCCGGCTGTCCGATCTCAATGACAGACTTTTCCTGAAGCGTGCCCGTTGGACAAGCCTGAACGCAAGCCCCGCAGGAAACACACTCAGACTCTAAAAAGCTTTCAGCAGCCCCAGAGGTCACCCGGCTATCAAACCCGCGCCCGCTTATGGTCAGCGCAAAGGTGCCCTGCACTTCCTCACAGGCACGCACACAGCGTGAACACACAATACACTTGGCTGGGTCGTAAGTGAAATACGGGTTGCTTTCGTCCTTCGGCTTCCAGCAGGCATTCACCTCGCCGCCGCCATCACGCATTTTAAAGTGGTTCTTGCCATCAGCCTCATAGCGCACATCACGCAGACCAACAGCACCCGCCATATCCTGTAGCTCGCAATCCCCGTTGGCCGCACAGGTTAAACAGTCCAGCGGGTGATCCGAGATGTAAAGCTCCATCACGCCCCGGCGCAGGCCCTTCAGCCGATCCGTCTGCGTGCGAACCTTCATTCCCTCTTCCACCAGCGTGGTGCAGGAAGATGGTGTCCCCCGACGCCCTTCAATCTCCACAAGGCACAAACGGCAGGAGCCAAACGCATCCACCATATCCGTTGCGCACAGTTTGGGAATGGAAATCCCCGCTTCCATGGAGGCCCGCATCACCGAGGTACCTTCCGGCACACTCACATCAAACCCATCAACATTGATGGTGACAATCTTGTCAGATGTTACCTGCGGCGTACCGTAATCAGTCTCTTTAATCAAAGTCATCGGCTCACTCCGCAGCTTCGGTTAGGGACTTCAGGTGAAAGTCCTGCGGGAAATGGTTGAGCGAACTCAGCACAGGATAAGGCGCAAACCCGCCAAGAGCGCAGAGCGATCCCATTTTCATTGTGTCGCACAAGTCTCTGAGCAGCTCGACCTGCTCTTCCGGTTGATCACCACGCCCAATGCGGTCAATCACTTCAACGCCGCGCACCGATCCGATTCGGCAGGGTGTGCACTTGCCACAGCTTTCAATCGCACAAAATTCCATGGCAAACCGGGCCTGTTTGAGCATATCAACCGTATCATCAAACACCACGATCCCCGCATGTCCAATCATACCATCACGGGCAGCAAAGGCTTCATAATCAAAAATCGTATCAAAGAGAGCAGGTGGGAAATAAGCCCCAAGCGGCCCGCCAACCTGCACTGCCTTAACAGGACGGCCACTCAAAGTACCGCCGCCAATATCATAGACCAGCTCATTCAGCGTCAGGCCAAAGGCCGTCTCAAACAGCCCGCCATGCTTGATGTTACCGGTCAGCTGGATCGGGATAGTTCCATGAGAGCGCCCCACTCCATAATCACGGTAGAACTGCGCCCCGCGATCCATGATGATCGGCACAGATGCCAGTGACATCACATTGTTGACCACTGTCGGCAGGCCAAATAATCCTTCGATGGCAGGCAATGGCGGTTTGGCCCGCACAATCCCGCGCTTGCCCTCAAGGCTGTTGAGCAGCGACGTCTCTTCACCGCACACATACGCCCCGGCCCCCATGCGCACTTCCATATCAAAGGCGTAAGGAGAGCCCATAACCGTATCACCCAGAATTCCGGCCTTACGCGCAATCTCAATAGCATCACGCATAATCGCCACCGCATGCGGGTATTCTGAGCGGGTATAGATGTAACCTTTAGTAGCCCCAACCGCGATTCCGGCAATCGCCATCCCTTCGATCAGAACAAAGGGATCACCCTCCATGATCATCCGGTCAGAAAACGTGCCGCTGTCCCCCTCATCCGCATTGCAAACAATATACTTCTGCTCACCTTGCACCTTAAGAACCGTGTTCCACTTAACACCAGTGGGGAAACCTGCACCGCCGCGCCCGCGAAGCCCGCTGTCGGTAACTTCCTGAACAATCTCAGCAGGCGTCATCTTCAGCGCCCGCTGCAAACCTAAAAATCCGTGGTGCTGTTTGTAATGGGTAAGAGATAAGGGATCGGTGATCCCACAGCGGGAAAAGGTCAGCCGCGTCTGCTTCTTTAAGTAAGCCATGTCCTCAGTCAGGCCATGGCACAGCGGATGGTCTGCGCCATCCAGCAAGCCCCCGTCCAGCAAGCCCGCCACATCGGCAGGCGTTACCGGCCCATAAGCAACCCGGCCCCGCTCAGTTTCAACCTCAACCAGCGGCTCCAGCCAGTGCATCCCGCGTGAGCCGTTGCGGATGATTTCAAATTCCACATTGCGCCGCGCAAGTTCCTCAGAAAATGCACATTCAACACGATCCGCACCAACAGCCAGCGCCGCCGCATCGCAAGGAATGTAAAGCACAGCTCCCATCACTTTACCCCCTCAACCAGTTCAAGCACAGCAGGTTCATCAAGTCGCCCATGCAGATCACCGTCCAGCATGGCAGCCGGTGCACAGGCGCACAGCCCAAGGCAATAAACTGGCTCCAGTGTTACTTTTCCATCTGCTGTAGTCTCATGCCAGGAAACACCAAGCGCACTTTGTATATCGTTCGCCAGCTTCTCCCCGCCCATGGACTGACAGGCCTCAGCCCGGCACACCTTCAGCACATGACGACCAGCAGGTTCCTGCCGAAATTCGTGGTAAAAACTCATCGTGCCATAAACATCAGCACGGCTCAGATTCAGTTCACTGGCAATGAGTAAAAGCGCGTCTTCCGGGATACAGCCCAGCTTCTGCTGCACCCCCTGCAAGATAGGCAGCAGCGGTCCTTCACGAAAACGAAGTTCCTCAATAATTGCAAAGGTCTGTTGTTCAACCTCTGACAATTGCGTCTGCAAGGCCATGAAGTCCTCCCTCCTCGCACGTCAACATGCTCAGGTGACACATTATGTCGCAGGCAATCAATAGGCTAAATTCGTTGGGCTATAGCATTTCCCTATCGTGCAAAACACCTACGTGTAATCTATCTCTTAAACTTCCGGGTCACCTGCTTCAAAAAAGCCTCCAGCAACGGCACGCGCGGCTCCCTCTGTGTCGCAATCAACCCCACCGTAATCCGTGCATACCTGTCCGAAATCGGGATAATCCGCAGTTGATCAGAAGCAATTGTCTGCGCCACCGCCTGCGGGATAATCGTACCCCAATGCCCCGTTCGCACATGGGCAAGCAAACACATAATGCTGTCTGACTGCATCACCGGGCTGGCAACAACATGAAGCTCATCAAGAATGCCGTTAATGATACGCCTGCACTGCATATCCCCCGTCAAAAGACAGAGCGGCACATCCCCAACTTCACTTAGGGACACAACATCCCGCTCAGCAAGCGGGCCTCCTTGCGCAACCACAAAGCAATAGGTCTCTTTATAAAGCGGTATCTGCAACACACGCCCCAAAGGCTCATTGTCCAGATACGTCAGTCCCGCGTCGATTTCCAGATTTTCCAGTTGCTCAAGAATCTCAGAGGAAGGCCGCGAGAACACCGCAAAATCAACCCCGGGGTTCTCAGCACTAAACGCACTGGTAAGTTCAGGCACAAAGGTCAAAGCTGTGGGAATGGAGGCAAGACGCAAGGTACCTGCGTGCCCTTCCCCAACCCGTTTCAGCTCCTGCTTCATGGTCCGCGTATCTGCAACCAGCTTTCGCGCCCACTCCAGCACCCGCCTGCCCTCTGGCGTCAACCCCTGATAACGTGACCCGCGCAGAACCAGCAAAACACCCAGCTGCTCCTCCAGCTGCTTGATATTCGCCGAAAGCGTCGGTTGTGTAACCCCGCACTCATCCGCAGCTTTTCCGAAATGCTCTTCCCGCGCAAGCGCGATAAACATCTCCAGTCTCTCAATCATATCCCCCCCAAAAAGACAGATCTGTCTGTTCAACCACCAGACAAATTACGGGCCAGAATCCGAGGCTTTCAGGCACTGCGAATATGCTCAAGATGATTGCATTAACATGTAACCCAAAGCTGTCCTGATCGATACCTCATTATGAAACATTGTGTTATTACCACTTTTCATCCAGCCGGTTACGAGGCTTACGGCAAACGCTGCATCTCCAGCTTTCTCAAGTACTGGCCACAGGATGTTCCCCTGATCATCTACCCGGAAAATGTCGAGGTTAACACACCAGAAAACCGCGTGAAACAGATAGACCCGCTCACCTGCCTGCCTGAACTGCAAGAATTCAAAGCCCGGTACAAAGACAACCCGTTCGCAAACGGCATAAACCCTATTAAACCACAGTATACGAAAAGCTTTCGCTGGGATGCCATTCGCTTTTCAAACAAAGTCTTTGCAGTGACTGATGCGATCCGCAGATATAAAGACCAATACGACCAGCTTATCTGGCTGGATGCAGATACCATCACCCATACCCCCGTTCCCCTTCCATTTCTCAGGAAAATAGCACCCCGCAAGAACCAGCTTGCCGCCTATCTGAACCGGCGCGGTCACCCCGAATGTGGATGGGTCGGCTACAACCTCAATCATCGGCAAATCCTTTATTTTGCGCAGCGATTTGAGCAAATTTACCTCACAGGGGAGTTCCTGACCTTTAAGGAAAGCCACGACAGCTACATCTTTTGGGAGATTGTAAAAGAGATGCAGCGTGAAAACACTGCCCGCTTCAAAGAACTCGGCAGTCGCCGCAGGAAAGGCCACATCTTCATTCAAAGCGCCCTGGGGCAATACATGGATCATCTGAAAGGAGATCGCAAAAAAGCAGGCCGCAGTCATGAGCGCGACGCTCCCTCCCTGAAAAGGCTCATCCCCCGTTTTCTACGCAACGCTTTCTGAGGGGCTAACAAGCCCCCCGATTATGGCAATACTTCAGGCAGGGTATACAGGAGCACTTCGTGACACATTCTCTCCACCGTCATGGCTTCATCAAACCAGACCATAGCTTCTGGCAAATTCTCATCGCCTGCTCTGGTGCCGACCTCATGAAGAAAGGAGAGCCATTCCTGCTGAACTGCGAAGCATTCTCTCCAAGCTTACGTGTGGTTTTCGCCATAGTCGACCAACACCCGCAAGCCTCCTTATACTTGCAGCAGATTTGCAGGAACCTCTATTCCACCACAGTTTATGAGCTTGAGTTTTCAGCAGGTTACACACCACTCTCCTCCAGTGCAGCCATGTATGAGGCCGCGTACTGGTTGTTCAGGCACACAGAGCATGCCCTGCTTCTTATGGATATAGACCACTCGGTACTTGGAGACCTGACACTCTTACCCGTCGCCCTCAGCAGATCGGACATAGCTGGCCAGACCATCCAAGGCAAAACACTCATTACCGAGGCTCTCCCCTTGTGGGTAAGGCATACCCCCGGAACAACAAGTTTTTTAAAAACCCTTAAACATCACAGCCACATCTCAGCATCGCAAAAGACAGGGGCAAATGATGCTCTTAACGCCGCAATCTTAAACACAGGTCAGTCTTTAAAGATCGAACACCTGCCTGACATATTCTGCGATAAGACACTCAAAGAAGAAACACGCATACTGAACAACTCCAACTGGTATTCACAAGGCAGCACAGAGCAGCACTCACGCTTTCAGCTACAGCTGGAAAATATAAAGAAACCGCCAGGGAGCTTCGTCCTGCTTCCCTTGCAAGACATCGGAACAAAAACGCCATTGGAAGATAACAGCTTTGCCGCACGCACAAGCAGATTATCCCGTCCCGGCAGGATCGCCTGGCGGGTCATGGCACACCTGATCCAGCAAACCAGTCATGCCGCTGGCATTCCAACACGCATCCTGCCAGTTGCGCAGTGGGAAGTAACCAGAGAACTGATCGAAAAGCTGCCTCCCGCTGACCAGATCTTTATTCCTCATAAGAACAGCAAACAGCTTCCGCTAAAAAATGCCATCTACTACATGCAGGAGTATCTGCCAGAACTTTTCACATGCTCTCCCACAGGCTGGGGAGCATCAGCCTCCTGGTCAAATTCAGGGCACTTCATAAACACCCCCATCCATTCAGGATTGCAGGATTTCAAACATCAGTTTCAGGCACAAAGAAAAACCAAAGCCCCTCAAAAAAGGGGCCGGTCTGGCAGTCTCCCACAATTCGACGCTCTTGCTGTACTGCAAGTACCAGAGGATGATGCCCTCACCCAGCATGCAAACTGTTCTTTAGAGAGCTTTGTCGAGGATTTGGCCAACCTCGCCCGCACCGAAAACATCAGGATTTTGTTTCGCAAACACCCGCTCGATCGCACTGATTTTTACCGGATCATGAAAAAGCGTTGGGCAAGCAAACACGCTCTGTTTTCCAGTACTGGCCATATTCACGATATCATCGCTAAAGCCAAATGCATCTTCACCATAAACAGTGGCGTAGGTTTTGAATCAATTTTACTCGGCAAACCTGTCGTCTCCTACGGCAAATCCGCCTATGAAAAAGCGGTTGTCACGGCCTCAACAGCAACACTCGCCACAGCTTATAAGCACGCCGTTTGCGAACCAGACCACGCTCGAACACAGCGTTACGATCATTTTCTCTCCTGGTTCTTGTTCCAGATCGGCTTCAAGCTCGATGAGCCTCACCTTAATCTCGCAGTTTCCAGCCGAGAGCCCCCGGATTTTAAGAAAAATCCTCTCTTAAACTTCCTGAAACAGGAGAAGCATCTTGCTGCCCTTCCCGCACAAGCAAAAATGAGTTCAGAACCTTACAGCTTTAATGTGATTTCCTCTCCCCTCATCAAGGCAGTATCTGGGCCAGTTCGCAAGCTGAAAAAGAAGGCGGGCAGATCCATTTATATACCTGCAATAAACACCGCAAAAAGCTTTCTCGTATCGCGCTTTGACACTGCATTTTTTAAAGGAAAGAGCGTTTGTCTCATTGGCGACCCGGATCAGCTTCAGGGGAGTGAAACCGGCCATTTCATCGACACTCACGACATCGTCATACGAATGAACGCAGGCAACCCCTTTCTCCTTCGAAAAGGCGTTACTCTGGAACCGCAGCATCAAAAATACATTTTAAAGACCGCCACTCAATCAGACCGCAACAGCAAATCCGCAAGGATCCTTATCGATCCCAGCGCCCCCGACCATATCCTTAAACGATACACCGCCATCTCTGAAACCGGCTCAAAGACCCATATCTGGCCCCTGCCGAGTAAAAACGCACACCATTCCCTTCCTTCAGTTAGTCTTCTTTCAGCACAATTCATCGTAGCAGAACCGGATTTACACCGCCTCTCAGCAAGCTTCCTCAAAACCCACAAGGTAAAATCCTTCTCAGGCACCTATACCAGAAGCCTGCAAAGCAAATTGGCTGCCCCCCCTTCCATGATACTTGTCTGGCTTGAACTTTTACGTCAGTCCAAACTCTCCTCACTCTCTCTGCTGGGCTGTAACTTTAACACTTACCCACACACAACAGAGCCGGAAGCCGGCTTTGCACAGCCATCAGCAAACCCGCAATGCAATCAGGAAAAAGAGCTGAACTACATAACAAACTGCATCCTGCCCACCCACGACAACATCCACCTCCGCTAAAGCGGTTCTTTGAAAATTTGAATCGACAGGATACCCAAAGCAACTGATTTGTGACTCACAAATTTTGGAGTGGATTACGGCATGCCAGCACAGCTCTCTATAGATCTGCGAGACCGCTTTGCCCTCTGATTAAGGAGGACTGATCTGGCGGTGAAGCAGCACACCGCCTTCAGGTATCAGCAGCAACCGGGGTCCGTTGGGCACGCCAGATCCGCGAGTGCCTCTGCGCCGATCGCACCTCAGGGACGCCCGCGCGGAACGGGTAAGCTAGGGCGTAAACCCATTACCGGACTGCCCTAACGTTTAGATTTATGATTTAAGGTCTTTCAAAAAAGGAAGAGCTTGAATGTCCCGTTGCCGTTTCGAACTCACGGATGATGAATGGCCCGTGATAGTGCCACAGCTTCCAACCAACACCCGCGGTATCGCACGGGTTGATGATCGGAAAGTAATTAACGGGATTCTGTGGGGCTTGCGAACCGGCTAACCATGGGCTGACATTCCAGAACGCTACGGCCCATACACCACCTGTTACAATCGCTTTGTTCGCTGGCGTCAATCTGGTGTGTGGGATGCTCTTCTACATTCAGTATCAAAGGTTTACGACGGTGATATCGTCATGATCGATAGTTCTTGTGTTCGCGGTCACCAGCATGGTGCAACGGGAAAAAGAGGATCAAGATGATCGCAGCAGGGGACATCCGCGAGGCGGCCTGACGACAAAGGTCCATACTGTTGTCGACGCCGACGGTTTACCCACCCAGCTCGAACTGACTGCCGGACAGGTTCACGACGGCAAGCCTGCCATGCAAATGCTTGAGGGCGTTCCAGACGACAGCAATGCTTTGCGAGATCTGGCCAAAGGCAAAAAGGCATGGGCCAACATTCCACCAAAGGCCACCTGAAAGAAGGCCTCTTCGTTCTCCAAATGGGTTTATCGCCAACGCAATCTAGTCGAACGGCTCTTCGCAAAGATAAAGCAATACAGAGGTATAGCCACTCGGTACGACAAAGACCCTGAAATTTCCCTCGCCGCGATAAGGTTATGGATCAGAAATAATGAGTCTGCGGCCTAAAGCAGTTCGCGTTTAAGCTGAATCGCTTGATCTGCTTTAGCTTTTGTTTTTGCGTATCTTTATCTGAAAACCGGTATCCACTTTTCAGAGATACGCTTTAACTCCCTGTGTGGTCTTTTTCAAAGAGTTGGTGGAGCGAGGCCCGGATATTACATTGTTTGAGCTTCAAGACGCGCTGGCG
>CANMBS010000063.1 GCA_947496145.1 uncultured Pseudovibrio sp.
TTATAACTGATAAGGGAAGAAGTCATAGATCTTTGCTAGACAATGAAACTTGGTTCAAACTTAACGTGACAACACCCGCTCAACAACATAACCGTGCGGAGTTGTTCCTGTGGCTGCCTTAAAAGAGCGGTTGAAGAAACCTTCTGAGAGACCAACGCATTCTGACAGCTGTGCAATCGTGATTTGTTGCGCCAGCTGTGCCTCAACAAACTCTTCAACGCGCTTCAATCGCCTGTCGGTCATTGATGAGTATGCTTTTGGTTCATTGTGCCTCCCGTAATGCACTTTTCTCACCACATCAAGCAAGGTCAGCAGATCCGTCTCCAACGCCAGCACATCATGAAGATGACCTGCCAGCAGAGCTTTGCGAAGCGAAAACGCCGCCCAGATACCTTCTGTAGAAACGATATGATTAAAACGCCAGGTTTCCTCCCCGTCCGCTTGATGGGCTTTGGGCACGATGAAACTGAGATATTCGCCGCCAGCAGAACTTTCAGAGGTGACTGAGCAATCTTTAGGAACAAAGGCAAGGCTGTTGGACCGGGTCCAGAAATCTTCACGTCGGTCACTGTCAAATGAATGAACACCCCTTTGACTTTCAAAGGCAAATCCTACGGAAGGCTGCTGTGCCGTGTAGGCAACCGCATAACCAGCGCTGGGAAGCAACTGAAGCTGCCATTTGCTGAAAACGGGGTTATCGGGGGTCATTTTGTCAATATTACTCTGCTGGCTAACATCTGCGTCTGGAATTTATCAACCAGATCATTAGCATAAACCCATTGGTTTGCCAGCAGTGGCAGTTGCTCTGCTGAACTGATTTCTTCTCCAGCAAAACTTCAGGTCAGTTTTTTGAAAGCCAGCGATAAAAACACTCCGTAGACTGCCACAAGAAGATTTTAGCACCGAAGGAACGATGAAAATGAAATTTACTCTGGAAGAGCTTGAGGCATCTCATAGGGTTGTGAAGGAGTTTGTTCCCGAAACGCCCAGTTATGCCTGGCCGCTCCTGAAAAAACGCAGTGGTGTTGAGATTTTTGTGAAACATGAAAATCACACCCCTACAGGTTCTTTCAAAGCTCGGGGAGGTTTCACCTATGTGGATGCGCTGGTGAAGTCTGGCAGCACACCAAAAGGTCTGGTCACAGCAACCCGTGGAAACCATGGTCAGTCCATCGCACTGGGCGCAACGCGCAACGGCATAAAAGCGCATATCGTTGTACCAGAAGGCAACTCGCTGGAAAAAAACGCCGCAATGCAGGCATTTGGTGGAAATGTGATTATTGCAGGCAAAGATTTTGATGTAAGCAGGCAGGTCGCTCAGGAACTGCAGGCTGAGCATGGCTATCATATGGTTCCAGCATTTCATGAGAATCTCGTGCGCGGCGTTTCTACTTATGCTTTAGAGCTTTATCGAGCCGTTTCAGATTTAGACGTGGTCTACGTTCCAATCGGCATGGGATCAGGCATCTGTAGCCTGATTACAGTGCGCGACCTCCTTGGATTGAAGACTAAGGTTATTGGTGTTACTGCCAAAAAAGCACCTTCCTTCGCACTTTCATTTGCCGCTGGTAAACCTGTCCAGACAGAAACAGCAGATACGTTTGCTGATGGCATGGCTTGTCGCGATCCACAAGAAGAGCCTTTGGAGATAATTCTCGAGGGCGCTGAAGATGTGGTGACCGTCAGTGAAACACAAATCGCAGAAGCGATGATGGCTTACTATCAAGATACGCACAATCTGGCGGAGGGGGCCGGAGCCGCTGCTCTGGCGGCAATCATGGCCAATCGCAGCAAGCTTCGAGGGAAACGAACCGCTGCGATCTTAACCGGTGGTAACATTGACCTGAGCACTTTCTTAAAGGTGATGAGAAAACACATCCAAAACTCAGGCAATCCGCACCCTGAATATGCCTGATCTTTGTTCTGAACCTCTTGTCATTTTACTGCAACAGCCTCCCCTTAACTGGGGAGGCATTACCGATAAGTTTCTTATGCACCCATTAAGTTTATAACTGAACTACCTTACCCGCTTCCTCTCGGTCACACACTCCACGAGGGTTTCCTGAAAGATACCTGTTGCGATACCCAGCGGGCGGGATTTACGGCTGATGACATAGCATTGATTGGCTGCTCGTGAGCCATCGACCCGGATTTCTCGTATCTTTCCTTTCTCAAGCCAGTGTTCAGCAAACCGGAGCGGGAAGAACCCAAGATAACGGGAGGAAAGGATTAAGATCATGCGCGACAGGCTGGTGGGCGCTTTTGCCTTAAAATTCAGGCCAGACAGAAATTCCACATATGCCTTTTCCTGATAAACCTCACTGCGTACGAACGCATGTTCCTGCAAGGTCTGGTAGGTAATCTGCTCATCAGGGACATCGTGCAATGGATGCTCTGATCCACAAAACAGCCCCATTTCCTCAAGGAAAAGCGGAATCCTGCGAATGGCATCAGATTCACGGGCCAATGCCGTAAAGCCAAGGTCTGCCTTGCCGTCCAACACCGCCTCCAGCACATGAACAGGTGAAGTCATGTGAATGCTAAACTTCAGTTGCGGGTGAGAATCTGCAAGCACTGCAATGGTTTGGGCAAGTGGCTCTTCCATCTCAAAAACAAAAGTATCATCAACATAGACTGTCACTTCCCCCTGCAACTGACCACTGGCTGTGCCTACATATTCAGCAAAACGGTCGATGTCCTGTATCAGCTGCATGGCAGCCGATTGCACCATCCGCCCCTGCTCCGTGAGGTGGAACCCACCGCGCCCGCGCTCGCAAAGCCGCATACCAAGGCGTTTTTCAAGCTTTGAGAGGCCAACACTGATCGCAGACTTATTTTTATTCAGCCTTACTTCCGCAGCAGTAAGCCCGCCAGCTCCCGCAATTTCAAGAAACTCTCGCAAAAGTGAAATCTCAATATCAGTGATCGCGCCAGTAAACTTCTTTGGTAACGCCATATTAGCCCGATCAGATCCTTGGTGTATGAGGTGTTGCGACTAAAAGTTATAAAGACTCATAACCTAGAGCAAGATAATATATACGCAATTCTCCGTAATTTGCATTAAAGTTTTTCAATTGTGAACTTAAGTTAGCCCTCAAGTTTCACAGTCTGCCAACGGAGCACAGATGGAGAGAATGCGTTTCGCTGGCAGGCAAAATCATTTGGCAGACACAGCCACAAGAAGCCGTGACGACCAGACGCTTTTGCAAATGAGTTCTATAACTATCTGATGTAACGGCGAATTTTAAGAATATCGAATGTGATTTAGTTCAGAGGATGAATTTTCAGATGAAGAAGCTTTTTACGACTGCCAGCCTTGCTGCCTTGATTGGACTGGGCGCAACTGCTTCTTTCGCGCGCGATCTTGCTGTCGTTAGTTGGGGGGGAGCCTACCAGGAAGCTCAGCGCGAAGCCTATTTTGATGTTTATGCTGAAAACTTTGGTGGTATCAAAGACGAAGCCTATAATGGTGAACTGGCTAAAATCAAAGCCATGGTTGAAACCGGAGACGTGACCTGGGACGTGGTGCAGATGGAAGCACCTGAACTGGAAAACGCCTGCGAAGAAGGCTTGATCGAACGTATCGACTGGGATCGCCTTGGCGGAAAAGACCAGATGATCCCAACCGCAGTTATGGGTGATTGCGGCATTGGCACCATCGTCTGGTCAACCGTGCTGGCCTATGACACGCAAAGAGTTGGCGCAAAAGCACCTGCAAGCTGGGCAGATTTTTGGGACACATCCACATGGCCGGGCAAACGTGCGCTGCGCAAATCTGCAAAATTCACGCTTGAAATTGCCTTGCTTGCGGATGGCGTTGCTCCTGAAAAAATCTATGAGGTTCTGGCAACAGAAGAAGGTCAGGACCGGGCATTTGCAAAACTGGATGAACTTAAAGACCATATCCAGTGGTGGGAATCCGGCGCACAGCCTCCGCAATGGCTGGCTGCTGGCGATGTGGTGATGACAAGCGCCTATAATGGACGCATTTCCTCTGCTGCCGATGAAGGGCAGACCTTCAAGATCGTCTGGAACGGTCAGGTTTACACACTTGATGGCTGGGTTATTGTGGAAGGCACGCCAAATCAGGACGCTGCCTATGACTTCCTGTCTGTGACAACCGACCCTATGCGTCAGGCGACTTTGTCAGCCACTATCCCTTACGGCCCGACGCACACCATGGCAGTTGATGCTGTGCCAGGTGAGCTGCAAAGCAGGCTGCCAACGGCCCCGGCAAACCTTGAAGCTGGCCTTTATCAAGATACCAACTTCTGGATTGACCATATCGAAGAGCTGACCGAGCGCTTCAACAACTGGGCCTCTCAGTAAGCTTCTTTGGGAGGTGTGGTCCTCACACCTCCTTATCCCACTGCACAATCACTCATATAATGCCTCAAGGGTTGTCTTATGGCCTCTGAACAGGTGGTCTCCACCCCAATGCCCCATGCTGAAAGCAAGCCGGGCAGAAATTTGAAACAAGAATTGAGACGTGCCGGGCGCAGACACCAGCGAAGCACATTGCTGCTCATACTGCCTGTATTTGCATTGGTATTCGCTTTCTTCGCACTCCCTATCGCGGGTCTCCTTACAGGGGCTGTTAACTCGCCGGAGTATCAGCAGAACTTTCCAAGGTCCGCTGCAATTATAGAGCAGGAAGGTGGGTTCAATGAAGCTTTCTATGCCGCCCTTTACGCCGATATTCGCGCAGCAGACGAAGCCCGAGCCGTTGGGAAGGTTGGCCGCAGGCTAAATCAGGACACTGCTGGCTTTTCTACCATGCTGAAGAAGGCTGCTAGGAAAAGCAGAAAAACAGTACCTGCTGAGGGTGAGCATAAAGCATGGTTCAAAAGCGTCGACAAGCGCTGGGTTGATGCGCGATATCAGGCTGCACTTACGCGGGCTGCACCTGCATACACGGACTTTTTCCTCTTGAAGTCACTGGACCTTAAGCGAAATGCGGATGGCGACCTGACACTCGTGGATGAAAAGAAGCGCCTGTTTGTGGATGTCTTCCTGCGCACGCTTACCATCAGCTTTGGCGTGACCGTTCTGTGTTGCCTGCTTGGATATCCCCTTGCATGGACCATGGTGCAGGCAAGCCCGAAATGGCGTAATGTACTCTTGCTTGGTGTTTTGTTTCCCTTCTGGACCTCCTTGCTGGTGCGAACCGCTGCATGGGTGATTGTCTTGCAAAAAGAAGGGCCTATTAACACACTGCTTGTCAGCTCTGGTCTGGTTGATGCGCCTCTGACACTGGTGTTCAACAGGTTCGGGGTATTTGTCGCCCTCACCCACATCCTGCTGCCGTTTCTTGTGTTGCCGCTGTATTCTGTGATGAAAACCATCCCGAAAGACTACATGCGCGCTGCAAAAAGCCTTGGTGCACGGCCTGTCTATGCGTTCTTTACCGCATACTTTCCGCAGACTCTGCCGGGGTTGAGTGCTGGGGCTATTCTGGTCTTTATCATGTCCATTGGCTACTACATCACCCCTGCTCTGTTGGGCGGACCCAAGGACCAGATGATCAGCTACTTCATTGCGTTTTATACCAATAACACCATCAACTGGGGCCTTGCTTCTGCTCTGGCGCTGAACCTTCTTATCGTAACGCTTGTTCTTTATGCGCTTTACCAGCGTATTACGGGCGGTAACCGCGTCAGTTTGGGAGCTTGATGTAATGTTTGACCCCTCTCTTACACGCGGCGAAAAAATCAGCGTTTCTCTGACATTCATTGTCACCGGGCTGGTGCTGCTGTTTTTGATCACACCCATTCTGGCGATTATCCCTCTGTCATTCACCGCAGACAGTATCCTGAGCTACCCGATTGAGAACTGGAGCCTGCGCTGGTACCGGGTTCTTATTGAAAATCCGGTTTGGGCGGGTGTAACCAGGAATTCTTTGATCATCGCTTTTGCAGCTACTATCTGCGCAACTATTTTGGGGACTCTGGCCTCTATCGGACTTAACAGCCGCTATTGCCCGAAACCCGGTGTGATTACCGCGTTTCTGCTCACTCCTATGATTGTGCCTGTCATCATCACTGGTGTGGCTTCCTACTTCTTTTACTCTAAGTTCGGGCTGACCAACTCCTATGCAGGCATGATCATCGCCCACACCATCCTTGGTATTCCCTTTGTGGTGATCACCGTTTCTGCAACCTTGCAAGGGTTTGACATGAACCAGCAGCGGGCTGCTTACAGCCTTGGAGCCAGACCGTTTTATGCCTTTAGAACCGTGATCATGCCGCAAATCAGCCCCGGTGTGATCTCCGGTGCACTGTTCGCCTTCGTTACTTCATTTGATGAGGTGATTGTGGCGTTGTTCATCGCTGGCACAGAGCAATACACGCTGCCGCGCCAGATGTTCTCCGGCATTCGCGAAAATCTGGACCCCACCATCGCCGCAGTTGCAACTGTAATGATTGTTGTCTCGCTCACAGTATTGGCACTTGCCCAATACGTCTCGGCCCGCGCCGAGGCAAAGCGCAGTTCCTAACCCTTTGGCAGGATGATTTGAGCATGACCTCAGACCAAAACTTCCTAGAATTTATCAATATTCAAAAGACCTATGACGGCGAGAATCTTGTTATCAAAGAACTGAACCTGTCCATCGCGCGGGGCGAGTTTGTAACACTGCTTGGTCCGTCCGGCTCAGGCAAGAGTACAGCCCTGATGCTGCTTGCGGGTTTTGAACCACCCACCAGCGGCACCATTCGTCTGAATGGAGCCACGCTGAACTCTGTAGCACCTTATGACCGCAATATCGGCATGGTGTTCCAGAACTACGCACTCTTTCCGCATATGACCGTTTTAGAAAACATCGCCTACCCCTTGCGGGTGCGCAAGGTAGGCAAGGCAGAGGCAGCAGAGCGTGCGCAAAAAGCACTGGACATGGTGCAGCTCGGTCAGTTTGGTGATCGCTATCCAAAACAGCTTTCCGGCGGTCAGCAGCAGCGCATTGCAGTGGCACGTGCGCTTGTATTTGACCCGGCGCTTGTTTTGATGGATGAGCCGCTTGGGGCACTGGATAAAAAGCTGCGTGAAGAAATGCAGGTGGAGATTAAGCACCTTCACGAGAACCTTGGTCTCACGGTGGTGTTTGTTACTCATGATCAGGATGAGGCACTGACCATGTCTGACCGGATCGCAGTGTTCAATGACGGGCGCATCCAGCAGATTGATAAGCCGATCACGCTCTATGAAAAACCTGCGAACCAGTTCGTTGCCGAGTTTATCGGTGAGACCAACATGCTGGAAGGCACAGTTGCCGCAAGTGATGCACAGACCACACGCATTCAGCTCGCCTGCGGTGCATCGGTACAGGCGACAACTGTAGAGCCGATTGCGACAGGCGCACGAGCGCGGCTTTCAGTCAGACCGGAGCGGATGACGATCAATCCTTCAAGCGATGGCGGCAACTTATTGCCAGCCTCACTGGTGGAGACGATCTACCACGGAGCCAACGCCATGATGGTGTTCCGCCTGCCTTCTGGCGAGACATTAACGGCGCAGTTACGCGCAGGAAATCCTTTCCTTGACATGACACCGGGTACAGCAGCTAACCTGACGTTCAATCTTATGGATGCACGTTCGTTCGCCTGTGCCTGAAGCCAATTGCATGGCGGGTTCTCCCGTCACTCATTTCAGTAGATTTTAGACCATGCGAGCGCGTTACTGACCTGCGCGCCTCGCCACTTTCAGGAAGTCAAATTCATGAGCCACGAAGCAAATTCTCAAGAAGCCCGCGACATCGCCTATCACTTTCATGGATACACCAATGCGGCAACTCACCCGCAGGTTGGCCCACTCGTTATTGAAAGCGGTGAAGGTGTTTATGTGACCGACAACAACGGCAAACGCTACATTGAAGGCATGGCTGGCCTTTGGAGTGTTGGCCTCGGCTTTAACGAAAAACGCCTCATTGACGCTGCCCATAAGCAGATGCAGCAACTCCCGTTTTATCATAATTTCTCGCACCGCTCTCATGATGCGATTATTGATCTGGCTGAAAAGCTGGTTCAGATCGCGCCTGTGCCCATGAGCAAAGCCTATTTCACCAACTCAGGCTCAGAGGCCAATGACACGGTGATGAAGATGGTCTGGTATCGCTCCAATGCGCTTGGAAAGCCCGAAAAGAAGAAGATCATCAGCCGCCAGCGCGGGTATCATGGCGTAACCATCGCCTCCGCCAGCCTGACCGGATTGCCTAACAATCACCGTTCTTTTGACCTGCCAATAGAGGGCGTGTTGCACACCACCTGTCCGCACTACTGGAAAGACGGTCAGGACGGTGAAAGTGAAGAAGAATTCGCTTCCCGCTGCGCTCAGGATCTGGATGATATGATCCAGAAAGAAGGCCCGGACACTGTTGCAGCGTTCATCGCAGAGCCTGTGATGGGTGCTGGCGGGGTTGTGGTTCCACCAGCCACATACTGGGAGAAGATTCAGGCTGTTCTGGCCAAGTATGACATCATTCTCATTGCTGATGAAGTGATTTGCGGGTTTGGCCGGACAGGCAATATGTTCGGCTCCACCACCTATGACATCAAGCCGGACGTGCTGGTTATGTCCAAGCAGATTTCCTCCAGCTACATCCCGTTCTCAGCCTTCCTTGTTAATGAACGCTTCTATGCGCCGATCGCGGAAGAAAGTGGCCGCATCGGCGTGCTTGGGCATGGATTTACCGGTGGCGGTCACCCTGTTGGTGCAGCTGTGTCGCTGGAAAACATCAAGATCATTGAAGAGCGCGGACTGGTTGCTCATGCACGTGAAGTTGGCGAGTTCTTCCTTAGCGGCTTGCGCAAACTGGAAGATCACCCGCTGGTTGGCGAAGTTCGCGGCGTTGGCCTGATTGCAGCACTTGAACTGGTGACTGACAAGGCAACCAAAACCGCTGGCGAAACACCGGGCCAACTCGGAGCCATCATGAACAAGGCGTTGCTTGAAAATGGGGTTGTCTCACGCAACATGGTCGACGCCCTCGCATTCTGCCCGCCACTGATCATCTCCCAGAACGAAGCTCAGATCATGCTCGATGCGGTCGAAAAATCACTGGAAGATGTTAAGGGGAACCTGCCTGTCAGCGCTTAAACGCTGTCTCGTTCCTAAATACATAAAAAGGGCAGAGGTTTCGCCTCTGCCCTTTTTGCTAGCTACTAAACCTCAGCTCGCTACATGGCATTCACAAGCCAGAGTGAGAAGCCGGGGATGATGATCAGCAGTGCAAGACGTAAGATGTCGGAGACCCAGAACGGGAACACGCCTTTAAAGATGGTGGAAAGCTTCACATCCTGAAGAACGTTGCGCAGCACGAACACGTTCAGTCCCACAGGCGGTGAAATCAGGCTGATCTCGGTCACCACGACCACAATCACAGCAAACCAGATGAGCACCGCTTCCGGGTCTGCCAGCAATTCATTGCCGAAGTCCAGCTCAAGAATAAGCGGGTAGAACACGGGCACAGTGAGCAGGATCATGGAAAGGCTTTCCAGCACACAGCCCAGCACGATGTAGATGAGCACGATACCGAGGATCACCATATAGGCGTTCAGCTCAAGGTCCAGCACCCATTCAGCAAGCGTATCCGGCAGGCCAGCAAAGTTCACGAAATTAGAGAACACTTCAGCGCCAATGATGATCATGAAGATCATGGCTGTGGTACGCGCACTTTCCAGCATGGCGTGGAAGAGGTTCTCGCGGTTCATACCGCCCATGAACAGTGCAATCAGGAAGGACGTCCCCGCACCGATACCTGCTGCCTCGGTCGGTGTGAAGAACCCACCATAAATGCCAACCATAATCACGCCAAACAGGCCGAGCACAGCAACCACGCCAAGTTTTTCCTTGCGTGTGAACGGTTCGACGCCTTCTGCCTTTGGCGCAAGCGATGGATTGATCAAAGTGGCGACATAGATTGCGCCGATGTAAAGCAAGAGTCCTAAGATGCCCGGAATAACGCCAGCAATAAAAAGCTTGCCAATGTCAGATTCTGTCAGCAGGCCGTAGATGATCATCACCACGGATGGCGGGATCAGAATACCGAGTGTACCGCCCGCTGCAATGGAGCCGGAAGCGAGGCTGTCCGCATAGCCGTATTTACGCATGGATGGCATGGCAACCTTGGACATGGTTGCCGCCGTTGCCAGCGAGGAGCCACAAACAGCGGAAAATCCGCCACAGGCAACAACAGAAGCCATGGCAAGACCACCACGGGCACCGCCAAGCGCCCGGTTTGCTGCGGCATAAAGGCCATGGCTCACACCAGATATGGTGAGCAGGTTGCCCATGAGAATAAACAGCGGAACAACGGAAAGAGAGTAAGACAGGCTGGTTTCAAAACCAACGGTACTGACAACGGACCATGTGGCAGTCCACCCGCGCATCCATGCAAAACCAGCGGCTCCCACAAGGATCATAGCGAACGCGATTGGGACACGCAGGAAGATGAGGGCAAGCAGAGCTGCAAAGCCGAGAAGGGACTCAAGCATGACTTTAAAAACCTCTGCGGAATGCTTTTTTTAATTGAACAAAGGTGTAGGCAGCGCTGAGCAGCGCTGTTGCCGCCGCAAACCAGGCAAGTGGCGCAAACGGTATATTCAGAGCATTGGTGATCGCACCGTCTTCCATTAATCGCTCCGCCTGTGCCGCCAGTCTCCAGGACAGGACTGCAAGCACGAGTGTGGAAACGAATCCGGAAATTCCAGTCATCAAAGACTGCATGACAGGTGGCACCATGCCGTAGATCATGTCAACTTCAACATGTTCCCGGCGTTTTGTTGTAAGCGGCAGAGCTGAGAAAACCAGAGCACCAAGCATAAGCTGAGTTACTTCAAACGCCCCGATGACCGGCGCGCTGAACCAGTAACGGCCCACCACATCAACGACTGTAAGGCCAGCCAGACCCGCGAGGAGTAACGCGCAACATATTCCAAGGCCAAGCTCTAAGAGCCGGGCGAGAGAGCGCACCCGCGATGCGCTCCCTGAAGTGTTGTTAGACCCGATCACTTTTCTACGCCTGTAGAAGCGCGGAACTTGGCAAGTGCAGCAGCACCGTCAAAGCCGTTTTCTGCAACAGCTTTTGCCCATTCGCTCTCGTAGGATGCAGCTTTATCCTTAATGGCAGCAACCATTTCAGGAGATGCATCATAAATTTCGATGCCAGCTTTGTTGATGCGCTCAATAGCCTTTTCGTCTGCACCGTTCCATGCTTTACCAACGCGCTCAGCAAATGCATCGCCAGAGATTGCCATGATCGCAGCCTGATCTTCTGCGGAAATCTGGTTCCACTTGCCTTCGTTCATCACGAGGAACCATGTGGTGTTGTAGATACCGCCCGGAACGCGCATGGAGTACTTGACGTGATCCAGCAGTTTAAAGGCTGTTAGAGCTTCATAAGTGAAGGTCACACCATCAATGATGCCGCGAGACAGGGTTTCATAAACTTCGCCGGATGGCATAAACAAAGGAGAAGCGCCAAGATCGGTCACCAGATCAGCAACATAACCGCCCGGTACACGCACTTTCAGACCTTCGATGTCTTCAGGCGTGTTCAGTTTACGAACGTTATTGTGCAGGATGCCAGGGCCATGCACGAAAAGGCCCAGAACCTTGGTGCCTTTGTGCTCAGCCTGTGCATCCAAGTCATTTGCATAAACATCCCAGAATGCTTTGGAACCGGAGACCGCGTCATCACCAAGGAATGAGAACTGACCAATACGGGAGCGCTGGAAGCGGTTGTCTTTGGTAAAGGAATGCAGGCCATAGGTGATGTCGACAACACCATCAGCAGCCATATCAAAGTGCGCAGGCGGGGTACCGGCAGGTTTAGCCAGAACGCGCACGCTCACACGGCCATCAGTAACTTTTTTAACTTCGCGTGCCCACGGCTTCATCGCATTCACCACAATCGGGTGGCGTGGTGGCAGCCAGGACGACATAACCAGTTTGGTTTCAGCATACGCAGCAGTTGCAAATGCAGTTGGTGCCAGCAGAGCAGCTGTTGCCAGCAGAGCAGCTGTTGCCATACCAAGCAATGTGCGGCGGGCAACTTTAGTTTTTAAAAAATACATGGCTTCCTCCCTCAAGATACCATTTTTAAAACAACGGATGCTGGAGAACGAAAACCTCCCTAAGGTCCGGTTCTCCAGCAGATAGCGTGGTGAAGCTTAAGCTTCACCAAACTCTTTCGCATGCAGCCATTCAGCGTGCTTTGGTGCTTTCTTGGTGCGGCTCCACTCTTCCAGCATGTCCCACTTAACAGCGTCGAGACGCTTCAGCTTCTCTTCTTCTGCCGGATCCGGACAAGCCAGTTCGATGCGGTGTCCGTTTGGATCAAAGAAGTAAATGGAGTGGAAGATGGAGTGATCTGTCACGCCCAGCACTTCAATGCCGTTTGCTTCCAGTTTTTCTTTGAACGCAACGAGTGTTTCGCGGTCCTTCACCTTGAATGCAATGTGCTGCACCCAGATTGGGGTGTTCTCATCGCGGCCCATTTCCGGCTTTGTTGGCAGCTCAAAGAACGCCAGAATATTGCCGTTACCTGCATCAAGGAACAGGTGCATGTATGGGTCAGGCTCATGGGTGGACGGCACTTTGTCTTCTGCAATTGCCAGCACGAAGTCCATATTCAGGTTCTTCGTGTACCACTCAACAGTTTCTTTCGCGTCCTTACACCGATAAGCAACGTGATGAATTTGTTCGATCTTCATTTCTGCCTCCAGTCAGAAGTGGTTGAATTCTTAGTTTGCTTCACCTGCATCCGCAGCGAGGGCAAAAGCTTCGCGAAGGACGTTTGGGTCACCAATATGGTTTGCGAGGATGAGCACAAGGCGCGCATTCAGCGCTTCGCTGTCTGCATCAGAACGGCCTTCATGCAGTGCGATCAGGTCCTGATAAAAGTTATCCGGCTCTGCAATATTCGGAGCTGTGTTGAGCTTGCTCATGAGTTCACCTCCTCAAGGGTCTTACCGATCACCTTGTTGAATGCCTTGATGATTTCTGCTTCATTGAAGCTGTCCCAACGGGCTGCAACGTGCTGGTCAGGGCGCATCAGGTAAACAGCGCCAGCCGCTTCACCCAGATAACGTTCTTTGACGAACCCGCTCACATCATCCCCACTGTTTAACGTCAGTGCAGAGATCTCAATGCCATCCACATTCATGCTTGCAGGCACATCTGTGTTGATTGCCAGCAGCTGAAACTTGTTGCCAAGCTTGTCCAGCAGCCATTCACCGCCCTTCAGCGGGGCATCACTTGCAGGAGAACCGGGACGGGTGCGTGCAGGCATGTCCTGATGGTTAGGCCCGTTGAGAGAGCTTTCATCATAGGTGCATGGCACAGACAGACGGCCAGAGTTCACCAGCGGGCGGGCAAAGTCGGCTTTTTCTGCCAAATTGAGCACAGCATCACGGAACACACGGCTCACATGAGACTTCGGCGTGATGAAGTCTGTTGCACGAGAGGAGTTCAGGATGTTTTCATCCGCTCCGTAGATACGTTCCTGATCGTAGGTGTCCAACAAGCTAAGTGGTGCTTTGCCATCCATGATCAGCTTCAGCTTCCAGACAAGGTTGTCTGTGTCCTGAAGACCAGAGTTGGCACCACGGGCACCAAACGGAGACACCTGGTGAGCACTGTCGCCGGCGAAGATCACACGGCCTTTGTGGAACTGTTCCATACGGCGACACTGGAAGGTGTAGATAGAAACCCATTCCAGCTCGAAGTTCACGTCTTCACCCAACATCGCTTTCAGGCGTGGGATCACGTTCTCAGGCTTCTGCTCTTCTTCCTTGTCGATGTCCCAGCCGAGTTGAAGATCGATGCGCCAGACATTGTCCGGCTGCTTATGCAGAAGGGCAGACTGACCACGGTTGAACGGCGGGTCGAACCAGAACCAGCGCTCAGTCGGGAATTCCGCATCCATGACCACGTCAGCAATCAGGAAGTTGTCTTCAAAAATGCGACCAACAAAGTCGAGGCCAAGCATGCCGCGAATTGGGGAAGATGCACCATCACAGGCAATCACCCAGTCCGCTTCAATCTTGTAAGCACCGTCCTTCGTGAGAAGATCAAGCGTTGCGTGGTCATCATGGTTTTCGACATGAACGACCTTGTTGCCACCGCGCAGCTCAATAGACTTGCCTTCAGCCTGAAGCGCTTTAACGCGATCGACCAGATACTCTTCAAAATAGTACTGTTGCAGGTTGATGAAGGCCGGACGCTTGTGTCCGTCTTCTGGTAAAAGATCAAACTGGTAGACCTGACGCTCGTCGAAGAACACCTTGCCGATATTCCATTCAACGGCTTTGTCTACAAAGCGGTCACCACAGCCAAGGCGGTCAAGAATTTCCAGCGGGCGCTTTGCATAGCAGACCGCACGGGACCCCCAGCTCACCTTGTCATTGTCATCTACAACAACAACCTCAATATCCTGCATAGCCAGTTCAATTGCAGCGGCAAGACCAATCGGGCCTGCACCTACAACAACAACTTTATGGCGTGCTGGTTTTTCCGCATCCTGGTCCGCAGATCGGACATATGGATATAGCGGAACTTCGAAAATCTTTTTCAAGTCAAAACCTCCCAGTTTCGATGTTTGGCATCCGCTCAGAATTTATTGTTCCGCTTCGGTTTGTTTTCTGAGAATTTCAATGATTGCTTGTGCTTTGGGTGATTGAGGGCGAAATATTGCAGGCCCTGAGGAACAAGGGTCCTGAAGTGTCTTCACCAAACGATATCCAGCGATGAGTTGACGAACTTTTTTTGATGCTGAAGATAGATGAGGTGCTTTTTTAATGGTGAATGCCATCAACCAGTCTCCCTGTCTCAGGTCGGGAGCATTAAACCAAGCGGTCGCGCGCGACACTGCCCAGAATGGCTCTTTGACCTTCCCAGAAAAACTTTGCTTCGGCACCACAAGAAATCTGACGTATTCTGACGTGCGCCCCAGGCTCTCACTTTTAACCACCACATGCTGAGAGATATTTCCAATCAGCACAACTTTAGCGAGGTCTGCGAAGGACGAACTAGCCTTACTGTCAATTTGACAGCTTTGAGCAGAGCTAATGCTCATAAGAAACGCTAATCCTGCCCAAAATGCTTTCATCACGAAACTCCGATCCCCTTAAGCTTAATCAGCCCTGCAATGCTGCCCACATTTCCAGATCGCGCTCAGCGGTCCAGATGCGTGGGGTTTCAATGCCGCGTGCTTCATCAAAAGCGCGTGCCACGTTGAAAGGCAGGCAATGCTCGTAGATTGCGTAGTCTGCGAATTTTGGGTCACATTCTGCGCGCACAGCATCCCATGCTTCTTTCAGGGTACCTCCGCGTACTGCCACGCGAGCTGCTGGCTTGTAGGTGCTCATCACAAAGTCGCGGGTGTTCTCGATTGCCTTGTTGACCATTTCCTGACCAACCAGCGCATCGCCGCGACCCGGTGCAATTGCATCTGGGTTGTAGGCTTTGATTGCGTCGAGGGTGTTGCCCCAGTCCTTGAAGTGACCGTCACCGCAATAACAAGCGGAGTGGTACTCAACAATATCGCCGGTGAACATCACGCCTTCATCAGGAACCCATGCAACAATGTCGCCTGCGGTGTGCGCACGGCCCAGATGCATCAGTTCAACCTTGCGGCTGCCCATGTTGATGGTCATGCGGTCTTTGAAGGTCATAGTCGGCCAAGTCAGGCCCGGAATGGAATCTGCTGCATCAAACAGGCGCGGGAAACGACCATATTCGGAATCCCAGTCTTCCTGACCACGCTCGTAGATCATGCCCTCACACTTTTCGGAGGCGATAATCTCAGAGGCACCGTAACCGGATGCACCCAGCACACGCACAGCGTGGTAGTGGGTCAGGGTCACATACTTGATCGGTTTGTCGGTGACTTCGCGGATTTTCTCAACCACCAAGTTTGCCATGACAGGGGTTGCCTGCGCATCAACAACCATGACGCTGTCGTCACCAATGATAACGCCTGTATTTGGATCACCTTCTGCGGTGAACGCATAAAGATCGCGGCCCACTTCGGTAAACGAGATCTTCTTTGCTTCCATATCGCCGGTAGACGCAAATGCCTTAGCCATGATTAAACTCCTGAAATTCTATTAAGCTGATCAGAACGAGCGACATTTCATATTGCTAAGCACGCTCTGATCTTTTGTTCTGTGCGAATTCTTGTCGTTTGATTGGTGGCAATCAAACGGAACACGCTTTAGCCTTTGAAGTCCGGTGCTGGCAGGATTTTGCCAGTACATTCGCCAAAACCGATGCGGTAGCCTTCGCCCTGCGCCCAACCGGTAAGTGTCAGCGTGTCACCATCCTCGATGAAGCTGCGGGTCTCGCCGCTTTCCAGCGTGATTGGCTCCTTGCCCCCCCATGTCAGCTCCAGAAGAGAGCCGAACTCGGACTTTTCCGGACCGGAAATGGTGCCGGAGCCAAGCAGATCACCGGTGTTCATCTTACAGCCGCTCACTGCGTGGTGCGCCAGTTGCTGAGCTGCGGAATAGTACATCTGCTTGTAGTTGGTCTTCGCCAGCATGGAGGCTTTGTCTGCGCCTTCCGGCTGCATGTAAACTTCCAGATCAATGTCGTAGAGCATCGGACCCGGCTCATTGAGGTAAGGCAGAAGCTCTTTCTCACGTGCCGGAGTAGAGGCCCGGAATGGCTCCAGTGCAGCCTTTGTCACAACCCACGGGCTGATAGAGGTTGCAAATGCCTTTGCCTGAAACGGGCCAAGCGGTTGGTATTCCCAGGCCTGAATATCACGCGCGGACCAGTCGTTCAGGATCACGTAGCCGAAGATCATGTCATCAGCTTCCTGAACAGAGATTGGCTGGCCCATCTCGCTTGGCAGGCCAACAACAGCGCCCATTTCCAGCTCAATATCGAGGCGGGCACATGGCTTGAAGGTTGGCTTGTCTTCGGTTGGTGCTTTTGTCTGACCAACAGGACGCTTAACGTCGGTGCCAGAGACGATCACGGTAGAAGCGCGGCCATTGTAGCCAATCGGAATGTGCAGCCAGTTTGGTGGCAACGCATTTTCAGGACCGCGGAACATGGTACCTACGTTAAAAGCATGCTGCTTGCCCGCATAAAAGTCTGTGTACTCAGAAACAGCAAAGGGCATGTACATCTGAGTAGCACTCATTGGCACCAGTGCTTTAGCTTTCAAAGTATCATTGCCGGAAAGCGCATCACTGCCATCTTTGGAGAGTAAAGTGGTGAGCTGGTCGCGCACGCTGTCCCAGGACGCTTTGCCAAGACCCATGAAGTCATTGAGGGCTGGCTTATCAAAAACGGTCCTCTCACCGCCTGCATTAAGCAGACCAGCAGATTCCAGCAGAGCCATGTCAACGACCATGTCGCCAATCGCTACACCACACCGTGGCTCTTCGCCATTTTTAGCAAATACGCCGTAGGGAAGATTCTGGATTGGGAAATGGCAGTTTGGT
The DNA here is from genome assembly GCA_947496145.1 of uncultured Pseudovibrio sp. GTDB lineage: Bacteria > Pseudomonadota > Alphaproteobacteria > Rhizobiales > Stappiaceae > Pseudovibrio. The sequence goes on from CANMBS010000063.1 coordinate 17,451, forward strand.
GCATTCGCACTCTCGATCCAACTCGTCATAACACATCCTTGACAATTAAAGCACGCCAGAACCCTACGGATTCAGGCAATTAGGTAATTTATCTGATTTCAAGATAGTTTCATTTGTAACTTTGTCAATGAGTTTTTGCTTATTTAAAGTTTCCTGCGAAGCTAAAAGGCGCTGTAACACGCGGTAGAATGGCGATTTTTGGGCTATTATCCTACTTTCGGATATATATCAGATTGTAAAATGTAGGCCTTGACAGTTAGTTGCAAATGATACTATTACCTCTTCAATGCCAATAACTGGCGGTAATAGTTTCAAATTAAACCAATGAGACAAATGCATGGCGAGCCCAAATGACACAATGGACAGGGATGAGTTCCAGCTTGGGGTTTTCTTTCCCTATAAGGTCCGTGTTTTTGGCACCGCTGTTAGCGCTGCGGTCTCAAGTGTTTACCGGGAACGATATGGCCTGAGCGTGTCTGAATGGCGTACCATGGCAATTCTGGGTCGCAATCAGGCACTGTCCGCCTCAGAGATCGTCGAACGCTCCAGTATGGACAAGGTAAATGTTAGCCGCGCTGTCCAGTCCCTGCGCAAGAAGGAGTTCTTACGCAGAGACATTGATGGGCAGGACCGCCGCAAGTCAGTGTTGCGACTCACAGAAAAGGGCCTCGCCGTTTTCAATGACGTGATTCCGCTGGTTCGCGATGTAGAAGCTGCACTCATAGAAAACCTTAGCGCCGAAGAACAACAGACGCTGCTGTCTTTGATGGAAAAAGTGCAGAAAAACGCTGAAGCCCTCACGGGGGAGCTTGGAGAGGCTGAAAGCACCAGCGAAGGCTGATCAAATTTGCGCTCTTGGAGGGGGAGCACACATGAACAAGATAACATTATATGATTACTGGCGCTCTTCTGCGAGCTACCGCGTGCGTATCGCGCTCAACCTGAAGCAGCTTGACTATGAGGCTGTCAGTGTAGACCTGCTTAAGAAAGAGCAGAAAAGCGCTGATAACCTGAAGCGCAACCCTCAGGGGCTGGTTCCAACTCTGGACCTTGATGGCGATTTGCTGACACAGTCACTCGCAATCATCGAATATCTGGATGAGCTACACCCATCCCCTGCCCTGATGCCAGCAACCGCCCGCGAACGCGCTCGTGTACGTGCACTTTCTCATGCCATCGCCATGGACATTCACCCGGTCTGCAATCTGGGAGTGGTTCAGCGTATTATGCAGCTCACAGGTGGTGGAGATCAGGTTAAAGTTGACTGGATGCGCGAGTTCATCGCCAAGGGCCTTGATGCATTTGAAGTACTGCTCTCAGATGAGCAAACTGGTAAGTTTTGCCAGGGCGATCAGGTGACACTCGCTGATATCTGTCTCATCCCGCAAGTTTACAATGCAGACCGATGGGGTGTAGACCGCTCGCATCTGTCTCGTATTAACGCTGTTGCAAATGCATGTGAGCAGCTGGACGCCTTTCAGAAAGCCGAACCGAAGCAAAGTGCCTGAGATGAATTTGCTCATCTCTTAGCAGCCACACCTGCTGAGAACGGAAGCACCGGAAAATTATTCCGGTGCTTATTTTGTTTTCACTCACCTGTTCGATCTGGCTTTTTTCAGTATTCATATCTGAAAATGTGCACTTAAACCGCACAGACCCTGCCCAGCTTAACACTTTGAGATACGCGATAATATCAATGATCTAGCCTTAAACTACCTGCTCCGTTAATGCGAGCAGGCTGAAAAACATCCTTTAATGAGTTTTGCCCCTTGCCATGGCAGATATATCACTAATGATTGGATGAGAGAGGATTCAATCATCAATTGCTGCCCAACATGCATGTCTTGAAAAATTGCATGACCGGCACGCGCCATTGGAGGGGACTATCATGAAATCAATTTTGATCGCCGCGCTTGCGGGCGTATCCATGCTTGCTATCAACTCAGCTCAAGCGGTGGAACGCGGTGGCACACTCACTTTTGCACGCTATGACGATTCTAATCTGGTTGATCCGGTTTATGCAGATCGCAACCCGGACATCTGGATGGTCACCAATCTTTATGACACCCTGCTACGCACCAAAGCGGATGGAAAAACCATCGTACCGGGTCTTGCTTCAGGCTATGAGGTCTCTGCTGATGGCAAGTCGGTTTCTATTACATTGCGCGATGGCATCAAATTCTCCGATGGGTCCCCAATCACATCAGAGGATGTAAAATTCTCTCTTGAAAGAGCAATGAACCCGGACTTTGGTCCATGGTCCGGCCTGTTGGGTTCTGTCGAAACTATCGAAATCACAGATAGCGGCGTCACACTTTCAATGAAGGCCCCGGACCCGACTATTGTGTCCGTTCTGGCAACCTTTAACACCGCAATCGTTTCCAAAGCTGCATTTGATGCAGCACTCGGTGCAAATGATCAGGAAAAAGCCACTGCTCTTTTCGCACCGGGAACGCCTGTCTCCGGTCCGTTCACGTTGAAGGAACGTACCCGTGGCAGCACTATGGCCTTTTCTGCTAATCCACATTACTGGCGTCAAGGAGAAGATGGTAAGCCACTGCCCTATCTGGATGAAGTCAGCTTCATTGTGATCCCTGATGATGCAACCCGAATCCTCAAGCTTCAGGCTGGCGAGGTAAATGGTGCTGAATTCGTGCCATTTTCCCGTGTTGCTGAGTTAAAAGCCGATCCTGAAATCAACATGGAGCTGTTCCCCTCCACCCGCATCATTTACAGCCCGATCAACACCCGCGCAACGCGTGCCGATGGCTCACCCAACCCGCTTGCATCCAAAGAAGCCCGTCAGGCGCTGAACTACGGCATCAACAAGCAGGCGCTGATTCAACTCATCACCCACGGCACCGGTCAGCCAATGACATCTCCGCTGATGGCCTCAACCACCCAGCTGGCTCACGATGGCGGGGCACTTTATCCGGTGTTGTCACGTTAAGTTTGAACCAAGTTTCATTGTCTAGCAAAGATCTATGACTTCTTCCCTTATCAGTTATAA
>CANMBS010000064.1 GCA_947496145.1 uncultured Pseudovibrio sp.
GGATGGTATCGAACAGCCTCAACCCGATAAAAAAGCTGCTTAAGAAAAAGCTTATACACCAGACTTGGCAATAGCTCCAGCGCGCTCACTGGTGTTTACGGGCCTGCTGCCGCTTTCCACCGCAATATTCGCAGTTCTCAGGGGAGGGGAGCGGCCCAAACGCCTCTTCTGGCTGTTTTCCTGTCTGGGCAGTCTGGCTGTAGCAGCATTTGCTCTTGCTCAAAGTGGAGAAGGCACGCTCACAGGTTCCCTTTACATGCTCGGCTCAGTTCTGGTCTGCGGACTGGGCTATGCAGAAGGAGCATCACTCTCAAGAAGACTGGGCGGATACCAGGTCATCTCATGGGCACTGTTGATCGCGTTGCCCATCACACTGCTCACAAGCCTTCTCAGTTTTCCGGAAAGCCTGCCCGAACTGAACTCTCCGGCATGGGCCGGACTGGCATATATCTCCGTATTTTCCATGCTGGTCGGCTTTATCTTCTGGTATCGGGGACTGGCAATCGGCGGCGCAGCAGGCGTTGGTCAGCTTCAGCTACTCCAGCCCTTTTTCGGTCTTATGCTCGCCGCTGCCATTTTGGGCGAGGCAATCTCAGCAATGATGATCGCAGCAAGTTGCGCAGTTGTTTTCTGCGTGATCGGAGCTAAACGGTTTGCATGAGAGGAAAGGGCAGGGCACATCCGGCTGTCCTGCCCAAACACTCAGACCCGTCGCAATAACTGCACGAGTGTTGCGCCCGGCTCTCGCAAAGGTGTGGTGCAAATGGAAAGCACACGACCATCGCATGGGGCAGTAAACTCTGCTGTCACATCTCCAAAGGCGTTGGTCATGGTCGCCACAATCTGACCTTCGCTCACATCCTCATTGAGCTTCACCAGAGGCCGCGCGAAACCACCGTGGTCTGTGGTGATCGACACATCGTCATTACCCACGTAGCTCTCAATACTCATCAGATCGATCTCACCATCGATCATGCTGTAGTTCACCATGGTGTTTAAAATCCCCTGAACCCCGCGCGCCGTCATATCCGGGTCAAAAACATTGGCGCAGCCCAGCTCTACAGTGAGGGAAGGGATGCCAGCAGCCACCATCTCGGTTTCAACAGAGCCATCAATGCCGTCATCCTCTTTAATCTGATCCGCAGGCTGCAAAGACGCCAGCCGGCGAACCTCTTCATCCCGATAATCTGCAAACAGAAACATCGGGAAAGCTGTGCCTGTAGACTGCGTGTGCAGGTCCAGAAAGATGTCTGCATTGTCCATGTAAAGATGGTGCCACAACACATAGGCAAACCGGCTCGCAGCACTGGAGCTTTTCGCGTCTCCCGGCATCATCCGGTTCAGGTTCGTCAGTGTTTGCCCGTCGTTTTGGGAGGGGAAGTAGCGCGAGGCAAGTTGCATACCCGGTGGATTGGCCCCGGGAACCAGCACCACCGTTCCATGCAGGCTTTCGGGATTCAGGTGTGGTAGCAACTGGTGAATAACATCAATCCCCTGCACCTCATCGCCATGCACGGTCGATTGGATAAAGAGCTTCGTACCCTCATACCTGCCCTTAATCACGATGACTGGAATGCGGTGGTAATTGCCCAAAGCATCTGTCGTTGCCTTGAAGAAAAAGCGGTGCTTTCCCGATGGAAGCTCATCAACACTGAGCTTTTCAATGACCGGGACACCATCAATGATATCACTTGTGGTTTTCATGAGGGAAATTCTACAGGGAACCAGAAGCGCCGGACAAGAGCGTTTCGCTCAAACCTCAAAAATGTTCTTATAAAATAATAGATTGCCATAGGATATAAAATTGTATACATATGCATGCAGAATGGAGTTGACTTTGACTATTGCAAAAGAACACGCATTTTCCGGATTACAAAAGATCTACGACCAAAACCGTCCGCGCTATCCGCCCGAAGCTCTCCGGTGCATCATCGATCTGCTCAAAGCACCAAAGAATACAGAAAACAAACATCTGCTGGATGTCGGGTGCGGCACGGGCATCTTGACCCGCCAGTTGCACGAACTCACCCCCGAAACCAGATTCACGGGCTGCGATATAAATGCAGACATGCTCTCTCAGGCAAAGGAGAGTGATCGGACAGGCCAGATCCGCTGGCGCATCTCATCAGCTGAAGACCTGCCATTTGCTGCTGGAGATGTAAATTTGATCACCGTGGCGCAGGCAGCCCAATGGTTCGACAGGCCCAAATTCTACAGGGAAGTTCAGCGCGTGTTGGCAGCCTATGGCACTCTGGTGATTATTGAGAATAACCGCGAGTTTGAGGCCAGTGCTTTCATGAGTGCCTATGAAAGCCTGATCGAAAAACACAACAACACCTACTCAAGGCATTACCGCCGTTTCGACTACGCCAAGGAAATGCAAAATGCTGGCTTCTCTCATACAAAGCTTCAGCGTTTCCCGTGGGTTCGCTTGATGTCGCAACAAGAGTTTGTTGAGCTTGCCAAATCCTCATCCAAAGTTCAGGCAGCCATCAGGGCAAGCGACGGGCAGTTCCTGACTGATCTGCAAGCCATTCTGGCCCTGCACTATAAAACGGAGGGGGCGGTGACGATTGAATACACCACACAGGTCTTTTCCGGTCACCTCTGAGTTTCTTGCGATGCTCCGGCAAATCCAACCACATCATTTAAACCAATAAAAATGTAAGGCCACTAAGCTATGCACCAATTGTAATCTGCTGGTCATCTGGCGGCAGTGTCCGCCGGTGCAGCAAAGCGCAAACGGCCCAATGTCCTATCAAAACCTGACCGTTATCTTTGCAGTGGTGTTTATTTACAGTGTTATGAGCCGGAGGTTGGAGCAAAGAGCACTCCACGGCGCTCTCCTTTTTTGCATTATTGGCTTCTTGCTGGGTGGAGATGGCTTAGAGTGGTTTCAGGTTAAGCTCACAAATGAAGCCATCAAAACACTGGCAGAACTGGCGCTCGCCATTGTGCTGTTCACCGATGCGGCAAAAACAAATCTGAAGGTGCTCTCCGCAAATCTGGATATTCCCCGACGCCTGCTCCTGCTTGGTCTTCCTCTCACTATTGTGCTTGGCATTGGGGCTGGCATGGCACTCCTGCCGGGCCTTCCACTAATCGAAATTGCAATTCTTGCTGCACTTCTTGCCCCAACAGACGCAGCTCTTGGCAAAGCGGTCGTAACTGATCTCAGAGTTCCCCCAAAAATCCGGGAGACCTTAAGTGCAGAAAGCGGTTTAAACGATGGAATATGCGTGCCAATCGTTTTCTCGCTTCTGCCTATTGCGATGGATTCACCAACGGCTCCTCACTTAAACAAGCTCGCCGCCCAGCTTCTGGCAGAGCAAATCGGCATGGGCGTGATTGTCGGCATCGGTGTTGTGGTCATGGCAGGGCAGCTCATCGAGTATTGTTTCAAAGGCGGCAAGCAATCCAAGACATGGGAGCAGGTGACGGTTGTCGCCCTCGCCATCTGCTGCTTTTCTATCGCTCAGCTGGTCGGCGGCAGCGGGTTTATCGCCGCTTTTACCGGCGGCATTGTTTTTGGCTGGCTGGAAAAACCCTATAAGGAAGAGCTGCTTAAGTCCGCAGAAGGTATCGGAGACTCTCTGTCCCTGATGACGTGGCTCATCTTCGGCGCCGCAATCATCGGCTCGGTCCTCCACGAGTTCACATGGGAGATACTCGCCTATTCCATCCTGAGCCTGACACTGGTCAGAATTCTCCCGGTCTGGCTGGTGCTGCGAAGCACTGAGCTGAAGATGAGGGAAAAGCTGTTTGTAGGGTGGTTTGGCCCGCGTGGTCTGGCAAGCATTGTGTTTGCAATTGTTGTGCTGGATGCCAACTTGCCCGGCAGCTCCATCATTGCGTCAACCGCAGTTACCACCATTGGTCTTAGCGTGATCCTGCATGGATTAACGGCCAACACCTTTATAAAAGAGCTTAGCAAATGAGGCTGACTGCTCGGCAAAGCAACCACCACGCAAAGCAGCCCACGCTAACTTATTGATGCACTACATGATTATCACCAGATCAGGCGAAATTTCCTTGTGAAATTTGCAGAGGGTTTATTGACATCGATGTATTAAATGAGACAAAAATGTCTCATGTCAACATTGCAGAACAACACCACCAAAGACAAACTGCTGGAAGCCGCTGTGCGTGTGCTCAATGCACAGCCAAGGGCATCACTGGCAGATATTGCTGAAGCGGCGGGCGTTAAGCGCGTCACGCTTCACCGCGTCATCGGCACGCGCGAAGAACTGCTGCGCGATGTAGCCCTCCGCGCACTTGAGCAGATGGATGAAGCCTGTCTCAATGCCGTGAAAGGCAAGCGCAAAGCCATAGAGCAGCTAAAAGCCATTGTGGGCGCTCTGGTGCCCTGTGCAGATTCCTGTCACTTTCTCTGGAAGAACCCGGATATCTGGCAGGAGCCTGAGATAGCAAGAGAAATCGAGCGTCATAACACTGTGCTTTGCGAGCTTGTGGACCGCGCAAAGCAGGAAGGCGATATCCTGTCGCTCATTCCCAACAGCTGGATCATCGCCTCACTTGATGCTGTCTTATACGCCGCCGCCAGCACGGCCAAAGCAGGTAATATCGCCTCCAATGACGCCAGCACTCTTGCCGTGCAAACCCTCTTTGGAGGGATCACCAAAAAGGTGAAAGGGGCAACTCTGTTAGGTGCATAACCGCAAGCTTTGTGCCCATCACCTCCCGGCAGGTCGTCACGCATTCACAGTGTACCTTGCACACATTCTGCTGGGCATGGGTGTGCTGGATGAGCTTGGCCTGCTGGGCGCTCAGTCAACTCACACGGCCTTCCTCGCCTCAGGCATATTCTGCGCACTGGCAGTCGTCTATGCCCTTATCTGGAGCCGCTTCTTCAAACGTGGCCCCGTGGAAGCTCTCATGCGCAAAGTGGCGGGGTAACTTCTAAAAAAATCCATAGTAAAAAGCTGGCCTGCGGTCTAAAGTTTGCCCGGCCACAGGCCAGCCGGACACCCGTATAAGAGCCGGCAGGATTATTCGGAAAAGCCAGCCCTCACAAGTGCCCGTTACAGTGGCTTAATCAAGAGATACAATATTGCTGTTGACCTGAGGACCGGAGAAGACGCTGCGTTTTGCCTTGGCGGATTGTCCTGCAGGGGCAGAGGTTTCCGCTAAAGCATCAAATAAAGTTCCGCAGGTGTCATGAAGTATCCCCAGGCGGCTATCGATCGAGTGGTGCAGGGTGATCAGAACATCATGCCCGTCACTGTTCTTCCCCCGCTCGTACAGCACTACGTACTGCAGATAAGCAAGGTTCTGAAGGTCAGAAAGAGCACTCTTTACTGAGACAATTTTATCTTCAATGCTATTGTTGGCGCATTGCGCACTTGCAGAGTCGTCCATAATCAAAGCCTCGTTGTTGGCTGTTGAATGAACCGCACGACAAATGAGCTTTTGGTACCCACTGGTGAGCGGGAGGCCAAAAACCTGACAACGACAGGCGGGTTTATTCCCCCCCGAAAGAGGTATTGTATTCACCGCCCTCCCGCTCATAGCAAAGGGTTTGCGCCCTTCAGAAAAAAGGCACAAAAAATCCGCCAGTTAACGGGAGCGGTTACCGCGTTGTTAGAGGTTTTGGACCTCACAAATGAATGTGGAATGAAACAGCAAATCTGTCAACGAAAAGTTGCAAAGCCATAAAAAATTGTTGCCGTAGGGAGACACCCCAAAGACACTTTCTGCCGTCTTCCCGCACTTGATGCGGGATCTGGGGCCATATCTGCCAGCAAAGCAAATGCGAATAGGCTGATTTAGCTCCCCTTATCTCAGATCATCAAACTTGATCTCGGAAAAGCGGCGGGAAGCCACTCTGCACGAATACTGCCGGGATCAGACAACGACGAAAAATAAAGCGTATCTCTGAAAAGTGGATACCGGTTTTCAGATAAAGATACGCAAAAACATAAGCTAAAGCAGATCAAGCGTTTCAGCTTAAACGCGAACTGCTTTAGCGAGAAATTTCAAGGAGTTTTATTTGTTAATGTGTGACATTAGTTTGAGTCCGAAGCACCGAACTTGATAAATATGTCTATAATGAGATTTACCTATACTCCCTCCCAGTTGCAACGGGACCAACAGTCTGACTGGGAGAGAAACAATGGAAAAAACGTTCAAAATCCTGTCATTTTGCGGCGGTGGAATTCGCGGTCTGATTTCCGCTCAGATATTGGACCGCCTCAATGTTTATTACACAAAAACAGCCGGGTCCGACGAAAGCTTAAACGAAACGGGAGACTTGTTCGCAGGCACATCTACCGGTGCAATCATCACCAATCTGCTTATCAATGGACTGACCATAGAGGAACTCCGGGATTTCTACCACTACATCGCTCCCGTTCTGTTCTCATTTAAAAATCATGATCCATCCAGACCGGAATACGACACGGCAAAGACTATCGACTTTCTTACCAGAAAAGTACCTAAGCTGAACCTGAGCAGAACGTTCGGTGACTTGCCAGCCGGCAAACATGCCCTCATGACCAGCTTTACGGTGAGCAAAGACACCCCGCAAAGCCCCGGTGACACGCCCACATGGGGTCCAGTTCTCTTTCATAATATGCAGGTTGGCAGCGACAATCACCGATGGCGCGGCACACCTAAGGTTTCCACCTTCTATGCCGCCATGTGCAGCGGTGCCATGCCGGGCATGATGGGGTCTATTGATATCCCGCAGGAGAACTTCATTGCGATGGTGGATGGCGCCTTCCTGCATCATGACCCGACTCTGGCAGCAATCTCCACAGCAGTTGCCAGTGGTATCAACCTTGAAGACATCACAGTGATCGATATTGGCACTGGTTTGATGCCTCAGTTTATCTCAGATGTAAAACCCACCACTAACTGGGGAATCCAGCAATACATGGAGCATAAAGAAGTTCCGGCAAGCAACATGCAGCCCCTGTTCGTGAACTGGAACAGGCAACAGCCTGTCATGAACATGACTTTAAATGGAACCTCCACCGACATGGTGCCCAGTCTCGCTCAAATGCTGCTGGGTGACCGTTATGTTTACCTCAACCCGACACTCTCAAAACCGATAGCAGAGGATGATACAGATCCCAAAGCCCTCAAGGAAATGATGGAGGCCGCAAACGATCTGGACCTGAGCAAGGCTGAAGACCTCCTGCTCAAGTATTGGTGCGGCAAACCAAGCCCCACAGCAGGACAATCCAGAGCCATCGGAGATCGCACCACGCGCCCACATTAAGTGGCGAGCTGTTTAGTCCCGGGGAAGAGGTAAAATCAATCGGGAATATGTCTCTTCCCTTCGAGTGGTATGAATTCGTTGTTACATAGCAGTGCTGGGACAAATCGTGCCATCGGCAAATCAACATTACTTCCCGAATGAGTAACTTGATGTAAAAAAACAGCTGCCATCGAACGATGGCAGCTGTGAGGCCCCAACTCTTTACAAAAGCATATCCATAGTTTCTGTGGCAGCTGAAGCATTGACATTGTAGAAGTCAGCTAAGGAAACTTGATCAACCGCGACGCCATCCAGAATGGCATATGAATCATCAATCTTCACCAACGTAGAACCAGCATATGATCCGCCGAAAAGTTCCTCAGAAATCTCCATGGCCTGAATTACCTCGGCAACACCGCCAAAATAACCGATACGATCTGTACCATCTTCAAAGTCCGTGATAATGCTGAGACCATCGCCAGGGCCGAAGAGAAAGAGATCCATTCCCTCGCCACCTGTCACAGTATTAGTACCGTTGCCCGCACGAATTACGTCGGTACCTGCACCGCCTACAATTACATCGTCTCCTTCCCCGCCTAGAATTGTGTCGTTTCCTTCCCCGCCGTCAATTGTGTCGTTTCCTTCCCCACCTTCTATTTTGTCACTTCCCCAGTCACCCTTAATTGTGTCGTTTCCTTCGCCGCCTACAATTATGTCATTTCCCGAACCTCCATCTATCTTGTCATCACCAGCATCACCATACAGATGGTCATTTCCTTCTTCGCCTCTCATGTCGTCGTTGCCACTTCCACCATACAAAGTGTCATCGCCTTTATTGCCGGTCATACTATCTTCGCCAGCTCCGCCCAGCAGTTGGTCATCGCCGTCGCCACCTCGAAGAACGTCGTTACCTTCTTCGCCTAAAAGGCTGTCGTTACCCTCACCGCCGTGAAGAAAGTCATCACCTGTGCCGCCATAAAGAGTGTCTTTACCTCCACCGCCATAAACATTGTCGTTGCCGCTACCACCCCAAACAACATCAGAGTTGCTTCCAACAGTGATGTCGTCGTCACCTCCAAAACCGTAAACAAGATAGGCCTCGAAATCGTAACGACTAAATTTATCGTCGGACTCGGACAACTCTATAAGTGTAGCCATGATATTTCTCCAACATTCAATTCAAGGTATACGTATGATATATATGCACTTATAGATTGTCTGTAGCTTACTTAACGTTATTATTTGTGGTGACCTGCAAGTTTGAATAGCAGCGATGGTTACCCCCTTGCATTCCCGCAGGTTTCCCTATATCTCCTCAGTCAACGCGCTCATCGGGCATTTGCTGTGAGTGCCACCCTGCTGCCTTGAAAAACAACAAGGGCAGCCTGCTCGAGTGGGATGTAACACGGGCACGCACCGTGGTCCGCAGCGTTTCAAGGTCGCTTTCAAAGTCACCTCTCAAACTCCATGGATCTCAAATCAAGCCAGTCTGGCCGCGCAGACGCACGTCTGCGGGGCAAGTGTGCTGGCGCTTAATCTATGAGTACCTTCCTGAGCAAAGAACAGGGGGCGTGCTCCGCACATCTTGGAAGAACGAGAGTGAAGAATTTTGACGAAGCTGGCCTCGCAGAACCTGTCCTGCGCGCCGTAAAAGAAGAGGGCTATGAGGCTCCAACCCCAATCCAGCGCGAAGTGATCCCGCTGATGAAAGAGGGAGAGGACATCCTCGGCATCGCACAAACAGGCACCGGCAAAACCGCCGCCTTCGTACTGCCGCTGCTCACCCGTCTGGCAGAAGACCGCAAAAAGCCAGCGCCGCACACCTGCCGTGCGCTCATTCTGGCCCCAACCCGTGAGCTGGCCTCTCAGATTGCCGAAAGCGTGCGCACTTATGGCCAGTTTATCGGCCCGTCTGTTGCGGTGATCTTTGGCGGTGTAAAGCCCGGCCCGCAATTACGTGCCCTCTCAAAAGGGCTGGATATTGTGATCGCAACACCGGGCCGTCTGGAAGACCACATGAGCACCGGCGGCATTAAGCTGGACGCCACCACAACAGTGGTGCTGGATGAAGCCGACCAGATGCTGGACCTTGGCTTTGCACCAGCCATCCGCCGTATCCTCGGCAAATTGCCAAAGGTACGCCAGACAGTGCTGCTTTCAGCAACCATGCCAATCCAGATCCGCAATCTGGCAAAAGAATTCCTGAGCAACCCCCACGAAATCTCTGTAGCGCCGGTCTCTCGCCCGATTGAGAAGATCGACCAGTCCGTCCGCTTCCTCAACTCCAGCTCAAAACGTGCCGCCCTGCTGGAAATCCTCTCTGAAGACGATATTGAACGCGCTATCGTCTTCACCCGCACCAAGCGCGGGGCAGACCGTGTCAGCGGTCATCTGGAAAAAGCGGGCCTCAGCTCAGCAGCAATCCACGGCAACAAGAGCCAGCGTAACCGCGAAAAATCGCTGGATGGCTTCAAAAATGGCCGTATCAAAATCCTCGTGGCAACAGATATAGCAGCCCGTGGTATTGATATTGATGGCGTCAGCCACGTGGTCAACTACGAGCTGCCAAACGTTCCGGAAGCTTATGTACACCGCATTGGCCGCACCGCCCGCGCAGGCAAAAGCGGCGTTGCTGTCTCCCTGTGTGATGCAACTGAACAGCCATACCTGCGTGACATCGAACGCCTGATTGGCCGCAAAATCCCGTCTGGCGACAGCGATTGGGACGGCGCTTCCGGCGAGGTTTCTACGTTTGACCCAACGGCTGAGCCACAACGCCTCAAGCGCCACAAACGCCCGCAAAATAATCGCCGCCGCAATGGTGGTGGTGGCGGCGCAAACCGCTCAGCCGGTGGTGCAGGCCGCTCCGCCAGTGGCACAGGGCATCCGGCGCAAGCCAAAACAGGCGAAAATGGCGCAAGACCAGCAGGCGCAAAGCCAAATGCAGGTCGTGGCCGCGGCGGCAAACCAAACGCAAATGCCCGCCCGGGCCAGAAAAGCGGACAAAACCGCAATCAGAACCGTAGTCAGAATGGCAGACCACGCCGCGCAAAACCAGCAGCAGCTCAGCGCTGAGTTCATGAAGAAACACCGGGGCCATTCAGCCCCGGTTTTGCTTTCAGGCCTCGGTGGCTTCCTCTTCTTCGTCTTCCGTGCGGGTGCCAAAGCTGGCGGGCGAGACGACCTCAATCAGCTCAAAATCCTCAGAGTGTTCAATCTCCCGGTGGCGGATGCCAGCGGGCTGCACCACACAATCGCCCGGCCTGACTGTGCGAATGCCGTGCCCTTCATACTCAAACCGCGCCCAGCCTTTCAGCACATAATAAAACTGAAAGATGCAATCATGCACATGCCACTGCCCCGTTGCATTGTGCCCCTCCCGCGCTTTGATCACATGGGCAACCACCGCCCCGTTGGTGGCCCCGGCAACGCCAAGATCACGATACTCAAAGTAACTGCGCAATCCCCGCGCCTCGAACTCCCCAGTTTCACCTTCGCTATGGCTGAAGCTCTGTTCCTGTTCCATGAAATTCCCCGGATATGACTTGCAGGTATTGGCCAGATTGCGAGTAACCCACCATGAAAAACTAAGCTAAAGTACCAAGAGGATAAATTAATTGCCTTCAATAAACAGAAGTTCATGACAATTCTTATTAACTCACAATGGGTTGGCAGCGGATGCGGACACCGCTACCCAAACGGTGCAGAGCGAATCCGCCAGATGCTCGCCTCTGAAGACCTGCTTATTCCTGATATTTCCTATGTGGCTGGCACTGATCAGGTAACAAACGGACTTTGTAACCTTGATGAGATTTGCAGCTCACTGGATGCAGTTAAGCAAGCACTCTCTGACATCAATCTGAGTGAACCGCTCTTCAATCTGGGCTGTGACTGTGGAGGCGAGCTGGTTCCAATTGCCCTTCTCAATGCAAAATATAAGGGCGACCTGCGGGTCATCTGGCTTGATGCCCATCCCGATCTGAACTCAACTGAAACATCCGGCTCCCACACATTTCACGGAATGGTGCTAAGAATGTTGCTGGGAGACATCCCGCCAGCGCTCTCAAAATATTTGCAAGTACCTTTAAAGCCGGAAAATGTGGTTTTGGCGGGTGTCAGAGACATAGATAAAGGCGAGCAGGCGTATATTGATGCCCAAAAAATAACCCTGTTGCAACCAGATGAGTTAAACGCACCTCCAAACCAGCCGCAGTTACAGCAACTCGCCGACGCTCCGGTGTTTGTGCATGTGGACTATGACGTTCTTGACCCGGAACGCCATAGCAATACCGCCTTCGGCGTGAAAAATGGTGTCGCGCTGGAAGATTTGCTGAAATGGCTCAGCTTCATTCGCGCACAATTCAACGTGGTCGGATATGGCCTGACAGAGTTTGCACCTTCTTCCGCCCGGTCAGATGACACGGACCTGCAACGCCTTTTAAAAGATGGATTCGGCTTGCAGATTTCAAACACCTATAGCAATCGGGGAGGGGAGCTTGCCCGGATCAGGTGATTACCGGGCACTCATAAATAAAGGAAACTCGCGGTAGTGAAGTAAACCAGCACCCCAAGTACATCATTGCTGGTGGTAATAAAAACCCCCGTCGCCGCCGCTGGGTCAATGCCGATCTTGTCCAGCACCACTGGCACCGTTGCCCCCACCATAGCAGCAACCGTGGTAACGATAACCAGTGAGAGCGTCGCCGTCAGCGCCAGCCATACCGGATCATGAATCTCAAATAATACGGCCCCGATGCTGATCAGCACCGTAAGCACACTGCCCGCAATCGCCCCATTGGAAAGCGCCCCGCAAAACTCCTTCCATAACCGGAACAGCGTACTGCCCGTCCAGATCGAACCCGTCGCAATTCCTTGCACGGCAACAGCAGAGGCTTGAAGACCCGAGTTGCCCGCCATGGACATGATCACCGGAATGAATGCCGCCAGTATCGCCGCTTTCTCCAACTCATCCTCAAAAGACCCAACCACTAGAGCTGCAACAGCAGAGCCAATCAGCCCTGTCATCAGCCAGGGCAACCGCCCCTTGATGATCCGGCGTACAGAATCTGTTGGACGCGCTTCCGGTGAAACACCGCCCATCAGCATCAGGTCTTCAGAAAGCTCCTCTCGTGCAATCTGGTTCATCTGCTCGGTGGTGATGCGCCCAATCAGCTTGCCGTCGCTGTCGATCACAGGCATGGAGGAAATCTGCCGCTTCGCCGCCTTACGTAGCACATCCTCCTGATCCATCTCTGCAGAAACCGCCAGCACATTGGCATCCATCACATCCCCAATCCGCGCTTTAGGCTCCAGCGTTAGCAGCCGCGTCACATCCAGCCGCCCCACCAGCCGGTATTTGGCATCCACCACAAACACAGTACGAAACCGCCCCACCAGATCATACTGGCTCTTAATCGCGGCAATGGCCTTTCCGGCGGTATAATCCTCGTTAAACGCCACAAACTTGCGGCTCATCAGACGCCCGGCAGTGTCCTCCCCATGCCGTATCCGCTCTTCAATCTCCGTCCTTGCATCCAATTGCGGTACGATGATTTCCAGCAAGCTCTGCGGAAACTCATCCAGCGTATCCGCCAGATCACTCTCCTTCATACTGTTGAGAATCTCCACCAGTCGCGCAGTGGTCTCGTCTTTAAGCAGCTCCGCCCGAAAATCCGGATAAAGCTCTGCGAGGATCTTGGTGGAAGGACGAATAGGTAGCAGCGCAAACAGCCTGCGTGCTTCAGGCAAGGGCAGGGCCGTCAGCAACTGTAACAGGTCTGTCGGTGACCACTTTTTCAGCCGCTTTACCAGAGCGCTGGTATCTTCCGCCCGCAGCTGATGCCGCACCCGCTTCAGCACCTGCCTGTTGTGCTCATGCGCGGTAACATCTGCCTTGCTGCTCCACTGAAGTGGCTTCTTGTTCTTTGCCATCCTCCGCACCTTCAACCGGGTACGACTTTCTGCGTGCGCAGACCATGCCCCAGCGAGGTAAATCTCCCCCTAAAGTTTTCGATGAATTTCGCCCCTCATCATGAGAAAGCCCTTAAGCCCTCTGAGCTATGAAATCCCTAGGTAAAATTACATCAGGCTTGCCCGGCGGCAGGACGTTCACGCCAACTGCCGCAGGCATACTGAAAATTCTGAGAAAGATATGCCATGCTCACCCGGGTCTTTCCCAAACCAGTTCTTCAGGCTCTGGCAGCTTCCTTGTTTACAATCATGTCCGTCAGCTTTTGGATCTCCCAGCCTAAAGCGCAGGAGAGCTATGCCCAGGCAGAGCCATATGAGCAATTGACGGGTGCCGGATCCATGTATCCGGACATCCTGTTTAACGAGACCCTGCGTTTGTTTAAGCAATCGAACCCGGATATTGAGGTGCAGTATGACCCCATCGGCAGCGGCTCTGGCATCTGGGCACTGGAAGCTGGAAAAGTAGATTTTGCAGTCTCAAGTGCACCGCTGGCAACGATCCTGAAAGAAGATGCTAAGAAAGACCCTGCCGATACCCCCGTAACACTGAAGGACAAGTTCCTTCAGATTCCAATCACAGCAGGAATGCTCGGCATTCTTTACAATATTGAAGGTGTCGGTCATCTCAGGCTGTCTCACACTGCTCTTATTAGTATTTTTGATGGCTCTATCCAATACTGGAACCATCGCGAAATCCGCTTAGCAAACCCGGATCTGCGCCTGCCAAAATTGAGGATCACTGTGATTGGCCGCAGTGATGGCAGCGGCGCAAATCTTGCTCTTTCACGACACCTTTATACTTCTGAAAACGGCCATCAGGATCAGATGCCATCGATCTGGACCCCGCGTATCTTCCCAAAAAGCGCAATCTTAGTCCCTGATAATGCGCAGGTCGTTGAAAAACTGACCGAGACAAACGGAGCAATCGGCTACGCACCCTCTGCATTTGGCACAACACTTGGAGTGCCCATGGCACTGCTGGAAAACCAGAAGGGAAATTACATTTCTCCTTCGCTAAGTGCGGGAGAGGCGGCAATTGAAGAGATCAGCAGAAGTGGTGATCCGCTTTCAGTTGAAGAAAGCTATGATCCGGCAGCACCTGGCGCTTATCCCATTGTCTCTTTCTTCTGGCTGGTGACCGAGAAGATTTACTCAAGCCCTAAAACAGGCCAGTCCGTGCGCGAGTTTGCTGAGTTTGTTTTGAGTGGTCAGGCCAGAGGTGCCGCAATCTCATCCGGCTACATCCCGCTACCTGCAAATATGCGGTCAGATGCAAAAAAGCTTGCAGCAAAGATCCAGTAGGAAACTCGCTGCAAGCCTGTCTGAAACAAACGGCGGAAGACATTCCGCCTTGTGACATTAAACCCGTTTTCAGGAAGGTTCGCTGCGCAACCCTTTTACAATTGCAAAGCATGCGCCAAGCAACACAAGAGCAAACGGGAACCCGGTAGAAACTGTCATCGCCTGAAGGCTGGAAAGACCACCGCCCAGAAGCAGCGCAATTGCAACAAGCCCAACCAGTGACGCCCACAAAACACGCTGCTGTACAGGTGCATTCACCTTACCGCCAGCCGTGATTGTGTCGATAACAAGCGAGCCGGAATCTGAGCTTGTTACGAAGAAGGTGATAATCAGAATAACACCCAGCACAGACGTGATTGACGCAAGCGGTAAATTGCTGAGCAACTCAAACAGCTGAATTTCCGTCGCTGCACCAGCGATCTTGCCAAGAGTGGTTGTTGCTTCAAACTCAATAGCTGTTCCGCCGAAAGCAGTCATCCAGAGAGTTGTTACAACACTGGGAATGACAAGCACACAGATCATGAACTCGCGCACGGAACGCCCACGACTGATGCGAGCGATGAACATGCCCACAAATGGTGCCCAGGAGAACCACCAGGCCCAGTAGAATGTGGTCCAGCCCTGACGGAAGTTGTCATCAACGCGGCCAATCGGATTGGAAAGAGCTGGCAGGTATTCCAGATAAGCTTCCAGATTCCAGAACAGGTTCTTAAGAATTGTCAGTGTTGGGCCAGCCAGCACAACAAAACCAAGCAGCAAAGCCGCAGTGATCACGTTGAAGGTAGAAAGGTGCTTGACCCCCTTATCCAGCCCCAGAACCACAGAACAAAGAGCCACACCGGAAATGACAATGATCAGAAGCGCCGTGGTCGTTGTTGAAACCTCAAGACCGAACAGATGCTGCAAGCCTGCATTTGCTTGCCCGGCACCGATGCCCAGAGACGTTGCCAGACCGAACAAGGTCGCAAAAACAGCAAGAATATCTATAATGTGACCCGGCCAGCCCCAGACACGTTCACCCAGTAGAGGGTAGAAGATGGACCGGACGGTCAGTGGCAGCCCTTTGTTAAAGGTGAAGAGAGCAAGACCAAGTGCCAGCACTGCATAAATCGCCCAGGGATGCAAAGCCCAGTGAAAGATGGTTGACGCCATTGCAAGGCGCTCAGCTTCTGCACCGCTCAAAGCTTCATCAACGAGAGGGGCCCAGTTGCTTCCGGTGCTAATAGTTGAGAAATGGCCAATAGGCTCAGCAACCCCATAAAACACCAGTCCGATGCCCATACCTGCTGCAAACAGCATGGAGAACCATTCAAGGTAGCTGTAATCTGGTTTTGCATCTCTGCCGCCGATACGTACCCGACCCAGTGGAGACACAATCAGGTAGATGCAAAGCAAAACGATAATGTTTGCGGCAATTAGGAAAAACCAGTCAAAGGAAGCGGTCAGCCAGGTACGTAAATCAGTAAAAACTGGACCCACAGCATCTTTGTAAAGGAGAGTAACAGCAACAAAGATTGCGATCGCAATACTGGAGATACAAAATACGATATTGTGTACATCAAAAGATAATCCCGCGATTCGCGGCGTAATATTATCCTGTCCCACCTCGTAGCTCGTATCGATCAGATTAGACGGTCCTTCCGGGGCCGGAATCAAATCTGAGCAGGTTTGATCAGTCATACTGTTCCTGTTTTATTGGCAGACACTTAGGCATGCAGCATCCTATGCGCATTACACGAATAAGTGTAGCTCAACTAAGAGCTATGATCCGCTTGTTAGCCACCTGCCGCGAAAACTCATGGGAGAGCTTAGACGATCACTGCCAGAACATCTGTTTTGAATGCAGCATTCAAAATCTGGCAACGCGGTTGCTCCCATGGCGGGAGCACAGATGGATAGTGGCACCAGACAGCGATAGTGATCAGGGCTTTCATAAAAGCCGCCGCTGTTAAGTGAGTGTAAAGCAGCACCACTTGATGTGCGCTGAACCTACAAAGTTGAGAGCTGTTGGCACAAGCGTATTAACACGTATGCCTGGGGATAGTGGAGGCCAGACCACCTATACATGTGTGAAGCAAACGAGTTAAACTGGGCCTTCTACTCGCAACTTAAAAGCACACTTCAGATAATCTCCCTGCCTCTTCCAATCTCTGAAGAAGACTGCCTCTGGCCGCACCCAACTCCTTATATTGGGTCGGTAAAGACAAGCTCAGATAGTTTCCACTTTCGGTGGCCATCAAATTGGCCGCGCACGACATCTCCAAAGTTTTCGGAACATGAGCCAGATTATGCAGAATTTGCGAGTTTAGTTTCCATAGTGAAGCTCGCTGTTTGATGCTCTGGCAGATTGATGGTGCCGATCTGCTAAAAAAGTTTTTGCAGGATTGATTGGTGGTAAGAAGTTCCTTTGCTTTTTAGTAAGGTGATTGCTTGCCTTTAGTGTTTTCTCTCCTTTTGACTGCGTTTTGCAACAGGTCTGGTTCATACATGTTGGTGTTTGCAGAACATTGCATAATAACGCGCGTTTTCGTTGGCTCGTGGCTTTACTTTTGCAGTTACCTTTTCAATGCCTGCTTGTTTCTCTTGTATGTACTTTTGTTGCCGCGAGCGGTTGGAAATGGCTTTTCATATTCACTGGCTTACGGCTTTCGCTCTGAGGTAATATGGTACTTGAAGCCTAACTTGTGAGTTTGGCTTTCATAGTGAAGCTCGCTGGTTTGGTGTTTAGGCGGGTTTTAGTATGATTGAGACCCTTTGCAGGTGTGAGGGTGATTGGTGGTAAGAAGCTCCTTTGTTTTTTAGCAAAGTGATTGCTTGCCCTTCGGTGTTTTGATTTAGCTATGCATTCATAGCGGTTTCTTCAGGCTGCTAGTGGTGGATAATCTCTCCTTTTAGCTGTGTGTTTCTGATTGCGTTTTGCAACAGGTCTAAGCTCATGCTCAGTGGTGTTTGCGTAGCGTTGCACAATGGTTCGTGTTTTCGTTGGCTCTTGGTGTGGCTTCGAGACTTTGAGTGTTTGGTATTCGAGTAGTTACAGTTTCTCCTTTTCGGTTTGCACGTTGTTGTCAGTTATTTTGGTGGAGTTTCGGTAAGAGTGCTCCTTATTTCCTGTTGTGATATTGCATATGAATTGCAGACTTGCAGGTTCATCAGGTTTTGTTCTGCGTGTGATGAGTTATTTTTCGTTGTCCTGGCAGCCTTTTATGTTTGTCCAACTCACCAACTCACCAACTCACCAACTCACCAACTCCGCATCTCCCTAGTTTTGATCCGCGTTGTTATGCTTTGGCGTATTAGCGTTTTCTTTTGTATTTGGTTTTCAAAGAACCCGGCTTTCACCGTCCTGCGGTTTTGCATTGTCTGGATGATGAGGCATGTTCCCGTTTTGGTCCATTCTTAGAATTTAACCCGTGATGTTGTGTTGGCTGGATGCGGCTGGCGGAGCTGGTTTGCCGGAATGTCTTTGGTTTGAAACCGGGGCTTGAGGGTGCCGGGTCATGTCTGCTTGGGTTGAGCGTGTCGGGTTACTGGTGTTTGTTGGATAAGTTTTGTGTCTGCGTTGATAGATTTTTGCGGTGCGGGGATAAGTTTGTCTGAGTTTGGGGTTTGCAGTTCTGGTCTGGTGTGACTGAGACAGGGCTGGTTGAAGGCTTGTTGCTTGCGGGTTTGTGGTTATTGAGCCCATAGCAGTGCGTTTGAGGGGTAAGGAACGCAAATCCACGCAAATCCGTTCAAAGTGCTTGCAGCTGGGCTTTTGCTTGATTTGTCTGTGGTCTGTGGTCTGTGGTCTGTGGTCTGTGGTCTGTGGTCTGGATCAGGGAAGGGGAGTTATGGTTTGGTTTTGCGTAGTCTTTGCACTTTAGCTCTGGGATCAGGCAATTGCTGTTGTGAGGTCTGTCTATAGAAGTGGAGCTGAAGCTGCGGCGGAGCTTATTATGACGGGTTGAATCTCTTATGGCTTCTGATCACTGACAGGCCGCCGGTGTGATGGGGGTCTTCTGATGGTGATTAACTCTGGGTTTGGGGTTTGATCCGCTGGCCTGTCCGCCATAGGCCTGTCCGCTATGGCTCTTCTTAGTATGGCGCTGTCCGCTGTGGCTCTTTTTACTATAGCCTTGTTTGCTCTGGCTGCGAGTTGCGGCAGTGGCATTTGGTGGGCTGTGTGTTTGCCTTGACTGTTGGCAAGTGTTCTTGGTTGCTGTTTTGTGATGTGTCAGCAGGTGAGTTTGAGTTCCTGAGCTGGTTCAGTGATATGTCTTTGGGTGTGAGCCGGGGTGCGCGTTGGGTTTTGCCTGTTTTTTGATGTTATCCTTGTGTCTGTGCAAATTTTGGTTTTGTTAATTTTTGCTGTTTTGTTTTGGTTGGATTGGCTTGTTTGTGGGGTTTTTTGAGGTATTTGCGGGTTGGTTTGCTTGATATATGAAGTGTTGAATTGGTTAGGGTTTTAGTTTTTCGCAGATAGTTTGTTTTTTTTGAGTTTTGGTTGTTGACGGGTTGGTCTGGTGCGCCTATAACCCGC
>CANMBS010000065.1 GCA_947496145.1 uncultured Pseudovibrio sp.
GAACACTCGAAAGACACAGAAAAACTGGGGCGTAAATACCTTAAAGGGGGATTCAGCACTCAGCTGTAGTCGACCCCGTTTTGCGCGATTGTTTAAGCCTTTGTGCCTATGGTGCTCGACAGTCGGCATCGCCTTACGCTTTGCGGTTCCATAAGAACCGGACTTGTCTGTAGGTATGCGCTTAAGACCAATTCCTTGCTTTGATAGTAGACAGGTCAGCAAGCGCTTCGTGGTCTTGGTATAATGTCGTTTTTGAAGGTTTTTATCGAGAATATAACCGTCCTGATCAACCAGCCGCCACAGATAGTATCGCCGCCTCTGGATCATGATCACAACTTCATTACGATACCAGACATCTGAGCTGCTTGCTCTCTTGCGCAGCAGGTGACAAACCTATGCAGGACCGAATTTGAACCTCAACTCGCGAATGACCTCATGCAACAGGGTAATACTACGCTCCAGCAGTACCTCTTCGATCACGCACAGGCTGAGCGAAAAGCGATTGCAGAGCCAAACGACATGGGCAATGATTTGAGGCAGGAACCGGTGACGTTTGTAACTGATCGGAGCTGAACTCATAGCCTTCGCTTACTCATCAAAGCTGACACTCAAGTTAAATTGACGACACTTCACAAGAACGGACTTCTGATAAACTCATAGAAAACCTTCCAGCAAGCTTGCTGTGATTCGAAAAATGATTCACTACCTCTGCGCGTAAAGTGAAGCCTACTCTCGTCGCAAAATCGGTATTTGAACGATTTTTACACAAAAACCGTCACGCCTATGAAATTTTGTTTTGTGGTAATTATGTAATGCATCATCCTGAATTGCTTAGCCAAGGGTTCCAAATTTGTCAGTAAAAACAGGAGATTGCGCAAGATATTGTGTTTGAGGAGTAAAGTGATACAAGTGGGTTAATATCTCAGTTAATAATTCCTTGATTTTAGTTAATGGCTGTTAACTATAAAGAGATTGACGTGTTTGCTAAATCGGAGAAGGATGCGCTGTGACGGATTATTATTGTTGTGAACTTCAAAACCGTCATAAGGGGTAAGAGGCAATATGCTGCTCGCTGCTGAACATGATGAGACTTCTGCTGAGAAGATTGCACGCCATTCTGACTTGTTGTCACGGCAACTGCAATCCTTAAGGGAGAAAATGTATCCGCCTGAAGCTCAAAAGAAGCTGAAGACGTTCTCTTCGCGTGAAGTTGCAGGGTTGCTCGGTGTAGCTGAGTCCAGTTTGCGTCAACTTTCCCTTAATGGCGAAGCAGTTATTCCTGAGCGACTGGATAACGGCAGACGCATTTATACGCTTCCGCAGATTAATGAATTACGTCGCTATCTGGCAGAAAAACGCCCAGCCGATGCGCTTCGTCTGGACCCGCGCCGCCGTCATGGCGAGAAGATGCAAGTTCTGGCGGTTGCCAACTTCAAAGGCGGCTCTGCAAAGACCACCACAACAGTCCATTTGGCGCACTATCTAGCGCTTCAGGGCCTGCGCGTGCTGGCCATTGACCTTGATCCTCAGGCGTCTTTGTCTGCCATGTTCGGCTATCAGCCGGAGTTTGATGTGGATGAGAACCAGACGCTTTATGCAGCGATCCGTTATGACGATGAGGAGCGCGTTCCACTCAGCTATGTTATCCGCAAAACTTACTTTGATGGGCTCGATCTTGTCCCCGGTAACCTGGAGCTGATGGAATATGAGCACGAAACTCCGCAAGCTATTGCTCAGGGGCTTTCGCGCGGCGATGGCATGTTCTTCCGCCGTATGGCGACTGTCCTAAAAGAAGTGGAAGATGATTACGATGTTGTGCTTATCGATGCGCCGCCACAGCTGGGGTACCTCACTCTTGGTGCGCTGTATGCAGCAACAGGTATTGTCATAACCGTGCATCCGGCCATGCTGGATGTTTCCTCTATGAACCAGTTCCTTTCCATGACTTCGGAGTTGCTGGCAGTGATTGAAGAGGCTGGCGGTAGTCTGAGCCACGATTTCGTGCGGTACCTGCTCACACGCCACACACCGCACGATGTGCCTCAGGTGAACGTTGCAGCGCTTCTGAGAGGACTTTTTGGTGAGGATGTGCTGGCAGCTTCCATCGTGGAAACCACCGCGATCGCCAATGCGGGACTTGAAAAGAAAAGCCTTTATGAGGTTGAGCGCGGAAATATGACCCGCGATACCCTCAATCGTGCTCTGGAATCCGTTGATGCGGCAAATACGGAAGTGTTCCAACTGATCAAACAGGTATGGGGTCGTCCATGAACAAGGCTACTGATCGTTCAAAGAAGATGCGTGCCATGTTTGGCGGAGTCGATCCGGCGGAACTGGCAAAATCGCCCACCTCCACCCCGTCGATGACTGCAACAACCAAGCAGCGTGTTTCTCCAGGCGCGATCAAATCCATGCGTAACACCTTTTCCAATGTGGAGAAGGAAAACGAGAAGCTGCGCCAGATGATCGAAGACGGCAGCGTTGCACATGAGCTGAACACAGAAGACCTTGATCCGTCGTTTGTGGCTGACCGAATGGTTGTTGCCATTGATGAGGACTTTGAAAAGCTTAAGGCTTCTATCTCAGCCAGCGGACAGCAAGTGCCTATTCTGGTGAGGCCACACCCGGAACTACCGGAACGCTATCAGATTGCCTTTGGTCACCGACGTTGGCGGGCGTGTAAAGATCTGGGCATACCGGTTCGCGGGATCATCAAAGAGCTTTCTGATGAAGCGCTTCTGATTGCTCAGGGTCAGGAAAACCATGAACGCAAGAACTTGTCTTTCATCGAGACTGCGTTGTTCGCCTCACGTCTGGCAAAGACATTCCCACAGACTGTGATTTCCAAAGCGATTGGTAAGGATGCGACCACCGTATCCAAGCTGCTTAAGTTGATGAACGCCCTGCCGGAAGAATTTGTTCGTGAAATTGGCCCGGCACCCAAGATCGGTCGCCCAAGATGGGAAGAGCTGGCTGGTCATTTTAACAGTGGGCAACTGCCTGATCCGTTTAAGACACGTGTTGATGCTGTGATGATTAGCGCGGATTTTGAGCTTTCGGCGAGCGACGAGCGCTTCAGTGCGATTCTGGCTGCCTGTAAATCTGCTGAAACAAGTGTGACAGCGAGTACCGGTTCCATCGCCACAGCTGCGAAAAGCTGGATTGGCAACAAACAGATCCTGATGAAGGACGGCCCCAATGCGCTGAGCTTTCAGGTTGATGCGAAAAAACAACCTGAGCTGGCAGCATTTTTGAAGCGCCGATTGCCGGATCTGATGGATGAATTTGAACACGAATTTCTGAAGGAGGATGCATGACGGTTTAATCATGTCTCTTCCAAAGAAAAAACGGTCCTGCTGACGGCAATCAACAAGACCGAAATTCCTTGGGTACAAACGAACGATAGCGCTCGATGTAACCATATTTTGCATCTTCAAATTACTTCGAGACGCAGTACGAATCAACCCTCAAGCAAGGTGTTGAAGCGTCTTTCTGCATGCTAATCGCTAGTTTGTCCTGTTTATCCTCAGTTTGGGGAGGACTTTTTGCGTCCTGACCCTTGATAACACCCACTAGACTTAGTGGGTGAACGGTGAAGCTATGCAATCTGTTGGTTCAGTGGCGTCGTTCAGAAAACTGACGCCGGCAATGGTTACCAGTCAAAAGCTGGCAATGGCCAATGACATTGTAAAGACGACAAAATCAGAAGTTGCAATGGCTTTGAAAAAGGCCGCCCCTGCTTTGGGAATTGACGGCACTACCTATCATATTCTTGACATTCTGATTGGCCTGACAGCCGCAGAGGACTGGTCGCAGGATCGCCGTCCGCTAGTAGCAATCTCTAACGAAAAACTAGCTGAATATGTCAGCCGTTCGTCGCGGACTGTTGTTCGTTCCCTGCGCAGACTGGTTGAAGCTGGTGTTCTGGCCTATAAGGACAGCCCAACGGGACGCCGTTATATCTATCGGGCTGGTGAAGACCGTCAGATTGAACGTGGTTATGGACTGGATTTTTCTCCTGCACGTCAGCGTCTGAATGAGCTTAAACAGATTGGTGCTGAATTTGCTGCCCGTCTTGCTCAGGAAAAAGAAGCAAAGCGAACTGTCAGTCGCCTTTCCCGTGCTATGGCAGACTTGTTTCGTCTCGCAGCCTATGAAGAACTCGAGGTCTCTGAGATTACAAGAGCGTTCAACGAATTGATGGACCAGCCTATGGGCATTAGTGCGCGCGCTGAAGCCTTAAGCATGCTTCATGAGCTTTTGGTTGCTCGTTTTGAAACAGAAGAAAATGATCATGAAAAGGGGACTGCTGAGAGCGCTGAAGAGGCTGATTTTTTTGAAAAAAAATCAAAAATGTCATGCACACAAGACAACAATGTCACCCCTTATAATAATACAACCTCTCAAAACTCATGTTTAAAAAGTAAACAACGGCATGCGTCTAGCGACGCATACATAAATAACCACAAATCCGGTTACACCGAATTTGAAAAGGCTCCTGACCAGGACCTAAAAAGCGAAACTTGTGCCATATCTCAACCTTCAGGCAAAGGTGCAAGTCTGGGCTGGTCAGAACATGCTGCCCCTCATGAGAATGATCAGTTCTCCCCTCTCCTGTCAGAGATCTCCCTTGGTTTGCTCAATTCAGCGACGTATGAAACGCAAGGCGCGTTGGGGCTCGATCTTTCAAGTTGGAGCAGTCTGATCGACAGTTCTGATGATATGCGCCTTTTGATTGGCCTCTCTCAAAAAGGCTGGTTTGATGCGGTAAGCAGGGTCGGCGAGTATACGGCATCGGCGGTTCTGATTACGACTGTCGAAAAGGCACTGCGGGATCCAGATAGCATTGCACGTCCTGCGGGTTACTTCCGCGCCTGTATTGATAGGGCTGTCGATGGAAAACTTGCATTGCACCGCACTCTGTTCGGCCTTGCTGCTTCTAGAGGAACGACTGTCACGGAAAACTAAGGGAGCTTTCGGCATCTTTGCCAAAGGTAGCTCAAACTCAATTGGTAACAACAGATATGTCTGAAGATAATGTTGTGATAGAAAATACTCGGATCGTTCCATATGAGGACAGTGATAAGCAGCAACTGCGCGACTTTCTGGCGGCTGCCTGGATGGAAGCCCACCTGGTTGAACTGGGTGAGAACCTGACAAAACAGCTGGTTGCCCGACTTGACTCAGACGATCTTGGTGGGGTTATTCCGGGCAAGGATGGATACCTGCATCTAGCAAAGACTGGAGCCAAGATCATAGGTTCTCTGGCCTGCGCTATTCGCGGCGAAGTGGTTTACATTTGGGCGTGTTATCTGGACAGCAACTATCAGAGCAAGGGACTAGCGCGACAACTGATCGAGCAAGCTATGACCGCTTATTCAACAGATCAGGTTGCCGGAATTTATGTGCTCAAGGGAGCTGATGATGCAAAGCGCTTTTATGAGAAGATCGGCTTCATCGATTGTGGTCCCGCGGAATTAGAAGTGGTGCCTGATATTTTCACTCCCGCTCATATTATGCAGGTGCGGATTGGGAATCTGAAGCTCGACTAGTCCTTTTGAAAAGGTTCATTCTGCTTTCTGTATTCAGATCCAACGCATTGAATTTCAATTTGGTTTGCCTGATTAGAAGTTCTCGAAAAAGTATTCATTATTAGTAGATGCCCGAAAACCGTGTGCCTTCAGAATAGTTTTAGATTATCTCTCTGATTATGCGCTTATCTTGCTACAAGGCGAGGGGTAGCACTCAATGCTTTAAGAATAAGGAATATTGGAATGGGGAATGAATTAAGTGATCGCGTTGGAACAGGGGTACCAAAGCACTTAACGAGAAAAGACTGGGCTACTAAAGATGCCTTTTGGCATGGGCGTGTGGAAGGCAGAGATCTTGGCACAGAGCTGACGATACTGTTCTTTTCGACCGAAAAGACTGGAGGTGGGCCGCCGCTTCGTGTTCATAAGTATGACGAGATTTTCATCATTAAGGCAGGCAGGGCGAAGTTCACTGTCGGTGAGGACCAGTTTATTGCAGAAAAAGGTGATGTTGTTTTTGGTCCTGCAAACATTCCGCATAAATTCGAGAATCTGGGACCAGGCCTACTGGAAACAACAGATCTCCATCTAAGTGATCATTTCGAGCAGGAAAATCTTGAATAAAGCAAAAGGCAAGGGCGGAATATGCTTTTTGAACTACCAGACGACAAGGTGCTTTATCAGGCACTTATTGACCGTGATCCGAGTTATGATGGCCGGGCCTATGTGGGGGTGCGCTCAACTGGTGTGTTTTGCCGCCTTACCTGCCCTGCCCGCAAGCCTAAGTTTGAGAATTGTTGTTTTTTCGGGACAATAGTGGAGTGTTTCGAAGTCGGCTTTCGGCCCTGCAAACGGTGTCATCCGGTAGGTACATCAGCGGACAATGATGAAGTGGTTATGCGCCTGCTCTGCGAGTTTGAAGCAAGGCCTCACCACAAGTGGTCGGAAGCTGATATCGCCCGCCTTGGCTTAGATCCGTCCACTGTGCGCAGAAGCTTCAAACGTCAATTCGGGATTACATTTCTGGAAATGGCTCGCTTGTCTCGTTTGCGCGATGGTTTCGAAATTCTGTCAGAGGGCGGTAAAGTAATCGACGCGCAACTGGCCTCCGGGTTTTCATCTCCGGACGCTTTCCGACAGGCATTTGCTCGGTTGCTGGGGTGCAAACCTACCGAGTTGAAAGGTGATGGGCTGCTTAAGGCAGACTGGTTCGACACACCGCTTGGGGCAATGATTGCAGTGAGTGACGACCGTGCTTTGCACCTGCTGGAATTTGCTGATCGTAAAGCCCTCCCCGTGGAACTTTCCAGATTGCGCGCGCAAGTGAAAGGGAAAATAGGGCTTGGCCGCCCCGCCCCAATCGATCAGATCGCGACTGAACTCAACGAGTTTTTTGAGGGGACGAGATTAAATTTTGATGTTCCGCTGGTGATGCATGGCACCGCTTTTACTAAGGATGTCTGGCGAGAGCTGCAACGTATTCCAGTCGGAGCAACAAAGAGCTACAGCCAACTGGCGAAGCAAATCGGGAAACCTGGCTCCACCCGTGCAGTCGCCCGCGCCAATGGGGCAAATCAAATTGCTATTGTCATTCCATGCCATCGCGTTGTTGGGATGGATGGTAGTCTTACCGGATACGGTGGCGGCCTTTGGCGAAAGCAAAAATTGATTGATGTGGAATTGAAAATTGCAAGATTGAAAGGTCTTATTGATGTCTCAGGTTGATAAAGCAAAACAGTTTCTCGCCTTGCATAAGAAGGGCGAGCCAATAGTCCTTTACAATATTTGGGATGCGGGCAGTGCCAATGCCGTAGAAAAGGCAGGTGCCAAGGCGGTTGCGACAGGAAGCTTATCTGTTGCACAAGCACATGGCTACGAAGATGGTGAGCAAATCCCACTTTCACTGCTTGAAGTCGTAGCTTCGCGCATCACCGAGAGTGTAGCGGTTCCCTGCTCTCTCGACTTTGAGGGTGGTTATGCTGAAAGCCCCGCTGGTATTAAGGAAAATGCTTCCAGAATTATTCGCACCGGTATTGTTGGGGCGAACTTTGAGGATCAGAAAGTTCAAGGTCACGGGCTTTATAGCATTGAAGAGCAATGTAATCGTATTGCAGCGTTCCGAGTCGCTGCCGATGAAGCGAACCTGCCCTTTTTCATTAATGCCAGAACAGACATATTCCTACAGCAACTTGATTTTAGTCAGCATCCGGCGCTGATTGAGGAGGCGATTACGCGAGGCCAGCGCTACGCAAAAGTTGGAGCAAGCGGGTTCTTCATTCCGGGACTGAAAGATCCCGCTTTGATAAAGCAGGTATGTGAAAGAGTGCCGCTTCCGGTTAATGCTTACGTCATGAAGAGTGTGCCAACTCTCTCAGAACTCACGGAATTAGGCGTTGCACGCATTAGTTTTGGACCGAGGCCCTACCGTGAAACTATGACTGACCTGAAGCAAAAAGCTGAGAGCATTTATCAATAACATGGAAGGGGAGCACCGCTCCCCTTCCCTATCAACTATGTGTCCACAAGGCCTTTCAAAGACAATCGGAAGCCTATCTACCCTCCTTGAATTTTTTTCTCAGGTTATCACGCATTTCCTGCTGCATCTCACGGAAGTTATCCATTTGTGCAGTCGTGAGAATCTGCGCCATTTGCTTATCTAATTTTTCCCTCGCAGCCTGCAAGGGCCCGCGAATCTTGCGCAGTTGGGCCAGTGTTGGCTTTTCACCGCGTTTAATGCCTGCTTTCTTCATGATTTCCTGCCGTTCATACATGGACTGTTTAATGATCGGCTGGATTTTTTTCTTCTGTTCTTCGGTTAACTGAAGCCTCTCTGCCATCATCTCGATGCGCTGCCCTTTTTCAGGTGCAGCAGCAGCCAGGAGAGGTGTTGCGAAGAGAAGAGACAGGGAAAGAGCAATTGCCTTGAACATGGGACACCTGATTTCATTCAAGAAGTTACACTGGCACCGAGGTCAGACGTCACATAAGATGCAAACCACTTTGCGTCATAAAGTGTTATGTCAACTGACCTTGTAACACCATCTACAGTTTCACTAAGCCATTAATATTATTGGGAAAAATTCTGTTCGGATTGCATCGAATTTTCACATTAAAGCTCGTCTCAGTCAGGAGGCAAGAACATTTAATGGCCCGTGGTACAAGAAGTTGCCTGAAGGAGACTAGTCAAGAAGATCCTGCCGGGCTTCAGTTCTGCGAATGACGCGACGAGCGGTTGCTCTGTCCTGACGACGATCCCAGGCATTTGGAGCGGTTGCGACTGGAGCTGGCGTAACAACGGTTGTGGGCGTAGCTGGCACGACAACCGCGGCAGGTGCGGTATGTAATCGACAGATTTGCAATGGATTACGCCCTGAATCGTAAATTGCAACACAACCAGTCAGTAAGTTTGTTTGAACTACAGTTTTTGTCCCATTGCCATCATAAAAGGTTAGAGCATCGGCGAAAGCCCCGCCAGTCAGAGTGATGAGTGCAACAGTTGCAATTGCGGTTCGTTTCATTTTGGTCTCCAGTTCTGCGTTAAAGCTAGGTTCTAGTTGCTTCATTGCTGTACTGGAGGGACTATCGAAGATCGGAGGAATTTGATCAATTTGAGTTTTGTAACCGGCTGTCGCTTCCATTCCGCTTGATAAGTTTAGATACAAATTAGGCAGAAGAGGTCTGTCTTTCGATACATTTTGTTGCAGTGTGTCGAGGTTTCAGGCGTGTTTTTGGAAAAACTGTGAAGGCAGACACGTGAGACGTCAGAAATTGATGACTTGGCAGCTGCCAACTAATGCTGCCAAGTCGCGCTTGCTTACGATGCTGCTTGTGCGAGTGAACTGTCAAGAATTTCGGTTCCCCCAACCAGAAATTCGCTGAGTAACTCCCTATGTTCCGGAGTCAGTTTTGCCCACTCATCCCGTAAGCGGTTCAGACACTTCTTCTGATACCTAAAGACGTCCTGCGTGAAAAAGCCTTCGGGCAGGTCTGCGGTGAAAGTCTCTTGACCTTTGTCGATCGCATTGGAGTTAGCTATCAGGAATGGCAGGTAGGTATCTCCTGCTATCCTCAGTAGCTCTTTCAAAGTGGGAGTTAGCTCGGGCACCCACTCTCCTTCAAAACCGGATGAATCATCAATGTGATCCAACCATCGGCCGACAAAAGGAAACTCGCTTTGGAGCATTTTTGATGGGTTTGGATCATCCTTGAGTTGGTAGAGTTGGCCAAAGAGGGCAATATCTGCCAGAGACGCTGTGTCTCCAAACAGGAAGTGATGCTTACCTATAACCCCCTGCTCCAGAATGCTAAGCAGACGCTTGGTGGATCCCTCTATGATTGGTGCATTATCTGTTGTGCATCCAACTTTTGGCATTCGGCTAATTTGCCGCTCCATAAAATGATAACCCATAGACGATATGGTCGCTAAATCAAGCCCCATACAAGTATCGTAGAGAAGCCGGTTTGGAATAACACTGCGGTCCTCCGGATAATACCAGCGATAATGGAACATTGCTTTCACAACCCATTCGTCCGCCATATCTTCAATAAGATAGCAAGCAAATCTAAGGAGCGGATCAGCAGGTAAAAGCGGCCTCCCCTCCCCTTTTTCCTCGAGGGTAAGAAGTAACGGAGTGGAGTCATTCATCCATTTGCCACCGGGAAAGCGAATAACAGGAATAACCGGAACTTTCACATGTTTGGTTGGACTGTTCGGTCCCATCGGAGCGCAGAGTTTCCATATATGAGGAATCCGCTTAGCCCTGAAGGCTGCGCGTACTTTCATAGAGTATGGTGAACCAAGAGCACCGTGTATTTCATAGGTTTCCATCTTCTCCCCCAATAATAACTTGGCAGAAAACCAAGTGTTGATAGAAATTCTGCCAATCCTCTGCTTATGTGTGATTGACGTTAATGTCTTTCGATTGCCAATTCAGTTCCTCTCCCCTCTCCATCTGCTTCATCATATGCAGAACCGCCCCAGGGTTTTCCATCGGAAGAAAATGTGAATGGTCTGCAACATAGATATCTTTAGCGTTTGGCATGTTTTCTGCCAACAATTCCCAGGTTGGAGATGGAGAAAAATCGTGTAGTGGCTCCTCCGGCCTTCTGCGCCGTGCCCTTACCACAGTTGTGGGAGCATTAACTCGTGCTAGCATCGGATAAATGTAATCGCCATAACATGTTCGATATACCTCTGCTTCCGCCTCTGGTGGACATGCCAACTCTAATCTGGTCTCGTCTTTTGATGTTACGAGACCGTGTTTGCAGTAGTCCATGAGAATTTCGGGCGTCCAGGAGTTATAGGGTTTGCGGTCTTTAAAGCGTGTGTACATTTCCTCCACGCTCGCCCACTGATTTCGCCGGCGAGCGACAGGGTGATCTTTGTCTGCTTGCTCTTTAAAGAACGGTAGAAGTTGTTTTGGAAACACGACCGGATCAAGTAGAAGGAGTTTTTTGAACAGCAGCGGAAACTTGGCAGCTGCCAAGATTGCCAAATGCCCTCCACAAGAGTGCCCTACACCGTGTATCTGCTTCAGATTCAACTGCTCAACGACTGCAAAAAGATCCTCTCCTAAGTCAGTCCATAACTTTGGCAGAATTGCATTGTCGCTGGCTCCATGGCTGCGCATGTCCCAGGCTATTACATGTCGGTCAGGAAAACGCTTGATGATGTGATCCCAAACCCGACCGTGAAAACCTGTGGCATGAAGAAGCAGAAAGGTTGGTCCTTCACCTTCCCACTCATGAAGACAGATTCTGTGTGAGCTAGCAGTCACGTATCTTTCATTGGGAGAATCGCTGCGCATGTAAAGCCTCTACGTTTACCCGTAGAGAGTTTAACCATAGCGTAAAGGAGAGCAAGCTCTACCATAGCAGAAATTTGAAATTTAAAACGGACATAACTTGGCAACTGCCAAGTTCATCATCTACGCATTAGACTGACAGGAAGCTGTGATCAGGCGTTATCTCTGAGTAGACAAGCATGAACTCGTTGATCTTTACATAAAGTACCGCTTCAGGTTGGTCATGATCCTTAAGAGCGGCAGTTGCTACTGTTCAGCCAGATTTGGTCATCCCGTATTCCATCGAAATCAACCTGAGTACCATAGTCGCCACTATCACCTCTAATCATCCGAACGTATTGATCGACACGTTCATGAAGTTCAATAAAGTCGGCCTGACTGTTCTCTTGAAGGAGCTTTGCGAGATTAATGATATCATGACTATCTCCGCCAGATGTATTGAGTGTGAGATCTACAATTCTATTGGCTGCGCCGTCGAGGTCCTCGAAAGTAGAAGTATCGATACCATCTCCACCTGCGATTTGATCCTCTTCAGCGCTTCCGAAAATCTCGTCGTCTCCAGCTAAGCCTCTGATGATATCTGAGTCGTCTGTTCCGTGGAGCAGGTCATTTCCATCACTACCTACAATGGGTGACACATCATCGCCAGAGTTACCGACATCAGGTTTTTCAGTGATGCTTATCGTCGTGATGTTGGGCTCTGAGTTTCCAGCAGTGGTCTGAATGCTGGTTGAGATGGTTCTTGCCTCAAGGCTATCAGATGTGGTCGTGAAGTGAATAGAGTTTAGAAGTGCTTCATAACTTGCCCCACTGGAATGTCCTGTGTGGATGTCTCCTGCTTTGCAAGACATTTTTGATCTGACTTGAGCATTTGTCAGATGCAGTCGTGTGTCCGGCCTGTTTACGCGGCACACATGGCCGCTGGCCTTGATGGTTTCCGCTGACCAAGTCCCAAACCGGTAATCGGACTAAAGTGTGTCCCTGACATTCGACGGGGTGTCTCGGCTGGCGGGCTGACATTGCTCCATCATCTCAATGGTCTTGCATCTCGGGTGTTCCTTTCTTTCGGCTATGCAACACGAGGTCTGTAGCATTCGTTTCGGGTTAGGACAGCCCAAATGATCCGCGCCGTCTTATTTGCCATGGCAACGGTGGCGAGTCTTGAAGGTTTTCGCTCCAATAAAGCGATGACCCACGGATCGATCCGATCCGGATTGACACTCACCTGCCTAAGACGCGAGGTCATGCCGGTTACGAGCAGTCGTCTGACATACCGGTCCCCCATCTTCGTTATCCGACCCAGCTTCTCCTTACCTCCGCTTGATCTGTTGAGGGGAGTTAGACCCAACCAGGCGGCAAACTCGCGGCCATTCCGAAATTGATGCCCGTTTCCCGCGGTGGCAACAATGGCAGATGCAGTGGTCGGCCCGACCCCGGGAATTGTTTTCAGCAGCTTTACACGTGGGTCTTTTTGCGCCTCAAACCTCAGGCGCTTATCATACCAATGGATACGTAAATGCAGGTCGAGGAGCTGATTACTCAAATTGGCCAGCACATCAACAGCGACCTCAGGGATTGCTGACTTCTTGCCGTCCAAAACAGCTTTTGCAAACTTCATCGCACTGCCAATCCCCTGGGCAATTACAATCCCGAATTCACTCAACAAGCCACGCAACATGTTACTGAGCTGCGTCCGTTGCCGCACGACCAGATCGCGTGCTCGATGCAAGAATAAGATACCCTGCTGTTCTTCAGACTTGATAGCAACGAAGCGCATCGTAGAACGTGTGACAGCTTCACAAATCGCTTCTGCATCAACGGCATCGGACTTTCCGCGTTTGACATAGGCTTTCACATACATCGCAGGCATGAGGTGGACATCATGGCCAAGTTTCTGGAGTTCCCGTGCCCAATGATGGCTCGATCCACAAGCCTCCATACCAACGAGGCACGGCTCAAGATTTTCAAAAAATGCCAGCAGTTGCGCACGTCTCAGCGACCGGTTGAACACAACTTTGCCGTCTGCTGTTACTCCATGAACCTGAAAAATGTTCTTAGCTAAATCAAGACCGATTGTCGTAACTTGCATTGAGTGGCTCCTTGCCTGGTAACCATAGACAACTACAGTATGACATACTGCAGCTTAGGTGGTGCAGGAGCCATCCACCCCATCCGGTAAAGTGACGGATGAGTGTACCCTCAGGGGTGTTTTCTTGAGCAAGGTTGATGCCGTCAAATTGTGCGGACTCGAAGCTATCACCATCTGTAGCGCCAAGGAGCTTTAACGTCAGTCCGGTGATATCGCCGTTTACATTTTGAATTTGCCCCGACTTGGCAATTGCCAAGTTTTCATCCCCCAGCTCATAAAGCTGGTTATGATGAGTTTGAGCGAGCGTTTCAGGTTGCTCTATAGAGACGGAGATCTCGTCAATCTTCAATATGTCAGCGCTGGTAAGGGCACCAAGTGCTACAATGCGGAGTGTAGTTGCCGGAGAGATATAATCACTCAAGTCGAGATTCAATATTGAGCCAGTTGGAGGCAGATCTTGGTTGGAGATTTCTGCAAGCTTGTGGGTGGCTCCATCCGGCATGATAACTTCGACAATGAAGGACCGGTTACCGTCTTCTGGTTAAACTCCGCAGAATAGAGCAGTGAAATTTTGGCACTTTGAGCTGCGCTGAGATCAAGCGTCTTAAAGAGACTGGCAGTGTTGTTCTCGCCCTTTGTTGCACCAACGGCTCTGTCCGAAAGGATCAACTGACCGTTGTCGGGGTTTACATAGATATCTGCATTTTTGCTCGCCTGACTATTGGCGGTCGCATCATCACCGCTCTCAACCCAGACGCTGCTGGTAATTTCTCCCATGGTACCTTCAAGGTAGGAAGCCGCTGAGAAGTCCCAGTGCATCTGATAACTGCCCGAACATAAAGAGAGTCGGGTTTGCCATGGGGCTGTGTCACGCCATCAACGACCTGGATTAAGGACTCTTGCTTCGCTTCGGCTTCGGAAGGATCGCGAGCTACCACGCTGATCTCAAAGATGCCGTCGTTGTCGGTGTTTTGTGGGTCGTCATGCGCAACGTGAGATTTCCAACTAACTTGTCCGCTCAGTTGATCTATTGAAAACAGGCAGTATCAGGCCCCTAGAGAAAAAAAGCGAGTTGGTCTCCATCTGCATTGCTGGCGTTTGCTCTAAAGACATCAATCGGCCTCTTGTCCTCCACAGTCATGCTGAGAGGCAGCCCTTGTGTCGCACCCGAAAATACCGATGCATCATTCTCAAGTAAAAGTTCAACAGTGACCGTAACAATCTCGCTGGCTGATCCATCTGCATCCTTAATGAAGTAGCTGAAGCTATCATTGCCGAAAGTGTCAGGATGGCCTTTGTAGGAAAATGAATTATTGTGGTTTTGCGAAAGATGTCCCTTGGCAAGTGCCAAGATGATATGGATGGTGTACTCATCAGTGTCGAGCACATTGTTGCCAAGCAAGTCGAGTATGAGGGGTTGATCTTCGTTGCCTGAGAATTCGTCAGAGATGCAAGAGAGGTGCCCTCAGAGATATTGATGCTGAAATTGATGGGGAGTCGATCGCCATCGCAATCCTGAGCGATCGCTGAGAAGGAAAGGGAGGTGAGCACTGATTCACTATGATCTATCGGGCGAAAGAGTTCAAACTCATATAAGCCATTTCCGGAAGAGCCGAGCTTTACGATGAAGACCTTCATGCCGTCTTGCATTGCAGCGGATAATCTTGTCCCGGATGGGTCAAGTGAATAGAAAACATGTTCTCCATTTACGAGGGCTGGGACCTATCTGCCATGAAAGGAGGAAGGAAATGTGAGCGAAGGGCCATTGCTAGAGTCCGCCCCCCAACTCAGGTTTAGTGCGCCGGTCGGCGTTAAAAATGTAGAACCAGTTACCTGAGCGTTGGAAAGCGCATTTTCAAAGACCTACAAAATGTCTGGCGCAGCAAGAACTGTGGGCTCACTGTCTGTGATAGAAAGTTGCAGTTGCCCTTCAGCTTCATCTCCATCACTATCCCTGATGATGCATCGCAATTCGAACTGGTCATTGCCAGATGCGTGATCTAGAGGAGCATGTTGAGTGATCGAATATGCTCCATTAGTGGAATTTGGCGTTGTGATGAAAATTTTCGTCATTCCATGTAAAAGCGTCAACTGACTACCATCTTGCAGTATGAAGTTGGAGCGTTTGCCGATCCGATCCAGCTTAATGTGTTAGCGGGTTGTGTTGCTCGATTATGTACCCGCCATCTGAGTTGGTGAACCTGGCTGTCAAGGTGAGCGTATCTCCCTGCTTAACCACCATAGTCTTGCCATTGATTATGTAGAGCAGCCCTTGAGGATCTGTTGGTAACTGCTAGCTTATCTGAGCGCCGTCAGCACCTACCGCATGAGGAAGGTGTTGTGATGAGAAGGTCAACGGTGCATCTGGAAGAATGAGGCTTTCATCGAAAGTAATTTCTTCAAGTGGGAGGGCTTTGGGCGTATCATCTAATGAAGTTACAATCAGACTGGCATTGACGTGCTGTCCTTGCATGCTTTGAGCAATGAAACTTAGCTCAAAAATTTCATTACTGTTGGAACTGTTGTTAATTGTGTGGTGCTGTGTGACTTCATAGGAACCAGTTGTCGCATCAAGAACGACGCTCAGCACAATTGTAGGGCTTTGAAGGATCAGAAGGCTTTGTCAGAAAGGTGAAATCTTCGTGCGGAGCGGGTTGGTTCCACTCCAGCGAGCGTAACTGATAACTGGAGCTGATCGGAAGCATTCTGGAAAATGATGTGTTGGATAGCTCGTGCTGTGTTCCATCTGGCAAGCCACTTTCTGAAACGATCGCCGTCAAATCCCAGTGAGCGGGGAGCTGGTCATCCTGCACACGAATATCCAGATAGCTTACCAGAGTGACGCCATCCGCATCTTTGGCGTGGAAACGAAAAGAGAATAACAGGTTGTGAGAGTTTGCTGCGTGATCCAAGTCTGCGCATTGCTGGTGTGTATAGGTTCCATTTGGAGAAGTTGCATCCAACATCAGCTTCAAGACGAGAGTGCCATTACCCTTGATACCTGTTAGTACATGCTCGCCTTCGGGCGCAGAGCTTGACTGAAAAAAGGACCCGCGCACCACCGGAGGTGAGTTCGAGCGGATTACCTGAGCGGCCAAGTGGGCGTCCAGCAGCATCAAGTGTAAACAGCAGTGCGCGGGAGTCTGCTCCATCCGAACCAAAGTCAATTTCCAAGCTTTCGCTTATTGAGATGGTATCGGATGTACGAAGAAGCGCCTCTTCGATTCTGACAATGAGAACATTGCTTTCTCGTGTAACCATTGTGTGTGGCTGCACGTAAAGATGTGAAGGCTTGGGGACAGTGAGTGCTTCATTTATAAGGGTAAAAGGTGATTTTTTCAGAGGTGGATAATAGTCTTCCTGTGCCTCTTCATAAAGTTCATTTGCCCTCCTGGGGAGGGCTAGATCTTCAAAATTGAACTTCTGAGCAGATATCTGTGTTTGGATGGTTTCCGGTAGTGGTATGTCATCTGTCGGATTATCGGTTTCCTCATTGCTTTGAGGGCCAGATAAGAGAAAAGCAGGTGGAAAGCTGCCAAGATTTGAGAGGTCAGCAATTTGCACAGTCGCAAGAAACTGGCCTCGTGTTGCTAAAGGGCCTGTTCCCAGAAGAATAAAAACTTCATTGCTTGGTCCTCCAAAAAAATGATGAATTAAGATGAGTTGATCATTTGACTGATGGATATGCAACTCATCACCATTGCGAGTGAGCTTCGCTGTGTCGAGCACATCTGAAAGGCCAACAAGCTGGCCCTGCTGTCGTGAAAGTTCAATAAGCCTGACAGATGATGTGACTGGCTCAGCAAGGAGTATGGGCAGGGGAGGGGACAAGGGCACTGGGGGCTGCTTTGTCATGAACACCTCTCCTGATTACGCAAAGTCTGCTCCCACACGCTTTCTCGCGGTAATATGGGGCGAAAACTCAAATGAACAGATTGCGAAGACAAACGAGGTAGGAATAAAATTAAATTTGAAACGCGCTTGACGCCGCAGAAAAGCTAAATTGCAAGCTGCTGAATCCCAACCTTTCGGGGATATGAGTGATTGAAACTCAGCAATTTGCCCCTTGATCGAAACGGAATTGGAGAAAACTAACAATTCTTCAAAAGGGGGGATGAAATGGCAGGGCTAGCTGTGTTCACTGAAGAGGTTTTCATCGCGTTTAGATGCTTGATGTTGGTTTCACCACAAAACAACACAAGAGATCCATGAGATGAACAACCTGCATA
>CANMBS010000066.1 GCA_947496145.1 uncultured Pseudovibrio sp.
ACTCGGCGTTAGGTTATCATTCGCCAATCGCATTCGAGCGGCAGACAAGAAATATTGAGACAGCGGCTCTCCACTTTCCTTAGGCCAGTCCACAGCGCTCCGGTAGCATCTCTTCGACCTCGCGCAGGCTGAGAGAGAAGCGGTGATAGAGCCAAACAACATGGGAGATAATTTGTGGTGGAAATCGGGGGCGCTTGTAACTGATCGGAGCAGAAGTCATGTTGCCCAACTACCAATCGGAACTGGAGCCACGTTAACCTGATAACACCAACATAACTCTACGCCAAAGCTCCTCCAAAAATGGGGGAATTACCGAGCGTTATCGTAGATCCAGTCGGTCGAAATTGTTGATTGAACACTTTTTGTAAATGTAGTACCGTTGCTACATTATCTCGGAGGGATACCATGCCAGTTACCAGGCTCTCTAGCAGAGAATTCAATCAGGATATTGGAAAAGCGAAGCGTGCAAGCCGTAAGGGGCCGGTGATTATCACGGATCGCGGCAAGCCTTCGCAGGTTTTGTTGTCTTTTGAAGACTATAAGCGGCTTACACATAAACGGCGCAGTATTTCCAAAGCACTTGCCCTGCCCGGTGCTGCTGATATTGATCTGGACTTCCAGCCTTCCAGTATTACAAGCAAGCCGGTAGACCTGATTTGATGCTCCTTCTCGATACAAACGTGGTTTCTGAGCTTCGCAAAGTTGAAGCTGGAAAAGCAGACCTGAACTTTGCAGCCTGGTGCGAGACTGTTGATGCGGATGATCTTTATATCTCTGCAATCACTGTCATGGAGCTGGAAATGGGCGTGCTCCGACTGGAGCGGAAAGACAAGGCGCAGGGAGCTATCTTGCGTCAGTGGCTTGATCAACTCGTCCTTCCGGAGTTTGAAAACAGGGTTCTTCCAGTAGATGCTCAGGTTGCACAACGCTGCGCACAACTTCATGTGCCAGACCCGAAGAGTGAACGGGATGCCTTGATCGCTGCAACCGCATTAGTGCATGGAATGACCCTCATCACCCGCAATACGCCGGACTTTCAGAACACAGGTGCACTTCTCGTAAATCCGTGGATTATCGCAGAAACCGCGTCATAACGAAAAAATACCGTGGGGCATATTTTTACACGAAACTGACTACCAAATCTCGAAACACTTTCAGGGCGTTATGGCGATTAGTTACCGTTTTCACTCTCTCGTATAAGCTGTGCTATTTCGCGGTGAAGGTAAGCTTGATAAATCTGGTTCATACATTTGCAAGTCTATGGTTTTGCCATCTTTTTCAAGCCTGCACGATGTGCTAGTCGCGCTAAGAAGGCGCCATCCTTTCAACTTTTTTCCTTTACTAAGCCATTTCTCCTCTCCTTCATTTTGAAGAAGAACAGCTTCTTTGTTCCCTTGTAATACCACGCCAACCAGACGCCAGTTGAAAACCTCTGGTTCGGGCAATTTCATTTCAGGTTTGGGTGCGGTTTGGGTACTCTCAAGGCCAGCTGACATTTCATCAGGAGGATCGCGAGCAAGAATAAGTTCGGCTTCGCCTTGCTGCTTTTGCGGCATTTTTCTGGTGTCAGAGAACAAAGGCGCTTGCAGGATTCTATCAAAACTCTGTGGTGAGCCTGGCGAGAGGACTTGAGTTGAATTTACCTTTGCTTGCGCTTCAATCACTGTCTTTTCTTCCCGATAAATCGCAGTGATGTCAATTTGCAAGTTAACAGCACTTAAAAAACTCCAGACCGCCAGAACTAGCAGGAAAATCATTATGAATGAGGAAAGTTGCGGACGAAGGAGATCAGGCATTTTTCTCCTCTCCAAGCTCTACAGCGATATACAGGTCAAGACGCATTGAGAGAGGTAATATCTCCTTGGGATTCTTGTAGCCATAGGCAGGTTTGGGACGTAACTCCACGGAAGACAGGAAAATGTAAGGATGGTGGTTTTCGAGAAAACGTAAAAGATCGCGCACTCCCCCGATCTCACCATTGCATTCCACTCTTAATCCGATGCTTTCATAGCCCTCAATTGATTGACCATTGATTGGTAAAATACTACCAATAGCAACTTCATTAACGCTTGCCTGATGTTGGACAAGCTCTTGAAGCTTTGCAGCTATGATGGCTTTGCTCTTTCCTGACCACACTTCAGAGGTTACAGCGTGAGCAGTGTTATCATGTATTACCCCAGCTTGCGACAATGCTTGCTCAAATCGTCCTTTTTGATGACGGAGACGATCTATCTGGTCTTTCTTTTCCGAGATCTCCTGTTTGAGAGGAGCAAGTACTCCAAATAAGAAAGCAACTACGAGTATCAGCAGAAGCCCGACCGCACTAACTTTACTGAGTGTAAGGCTCGCCATATCTAGTTAGCTTCCTCGAATGAAAATGAGATATCAAATCGTTCGCGTTGGTCATTTGGATTAATTGTGACAGGACTATTGAACTTGACCTGTTTTATTTTCTCAACTCTATCGAGTACTGCAATCAAAGGCGCTGCGGCATTTGCAAAACCAGCTATTCGCCCCTGCCTTTCCTCCAGATATAATTCAGTTAACCATGCATCCTCAGGGATAACCTGACTAAGTTGCTCCCAGGCAAGCAACACTGAACGGTGCTGCTGTTTATGATTGGTCAGAGAGAGTTTTCGTTCAGCAACCTGTTGTGCTTTGATTTGTTCTTTCTTCTGGGTAATAGCCTTTTGCTTAACGACCTGCACCTGTCGTTCAAGCCTGCCGCGCGCGTCTTCATAATTTTGCAACGCCACCAGATATGTCCCAAAAAAGATGCTAGATGCAGCAGCAAAAAGCAGAAGATTGATCCTGCGCCAAAGCTTTATTCTCTTCAAACGCGGTGTTTCCAACTCGGATAACTTTAGTGTTCTGGCAGAAGACTTTAAACGCGCAGAGAAACTTGCAATCTCTCGTCCCTCGGCTTTAAACCCTTCAGCAATCCTATGCAGAAGGCTGCGCTTCACTAAGATGACATCGACCAGAGTGGTATGTGGGTGTTTTCCTGCTCTTGCCCACGCCCAGCACGCCGACCTCTCATTAAAAGGCGTGTTCTGCTTGATGAAAAGGTCAATTGCGCTCTGCAGCCTCTCAGCGCTGGTAGTTGGAAAAGACTCTGTCAAATGCAGGCACAAGGCAGGTTCAAGGATAAGGGAAAACTCCTTGCCCTCTAGCCTGTCCCAATCACTCCGGGATGAAAGAAATACCGGGGTTTTGCCCCCTGTCTTAAACTCAAAATCCGCCATGGAACCGGCTTTTGTCCCGTTGGGGCTGACAAGTACCTCACATGTATGTTTCTGACCTGAACTGAAACGGCTTTTAAAGTCAGTTCCGACTTGTTCCAGTTCGGCAATCCACCATGAAAAAAGGCGCCGAAACAGGGTAATCATGGGAAGTTTCAATATGTAGGTTCTAATATGCATCATATTGCTTGAGCTCGACTCCCCT
Organism: uncultured Pseudovibrio sp.; assembly: GCA_947496145.1. Classification (GTDB taxonomy): domain Bacteria; phylum Pseudomonadota; class Alphaproteobacteria; order Rhizobiales; family Stappiaceae; genus Pseudovibrio. The sequence continues at coordinate 3,448 of CANMBS010000066.1, forward strand.
TACAACTAATACTAGTACATATTAGTAATTTTAGCTGTATTCAATTCTATGAGCGCTCTTGTTTCAGAAACTTTTAATTTTGACGATGACGTATTCTTTTCGCAGATGTATTTTGCGCTGGAAGACTACGGGTTTCTTTCTTCAGATGAAGTAGAGCGTTTGCGGTCTGCAAGCACTTCGTCAAGTGTCAGAGCTGATGCTGCGCTGATTGAGCTTGGCTTACTAAGTGAAGAAGAACTCCTTAGTTTCTGGTCTGAATTTCTATCCCTTCCAGTTTTCCATGAGGATGAACTGCCGGCAACGGCTGTCTTACATGAGGACGTGCCTTCGAGTTTTCTGGCAACCAATAAAATCCTCCCGATAAAGCTTGAGGAAGCGACGCTCTGGATTGCTACAAATGATCCTCTCAACGTAAAAGCTCAACAGGCACTCAGATACTTACTTGATGTTGACGTTAAGCTGTCTCTGGCAACGACCAGTCAGGTGCAGCTTGGTTTGCAGTCTTTGTACTTTTCTCAGGGCCTCTCATCCGGAGAAGGCACTGCCGCAGAGCTACACGGGATGAACGATGCCGAGCAACTGCGCGCACGAGCCAATGAAGGTCCTGTTATCAAGCAGGTGAATGACATTCTGGCAACTGCGCTTGTTCAGGGTGCCTCAGATGTTCATTTTGAACCTGATGAAACCGCTCTTAGTATTCGTTTCCGTCTCGATGGGCGTCTGGAATTTTATGACAGGTTAGCCCTTGAACTTGCCCCATCAATCTTGTCACGTATTAAGATAATGTCCGGCCTTGATATAACTGAACGCCGTGTTCCTCAGGATGGTCGTGTCTCTCTCGTTCTGAGAGGACGCTCTGTAGATTTGCGTGTATCTACTTTGCCAGCTGTCCATGGCGAAAGCACTGTTCTGCGTTTATTACGCAAGGATGAAGCGGCATTAAGTTGGGAGAAACTGGGGTTTACGAGTGCAATCCAGAAGCGTCTGACAGGCCTTTTGCAAGGGCAAAATGGAATTTTTCTCGTTACCGGACCAACTGGCAGCGGAAAATCGACTACGCTTTACTCGGCACTTAACAGGTTGAACGTTCAGGATAAGAAACTGGTATCAGTAGAGGACCCGGTTGAATATCGTATTAAAGGGGTCAATCAGGTTCAGGTTCACAATGAGGTTGGGCTAACGTTTGCCAATAGTTTGCGTTCGATACTACGGCAGGACCCGGATATCATCATGATAGGCGAAATCCGGGATTTGGAAACGGCTGAAATCTCTATGCGAGCCTCGTTAACCGGGCATCTCGTATTGTCTACGTTACACACAAACAGTTCTGCTTCAGCCTTCACACGCCTGATTGATATGGGCGTTGCTCCTTACCTTGTCGCATCATGTGTCCGCGGTGTTCTTTCACAACGTCTGGTGCGCAAGGTATGCATCAGGTGTAAAGGCGCCGGGCGAAGTCAAAGCAGCTCTGCCTGTCAGGACTGCAGGGGATCAGGATATTCTGGCCGGACTGCAATTTGTGAACTTATTGAGGTAGATGAGCCTGTTCGCGAAGCCATCCTTCAAGGAAAAAGCGAAACAGAGATCTTCAAATCAGCTGCACAGGCTGGTGCTGTCAGTCTGCTGGAAGATGGCATTAGAGCCGCAAATGAAGGCATTACATCAATGGAAGAAATAATGAGCACCGTTGGTCTGCAAAGCCTAGAACCTGTGGTCTCATAATGGCATCATTCTTTTATGAAGCACTGACAAGTTCTGGCCAGAGCAAAACTGGAAGCATTACTGCTGAAAGCGATACAGACGCTTACGCCAAGCTGAAGCAAGCCAATCTGACGCCTGTGCGACTGAAAGAGCAAGTGCAGGATAAAGCAGATGTGCCGCCACAAAACCTTATCAAGCCTAATAAAGCTCTTCTGGCAAACTTCCTGAGCGGGATGTCAAATCTGATCGCATCTCATGTCCCGCTACTTGATGCGCTAGAAATGGTCAAAGACAGCGAACCTAATAAAAAGCTTAAAAATATACTTGGTGAGCTTTATAAAGCTGTTCAGGCTGGCCAGTCTCTGGGGTCTGCTATGGCACAGTATCCAGCCTTTGTTCCGGCTCATGTGATTAAGCTAATTAATGCCGCTGAGACATCGGGGACGCTTGATTCCGTTTTAAAAGACCTTTCTGCTCAGATTGATCAGGAGATTGCGGTCAGGAAGCGCATTCAAAGCGGGCTCACATATCCCATCATACTCATTTTCGCGGCAGTTCTCGTCTTGACTATTCTGACAACTGTACTCGTGCCTGCTGTTGCGCCATTGTTTACCGGAGCGGGCCAACCCATCCCGGATGCACTTCAGTTCCTTATTGATCTGGAGTACATTTTAACATCGCACTACATAGAACTGGTTGTGACGGTGTTAGGGGTCGCCACTGTGTTAAAGATGCTGGGTTTACATCCGAAGTTTCGGCGACGTATCGTTATGTTGTTCTATCAGTTACCTGCTATTGGGCCATTTGCTTTGAAACTCCAACTAGCCCGGATGTTTCGGCTGGTATCAGTCATGCAAAAGAACGGCGTTTCCCTTTACAATAGCCTGGAGACTGCAAAAGATGTTTTCGCAAGCCCCGTGCTGAAAGACCTTCTTTCAGACTGTCTTCGTGAGCTTCAGGATGGTGGGCAGCTTTCCCCTGTATTGGAAAGGGAAAAGAAACTGCCGATTTTAGTAAAACGCTTTGTCTTAATCGGCGAACGCACAGGAACGCTCCCTGACAAACTACAGAAACTGAGTACAGTCCTTCACAAAACCACCAGTCAGCAACTGGAGCTTCTTCTGCAACTGCTGCCTCCGGCTCTCACCTTACTTATCGGGATCGTGGTTGGTTCCTTCATTGTCGTCATCATGGACGCAATCCTTAGCGTAAATGATCTGGCGCTATGAATAGATTTAATCATCTGGTCGAAAAGCAAAAAGGCTTTGCATTTGTTGAGGTTCTTGTTGCATTTGCTCTCCTGAGCATCGTTATGGGGTTTGTTTTTCAAAACACAGCGCGCTCTACCCGGCTCCTGCAAATATCAGAGAGAGTGGTTGCAGCATCTGTGTATGCTCAATCACAGCTTGATAGGGTGCTTGCTCAGAATAAATTCGAAAACGGAGAGCACTTACTATCAGGCGATGAGCGTTACCGCACTGTGCTTTCTGTTTCAGCTGTAACCTCACTCATGCAAGCAGGACGTTATGCTGACGGGCGGTTCTGGAAGCTACGTCTGAATATCTATGAAAGGAACGCTGCGAGTAATGCTCCTCCGCTATTTACAGTGGAGCAACTCGTGCATTTTTATGATCGGGCTCCCCAATGAAGACGAAATCGAAAGCAGGTCTGGCTCTTGCAGAACTAATCGTCGCTCTTGCTCTGCTTGCCATCATCTTTGCATCTCTTTCTGGAACTTTATCATTTGGAAAGAGAGTATGGCAGCGCACGGAAACCGTTTCACAAAATGCAAATAGCAATGCACATTTGCAAATCTTAAGAAAATATATTTCACAGGCCCAAAACATCAGTACAGGGTATTTTGAGGCAGGTGCTCCAACTCTTTTTTTTGATGGCAAAAGTAGTGAGTTACAATTCCTCACCTACAAGTTATCTGATCAGGATCAGTTTACACCATTTGAAGTAAGAATATCTCACTCAGCCCAAAGGCAGAAAATTTCATTGCAATTTGATGCAATTAATCCCAACCAGACAAAACGCCTGATCGGCTTACTGTCTGGGACGAAAACCATTAGTTTTCGCTATGCTAAGCGAAATAAAAGACAAAACTCTGTATCAGGCGATTATTTCATATGGAGTTCTGAATGGAGAAATCAAAACCGACTACCAGACCTAATTGAACTTAAGATCGAAGGTTCTGGCGCGCAGTTCAAAGAGCCGGTCTTGCAGTTAGTTGTTAAACCAAACCTCTCATAGGCTGACATACAAGGTTTATCCATTAGAGATATCTGCGTCTTCTCCGCTTCCGCCTTCCAGACCATCTCGACCAAAAGTGTAGACATCAAATTCGTTTACCTGACCAGGATAACGATAGCGGTAAGCTCGATTCCACGGGTCAACGATTGCAGTCTCATTCTTCAGGTACGGTCCGTTCCAACGGTCTTCAGTCGCAGGCTTGACCAGAAGTGCATTTAAACCAGATGTCTCAGCTGGATAACGGCCATTGTCCAGAAAATACAGCTCTAATGCAGATTCCAGTTCTGTAATCTGTAACTGAGCTGATTTCGACTTTGCACGACTTAGATAAGAGACAGCTCTGGGTCCAACAACTCCAGCAACCAAAGCAATGATTGAAAGCACAACTAAAACTTCCAGAAGGCTCAAACCTTTTTGGGAGGATGTTTTTCTGGCACGCAATTTCGATTCTAAATACACGGTTTCCTCAATGACTAAAGCAACTCTAGGTAACAATAACAGGTCCAAACAGCCATGTAATCCAGAGACCTAAAGATAGTGGGGGACCGAATGGAAGCTTTGTCCCGAAATGCAATTGCTTCCCTTTTGTGGTTGAAGCAAGTAGCAGCGTGATGCCGATTAAAGAACCAATAAATAAAACGCTTGAGACACCTGATAGTCCGACCCATGGTACCGAGGCTGCAACCAGCTTAATATCACCCAGGCCCAATCCTGTTCTTTTTCTTATGAAAACATACGCCTTAGAGAGCAACGCCAAGCTGATGAACACACCGATGGCCGCAAGAATGTTGCCCGTAAGCAGATCTGGTGTTAGCGTATAAGTTGCAGCTATACCCGAGACTAAGAGTGCAAGATTTGCTCTGTCCGGAATGAAGAGCCAAAGGCTATCTATTGTAGAGCTATAGATTAAAACAAGGGCCAGAACAAATGAGAGTTGTGTAACAGCAATCGGAAGCGGCCCGGAAATTATCATCGCACCAGCGCCTGTGCAGAAATAAACTGAGGTAAAAAATATCAGATGTAAAATAAATCTGTGACGTCTTTTCTGTTGTCTTATCTTCTGTCTTGCTGCAATTTTTGGATCCATGTTTTCAGTATTATTTCAACGAGTTAAGAAGCGTGGCTTTGCTGTTCCTATTGTGCTGGTGAGCATCACACTGATAATAAGTATTGTGGTTGGATATTCAACTTCAATTCAACACCACGTACTGCGCACAAAGAAGCATATTGCTGAGGTTGAGGGGCAACATGCGGTACGCTCAGGACTGGCACTTGCAGTTGGATCTTTGCTTGAGCGTCTTGCAGCACCAGAAGACGTCCAACAGTCAGTTTTGGTCAACGGGACCCCTAATTACTGCCGCATCACCAAAACAACACATCTTGCATACTCCATACAAGATGTATCGGGCAGGATCGACCTCAATTTTGCGAGCATAAAGCTGCTGGAGTTATACTTCTCCTCTCTCAATTTACCGCAGGTTGATGTGCGGGAAATCCTGCGTGAAGTGTTGGAGCGGAGGCAAATTCGCCCGTTTGCCTTTAAAGAAGAGCTACAAAATCTCAAAAGCATCAACGCAAATTTGCTCAGATTAACACAGGCAGACCTTACAACTTTCGGTGTTCAGGACCGCCTTTCATTGCAGTCAGCGTCGGAACCTCTGAAACGACGTTTGAGTGGCCTTCCTGACACTCTCCTCGCCTCATCGCCCAGTAACAGGCGTTATATCATCGACGTGCTGGCGATAATGGGGGCGACCAGAGGCCATTATCTGAATGCGGTTATTGAGGTGCGGTCTGGGCAGACACCACTGTTCAACTCTTTGGCATGGGACGAATACAGCAGTTCATTACAGGGGGATGCAACTGAACATCCCTTACTTAAAGAGATGCCATTAATGATTCCCGAGTGTACTATTTGAAGTAAGATCAATGCCTTATTATCCACAGGTTGCACTTAGTGAGATCAAATCGCCTATAAAGTGTATATCAATTGTTGCTTTTTAAGGGTGAGTGCTGGTCACGACCTTTGAATTTAAATAGGTATTAATGACTTCGATCTGACTTATGGAGTCTTGAGTGTCTCGTCGTCATCAGGCCTGTTATGCCTTCTTTCTATTCATTTTTACAGTGCTGGCTGGGTGCACCGGAAGCACTCTGACTGACAACGACTTTGAAGACACTCAACTGACACGCCCGACTACCCGAAGCGGCTTTAACAAATCTTATCTGCATTCTGGCCAGTTCAGAGAAGCAGGGCATGTTCAACCTCGTCAAGCTGCTCTCTATCCTGCCACCGGGGGTAATTTGGCTACGATTAAGCAGAGTATGTTTGCGTTTTCTGGAGAAAAAGAAGTTCACCTAAACCTCAAAGATGCAAGTATTGCCTCCGCGGCCAAAGTAATAATAGGAGAAATTCTGGAAAAGGGGTTTGTAATAGATCCAGAGGTCGAGGGTACTATCACTCTTCAAACGACCTCTCCGATGAAAACAGAAGCTTTGATAGATGTTTTTTCTTCAATGCTGGCATATAATGACGCCACTTTAATTATTCGTGATGATCTGGTGCATATCGTTCCAAATCATAGTCCGGGCAGCCTTCCGATTACAACGAAGCTAAAAGAATTTGGCCTAGCAGTGCGCGTTGTCCCTCTCCAGTATGTTGCTGTGACAGAGATGGCTCGAATTCTAGAGCCAATCATTGGCAGCGAAAAAATCTTAAGAGTTGATAAGGCGCGCAATCTATTACTTCTTACAGGCTCCTCTCACGACATATCCGCTGCGATAGATGCAATCAACTTGTTTGATGTGGACGTCATGCAAGGCAAGTCGTTTGCACTGGTTCCCGTAAAAAACGCAGATCCGATTGATATTGTGAAAGAAATGGAGACTGTCTTTGCATCAAGGAAGGAAGGGCCTCTTGAAGGAATTATAAACTTTGTCCCGAATTCCAGACTTGCCTCTATTCTCGTAATCTCGAAGCATCCTAAATATTTGAGGGATGCACAAAAATGGGTTGAGCGCTTTGACAGAGTAGCAGGTGGTGCAAAGCAGCAGCTTTTTGTTTACAACATCCAAAACCGTGAGGCGGGCGAACTCTCAAAACTGCTCGGGTCATTGCTTTCGTCTGGCGGAGAAAATGCCCAAGCAGGTGAACCTGTCGAAGAGAACCTGACTGCACCCAAAAATGTTACTCAAAACGTTTCTTACTCCGCAAATTTAAACAGAGCTGGACGGCAAACACGTGCAAGCCGAGTAAAGGTCGTGGCTGATGAGACCAATAATGCTGTTCTGGTCTACGCGACCAAGGATGAGTACGACGCAATTTTGCCCATGCTCAAGCAGTTGGATTCCCTGCCCAACCAGGTCCTGTTAGAAGCGACCATAGCGGAAGTTACGCTCACAGACGAACTGAAGTTTGGTCTCAGATGGTTCTTTGAGAGTGGGAATTTCAGCTTTAAGTTTACAGATGCATCAAATGGGTCAGTTGGCTCTGCATTTCCGGGTTTTTCCTTTTTATTCTCACCGGGCCAGTCTCAACTTGCCATCAACGCTCTTTCAAGCATAACGGATGTCAATGTCATTTCCTCGCCAAACCTGATGGTTCTCGACAACCGCAGGGCTGAATTGCGGATTGGCCATCAGGTTCCGATTGCAACGAAATCGTCGGTTGGAACCGGAAGCTCTGATGCAACGATCGTTAATTCAATTGAACTCAAAGATACCGGGATCATTCTTTCAGTCACACCTCGCGTAAACGACAGTGGTCGCGTAATTCTTGATATTCAGCAGGAAGTTAGCGACGTTGTTAAAACAACCACTTCAGGTATAGATTCTCCGACCATCAGACAGCGAAAGGTTAATACCACTGTGGTGGTAAATAATGGAGAGAGTCTGGCGCTGGGTGGCCTTATTCAGCAACGTAGTGAGGTCACTAACTCTCAGGTTCCTGTCCTAGGCGATGTTCCTGTATTGGGAACCATGTTCAGAAGAAAAGAAGACACTGAAAAGAAAACAGAGTTGCTGATCCTCATCACACCGCATGTTGTCCGGGATTTTAAAGAAGCAGCAGACGTTACTCGTGAGTTCAGAACGCAACTTAAGGGTTTACGAGGTTTTCGTGGCACCGCAAACGGGCACGCACGACACCAGCTGAACAGAATCTTGTTCTAAAACAGCTTGCAGTCGATTTGAAGCTGGAGGGCCTTCTGATGAGTTAAGATCAGGAGGACTTCATGGAGCGAAAACATTATACTCAAGAGTTTAAGCGGGAAGCGGTGGAAGTGAGTGGTCGGCCCATTCCTGAAGTTGCCGCTGATCTGGGTGTGGGGCGTGCTACCTTAAACCGCTGGATCAAAGAATCTTAAGATCAGGATTTACTGTCAGGACCACATGAGGATGCGAGCAAAGAACCAGCTCGGCTGCGCAAAGAAAACAATCTTTGGCCACGCGGAGCCCATCCGGTAGCCTTGACCATATTTGTCTTCAGCGCGCGCTCGTCTGTAAAAACCAGTTTATCAAGAGTATGGTCGCTTTTTTCGTTCACATGCGTACGCACCCAGCTCAATCGGATGCGCCTTACCCAACTGCTCCTCCCAAGAGGTTCACCTGAGAAACTGTGAAACACATAGCCACGCATCATGAAACTTGCATCTTGTTACATGAGACACGCTCTAAGGCAGAAAAGTTGTGGCGGACTGGTGTTGTCATCTATGGACGCCTGGCCAGAGAAAATGCACATTGATAGCGCCAAACTGCTATCCATCCGGTCCTTTACGGATGTTTTCGGGGAGCCATGTAGCGATCTCAGGGAACATGATCAGGACAAAGACCATCACTACCATGATCAGGAACATGGGGAAGGCAGCACGGGCGATGAAGCCCATTTGATAGTTGGTCATGCCTTGCAGGACGAACAGGTTGAAGCCGATTGGCGGCGTAATCTGCGCCATTTCGACTACGACCACAATGAAGATGCCAAACCAGATCAGGTCAATACCTGCCTGACGGATCATAGGTTCCACAACCGCCATGGTCAGCACTACGGATGAGATACCATCCAAAAACATACCCAGAACGATATAGAAAACCAGCAGCACCATGAGCAATTCAAAGCGAGAAAGCTCCAGCTGAGCAATCATATCTGCAAGGCCACGTGGCAGGCCGGTAAAGCCCATAGACAGTGAGAGGAACGTTGCCCCTGCAAGGATCAGCGCGATCATGGCGGAGGTATAGGTTGCCCCCATCAGGCTTTGTGTAAAGCTCTTCCAGTTCAAAGACCCTTGCGAGGCTGCCAGCAACAAACTGCCTATCACACCAAAGGCAGCTGCTTCTGTTGCAGTTGCAAACCCAAGATACATGGAGCCGATAACAACAAGAATAAGCAGGATCACCGGAATAAGAAAACGGGTAGCTACCAGTTTGTCAGCAAAGCTCATGCGGGGCTCTTCCGTAGGTGCCCACTTTGACGACACACGTGAGGTAATCGCCACATAAGCCATGAACATGCCCGCAAGCACAATACCCGGTATGATGCCAGCAAAGAACAGCCTGGAGATGCTCTCATTGACGGTAACACCGTAAACAATGAGTGTGAGGGAAGGTGGGATCATTAAGCCCAGAGTTGCCGCACCCGCCAGTGTGCCAATGATCATTTTTTCCGGGTACTCACGCTTGCGCAGTTCTGGAATAGACATCTTGCCGACTGTGGTCAGCGTGGCGGCGGATGAGCCGGACACGGCGGCAAAGACTGTGCAGCCAACGATATTGGTGTGTACTAAGCCGCCCGGCAGCCGCGCCATCCAGGGGGCAAGACCTCGGAACATGTCCTCCGACAAGCGGGTCCGGTAAAGGATCTCACCCATCCAGATAAACAGCGGCAGAGCGGTTAGTGTCCAGGATGAAGAGGCTGACCAGATGGTTGTCAGCATCACGTCGCCAACCGGACGGGTGGTGAATAATTCCATACCAACCCAGGCAACTCCCATGAGGGCCAGACCAACCCATACACCTGTACCCAACAAGGTGAACATAACGAACAGAAACAGGATGATAATGCCAAGATTTTCCATCTCTTACTCTCCTGTCGCTACTTCTTTGAGCTGGTGGGCCTGTTCTGTTTTGCCAGCAAAGAGCAGTTGCAAGAGCCGGTCTGTCAACGCAGCGGCAAGAATAACCGCCCCGATAAACATGAGGCTTTGGGGGATCCAAAGCGGGGTTTTGTCCTGTCCCTGAGAGATATCGTTGAATTTCCACGACCAATAAACGAAACGATACGCATAATAAACGAAGTACCACATGGTGGCGGTACCCAGAGCAAAGCACCAGATTTCTAAAAGGCGCTGCGTTGTTTGCCCAACAATCTGATGCAGAATGGAAACCCGAATATGAATGCCCTTGTTCAGAGCACTGGCAAAGGCCAGAAAGCTTGCGGCTGCCATGGCATATCCCGCATATTCTGCAGCACCGGGAAACACCTCACCCGTCCAGCGAGCCAGCATCTGGATGACAATAAGCAAAAGAATGACGATCAGGCAAAGAGCGGCAAGAACGCTTGCTGCCTTGTAAATCCCATCAAGCCCCCAACGCAATGTGCGTACCAGCTTCATTGTCCATCCCCCATCAGAACATAAAGTGTCGGGGCAACTTGAGCATCGCCCCGACTAAATGGCTTGTTACTTCATTGCCTTGAAAGCATCGACAACTGCTTTGCCTTCACTACCGGCAGCTTCCAGCCACTCTGCTGTCATGGTCGCACCAATAGTCTTCAGGTCACTTGCCATCTGGTCGCTGGCTTCTTCAACTTTCATGCCACCATCTCGCAAGCCCTGAAGTGTGAAGCCGGTGTATTCTTTTGAGCGCCATGTGCCTGCATACTCCGCCATTTGCGCGCAGGCGTTGATTACGTTCTTGTTCTGCTCAGAAACGCTGGACCAGACTTCGGAGTTGATGAGCACGTAGTTGCGCGGCAACCATGCATCCACTTCGTAAAAGTAGCTGAGACTCTCCCAAACCTTGCGATCATAACCTGTTGCCGCTGAAGACACCATGGAGTCAGCAACACCAGTTGCAAATGCCTGAGAGATTTCAGCGGCTTCAATGGAAACAGGCAGCATCCCGGTCAGCTCGGCAAGACGGGCAGTTGCGTTATTATAAGAGCGGAACCTGACGCCTTTCATATCGGCTACCGACTTCACTTCGTTCTTGAAGTACAATCCCTGAGGAGGCCATGGCACAGAATAAAGCAGAGTCAGGTTCTGATCAGCGAGCACTTTTTCAAGCGCAGGCTTTGCTGCCTTCCAGAGCTTATCTGCGTCGTCAAAAGAGGTTGCAAGGAACGGAATGGAATCTACGCCAAACAGAGCATTTTCATTTTGATGACCGGACAGCAAACGCTCGCCAATCGGCACCTGACCTGTCTGGATCGCACGCTTAATATCGCCACCCTTGAACAGGGAGCCGCCCGGATGGGTGGTAATTTCGATCTCACCGCCTGTACCGGTGGTCACACATTTTGCAAATTCAGCACCGGTGACAGAGTGGAAGTTGGAGCCGGAATATGCCATTGGCAGATCCCAGGTTTCGGCAAATGATGCATCAGCTCCCATCGCCATAACTGCAACACTTAGGGTAACAAACAAACCTGTTTTTTTCATATGTACTCTCCTCCGAAAATTTTTGATACCTCAGTTAAAACGCATTGGATCGTATGGGCTCATATCATTATTGGGGTGCTTACCGCTGATCAGGTCAGAGACCAGTCGCCCGGTTTTTGGGCCGCCCGTCAGGCCGATGTGGTGATGTCCGAACGCTGCATAAACACCGCTCGTGCCTACTTCACCAATAAGGGGAAGACTGTCCGATGGCGCGGGGCGAAAGCCCAGCCATTCTTCTTCACTTGAAGCCTTTAAACGTGGGAAGGTCTCATGAACTTTTTTCCTGAGCAAGGCGAGAGGCGCTTTTGAGGCAACTGCTTCCAATCCACCAAACTCAACAATACCAGCGCAGCGCAATCCCTGCGCCATTGGCGTTGCTACAAATTTGCCAGAGGCAACCATAATAGGCTGGTTTGGCTGTTCATTCGGATCCTTAAATAAAATGTGGTATCCGCGTTCTGCCTCCAGCGGGACATTAAGGCCTAACTTTTCCATCAGGGGTCTGGACCAGACACCTGTCGCCAAAACTGCTTTGTTACAGTTAAAACGACCTGCATCCGTCATGACGGCAGAAATTAATCCTGATGACAAATCAAAATCTCTCACCTCAGCCTGAACAAAGGTTCCGCCCAATTCCGTGAAAACATCCGCCAACGCCTGCACATACACGCCCGGATCATACACAAAACCATGATCTCGCATCAAAGCAAGGAGTTTGACGTCTTTGCTCAGGATTGGCTCCATCTCGCGAACTGCATCACCTTCAATCAGCTCTGGAACGAACCCGGCATTCTTGCGCAGCTCCCATGTGTAGGCATCCGCCTTAAAGGCTACTCGGTCGCTATAGGCAAAGCTATATGTGCTGTCCTTTACCCATTTTTCTGCTGAAGTTCCCTCTGCCAATGCATGGTGCTGGTCCACACTATCGCCTAGGATTGGGGTGAGGCCCTTGGCAATACGACGGGTTTCACTGTCTGTCGCGTGCGAGAGATAACGCATCAACCAACCTGTCAGCTTTGGTAGATAGCTCCAACGCAGGAACAGAGGAAAGTTGGGATCTAACAGAAACTTAGGTCCTTTTAAGATCAGTCCCGGAGCCGTTACAGGCGCAACAGAACAGCTTGCAAGCACCCCTGCATTACCGAAGGAAGTGCCAAGGCCCGGCAGGCTTTTATCTATGAGAGTTACCTCATGTCCCTCTCGCTTCAGCCACAAAGCAGTCGAAACACCCACGATCCCTGCGCCGATGACAACGACATTATTTTTTTTCATGCAGCCCCCAATACCGCACTCCTGAAAATCACATAGTGTTCGACTTTTCCCAGATCCGGCTGATTTCCCAATCCTGCCGTTTGCGGAACAATGACGTTCCTGTTTCTGGTTTCAAACATTGATTGCAACAAATCCTCAACAAGGAAGTAGTTTGCCTGATAATACTCGCAAGCTAAAGAGACTTCTTCCTTTACGGCAGTCATATGTGCGCCGGCAAGATGCGCGAGACCGGCTTCACACATATCGCTACCGAAGGCACTTATACCTGTAGTTGCCGCCATGCGGGCGACGGTTTGAGCGCGCGTCAGGCCTCCGGTCTGCATAATTTTTACTGAAATCCCGTCAGCAATTCCCGTCTCGATTGCTCCTAACATATCTTCCGGTCCCAAATGTTTTCATCTGTCAGCAGAGGTGCATAAATTGCATTTCTGATAATAGTAATAGATTCCCTTAGGTTATGGGCGACTGGTTGTCACTTCATTCCTCCTGCAGAACTCGGAGGCAGCAGGTGCATCAGAAGATACGGCGATTGTGGGTACAGATGGCCTGCACTGTTATACGCGCGAAATATTGGATGATTCGCGCTTAAATCTGGCGCCTTATAAAGCGTAGTTAAGCTCTCCCTTTCAAAGCGGTTACGTTGATTGAGTGGACTGGCTCAGGAAAAGTGGAGAGCCTTCTGATACTCTAAGATCAGGAGGACTTTATGGGGCGAAAACATT
>CANMBS010000067.1 GCA_947496145.1 uncultured Pseudovibrio sp.
ACGGCTTCTAGCTACCTGGGGTTTTTACACATTGCTGCTGTTAGGATATGGTTTCGAAGTATGTAAACAGGGCCTAGAGTACGTGTCAAAAGCAGAAATGCTTTCTGTCTCTTCTCCCCAGTATGCTTTACTACCCATAAAATATGTGTGGTTAGATGAATGTTTCCTGAAACATCTAAGGAACCAACGGGCGCAATGAAAAAACCGTATGTATGACTATGTATTGGAACAAGAAAGATGTACTTGTCGTAAAAGCTTTTATGATGGTAGGTTGAAGGTGCACCTTAAAACTTGATTGACTCTTTACCACTGACACACAAAAGTAACGTCAAACGAGAAGAGATTTATGCCATCTACGGAATCTATGCCTTTTCGGGAGCGACTACAATGGCAGAAGAAAAACCTAGCGAAAGTGCCATTCATTTCAAACTAGCAGGTCCCGCGAAGGCAGAAACCTCTGTGTACTTCTTGCATAAGGTATCCTTGAGGAGCTCGAAAAAAGATGGAAGAGAATTTTGTAAGTATTGCAGGACAATTGCAAAGTAAAACAGCGGGGCAAGCACCTCGCCGTTTTACTAACTTGAGCTGTCTGCCTTCATCTTAAACGGCAGATCCTGACGCACGGCGTTCTGCAATGCGCTTTCTCTCAGCTATCGGGTCAGGAATTGGCACTGCGTTAATCAGTTCTTTGGTATAGGCACTTTGCGGGTCATGAATTACCTGATGAGCATCCCCAATTTCCGCAATGTCTCCAAACTCCAGTACCATGATGCGGTTGCTTATGTGCTTTACCACGCTCAGATCATGAGCAATAAAGAGAAGAGACAGGCCTAGTTCCTGCTGTAAGTCCATTAACAGGTTTACAACTTGTGCCTGGACTGAAACATCCAGTGCAGAGACAGGCTCATCACAAATGATCATCTTCGGATTTGTGATTAATGCCCGGGCAATTCCTATGCGTTGACATTGGCCTCCAGAAAACTCATGCGGATACCGGTTGATCATCCGTGCGGACAACCCCACTTTCTCCATCAGTTCCCTTACCTGCCTTTTGACTTCCTCTTTTGGTGTATCAGGAAAATGAGTTTTAAGTGGTTCTGAGATGATCTGACCAGCAGTCAGCCGCGGATTAAGCGAGGCAAGTGGGTCCTGAAAAATCATCTGAATCTCCTTACGGATCGCCAGCATGTCCTTATCGCTCATCTTCATCAGATCGCGACCTTGCCAGATGACTTCACCGCCTTGAGAGGGGATCATGCGAATGATCGCACGCGCAAGTGTAGACTTACCGCAACCAGATTCCCCCACAATGCCAAGGGTTTCTCCTTCTGCAAGATCAAAGGAAACACCTTTGACGGCACACAAAATATCTGGCTGCTGCCATGGCAATGCGTTAGGCCGTTTGATTTTAAATTCCACACGCATATCGCGAACGGATAAGATTGGTTTTTTATCGCTCAAAATCAACCCTCCGCCATCTGTGTTTCAAAACTGCGGTCCAAAGTAACCAAGCGTTCCTCATCCTGATCCAAACGTGGAATTGCATTAAGTAAGCCCTGAGTATAGGGATGACTTGGGTTTTCAAAGATACTGACCGTTGATCCCTGTTCCATCACTTCACCCTTGTACATAACCATAGTGCGTTCACATGACCCGGCAACGATCCCCAGATTATGGGTAATCAAGACAATTGCCATATGGAACTCCTCCTGAAGCTCCACCAGCAGGTCCATAATGCGCGCTTGTACCGTCACGTCCAACGCAGTTGTCGGCTCATCCGCGATGAGCAGTTTTGGACGGCACAGCAGAGACATGGCAATCATCACGCGCTGGCGCATACCACCGGAAAACTCATGGGGGTAAAGGTGAATGCGGTTTTTCGCGTTCGGGATCTTCACAGCTTCCAACATACGCACGCACTCAGCAATCGCATCTTTTTTCTTGATGCGCTTGCCATCTGGTGAGTTGTAGATCAACGTCTCAGCCATCTGATCTGAAATTCGCAAATATGGGTTCAGGGAAGTCATCGGGTCCTGAAAGATCATCGCAATCTCGTTGGAGCGAAGCTTATTCATCTCATCATGAGAAAGGCCGATTACCTCCTGTCCCTGATACTTGATTGAACCTGAAACCTGAGCGTTGTGAGGTAACAACCCCATGGTGGCAAAGGCTGTCTGGCTTTTGCCAGACCCGGATTCACCAACGATAGCAAGTGTCTCGCCCTTGTCGATCTGGAGGTTTACGTTTTTTACGGCTTCCACCAGTCCGTCAGGAGTGTCGTAGGTGATCCGCAGATTTTGGATATCCAAGAGTGACACGATTTCACCTCCTATCGGTCTTTAGGGTCAAGCGCGTCGCGCAGACCGTCGCCGATAAAGAAAAAACTGAACAGAGTGATGATGAAGAAGAACATTGGAAACGCCAGTTGCCACAACGTGCCATATTGCATCGTTCCAGCTCCCTCAGCGATCAACGCCCCCCAACTGGTGTTAGGCTCCTGAACACCAAGACCAAGGAAGGAAATGAAGCTCTCTGTCAGGATCATCTGCGGAACCAGAAGGGTCGCATAAACAACAACGACACCCAGCAGGTTTGGTACGATGTGCCGAAGGATAATCGTGATCGGTTTCACGCCCGTCGCAATCGCAGCTTCAACAAACTCTTTATTCTTCAATGTCAGGGTCTGACCGCGAGCAATACGAGACATATCCAACCATGAAATCAGCCCAATACCCACGAAGAGCATGAGAACAGATCGCCCGAACACAACAAGTAGTAGGATCAGGATAAACATGTAAGGAATAGACTGAAGGATATCGACGATACGCATCATCACGTTATCAACCTTGCCACCAGAATAGCCAGCGATTGCACCGTACAGAGTACCCACAACAACTGCGATCAGGGCGCCGATCACACCAACCATCAGAGAAATCTGTGTTCCCTGAACAACACGGGCAAACAGGTCTCGGCCAAGTTTGTCAACTCCAAAATAGTGACCGTTTTCAAACTCTGGTGCACCGAGTTCCGCAATCTGACCCAAAACACCCCAGTCAATTTCTTCATTCGACCATGCAGCGATCAAATGACCAAATGTAGAAAATGCCAGCACACAGATCAGAATGACCAGACTGACTAAAGCAGCTTTGTTTTTCAGGAAGCGACGACGCGCATCTGCAAAGAGTGACCGCCCCTGCACTTCATCCTGAGCAGCTAAACTTCCTGCTAACTGCTCCATTTTTTGAACATCTACCATCATGAACCCAGCCCTCAGTATCTAATCTTCGGATCGACCCATGCGTACAAGATGTCGACAATGAGATTGAACAAAATGGTGAGGCCTCCGATAAGAATGGTAATGCCCATCATCACGGCATAGTCGCGGTTCAGGGCAGAGTTCACATAAAACTGCCCAATGCCGCCGGTAGAGAAGTACATATCGATGATAACTGAGCCAGTGATCATAAGAACAAAAGCTGGTCCCAGATAAGACATGACTGGCAACAGAGCTGGCTTTAACGCATGCTTAAAGACGATTACTCTGTAAGGCAGACCTTTTGCCATGGCTGTACGGATAAAGTTTGTGTGCAACACTTCCAGCATGGAAGAGCGGGTCAAACGGGCAACTGATGCCATGTAACTGGTGGAAAGGGCAATCACTGGCAAAATCAGATTTTGCCATGCGCCGTCATTCCATCCACCACCCGGTAACCATCCAAGCCATAAAGTAAAGATAAGCACAAGAATGGGTGCCATCACGAAGTTAGGCAGAACCTGAGCGCCGATAGAAATACCAACAGCAATATAGTCTAGCCATGTGTTTTGCTTGAGTGCAGCGGCGATGCCCAGGGCACCTCCAACGAGAACTGCAACAAGAAAAGACAAGAAGCCATAAGTAAGGGTGACCGGAAAACCGTTGGCTATGATATCGTTGACAGTTCGATCTTTGTATTTGAAAGAAGGTCCAAAATCGAATTCTGTAACGATGCCACCGATATAATTGAAGATTTGAACATATATCGGCTGGTTCAGGCCATACTTAGCCTCAATGTTCGCAAGAACTGCAGGAGGCAATGGGCGCTCGGATGTGAATGGGCCTCCGGGTGCCGCATGCATGAGCAAAAATGAGATTACTATGAGCAGGAGCAATGTTGGAATTGCGATCGCCACTCTTCGCAGGATGTAGCTGAGCATTGTTATTAGTGTCTCATATGAAGAACGGATAATTCAGCAACAAAAAGTAAGTGCACCGGCGTCAGAACCACCGATGCACTTGATTGCTATATTATTTTGCTACTTTGTAGAGATTTTTCGCGTACCAGTTCTGCTCAGCATTTTTGATTGGCCAGTTTTTCAACTGGGTATTCATCATGTAATCTTCAGTATAATGATAGATTGGAATGATTGGCATTTCTGCCGCAAGGATCTCTTCCACACGAGTGTAGTTTGGTTGTGGGTCAGCTGCAGATTTTGCATCATCTAATAGATCGTCAACTTCTGAATTGTTGAACCTGCCATCATTATAGCCGGATTCAGAGTTCATCAAGTCCAGGAAGGTAGATGCTTCGTTGTAATCGCCGCACCATGCACCACGGGCAAGCTCAAAGTTCTGGTTGCGACGCTCGTTCAGGAATGTCTTCCATTCCATGTTGTTCATGTTGACTTTGACGCCCAGCTTCTGCTTCCACATCTGTGTCATCGCGATAGCGACTTTCTTGTGACCTTCGTCTGTGTTGTAGACAAGATCAAACTCAAGTGGGTTATCTTTGGAGAAACCAGCAGCAGCTATTAGTTCTCTCGCTTTGGCATCACGTTCTGCCTGAGTCCAGCCCGCATAGTCTACGTCAGGAACTTTAAAGCCAGCTGTCACAGCAGGTGTAAAGGTGTATGCCGGGAACTGGCCAGCCTGAAGAACAGCATCAGTAATGACACGACGATCCAGAGCATAAGACAATGCTTTACGGACACGAGGATCTTTAAACTCTTTCAGTCCAGAATCAGAAAGATTGAAGGTGTAATAATAAGAACAGAGCCTTGGGAATACGACAGCCTGATCTGGGTATTCTTTTTTCAGGCGCGGGAACTGACCTGCAGGCGCGTCAGTAAGGTCTAGTTCACCTGCTAGGTAACGTGTCAGAGCGATATTTTCATCGTTGATTACAAGGGTTTCAACCTTTTCAATTATCGTGTTTTCGTTGTCCCAGTAATTGCTATTACGCTCCATGATAGCAGTTTCCTGAGGAACATGCTTAACCAGCTTATATGCACCGTTAGAAACGATATTTTCTGGTTTAGTCCACTCTGTTCCATGTGCCTCAATTGCCCAGGAAGGAGATGGAAAAGTACTGGAGTGAGTGGTCATTGAAGCAAAATAAGGCAGTGGCTTGGTTAGCTTCACTTCAAGAGTGTGATCGTTCAGTGCTTTAATGCCAAGTTCTTCCGGCTTCATTTCGCCTTTAACGATTTTGTCAGCATTTTCCACCGACATCAGCTCAGCATACCACTGATACGGAGAGGCCAACTCTGGGCTAGCCAGGCGGCGCCATGCAAATACGAAGTCACCAGCAGTTACAGGCTTGCCATCAGACCACTTTGCATTGTCACGCAGTTTAAAGGTGTATGTTAGTTTATCATCAGAAACAGTGTGGCTTAGAGCAACACCCGGCACAAGATTACCAAGGTTGTCCTGATTGTACAGCCCCTCAAAGAGGTTACGTGCGATCTCAGATCCGTCTACGTCTTCATTGACCTGCGGGTCAAAAGAAGAGTGTTCGTCGAGAACGCGATATGTGAAAGTCTGTTCATCAGCGAGCTTTTCACCGGTTTCTGGATGAACACCGGCTGCGAATGCAGAAGTAGAAAGCAATGCGGTGCCAACTACTGACGCCAAAAGATAGCTTTTGCTGAATTTCATCTAGGTTTCTCCCCCAATAGATCGGTCGCCTGTTCCCCAACAGCGCCGTCTGTGACACATTTCTCAATAGGATACCGAGCTCACCTCAATTGTATGGTGACCCTCGAAAACGGTATATTTTCCTGAGAGCATTGCATAATAGAAATTATTTTGTCTGCTATTAGCTCCCTGCGAGTGGCTTTATGCTTTGTTCCCCCCACCGCTGGTATATACGCACATCCAACTACGTACTGTAACTTAGTTTTTGTGTTATTCAATTGTATTCTTACATGGATACGAGCTAAACATCCTGTTCTTACAGGATAAACGACACTCAATTTCGCCCGGACCCAGCGTAATCCTTGTATTTTAAGAGCTTTAACAAAATCAATTTCCTCAAGAAATTTCTAAGGATAAAGCGCTGATTACTTACTATTCAGCGGCTCAACGATGAGCACCCCAAAGCTATTCAGCGTATATTGTGAAAATGAGTGGGTAAATCGATTTACCTGAAGTCTAATATGACTGATGAAAGCAAGGAGCACAATTGCAGCAGTCGGCGTTTGAGATGCAAATGGCTATTGAGCGAGCAATAAACACTAGCCGACACACTTATGCCTTTAGTCATGACTCCTGAGCGAGCTTGATACCGCAGCAGGAGGCCAAAATTGTAATTCTAGCCGCGCCTTGTTCCTTGATTTTTTGATTGCTGCCTGATAGGTGGGTGAAATCACTTCAATGTATGTCTTCCGATCTTTCGGCTCATTTTGCGGCCATACAAAAGAGATCTTTCACGATTGAACTAGGAATACCCAGATGTCGGAGACGCCGAGAGCCACAGGTGCGAACCTGGGAACAGCTGAATTTGTCGCATTGATGGCGACACTAACGAGCCTGACAGCACTTTCTATAGACGCCGTTTTGCCTGCTTTCTCAGTCATTAAGAATGATCTGAATGTTCAAAATCCTAATAATGTTCAACTGATTATCTCGGCATTATTTCTTGGATTGAGTTTAGGTCAGTTTTTGTTTGGACCTGTTTCAGATCGCTTTGGCAGAAAGCCAGCCGTGTATGCAGGATCAATCGTATTTGCTCTTGGTGCCGTGCTCGCAGCCACTGCAACTTCCCTGCCAGTGATGATTTTTGGGCGATTATTGCAAGGTGTTGGCGCGAGCGCACATCGCACTGTCGTTATGGCAATTATTCGTGATAAGTTTTCCGGCGCTGAAATGGCACGCATTCTGTCATTTGTTACTGCGGTGTTCATTGTTGTACCGACACTGGCTCCCCTTATTGGTCAACTCATTCTTATCAGTTTTGGCTGGCGTGCCATTTTTGTCATCATGCTTGTTATGGCAACTGTGGGATGCATTTGGCTTGGGACCCGGCAACCAGAAACGCTAAAGCCCGAAAATCGACGCATCATTACTGCTAAGGTCCTCTGGGAAGGTGCAGAAGAAATAGCGGGCAATAAAGCTACACTTCTGTTTACTACAGCTTCTGGTTTCGTTTTCGCGACTATGATGACCTATTTGGGCACAGCACAGCCTATGTTCGCCGACGTGTTCGATATTCACGAAACATTCCCGCTATATTTTTCTGGCCTTGCTGTGGTTTTTGGATTTGCAGCAGCTTTGAATGGACGCATTGTGCGGCATATTGGGCCCTTAAAAATGAGTCAGGTGGCTTTGATCGTTCAAATCGTTGCAAGCTTGTCTTTTGCATTCTACTTGCTGTTTGTTGATACCACGCCATCGTTGTGGCTATTTATGATCTACTTAGCACTTGCATTTTCTTGCCAGCCCATGCTGAACGGTAACTTAAATGCCATGTCTATGGAACCAATGGGACATATCGCAGGTCTCGCTGCCACCCTGATTGGGGCAACCACCACATTCATTGCTCTTCTTCTTTCAGTGTTGGTTGGCCGTTTCTATGATCAAACACTCATTCCGCTGTCTATCGCTTACTGCGTATTTGGCAGCGCTGCACTGGTCTTCGTCATTCTTGGAGCCAGAGCTCAGCGGGTCGCAAAAGCACAAATTGCAAACGCAGTCTCTGTTTAAGAGGCTGTCGTAATAGACTATTTTTTCTTAACGAGTGCTTTCACCCAAGCAATTTTGGGCATCCCTACCTCTGAACCTGGATACCAATTGTCCCGAGCCTCTTCGTAACCCTTCTTACTACAAACAATCTGGAGGTTCTTGTAGTCCTCAGGAATATGCATTTGCCCGGGACTGCTGACGTAGTACCTGTTTGCATATCCATCAAGTATGCATTGAGCACCCGGTGGTGTGGTGGTTATCGCAACCTCATAAGTCTGTGAAGTTTCTTTTTTCGGTGTCTCGCAACCTGTGAGCAGGACGAGTAAAACAATCCCAAAACCCGAAGTAATTATCTGTCTGAGTGGCAAAATGGCATGGTGATTTTGCAAGTTTCTAGCGCAGCTCACATATCTCTCCTGTAACAGGAAACTCACTGGAAGCTACGTCGATTTGCAGAGCTTCGTGAATCCCCCAAATCAAAGTAACCATTTATCCATATGATAGATCTGTAAAATACTCGCTACTTATCAGACCACACAGCCAGTTCATTATTATTCGGATCAAGAAAGTGGAAGCGTCTACCTCCGGGAAACTCAAAGATTTCACGGCAAACTCTGGCTCCATTTTCAACCAGCTTTGCTTGCAGCTCTTCCAGTTCTTCAGTGTAGAGCACGACCAAAGCCGCCCCACTTTCTGTAGAAGAGGAAAGATCTGATTTAAAGAAACCGCCATTAAATGTACCATCATTGAAAGCTACATACTCTGGCCCATAGTCTTCAAAGCTCCATCCCAAAGCACTTGCGTAAAAAGCCTTCGCCAGCTCCAAATCAGAGGCAGGTAGCTCGATATAATTTATTTTGCCGGAACCAGTCATTGCTATCTCCTATAAAACAGGGAAACTCCTCCAAGACCTCACCAGCTAATCTCCGATATTGCAACCAGTTTCAATTAGTGAGATAGATAAATCTGATATATCGTCATAGTTGTAAGCAAGATATTGATATGAAAATTTCGAGTTTCTCCTTTCGTGCGATTGCAACTTTCGCGATTGCCGCTTTTACATCATTGAACTCCAGTGCATTTGCTCAGTCTGGGCCAGCTGCGACGCCCGAAAAAAAAGAGGTTGTCAGCAGCCCCAAAGTGACCACGCAGCAACATGGAGACTGGCTTCTGGAGTGTTATGATCCTGCGGTAAATGGCGTGACTTGTCAGATTATGCAGCGCGTTGTTCACAACGAAAGCGGTCAGAACATCCTTGTGATGACAATGACCTACAATGCGAAAGAAAAAAGCGACATTGTGCAGTATGTATTGCCGCTGGATTTTCTTTTGGAGCCGGGTATCGGAATTAATATAGGTGACTATCAAACCGTTGCGCGTGCGAACCGTTGTACAGCTCAAGGCTGCGTGATCGAGGGTAAAACCGATGAGGCATTCATCAACGCAATGAAAGCGGCAGTAGAGCAAGGCCGATTTGTTATGATGTCCCGCACCGGTAAAAAAGTTGCTGTCGCTTTCTCTGCAACGGGCTTTACCAAGGCTTACAACGAGATGCGTGCGTTAAACTCAAAGTGAACGCAACTGTTTTGAAATTTTAGCGCGTGGTAATGCAGTTCCAGGTGCCACGTGCACCCAATATTTCCACTGCACCATCAACTGTGCAATGTGAAATTGCTAGCTTTGTTTGAGGTACCTGCGGAGCTAGCTGAGGGTTCAGCAGGTAAGCCGCGCCAACCGCAATACATAAAGCAAGGCCTGAAGCAACAGTACAAAACAGCACCTCTTTATTCCAAGTCCTTTGAATTGTTTTCTGAGCAGGGTTTAACATCGCAGTAATTATTCTTTCTTTTTGAGCAAATTTTGGAAGACGCTCTCGCTTAACGGGGGGCAATCTATGTCATGCCCTTGCCTCTTGCAGGAGGGAAACTGCTTAAAATGTCTGAGTTATTCAAAGGATTCCCAGAATCCACTGAGAGGATGTGTGGCGCGAAAGCCTCTTTTCTCCGAGAGGTTGTAACTCTGTTGCAAAATGCACCCTTGCATACTTGGAAGCACCATCGGTTTTCTCTAATTGTTTGTTACGAGCGATATGCAGCTATGCTTAGAAAATTTAAGAGGAGCAGTTTGTGGCGAAGTTAAATGGCAATCCATTGATAACCGGTAGTGGTTTGTGGCAGCAATCGTCAGAACGTGTGCTTTTTGAAAACCTCTCTTTTGGTTTCAATGCGGGTGATCGGATCGGCCTGATTGGACATAATGGATGTGGTAAATCTACGTTCCTGAATATTCTGGTAGGCCGCAAAGAAGCAAGTCAGGGCAGTATTTCAATTTCCCGCGCCGCAATTGTTTCCTGCGTGGAGCAGCACCTCCCGCCTCGTTTACTGGAGCTTACCCTGGCTGACGCAGTGCGTGACGCACTGCCAGCTGACAAGCGCGACTGGATGGACTGGAAAGTTGATGTGATGCTGCCAGAGATGGGGTTTGAACCTCATCAGTCTGCCGTGCTGTGCAAGGATCTCAGCGGTGGTCAGATGACACGCCTCATGCTGGCCCGCGCACTTATGGTTGAACCAAACCTATTGCTGCTTGATGAACCAAGTAACCATTTAGACCTGCCCACGATCATGTGGCTGGAGAGTTTTCTGAAATCGTGGAATGGCAGCTTCCTGATGATTTCTCACGATGCGACCTTGCTGGATTCAGTCACAAATCGCACATGGATCATGCAGGACCGAAAACTGCATGCCTTTGATCTACCTTGCACCAAAGCGCTGAATGAACTTGAAATCTTAACCCAAGCCCGGATAGCTAAACGAGAGGCTGAAGAAAAGGAAATCAAACGAGTTGAAGCCAGCGCAAAACGAATAGCAGACTGGGGACGCACCTACGACAACGAAGATTTCGCACGTAAAGCCAAATCCATGGAAAAGATGGCGCAACGTATGAAGGATGATCAGACGGATGCGGTAGAGGCGTATCCATGGAACCTATCTGTTGCAGGTGAAAGAATACAAGCTGACCGACTGATACAGTTGAAAAACTTAGATGTAACACCGCCCTTAGCTGATGTGTTTCTTTATAATGTTGATGAGATTACTGCTCGCCCCGGTGACCGGATTGCGGTCATGGGGGCCAACGGCACAGGTAAATCCAGCTTACTGCGTTGCTGCTGGGAAAAACGAAAAAGCGAAGCTGGAGAGGTAAACGTTCATCCCCGCTGCCGAATTGCGTTTTACGATCAAACCCTTCAGCAGCTACCCGGCCATGTTAATCTGGTTGAAGGTATGGTTGCAGTGGGGCAGGCTTTAGGTGTAGACCTGCGTACGCCTGACTGTGAGAAAACAATCATTGCTTCGGGTTTTAAGTACAATCAACTACGCCAGAAAGTTTCTCAACTCAGTGGCGGAGAGCGTGCCCGGTTACTGCTTGTATCTCTTTCCCAGGTGCAAGCCAACATAATGATGCTAGATGAGCCGACCAACCACTTGGATCTTCATGGTCGGAATGAATTATCAAAGCAACTACAGTCATTTAACGGGGCATTTCTATTGGTTTCACATGACAGACACTTGGTGGAAGCAACCTGTAACCGCTTTTGGGTGGTGCAAGATCGGCGCTTGCAGGAAGTGAATGATGTTGATGCAGCTTATGCGTTAATCTCTCAATCTAAGAGCAAATCAGTCAAAGTCCAGGTTGCTCAGCTGGACCATTTAAAAACACAGTTGGATCAGGCAGAACAACAGATCGCTGTTTCTTCTGAAGATGAGCTTTTAGAGCGCCTTCTGGAACTTGAAGAATTGATGGAGGTGGATCTGGCCCGCCGCCCAAACCGACAGTCCCCTCACCTTCAGGTTAAGTGGAAATCCGAAATAGCAAACATTAAAGTACAATTAGAGTTGGATTGCTAAACAGGTTCGATTTCTAACTCAGCAAGGGTGGATACCAGACGCGCTTTATGTGCCTTCGCGAGAACAGCAAAGACCTGTTCGCCATACATACCTTTCAATGCATTTTGTGAGACGACAAAATGCTGAATTAAACCAATGAGCTGATAGATCCAGCAAAATACTTCTGCCTGATCAGCATCAGACCATCTTGTTGTCTCACGGGAGAGTGTTTCCAAGGCCTCAAGAAAGGACTTCAGCGGCCACGTCTGACTTGTCGTCTGCGCGTCTAAAAGAGCTCGTAAGATCAGTTGTGTATCGTCAGGATTGGCAAGCGACTCTTCAAAGAGATACAGAAAGAAATTGTGCAGGCGTTCCTCAGGTAAAGTTCCCTGCGCAGCTTTAATCGAAGCAAGCAGGCGTTTTGCTAGTGCCTTAAGGACCTCCTCATAAAGTTTTGCCTTTGAACCAAAGAAGTGAAGTAGCGCTTGCTTAGTAACGTTTAGCTTGTCTGCGATACTTGAAAGGCTCGCAGCATTGTAGCCCTTCTGCGCAAAAACCTCAGTAGCAGTCACAATGTAACGTGATTTCGGATTGTCTATGTAGTCGTTCAAATCCCTCTCCCCTTCGCGGGTTTATAAACTAAGCTTGACAACTTACCAAGTGGCAAGCCTATACTTACCATTCGGTAAGTGCATATGAGGGGAGCTGTATGCATGACGCGAGATGATGAGATTGCACTAATATCAGAGTTACTTGGTTTAGATGAGCGGGACTGCAAGTTTCTTGACGACGGCGTAACCTATGCGCCCGTAGAGCGATATAGCTGCGCAAACCGCTTTAGCGAGGAAATGCAGCATTTGTTTCGTGCCAAGCCAGTTGCAGTTGCACAGACCTCAGAGCTTGAAGCCCCTGACACCTTCTTAAGCCGTGTTGTCTCTGGCCTTCCCGTTCTTCTGACCCGAGATGGTGAAGGCTTACCCCACGCTTTCTTAAATGTTTGCCGTCATCGAGGGGCAAAACTTGTGCGGAAAGAGAAAGGTTGTAAAAATCGGTTCTCCTGCCCATATCATGCGTGGACCTGGTCTAATACAGGAGATCTTGTGGCCGTACCTCATGAGCGTCAGGGATTCCCTAATCTGGATCGTAAAAAGCATGCATTGAAAGCATTACCGATTTTAGAAGCCTATGGCTTTCTTTGGATCATTGCTGACTGTACTCAGGTGAGCAGCAAGCAGATTAAAGCTCAACTTGCATCACTTGATGCAGACCTAAGTATGCTAGAGTTGAGCGCACATCGCATCGCGCTTGAGAGCACTTTTGAGGTTGCAGCCAATTGGAAACTCTTGGTTGAAGGCGGGATTGAGGCCTATCACTTCCACGTCGTACACCGAAAGACCATCAGACCATACTTTCCAGATAATCTTTCAAGCTATCAAATGCTTGGAACCAACATGCGTTCTATCTTACCACGTAACAGCCTGTTAAAACTGCGCGATAAGCCACAGGATGAGTGGAACCTTCGCGAGAATGCAAACATTATCTATTCCATCTTCCCGGGAACTCAGCTTCTTGCTCAGCAGGACCATGTTGTTTGGATACAATTTGAACCCCTTGCTGTTGATCGCACAAGGGTACGGCTGGCAACATTGGTTCCAGAGACTATGCCTAAAACAGTAGATATGGAGAAGCATTGGGCGCACAATCAGACGATCACAG
Organism: uncultured Pseudovibrio sp.; assembly: GCA_947496145.1. Taxonomy (GTDB): domain Bacteria; phylum Pseudomonadota; class Alphaproteobacteria; order Rhizobiales; family Stappiaceae; genus Pseudovibrio. The sequence goes on from CANMBS010000067.1 coordinate 13,543, forward strand.
TGAACACTTTGAAAGAAGACTTTGAGCTGGGTGATGAAATCCAGAAAGGCCTGTCTAGTGGCGCAAACACTCAGCTGACCTTCGGAAGATTTGAAGGTGCTTTGGCGCAATTCAGCCACGTGTTGAATGATGCAATGAAAGCACCTGAAAACGCCTGATCCTCCAATACTCAGGCGCAAGAAAACCCGCTGTACCTGCATACAGCGGGTTTTTATTTATCTCAGAAACCTGTTAGATTTTACCCGACAAATGCACGCTCAACCACAAAGGTGGATGGTGCCGCATTTGAGCCTTCCTCTAACCCATGTTTCTCAAGAATTGCTTTAGTATCGTTGATCATTTCCATTGAACCGCAGATCATGCCGCGATCAATCGCAGGGTCAAGAGGCGGCACGCCAAGGTCTTCAAAGAGCTTGCCATTATCAATCAAAGTGGTGATGCGTTCCTGACAAGGGTATGGTTCTCGGGTCGCGGCTGTGTGCAGTCGCAGTTTACCGGCTGCAAATTCACCAACAAGCGGATCGTTCTTAACTTCCTCAACCAGTTCCTTCGCATAGGTCAGCTCACTCACTTCCCGGCAAGTCTGGGTCAGGATCACCTCTTCAAACTTCTCATAGGTTTCGGGGTCGCGCATCAAAGAAGCAAATGGTGCAACACCTGTACCGGTAGAGAACATATAAAGACGCTTTCCTGGGATCAGGGCGTCATTTACTAGCGTGCCAGTTGGCTTCTTACGCATCAAAATGGTGTCACCTGGCTGAATTTTCTGCAAGTGCTCCGTCAACGGGCCATTTGGCACTTTGATAGAGAAAAACTCCAGCTCTTCATCCCAGGATGGGCTCGCTATGGAATAGGCACGAAAGACAGGTTTCTCTGCGTTTGGCAGACCGATCATAACAAATTCACCAGAGCGGAACCGGAAGGAACCAGGGCGCGTGATGCGGAACTTGAACAGTCTGTCCGTATAGTGTTTAACAGACACGACCTTTTCGGCAAAAACACCTGCCGGAATAGGAAATTCGGTTTTGGCTTCCTGTTCAAGCACAGGAGCTGGGGCCAACACTGCGTCGGTCATATGCAATCCTTAGATTGTTTTGATTAGGCCAGAACCCTGACTCCCGACCATGAGTAGCCACCGCTTTATCCGAGCTCCCCCCCCAAAAGCAACCGTTTTATAAGTAAAATTTCAGAAATTTGGCTTCAAAAGTGACTTAGTCACCTTAGCGCGAAAAAGTTTTCTCAGTTTAATCAATGAGGCCCATGCCATGCACTATAATCCACTGGTCATCACGTAAAAATACTCACACCAGATCCTTTACGATGGCTGGCCATCGTCAAATCAGCTTTAAAGCTTGCTTGATGATAGTTGTTTCGAAAGGAGGCTTGATCTGTTGGTTAGTCTTGCAGGATGTCTTTTTCTTCTTGTGCTTCCTGTGTTTCATTAATTGCACCATCCTTATTTATTATGCTGATGCATGCCTTTTTGTCAGCCTCAGAAAGCATATGAAACCCGAAATCAGCAGGATAGCCTAAAGGGTCTTCATCATTGCCGCCAGTTCGATACTTCTCAGCAATGGCAGGACAGTCAATGGAAGGATTAACGATATCTGGAAACTCCGAGTCGTAGGGCTGCGCCTTCTCGTTGCTTGCAGGGTCTTCGGCGAAGTTGTTGATCTGCGCAAGAACATGACCAGCTGTTCCCATGAGAAATCCGAGGGCAATGATTGATTGTATTACTTTGACTTGCATATGAACGTTTCCAGAGTTCCACAAAGAGTATCGCTATTAAACAGGAAACCCTCAAAGGTTGTGTATGTGTCTTGGTTTGAATTGCATGCATTCCAGTAAGGTGTCGCTCCGGGGCCGTATTCACCTTCTTTACAAGCTAATTACCTATGCGTAAACTCATCTATCGATTGCTGATGCGGGCGTTTTTCGGGGGAAATTATGATAAAAAAGGTCGGTCTTGGTATTCTGGCTGTGGTGGTTCTACTCGGAGCCGCCGCATTCTACTTTCGACAAGATATAGCTGAAATTCGGGCAGTAATGGCCTATGCTGATGCGTTTAAACCGGAGAATATAGACCAAAAATTTCGCAGCCTTTATATTGAGTATGATAGTGTTTCGATCGGAGCCCCAAAGCGGACCTACGAGTTACCTCGAGAACACCGTGTGGCTCCAATGCCAGTTAGTTTCTCTTATAACGGCGAGATGGCATCAACTGCCGACTACATTTTAGAGTCTCATACAACAGGCCTTGCCATCATGCATAATGGCAAGCTGGTGCATGAATATTATGACCGTGGCAATAACGCTGAAACTCATGCGATTCAGATGTCTGTCTCTAAGTCGATGGCTTCAATACTTGTTGGAGTAGCAGTCGATGAAGGCCTCATTGAAAGCGTTGAAGACCAGATAGTTAAGTATGTACCGGAGCTAAAGGGAACAGCCTATGACGGTGTGCGACTGAAAGACGTTCTGGAGATGTCATCTGGTGTGCGCTGGAATGAAAATTACGCCGACCTGGAATCAGATATTGTGCAATCTGTTGTAGCAATCCTGCTTGGTTCACAAGACGAATTTACAAAAGGAGTCCCGCGAGAATTTGAACCGGGAACATATAATCGATATTCTTCTATTGATACACACGTGGTGGGCTGGGTCCTTCGTGGTGCAACGGGAAAACCCTATGAAGCATGGTTTAAAGTCAAAGACCTCCACCATAGGTGGAGGTTTGAAACGCTTCGCTTGAACCACTAAAAGTGGTTTTCTTAGCGCT
>CANMBS010000068.1 GCA_947496145.1 uncultured Pseudovibrio sp.
AGGGGAATCGAACCCCTGTTTCCGCCGTGAAAGGGCGGCGTCCTAACCGCTAGACGATGGGCGCTCACATAGTGAGAAGACTTTTGAAAAGTCCTGTCTTCAAACAGATAACTGCTTGGTATCGCAATAAAAGCCTTTGGTACGCCCAAGGGGAATCGAACCCCTGTTTCCGCCGTGAAAGGGCGGCGTCCTAACCGCTAGACGATGGGCGCCTAGGCTTTCGCTCTCGCGATGAGCGGGGGTATATTGGCTAAATCCCCGCTTGGCAAGCCCCCTCCTCCTAAGAAAAGGGGATTTATCCACCTATCTCGCAACAAAATCTGTACGAGCGATTTTTCGCCCCGTTACAGGATCAATATACACAATTGCCTGTGTACTGCCCTCTTTTACCAGCACAACCAGCTTTCCGTCCATATTGGTGACAGACATAACCTGCGCCCGAGGCCCAATAGCAATTGTTGCCGCAACATTATCTGCGCTAACATTGGTATTATTGGCGTTAATCTTATAGAAGATAGCCGCAAAGACAGCTAATAAGCCAAGCACCATGACAAGGCTTGACCCCATCAAAAGGCGGCGCAGCTTCGCCTGAAGCCTCAAAGCAGCTGGATCAAGTTCGTCCTGTACAGTTTCATCACTGTCACTATTAGGATCACGCATGAACGATAAATCTCCTGAGGGCACACAGCCACTCACAAACTCTGTAATTGCCGATGAGCAACCAACCATCATCCAGAGTGAGCCGGAAGACACTGGCCGCCGGTTGGATGCAGTCCTTGCTGCCCATATAGATGACTTCAGCCGCAACCGGCTGCAAGCCCTGATCCGGGCTGGTCAGGTTCAGGTTGGCCAGCGCACGGTGTTGGAGCCTAAATATAGAGTCTGCGCCGGAGATACAATCACTCTTATCGTTCCTGAACCAGAAGCAGCAGAACCGCAGCCCGAAGACATCCCCCTGAACATCGTTTATGAAGATGACGACCTCATAGTTATCGATAAGCCAGCAGGTCTTGTTGTGCACCCCGGAGCAGGCAACACCACTGGCACACTGGTCAACGCACTGATCCACCATTGCGGTACCTCTCTTTCCGGTATTGGCGGCGTAAAACGCCCTGGCATCGTTCACCGCATCGATAAAGACACCACCGGCCTGCTCGTGGTCGCCAAAAATGACATGGCGCATCAGGGTCTTGCCGCCCAGTTTGCAGACCACGGCAGAACCGGACCATTAGAGCGAGCCTATAAGGCCCTCGTCTGGGGCGCACCAGTCGCCGCGAAAGGCACAGTGGACGCCAACCTTGCCCGCTCAACAGCAAACCGCCAGAAGATCTCAGTGCTGAAAACTGGTGGTCGCCACGCAATCACCCATTGGCAGGTGCAGGAGCGCTTTGGCCCGCAAGATGAAGCCCCTGTCGCCAGCCTGATTGAATGTCGTCTGGAGACCGGCAGAACCCATCAGATCCGCGTTCACATGTCCCACATCGGAAATCCACTAATAGGTGATATGGATTACGGTTCTGGCTTCAGAACCAAATATAATAAGTTTCAGGAACCACTGAAATCCCAGTTGTCGGAGTTCAGACGGCAGGCCCTCCATGCAGGACTTTTGGCGTTTGCGCATCCAAGAACACAGGAGTTCATGAAGTTTGAATCGGAGTTACCCGCTGATTTTGCAGGTATTCTTCAATCATTACGAAAAATTTAGGCCAAAAAATTTGCCTAACTGGTAGCGTTTTGGCCACAATGTTCCCATATTGAAGCTTCAGGTGCGCTTCATCTGAAGGCACCAGTGTGTGTTTGCCAAAATGTCTGGCCTTTCGGTCAGGCGGGAACACTGAGCAAGGAGGGGTGCTATATGGCCCGTAACCTACCAGCCCTGACGGGCGGCGAAGGCGGCTTAAGTCGCTATTTAGATGAGATACGAAAATTCCCGATGCTTCAGCCGCAGGAAGAGTACATGCTCGCCAAGCGCTACCGGGAACACGACGAACCTAAAGCTGCCGAACGACTTGTAAATTCTCACCTGCGCCTCGTTGCAAAAATTGCAATGGGATACCGCGGCTATGGCCTACCCCTCGGTGAGGTCATCTCAGAAGGCAACGTGGGCCTCATGCAGGCTGTAAAACGTTTTGAGCCGGATAAAGGCTTCCGTCTGGCAACCTACGCCATGTGGTGGATCAAAGCCTCCATTCAGGAATACATTTTGCGCACATGGTCCCTCGTCAAGATGGGCACCACCGCAAACCAGAAGCGCCTGTTCTTCAACCTGCGCCGCGTCAAAGGAAAAATTCAGGCCTTTGAAGACGGTGATCTGCGACCGGATCAAGTCCAGCAAATCGCAACCACTCTGGGCGTAAGCGAAAACGAAGTCGTCTCCATGAACCGCCGTTTAAGTGGTGACAGCTCCCTCAACGCACCGCTGCGCTCCAGTGAGGGAGAGTCCAGCGAATGGCAGGACTGGCTTGTCGATGACTCTGAAAGCCAGGAAGCTGTGCTCGCTGAGCGGGAAGAATACGACGTACGCCGCGACATGCTGAAAAAGGCAATGGGCGTTCTCAACCCACGCGAGACACGCATCTTCGAAGCACGCCGCCTTTCAGAAAGCCCGATCACGCTGGAAGAACTCTCAACCGAGTTCGGTGTCAGTCGTGAACGAGTTCGCCAGATTGAGGTACGTGCATTTGAAAAAGTGCAAAAGGCTGTGCAGGAAAGCGCAATGGAAATGGCAGGGCAGCACGCTGAAAACTAAAGCGTGCGCCCAGGCACACTGATGTTTCTCTCAAACTGCTCCTATTGAGACACTTGCAGCAGCTACTTCTTGTAAAGACAGTAGTAATTAAGTTTGAGTAATTGCATACAAATTGAACTTAATTAACCTAAAATACTACTTACCCATCAGAACAGCCTTTTAAATCAACAGTGAACCTTGTTCTTCCCCTGGGGCTTTCCTAAGGTCAATGATGAGGGGATTTTATGTGAGTTGGATCACTTCCCCTCGTTGGGGGGATCTGAAATGTTTGGCTCAGGTTGGCTGTCACAAACCAACCGCGCACTCGCTGCGGTTGTTTCCTGCTTACTTATCGCAATTGCGATACTTCTGAGAGTTCTGTACCCTCAAGTGTTGGATGAGTTGGGTCATTTTAGCCAAAGCGCACTACAGCTTGTATGGCCAAACGATCCACCGCAGCAGCCCGTTTACACAATCCATCTCACACCCATTGCATTGCAGCAAATGCAGGAGCCGGTGTATCAGCGTCTGCAACTCGCGCAAATCCTTCAAAAGATCGGGAGCTATAATCCTAAGCTAATTTTGATAGATGCAGACCTGCGCAAAACAGATCCCACCTCCCCCACCTTAAGAAGCAAAACCTACGACGCTTTGCAGCCGAACCTGAGGGCAACCTACCCAAACCACGATCTATTGCTTCAAACTGCCATTTCTCACTACCCGGTCATTCTGAACCGGCCACTCTCCCGGCCAGCAACCGAACAGCCGCCTCTTTCCAATTACATAAGATTCTCTCAAGCCGTTGGCTATCAAAGCGATACTCAATACACCAGTGGCGCAAAGACGCTGATGTACCCGCTCCAGCTATCGCAAAAAAATGAGTTATATCGCTCACCTGCACTTGAAGCATGGACGCAATTGAACGGGGAGAGCTTTGAAACCACTCCAACTAAGCACGGCTACATCGCGCAAGGAGCAAATCGACAGGTCCCGCTGAGTGCCGACTACGAAATGATGGTCTTCAACGCCCGCAACGCAGGTGATTACGTCATCTCCGCAAAAGACGCACTGCACAATCAACCTACCAGCACTATCTGGCCCCCCGCACCTGACAGCATCTATGTCATCGGCACACAGGCGAGAGCTTCCACACGGCACGCACAAGCTCTGCAAACACTATTTACTGGCAACTTCCTCACCCTGCCACACTGGTCCCGGTATGCTGAAATTGCAGCTATAATTCTATTCGGAGTCGCGGTCATCACAATCACTACTATTCAAGGCTTCTGGCTCAGTCTCACTTCAACGGGCTTAGCGGTGCTTACAATAAACGCAGCAGCATTCCATCAATTTGCACTTAAAAGCATTGTGCTAGAACCATTTTACGCATCACTTGTTGTATTGCTCGTATTCGCCATCAGCAGCTCAATCCGATATGTGTCTTTCAAAAGCCACCGCACCGAAACAACTGAACGGTTTGCAGCTATCCTTTCCCCCAAACAGATGCAAAAGGTGCTGGCCCGCTCAGACGCACCTCCCCTACATGGACATCAGAGAGAAATCACAAGCCTCTCAACCAGTCTCCGGAATTTTCATCGATATTACGAGAGCCTTGCCCCCGAAGCGCTTGCCGCCTTCTCAAACACTTTCCAAACCGCTCATGTAGACGAGGTGTATTTACACGACGGCACTGTTAATACATTGAACTCATCTGGCCTTAATGCTTACTGGAATGCGCCTCTGGATGACCCTTTCCATGCATCTCATGCCTGCCGCACCGCCATAGAAATGCAAAAGCAAATGAAGCGCTTCAACCTGAAAGACCGCTTCAACTTCGCCCAGAAAAACATGAAGGGTCACACTGTTACCTTGGATATCGGCATTTCAACCAGTCTGGCAACCCTCGGCGAGACAGGCACCCGCCGTCATTTCAAATACGCTCCACTCGGCAAATGCGTTGATCTGGCCGAAAGTCTGTCCCGCCACTGCAAAGAAGCAGGCCACAGTCTTCTCATCTGCGAAACGACACGCGGTCATCTGCCTGAACTCGCCACCCTGGAGACCATTCCGGTCAGCACCAGTCGCTACCAGATGCGTTCTTTCGCTCTGTTGGGTGATCCCTCTCTCGCCTTTTCAGAAGAGTTTCTGAAGCTAAAAAACACCCACGGCAGCATGGTCTTTGCCTTGTTTGAGGAGAATGATAAGAAGAAGGCACTCATGCTCGTAGATGAATGCAAAGTGCTCGCTAACGGCGAATACAGCAACATCTACCACGCCTTCGAAAAATACATTCTCCGCGATCTTGCACTGCACGAAACAGTCAAGGATGCAGCGCAGTAACGGCATTTTGCCTGCAAATAAAAAGAGCCCCCGAAACTCGGAGACTCAAAAAGTGCTTTAGGCCTATAACGGTTAGCGCAGTTCAACCGCATAGGTTTCCACTGGAGGCGCTGTTTTAATGAGCCCCTCTTCAATCAGGAAGTTCGCAAAACGCTCATAACGCCCAATATCCAAAGCAGCCGGGCGACTAGCAAAACGCGGCAGCGTGTCAGCCCAGGCACGCTTGTTCAGCTCATCATCAAGATCAGGATATGCTTCCAGGAAGCCCTTCCAGGAATCCTCTGGGTTGTTCAGCAGATAAACAGTGGCAGCCTCAATCGCATTCATAAATTGCTTCAAGCGGGGATCTTCAAGGTTGTCTTTATGAGCCACATAAATCAGTTCATCATAAACCGGCACACCATTTTCTTCAGGATAGAACGCACGACCCGGAGCACCCTCGATATCCATCTGGTTCAGCTCAAAGTTTCGGTAACCACCGATCACTGCATCTACCTGACCAGCAATCAAGGATGGAGAAAGCGAAAAGTTCACATTGATCAACTCAACATCATCAGAACTCAAACCAGCATTGGAAAGCATCTTTCCAAGCATCGCACTTTCAAAACCGGAAGTAGAATAACCAATACGCTTACCTTTAAGGTCATTAAGTTCCTTGATTGGACTGTCTTTCAAAACAATAAGCGTGTTTAGCGGCGTAGACACCAATGTTCCTATACGAACCAGTGGCATTCCTTCATCGATCTGCGGATGCAGTGTTTGTTGATAGGAGATAGCAATATCTCCCTGCCCCGCAGCAACCAGCTTCGGCGGCATGGATGGATCAGCAGGCTCAATCAGCTCAACCTCAAGGCCTTCCTTCTCAAAAAAGCCTCGGGACTTTGCGACCACTATCGGCGCGTGATCCGGGTTGGCGAACCAGTCCAGCAACACGGTCAGTTTATCCGCAGCCTGCACCTGAAGCGTGCCTGCAAGCATTGCTGCACCAAACAGCATACCCAGTTTTTTCATGAGCTTACGTCCTCATTTATGAAAGTTAAATCTCATTTTGCCAGTAGATCATCCGAGAAGTGGCAAACTCAACAATGGCCCGTAGGCTCAACACCATCACAGCAAGCAATATCAGTGCGGCAAACATAGTCGATGTTTGCATCCTCGCGTTGGACTGCAACATGATGAAAGCCAATCCACCTTTTGCCCCAACCCACTCACCAACCACCGCGCCAATTGGAGCAAAAACAGCTGCAATTCGCATGCCTGATGCCAAAGCTGGCATAGCAGCCGGAATACGAATGTACCGCATCATTTGCCAGCGGTTGAGACCATGAAGCTTTCCCAGATCAAGCAGTGACTGATCCGTTCGCCGTAGCCCGTCAAAAAACGTTGAAGTCACAGAGAAGAAAATCACGATCACTGCCATGACCACCTTGGAGGCAAGCCCAAAGCCGAACCACAACACCAGCAGCGGGGCAATCGCAAAGACTGGAAGAGATTGAGTGGCCGCGATTGGTGGCAGCAGCAACTTGCGTATCCCGTTAGACATCGCCAGCAGTACAGCCAGCAACGCACCAGCGCTCACACCAAAGAAAAACCCTAAAACCGTCTCGTATGCAGTAATGCCAGCATGATGAAGCAAAAACACACCTTTGTCGGCAAAGGCGTTATAAACCGCGGCAGGCGGTGGCAGCATGAACGATGGAAACTCGCCAATGCGCACCACCACATCCCACAGAACAACGAACAACGCGATACCGGAGAAGCTTCGTGCAATCCGTTTGGCCGCGCGCCCTACCATGCAAGGCCCCAACACAATCGGGCGACGCATGCACAACAAACGCGCTTATCTGCGCTCTGGGATATTTTAGACATAGGATCTCCCGTCACTCAAAAGCAAGCATGGAGATCCGGGAATAATGGCTAGGGTCCCGTCCCTTCGCCGGCATTACCCGGATCAGGTTCAAAGGGTTTAGCTCGTGGCATTCTCAGCTTTCTGGTAGGAAAGCACCCCTCGGAATAGCGAGGACCATGCGCGTTTCTACTGGAGTTTGCAAGTACATTTTTGAAAAGCAGGGGACAATAAATAAAGAAAAGGCCTTAGCTCACAAGAAGCTAAGACCTTCAAAACTCTACCTAACCCACTGAGATAAAATTAGTTCCAGGCTTGAATTGCCTCGGAGATAACTTTAGTTCCCGGACTGCCTTTTTCAAAGGTCAGCATGGCACGGCGACCACTCTTGTACAGCAAGGGAATATCAATCCATTCACGTTCTACAAGACGTTTCAGGTTTTCTGCCTTTTCTGCCGGAATATCTGACAAGGCAATCCAGAACAAATTGTCAGAAACTTTCACCGCGGCACCATCCAACGGATCGCCCGGATCTTCCTCAATGGTCTTCAGAATCAAGCCAGGAACCTTCTCAATACCCTTGCCATCAAAATCAGGAGGGAAATTGAAATTCAGTTCTAACAAATGGCTGGCAGGCAACGACTTATCATTGTTTGGCTTGAGCGTCATCAAAACGGAGAGATTGCGCGAAGGCAGGGTCGCAACAGCGTTAACCACAGGCACGCCCTCTTCATTTCCCAGAGACCAAACCACATTACCTTGTGCTGCGGAGCTTTCTCCACCCTGTGTGCTTGGCTCCTCGTAAAGAATACTATCCTGCGCTACGGGAGAGAGCGCTGCCTCCACACCAGCGGTCTCTGCCGGAGGCACCGAACTGGTTTCGACACCAGCGCTTTGCTGCTGTGGTTCTTTAGCTGGCAATACCTGAGCAGAAGATTCACCACTCACAGCTTCAGAGGCTTTCCCTACAGAGCGCACGGAAGCAGGTCGTGCTGCGCGCTCCGTCGGCGCTGCATTAGATGAGTTGCGTGTAATCCGAGTGGTTGTCACCCGCGTCGCATCAGGAGAAATTCTCGCACCGTCATCAGACTGCGGCAGACGGTCAGTGTTCTTTTTAGGTGTACGCTCCGGTACAACCCGCAAGGGCTCATTCTCAGTGCCCAGTGCAGGCGCTGCTTCCTCAGTTTCAACTGGCAGGATCAGAGAAAGGATTGCATCACCTTGACTGTAAATCCCGGCTGCTACAGCCAAAATAATAACCGCCACGATGATCATCGTGACAAAACGGCGGGTATTGGAAGGTTTCAGCCCCTCTTCCTGCTCAATCCCATCACCGACACGCTGTGCAAGAACCGGCTTACGTGAGGAGGAAGGTGTACGCGCAGCTTTCGGCTTAACCGTGGCAGGTTCATCAATAGCGGGGCGTGTCTTACCTTTAGTCTCCAGTTTAGAGCGACGCGCTTCACCCGGCACCCAGGCGCGTTCTTCGGCGCTTGTTTCAACAGCACCTTTGGTCGGTAAGGAGGCCGCAGGATCTTTCGGCTCACTCTCCTCCACGGACCCAAAATCAGGTTCCTTGCGTTCTGAGTTCGCTTCCGGCAACTGCTCCCGCGCAATCTGATTAGCCTGATGCGCAGCATTGCCAAGATCCTGTGCAGCACGCACAGCTTCTTTAAACACATCAGCCTTTGCGGCTGGTGTCTTTGTTGCTCCACGGTTACCCGTTCCGCCTGCAGGCTTTGCAGTCGCAGGCTGGTTCGGTGCAGAAGGTTTGGTCCTACCAGAAGAACCTGATGCTTGCGGCTGAGGAGGCGTAGAGGCGGCTTTGGCCCGCCCCAAACCAAGAGATTCACGAGCAGCTTCCGCTTCGACCTTGCGAATGGCCTCTTCAAGCTTAAGCTGCTCCTCAGTAATCTGGGAGGGGGACAGTGGCGGATCGTAGCTTTTAAGTTGCTTAACAATCGCGTTTCTTGCCCGTTGGTACACTGCCCTTCTTGCAGAACCTGTGTTCTCTTGTAAGCCAGCTACCGCTTTTTTCAGAACGGAATTGTAGTCCGCCATTTACCTGCCCAATGCCCCCAGAGCTTCAATTTACGACTTAGTCCTGGAACGGATTTTGAACCAGAATTGTGTCATCACGTTCAGGGCTTGTTGATAACAGAGCAACCGGAGCGCCGATCAACTCTTCAACATGCCTTACATACTTCACAGCTTGTGCAGGTAGTTCAGCCCAGGTGCGCGCACCCTTGGTTGTTTCCTTCCAGCCAGGCAGGGTCTCATAAATGGGAACAACCCGCGCCTGAGCGCCCTGAGATGCCGGAAGGTAATCGATTCGCTCACCATCTAGCTCATAACCAACACAAATCTTAATTTCATCCAGTCCGTCCAAAACGTCAAGCTTTGTCAATGCAATCCCATTGATTCCGCTGGTGCAAACGGTCTGACGGACAATCACGGCATCAAACCAGCCGCAGCGACGCTTACGACCAGTGTTTGTTCCAAATTCATGACCACGAGTACCGAGGAACTGACCGATTTCGTTTTCCTGCTCGGTTGGGAATGGTCCCTCACCAACGCGCGTCGTGTAAGCTTTGGTGATGCCAAGCACATAATCGATAGAATTTGGCCCAAGACCACTACCAGCAGCAGCCTGACCTGCAACTGTATTGGAGGATGTTACAAACGGATAAGTGCCATGGTCGTTGTCCAGCAGTGCGCCCTGTGCACCTTCAAATAACAAACGTTTACCCTCACGGCGCGCCTTATCCAGCATATACCATGATTTATCCATATACGGCAGGATCTTATCTGCGACGTCTTCCAGTTCCTGATAAATTGTCTCAGGAGAGATTTCGTCACGTCCCAGACCACGCAGAATTGCATTGTGGTGAGTCAGCAGGCGGTCAATCTTCGCTGGCAGCGTGCCAAGATTCGCCAGATCCATCACGCGGATTGCACGGCGACCGACTTTATCTTCATAAGCTGGGCCAATGCCGCGCTTTGTTGTGCCAATCTTAGTACCTGCCGCACTTGCATCTTCACGCAGAGCATCCAGCTCGCGGTGCAGGCTAAGAATGAGAGTTGCATTGTCAGCCACACGCAAAATGTCTGGAGAAATCTTGACGCCCTGTCCTTCCAGGCGCTCAATCTCAGCAACCAGTGCATGCGGATCAATCACCACACCATTACCGATAACGGAGAGCTTGCCACGGACAACGCCGGACGGCAGCAATGCCAGCTTGTAGCTTGTGCCATCAATAACAAGCGTATGGCCTGCATTGTGTCCACCCTGGAAGCGTACAACCACGTCAGCTTGCTCAGAGAGCCAGTCAACCAGTTTACCCTTACCTTCGTCACCCCATTGTGATCCAACTACGACAACGTTGGCCATGATTCTTCAGCCCTCCTGCGGCTGTCAGCCTGCCTTTAAAAGTAGGCCGTCATACGATTTGTTTCTGTAGTAAGTGCTTGTCAGCTCAGAATACAAATCGTGAGAGACAACATAAGAAACCCCGGCGTAAGAGCCAGGGCGCAGTTACAACGCCTTATAATCTGTCACTCGCACAAATACGAGCTTTTTTTCCGCCAAAACCACGTAGAACCTGCGTTTTTTGATAGATACAATGAACCACTGTTGATTGTTTTGCTCACAAATCGGGTGGCATCGTCGCACCATCAGATGCTATTGCTAACACTCAATGGGAACATACATTTTTTGCAACTTATGCAAGAATTTTCAAGAATGTGATTACACTAATGAACGCACAAAAACTCAACTGGATTGGATGGTGCATCCTGCTCTCGCTAGGCACCCTCTGGGGCGGTTCTTTCTTATTTGCCAAAATTGCTGTTACTGAACTGAATCCCATTACACTGGTTTTCTTAAGAGTCGCAATCGCAGCCCTTGCCATGTGGTGTTTCCTGCTCTTCTCCCGGCAGTCAATCCCACTCACTGCCAAATGGATTGGCAGTTTTTTATTGCTGGGTTTTCTGAATAATGTGGTTCCGTTTTCGCTCATCTTTTGGGGGCAGCAATACATCACCGCCGGGCTGGCATCCGTCCTCAACGCCTTCACCCCCATCTTCACAATGCTTGTGATGCAAGCTCTCAGTCGTGAAGAGAAAATGACGATGACAAAACTCATCGCAGCCCTCACGGGCATTGCGGGCGTCGCTATCATGGTTGGAAGTGATGCCTTAGGCGACACATCGAACCAGCTACTACCGCAAATCGCGGTACTGGGGGGAACTCTGTCATATGCCTTTGGCGCATTTTTTATCACCCGCATTGGAAAACTATCACCAGCGGTGCTGACAACAGGGCAGTTGTCTGCATCAGCAATCTTACTCTTACCAGCTCTCTTTTATATCGCCCCAATGCAGCAACTCATTAACGCTTCCACATCAACATGGTTGAGCGTACTCATTCTCGCACTTGCCTGTACAGCTCTGGCTTTCATCCTGTACTTCCAGCTGTTCAAGCTTGCTGGTGCAACCAATGCAGCCTCCGTCACCTTGCTCATACCTGTCTGCGCCATTCTTTTGGGAGCACTTTTCCTTAACGAGCAACTGGAACCAAATCACTGGCTTGGCATGGCGGCAATCTTCCTCGCCCTCATACTCATAGATGGGCGTCTGGCAGGCAGTTGGTTTCGCAAAAAAACAGCTCTGACATAAATAACAAGGCCTCCAGGTTTTAAAAGAACGTGGAGGCCCATCATTTCTGAACTAACCAGACAGCTAGTTATGCTTCAGATACGCAGTCAGAATATCCCGCGCGGCCAGCAGGTCATTCCTGTCAATCATCTCTGTCACTGTATGTACGTACCGGGTACCAACCATAATCCCAACGGCCTTAGCCCCCGCAGCAGCCTGCTGGGCCGCAGCACCGTCCTGCCCGCCACCTTTTATCATGGTGCGCTGGTAAGGGATCTCTTCATCAATGGCCAGTTGCTCGATTTCCTTCACAAGGCCCAGATCAGCAATAAACCAGCTATCCTTCACATGCAGACCGAAGCCTTTGCCTTGCTCCGTAGTTCGTTCCTGCTCCGGTACACCCGGCGTATCGCAGGAAAGTGTGATATCAACCCCCAGCCCAATATCAGGCTTAATTGCATAAGCAGCAGTTTTTGCACCACGCAGGCCAACTTCCTCCTGACAGGTAAAAGCCACGTAGATCTCGCAGGCATGATCCGCCTCACCCAGAGCACGCATAGCTTCAATACCGAGCCAGCACGCCACACGGTTATCCATGGCTTTAGAGACAATCTTGTCACCCATCTCGATCAGCGGCTCATCAAGAGTGACCATATCGCCAATCTTCACTGCCTCCTTGGTTTTCTCGCCAATTCCCAAATCGATAATGAACTCCGTCACCTCCGGAATTTTCTTACGCTCTTCAGGAGATGCTGAATGAATTGGACGTCCTGCCGGGTTCATCACCCCTTTCAGATCACCTTCATCGGTTGATACCAGAACACGACGAGAAAACAGATTGCGTGCATCAAACCCACCAACAGGCTGCACATAAATGAAGCCTTTATCAGTGATATGCGAAACAAGAAAACCAATCTCGTCCATATGGCACAGCAACATCACCTTCTTTGGGGTTTCCCCGTCTTTAGAAGGTTTACGCGCATCACGGCGACAAATAAGGGAACCCATCGCGTCTGTCTGAACATCATCAAACAGCCCGTCAATTTCTTTCAGGATAAGATCACGAACACGATGTTCATGTCCCGGAACTCCCGGGGTTTCGCAAAGGCGACGCAGCAAATCAATATTCATAGGACCACTCATAGATTACTCAAGCAAACCTGCATCATGACGCGGTGTTTTAAAAGAAGCAATTTGTCCTGACCATAAAACGCGAAAAAGGCGGCCCAAAGACCACCTTCTCCATATCAAAGCAGAAAAACTGAAGCTTATCCCAAATTTGAGAAGTGCAGCGCCTTAACCTGATTCACCTGAGAAATCGCAGAGATTTCTTCAATCGCAGTCTCAGGGATTGCACCATCGACCTCAACCAGACAGATTGCTTCTTCACCTTCCTTCTTACGACCCAGATTGAAGGTCGCAATGTTGATCTTCGCATCACCCAGGATGGAACCCAACTGTCCGATGAAGCCCGGCTTATCTTCGTTGGTCACGTAGAGCATGTTTTCACCCAGCTCGGCTTCCATGTTGATGCCTTTGATCTGGATGATACGCGGCTTCTGATCCCCAAACACAGTACCTGCAACAGAGCGCTCCTGACGTTCTGTAACAACAGTCAGGCGAATATAGTTCTCATAGGCACCATGCTGCTCACGGCGAACATCTTCAATAAAAATGCCTCGCTCTTTCGCAACTTCCGGCGCAGAAACCATGTTCACAGTCTGAAGGAGCGGACGCAAAACACCTGTGAGGGCTGCAGCAGTCATGGCCTTCACATTCATCTCAGCAACGTCACCTTCGTATTCAATACGAATTTCTTTGATACCAGTTTCTGTTGCCTGACCAGCAAACGAACCAAGCTGTTCCGCCAGTTTAACAAATGGCGCCAGACGTGGAGCTTCTTCAGCAGAGATAGAAGGCATGTTCAGCGCATTGGTGACAGCACCGTTGATCAGATAGTCGGACATCTGTTCTGCCACCTGAAGCGCAACGTTTTCCTGAGCTTCAGAAGTAGATGCACCAAGGTGAGGTGTACAAACAAGGTTCGGCGCACCAAACAGAATGTTTTCTTTGGCAGGCTCTTCAGTAAATACATCAACCGCAGCACCAGCAACCTTACCGCTATCCAGAGCCGCACGCAGCGCAACTTCATCAACCAGACCACCACGGGCACAGTTGATGACGTAAACCCCGTTCTTCATCATGTCGATGGCAGCCTGGTCCACGATGTTGCGGGTCCGGTCTGTCAGCGGTGTATGCAGCGTAATAAAGTCCGCACGCTTGTACAGCTCTTCCAGCTCAACTTTCTCAACACCCAGATCAATTGCTCGCTCATGAGAAAGGAAAGGATCGAAAGCAAGAACCTTCATCTTCAGGCCAATCGCCCGATCAGCAACAATAGAACCGATATTTCCGCACCCGATAAGGCCAAGGGTCTTGGAGGTAACCTCGTTACCCATAAAGCGAGACTTTTCCCACTTACCGGCTTGTGTAGACGCATCAGCCGCCGGGATCTGGCGGGTAACAGCAAACATCATCGCAATTGCATGTTCAGCAGTGGTGATCGCGTTACCAAACGGTGTGTTCATAATCACAATACCCTTGGCAGTCGCAGCAGGGATATCTACGTTGTCAACACCAATACCAGCACGGCCAATAACCTTCAGGTTGGTCGCGGCGGCAATAATTTTTTCGGTCGCTTTTGTTGCGGAGCGGATTGCAAGACCATCATACTGACCAATGATCTCAGCAAGCTTTTCCTTGTCTTTGCCAACATCTGGCAGAAAATCTACATCACAACCGCGATCCCTGAAAATCTGGACCGCTTTTTCAGAAAGCTTATCGGAAATCAGAACTTTTGGAGCAGCCATTGGGCTAACCTTTCAAATCAACAAAGGTACCATGCCAATCTCTTCCTTAAGGCAGATACACTTCACCTGTCAGGTTGACCGGTCACCTTAGCGACCGGAACTATCTCGTTCAAAAAAGAAATTTCAAGCAGAAACCAGCTTCGCTTTTTCCGCAGTAAATGCGAAATCCATCCAAGGTAGCAGCGCCTCAACATTGGCAGTTTCTACCGTTGCACCACACCAGATCCGAAGACCGGAAGGAGCATCACGGTAGGCACCAATGTCGTAAGCCACGCCTTCTTTGTCGAGCAGAGTCACAAGAGCTTTTGCGAATGCAGCCTGTGCACCATCATCAAGCTTCGTGATCTCCGGATCAACGATCTTCAGACAAACAGAAGTGTTGGAACGGGTTGCCGGATCAACGGCAAGGAAATCAACCCAATCGGTTTTCTCTACCCATTTGGTGATCGCAGCAGCGTTTGCATCAGCGCGAGCAATCAGAACTTTAAGACCACCCAGTTCTTTGGCCCAACCCAAAGCATCCAGATAATCTTCAACGCACAGCATGCTTGGCGTGTTGATGGTAACTCCTTCAAAGATGCCTTCGATCAGCTTACCGCCTTTAGTCATGCGGAAGATCTTTGGCATCGGCCACGCAGGCGTATAGCTTTCGAGGCGCTCAACTGCTCGTGGAGACAAGATCAGAATACCGTGGGCAGCTTCACCACCCAGTACCTTCTGCCAGGAATACGTCACAACATCGAGCTTATCGAACTCAAGTTCCTGCGCAAAAGCAGCAGAAGTCGCGTCGCAGATGGTCAGACCCTTACGGTCTGCAGGAATGAAGTCACCATTCGGCACACGCACGCCAGAGGTGGTGCCGTTCCAGGTGAAGACCACGTCGTGGTCAAAATTAATCTCATTAAGATTTGGCAGTTCGCCATAGCCAGCTTCAATCTTGCGTGCATTCGCAAGTTTGAGCTGCTTCATAACATCGCTAACCCAACCGGAACCAAAGCTTTCCCAGGCAACCATGTCTACTGGTCGCGCACCAAGCAGCGACCACAGTGCCATTTCAACAGCACCAGTATCAGAAGCAGGAACAATTCCGATTTTGTAATCAGCAGGCACTTCGAGGACTTCACGTGTCAACTCGATAGCTTCTTTAAGCTTCGCCTTACCAATTTTTGCACGGTGAGATCTGCCAAGAGGCGCATCTGCAAGTACGGCAGAAGTCCAGCCCGGACGCTTGGCACATGGGCCCGAAGAAAAGTTCGGGTTTGCCGGTTTTGTCGCCGGCATCACAATATCTGTCATTTTGACTACCCTTTCAGATAGGTGCCCCTCGTTGGGGAGAGGTGTCCCACGGATGGGTCTATGCGAAAGGGGGACATTCGTCAACGAATGTTTTATGACCCGGCAATAATCAATTAGAATAACCTCGGGTAATTTTAAGTTTGTTACCACACCCCCTCCGGTGGATAACATATATTTCAATCGCAACCACTGATATTTCGACCACAAGTCAAAGACCTCCACCATAGGTGGAGGTTTGAAACGCTTCGCTTGAACCACTAAAAGTGGTTTTCTTAGCGCTT
>CANMBS010000069.1 GCA_947496145.1 uncultured Pseudovibrio sp.
TTGCTCCCCTCTCTGTCCAAAAGCGACACGCTGCTCAATATTGCAGAAATGCGCCGGGAGAGGCATCCATTCCATCAAAACCAGGGTTAGTGGTTCAGGTATTCCATGGCTTCCATCGGTAGGCTTTCGTCGTCCGGTGGAACCACCGTTGCCGCCTTCCAGTCGACCTTGACCGGCGTGTTGGGCGACCTGAAATCCAGAACGCTTTTTGAGGTGTAGGGTTCGCGGTACATATTCGACGCGACACCCGATGTGACACCGAAAAAGAGCTTCACCGGGTTGCGGGCGATTGGCGTGTAGATCGAAAAGGTGATCTCGTTTCGTTGCAGCGATTCCAGATCGGCCATGAACATGCGACCATGCAGCATGAATACGTACCCATGGTACTTGAACACATAGTCGTGCTTTTCCGGCCTGTTCTTGTTTGGGAACCGCTCAAGGTTGGAATAGCCGTAGATGTCCTCGTCTATGGGATAGATCGAAGTTACCGCGCGAACGATGTCGCCCCGGTAGATCGACGAATAGTGATATTTGAAAAAGGTGCCGGTGAATTGCTTCAACTGGTCCTTCTCGGAGGATCGGATCACGGTCTGGAGGAGTTCGGACCCCGCGAGCGCCTGATACCCTGCAAGAAACTCGGATGGGTGCTTGCGCTCCGGAATCTCCATATCCGGTGATATCAGGTCGGAAAAGCCAACCCTGAAATAGTCACAGATCGCGTTCAGGTTTACCTGCGATGGCAGGTGTTGACCGGTCAGGTACTTGTTGAACTGCTGTCTGTTGATCCCCAGCCTTCTGCACACAGCTGAGATGTTCCCACGTGCCTTGGCCAGTCGGCCGATGTTGATCGCAATCGTTTCTCGAGACTGATCGTCCATGATGGCTCTCCAAATCGATTACGCACATTATGCATATTATGCACCAGATGCATCACTTTGCGCAATCGATTTTCACCTTGCGAAATTGTCGCCTGCGAAACGAAGCCTCAGTATTGGCGCATCGAACGGATGTCTGACCCAGAACTGACCTCAGATCCGACGAAGCGAACAGGGAGAGAGAAATGAAAAAGTACATGACTTCGGGTCTTCTCGCGGCAACCACGCTGACCACTCCGGCCATGGCGGAAGACTCCGTCGAGGTGCTGCACTGGTGGACTTCCGGCGGCGAAGCTGCTGCGGTTTCGGTGCTGAAGGACGCATTGGAAGCCAAGGGCGTGACCTGGAACGACATGCCCGTTGCAGGCGGCAGCGGCGAGGCCGCAATGACCGTCGTCCGCTCGCGGGTGACCGCTGGCAACCCGCCCACATCCGTCCAGATGCTCGGCTATGACATCCTCGAATGGGCAAGTCAGGGCGCGCTGAGCAACCTCGACGCCACAGCGGAAGCCGAAGGCTGGGGCGACGTGGTGCCGGAAGCGCTGCAGTTCTTCGCCAAGCATGACGGGCACTGGGTGTCTGCTCCGGTGAACGTTCATTCCACCAACTGGGTCTGGACCTCGGGCAAGATCATGGAAGAGCTCGGTGTGACCGAGGCACCGAGCGATTTTGTGGGCCTGCTGGACATCGCCAAGCGTGCGCAGGACGCTGGCTATATCGGCATCGCCCATGGTGGCCAGCCTTGGCAGGAAGCCACTGTGTTCGACTCCGTCGCCATCGCGACCGGTGGCCTCGACTGGTACAAGAAGGTTTTTATCGAACTCGATGCCGAGGCCATCAACTCTGACATCATGGTAACCGCACTTGAAAACCTGGGTGCCTACCGCGAACTGGTAGACGATAACTTCTCGGGCCGCGACTGGAACCTGGCGACCGCGATGGTCATCACGGACAAGGCCGCCTTCCAGATCATGGGCGACTGGGCCAAGGGCGAGTTCGTGAATGCCGGCGAAGTGGCGGGCGAGGACTTCCAGTGCTGGCGCGTGCCGGGCACCGAGGGCGCCGTGACCTTCAACGCTGACCAGTTCGCCATGTTCAACGTCGGCGACGACCGGAAACCTGCGCAAGCGGAAATGGCGTCCTCCGTGATGTCTCCGGAATTCCAAGTTGCGTTCAACATCGTCAAAGGGTCCGTTCCTGCGCGGATCGACGTCTCGGATGAAGAGTTCGATGCTTGTGGTCGCAAGGGTATGGCAGACCTGAAGGCAGCTAATGAGGGTGGTACGCTGGTTGGCTCGCAAGCACAGGGCCATGCGAATATCCCAGCCGTTAAGACGGCCTTCTCGGATGCGATCACGGCCTTCTTCAACGGTGAACTGACCGCGGAGGAAGCCGCTGAAGAGATGGCTGACACCGTCGCGATCGCGCAGCAGTAAACCGCCTCTCGATTGTGCCCTGCACCCTTCCGGACGGGGCACATTTCCCATTGGACATTCTTCAATTGCTCCCACCGCAAGGTCGCGAGAGGCCCGTTGAAGAATGCCAAGCAAATGGAAGATAGCCCTATGTTGAAACGCTATTTGCCACAGATCGTGATAACGCCGGGCACTCTTCTTGTCGCGGCTGGTGTTTACGGATTCATTGGCTTCACCGCCGCAATTTCTTTTACCGACAGCAAGATCCTGCCCAGCTTCAACTATGTCGGACTGCGGAACTACGAAAACCTGTTCAAACTGAAAGCCTGGGATATCGCGGTGGCGAATCTGCTGACGTTTTCGGTCTTCTATATCGCGATCTGTTGTGTCCTTGGCCTGTTGCTGGCGATTCTGATCGATCAGAAAATCCGGGCAGAATCCGTGTTCAGGTCCATATATCTCTACCCGATGGCCCTGAGCTTCATCGTAACAGGTACCGCCTGGAAGTGGTTCCTCGATCCTGGCATCGGGCTGGAAAGCGTCATGCACCAATTCGGGTGGGCAAGCTTCGAGTTCAACTGGATCAAGGAGCGGGAGTTCGCGCTCTATACCATCGTCATCGCGGCCGTCTGGCAGACGGTCGGCTTCGCCATGGCCCTGTTCCTGGCCGGTCTGCGCGGCATCGACAGCGAGATGCTGAAAGCCGCACGAGTGGACGGGGCCAAGATCTTGCAAGTCTATCGCCGCATCATCATTCCACAACTCGGCTACACCTTTGTCAGCGTGATGGTGATCCTCGTCTACAACGCCATCCGGACCTATGATCTGATCGTTGTCATGACCAATGGCGGTCCGGGCCGCGCGACGTGGCTGCCTTCCGTCTTCATGTACCAATACACCTTCACCCGAAACCAGATGGGCATCGGTGCAGCCAGTGCGGTCATGATGCTGGCCCTGATCGCTGTCATTGTCATTCCGTATTTCTGGTGGGAACTCAAAAGTCAGGGGAAACAGAAATGACCCGGAGAAAGAAGTTTTCCACCACCGCGATGATCCAGAAGGCCGCGCTTTATTTCAGCCTGCTACTTTTCGCGTTCCTGTTCCTCATGCCGATGTACGTAATGCTGGTGAACTCGGTCAAACCGCTGGAGGAGATACAGGCTGGCGGGATGATGAACCTGCCGTGGAACTGGACGTTGGAGCCTTGGCTAAAGGCCTGGTCTACCGCCCAGATCGGTGTCGAACCCACCGGGCTTCGCCCCTACTTCTGGAACTCGATCCTAATGGTTGTTCCCGCGGTGACGGTCTCGACCCTACTGGGGGCGGTGAATGGATATGTCCTGACCCATTGGACCTTTCGTGGCCACAAAATCATCTTCCTGATGATGCTCGGCGCGGTGTTCATCCCCTACCAGATCGCGCTGATCCCAATGGCCCGGATGCTGGGAGTGTTTGGGTTGGCCGGAACCATTCTGGGATTGGTCGTGGTGCACACGCTCTATGGCATCGGATTCACCACGCTGTTCTTCCGCAACTATTATGTGGCCTTCCCGGATGACCTGATGAAGGCGGCCAAGGTCGATGGGGCCGGCCTCTTCCGGATCTTCTTCCGGATTATCCTGCCAGCCTCGACCCCAATCATCATCGTGACCGTCATCTGGCAGTTCACTAACATCTGGAACGACTTCCTGTTCGGAGTGTCCTTCGCGGATTTCGACAGCTTCCCGATGACTGTCGCGCTGAACAACCTGGTGAACTCGTCGACCGGGGTGAAGGAATACAACGTGCATTTCGCAGGGGCCTTCATCGCCGCTGTGCCCACCCTTCTCATCTACATCTTCGCCGGCCGCTACTTCGTTCGCGGGCTCATGGGCGGCTCTGTGAAAGGATAAATCATGACTGGTCTCTCAATAGAAAGCGTTGGCAAGCTTTACGGGTCCGTTCGCGTCCTGCAGGACATCAACATCGAGATCGATGAAGGCGATTTCCTAGTGCTTGTCGGCCCCTCGGGCTGCGGCAAGTCCACGCTGCTGAACATGATTGCCGGGCTGGAGGACATCTCCGAAGGGGATATCTCCATCGCCGGAAAGCTGGTGAATGACCTGGAGCCCTCCGAACGAAACATCGCCATGGTGTTCCAGTCTTACGCGCTCTACCCCACGATGACCGTGGGCGGAAATATCAGTTTCGGCCTGGAGATCCGGCGGGTTCCGAAGGCCGAGCGTGAAGCGGCCGTCGCACGCGTGGCGGACCTACTCCAGATCGGCCACCTGCTGGACCGCAAGCCCAGCCAACTCTCAGGCGGTCAGCGACAGAGGGTTGCCATGGGTCGGGCGCTGGTACGCGACCCCAAGCTGTTCTTGTTCGACGAACCGCTCAGCAACCTTGACGCCAAATTGCGGGTCGAGATGAGGACCGAGATCAAGAAGCTGCACAAGAAAACCGGCAAGACGATCGTCTATGTGACGCATGATCAGATTGAGGCCATGACCATGGCCACCCGGATCTGCGTACTGGAGGGGGGCGACATCCAGCAACAAGGCACACCGGATGAGATCTACAACAACCCGACCAATGCGTTTGTTGCCGGCTTCATGGGATCGCCGCCAATGAACATGATACGCGCCGATGCCCGCAAGACGTCGGAAGGCTGGGCGCTTTCCATCCGGCATGGGGAGGAGACGATCACTCTGCGGTATCCCAAGAAGTTGCCGGATTCCTATGACAACAAGGTGGTCACACTGGGTATGCGCCCTGAACAGATCGTGGAGGAATACCCGCGTGACGCGGCCGAGGATGCCTATTTCACCACGACCTGCACCCTCGACCTGACCGAACCAACCGGGGCCGACACCTTTGGCGCAATGGATATCGGCGGGCTGGAAGTGATCTGCAAGCTCAAGCCCGGGTCCAAGGCAGACATGGGCGACAAAGTCGATTTGCATTTCGAGGTCGGGGCGGCTTGCATCTTTGATCCCGAGAGTGGCGCACGTTTGGATCATTGAGCAGAGCGCACCGGAAAGGAGACGGCGATATGGCGACCGTAGATTATCTCATCATCGGGTCCGGCATTGGCGGGGCAACACTGGCATATGCGCTTGCTCCGACCGGGGCCAATATCATCATCCTTGAAAGGGGCGAGCACCTGGAGGATAGCTCGGAAGCGCGGGATCTGGCCGCGATCTTCCAGAAAGGGCATTTCCGATCATCCGAAATGTGGTTGGACGGCAAGGGCAAACCCTTTTCGCCTGGCAATTTCTACAATGTCGGTGGGAATTCGAAGTTCTATGGCGGCGTGATGTATCGGTATCGCGCCAACGATTTCCATGCCCGGAAATTGCCGGAGGGCTCGACGGTCGACTGGCCGTTCGATTACGACGAGTTGGAGCCGTGGTACGGCAAGGCCGAGGCCCTTTATAAGGTGCGGGGCGGCGACGGGATTGACCCGACCGACCCGCCGCGCTCCACGCCGTTCCCCCACGCACCTGTTCCCTATGAACCGCAGATCGAGGATGTCGCAGACCGGCTTCGCAAGCTCGGCCTGCACCCGTCTCCGCTGCCGCTCTCGGTCGATCTGGACACCTGGCTTGATCGTGCCGCAACCCCATGGGACGGCGTGCCTGATACCCATACCGGCAAGATCGATGCCGAAACCGGCCCGCTGGACAAGGCGCTGGCGCATCCGAATGTGCGCCTGATCACCGGTTGCCACGTCATCCGGCTCGAAACCGATGCTAGCGGTCGCCAGATCACCGCGGTAAGGTATACCCAAGATGGGAACGCCAAGAGCATCTCGGCCAGCAAGGTCGTCCTGGCCGCGGGCGCGGTCAATTCGGCGATCCTGCTTCAGCGATCCCCGCACCCCATCCACCCCGGCGGATTGGCCAATTCGTCTGACGCGGTGGGGCGCTATTTCATGAACCACAACACCACCGCGATGATCACCTACGATCTGCGAAAGGCGTGGAAAACCGTCTATTCCAAAGTGTTCGGTCTAAACGATTTCTACCTCAAGGACGCTGAGACCGGGATGCCGCTTGGTAACGTTCAGCAGCTTGGCAAGATCTCGGCTCCGGTTCTGGCTGCAAATATTCCGGTCTGGGCGCCCAAATGGCTGCTGCAATGGTTCTGTGACCACGCTGTAGACTGGTACGTTATGAGCGAAGACTTTCCCTCTCCCGACAGCCGCGTTTATCCAGATGGTGACAAGATCGTGCTGGATTGGCGACCGTCGAACGTGAAGGGACACAAGCTTCTGGTGCAACGGATGCGCCAGGTGTTTCGCAAGGCGGGCTATCAGATCATCCTGACGAAGCCCTTTGGCAACAAGTCTCCCTCGCACCAATGTGGCACCGTGCGGATAGGACACGATCCGGCGAAGGCACCACTCGACCCCTACTGCAAGGCCTACGACCACGAAAACCTTTGGGTGGTGGATGCGAGTTTCCTGCCAAGCTCTGCAGCGGTGAACCCTTCGCTGACAATAGCCGCCCAAGCGCTGCGTGTCGGGCATCATCTCGCCTCAGGTGGTCACGAATAGATGGAAGGTAGGCTCATCCAAATTGGCCGGGCCGGTCACGGGGCCGCCAAGACGTCGCCCAATCGAAACGCTCAGCTCGGGATCACTCTGATGATCATCGCGACTGTATTCTTTTCGTTTCAGGATGGTGTCACAAAAACACTGATCCAACACTACTCGATCTGGGAATTGGTCTTTGTCAGGTTCTGCGTCCTGCTTGTTGTCGTAACACTTGCCGCTACCCTCACCGGAGGACTGAAGGCGATGGTACGCAGCGGGAGCAAGGGCCTGCATTTGCTACGCGGCGTAATTCTCATAGGCGAGATCGTCCTTGTCGGACAGGCCTATCGATATCTGGGTCTTGCAGAAGTCATGACGATTTTCCATTTGTTTCCGGTGATCGGCGTCGTGATGGCCGTCGTCTTCCTGAAAGAGAAATTGGCGCTCACGACAATCGTTTCGCTGTTACTGGGTCTTGTCGGTCTCGCCGTTGCCATGGCTCCCGCGAATGACCTCAACGTCCAAGGATTGGCCTGCGCCCTCGGAGCAGCCTTCTTCTACGCCACCTATATCGTCCTGACGCGATTCGCATCAGTCTGCGACGGGCCGGCCACCTCTATTTTCTACATTTGTCTGGTCGGCATGCTGGTACCTGCGGTCCTGTTTTTCGGCACGTTCAAACCGATCCAGCCAGAACACTTTGGTTTATTCGGGATGCTGTGTGCGTTCAACATCGTTGCACAGAGCAGCGTGGTCGTCGCTCTGTCCTTTGCGCGCGCCTCGCTGCTGCAACCCATCAACTACTTGCAGATCGTCTGGACTGGGTTGATCGGATTCTGGATCTTCGCAGATACTCTAACTTTCAACACGATCCTTGGCGGGGTGTTGATCGCCGGCGCCGGAATGATCTTGGTTGTTTCTAACGCAAGAAGGGAAATCACATGATGCAACATGTTCGCTCCCACCGCGGCCTGCCGCACGAACAAGCTCTTGGAAGGCGAGTCGCGATCTATTGATTGCATGAGTTATCCGCCTGCAATCTATAATAAGTTAAACGCCTGATGCTTCAAGGGGCGAGACTGCACGTTTTTCTCGATGAAAGTTCAACCAGAGAAAGGCCCGCGTGGCGAATTACTTTTGAGGGTTTTGATGGAGTGGATGCCTCTCCCGGCGCATTTCTGCAATATTGAGCAGCGTGTCGCTTTTGGACAGAGAGGGGAGCAACCATGAAGAAACTGGCGATTGTTGGCGTTGACTTGTCAAAGAACGTTTTTCAGCTGCATGGAGCCGATGGTGACGGACACGTGGTGTTCGCAAAGAAGGTCTCTCGGGCGTGCTTTTTAAAGACTTTGGGTAGGCTTCCCGCCTGCATTGTCGCAATGGAGGCCTGTGCGAGCTCGCACTATTGGGGCAGAGAAGTAACCTCGTTGCACGGATCGCGCTCTGCGGCTAAGCTCCAGTAGTTTTCAGCCTCTATCAGTTTTTTATGTGTCGGAGAGTAATAAAGTTGCATACTATTGGTGTCTTGTATTGGCAGATTTCAGCCAGTTAAGATTTCACTTCAAAAATAAAGTCTCATACTGACGTAAGGGCATCACATCAAGTTTGCGTCTAAATCAAGAGTTGCGAAGTAATAAAGATTCATACTCAGATCAAGAGTATCGCTTAAAGCCAATGGTCAGATCATTGAAAAAGAATGTATTACAGTCACTTGCGGAGAAGGCAATATACGCGACCTTGTTTGTTAATAGCGTGATTGCTCTAAAACACCGTGTTTCAGTATGAAACTTAATTACTCAGTATTAAACTTTATTACATTCTCACATTATGCCGCATAAATTCAACGCCTCACGTCGCCATTAATTTGTCAAACCTCGTTTCCGTGTCACGAACTGGAGCGAATACAACGAGAGTTTGCGCCGCCGGGGAGATGTGACGATCTGGGTCAGCGATGATGTTGCCCACCAGTGGGCAGCAGATCGGCGAGCTACGCGGGGTGGACAGGCAAAATATTCTTCATTTGCCATTGAAACTTGCCTGACGGTCTGGGTGGTCTTTGGCCTTGCACTGCGCCAGACGCAGGGCTTTATGCGCTCACTGCTGGGGCTTATGAAGCTTGATCTCGCGGTGCCTGATTTTTCAACCCTGTCCCGCCGGGCTGCAAAGTTGGAATTTGAACAGCTAAAGCAGCAGGCCAGCTCTGAGCCGATTCAGTTGGTCGTCGATAGCACCGGGTTGAAAATATTCGGAGCCGGAGAGTGGCAGGAAAACAAACACGGAACGGCAGTAAAGCGCCGATCCTGGCGTAAGCTGCACCTTGGGATGGACCTGAACACCGGCGAGATTGTGTGTTCTGAGCTGACCGAAGAGAGCGTTGGTGATCCAACGATCCTGCCCGATTTGCTGGACCAGGTTGAAGGACCGGTTTCCCGGTTCATAGCGGACGGAGCCTATGACGGAGAACCTGTCAGCAATGAATTGGAGCGACGCTTTGAAGGTGTCAAAGTCATTATTCCACCGCCCAAAAACGCTGTCGTCAGCCCCGAAGCTGAGACCAACCCCACGCAGCGGGACCGGCATATTGCTGCCATCCAAAGCGAAGGACGGATGGCATGGCAGAAGCAAAGCGGATATAGTCAGCGCAGCCGGATTGAAACTCAGATGGGCCGCTTTAAGCAGGTGATTGGCAACAAGCTGAAAGCGCGCAACATCAAAAACCAGAGGGCAGAGATAAAAGTTGGCGTCAACGCTCTCAATAAGATGACTTCACTCGGGCACCCGGCGTTCGAGCGGGTTTCGTAAACCCTATTTTCTGGGTAAGGGAAAGCTCTATCTCAGTGCCGACCCATGCAACACGGCCCATAAAGAGGGGCTTTGTAAAGGGAAATCCCTCACAAACTAAGCATCTTCAATGAATTCTGCAACAACGCCATTCAGATCTAAGAAACTCTCTGACTGTAGGGCACAACGCTGAAACTCAGGTCCGGAGCAACCCGGCCCAACTGCCAAGACGGTTAGGCCTGCGCTCATTGCTGAAGCAACTCCAGATGGTGAGTCTTCGATGGCACATGCCATGGCAGCTGAAATGCCAAGATGTTCTAACGTCCTAAGGTAAGGTAGGGGATCAGGTTTGCCTCTAGGCAGATCTGCGCCCGAGGTAATGACATCGACCTGATCTTGTATTTGTAAGTCCTTCACGGCACTCTCAATGTGGCGGCGAGGTGATGATGAACAAATTGCAATTCGCAGCCCAATACTGTGTAAATCGCGCAGAAAGTCTGCGGCCCCATCAACTGGCGTGCGCATTTTCGGTAGTAGATTATCGGCCGCTGCTCCGATTTTATTTGCGATCTCACGTTTGGTTTCACCGCTCAACGGTTTTCCAAATACTTCGTCCAGAAAATCAGATAATCCGCGACCCAGATAAGCCCACAGTTGGGCAACGGTGATCGATTGACCATACTGAGCAAGTACTTCGGTTTTGGCTGCGTCCCAGACATGTTCGGAATGAACCAAAGTACCGTCAAGGTCGAAAATCACCGCTTCGAACCGTGAGAAATACCCCGATTCCATTGAAACGTCATTTGTAAGATTGACAGGACCCGACACTATTAAACAGTCTTCGTGTATTTGCGTGCGAGATTTCGCACTTTATTAGCGGATGCTGCCAATCGATCGCGCGAAATCTTCCCGGCTTCCACAGCATCAACTAGTGCTTTGGCGACATCGGCAAGCTGGTTGTCAATGTCAGCTAGCAGAAGGAAATCACATCCTGCGTTGATCGCATCCAATGCAACGGTTTCTATACCATCATCCCGCATTGTAGCTTTGGAATCCAAATCGTCAGCCATAACAATCCCTTCGAAGGCTAAATCCAACTTGAGAACATCCACGACCTTTTTCGACCGTAGAGCCGCACGTTCGTGGTCAAATGCCTTGGTGATAGCGGGTCCGATCATAATCATCTCGACATTGGCTGCGATGGCATCCTGAAAGGGTGCAAAACCAGCCTTAAAGCTAGTAGCTGGATCTTCGACGACAGCTGTTGCGTCCACCGCCGGATCGCCAGTGATGTTGTGAAACCCCGGGAAGTGCTTAGCAGTAGCGGCAACGCCAGCACGCTGCACACCGCGCACATATGCAGCGGATACACGCCCGACAACATCAGGGTCCACGGAGTAGGTGCGCCCATCAAGCCAAGGGTTTTCACCTGTGACTAGATCAAGAACCGGCGCTAGGAAACAGTTCACCCCAAGCGCAGAGCTAGCCAGACCGACCTTGTAACTGATCTCTTCTATCTCCATGTCTGACACCTGAACCAGATCTATCACCTGAGGGAACTGTGGGACAAGGTCATGCATCCGGCAGATGCCACCAATTTCCTGGTCAACTGCAACCAGCAGATCATCTGTATGAGATTTTGCTGAATTAATGATCCTGAGGAACGTTTCGGGAGTTTCAGATTGGCATCGCTCCTCAGACATAGTCCGAGCCACATATTCGTCGCGACTTTCTCCCAGAAGGATCGAGATGCCGCCCCGGTCCAAGAAGGATTTGCAAGAATTGCTCAACTCCATCAAGTCGAATGCAGGAAGGATGACGGCATGCGCGTCTTGAATGATTGAATAGGTCATGTCGGACTGGTTCCTGTTAGTCGGTAAGATTGGTTGGTAAAATGAAGGGGTTCGATCAGTAAGCCTGAAGACCTGACTTCGACTTCTCCCGCCATATCTGGAAACCGGTCTTTCTCGGCGAGGGTATGTTTTGAGCTTAAAATGGCAGGAAAACTTCGAACGTCGTTCAACATGTCGCGGTTTTGTACTTCGTTCACTATGATTTCTTTGAAGAAAAAATCTCAAGATCATAAAAGGCATCTATGTAGTTACGCATCGATCAAAAAAACCTTCAATCGACGGGATGTAATTCGATAGCAAGCCAAATGCTTTCTCGATCAGTATAATAGCGATGCCAAGGGTACGACCATTCATTTTTACCCGAGACAATACAGAAAGGCTCGTGGGTAAAGCCTGGAGCCATGATCACATCTTCGTAAACGGTATCTGCATTTTGTTCTCGGAACTTCTGCATGCGCCCGGTTCCGTGAATTTGCGTATGAACCTCAAGGAAGGGGTGTTCGTTGTGAATAAAGCAATCTGTTTCATTGGGCGACCACCAACACTTTAGTTTGATCTCAAACTGTTGCGTCTCCAGAGGTTCGGTACGCTCGCGTGTAAAGGCGTATGGATCTTCCTCAATGGCACCGACTGCGTCGATACTGGACATGAACAGCGGTGTTTCTCGAGGAAAGCCGTCATAAATACTTCCAAACCAGTGCCAACCGCGCAACATGACACCCCCAAGGTTCTCAAGGTTCTCGATCTTGAGCACGGCGATGCGACCTGCTTTCCGAACCGCTTTGCCGTGCAGCCTAGCAGAACGCCAAGGTTGGATTGGGGTATCCACTTCTCCTTCTACAAAGATCGTCGAGGTTGACAGATTCACCACGATACCATCGGCATGATAGTCTTCGACATTCTCGACGAGGATGGCCGATAAATGGTTGTCAGCGAAACAAAGATCGCGAGTATCGTTAGTTGCTCCGGTCATAGTACTCTCCCTAGTGTTTGACAATAATGGACCCGACCACAAGAGTTGGTCAATTTCGCACCTCTGAAATCCACTGCGCATAATGATGCGTTGACTGCGTCAGTATGCGTATATTTTCTACTGGCTGCGAAATTGACCGTAATCGCATCTTATTTGATTTTGTCATTGCCCGAAAATGAGCTCGGAGAGTTCATCAGTCACGCTATCATGCAGATTTAATGGAGGAACCAATGAAGTTAACTGGCGGTGAGATCGTAGCTCAAACTTTGACCGAGTATGGCATTGAGTACATAGCTGGAATTCCCGGACACGGAAATTGGACGTTAACAGACGCATTTCTCCAAGATGGCTGTAAAGTGAAATTCATCCAAGTAATGCATGAGCAAAGCGCAATCCATATGGCTGATGGTTACTATCGTGCTTGCGGCAAGCCCATGGCTGCCACAACATCTGTGGGTCCCGGTGCCACAAACACCGTTATTGGTTTGGCCACGGCATACGCGGATTCCACTTCGATTTTCTTCATCAACGGCTCTCCTTCAACACACATGAAAGGTCATGGTGTTATGCAAGAGATTGAGCGCCAACAGGAGAATTCGTTCCCTCGGATTATGGAGGAAGTAACCAAGCGGTCTTACTCACCCATTCGTGTGGAAGAGATCCCGTTCACGATGCATCGCGCCTTCAATACGATGTTGACCGGACGCCGTGGCCCTGTACACGTTGAACTCCCTATGGATCTTCAATGCGAGTCTGCAGACATAAGCATTCATGATCTAGATAAACGCATGCCAATTGGCGTGACACACCCTGCACCAGAAGCGGTGACGCGTGCTGTCAAATTACTGCTGGCTGCAGAACGCCCAGTGATTTGTGCCGGAGGTGGTGCAATCTCTGCTGATGCTTCTGAAGCCCTGACGGCTCTTGCCGAGCGCCTGAGTGCTGCAGTTTCATTCACATGGAACGGTAAAGGCGCGATCTCGGAAGATCATGAATTGTGCATTGGCGCGGTTGGCCAAACCGGAACGAGTTGCGGTAACAAAATCACCGCTAGTGCTGACGTTGTGGTCTCGGTTGGCTGTCGCTTTACCGACTGGTCAGCATCTTCTTACGCGAAAGGTGTCAGTTTCTCCTTCCCTCCTGGTAAACTGATCCACATTGATCTCGATCCTCATGAAATCGGGAAGAACTATCCTACAGAGGTGGGCATCGTCGCAGACGCCCGCGTAACACTAGAAGCAATGCTTGAACTGATTACCGATCTGCAGTCGTCTAAGGCCATTGCCAAGAGGAAAGATTTTCTCGAAGATGTGCGCGCCGCAAAGGATGAATGGGAGCAGATGCTTGCACCTCGTCGTGACAGTACGCAGTCCCCATTTACTTCGCAGCATCCGCTAAAAATCTTGCGAGAAGTTCTCGAAACAGATGGGATCGTTACGGTCGGTTCTGGCAATACGCAAGGCGCCGTCAAACAGTCCTTCCCTGTCTACAAGCCAAGAACTCATCTTACCTCGGGCTCCTTCTCTCCTATGGGTTGGGCGTATCCAGCAGCCCTTGGTGCTAAACTTGCCTGCCCAGACAAACAGGTTGTTGCAATTATGGGTGACGGTGACTTCATGATGTGTGCACCCGAAATGGGTGTTGCTGTAATGCACAACATCCCTGTAGTGGCGCTGGTTCAAAACAATTCAGGATATATGTCGATCCGCGGCGGTATGCGTAAATTTCAGGGACGCCACATTGGTGCTGAATTCAATCATCATGAGAGCAACGGCGAGCCATATTCCGCTGACATTACGGATATGGCCAAGAGTTTTGGCATGCACGCCGTGAAAGTTGAATCCAGCGAAGACTTGCGCAAGGCGTTTGAAGAAGCGCTGGCACTTGGCAGGCCTGCATTGATCGAAGCCATCACATCGCGCGATGCAGCTGGCCCGTTCACACCTGGTTGGTGGGACTTCCCCTCGCCCGAATACTATGAGAAAGAGCAGGAAGTCTACGCAGAGATGCGTGCCAAAGAACAACATATGTAAATCTCCTCAACTTCTGAGCCGCGTCGCAGAGATCTGCGCGCGGCTCTTTTTTTGCTGAAAGACAACCAATGTCCTGGAAATTGAAATCTGCCCGAAAATCCGCTGCCATTGAGGCGGCAAACGCCGAACTCCGAGCCACCGTCTCTGGGGTTATACTAGACGTCGAGAAGCGAGGGGATGCAGCTTTGCGTGACTATTCCATAAAGTTCGATGATCTGGACCGAAACACCTATCGCCTAGACGAAAGAGAAATCAAGGCTTGCCTGGACAGCTTAGATCCTCAACAACGCGAAGACATCGAATTTGCCAGCGAACAGGTTAAAGTGTTTGCCGAACACCAACTCACGACCATGATGCCGCTGGAAGTCGAAACACGCCCAGGCGTAGTTCTTGGCCACAAGCATCTGCCAATTGGAAACGTCGGTTGTTATGTACCAGGCGGCAAATACCCACTTCTGGCGTCCGCACATATGTCCGTTCTAACGGCCAAAGTAGCTGGATGTGATCGCGTGATCACTTGCGCACCTCCTTTCAAGGGTGTTCCAGCAAAGTATGTCGTTGCAACGCAAGCAATTGATGGGGCAGATGAGATCTACGTGATGGGGGGCGTGCAAGGGATCGCGGCAATGGCTCTAGGTACAGAAACAATCACGCCAGTGGACATGCTCGTCGGACCCGGAAATGCATTTGTCACAGAGGCCAAACGCCAGTTGTTTGGGCGCGTTGGTATAGACCTGTTCGCTGGACCCACCGAAACGCTGATTATTGCTGACGAAATCGTAGATGGCGAGGTCTGTGCAACTGACCTTCTAGGTCAAGCAGAACATGGCCATAATTCACCGTGTATATTGATAACCAATTCAGAAGCTTTGGGCCGGAGCACGCTGGATGAAATTGACCGGTTGTTGAAGATACTGCCCACAGCGGATGTCGCAGCCGTTTCTTGGAATGATTATGGTGAAATCATTGTCTGTGAGGACCATGCAGAGATGATGGCCGAAGCCGATAAAATCGCATCAGAGCACGTCCAGATTATGACCAGTGATGACGACTACTTTGCTGACAACATGAAGAACTATGGAGCTCTGTTCATTGGACCGCGCACGACAGTTGCCTATGGCGACAAAGTGATAGGGACCAACCACACGCTTCCGACGAACGGAGCAGCCAGGTACACTGGCGGACTGTGGGTTGGAAAGTTCCTGAAGACATGCACTTTTCAACGTGTGACAACCGATTTAGCTTCGGCTGAGATAGGTAGATATGGGTCACGCCTGTGTATGATGGAGGGATTCATTGGCCACGCAGAACAGGCTAACGTACGCGTCAGAAGATATGGCGGTAACAATGTACCATATGGCGAAGCGGCCTCGACCGCCCCCTAAATGTTTAGTCCCGGGAAGAAAGGCTTTGTCGCAACCTTGTTGCACGGATCGCGTTCTGCGGCTAAGCTCCAGTAGTTTTCAGCTGTTGATTTCCGCTGAGAAGTGACCCGGTATTTTCATCGAGATTTGACCCACTCATTTTGTTTATCAGGTGGTCATT
>CANMBS010000070.1 GCA_947496145.1 uncultured Pseudovibrio sp.
ATCAATCGCCAATCGCATTCGAGCGGCAGACAAGAAATATTGAGACAGCGGCTCTCCACTTTCCTTAGGCCAGTCCACTATAAACACGGTCAAAGATGGAAATGTCTATCAACCTGATGCTGTTAAACGTGGCTATGAGTTGAATGGGGCGGACCAAATCGCGCATGAGAATTTTATCAATAATGCAATGCGCAGTAAATTTGATACCTCAACTGGCGGTTATAACAGTCGACGAGAAACCTCGAACGACGGAGACACCTATGGTGATGTAGGAAGAGGAGGACATCCTAGTGCGGGGTTGGGCGGCGCTGCCTTAGGCTCAGACCGTAATCCAGGCACGGCACAAACGAATTCTCGCTATGGTGAAACGGGTTCAACCGATAATCGCGGGGCAGATGGGTACTTTGGTGGCAATGGTCCAGGTGATGGTTCTATATCTGTTGGAACACGTGGTGCTTCTTCGCGTTCTGACGGCGGCGATGATCACGGTATGGGGGACGGGCCTTCCAGTGAATCTGGTGGTAATAGTGGAAGCAATAATGGAGGTTCGACTAGGAGCGGTGGCAGTTATGATGATTACGTAGACAGTGGAAGTTGCTTTGTTGCTGGGACACCAGTCCTCATGGCAGATGGCTCAGCCAAGCCAATCGAGCAGGTTACCCTTGAAGATCAAGTGATGGCCTTTGACGGTCTTGGGCGTGTTGTCACGTTAACTCGATTTTGCTCGCAAAAGCCTCCCAGCAAGCACAGTTCAGGCGTTGATCATTGCCGCCAGCTTCCATTGAGCAAACCCGTTGAGGCGCGGAGGTGAATGTCAATTGCGGAACGCTTATGGTGAGGCGGAACGAAGAGATTACGCAGGCCGGAGAAGACTGCCAGAAATCTTTGACGCTGGCCCGGCGACTTAAATTTTGCATAGCTCGTTCTCATTTCGCAAGGGCAAATGCGAGTTCTCTGCGCGATTGTTCAAACCCTTGTGGCTGCGGTGCTCAACAGCTGGCATCACCTTGCGTTTTGCCGCTCCATAGGAACCAGGTTTGTCAGTAACAATTCGCTCGGGAGCAACTCCCTGCCGTGATAACAGACGGGTCAATAAACGTTTGGCAGCCTTGGTATTGCACCGTTTCTGAAGGGTTTCGTCGAGAATATAGCCATCCTGATCAACGGCCTGCCATAGATAGCATCGCTGGCCCTGGATCCTGATCACAACCTCATCAAGATACCAGAGATCTGAACTGCTTGCTCTTTTGCGTCGTAATTAACGAGTGTAAGCCGGACCAAACTTGGTCCCCCACTGGCGGATGGTTTCATATGACAGGGTTACCCCACGTTCCAGCAGCATCTCTTCGACCTCCCGCAGGCTGAGAGAGAAGCGGTGATAGAGCCAAACAACATGAGCAATAATCTCGGGTGGAAAACGGGGGCGCTTGTAACTGATCGGAGCACAAGTCATGTTGCCCAACTACCAGTCGGAACTGGAGCCAACGTTAACTTAATAGCGCCTTCGTATGTGGACTCTTCTGTGAGGCGTTGTTGCGCCAGTCTGTGGGGCTCTTACCAGTTATTCTCAAAAACTCACGATTGAAATTAGATTTAGTCTGGAAACCAGCATCATCGATAATGCGCGTAACGGAATAATCCGTCTCGGTTAACAGGCGGCAAGCTTCCTCAATGCGGAACTGGTTTACGTACTGAGAAACATTCATTGATCTACTGCGATTAATCGCGATTGAAATTTGACGGGAAGGAACGCCGGCACGCCGGGCCAGTCTGCTCAAACTCAAGTTCGGGTCTTTAAACAATCCACGTTCTTTCAGCAATGCATCCACGGTGGCAAGGATCTCGGCATCTGAGGCGACATCATCGGCACCTTGCTCTTTTTCCTTTAGGACAGGTTCCGCTTCCAGTTCTTCTGCATCAGAGGTGTCCATGTTCTGGCCAGCCATTGAGGCTGCAATACACAATGCAAGCAAAATGATCAGACTTGAAGCAGACAAAAACACGCCCACGTGAGCACCCTGCCATTGAATAAAGTCAAAAAGGATAAATCCATCAATAATTGCTGTGCTTATGAGCAGCAACGTGGCAACCTTTAAGGCGGCAAATGCAGAGACTACACCATTTAAAGATAGTCTGGGCAATGTTGATGGACCCGCATTAATGGTTTTGTACATCGCAAAGCTGTAGCCCGCCGCCAGTCCTATCAACAGATAGTCAATCAGGTTGGCATCCCATACTCGGAGGATGGCAACGAGTGGGATCGGCATAATATGCGCCCACATACGATAATCACTCAACTGCACGCTTTGAGGGCTGACATGCGTGAAAGAAGCCCAGATTAGCACCGGTAAAGTTGCAGCAATGACTGGCTGTATGAGCTTTACCTCGTCCACCTGTAAGTTCCAACGCAAGCCGCTCAGTATTGTCTGAAGGATGCATACAAAAAACAAAGCCAGGAAGAATGCTCTTTCCTTCAGACTTTGATCATCAGACTGCAATGTTCTCGCCAGAAATGTGAGAAGCATTAATGTTACTACAAAAGGAAGAGGAATAGACAGCATTCACTTAACCCGAAACAAAGCAGTATGATCACAAACATGATTTGGCTGCATTATATGTACAAACCAATTTAAGTGAATACACATTAAAGATCATATTTGCTTGATAAATTCATTTATCAGAAGATCAGCCCATAAATATGTATTTCAATTACAAATATTGATGGGGACATCAATTTCTTCCAAAAGACGGGTCATCGCAGATTTCCTTTTGCCAGTAAGTCGAGGCAACGTAGT
The DNA here is from genome assembly GCA_947496145.1 of uncultured Pseudovibrio sp. Lineage (GTDB taxonomy): Bacteria > Pseudomonadota > Alphaproteobacteria > Rhizobiales > Stappiaceae > Pseudovibrio. The sequence goes on from CANMBS010000070.1 coordinate 2,796, forward strand.
AATCGCTGACTGACTCGTACCGGAACAGTAGTTATCTTGGATGTGAATTGCTTTTGTGCCCCCAATCTGTTGGTCGCTGGGATTTGCAAGAGTGCCCGCATGGCGTGCAGATCATGAGATGTGGGATTAACGCTGGTAAACAGATCACTTTTATTGCAACTTTTAGAGGAGAAAGGACCCCGGGCAAGGCAGGTCATTTGCCCGGGGCTGGCGTTAACTACGTCCGGTCATGGCCAGACGCAAGGGAACTCGTGTTGCCCGAAAAGCTGGAAGACCGCCGCCAACAGCGCCAACCAGCAGTGAGACGGCAACTGCATTAATGATCATGGAAAGTGACAGCTGAAGTTCAAAAGCAATTTGCGTGTTGTCCGCACCCACCGTTGAAGCTGCCCAGCCATCCAGTAGCAGCAACGCAGCAAGTGTTCCAACACCACAACCAATCAAAGTAAGAAGCAGAGCTTCTATCCATGTCCCGATAAAGGCAGAGGTGCGGCTAAATCCGATTGCACGAACCGTGGCAATCTCAATCAGCCGGTCCGAGACGGAACTATACATGGTTGTGAGTGCACCAATTATTGCGCCAAGCGCCATGGTTAGCGCCAGAGGCCACCCCAACCATAAAATGATTTGACTGACCCGCTGTGATTGGCTTGCAAAATACTGTCGCTCTGAACGCACTGTCACCGGCAAACGAGGATTTGCTTCAATGTATGAGGCAAGCTGTGCAAACCCATCTGGCCCGGCTAGTTTTACACGAAGGACTTGCGTCAGGTTCGGGCGGTTAAACAAAGTCTGCACAACCTTAGCATCTGCAAGTAACTCTGACTCAAACACAGAGCCGTCGGCGTCAAAGAACCCTACCACCTTCCATTTTGACTTGCCGAACAGGATGGTCTTACCAAGCTCCAGCCCCTCATAATCTTGTGCAAGCCTTTTACCGATGATCAACTCGTTAGCCCCCTGAGCGAACATGCGGCCTTCGCTGAGTTTCACAAGTGGTCTCACGGCTACCCCGCGCAAACCAACACCACGCAAGGAGACCGCAGCCGGCAACTGATCACTCTTACCAATAACATCAACAGGAACAATCAACTCAGGAGAGGTAAAAGCTGCACCATTTGCATCCCTGGCGATCCCGGGGGCTTCCTCCAGCAGGTGCAGGTGAGGTGGAGTAATGCGACTACCCAGTTCAGAGCGTGCACCAGAGCTGAGTACAATAGCTATATCTTCTGCCCCAACCTGAGTCAGCGCTTTATTGAAACCGTTTGCCATTGCAAGAAAGCCAAGCAGGATCATCGTGACAAGAGCTACAGAAAGAACCAACGAGAAAGAAATCCAGAACCGTCGCCTGACGCTGCGCAAATTGGCATTAGTTACGGCAACACATTGACGAAGCAAATTCATAAAGTCACCTGTCTAGCTATGTTTCAAGGCGGTTGCGATTGGTAGGCGCAAGGCTTTGAAAGCCGGTAAGAACCCGGTCAGGAAGCTCATGATCACCGCAAGCCCCAAAGCTTGAACAACCGTTATGGCAGAAAGAGAAATGCCGGGGACGATACTAGAAAGGAGCTCACTCAGTATCGGCATTAAGAGAGCTGTCAACCCCACTCCACCAAGTGCACCAAGAGCAAAAATCAGTAAGGTCTCAGCCATAATTGTAAGCATGATGACAAAGCCAGAAAAGCCAAGCACCTTCAATACGCCAATTTCCAGAAGTCGCTCACGAATGGCAAAGATCATCGTATTTGCAACAATCATCAGGATTGTAATAAACGCTGCTGAAACGATTGCTCTTACGATAAGTTCCACGTCCGCAAACTGGTTCATGAAAGCTTTCATAAACGCCACTTCTGACTGACTTCGGGTTTCACTGCCTGAATTGGCAAAGACCTGATCAATCCGCTTGGCAACACTATCAATCATCTGCGGGTCATGAGGTCGAACACCATATATCGAAACAACATCTTTGCCACGGACCAGCGCTTCATTAAAATAATCGTAGTTCGTAATCAGGAAGGCCGTATCCACATTGGCTTCAAGACCATCAAAAATTCCAGCAATTTCAAAAGACCAGTTTTGAGTGCCGTCCTGATTGAAATGCCTGAAGCTCGTCAGCGTAATCTTTTGGCCGAGTTGCCAGCCTTCTTTGACTGCAAGCGTGCGACCGACAAGAGCACCATTACGCTTTTGTGTCATCGCAGCAACCATGTGCTCATCAAATGAATAGGTGTTTGCAAACATCTCATAAAAGCTTGGAATATCTACCGCATTTGCCCCAATCACATTAAACTCATTCATGTAATAAGCACGTAAGCGAGAGATATGTGTTACACTTTCAACCCCTTCGACCTGCCGGATTTTGTTCCAGTAGCTGATGGGTAAAGCTTCATTGCTTCCGATTTTATTGGTAACGACAAGACGCTCAACAGTTGCCTCCGCACCTTCAAAACTCTTTTGAAAGCTGGACAGCACACTATAGATGAAAAAAGCGATCGCAACACACAAGATCAGCAGGAAGCTGCGAAGCATTTTGCGGGTGAGGTTCTTGCCTATTAAAAGACCATAACTCATGCCATATGCTCCAGTTCCTTACGAACAAACTGCCCTTTGTCCAGGTGCAATGTCCGGCGAGCGTAGGTGGTTGCAGAAGGATCGTGCGTTACCATGATGATAGTTTTACCCATCTCGGTATTCAGGATCTTCAGGATATCCAGAATCTCTTCCGCCGACTTGCGATCTAAATCACCTGTTGGCTCGTCACAAAGGAGGATTTGCGGGTCCATCGCAATTGCACGTGCAATACCTACACGCTGCTGCTGTCCACCAGAAAGTTCTGAAGGCAAGTGTTTACCGCGTGTGTCCAATCCGACAATGTCGAGGATCGTATTCACCCGTTCCATGCGCTCACGACGACTGTGAGCTGTCAGAAGAAGCGGAAGTTCAACGTTTTGTGCAGCTGTCAGCATGGGCAGCAAATTGTAGAACTGGAACACAAAGCCAACTTGCTGAGCCCGCCAGCGGCTCAGCTTTGCCTCCGACAGGTTATCAATGCGCAACTGCCCCACTGTAACCTGTCCGCTTGTTATGCGGTCAATCCCGCCGATCAAATTCAAAATAGTTGATTTGCCAGAGCCTGACGGCCCCATAATCGCAAGAAAATCACCTGCTGGAATATCAAGATTTAAACTATCAAAAATGCTGATTTCACTCTTGCCAAGCCGATAAGACTTAGAAACGTCCTGAAGCTGTATACGTGTATCTAAGGTCATGATTACACACTCATTATTAATCGCAGTCTCAACTGCTTAGTTGCTTTGGGAAAGTTGAAAAGAGACCTTTGCTGCCATGTTGGGATACATGGCAGGCAATGGTTCTGGAATAGAAAGGCGTACGGAGACGGTACCTTTCTGTCGAGACGCAAAGGGGACTATTGATTTCACGATGACCGGGACTTTTTTATCCGGATAGGCGTCGAGCTGCGCAACTCCCTCCAGCCCTGGCTTAAGCACTGCAATGTTAACTTCAGCGATATCGACATCAATCAGAAGACGATCAGGGTCGATGAGCTGAACCAGACCCTCATTCGGAGGGCCGCCATCCAATCCGGATTGCAGAACTTTCCCTACATCACTCAGGCGCGCAACCACGACACCATCAAACGGCGCTCGTACGGTGTAGTAATCAAGCTGTTGCTCCAGCTTGTTGACCTGCAGTTCTTCAATAGATAGCGACTGCTGCGCTCTCAGCAAACTGCTTTCAAGACGATCCTCTTTCAGCAATGCTGCGTTGAACGTCGCCTCGCTGATAATGCCTTTTTCTCTCAAAATTGGCATCCTGCGCAAAGGATCGCGAGCCTCTTCCAGAGCCGCTTTTGCCTCCGCAACCTCTGCCTGAGCCTTTTTGACCCGCGACTTTGCAATATCTAAGTCGGTTTCCAGCAATACAGCATCGAACCGGGCGAGAACCTGCCCGGTTCGTACCTGCTCACCTAACTCCACTTCAATACTGGTGATACGGCCACTCACTTCCGGCTTAACTGTCACAATTCGTTCTGCAACCACATAGCCAGAGCCGATGATCCGTTGCCCCGCTGGAAGTCTTGTTGGAGCTTGTGAAGCTGGCAGCACAGTATCAACCGGCGCTGAAGCCAGTTGAACTTTGTGAGAAGGTGCCGCTTGTTGCTCCTGATTTGGAGAGGATGTCCTTTGCGTTAAGCTGTCTGCCAGCTCAGAAAGTGGGGGCAGATCAACAAATGCGTAGGAAAGACTGCCTAACGCACTTAAGGCGAGCAGTGCAAGAGCAACTAGCGGCCAGCGACGACGCTTGTCTTCTACAGGCGTAAAAAGAGGCGCATCGGTACGATCTATACTGAGTGATTTTAGTTTGTCGGTAAGTTCAGGTTTATGTAACACGGGCTGTTTCCGAGGTCTGGATTCTGGTGAAAGCCATGACCCAACTATGGAAACATCAGAAGTCCTGCGCGACCTGAATTACGTTACAGGTCGTCCTTGATTGCAATCCAGGGCGTAAAAACGAAACTAACAGGGTGATCTCAACTGGATGCGAGGCGATTTCGCAGGCATAATTGAGCTGTTGTTTCGTAACTGCTGTGCAGCTCCAGCTTCAATTTTGCATGATCTCACGCATTCTGACATTTTTGTCACTGAATTAATTTATGAACGAAGATGTTGAAGCCGGGAGCCTCCACTGGTTGTGCCCGATAAATACGAGTTCGGGGTTGTACTGACAGCCAAACTATACGGAGCCCGTTCGCAGATTTACATCTGGGGCAAGCAAGCGGATCTAATCGCCTCCACCTTCCCCTTTGGCGAAGCTGCTATGATATTTACCACGTTTCAACTCAGTTGACTTCTGCAGGTTTTGAAAGGCCCATAACGTACAGTGCGCCTATGCAGCAGTTCAGCGAACTCCTAGATGAATGGAATGGGCATTAAGGCGCTGGAAGAAGCACTTGTCACGGACGGTAAGCCAGAGATTTTCAATTCAGATCAAGGCTCTCAATTCAACAATCTGGAATTCATCAAGGTTTCCATGAGTGCAAAGGTGCATGGCGGAACAATGTGTTTGTAGGATGTCTCTGGCGTGCCACCACACTATGAAAATCTATCTTAGGGTCTCTATCCTGTTTCCAAGCCAAGAACATCTCTTGCCAGCTACATTGCGTTTTATAACCAAAGGTAAATTAACGTGCCAGTGCTCATAATCTAAGGGGCTGACAGGCTAATACGCCTGCTTATTATGCAAAAACCGAGTTTAATGCGAGGTGAGGGTCTAAGGAGTGTAAATTAAAGCCTGAGGTGTTCTTTATGAGTAGGATCAATGTAACGATTGTTTGTGGAAGGCGCTCTGAATTACTGAAAGAAACATTGTTCTCCTTTAACAAAAATTTATTCAGAAACTTTGAGGTATCTGGTGTTTTTGCCAATATCGATCCTTTTGGCGGACCTGCGGATGACCAACTCAGATGCGTTGATACGATTTTGCAATACTTTCCTGATGCGCAAATTTTCAAGCCGGATCAATGCTCATTCACGAAAGCAGTAAAGAGGCTCTGGCAAATGCCGACCGAGAGTCACTTTCTTCACTTGGAAGATGACTGGGTGCTAAATGAACCGATTTATCCTTCACAAATTACCGGAATGCTCACAGGAAAAACCAAGCAATTATCATTGATGTGTAAGGAAAAGAATTGGAATGGTAAAAATTTATATCATGGATACAAAGAAAAGCTGAAATTTTTAGGCTTGAAAATATGGCAGTGGCACAAACCTGAATTTACGACCTCTCCATCATTTCTTGAGAGTAATTTTGCCAGGAAAAGCGCATCACTTATGATTGAGGAACTAGATCCAGAAAAACAGTTCCAGGGACATTTAAACTTACCTTTAGAAGAATACTCATCGCGTTATCGAAACAGATTTCATATTGGAGCAAATCAACCAAATATCGTTACGGATATCGGAAGATCCTGGCGAGAAAAGCAGGGCCTCGTCAAGCAGGTTGAGAATGGTGTGTCAATCTGGACGCAGTAACCTTGCTAGATCATTATCTGGTGAGTGAGGTATCCCTTCATAAGCTATCGTTTTGAATAAGCCTGATGATGGCCGGTTTTGAGCATCCTGATATCTGATCAATGGAAAAACGGTTGGAGTTTATGGGCTATGAAAATTACATTTGTTAAGCAACATCTTGCAAATGTTCCTGGGGGGGCAGAGCGAGCATTGATCTGTTTGGCAAGTGCAATGGCTCAGCGTGGTCATGAGGTAAAAATCATTACAGATGAGCGTGTTGATGATATGCCATTTTACTCTTTAAATGCCGAAATACCTGTCACGAACTTACAGCAATCCCAAAACACTGTGAAAGGTAACGGAGAGGTTGCCTCAATAGTATCGGAACTGGAAAATTCCGCCAGAAAAGCTAGGTCACGACCAATCAGAGATGTTTTCACCCGCCTTCAATTACGTTGCTCGGTTTTGAGGCATCCTGTTTTCTCAGGTAGATCCTCAAAACGCATTCGTGTTCTTCGGAGCAAGCTTCATATGGAAAGACCGGACATCGTGATCGCGTTTACGCCCGAAATGGCAGTTGAAGTTGGCTGGGCAGTGCGTGCTTTGAAGACACCCTGTGTCTTGGCCTTGAGAATTTCCCCTGAGCTTGAATTGGCCTCTGAGCTGAACGATACGCGGCGAATGCTTAAAATGGCCCGGTTTTATGATGCTCTGGATCATTATCAGGGCATTACAGTCCTGCTGGATGACTTTATCAGATACCTGCCGCCCAAACATCGCTCGATTTGCCATAGGATTCCAAATGAAGTTGACATGGAAAGGTTCGTGAGCGCTCGGAGTGTGCCCTTACTCTCCAGACCTAAGAACATCATTTGTGTAAGTAGCTTAGAAGAGCGCAAACGAGTTGACTGGCTCATAGAAGCCTTTGCTCAAATATCAGCAGATTTTCAGGATTGGCAGCTTTTGATTTTTGGTGAAGGACGACAAGAGCGATATCTGAAAGACCTTGCAGAACGTAAAAAATGTACAGAAAAGATCCACTTTAAAGGGGTTATCAGGCAGATTGAAACTGCCTACACAAATGGGCAAATTATATGTCTCCCCTCGCGTTTCGAGGGTATTCCGAGAGCAATTACAGAAGGCATGGCATCCGGCCTCCCTGCTGTTGGGGTAAATGATTGTGATGGAATGCGTTTTTTGCTCAGAGATGATGCAGGTCGCCTGTCCGGGGCAGAAAACGGTTCGAGTGGATTGGCCAATGAACTCTCTGGTTTAATGGCGTCTGCTGAAAAGCGCTCTCAGGTGGCACAAAAAGGGAAGTCTTCTTTGATTAAGTTCGATCCTGAGTTGATTTTCTCACATTGGGAAGACTATTTTTGCAAAATAGCCAGTTACAGCAAAACTTCAGATGAACCAGCCTCCAAAGTACGCGCAATTTTGGGATTTGAGTAGAAGGTTCAGTTAACCTCTTTGAATGCTTGGGAATACTATTGGAATAGCCCAAAGAAATTATCTGGGTTATTTATACTGGAAGACGCATCTCTCAAAACTACCTAAAATTAAGTAAATCTAAGTTTGCAAGGGAACATCCGAAACATGCGGATAGGCCCTGGTGGGTAATGGGGTGGAAATGAAGTTTGGCAATGAACTTGAGTATCAACTCAAGAAATATCTACGCCGCTACAAGCGACTGAAAGGAATAAAGCTGGATGTCAAACGGCCTGAGTTAAACGAAGAAGTTCGTGAGGCACTGATCCGTGGTCATTACGAGCACAGCGAGTATGACATTATCAGCTCAATCCTGACCGGCAATGAGCGAGTTCTTGAACTGGGAACATGCACGGGTTTTCTTGCCTGCTATATGGCTAAAAAATGCGGATCTGAAAACGTTGTTAGTGTTGAAGCTAATCCGGAACTGACTGATCTCATAGAAAGTAATTGTCGCCTCAATAATGTTTCTCCCAGGTTGATAAATGCAATTGCCAGCGTAGAGGACGACATTGAGGTACCCTTTTACATCCATGAACGGGTGTTTTCTTCTTCGCTTAAACATGATGAAAAAGCACGGAAAACCTATCAAAAAACCATTGATGTGAACCGGTTGATAAATGAATTTCGGCCCCATGTAATCATGATGGACATAGAAGGTGGCGAGACAGATCTCCTTCCGGCTCTGGAGCTGGACGGCGTGAACTATCTAATTGTGGAGTTTCACCCGCACCGCTGTAGCGCCGATGAAATTGAGGTCGCATTTAACGCCATACTTTCTAAAAACTATCAATTCAATCTGGCCGTTAGCCATGACAATGTTTTCACATTTCAAACTAAAACACAGCAAGCAGTTCAAAGTCACCGAGGAGGTGAGCTTCAAACGCAATAATGATGTTCTCCAGGTAATTTACTGAGGGTATGCGCAAATGAAAGCGGTAATCCTAGCAGGTGGCTTCGGTACCAGACTATCTGAAGAAACAGTTTTACGCCCCAAACCTATGGTTGAAATTGGGGGCCGGCCGATCCTTTGGCATATCATGAAAACCTATGCCGCTCATGGTGTTACCGACTTTATTATTTGCCTAGGTTACAAAGGTCATATTATCAAAGATTTCTTTGTCAACTATGCGCTTCATGGTGCCGATTTGACCGTAAATACAGGAACAGGGGAAGTTAAGTTCCATCAAAATGTAACTGAGCCCTGGAACGTAACACTTGTCGAAACCGGTCAGGACAGCATGACGGGAGGTCGGTTAGGGCGTATTCGACCTTACCTTGGAGAAGATGAAGATTTCTGCATGACCTATGGTGATGGTGTCACCAACCTCGATATTGCGGAGAGTATTGAATTTCATAGGCACCATGGTGGCCGCGCCACAATGACAGCGGTTACCCCTCCGGGGAGATATGGAGCTTTGGATTTAGAGGGCACCGCTATTCGCCGTTTTAAAGAAAAACCAACGGGTGAGAGCGGCCTTATTAATGGAGGTTATTTTGTACTTAAGACAAACTGCCTTGATTTAATCGAAAATGATCAAACTATTTGGGAAGCTGAACCACTGGAAGCACTGGTTGCAGAAAATGAGTTACATGCGTTTCAACATCATGGCTTCTGGCAGGCGATGGATACGCTGCGGGATAAAAACTACCTTCAAAAACATTGGGAAGCAGGAACAGCACCGTGGAAAGTTTGGGACTAGAAAATCCTCAGATCAATACCGGTGTCTTGCCTGACCCTGACTTCTGGCGAGGCAAACGTGTTTTACTGACTGGACATACGGGTTTTAAAGGGGCCTGGTGCGCTCTTTGGTTGTGGCAGTTAGGCGCAAAGGTCACTGCATTTTCATTGCCACCTGAAAGACCTGCCTCACTTTATGAATTGGCTCGTGTTGGTGATTTCTGCGAAGGCAGATTTATGGATTTGCGCAGTACTAATGAGGTCCAAAGATTTCTAAAGCAATCCGGTTCGCAAATCGTGATCCATATGGCTGCCCAGGCGCTGGTCCGCCGTTCTGTCAAAGCTCCGCTCACCACGTGGAGTACAAATGTGCAAGGTACACTTAATTTGCTGGAAGGACTACGTCATTGCTCGCAATTGGAAGCTGTCCTCATTGTAACAACAGATAAGGTCTATGAAAATGATGGGTCTGGGCGGCCTTTCAAAGAAGAAGATAAGTTGGGTGGGCGAGACCCGTATTCTGCAAGCAAGGCAGCCTGTGACATTGCAGTAGCTTCTTTTGCCAAAACCTTTTTTGAGGGGATACCGATAGCGCGTGTACGTGGCGGCAACGTGATTGGAGGAGGCGACTTCTCAGAGGACCGGCTCGTACCTGATTGCGTACGTGCAGTGACAGCCGGTCACCCTGTTGTGCTTCGTCAGCCATCAGCTACACGCCCATGGCAACACGTGCTGGATTGTCTTTGTGGCTACTTGGTTTATGTGCAATCTCTCGTTACCAACCCACATACGCCACTTGCGTTGAATATTGGCCCGCATCTGACTCATGACCTGCCTGTACTGGTGTTTGCGAAGAAATTTCTGAGTGCTCTGGATGCCTCTCACTTGCTAAAGGTTAATGAGGAGAAGCAATCCATTGAAACAAGCAGGTTAGCTCTTGACCCAGCATTGGCCCATAAAACCTTAGGGTGGCGTGATCGTCTTATCGGAATGGAGGCGATTAATGCAACATCACACTGGTACAGGTGCTGGATGAACGGGCAGGACATGCGTGAGCGAACCCTCAAAGAAATTCAAGCCTATCAGCAGATGGAGTATGCTGCATGAGCAAACACTGTCGTTTCTGCGGAGCTTCACTAACTCTTTCTGTGGTTGACTTGGGCGCAACACCTCTTGCGAACTCTAATTTGCCAGATCGTGAGGCCATTGCGGGAGAAAAGTCATATCCGCTCCATGTAATGCTTTGTGAGAATTGCCTGCTCAGCCAGACAACTGAGAATATCCCGGCTGAAGATATCTTTCATGATGACTATGCATACTTTAGCAGCTTTTCTTCTGGCTGGGTGGAGCACGCCAGGCAGTATGCAGAGGAGATGTCAAAGCGGTTTGAATTAGATCCCAGCTCACTTGTCATGGAAATTGCTTCCAATGATGGGTATTTGCTTCAGCACTTTGTGACGCAAGGCATCCCAGTGCTTGGTGTCGAGCCAGCTGGTAATTGCGCTGAAGTGGCCACAAAAAAAGGTGTCCCTACTGTAACTGAGTTCTTTAACAGGAAAACAGCACAGGAGCTGAAGGTGAAAGGCCATCAAGCTGACCTTACCGTTGCTAACAACGTTCTTGCTCACGTGCCGGATATATCTGATTTCATTGCAGGTTTTAAGATCATTCTGAAACCTGACGGGGTGTCGACCTTTGAGTTTCCGCATCTGCTTAACCTGATCAACAGTGTTCAGTTCGATACTATCTATCATGAGCATTACTTCTACTTGTCTCTGTTTGCAGTTGAACGAATTCTGGCAAAGCATGACTTACGGGTATTCGATGTACAGACTCTTCCAACCCATGGCGGGTCTCTGCGCGTTTTTGCCTGCCACAAAGCGGCAAGCTTTCAGGAGTGTCCTAATCTGCTTGACGCAAGGCAACTTGAAAAGAACGCAAAACTCAATCAGGTGCAAGGTTATGAAGGGTTTCTTCTACGTGTCGAAAGGGTCCGGGATGACTTTTTAAAGTTCCTGAAAAAAGCCAGGGCTGATGGAAAAAAAATTGCTGGCTATGGCGCCGCAGCAAAGGGCAATACGTTTATGAATTACTGCGGTGTAACCGCTTCAGATATTTCGTTTGTTGCTGATAAAAACCCCCATAAGCAAGGTCGTTTGCTGCCTGGGGTTCATGCTCCGATCGTAAGCCCAGGTGAAATTTGGAAGTCTAAACCCGACTATATCGTCATTTTTCCATGGAACCTGGCCCCGGAAGTTGCTTCCGAACTGGACGAAATTCGCCAATGGGGCGGGCAGTTTGTGACTGCAATTCCCGAACTGCGGGTGTTTTAGATGCTGAGCAGGGAGCCGGAGTTTGGAACCGCAGGAATGGGACCAAAGGTGGTTGAGCCATCTCTTAATATAGATGAACGTGGGTGTTTTTCTAGGTTGTTTTGTGAGCAGGCGTTCTCAGAGATCGGAATAGAGTTTAATCCCCTTCAAACCAGCCTTTCGCGGAATACGGCAATCTACACTTTACGCGGAATGCATGATCAGCCAGAGGAGTGGGCAGAGGCAAAGCTAATACGCATAACACGAGGTGCTGTGTATGATGTGGCTGTTGATCTTCGCCCTCAAAGCCCGACATTCCTTAAATGGTGCGCGACAATTCTTTCTGCCGATAATCTGTGTAGTTTATACATCCCGAAAGGATTTTCTCACGGCTTCCTGACACTTCAGCCAGATACCGACGTTCTTTACATGATTGATCGGAGGTTTAAGCCGGGTCATGGAAGAGGTTTTCGCTGGAACGATCCGGCCTTTGGAATTGATTGGCCCAATACTCCTGCGGTGATCAGCGATCGCGATGCCACTTATCTCAGTTTTGAAGAGCCTGCGCAAAGTGATTGTATTTGAAGATTGGCAAAACGTGCTTGTTGGTGCCAGAGCTGTTGTGCTGAATGATGTCCCAGATTCCTTGGTTGACGTTGGAAATCCCATGTGTGTGCTCCGCAGTTTCTTGCCGAGCTTTGACACCACGGTTTTTGATGAGCATCAGGCTCAAGAAGCGTCCGATAGCTGCTTGTAACTCAGTTAACCTTGCATGAGGAGTGGACTGGCTCAGGAAAAGTGGAGAGCCTTCTGATACTCTAAGATCAGGAGGACTTTATGGGGCGAAAACATTA
>CANMBS010000071.1 GCA_947496145.1 uncultured Pseudovibrio sp.
TTCGAGAAGGTTTCTGCATGAACACATGCATGGGATTAGGCAAGCTGTAACCTAATTTCGAATTTTGCAACAACGCCTCTATCCTCTTCCTTTGCCAGCTGTAGTTGGCGTAGAGGGCGCTGGTATCGTGGAAGCAATTGGCGAGGATGTCTTTCATGTGTCAGTCGGTGATCGCGTTGGCTATGCAGGGCTCGTCGGAGGATACGCTCAAGCGCGTCTGTTGCCCGCCTGGCGCGCAATACCACTTCCCGAAGGGATTTCAAGTGCGCTTGCCGCCAGTAGTCTACTTCGCGCTTTTACGGCTCACATGTTACTCCATAAAGTCCATAATGTTACACAGGGGACCACGATCCTTATGCATGCAGGTGCAGGCGGTCTCGCCAGTATCCTTATGCCTTGGGCCAAGAAGTTAGGCGCTCGGATCATCGCCACAGCCAGTACAGAGGAAAAGGCCGAACAGGCTTTAATGAAAGGGGCTGAAAAGGTTATCACAGGTCGCAATGCGAAGATTGCTAAAGTGGTACGCGACTGGACCGGCGACAAGGGGGTAGACTTCACCATTGATGGTATTGGCGAACCAACATTGCAAGAGTCGTTGAATGCCACTGCAAAGTTTGGGACCGTCGCCAGTATTGGCCAGGCGGGTGGCGCACTCATGTCGCTATCGGCCAGTAGCCTCGGCCCGATGCGAAGCTTAGCATTCCATACTCCAAGCGTGATGGCTTATCTGGAAGATCCAACTCGCTACAAGATGGTGGCAAAAGAGGTGCTTCAAGTTTTGAAAGTCACCCCTGCAACGTCTGTTGCCTCTCACTTCCCTCTTGCTGATGCTGGGGCGGCACAAACCGCCTTAGAAGCTGGGCGTACGACAGGTACGCCGCTACTGGTGATCTAAAATGTTTAAAGCGTACTTCTGAAAAGTGGACACCGGTTTTCAGATAAAGATACGTAAAAACAAAAGCTAAAGCAGATCAAGCGTTTCAGCTTAAACGCGAACTGCTTTAGTTCCGCAGAGTGTCAATCAGCATTAAAAATTGACCCGGGTTTTGCATTGAAATTTGATCCACCCTTTGGGCGAAAAAAGCCCGGTCCGCGAGCGCTCGCACTGAGGGTTGCGATGGAATGGATGCCTCTCCCGGCGCATTTCTGCAATATTGAGCAGCGTGTCGCTTTTGGACAGAGAGGGGAGCAACCATGAAGAAACTGGCGATTGTTGGCGTTGACTTATCGAAGAACGTTTTTCAGCTGCATGGAGCCGATGGTGACGGACACGCGGTGTTCGCAAAGAAGGTCTCTCGGGCGTGCTTTTTAAAGACTTTGAGTAGGCTTCCCGCCTGGATTGTCGCAATGGAGGCCTGTGCGAGTTCGCACTATTGGGGCAGAGAAGTGCGAAAACTCGGACACGAGGTTCGTCTCATTGCGCCGATCTACGTCAAACCCTTTGTAAAGCGCCAGAAAAACGACGCCAACGACGCTTTTGCCATTGCCGAAGCCGCCGCCCGGCCCACCATGCGCTTTGTGGAGGTCAAAAGCGAATCTCAACAGGCCCGCTCGATGGTGTTCCGCACGCGAGAGCTTCTGGTGCGACAGCGAACCCAAATGATTAACGCGTTGCGGGCGCATTTGGCCGAGCATGGACTGGTCGTCCCTAATGGCGCGGTCCATGTTGAGAAGCTGAGGCAGCGCCTTGAACAGGATGGGGACCATCTTCCCGAGATTGTTCATGGCGTGGCGGGATTGTATTTTGGACAGATTGACGGACACACGCAAAAGATTAAAGCGTTGGAGAAAAACTCCAGGCTTTAGCCAAGAACAGTGGCACGGCAAAACTCCTGAAAACCATTCCCGGGCTTGGCCCAATCACCGCGATTGCGATAGAGGCTTTTGCCCCGGCAATGGCCACGTTCAAACGTAGGCGGGACTTTGCTGCCTGGCTCGGTCTGGTTCCCAAGCAACACTCAACGGGGGGCAAAACGCGGCTCGGGAAAACCAGATTGCGACACGGAGCTTTGAGCTCGTGGTTTTGATATTGGACCTGATCGGCGCTCTTCCATAACGGCCCGCGAGGACAAGATCCCGCAAAAAGGCCTGATACACGTGCGCACCTGATCCCATGGTTTCTACGTCTGAGAAACTCTTGCATTGACTAAGGCATCCATACATGTCGCAAAGTTCACTCGGTTCCCAACTGTCGCTTTTTTGGGTTACAAACGGTTCGCTCTGAATTCGCAGTTTGAGGTTTGTTGAGTTGATCAGTTTTAAAGGCACGCAGTACCCAAAAGACGTGATCTTGTATGCCGTCTTCTTCTACGTTCGCTGTTCAGTTGGAGTTCGTCCCTGATCCCGGACAATCGAGTATATTGACTTTGATTGTTTCAGGAGATGGGAATGGACACCAAGCGTGGCAAGTACACTGAAGAGTTTAAATCAGCAGCAGTAGATCGTCTTTATGAACTGGGTGCGGTGTTGAGTAAAGTTGCAAAAGAACTTGGGCTCACGTCAACGCAGTTGAAAATTTGGCGTCTTGAAAGAGAAGCGGCAGGTTCACAGGAGGCGTCGGCTTTTTTCGCAGCAAGGGTGGGGAAACCATTGTTGTCGGCGGGTAACAGAGTTCTTTAATTGAACTCCCGCTCGGGTATTGTGTCACACTGGCCAGCCACCTGCAAAGTTCTTTGCGAAGTCATCCGTTGTGTGGAGCTTCATCTCGGCGTTCAAGGCATCGATTTCCCAAAAGTATCATGCGCGCTTCTGGTTTCAGAGCGCAATATATTTACACGGGCTTAATCGACTGCCTGCCGCGTTGGCTGGTGCGGCAACTTTTAACTCTGACGGGTTGGTTTTGTTCCGGCTATTCTCCTAGGTGGCTTTGGTTTCAAATTCGGTTCCTTTTTTCCAGATAGCATGTATGAGGACAGCCAGCTTACGTGCCAGAGCAACGACCGCCTTTTTGTGGCTTGTCCGCGCCTTGAGCGCGCGAGCCCATTTCTGCAACTCTGCGCCCTTACCGCTCTTTGCACGGCATACCAGCGAATTTGCTGCTTCATACAGAACGGTTCGTAGCAGAGTATCCCCGCGATGAGAGATCCGTCCTCCGATATCTATTTGACCAGACTGATAGCGCCGCGAGGTCAGGCCAGCATAGGCCCCGACCGATCTGGACTTTTTAAAACGATCAGGCGCATCAACAGTTGCCACAAACGTCAAGGCGCTGATCACACCAACACCGGGAATGGTCATCAGCCGCCGGCAGGTGACATCTGCCCGTGCTTGTCGGTTGACTTCACCGCTAAGCTTGGCAGCTTGTGTCAGGGCCTGAGTGCGTAGCTTCATCAAAGGCAATAAGATCGAAGTGAGCGCGGGATATTCGACGAGTATCGCTTCAATCCGGTTCTCATAACCTGAAATCTGCCTGGGCAGACGTACGCCAAAGCTAGCAAGCAGACCCCGTATAGTGTTCTCCAGATTAATACGGGTTTTCAGAGCTGCCTGCCGGGCCTTGAGGAGTGCACGACGATGCTGGGCAACGCGGCTCTTGACCATCACTTTGCGATAAAAACCTGTACGCGCCAGCTCACTGAGCAGTGCGGCATCATTTTCATCTGTCTTATTGTGCATCTGACTTAAAACAGCATGTGCCTGACGGGCATCTACACACACCACGGGCAGTCCGCGTGCTTCCAGTTCAGTATAGAGCCAATTAGTCATACGCCCGGTTTCCAGGACCACACAACTAAGCGTGTCATGCCACCTTTTCAAAGAACCGTGGATAGCTTGCGGATCCGTCGCCACCTTGAAGCCAGAGACAATGGTTCCCGAGGAAGTCCTCACACAAATCGCAGTTTCATCCTTGGATACATCAAGGCCAACAAAAATCATTTCCATCACTCGCTCTCCTTGCTTTGCCCGTACACAATGCACGGCAGAAGAGCGGGAGTTCAATTACTCCGAGTATCATCCTCCATCGTGCTTTTGGAAACCAATTTGCCAAACATTTACAATTTAGGGAGGGTGAGAGTTGTCCACATATGTATTTGATAAAATTGATTTAATGTAGCATTCGGCATTTCTGGGATGACACTCTATTTTCGGGAGTGATACTTTATTTTCATCCCACAAGTGATCAGTTTTCCATGTAGGTTGAATTGAGATAGGCTAAGATAGTATCTCGCCCTCTCCTGCAAACTATCCGAGTGTGACACATTACCCGAGGGGGAGTTCAATCAAAGAGCTTTATTACTCTCCAACATATGCGAGGAGACACCACCAATGCCTGAGATCATCTTCTACACGAATCCCATGTCACGTGGACGCATCGTACGCTGGATGCTCGAGGAACTGCGCCAGCCATATGAGACGCGGGTGCTAGATTATGGGCCAGCTATGAAATCGCCAGACTATCTGAAGATCAATCCCATGGGCAAGGTTCCAACTGTGCAGCATGGACAGGCCGTAGTAACTGAAGCTGCCGCTTGTTGCGCCTACCTTGCTGCTGCTTTCCCAGATGCAGGACTCGTTCCGGCACCGGGCACCCCTGAGGGCGCGGCCTATTTGCGTTGGATGTTCTTTGCTGCGGGTCCCGCCGAGGCAGCGATCACCAACTCCTACTTCAAGTTTGAGCTACCCGATGATCCGCAGACACGAGGGCGCTCCGGTTATGGCTCGCTGGATGCGGTCGCCGATGCGATTGCCGCGATGCTGTCGGATGGGCGGGACTATGTCACCGGAGGGGCGTTCAGTGCTGCTGATGTATATGTTGGTTCACAAATTCTCTGGGGGAAAATACTCGGCACCTTGCCTGACAGACCAGGATTTGCGGAATACACTGAACGCCTGACGGCGCGTCCAGCAGCAGTGCGGGCTCGTGAAATCGACGACGCACTTATGGCGGGCACCGAACTGACATAGTCGAATAGCCGAATGGAGGGGATACAATTAGTCAGATTTGTTGGAGATACATACTTCGGGTGAATGCCCAAAAACTCACTCAAAAATTCTTGTTTGGTAGCCTCTTTCTTTGGCCGCTGTTTTTGCCGTCGGCTAATGCAGATGAACTTCTTGGCAACTGGGAACGGGGAGATTTGATTTTCCAAGAAAGGGACGGACCTGAGGCCGAAATGCTTAAGGAAATTACCGGTTCCAGATTCACACATGTTGGTATCTTGCGAGCTTCAGGTGGTGGGCCAATAGTCATCGAAGCTATGCAGGGCGGGGGCGTCTACGAAACTGAAATTGATGTTTTTCTGAAGCGGGGTGTGGGGCAAAAGTATGCAATTTATCGCATCAAAGGGGTTATTCCTCCTCCAGACTGGTATCATCCCCTTGTTTTGGCGGCAGTAGATTATTTTAATTGGGACTACGATCCGTTTTACCGCGTAGGTAGCTCGGCAATTTATAATAGTGAGCTGATTTACTTAAGCGCCAAGAAGCTGGATATAGATTTGGGAAAATTTGAGCGACTGGGTGATCTTTCCGAAAATTTGGAAGCTAGTCGTAAATACTTGTTGCAACAATGGAAGAAACACCCTGATTGTCTAAAAAGGAAACTTGATAAAGAAGCTTGCTGGCATCAAATAAAGGATCAGCGGATTCTAACACCAATCAGCTTAATTCGCGATGACAACCTTTTTTTGATTGAATCTACTTTAGACAAGAATAAGTAGAATACGGCTTATCTATGAGTGCCATGTAATTTAGTTCATAATCCTCTGGGCTATTCGTAAGCGCTGCCTGCTTGATGCTGTAAGGCTATAACTCTTTGAATTTGCGTGCTGTAATCCATCTGACGGAAGTAATCAGGCCGATTACTTCCGTCACTGCGGCAACTTGATAAATCAGCCTCTGACCTTCGATAACTAATGCTTATCGAAAGTTATGAAATGTGAATGATTTTTGCAACAGAGCAGGCAAGCTTGGGCAGGCGTGAGATGGTTAGAGTGCCTGCGTCGCACTTGTTCTGGTTGAGAGAGCGCCATACTGACCGGCGAGTGGTTTTGATGCGGTGATTGAAAGGTTCTGTTGTGACACTGTGAGTTTACTGAATATTTCTTAGTCATATTTACAATTTGTAGAGCTGGGTGGCTTCCATCAGGCGGAATTCGGTGTTCTTGAATGCTGACAGATTAGATCATTTCATCTTTGTCGTGGCGAATGTAAGCTCCATGTAAGTTAGTTGGTTTTGCTGCGTTTTATCGTGCCCTGTTCTCGTGCATATTGGGCAGGTTTACGGAATTAGATGCTAAGCACATTTGGGTGTGCTGGTGGGGATGTGATGGATAGTGAACAGGCGGTTGCTGACTTTGGACGGGATGAGCCATCCAGGGAGCAGGTGGAGCTGAGTAATGGTGGCAGCGAGCAGGACACCGGGACGGGGATGCGGGTTCGCTTGTTTGAAAAGCGTGATATTGAGGTGGTACGCAAGATCATGCGACAGCACCATGCAACCACCGTGTTTCGCAACCAGCCCTTTTCTGACTGGAAGCTGGACCGTCATTTTGAAAAGATCCTCTCCCGGCCACCGCGCATGGCCTGCATCATTGCCGAATGGCAGGGGCAGCCGGTTGGGGTGACCTGGGCGGTTGCTGACAGTTACATGCTTTCAGACGGGCCGCTTTTTGTGACGGTGCATGTCATTGCCGTGGATCTGGAGCAAAAGCCTTTGCGGCGGGCAAAGACGTTTCTTTCGCTGGTTGGCGGGCTGAAAACCTGGACGTCCTCCCTCAATGCGTCCCACGCCTTTATCCATGTCACCACCGGGTCTAATCTGAAGTCGACTGATCGCTTGATGAAGGCGGCTGGAGCACAGTTCGTGGGTGGGGCTTATGTGGTTTAATGTCAATGTGTTGCAAAGATTTGATTTATTACGTTCGATACGAGTTGCACTTTTGTGCATTGCTGCGCTTACTTTATTATCGCCTTCAGACGCTTCAGAAAGTAATAACTGCCCTGAGCATTGGAAGCCTTTTATTCTGCAGCTTGAAAGTAATTTCGATGATGACCCATCCTTAAATACCTTAATTTTACTTGAAGATGAAAGTGGTGAAATTTATAATTGCTTAAATATTAGTGTTGATGAAAACATTCTAGCTAAAATTAAATTTTTAGCCAAGATTAATTCGCTTAATAATATCACTAAAATTAGTGATATCCCAGATATTTATTTATACTGCACTCCGATTCATCTGTTTGTCACAGGTATACCCGTAATGAAATTTGCTTTTTACTTAGATAGAGACCCGGAAAAAGAGAAAATTTGCTTAAATCGCCTCGAGAAAATTGCATCTCGAGAAATTTTACTCTTTCAAAGAGACGGGATTCAACCATGACAGATATGAAGCCCCATAATGGTGGGTTTACTTTTGGTGATAGCGAAAAATTGAACCCAATTAAGGGAAAGTTATCTCTTGGATTTGGAGTAAAGGGCAATAAAACGCCTAATGTATCATATAGTTGGGATATTGTGGGAGATGACATATCCGAAGGAGATTTTTCGCATAAATCCAGTACAAAACACTTAAGCATTACTGCAGAATCTGGGGGAGTTAGTTGGAAAGTACCAGTCGCGCCCCTCGGACTAGCTAGTGTTGGAAAAGCATATATTGGGGATGATAGTTACACTTCTTTTACATTAGGTTTATTGGGGCAGGGTCTTACTTTTTTGGATCACGATGCAAACCCAAGAACCGGAATGATGGCTTCCGGGCCGACACGCTACGAAAAACTTAACGTTGATGGTGAAGTCGTTGGATATTACTACTTTGACGTTATCCCAGGAGGACCTACCGGCTGGCTACATAAGAATTATGAAGTTGATTTAGTTGGTCGACTGACAAGTTTTCCTCAAGTTAGCGTAATGGATCCGCGCACTGCAAGATATTATGCGTCTGGGGTTGCGCAATGTTTTACTGGTTCAACTCTTATCTCTACATCCGATAGCCCAAAACAGATCTCTGATATTTGCGTTGGAGATACAGTACTTTCTTTTGATCCTCTAACAAATAGTGGCCGAGGAGCATTCGCATCCAAAGTCGTTTCTCGAACCTTTACTAATATCACGGAAGAATGGCTTCGCCTGACATGGTTTGAGAATGGCGAGGAACGTGAACTTGTAACAACGCCAGGGCATGAGTTCCTGACAACATGCGGTCATTTCCAGCAAATTGAGCAGCTCGTGTCAGGCGGAACGGGATCGGTTGTCCTTGCAGATGGTTCTGAAACGGTTGTGCGTTCTGAGCGGCTTGTTTACTCGGCAGAAACAGCTGATATGTTTGAACAGGCAGAAGGCTGGGTTTATGCAGATCATGGCAATTTGGCCGTTAAACCTGTCTGGAAAAAAGGCTGGCGAACTTATAACTTTGAGGTTGAGGATTACCATACCTATGTTGCTGGCGGTGTGAGGGTCCACAACGATTCTTATAATGATGGCAAAGGGTTTGAGTATCCCGGATTTTATGAAGCAGATAACAAAGGCCATGCAATCACGAGTAGCGGTCGCAAGCTTGGTGTTGGCGGTGAAGACTTTTACGAACATCAGGGAGACTTGAGTTCAGGTTTTCACAATACGGCAGCTGGTAAGGCCCAGTCTATGGCTTATGCTGCGGCGAAGGCTGGGTTAAGTGACTGGGACATTTCTGCGGCGGCCTATGCAGAGTTTGCGGCAAACGGTGGGAACCCTGACAGCAGGACAGGCTTTACGCAGATCAACGCCTCGATTGCGCGTGGTAAGAAGCAGGCTGAGGAAGGTCTGGGCTCTTCCGGCAAAGGCGGCGGGTCGGAAAGCTCTGCTGATAGCGGGTCCTCCAGCTCTTCCGGGTCGTCCAGCAGTTCTTCCGGCAGTTCATCTGGCAGTTCGAGCGGGTCATCGGGTAAGGGCGGCGGGGACGGAAGAGACGTACCCACCCCGAGAAGCAAGCCAGACCGGGATACAGACGGTTCAGATCGTCCTTCCAGTCGTTGGGAAGGAAGGGACGTACCAACCCCAAGAAGCAAACCTGATAATGACAGCGGCAGCGACGGTAAGCCCATGCTGCTGGATCTGGATGATAACGGCATCAACCTGATTGAGCGGGATGATTCCACGGTCTATCTGGATATTGCCGGGGATGGCTACCAGCACCAGAGCGCCTGGGTGGGCTCCGGTGACGGGGTGCTGTTCATCGACCTTGACGGGGATGGCCAGATCTCTGAACGCAAAGAGGTGATCTTTACCGACTGGGCACCGTCTTCAGAGACGGATGCAGAAGCCCTGCGCCGGATTTTTGACAGTGATGACAATGGCATTTTAGATGCCAATGATGCGCGCTGGAACGAGTTTAAGGTCATGGTCACCGCTGCGGATGGCTCGCAAAGCGCAAAGACGCTTGCTGAGCTTGGCATCGTTTCCATTGATCTGAATGTGGATCGTACACATACCAGTTTTTCTGATGGCTCTTCCATTGACGGCCAGACCACCTTTACCCGCAGTGACGGCACAACCGGGCAAGCGGTTACGGCAACGCTGGCACAAGGGGATGAAGGGTATTCGGTTACACAAACTTCCCAGACAGACAGCGACGGCACCACGGTTACAACCCAAAAGCTTCTTAACAAGGCAGGTGAGCTGGCCCAGATCATCACCCGAACGACGTCAGCTGACGGGCTGAAGGTCAAGGTTGAGTTTGACAGCAATGCAGATGGTGTTGTTGACCGGGTGCTGATTGACGAGAGCGTTCTGGAGAGTGACGGCAGCCGCACGCGAACAGAAACCAATCGCGATGGCGGCGGCGTGCTGCTGGATCAGACGGTCACCACCACCAATGCGGATCGCTCGCTGATTGTGATTGAACGCGATGAGCGCGGTGGCGGTTATCCCACACAGCGGGAGACCCAGAGCAAGAACGCCGATAACAGCTTTACCGTTACCGTTGAGAACTTGTCTCCGGACGGGACGGTTCTGACCAGTTCGGCCACTTCTCACAGTCCCGACCGTCTGACCCGAACGGTGCAAATAGATGGCGACGGCAATGGTGCGTTTGAGCGCACGCTGACCCGTCAAAGCGTGCACAATGGCGATGGCAGCCGCGTTGAATATGATGTGGTTGAAGGGGCGGACGGAACCCTGCTGAGCCGCCGGGAGATAACAATTTCTGCTGACCAGTCCACGCGGCTGGAGACTGTTGATCTTAACGGAGATGGCCTGATCGACATGAGCGTGTCGACCCTGACCGCTCAGGAGAGCTCGGGCGCGACAACCGCGACTGAAAGCAAAGCTGCCCGTGACGGGACCGTCTTTAACACAAGCGTTACAACTCTTTCCGCTGATGGTCTGGCTAAAACCGTCTCTGAGGACCTTGATGGGGATGGTACCTACGATCTGACTGAGACTGACAGCAGTGTGCTGGCCGCGGACGGTGGCAAGACCCGCACCATTGTCAAGACCAGCGCTGACGGCACCACGCTGTTTAAGGAAGTGATGGTCCGCAATGGTGATGGTCTGACCGGGTCTTTAGTGCGCGATCTGGACGGGGATGGCCATGATGATCTGCGCGTTGAGGTCACAAGAAACAGTTCGGGCATCATTACCGAAGAGACCGTTGTTTTGAATGCTGACGGGACACTTGCGTCTAAAACAGTCAAGCAAACCTCTGCAAACGGCCTGTCGACCACAACCAGATCGGACCTTTCCGGCAATGGTGTTTTTGACCGGATCATGTCAGATGTAACCGTGCAGAATCTGGATGGCACCTCCACACAGACCATTGAGCAAAGATCTGGCAATAACAGTCTTATCAGCCGGACGGTTCAGGATGTCAGTGCTGATGGCATGAGCGTGACCCGCAAGCAGGATCTGGATGGGGATGGCACGTTTGATGAGACCTTCTCCTCGGTGCGCACGCTGGACTCTGATGGCAGTCAGAGTGAAGTCCTTCAAACGCTAAGCGGGGACGGAACATTGCTGGCCCGCTCTGAAAAGCAGACCAGTGCAGACCGGCGCACGATCACTGAGAGCGTTGACAGTGATGGGGATGGTAATGCCAACACCACCACGCATCTGGTGATTGGGGATGATGGCAGTCAGACCCTGACAAGCAAGCAGTTTGCCAATGATGGCCAGCTGCTTGCAGGTGTCATCAAGACCACGAGCGGCAATAGCCTTTCTGTTACCGAAGTAAAGGATGTTGACGGGGATGGTCAGGCTGATCTGATCACAGAACAGGTAAGCACACCTGGCAGTGACGGCAGCACAACAACGAGCACGACCACAAAGGCACCAGGAGCCTCAGGAGATGGTCCGCAGACCCTGTCTCATGAAGAGGTCTGGACCTCTGGCAATAAGCAGGAAAGCCGCACCAGAACCGATGCGGATGGGGACGGGGACTTTGACAAGACGGTCACAACAAGCATCTTAACGGCAGCGGGCGGGACGGTTACCACCCAGACAAAGACCTGGAACGGGACGTCCCTTGCCTCTGTTCGTTCAGAAGCCGTCTCTGCCAGTGGCCTGAGCAAAGTCACAAGCCGCGATGTGGACGGAGACGGAACTGTCGATCTTGTTCAGTCCGTCACGAAAACTCTTAATGCGGACGGCTCTGCGCAAACGGTTACAAGGCTTTATGAGGGAGCGGACCAGAGTTCTGGTGAGTTAAGGTCCTCACAAACGGAAACCGTTTACGCCAATGGCCGTGTGGTTCTGGAAGAAGACCTTGATGGGGATGGTGATGTGGACCGTATCTCGGTCCGGACGAAGCTGGAGGACGGCACCACTTCCACACTCATTCAGGATCTGGCAGCTGATGGCAGCTTGCAAAAGCAAAGCAGGCTGGAGGAAAGTGCCAATGGTCTGCTGAAGTCCAGATCTGAAGATCTGGATGGGGATGGGAGCTTTGAGACGGTCAGCACCGAAGAAACCACGATAAATGCAGATGGTTCAAAAACCACCAGCATCAGCCGCAAAGGCGCTGACGGGTCTTTGACCAGCCAAACAACTGAGACGGTCAGTGGTAACGGACTGTCTGGGGTTGTTCGCGAAGATATCGACGGGGATGGCGTTACAGATCAAACCACCCGCCTGCAAACAACACTTGATGCCAGTGGGGCTGTGAGCAAAAGCAAAACAGTGACTGCGCGTGATGGCTCCACGATTGTCAGCGAAACTGAAACATCAAGTGGGGACGGGCGCTTAAAATCCCATCTGGTGGATGCAGATGGTAATGGTGTTTATGACAGGAAGATAACTGCTGTTGTTGGTGATGATGGGGCAACCACCACCTCCTCCTCTTACTTTAATGAAACTGGAGGCCTGCTTTTCAAAACCACGACCACAACCAGTGGCACTGGTCTGGAAAATACCACAGAGTTTGATGTGGATGGCGATGGGGTTACGGACCGGAGCGTAAAGGACACCTCACAGGTTGAAGCAGATGGCAGCACCAGCCAGACCATTACCTACAAGGATGGTCAGGGCACCCTGCTGGCCTCTCAGTCTTTAAAGACATCTGGCAACGGGCTTGATCAGACCAGCACGCTTGATCTTCATGGCGATGGGTCTTTTGTCTCGCACACACAGCAAAGCACAGTTCTGAATGGTGATGGCAGCACATCGCAGAGCTGGACGACGACAGATGCGTCCGGTTCTGTGACAGCCAGTGCAAGCCGGGAGACGTCAGCCACCGGCCTGTCTGTCAGTCAGGTCTCTGACTTTGACGGCGATGGTGTTACTGATCGCACGATCCTCCTTGAAAAAGGCGCAGCAGGCGGCAGCACGGAGACGACCCGGAAATTTGATGCAGCAGGTGATCTGCAACGCTCAAGCTCAACGGTCATAAGCGCAGATGAGCGCACCAAAACCTCTTCACTTGATATGGATGGAGACGGGACCACAGATCAGGAGATCATCACTCAGGTTGGTGATGAAAATCAGGTCACCACCACCTACAGGGAACTGGGTGATGACGGGTCTGTTGACAGCCAGATCACCAGAACGGTCTCTGCAAATGGCAGAGTTAAGAGCGAGCAGCTTGATGTGGACGGCGATGGTGTGATCGATCTTAGCCGTCTTACCGAGATCTCCTATGATGCGGCTGGCAATCACATTGAGAGATTTGAAGAACGCGATAGTTCCGGTGAAGTTACCTTCAAAACCACCACAACGACGGCTGCCAATGGTCTGTCGTCTCAAACCAGTACGGATCTGGATGGAGACGGGGAAGCTGACAGCACGGGCAAGGTGGAAACGCTCTTAAATGCAGATGGCAGCACCACTACAACCAGTAAGGACTGGTGGGCCAGCGGGTCTTTAAGATCCAGCTTTACAGAGACGGTCAGCTCAGACGGGCAAACTGTCACCAGAAGCTTTGATTATAACGGCAATGGCCGGACCGATCAGACCAGCACCAGCCAGACCTACGCGGATGGACGGGTTGTGCTGACAAAGACCGGCTACACTGAGCAGGGGGCTGTTTATAAAACATCGGTGACCACAACCTCCGCGGATGGTTTGACCACGACAATTGAGCGCGGCGGCGTTACCCAGACCATTACACGCTCAGTTACAAAAAATGGCAGCTACAGCTGGGATAACGGGGTAACAGCCTCGGCAGCAAACACCCATATTAAGGTCAGTCATGAAATCGACAGCCAGGGCATTGAGACCTGGATCATGGAGAAAACCACTTCAGGCACCTCAACGATTATCACACATCGCCTTGATGAAGCTGCAAAAGCGCGGGTGCTTTATGAGGCAGCTCAGGTTTATGACAGTGTGCTTGACAGAAAGATGGATGCGTCTGAGATTGAGGTTTTAGCTCAGTATATGGCAAATGGTCAGCTGGATATGACAGGGCTGGTCCAGTCCCTTCTGGATTCAGATGAATATTCCACGCGCTATGGCACCTTGAGCAATGCCGGGTTTATCGCCAGAGCCTATCAGAACACTTTTGGCAGGGAGCCGGAGCTTTCTGAACTGAGCGCCCATCTGGCAGACCTGGAAGCCGGCTCACTTACGCGGGTCCGGTTGCTTGCCACACTATCGCAATCTGTTGAACATCAGGTGGTGGGCAATACCTCCGGTGCAACCAACAATTATGATGCCTTCCTGATGCCAGTAAAGGCTGAAGACGAGCTTAAGGCCTCTTTTGGTATTGAAGGGTATGAAACTGTCATCAATGATATGGATATCCTCCTGGGAACCGAAGGGGATGACACGCTTCAGATTACTTCGCAGGATACCGCCTTTGGCGGCGAAGGGGATGATGTGATCACTGGCGGCAGCAATGCTGATCTTCTCTATGGTGGTGCTGGCAATGATACGCTGAATGGTGGTAGTGGCAATGACACTCTGGTTGGCGGAAAGGGAGATGATACCTTCCTTGCCAGCATCGGCAATGATGTGGTTGACGGGGAAAGCGGTACAGATACGTTCGATTTCTCGGCGATAACAGCAGATGTTACTGTGGATCTGGCAGAGGGCACGTTCTCCTCAGCCCCTGGCCAAAACGGTGTTGTCAAGAATGTTGAAAATGTCACTACCGGCTGGGGAGATGACACGCTTACCGGAAATGAAGCTGATAATGTTTTAAAAGGCGGTGCTGGCAATGATACCTACGTTTACGCAAGGGGCGGCGGCAATGACACCATCTATGAAACTGGAAATGGCACAACTGACCGGCTGAGGCTGGAGGGGATCTCTCCGGGAGACGTTTATTTTGGCCGCTCCGGTTCCGATCTTCTGGTCCGTTTCCTTTATTCTGATGAGTTTATCACGATTAAGCAGCACTTTGTCTCCAGTCCCATAGAGTTCATTGATTTTGCAGATGGTCAGCAGTGGAACCTGAAGGATGAGGGCCACAGCTTTGTCATTTTGGGAGAAGACAGTTCAGCTATAACAATTGGTGCTCAGTTTAGTGATGAGGAGGGTGACAGTCACAGCTTCAGCGTGGACAGCAGTGCAACAGTTGGCACGGTCATCAACAATGGGGATGGCACGTTCAGCTATGCCCCTGCGAGCGGGTTTGACTATCTGGCAGATGGCGAAACCGCCTCAGACAGCTTTAGTTATACGGTGACTGATCAGCATGGCTTG
>CANMBS010000072.1 GCA_947496145.1 uncultured Pseudovibrio sp.
GATCTGTATGATCCAACCGAATGCTGGAATTACTTCAAGGCTGCCGATACGTATCAAACTAATAGCGAAAGGCTTTAAGATCATCGTTGCCGGATAAAGCCTTGACGAGTTTATGGGTAAACGCCTCGGCCTTTTCCTTGGGGATCGTAGTGGAAACACGCATAGTGCCCCATCTGTCCCGCTTGCGAATGATACGGTGTCCAAGAAAGACAAAACCGTCATTGATATGGGAGATATGGTTTTGTCCATATTCAGCGTCAATTTGAGCCTATCCTCCAAAAACGCGCGACATTCTTCACGGATCACCTCGGCATGAGCTTTGCTTCCCTTCACGATCACGATAAAGTCGTCAGCATACCTGCGATAAGAAACTGTTGGTTTCCACTGTCGGTTTTCTCGCACCACTATAGGGATGGCTTTTTGAATGCTGAAGTTCCATGCCCAACGACCCTTTCGGGCTTTCTTGTTCAGGTATTTCGCTTCCAGCCACATATCAAACTCGTGGAGCATGATGCTGGACAGGAGCGGCGAAAGAACGCCGCCTTGCTAAACACCTTCATTGGCAGCCCTGAACAGGCCACGATCAATGTGACCTGCTTTCAAGATACGTCAGAGCAAACTGATAAACCTTTTATTCTGAACACGGCAGCGCACACAGCGGATCAGTAGTCGATGATGGATGGTGTCAAAGTAGCTGGCCAGATTATCGAGGATGACGATGTCGCCTTCGGTCAGTGTCGGGGCAAGTTGAGTTTGGATATATTGTTCAAAGATTTGCCGGTTCATTGGGCCATTGATGACCCACGGCACCTCCAGCCGGTCATGGCGCAAGCCAGCGATGAAGGTCTGAGTGTTCCAGTGCCCGAACGGTGCATCTCCGTAAAGCCGCTCTCCCTTTGGTGCCCATCCCGTCGACTTGACCATGTTTGTTTTCAGCGCAGTCTCATCGATAAAGATAAGCCTTTCCAGAGCATGTCGCATAACGGGCTGGCGGTCAAACTCCACATCCGAACGCTTTTGCTCACTTGCTACAAGCGTCTTTTTTTGTGCGATAAGCCAAGGCGGTGCAGCAGCCGCCCAATCAAAGAGCGATGGACCTTAAGGCTATGCGGAACGTTCAGCTCCTGAACCTGCTCATCAAGCGTGAGGTCATCTTTTTCCTGAACACGCGTGCGCACCCATTCATGAACTGCAGTCAGCTTACCGCGCCCTGGATTGCCTTGCCGTTTGGCCTGCAAGCTGCCGCCCTCTCGCTTCAGCCTGACCATATCATTGACAAATTCAACAGAAACACGAAAGCAAGCAGCGCTTGCCCGATGTGTATTTCCTTCTTCAACAAAGGCCACAACACGTTCGCGTAACTCAATTGGATGTGGCCCTCCCATGCTGCCCCCCTTGAAAATCATTGAGACAGTATTGAATCACAGATCATGAAAAACTTGAACTGCTCCTTTTCGCCTTAAGACCAGCTCAGCCCAGTCTCGTGTAACAAGCTTTTCCTGCCTCAGACTACTACGAGAGCTCCGCCAGCATAGTGGTCATCGGAGTTTGCTTCCTTAGCATTCCAGCCATGCCTTCCCTCATTCATATGTTGGACTTAAAAGCATATTGGGGAAGTCGCCGGTCGCAGTCTTTGCCCTTGCTTGCCGCAAGTCACCATCAATGCTGTGCTCTGGCTACGTTTTCATCACAGCCTATACGGGAGCCATACATTTACCCCCGGATGCAAATCAGCTCGCGCTACATGTGGAGTTATTCTTTGATGGTGCGCCCCTTAATCCGCGTGGGCGCAGGTGACATTCCAACCCACAGATACGAGTGAGCCGGTTCGTGTTCCTCAACTTTCCAATACTCAGCCTGGAGGACCATCTCGGCGTAACGGATTTTGCCTCAATCCTCTTCTCTCACGAGCTACGTCACCTTGTCAGCAACAACAGGTCACCGCCGTTTCGGCTCATTATCCCCCCCGTAGCGGGAGACATGGCATGATCTCATTCTCCTTTCTAAAGTTGCATTCCAAACATATGCCTCCTCGGATAATCCGAGACGAGGCGCACCGTAGCTGATGTCAGCTCCCCACTTTTGGTTGGGGCTGGTGCAGGTGAAGTCCTGTTCTGGAAGGCTGGAGGCAACAGATATGCTATGATGGCTGTCGGTGGTCCTCTTGAACTTCTTTTTCCTCTCCACTTCCAGAGAGTTATCACGCATCAGGCGAACCACGTGATGCCTACCTACATTAAGGCCTTCAGCGCTAAGTTCAGCTGCAATGCGCCGTGAGCCATAAGCTCGGTTTGAGACTTCAAACTTGCCTTTGATGTGTGTAAAGAACAGTATATCCTCTTGTTGTCTGGCGCGCGCAGGTCGCTTTCTCCAGGCACAATAAGCACTGCAACTGACACCCATAAAAGCACAGAAGCCGACAGTTGAATAATGTGCGTTGTGCGCATCGGTGAACTGAAATCTCATCATTCAGCTCAGTTACTTGAACCAGTGGCGTCGCTGGCCTCACTGTTTCCCTGGCGAAGAACGCTGCCACATTACGCCAAACAAACAGTTCACCGGACTGTTTGTTAACTTGGTACACTTTAATAAACCTCTCTCCTGCCGTAAAAGATCGTTTTCATTGCGCAGCCGAGCAGTTTCTTTGCTCGCATCCTCATGTGGTCCTGACAGTGAATTCTGATTCCGAAATTCCTTGATCCAGCGGTTCAGGGTCGCACGCCCCACACCCAGATGAGCGCCAGTTTCAGGAATGTACCGGTCCCTTACTTCTACCAGTTGCACCCCTTCCCGCTTAAACTCTTGCCTATAATGTTTTCGCCCCATGAAATCCTCCTGATCTTAACCTATCAAAAGGCTCTCCACTTTTCCCGTGCCAGTCCAACTTTCTTATTTTGTCTAAGCTTTGTCAGCCTAATTACTTAGATTTGAGAAGACCACACCGGGCTCTGTTTATGGGCCTCAATTTACAGCGATGCGAAGCATTGAATTTATGTGGCAAAAAAAGATGGACGGTGATATCAACCAGAAACCAGCTTTCAATCGTGATCTCTGTAACACGTTCCGTCCATCCCAATATTCGTTAAATATTCGCAGTGCCTATGTCTTCTGGCAACACCTGCTCTTTCAGGCAATTTTTAAAGGCACTGGGTTATGGACTGTTAAAGCTCAGATCGCGTCCAAACGTCTGTTTTGCAGAGCGGCCAGATTATACAGCCCTGAAGCTTTAGAGTATCGCTGTTAATAATAATGAGGCTTCCAGAATATGTTTTACCGTTTTCTGGATTGTACAAAGAGCCGTTCCACTGAGTATCACTGATCTTTACCATATCGTTAAAAATTTGAATTCCTACGATAGGTCTATCTCTCAACTCAGGATCAGGGTTCTCTGTATCATTTCGCGGATTTTCCATCCAAACCACTGTGCCACAGTATTGTTGTTCGCATTCCTCAATTTGAATTTTAGTTTCACCAGCAGGACTTGCCCTGGACCAGATACCTATCGGGTTTGCAAATGCCACTTGAGATAATCCGAAGAAAAGAACTGCTGCTAATGCTAATGCT
This sequence comes from uncultured Pseudovibrio sp., assembly GCA_947496145.1. Taxonomy (GTDB): domain Bacteria; phylum Pseudomonadota; class Alphaproteobacteria; order Rhizobiales; family Stappiaceae; genus Pseudovibrio. The sequence continues at coordinate 3,565 of CANMBS010000072.1, forward strand.
CTTGAAAACATGTGTTTTCCTTTCATGATTAGAAGGTAAGTTTCAGTTTCGTCGAAAGGGCAAATTGAATTGAACTGTCATAGTTCAACTTGAAATCATCACCCAAAGTAGACGAGGAATAACCCTCTCCAAATTGAGAGTACGTTTGCGTTATCTCATCAGAAGCCGCAGTCTTGTATACGACCGCACCTCCCAAACTCCATTTTACATGTGCATTGAATTCATATGAACCTCCTAACGCTAATTGGTAAGTATCAGAGTACGGACCTCCGATCCCTTTATCCCATGTGAAAGAGCTACCGATTTGAATTTTGTCAGTTAACTGATGTCCCAAACCTGCTGTGACTGTCCATCCATCTTCAAAATTGAAAATACGTACACTCTTGAGAGGATATTGCGTGCTCGCCCCTTCGATAACGTTTGGGGCAGTGACTTGCAATTGGTCCAATACAGACCAGTCAACCCACTTCACGCCTCCAAAAGCAAGCCACCCGGGAGCGATTCCAGTTTGGAAATTTAACTCCACGCCTTGGGGCATGGTTAAGTATGCATACGAAGGACCCTTAAACTGAAATGGTGCCCCATTAATAACCAGCTCACCAGTTTCCAAAGTCCCGGTGGCCTTAATGTCTATTTCGCTATCATAGGTGAGATTGGCTCGAAGTGCATATTCGGGAAGTTCGTATGCTAGACCAGCCCTCCAGCCATACCCGTGCCCCGAGATATCGACGTCCACCTCAGAGATAGCAGGGGGGTCAACTATTTTTATCCCTATTGCCTTGTTTACATAAAGATCTGCATGAAGATAACGAGCACCGCCATATGCCCAGAGATACTGCCTGGAGAAAATAGGTAATTTTAAACCACATGTAGCGTCAAGAGAGAAAGTTTGCAGATTTGTTTCAACAAGCGAAAACCGGCCATTCCAGTCGTTTGGTACTTCTTCATGAATTGTTCCCGGATTATATGCCCGGCCCATACAGTGAAACTCGTCTGTAAACGCTACTTTTCCTCTATGCATATAGTTTGCGACGTCAGGCAGTGCCGAAGCTTCGCCAGCCCCATCTTTGATAATTGATGGGTTGAGTAAATTACCAGCAGCAGAGATTTCGTAAGTTCTTGCATTCTTTGCTTTATAATCAACATTCCGAAAAACGTAAGTATAACTCCACTCTGTTGTAAATTTTGCTGGATCAAAAAGTAAATCAATAGAATTGAACCCAGAATTATCAAAACCACTTGCTGATGATGTATTTATATTGTGACCAGATATAGCGAAAAATGCGGACAGAAGCGACCACATAATATACTTGTATTTTAATTTTCTAATATTCATATTACTCCCCCTACGTAATTATTACTATTCTAAAGCAGTAATACAAAATTTAAAACTTCATTTATTTTGACTGTATGCACAAAGTATTGGATTGCTTAACATTAGCATCTAACTGAAAATTCGGTCCTTTTGAGCATCTGAAATAAGCTTACAATTGAATTTACTTAAGTAAATAAGACCACCATCTCTCCCTCCCCTCCAGTTTGCGCGACGATTACGCGGTCTCATTAACTGAATTCGGGCACCAGTTATGAGTAGAAATTGCACTGAATGATTTCCGCTCCGATCAGCTACAAGCGCCACAGTTTCCCGGCGCAAATTATTTCTCACATCGTTTGGCTCCACCATTGCTTCTCTCTTAGCCTGCGAGAAATGGGAAAATACTGATGATACGTAATATTGAACGAAACTACCTCTCGCTGGAGCATCAAATTTAGTCCGGCTTATGTCCGCCAGTTGCGTCGGAAGAAGGCTGACGCTACTGATGTTTGGCAGTTTGACGAGGAGGGGCCATGATCCAGGCCGATAAACTCGGATTTTACGGCGTCGCACAACACAAAGTCATGCCCGATGTGGAGCATTGATCCCGCAAAGGCCTGAACAATAGAGCTGAAAACTCATATTTGACTTAACGAAAACGAGCCATGCAAAAGCTCAAGTTTCCAGGCCACTTGCGAAGATTTTTTTGGCTAGCTTCTCAGGCCTGCGTAATCACTTTGTCCTCGCGCCATCAACGTTGTGCAAATAACATCCTAGAACATCGCCTCAAGGCATTTGCTGAGTGGAAGCAGGCTGCCATGGTCGGCGCTTAAAGTACGCTTGGAGAAAGCTCTTGCAACTAAATTCATGCTAAGCTGATGGCCTGGACGCCCTTCAGCCTCACATGAGGCATACTGATGTGTGTTATTCAGTCCATCAGGAATAGTGGACTTGCCTAAAGAAAATGGAGAGCCTCTGTCTCACTATTTCTTTTCTGTCTCTCGAACGTGATTGGCGCTTGATAGCCTAACGCCGAGTGGCTCCTGATTGGATTGTAAAAGCCCTCGATGTAAAGGCCTGGTGCTGTTTCTGCCTGCTGACGGGTTTGAAAGGCAGTTCGCTACAACATTTCAGAGTTAATGATCTTGAACACGGTTTCCACCATGGAATTATCGAAGCAATTGCCCTTACCGCTCATGGAAGGGATAATCTTGTACCTCGATAAGAGCCGCTGACAAGCATCGGAGCAACACTGGCTCCTTCTGTCGGAATGATAACTGAGCCCATTCACAGAGGTCCGCGTCGCCAGAGCTCGCTTTAATGCCGTTGTCGCCAGACCAGTCTTCATGCGGTTGCTGGTTGCCCGGCCTGTAATACGCCTTGAAAACAGATCTACGACGATCGCCAGATACAGCCAGCCTTCTGAAGTCCAGACCTAGCTGATGTCGGCTCCCTACTTCTGACTGGGGCCAGTACAAGTAAAATCCTGTTCCAAAAGGTTGGGGGCAACAGGCTTGTTATGGTGGCTGTCCGTCGTCCTTTTGAATTTCTTTTTCCTCTCTACTTTCAGAGAGTTATCACGCATTAGACGAACCACGCGATGCCTGCCTATGGTTGTAACTTCAGCGGTAAGTTCGGCTGCAATTCGCCGTGAGACATAAGCTCTGTTTGAGGCTTCAAACTTATCTTTTATGTGAGCGAGAAGCACCATGTCCTCACGTTGTCTGGCGCTCGCAGGCCGCTTGCTCCAGGCATAATATCCGATGCAACTGACAACTCATAAAGGCGCAGAGGCTAAAGCAGTTCGCGTTTAAACTAAAACGCTTGATCTGCTTTAGCTTTTGTTTTTGCGTATCTTTATCTGAAAACCGGTGTCCACTTTTCAGAGATACGCTTTAGCAGTTGAATAAGAGGCGTTCTGTGCATCGATAAACTGATATCTCATCGTGCCGCTCAGCTACTTGAACCAATGGCGTAGCTGGCCTCACTGTTTCCCTGGCGAAGAACGCTGCTGCCTTTTTTTACAAATCTCTCTCTTGCCGTAATAGCTCGTTTTCTTCGCGTAACGGGCTAATTCTTTACTGGTATCCTCATGCGATCCTGACAACAAACCCTGATCCCGAAACTCCTTGATCCAGCGGTTCAAGGTCGCTCGTCTCACACCAGGATCGGCAGCGATTTCAGGAATGGGCCGACCACTCACTTCTGCCAGCCGTACCGCTTCCCGTTTAAACTCTTCCGTATAATGTTTTCGACCCATGAAGTCCTCCTGAATTTATCGTATCAGAAGGCTCTCCATTTTTTCTGAGCCAGTTCAACGTTTCCTGGGCCGCAGGCATGAGTTACACTCGTTATGGCTCCGGTGCATTGATGTTGGCATGGGTCGCTGTGGGGCGCTTGCTTGGCTACGTTGAGCCGCACATGTCTGTCTGAAACTGCATGGTTGTATACTGCCTTAGCACCGCGGCTGGCGGAAAAATTCTCTCATTTCCGGTCACTGAGAACCCAAGTGCCCTGTATCCTATATTGGGCGCTGCTTCGCAGGTTTTCGTTGAGGCTCTGGACCTCACCAATCTAACTCAGTTCGCCTAACAATTAGAAGGACAGCAGCACTTTCATGCACTGTGTTCGCTAAGACACTATTGAGAACGATAGTTTCTGACAGGCGCTGTTCTTCTTGAGCAGTATCTGTTTTTCTTTATGTTTTTGCAATTCACTCCGGTCCATGGACACTTATTTGTCGAAAGCCTTCTTAAAATGAGCACTCGGAATATCTTTACCGATCCAGATCTTGCCAAGTTTTATGAGTTGCCCCAAAGAGATCGTGCAGATCACATCTTTTGTCTGGAACTTGCTAAAGAAGCAAACTCAGTTCTGGATTTGGGATGCGGGACTGGCGAGCTAACTGTGCAACTTGCTAACGGACGACATGTCGTTGGACTCGACCCGGCAGCAGCAATGCTTAAGATTGCAAAGCAACGTAGCGGTGGCAATCAGGTGACCTGGATCGAGGCCGATGCCCGGAACTTTCAGATAGAACAGAGGTTTGATCTCATCTGTCTTACAGGACATTCTTTTCAGTTCTTCTTAAATGAGCAGGATCAACTTGCCGCTTTGAAGCAAATAGCCAATCACTTGGCCCTAAAGGGGAAATTTGTCTTCGACACGAGAAACCCTGACTTTCCCGGAAAGAAAACCCGCAGCAAAGAAGAGACCCTCAACCGCACAATGCATTCCCAATTAGGAGAGATTGAAAGCTGGAATATCTCAGAATATGACGAAGACACCCAGACCCTCAGCTTCATCAATGCCTATCGCTCCCTTTCAACTGATGAGGTTTTCAGTGCTCCCTCTCAAATTAAATACACTTCGCAAGACAAGCTCCAACAGCTTTTGAAAGCGGCTGGACTTTCAGTTCACACATGGCTTGGAGGATGGACGGGGGAGCCATTTCATTCCAAATCCCGTGAGATCATCCCAATCGGAAGCAAGAGCAGCTAAACTGAAAGCTGACTGATATGAACCGTCAACTGGAAATCATTGCTCAAGGTGCTAAAGCAGTTCGCGTTTAAACTGAAACGCTTGATCTGCTTTAGCTTTTGTTTTTGCGTATCTTTATCTGAAAACCGGCGTCCACTTTTCAGAGATACGCTTTAACGCTCAAAACGTGCCAGTGCCAAACCGACGCCGGAACCGATAAAAAGTGTTCCGGTGAGTTTGTGGCGCAAATGACCGATACTCTTAAAAAACGGCGTCGCAGAGCGTGCAACAGCTGCCCAACATAAATCACCAACCAAAATCACAAGGAGGTAAATCATTGCGGGCTGTACCAAAGCAAAGGCAGCTTCTTGATTAGTCACAAACTGCGGTAGGAAGGCAGCGCTAAACACCAGTGTTTTCGGGTTGATTATAGCAAGTAGCATGCCCTGCCAGAACAACTTGCGCAGAGGTGTAGCGCAAGCTTTGGCGCTCTCAAGCTCATCTGCCCGCTCTTTCCATGCTTTGATGCCAAGGTAGACCAAGTAAGCTGCTCCAAGCCATTTGACCCACAAGAAGGCACCCGCAGCAAATGTTAGTAGTGCCGTAAATCCGAGCACCACTATGCTAAGCTGAACTGCTACACCTAAGGTCGTGCCCAGAACGGTAGCGGCACCAAAACGGAAGCCATGGCTGATGGTATTTGCAGCGATGAGCGCCACGTTAGGGCCCGGAATAGCAACCAGAGCCGCCGTTGCAGTCACAAGTGCAAGTATCATCTCTACCGACATGTATTCCCTCCCAAACGTTAGCGCCAGTTTGAGAGGTTCTTTTTTCAAATGCAAGCTATGCGTCTGGCAGCTTGACCAGATTGCTAATGAACAGCCGCAAGTTTATCTGGGTTTCGCTGTGCGTAGATCGCGTTGACCTTCATGCTATTATTATAGCCAAACGTAAAAGTCGTCATGATGCCGGTACCATCAATTGTCACCAGAGACAGGCAGGAGTTCAGCTCTTCAACCCAGGCTTTCCCACTACGTGCTGCTGGTGAGATTGCCTTATGGATGAAACCAAGGACCTGCTCGACACCCAGGAGCGGTTCTGGGATTGCATTGACCTTGCCTCCCCCATCAGAAATGAGAGCAACATCAGCAGCCAGAAGCTTGGAAAGTTCAGTGGTTTCGCCAGTTTCCAGCGCACTTTGAAACACACTCACCATGGTGCGTTGCTTCTCTGGAGGAGCGACAAAACGCTGGGATTTCTGCTGAACATTGGCTTTAGCCCGGGAGACCAGCTTACGGCAGCTTGCGGGAGTAACCTCCAGTATTTCCGCGACTTCCTCATAGCTGGCAGAAAACACTTCACGCAACAAAAAGGCAGCCCGCTCTTTGGGGGCCAGTCGTTCCATCACCATTAAAAACGCCATGGTCAAACTCTCAGAAAGCTCAACGTGATCTTCCGGTGTGCTTTGCGTAGTGGTGTGCAGTGGTTCTGGCAGCCACATACCAACGTAGTTTTCACGTTTTTTTTGCGCGGATTTGAGTTGATCAAGTGCTTTGCGCGTGCAAACAGTGGTGAGCCATGCTTCGGGTTTTAAAATTTCATCATGGTTGGCTGCTGACCAGATGAGATAGGTTTCCTGCACCACATCCTCAGCTTCTGCCGAGGTGCCAAGCAAACGGTAAGCCAGCCCCAACAGCATGGGCCTGGCCTGCTCAAATACATGAAGTGACTTATCTGCTTTCATGATCAATGGTTCGATATCGCAATCCGGTTCCAAAGGTTGATCATACCGACCATAGCAGTCATGGTAGAAATTTCCTGATCACTGTAGTGTTTTTTCAGGTCCTGACGCAAACGCGGCAATTGATCTTCTTTATTAAGTTCAGTCAGGGCTTCCGTCCATTCAAAAGCCAGTTTTTCTTTCTCCGAGAAGTCATCGCAATGTCGCCAGATGATGAGATGGTCCAGTCGGGCGTTGGTCTCGCCTGCTTTGCGTGCATCGCGTGTGTGCATCTTCACACAAAATCCGCAGCCGTTTATCTGGGAGGCGCGCAGCAGAATGAGGTGGTGTAGCTTTTCGTCAAACCCGGTCGCGGCAATAGTTGCTTCCACGCTCTGAAGAGCGGTCATGATCTGTGCACCACTTTCGTAGTGATTAATGGTGGTATGAACGTTCATCGTCATCTCCTGTGTTTGCTTTTGTGTATTCACTGGTTCGACGAGACAGCCCCATAAAATGTGACGTGATACTGCGGAAAGATCACAACGAATAACCCGGTCATAGTCTGATATGCCCTGAATAAAGACGTAATCTTCGTGCTTTAAACATTGCTATCACAGTCATTTGATCAGCTCTGAAAATGAAAAATGAATCTTTAACTCCACTTTCTCTGCGAACGATAATCTTCAAATCACAACATCAAAAGTAATTTTTACCTCAAGCCCGACATGCTTCCGCAAGGTATTGCACCTTCACAAGAAAACCCCTTTACCTGCGATAAAAAAAAGAGGCTTGATTTCGAGATGGATCTATCCATTTGTGATGATGAAACAACAGCGCACCAGTTGCCTGTTCCGATTGATCGAAAAATCCGGAGCTATAATTTTATGACTGAAAAGCAAGAGTATACCCCACCAAAAGTTTGGAAATGGGAACAGGAAAACGGTGGTACATTCGCAAATATAAATCGCCCTATTGCAGGTCCAACTCATGAGAAGGACCTTCAGGTTGGAAAACACCCTTTACAGCTTTATTCACTAGCAACGCCAAACGGCGTGAAAGTTACCATTATGCTGGAAGAACTGCTGGCAGCTGGTTTTACGGACGCAGAATATGATGCGTGGCTGATCAAGATTGGTGACGGGGACCAGTTCTCCAGCGGCTTTGTGGGAGCAAACCCGAACTCTAAAATCCCTGCACTGGTGGACCACAGCACAAAAATACCTACCCGCATATTCGAATCCGGCTCTATTTTGCTCTATCTGGCAGAGAAATTTGGGGCCTTCCTGCCAAAAGATCCGGCAGCACGAACAGAAACGATGAACTGGCTGTTCTGGCAGATGGGTTCTGCACCATATCTGGGTGGTGGTTTCGGGCATTTTTATGCCTACGCGCCAGAGAAATTTGAGTATCCGATCAATCGTTTCGCCATGGAAGCAAAACGCCAGCTTGATGTTCTCGAACGCAATCTGGCGGAGCGGCGTTTTATGGCAGGCGATGAATATTCCATCGCAGATATCGCAATCTTCCCGTGGTACGGTGTTTTAGTGCAAGGTGACATTTACAGCGCTGGTGAGTTCCTCTCCGTTCATGAATACAAGAATGTGAAGCGTTGGGCTGATGAGATTGCTGCACGCCCAGCAGTTATCCGTGGTCGCCGGGTAAATCGCACATGGGGAGAAGAAAGCGAGCAGGTGCCTGAGCGTCATGATGCTAGTGATCTGGACTCCAAATCTGCTTCTGAAAGTGCATAATACACTTTGCAAGATCTAAGAATGCAAACCCGGCTTGGTCAAAGCCGGGTTTTAAGCGCCTGTGCACCACCTTCCTTTTATTTGTGTGAATTGCGATAGTTCAATTCCTCCTCTCTCTCCCCCGGGTTAAGATTTGCTCTTAAGAGCAAAAAAGGATCAAACCCATGTCGGAGCTTCTCAAGCGATTTAAGGGAATTACCGAAGACCCTGGCCTCTCCTTTACGCAAAAGGCGCGTTATCTCTCGCTGGAGGCGGAAAATTCCCTGCCCTACCCTGAGCTTGACGAGGAAACCGCCAAAGCATTGGAAGAGCGCGTTATCTGCGACATGTATGAAGGGCATGCACCCTTCAAACCGCGCTATGTGATGCCTGACTATTCCGTTGTTCTTGAAAAAGGCAGTGTGTTTCTGGAGCTGGAACCAGCGACGACACTGGATGAGGCTATCAACGCCCTGATGATTGCCTATCACCATATACCATCTGTTACCAATATGCCGGTGTTCATTGGTCGTCTCGACAATCTGCTGCTGCCATATTGTGAGGATGTCAGCGACGAAGACCTTTACAAGAAACTCAAGCTGTTCTGGCGATATCTGGACCGTGTACTGCCTGATGCATTCATGCATGCCAATGTAGGCCCAACTGACAACCGCGTTGCACGAACCATCATGCGCATTGATGCAGAGCTGAAGCAGATCGCACCGAACCTGACATTCATCTGGGACCCGCAAGTCAGCTCTGACGAAATTTTCTCGCAAGCCTGTCTGAGCATAATCGAGTGCTCCAAGCCACACATCGCTAATAACCCATTGCATCAGCCACTGTTTGATGAGCACGGTTATGGTATCGCTAGCTGCTATAACGTATTGCCATTATGCGGCGGCGCTTCCACCCTCACCCGCATCAATCTGCATGAAGTGGCACGCCGCTCTAAAGATACTGCGGACTTCTTTGAAAATGTTCTGCCGAAGTACATTGACCTCAACTTCCGCCTGACAGAAGCTCGGATAGATCATCTCTTCAACAAATCCGGGTTCTTTGAAAGCTTCCTTGTAAAGGAAGGCTGGATAAGCAAGGACCGCTTTACCGCCATGTATGGCATCTTTGCCATGGCGCAGTGTGTGGACGAGTTGCAGGCCAAGGAAGGTCACTCTGGAAAATATGGTCATGATGAGACTGCCAACCAGCTTGGCCATCGCATTTCCGAAGTGCTTTATAAAGCCGTTGAAGCACGCCCAATGGAAAACGTGTGGCGCGGTAAAGCAATGCTGCATTCTCAGGCAGGTCTGAGTGATGATAATGGCTGCACACCGGGTGTTCGCATCCCTTACGGCAGTGAGCCAGACCCGGTCACTCATGTGCAGGCACTGGCAGAACATCATGCGTTCTACCCATCCGGTATCTCTGAAATCCTGACCCTTGATGAGACCATCGAAAGCAATCCAGCTGCACTTGAGCAGCTTGTCAAAGGTGCGTTCCAACTGGGCTTTCGCGAGTTTTCCGCCAATATCTCCAACAATGATCTGGTGCGCATCACCGGCTACATGGTGCGCTTGTCAGATATTGAAAAATTCAGGGAATGCGGCGGGTCGCGCATCAACACAACAGTGCTTGGCGCAGAAGCAGCTGAGAAGGGAAAAATACTGGACCGTGCACCGCGAGTAATGAGCCATGAACTTGCCCCGCGCTACAGTCAGTAAAGTTCTGAAGTTTTCTTGCGTGGACGGGCCGGGCAACCGGCTTGTCCTGTTTCTGCAAGGTTGCAACTTCGCGTGTCCAACCTGCCACAATCCGCACACAATGAAGCTGTGCGACGATTGCGGCGACTGCGTGTCAGAGTGCCCAACCGGCGCTCTGGCAATCGTGCAAGGCAAGGTGTTGCACGATCCGAGTATTTGTGACCAATGTGACAAGTGTCTGGATGTCTGCCCAATAAACGCCAATCCCAAAGTCACCCAGTACAGCGTTGATGATGTGCTGGCGCTTCTTTACAAGAACAAGCCGTTTCTGAATGGCATTACGGTCTCCGGAGGGGAAGCGACCACACAATTGAAGTTCATCGCCGCCCTGTTTACAGCCATTAAATCTGATGAGAAATTGAAGGACCTCACCTGTTTCATAGACAGTAACGGCTATTTGCCTGAGGCGGCCTGGAAGTCAGTTCTACCTGTAACCGACGGCGTGATGCTGGACATCAAGGCTTTTGATGACACTTTGCATAGCACGCTTACGACACGCAGCAATGAGCGCGTTCTGACCTCTGCCAAATTACTTTTCAAGGCAGACAGACTGACTGAACTGCGTTATCTGCTGATCCCCGAACGGACTGATAGCTCAAAGGAGATCAACGCACTCTCCGAATTCGTTCAAACGTTAGATGCTAGTATCCCTTTGCGTCTCAACGCTTTCCAGCACCATGGTGTCAAAGGCGAGGCTCTCAACTGGCCAGCAATGAAAAAGCCGGATGTGGAGAGGATCGCGGTAAAATTGCGAGAAGCAGGTCTTAAAAACGTGATGACACCGAGTACCTATCTTTAACCGCCCGTCAACTTACCCCATTCAAAAAGGGGAGCCAGAACTGTTCTCCAATTGGCTTTCGAGGTGTATAAATTCGTCGAAAAGCACCAGGAAAGTTTGCCTTGGCAAAAGTAATGTCTCCTTCGCGAAAATGATTTCGATAGATCTCAAGTCGGTCCGCTGAGAGCTGACATAAGGAGGACTGCTGCTTGTAATAGGCATCGGCACATCGAAGCAAGTATGTACGTAAGCCCGGGTCGTCAATTCGCTCAAGATGCTTGGTTGCGACATCACTAAGTTCAGAAACAGAAAGGTGAGCACCTCTATTAACCTGCTTTGTGATTGATTTTGAAGTGCAGGCACCGTCATTTAGCAGGTCTTCGGCGATAAT
>CANMBS010000073.1 GCA_947496145.1 uncultured Pseudovibrio sp.
ACTATTCTCAAATCACGAATGCTCAAACTTCTTCAAAGCGGCTGGATATGGAGATGATTAAACGCGACGTGCTCTAGCTCCCACGCCAGTTCATCAAGTGTGAGATCATATTTTCCTGCACTCGCAGCCGAACTCATTCATGCAGCTTGCTCAGTTTACTGCGACCGGGGTTGGCTTGCCGTTTGGCTTGCAAGCTACCGCTCTTCCGCTTCAACCTGACCAAATCATTGACGAACTTAATCGAAACCTGAAACCATGAGGCTGACGCCCGATGAGTGTTGCCCGCCTCAACAAACGCAATAACCCGTTCACGGAATTCTATCGGATATGGCCTACTCATGTGCCCTCCAAAAAAATGATGGCAACACTGAATCACAGAAAACTAAAATGGAAATCCTGAATCAGATCTGGTGCACCATGCTCTAAAAAACCTTCTAAAGCGATGAGCGTTCATGTTGGAGCATATCCTGCGGCGTTGAAGTAGTTCCAGCACTCTTGCGGTGTAAAGAGATCACAGACTTCGCCCAGAGCCTTGATCAAAGCATCAAATGTTCGCGCCCCTATTCGCCGCAACTGACTTTTGAGCTTAGAGAACGCCATCTCAATGGGATTAAAGTCTGGAGAGTATGGTGGCAGGAACAGGAACCAGCATTGATGGCGTTTGAGTGCGCAAGCCGCCTCAGCCACTTTATGGGTGGATAGGTTGTCCAGAATAACACAGCGCGCGGCGCCAATTGCGGGGCAAGCTGCGTTTCAATGCAGGTGGTAAACGCCTTGCCATTCATCGGCCCTTCAATCACCCAGGGAGCGATCAGGCATTCTGGGTGAGGCCGGCGATAAAGGTCTGAGTGTGCCATCTGCCAAAGGGAGCTTTGTCATAAGCCCGCTTTCCCTTCGCAGCTCGTGCACGCAGCCGTGTCAGGTTGGTTTTGACACAGGTTTCATCAATAAACACAATCTGTTCTGGCATACGTTGCATGAACGGCTGACGTGCTTCAAGCCACTCCTCTCGTACCTTGCGCACATGCGGCTTGTCTTGTTCGCTGGCCACCAGAGATTTTTTTATATGTGAAACCAGGGCGGCGCAGTGTTTTGGAAATGCTGGTATGATGTACACGCACGCCCTCGGCCATGAACAGCGCGTCGCGCAGCTCACACAGCGTTATGTCGGGGTCCTGCTCCACGAGTGCGCGCAGGAAATCGTGATAAGGGGCCAGCTTGCCAGTCCCAACGGGGCGTCCGGTCGGGCAGGTGCAAGACTGGAACCTGAGCGCACCTTGCGGCCAGGCCGCGAGGCGGTCGCTGGCGAAATCAACAGCCGCCGCGCTGCTTCCCGGCCACTCATCCCGGCTTCAATAAGTTTGCGAAACGGTCTCGAAAATCAATGCTGACATGAGAACTCCTCCTCATACCAGTGAATCACAACGCCCCTGAAAGGGAATCCCAAAAGATTCAGGGTAATGGCTACCCGCTTTGGTCGCATCTCTTCGTGACGTTCGTTTTCCCGCTCGACATAAAGAACACGCCCATCCTCCAGCTTCTCAACCAGCAGAAAAAACATTTTATCAAGCCCACCAGTTTTTCCTCTAATAGCTTCAATCCCAAATCACCAGAGGCAATCTGATCTTTCGGAAAAGCTTTTTTAAATTGCTCGGGCGACTCCGCGTAGTTAAAGGTGGCAATAATCTGTCTGCCGGTTGGCGGTGGTGCAGAGGGGGCTTTATTGAGTTCCTGTTGATAAGAGTAGGCAATACTCTTACGTTCGATCTTGCTGGCAAGGGCTCGGCCAGCAAAAAGGTAGGCCCCAAGCCCAAAACTATAAACGAGAACAATAGAACACAAAATGAGCAGCATAGAGTTCCGCAATTCACGCCGAAGCGATTTTGCCTTCTTTCGCAAAGGACCATTTGTTGCTTCTGTTTCATACGGGTGCCTCAATTAATCTACCTTAAACGCGAAGTGTAAACCCCGCGCGGGGAACTGTTTGGAGGAGTTGAGTTTCATAAGGCTTTTGCACCTGTCGGCGTAGTTTATGCAGATGAACCTATAAACTATTACTTTCTGGAATCAGCTCTCCCCAAACGGCCCTTTCCAAATCTGTTTTGCTCATTACTTGTGGGCTTACGCGTGCTAACTGCTCCAATATGATCCACCCCGTAGGAGAGAGTTTCAGTTTTCTGCCTGCTCGAACAGCTTGTTGCTCGCTCAAGTTTATTTGTAAGTCACCAATCGTGATACTGTTGGAGTGCCCTTTAACACGACGGATTAGAGCGCGAATACGAACAGACAACTCTTGCAAATCAAAGGGTTTGACCAAGTAGTCATTTGCTCCTGCTTCAAATCCGGCAACACGTTCTGATATTGAAACGCGAGCAGTTAACATTAAAATGGATGAGGTATTATTCTTCTGGTGCAGTAGTTTGCAGATCGTCAGGCCACCCATCCGAGGTAATGTCAGGTCAAGCAGAATAAGATCATAGCGACTGGCCAAAGCACTATCCAGGCCAGCTTGCCCGTTAAACGCATAGTCGCACTCAATATTGTCTAGAAGCAAGTAGTCGCCCACCGTCGTGGCCAGATCCATGTCATCTTCGATCAACAGAACAAGAAGTGCATTTTGCTCCACTCTGTTATCCAACCTTATCAAGTGCAAATTGCAGTTTAAACTATCTGGTTTCGTAACTATTCACATTTTTGAAACATCTATAGTCTGAGGGGAATACTTCAAGTGGACTGGCCTACATTTGGGGGGCAATGTCAAGATTGCTGCCATCCAAAATTCATTGTGTTCAATTCAGTTCGATGACGGGCGCTCTCTTACATTTATTGCGTTTCGGCGTTGAGCTGGGCAAGAACTGTGTCACACAGCTGGCAGGCATCAGAGAGATTGAAGTTTTGCAGGCGGAGGCACCTGTGTTTCGGGATGATTTCAGTCAGTCTTTGGTTCCATTCAGCCATGGTTTCAATGAAAACTTCCTGAACCAGCTTCTCGGAAAAACCGTCGGCATCAAAGCGTTGGTGTGCTTCTTGAGCGCGGCCTCTAAATAACCGATCAAGACCAGATTCATAAAACCGAAGAGGGTTCCCGCGGGCTTTAATGCGTTCAAAACAAATCAAAGGGTCTGCCACAAAATGGATCACGAGATCAGGAACTGGAAATGCTGCAACAAGACGCTCCATAAGGTTGACAGGGGCCCCCCGCAAGCGACAGCTGGCATAGGAGCTGTAGACGTAGCGATCCCACAAAATGATATCTGCATCAATGGTCTGCTGTGCCTGAACCTGGGCAAGGGTTGCGCCTGCATGCAGAGCGGCAAGGACAGCCGGTGTCATTGTGTTTGTTTCATTGAAACAAGTGGCCAAATCCCGGATTTGCGGGTCTCTGAACCAATCACAGAGATTCACCTTTAACTGCCTGTCCTCGAAGGACTGCCGCAGGATCTCAACAAAGGTTGATTTTCCTGATCCATCGATCCCAACGACTGCGATCATCCGGGGGGTACTTGCTCTATTCATCGAATATCCTCTTCCCTCCTTAACAGAGGATCAGCAAAGTAGACGATCTAAGCAGACCACCTGCGTCAGCTTACATGCGGCCCGCATTAAGTATGTAAGTGAGCGACTTTTGAGCACTTACCTCTTTTCTCAAAACATGACTTGTAGTCTCGCTGTATCTCCAATGCCGCTGACAGTGTCAGGTCGGCTGCCCTATCTATTGTCTCTGTTGCAAAACAAGCTGCTGGGAGTGCCCGCCGCAATGCGGCAGAGCGTTCTGTCGTGTGTTGAACAGGACAGGAGGTCTCTATTGGGCCAGAGACAACTGAGAACAAAACTCGGAGGGCAGCAATAGACGTGTACATTGCACCCAGATAATCACCTGCAATGCAAAGCCCTTTGGAACCTTGCAAGATGTACCTGATAAACCGTTGGGGGGTTCTTCCCTCAGGAGGTGATGAACCTGTCAGAGTTTCTGGATGGGTCTTTTCAGCAGCTTCAAGTGCTGCGGTAACTGCGTTGAAGGCCCGCTCAGCAGTCTTCCTATCCAGATGTTCGTCGGCGGAAAGGCTCAGGCCAATCGCTTCGGTAAGATCAAAGGAGTTACTGCTGGAGAGAGATTGCAACACCCATTTGGGTTTCTGGAAACGGCCATCTGTCATATCCAGTTTGAGTGTGGCCAGCGCACCCAGAGCACCAAGAAGCGCCCACAGCCGGTCAGCTTCATCCTCTGTCACCACGGCAGAGCTGGCATATTGAAGGTTTTGTGAGGCCGTTTCAAACAGCCTGCCAGCGCAATCCGGAGCCAGAATAGCATTCTTCCACCGTTGTTTGGCGTCTTCCAAAAATGGCCAGTCCTCCCAAAGCAACCGCCCGGTTGTCAGCCGTCCGGCAATCCGTAATGCAGGATGGTCCAGCAGGGGAACAAGAGGCCAGCGCTCAAAGTCTTCAGCTGAGTAATAAACCAGCTCAACTGGCCGCCCCGCAAAACATGTTTCCCATGTTTGCGCTCTGCTATGCAATGGGCCAATGACGGCAATATCTATGTCGGAGTCCACTGTTCCTTTCCCAGAGGCCGCAGAACCGACTAAAAACGCAGCGACATCTTCACCCTGTCGCATTTGACTGCGGACCCACTCAGCAAGGTCTGCCATCATCAACTCCATACCGATTGCACCAGAGCGCAAAATGTTGTCACAGACCGCTCAGAACTATCCCTTCTTCATACGATCTGTTGCCGGGACGACATAAGCAAAGAACTCCCACTCACTCGGATCTTTGATGTGCTCTCGAGGAAATCCTTTCTCAGCGAGAAATTTTTCCTTAAAGGTCGCTTCCGCGCGCATGAGGGTCTCTTTGTCCAGTTTCAGACCAAGTGACTCGTTGAGGTGCTGATATGCATTCCAAATATCTGCCATGTCATCCTCCAGGATATCTAGATTTTCAATAGTAATAATTCACCATATTCTACCATATATTCCCAGTGAAACTAGTAGTGCACATGTCATTATTGACGACAAGATGACTATAGTTTGTATGATATACTATATATGAGTTCACATGCAAGATAACACTGCATATTTTATAAGTTTACGAGAGGTGATTTATCTGGTTATTCTTTAAGGGGAGATCTTAATAGACACAAACGTCATAAGTTAGTGGGTGGAAATGTCTGTATTGAAACCAAAGCTCACATCGGACCAAGCATTAGAAATTGCAGAAATACTGGTCACACGTAATGACTATGTTCTTTTTGGCAGCTTTGCGGGGCATTTGCTGACTGGGGCGGACTGGTCTCCGGATATTGATGTGTTGATGCGCGGGCCGGATGAGATGCGATCGCTAAGTGCAAAGCTTGTCAGCCAGGGCTGGCACCCGGTCTGCGGAGATAAGGGCTCACCGGACAACGGCAGTCAGGTGATGACGCTGTCGCAAGGGGAATTTTCTGTAGATATCTGTCACTATCCTGCATTAACCAGCCCTCTCTTTGCTAGCCGGACACTCTCCGACTTTTGCGGAATGGCGCTGTACTGCGTCAGTCCTGAGATGTATTTTCTTCTCAAACTCAATCACTTGGCAATGGATCTTGACCCTGTTCGAACTCAAAGAGACAGAGGATCAATTCTTCAAATCCGTCAGTTGTTAGAAACGGACCGGCTTCAGCAAGCCTGT
This sequence comes from uncultured Pseudovibrio sp., assembly GCA_947496145.1. Lineage (GTDB taxonomy): Bacteria > Pseudomonadota > Alphaproteobacteria > Rhizobiales > Stappiaceae > Pseudovibrio. Next base: position 5,668 of record CANMBS010000073.1, read on the forward strand.
CTGGACATCGGGCAGCGTTTTTGGCTGGAAGGCCGGCTATGAGCAGTGATCAGACAAAGTCAGAGGTTGCCTTATCAGGCAGAGCTGTTCCGCCGGAACGCTCCGTTTCAGAGGCTGGCAGCAATATAGAGCGTTTATTCTCTCATTACTTTGAGGTCTTTAACAAGACCGGGACAGGCCAACCTTTTGTCTCACCCAGTTTTATGGCCACTGAGCTTCCGCATCACCGCGTAGAATTTCAGGCCACCGCATTTGCTGCTTACGTAAGGCAAGAGATTGCGCAGGCAAAGAGCCGTTACGCCTTTAGTGTTGTGAATATGGATGAAACGCTGGTTTTGCTCAGTGTAAACGCCTGCGGACGGACCCATGTGATCTTGGATCAAGGTCTGATTGAGATGCCCGATACCGATGGCGTTGAAGGAGCTCTTCTGTTCCACTTTATTGAAGTTGTCCTGCTCAATCTGGGGCACAATGTCGCCTTCAAAGTCTTCGCATTCCAGAACTCACACCACTTGCTTGAGGCTTTTTTTAAAGCGCTCGCTCTCACTTTAACAGATCTGCACACCGACCGAGCTTCAACACCCTTCCATTTGCTTAACCCACTCCTGAACGAGGGGAGAAACAAATGCTCGACTTAGCAACCGCACCACAAACGCTTTCGCAGACCCGTGAGTTCTTCCGCGGTGGAGGCAGGCTGCGATTGTCTCTGACAAAACGATGTAACCTGACCTGTCGTTTTTGCCACCGAGAAGGTGGTCTCGACAAAAACAAGATGTACATTGATGCAGATACATTTGCGCGTGTCGCCAACGAATGTTTTGAACTGGGCGGCGTTGAAGTCAATCTGACAGGGGGGGAACCAACTCTCTTCAGCGATCTCGCCCGACTGATAGACGGGATCGACAGACCCCAAAATGCCACTTTGAGCCTAACAACCAATGGTTGTGATATTGCCCCGCTTCTTCAAGTAGAGCGCAAACACACCTTGAGTAAACTGAATGTTTCGCTGCACGGAACCGAACCGGAGTTTTTGCGCAATACAATCTCAAAAAGATACGACCTAGTATCTGTTCGACAAAATATTCGCGAGCTTTCAAAGCACTATCCTGTCTGCATCAATTTTTCGCTTATGAAGGATAATGCAGATCAACTGATCTCAATTTTCGAGTTTGCCCGTGAGCTTGAAGTCAATATGAAGATCATCAACTTTCAGGAAATCAGCTGGAACCGGAAGCGGATGGGCGAGCAATTTATTCCCCCCTCTCAAGCACTCCAGATATTGGCGGATACGGCTGGCGCTCAGGGGCACAGTGTCAGCTTTCAAGATGGCGGAGCCTCTTATGGCGCTCAGCTTGATGTCATAAAAATTGGCCAGATGACCGTATCAATCATTGACGGCAACAGCTGGCATCAATCCATGAAAGTCTGTTCGAATTGCCGACATGCTACCATATGCAAAGAAGGATTTTACGCCATACGGCTCTATTCCGATGGCACCCTAGCTCCCTGTTTGCATCGCGAAGATCTGGTTGTGAATTTTGATGCCCTGCAGTCCCTTGAGCAAAATGTCGAACATTTGTTGGTGAGCGTTCTATGAATATTTCGCACATTCCGCCTGATGCAAAGGTTTTGATCGCGGCAACCACCGGTAGCGGCGCACAGGAAATCTTTCGTCACGCCCACATTAACGCCCACATTTTTCATCAAAACACGGTCATCGACGGCAAACGAGCGGAAATGGACGCAAACGTGGAAGAGACGCTGCGCAGACAAGCCGTTTCCTTCCATGAAGTGCCTCAGCAATATGGGCGCTCATTAATGTCTGCTGAATACCGTGCGGCGGCTCGCGCAGTCAGTCAGGGGACCAAGGTCTGCTTCGAGCTAATGCTCTATGCACTGGAGCGGGGGGTGATCCATCCCGGAGAAACCATTTATGCAGCAGCTGGGTGCCGCTCTGGGACAGATACTCTTGTGGAGTTTATTGTCCCAGACCTCATGCAGTTTCATGCAGGCGGCTATCAGGAGTTTACAGTTTTCGATGCAAATCCAGGGGCCGTTGCTCATTTGCGCAACACCTTGATGTCCCGGAACAAATACCTCCCCATAATCCTGCTCTATCACCCCAAGGCTTACCCTCAGCGGGATTATGCCTGGACCCCGTTTTCCGTTCTTGCAATTGCATCGGTAGTCCCCAAAACCAAATACTACCCCTATATCCTTGATAATAACCATCTTTGTGCGCAAAGCCATTTGCAAGAACTCCAGGCAATTGCCTATAAACTGCAATTGGTCGGCATCAGTTCCATGATCGGGCACCAGATCAGCGATATGATCCAGTTTCTGGGCGAGCTGCGTTCAATCTCCCGCGACATTCCGGTGGTCGTTGGGGGGGCACTGCCGACTATTCTCGGAGAAATGACACTTGAACATGAAGACATTGACTTCATTGTCCGAAGTCAGGGCGAAGTGACGTTTCAGGAGCTGCTTCAAGCGCTGGAACAGCCTGAAGACTGGTCGCTCATTCAGGGTCTTGGCTTCAAAGCCGATGGCAATGCAACACTTAATCCGTTGCGTCCAGTCCAAAAGAAAGCAAATTTCCCGCCCTATGCGTTTGATCTGATAGACCTGAGCAGGTACATCCGGCCCGCCGGGTCTATCGGACAACGGGTCTTGAGCTACATTTCCAGTCAGGGCTGTCCCTTCAGTTGCGCGTTTTGCAGCGACATGCTGATCTATCAGAAAAAGTGGACCAGCCGGAGCGAAGAGCAGATCATTGATGACCTGAAGTTTTTCCGGGATGCCTATGATGTAGATGGCGTTAAGTTCTACGATTCCAACTTGCTCGTTTCCCACAGTCGCGCAGAACGGTTCTGTCGCGCAATCGCGGATGCGGATTTAGGGCTGAACTATGCAACATCAATCCACCCGCGCGTCATGGCAAACCTTGGTCCCGAGACGCTGGAACTGCTGCGAAAATCCGGTTGCAAACGGCTACTTATAGGCACCGAATCAGGAAACGAACACGAATTGTTGCTGATCCGTAAAGGGGCGACCGTTGCTGATATGATTGAAAGTGCGCGCCGGCTCAGAGATTTGGAAATTGTCGGCACTTTCACTTTGATCATTGGCCTTCCGGGAACCACAGTGGATGCTCTGCAACAGAGTGTCGATCTTGGGCAGGAGATTTCGTCAATCTGGCCTGAGCACGAAGTCAAAATGCAGGTCTACCAACCTTACCCGGGGACAGAACTTTACGACAAATTCCGTGTACCGGGAGCCTATGAACCACAGTCCCTGCGTGACTGGAGCCTTGAAGCTTTTGACACGACGCCTTCACCGCACCGCGACATCGAAGTGTATCTGGAAAAAGTTCGCAGACGTCACCCGCATCTATTTGATGAACCGCGGGAGACAAGCAATGCATAGCAGCGAAGCCGTTCGGACCGACTTTGGGGCGCTTTTTGGAGCGGAGCCATCACAAAGTGCAAATCACTCAGACCTTTGCACTTGTCCTTCTCTCCCACAAATTCTTTTGCTGGCCGGACGCAAGGGGGCAGGCAAAAGCACAGTTGCCAACCTCCTGCACCAAACCCTTGGGTATATTAGGGTGCCCCTTGGCGGCTTTGTGCGCCAGGAGCTGGTTCGTCGGCAGGAAGACATAACAACCGCGAACACTCATCGGCTTATGGCGGAACTCAGAGAAAACGCGGAGGGCACCGTGCTGGTGCACTTTGAAAAGCAGCTTAAGCGAATGATGGATTTGGGGGAGCTTTTGTGTGTGGACGCCGTTTTTGATGAGAACGACATCGCCTTCTTCAGGCGGCGCGCTCTGGTTTCGCCCGTTCTGATGGTCTCCTGCTCCCCACAACTTGCCGTAGAGCGTGTACGTCAACGTGACCGACAGGATGATCAGAATGAAAAAAGCTGGAGGCAGCACGAAACCAAACGTCAGGATCTTTCTTGCTGGATCACAGGCCGCATCACCAACAATGCAACTCTTAAGTACCTCCAGCAAGAAGCCGTGAGGGCAGTTGAAACCCTGAAAACCCAGCGTGCTGAGATATGAAGAAGCGCAGGATCCTCTTGTTTCATCCACGAACGTTTCACGAGCGCAACTACTCGCAGTTTTGGGTTCCGTACTCTTTGCTGTCTATTGGCTCGCAGCTTGACCCCACTCTCTACTCCGTCAGCATTCTTGACAATAATCTGGAGGAAGTCGAGGAATTCGCTCAGTTTGACGACATGATTGCATCTGCTGATCTGGTTGGCATCACCACGATGCTTGGCATGCAAGTGCGAGAGGCAGTCGCCTTTGCCAAACGTGTGCGGGAAATCTCCAAAATACCAATTGTCATAGGTGGACCGGCTGCAATACTGACCCCGCGACTGCTTTTGGATGCTGGGCATTTTGACTATGTTGTCAGTGGACAAGGAGAGCTGAGCTTCAACTTGTTGGTTCGTGCCTTATTTGAGGGCGAACCCGCATTGGAAGCCGTACCGAACCTGCATTTTTTGCGAGATGGGCAACCGGAATTGACTCTGGCGGTAACACCGCAAAGCCGAGACAACTTCAAACCTTTCAATTTTGATCTGATTGATGTTCGCCGATATCTTGCCGATGATGGAAAGATTGGTCGGCGGGTCATCAATTACGTTTCCAGTCAGGGGTGCCGGTGGCGCTGTGGATTTTGCAGTGACACTAAATTGTACAGCAACAAATGGATCAGTGAGTCAGAGGATCGGATGGTTGGGGCACTTGCTGGTCTCCAGCAACGTTTTGGCATCGATGGCGTTAAATTCTATGATTCAAATTTTGATATTGAAGGCACACGGGTCATCGCTTTTTGCCAGGAGTTGGAGCGTCAGGGGATTACCCTCAACTGGGCCATGTCAATTCACCCCTATACGCTCTATCGCATGACAGACAGTAATCTGGACTTGATGCGCAAGAACAATTGCAGGCGGCTTTTGATCGGTGCTGAATCCGGCGACGACCACGTCCTCAAACTGGTACGCAAAGGGCTAAAAACCGAGCAGACCCGTGCTGTTGCACGCAGGCTGGCAAAGGCTGATCTGTGCGCAAGTTACACCTTTGTGGTTGGCCTTCCAGGTGTTGACGACATCCACTATCATTTGACCATGGAACTGGCGGAGGAGCTCCTTGATCTGCACGAGTTGAATGAGGTCAAGGTCCACTTTTACCTGCCATTTCCGGGCACCCCTCTTTCCGAAATCTCGGTCGCAAACGGCTGGCGCTTTCCCGAAACGATCGATGAATGGGCGACGATTGATTACTACAATATCAACGCCCCCTGGGTACCGGAGCAATACTTTGAAAGCGTACGTGCACTCAATATGAAGGGATGCCCTGCGGTGAACTAACAAAGCCAGTGTCTGCCAGAGATACCCTTCAAATATGCCTCTGAGGAGAGGGGACAGCAGTGGCTTGGTGCAAGAACCGCATAGTCTCAGGTCGCCAGCCAGAATTTGATTGAAGTTGCGAGGAGGTGGATATGAATAACACACTTAAGCATGGCCTCACGCCCGGATCAGTTTTGCTCATTCAGCCCTTCTGGGGAGGGGATGTCACCAAGGCGCTTCATTGCCGTATGGAATCGCTTTCACTTGGGTATCTCGCAGCCTCCCTACGCCAGAACAACATAGAGGTTGATGTTATAGACGCGCAGCTTCTATGCCTTGGCGAGGAGGAAACCGTCAGGCGGGCGTTGTTCAGGCCCTATGATATTATCGGGATCTCAATAAGCGCGCAGCGGACCTATGCAACGGCTGTCAGTCTGATACGTGCCCTTAGGGCTGCTGGATCCTTAGCGCACATCGTCGCCGGTGGTATATTTGCCACGTTTGCCCATGACCGGATGCTGCAAGAGGTTGAAGAAATCAACTCCGTGGTGCGCGGGGATGGAGACTTGATTATTGTTGACTTGGTAACCGCCCTGCGAACTCAAAGACCTCTGTCGGAGGTGCGTGGGCTCACCTATCGCACCTGCAAAAACGGGTTTGAGGGCACCATTTCAATTAACCCGGATGCCAGCCCTATCCTGGATCTGGATACACTTCCCTTCTCCTCAAGAGACGACCTGCAAAAGATTGTTCATGAGGTTCGTGCAGGAGAACGCCTGGTGGGAATGCTGGCCGGACGTGGCTGTGAGGCAAAATGTAGTTTTTGCAGCATTCCAGCCTTTGTTCGCGAGCAAAACCGCCGGTTCAGGTCACCGTCCAATGTTGTTGGTGAAATGGAAATGCTTCATAACAACTGGGGGGTTACCCATTTTCGCTTTTATGATGATACACTGATCGGTCGTGGCCGGATCTACAAGCAATGGCTAGAGGAATTCAGCGACCTGATATCTGATCGGTTGTCCGGACTTTATTTCGAGGCAATGGGCGTGCGTGCCGATGGCGTACCCGAAGAGCTGTTCCGGAAACTGCACGGTGCCGGACTGCGCAAGGTTTTTGTAGGGCTTGATGCGGGAAGCCCAGAGCGACTGCGGAAATTTCGCAAGCCACAGACAATCTCCACCAGTGAGCGCACCGTTCAAATCCTGCAAGATTTGGGCATCGAAGCGAACTATGGTTTTATCATGTTCCAGCCCACCAGTACAATCGCTGAGATCAGGCATAATTTTGAGTTCTTGCAACGGATTGAGGACTATAAACCGCACAACCTTCAAAACCGCTTTAATCTCTTCTTTGGAGTTTCCGTTGATGAACGGATTACTGAGGAGGGCTTGCTGAGCAAAACCAGCAGCCTGTCTTCCCGCCGCCACTACAAGTTTGCTGATCCAGCCGTCAAGCTCATGGCCGACTTGATTGAGCTTATTTCTGTTAAGTTCTGCGATGCTCATGTGTTGGCAGCCAATCTGGAGCTTTTGATTATTGAGCTTTGCGTTATGCAGCAGGATACTGAGTTGCTCGCGCCTGACAAACGAGCCCGTTTAGCTCGCATCACGGATCGCCTGAAGGACAGGCACCGAGACTTTTCAAGAGCATTGAAAGCCACATGGGCAAGTGAGTTTGAAAATGCGTTGGTCCTGGCAGAGCAGGGAACAGACTTCCCGGTCGCGGCAGATGCAGTTACGGCTTCCGCCTTGGAAGCTGCCGAAAATTTGCACCCAACACTGGCCGAAATTGTCAAGCCGACTAAAGCGCTTGAACACTTTGAGCTTCCCGGACTTAAGCACCGCCTGATCGCCATTGCAGCCTTGTGCCAGCGTGCATGTTCTTCCGCAGAACATGAGATCGCTGATGCCTCTCTGACACGCGCCGGATCTGAATGGTCGACCTTATCGACGAAAGCCAACGTGACCGGAGGGACGAAACAATCACCTCAGCACACGGGGTCTGTTTCATGACTTTGTTTCTGCCCGAAGCGCCTGAAGTGTCGCCCAAGAACGACAAACTCCCACCTGCTGCTGCCACGACGCTGGAAGCTTATCTTCACGGTTATCGCCTGTCTGCACTGGTCCATGCTGCCATCTCGCTCAATATTGGTGAGTACTTTGCAAAAGGCGGGTTGGGTGTAGCTGCTCTTTGCGAAAAAACAGGCTGGCACCCAGAAGCTCTCCAACTGTTTTTGGAGGCTCTGGCAAGCATCGGTCTCCTTGATCTTAATGCGGGCAAATATACGTTAACTAAGCTCGGGCAAGGCATATTACCAAGTAATATCGCCTCTCTCACCAGTGCTTTGACGAGCTTTAAAACCCTCTATTCCAGTTTTCTTGATCTTCCCGAGGTCGTTCGTTCGGGAGGGCCTGTTGATCAGGTTGGAGCACCTTGTTACTGGAGCCGTTTTCGCCGGGAAGATAGTGTACGCAAGGAGTTTTATGCAAACGTAGAGAACAGCTTGTCCAAGTACCTAGATCCACTCCTTGCTGAGATCGATGTGTCCTCAGCAACACACGTTATCGACATAGGCGGTGCCACCGGAATGCTTCTGAACGCCATCCTTTCACGCTGGCCATATTTGAGGGGAACCTTAATGGAACGACCTGAGGTCGTTATGGACCTCCAACGGCACGCAGGACTGGTGGGTGAAGATCTGGTTTTCGACCTCATTCCCAGTGATTTCTTCAGGCATATTCCAGCTGGCGGTGACCTTTACATCCTGTGCCGCGTCCTCCACGACTGGGCAGATGAGGAGGCCCAAACCATCCTGACCAACTGCGCCTCAGCAATGTCAGCCGGAGCACGCCTGCTCCTAATAGAAAAGACAATCACCAAGGAGAATGAAGCCGATATGGCTCTGCATAATCTAAAAATGATGGTGCTGTTTGGTGGCAAAGAACGCACGCTACCCCAGTTCGCAAAGCTGCTAAATAACGCCGGACTGGAATTTACCGGCGCTCGCAAGACGAACAGTCCTTTAAACGTAATAGAGGCGAGAAAACGCTAACCCAACTCGCATTTTGAGCGTACCGCTTTTGATCGATTGAGTATCTGTTTGGGGGCGACTTCTATACTTCGCAGATTTTGAAAAACATCATGGCACGGCCATCATGCTTGAAGCTCAGGAGCTTGGTACGATGCTAAAATGGTCTAAGCGTATGCCATTGGAAGACTGTGCTGAGTACGAGCGTCTAGTCGCTGACGAGCATGTTTTCATTGAAACAAAACGACACTTCTAAAGCCTTTCGCGATTAGTTTGATACGTATCGGCAGCCTTGAAGTAATTCCAGCATTCGGTTGGATCATACAGATCACAGATGTGGCTTATGGCGTTGAAGACAGCGGAGAGCGATCTTGCTCCGAGCCTTCGCAAATGCGCCTTGAGCTTTGAAAAAGCCAGCTCAATTGGGTTCAGGTCAGGTGAGTAAGGTGGCAGATAAAGGAACCAGCAGCCGTGTGCCTTTAAGGCAGCGGCGGTCTCTTTGG
>CANMBS010000074.1 GCA_947496145.1 uncultured Pseudovibrio sp.
TGGCCTTAGCCTCCTGCAAAAACGTCCGGGCAAGGCAAATAGCCAATGCCGAAGAAACTTATTTACTCATACTGCGCTGGCATTGCCTGCTTGCCTTGCCCACCTCGTTAAACGAGGCAGATATGCAAACACCGCCGGAGAAGGTCCAGCGGTGCTAAAGGTGTTTGAAGGAAAGGGAAGGCAGTTAAACCTGATGCCCGCAATGACCTTCTTCAAAGGCCCAGATACCAAGCCCTTCACCTTCCTCCAAAATAGCATAGGCCACATGGATATCGACGGCAGCAGGTATATCCACGCTGAACAGCGGAGGGTCTGCATCAATGTCTTCGCAGGTGCAGCCAAGCTTCTCCAGCTTGCTCCATTGCTTGGAAAACTCCTCCGGCTGAGTGCTCTCCTCTACCATAATCCGATAGGTAGAATGCCCGGAAGACTTGGCAACCTTATCAAAGACCAGCTGACCCTTTTCCCGATTTGCCAAAAGCTCATCCCCATTGGCAACACCAAGAGCAAAGAACGGTGTGTTCTCCAGCTTATAGCGATTGCCACCCAGCGAGCGCACCCACACAGTTTCACTGTCAATGCCGTGCCAGTCGTGGGGATCCAGCTTGAAGACGAGTTTGTGCAAATTACTGTTCTTATTCATGGGGCCTCGCAAAATCTTAGCGCAATATACTCATGCATTCCTGCGAAGCAACCAATAGATGATGAGAAACAGTGATCTGTCCTGTTTACGCCTTTTTTACCCAGACCTTACCTTCTGATCACAAGGCAACTAGGTTCTCGTCTTTCTGGGTGTGTTTAAAACAAAATGGAGAAGAATGACATGCCCAGAGTTAGTGTTGCTCGCATCAACAGTGATGTGAATCGAATTTTTAGAGTTGAGTTAATGCAGAACGGAACTCGGAGGTATCAATGGTCCACATTACAGGATAACTGGGGAGATGAGCAGGAGGTTTTGCCGGGGATCTATCAAGCGCAAGTTACAAGCGGCCCCAGGTCCACCACAGTGAATGTGGAGCCGGACCTGTTTGATGTAACTGTTCCAGTACGACAAAACGTGCCGGTGCATCGTGGTAATACCGGATTTACGGTTAATTCAAACACAACAGTAACCGTTATTGCACCATAGTTTACGTTAGATGTGTGCAAATGAATGCAGCATCTTGCTGGAGCGATTGCACCAGATAACAAAGCCGGAGCATCAGCCCCGGCTTGAATGATCAGAGAAGAGCTACGCTTAGTCGCGCAGAAGATCGTTCACGGAGGTCTTCGCACGGGTCTGTGCATCAACACGCTTCACGATCACAGCGCAGCCAAGGTTCGGCCCCGGCGTGCCATCTGGAAGCGACTTACCCGGCATGGAGCCCGGAACAACAACGGAATACGCAGGAACTTCACCATAGAAGATTTCACCGGTCGTGCGGTCGACAATTTTGGTGGTCGCGGAGATGAAAACGCCCATGGAAAGCACAGCACCTTCACGGACAATAACACCTTCAACAACCTCAGAACGAGCACCGATGAAGCAGTTGTCTTCAATGATGACCGGACCAGCCTGAAGCGGCTCCAGAACGCCACCAATGCCAACACCGCCGGAAAGGTGAACGTTTTTACCAATCTGAGCACAGGAGCCAACAGTCACCCAGGTATCAACCATGGTACCTTCATCAACGAAAGCGCCCAGATTAACAAAGGACGGCATCAGAACAGCAGACTTACCAATGAAAGCACTGCGGCGCACAATGGAACCGGGAACAGCACGGAAGCCAGCTTCCTCAAAATCAATCGCGCCCCAACCATCAAATTTGGAAGGAACTTTATCCCACCACGGAGCATTGTCCGGGCCACCCTTGATGATCTGCATCGGGTTCAGGCGGAAGGAAAGCAGAACAGCCTTCTTGGCCCACTGATTAACAACCCAGTCGCCGGAGGATTTGTCCGCAACGCGCAGCTTGCCGTGGTCCAGAAGTTTCAGTGCGGTTTCAACTGCATCACGTGCGTCACCGGTGGTGTCGGTGCTGATGTTGTCACGGTCGTCAAATGCAGCGTTGATAGTGGCCTCAAGGGCCGCAAGATCAATCTGGGTCATGGCGGCAGACTCTCACAATTAAGGGTTTCAAAAACAGAGCTACCGAGGGGTACGGAAGAGACCGCCAGAAGTCAATAGGCCCTGAGTTCTGGCTGGTCATCCGCTGAAAATTTAGGCAGGTATAGTGGCTTGAAATGGTTGCTGAGATTGCTCCATCAACCACTTCTGGAAGGAGGCCACAGGCCGGGTAAGTGGGCGGTTCGCATTGCGCACAAACCAGTAGCCGCTTTCCAGCGACAGGCGCGGCCAGTCAGGCACCACCAGATGCCCTGCGGCCACTTCCTGCTCTACAAACCGGGTGTCAATTGCAATAGCGCCCATGCCGGCAACCGCTGCCTGAATAGCCATGTTACGGCTCTCAAACATAGCCCCTGAAGTCTGATCAGGATGCGGCAGACCAGTGCCATTAAGCCAGCGAGGCCAGTCCTCGCGTCGGGAGGATGTATGAAGCAACTTAAGCTTATCAAGCAGCTTGATATCCGGGTTCGGGTCACCATTGCTCAGGTGCGGAGCAAACGCCACAACCAGATCCTCTTGCCACAGCATATGCCGCTCAACATGAGGCCATGCGCCATCTCCCAGCCGGATCGCGCAGTCATAGGACTCCCGGTCAAGGTCCACCACCCGCATACTCGTCGAGATCAGCAGCTCAATATCCGGGTGCTTCTCCTGAAAGTCTGGCAGACGCGGAATAAGCCAGCGTGTCGCAACCGTAGAAAGGGTCGAAATGCGCAGCTCAGTCCGGCTTCTGCGCCGAAAGGCTTCTACAGCATGTTCGATCTGGTCAAACGAATTGCCCAGATTGGAAGACAGACGCTGTCCCTCTTCAGTCAAGGCAAGCCCGCGTCCATCACGAATAACAAGGGCGGCCCCAAGCTCGTTTTCCAGCGAGCGCAAAAGGTGCGTAAGGGCCGAAGGTGTCACGCCAAGATCTTCTGCTGCGCGTGCTGCCCGGCCATGTTTAGCCAGCAGGGAGAATGCATGTAAAGCGCGCAAAGAAACCATGACGAGTGCCCTTCCTTATCGGTTCTTGAATTAATCTCAATAAGTGGAAAACAGGCCCTCGTCTAGAAAATTGTGATATTTTTTCTCATTGCCCGCAATTATGCCCCAAATTTGCAATTTTTAACCGAAATTGCCGCTACTGGAGTTTGATAAGCGAATACAATGCTAGTGATATCTCTGAAAGATATTCCCTAATTCTTGAGGTCGCTTAGGATATTGCAAAGGAAGTCATCCAGATGATCAGTGACAAATTCAACATGAGGCTCTTCGCCGGTACTTAACTCCCAATCTTCGCGAAAAACTTCACGTGTACCGTCGGGAACAACAAGAACAGTGCGCATACCAAGATTATTGGGCACAACCAGATTGCGAGAAAGATCCTCAAACATCGCAGCATTCTTTGGGGTGATGCTGTTTTTGGTCAGGAAGCGCTCATAGGTTTCCGCTTTAGGCTTGGGAATAAGGTCTGCTTCCACAATGCCGAAGATGTCTTCGAAGTGGTGGGTGATCCCCAGACGGTTAGCAACCGCTTCCGCATGCTTTCGCGTACCATTCGTCAGGATATAGCACTTACCCGGCAACTGGTTGATAGCATCAGCAAGACGGGGGTTAGGATCGAGAACAGAATGATCAATGTCATGCACGTATTCGAGAAACTCATCAGGGTCGATCTGATGCTCCAGCATCAATCCCCGCAGAGTGGTTCCGTACTCTTTGTAATAGGCGAGCTGAAGTGCCCGCGCCTCATCGGCTGGTTTGCCTGTGACCCTTTGCAAAAACTCCGAAATCTTCTGGTCGATCTGATGAAAGAGATTGGAGTGATGCGGGTAAAGAGTATTGTCCAGATCGAAAATCCAGCTTTCAACGCTGGTAAATGGGGATTTAGTCATGCTTATCCGTTCAGTTATCGGCTCAGCCGATAAGTGTTGTTTTATACAAAGCAAAGCAGGAAAGGTCAAAACTGGCAAGAGAAGCACAGCTGCCTATGCCTCTCAGTTATTACCGCTCCACAACCTTACGGTACAATCAGAGTACCAGCACCGTGATCAGTGAAAAGCTCCAGTAGAACAGCATGAGCAACTTTACCGTCTACAATAACAACACCTTCGACGCCTTGCTCCAGCGCTTCAAGGCAGGTTTCAACTTTAGGGATCATCCCGCCGGATATTGTTCCATCTTCAATCAAAGCACGCGCGCCTGCGCGGGTCAATTGCTTGATGAGTTTACCGTCTTTGTCCAGGACACCAGGAACATCAGTCAGGAAAAGTAAGCGCTTAGCATTCAGTGATCCGGCAATTGCACCGGCGAAAGTGTCAGCATTGATATTATAGGTCGCGCCATCGCGCCCAGGGGCAACAGGAGCCACAACCGGAATGAGATCGCGTTCTAAGATGAGCTCAAGCACCTTTGCATTAACGGTCTCAGGCTCGCCTACAAAGCCAAGATCGAGAATCTCTTCAATGGAGGAGTTTGGATCACGATGTTTGCGGTGCAGTTTCCGTGCTGTAACCATGTCACCGTCTTTTCCGCAAAGACCAATGGCTCGTCCACCCTCGCGGTTAATGCTGGCGACAATCCCTTTGTTGATGGAGCCTGCCAGCACCATCTCAACCACTTCAACAGTAGCTTCATCAGTAACCCGCAAGCCGCCTTTGAACTCACTTTTGATATTAAGGCGATCCAGCATAGCGCCAATCTGCGGGCCTCCGCCGTGAACAACAACCGGGTGAACGCCGGACTGACGCAACAAGGTGATATCTCGGGCAAAAGCACGGGCAAGGGCATCATCTCCCATGGCGTTTCCACCATACTTTACAACAACACGTCGGTCATCATAACGCTGCATATAAGGGAGAGCCTGAGCAATAACATGCGCACGATTACTGTTTTCCGAGAAACTCATAGCGACTTTTACACCTTGAGGAAGCAATTGACTGAAATGCAAATCACACGGACTGCGTGTGCAGGTTATAACCGCTTAATCATCCTGCGACAAATTCTCAGTTGCTTCTACAAGGGGGGATTTGCTCAAGTAAATGAAGAGCCGGTTTTAACTGCCCTTTTCAGATATCCTTCGAACCCTTGTTTTTCGGTTGGAGCAGAAAAAAGAAAACCCTGAACGTGTGTGCAGCCGCAATTTTCCAAAAGTTGCAATTGCTCCTCAGTTTCCACGCCCTCAGCTGTAACTTCAATGTCCATCAGGTGAGCAAATTCTATCAAATGAGAACAGGTAGTGCTGTGGGATATGGAGGTAGGGATGCCTGCGACGAAGCTGCGATCAATTTTAATGCGGTCAACAGGACAGTCGAGCAAGTGCTTTATGGAAGCAAAGCCGGTGCCAAAATCATCAAGGGCGATTGTGACACCCAGTTCCTGAAGCGCACGCAGGTTCTTCAAAGCATGGGGCTCGCGATCCAGATCAATTTGCTCAGTCACCTCCAGTTCCAGCAGGTCGCCTGAAATGCCCGTGTCCTGCAGGATTTTTTGAATGCGAGACACAATGTATTTATCGACAAAAACCTTGCCGCAGACATTTACGGAAATCTTAAAGTGCGGGTCCACATGGGAACCCCAGCTGGAACGCGCTTTACAGGCTTCACGAATGACCCAATACCCCACGTCTTTGCCAAGGCAGCTTCTGCAAAGTGTTGTAACGAAGCGAGAAGGGGGGAGTAAGCCACTTTCAGGATGCTCCCATCTGATGAGAGCTTCCGCAGCAATAACTTTTCTGTCCCTGACGCGAATAATGGGTTGGTAATGAAGAACAAATTCATCACGCAGATAGGCCGAAATGAGCGAGCGTTCCAAAGAGTTTGGACCAAACCTCCGGGCCTTCCACCATTTCTTCAGATTAAGCCCTGCCAGCAGTAATGTTGGAGCAGTGCGTATAAATCGGCTGATACTCTTAAAACTACCAGGTCTCGTTTGCCCGGTTGTAAGCTGCCACTCATTATGAAGAGGGGGCGTTGCGCACATAAGCTCATCCCTCTTTAGCGGTGTCGGTACAGTGATTGTAATGCTTTACTCTTCTTCCAGACATTTCGACGACCTCCCCTCGACGACAGTCCTTGCTATAATCAGAGGGGTAAAATAACCAAGGGTCAAGAGAAACTAAGGGCAGGCTGGGGAAAAGAAAGTAAAGCGGGGTAATGTTGGTGATAAATAAAGTTACTCAGTTATCTCGTTTAGAACATGATCGCAGATCAGTAAGTATCCATAAGTAGAGCGCAGGGTTGAAATATTCCCTGCGCTGATCATGTGTCACCCGTAACTAACAAGCTGTGCGATTTCAGCGCGCAATTCATCTAGGCCGGACCCCTTTTCTGATGAAGTAGCAATGACTTCTGGATGTGCTGCAGGGCGTTTCGCCAGGACTTCAAGGGTAGCGGTTTTCATTCTCTCCAGCTGACCGGGCTTAAGTTTATCAGCTTTGGTGAGTACGACCTGATACGGAACAGCAGATTTATCAAGTGCTGACATAGCTTCAAGATCGTTCTTTTTGATACCGTGACGGGCGTCAATTAGTGAAAAAACACGGCGCAAGGTGCTTCGTCCACGCAGATAATCAAAAATAAGTGATGTCCATGCATCGACCATACCTTTGGGGGCCTCGGCATATCCGTAGCCCGGCATATCAACGATCTTCAAAATGGAATGCTCAGCACCAAAGAAGTTCAGCATCTGCGTCCGGCCCGGCGTATTGGAGGTACGAGCCAGTGCTTTCTTACCGGTAAGCTTGTTAATCAAACTGGATTTGCCCACGTTAGACCGACCAGCAAAAGCAATCTCGATGCCATCAAGCGTAGGGAGCTGATGCATCTCTTTCACGCTGGTAATGAATTCCCACGGACGCGCAAACAGAAGGCGTCCCGCCTCCAGTTGTTCTGCTGAATATTCTTTTTCTGAGCTCATGTGCAGCCTTTTACCCTGCAATCCAGTTTTGGTCGAGTACTGTTTTGTGAAAAGGTTCGCAGGATATTTGAAAGGACACGACCCAGTGCGACCCGATATCACCAGCAACAAAAAACGCGACCCGAAGGCCGCGTTTTTTAAAATTGCAAGAAATGAGCACGCTTATTTGCTGTCTTCTTTCGGAGTGCGCTTGAAGGTGCTCATGATGTTACCAAGCAGCTCCATCTTCACGCCCTGACGGCGCATGATGATCGCCTGCTGAGCAACAGACAGAGAGTTGTTCCATGCCCAGTAAATCACAAGACCTGCCGGGAAGGTTGCGAGCATGAAGGTAAACAGGACTGGCATCCAGTTGAAGATCATCTGCTGTGCAGGTTCGGCTGGAGCCGGGTTCATCTTCATCTGCAAGAACATGGTGATACCCATGATCAGAGGCCAGATACCAATCATCAGGAAGCTTGGTGGATCCCATGGGATAAGGCCAAACAGATTGAAGATGGTAGTAGGATCTGGAGCAGACAAATCCTGAATCCACCCAAAGAACGGCGCATGACGCATTTCGATGGTGACGAACAGAACCTTATAGAGCGAGAAGAAGACCGGGATCTGAATGATCATTGGCAAGCAACCAGCCAGCGGATTGATCTTCTCGGTCTTATACAGCTCCATCATGGCTTGCTGCTGCTTCTGCTTGTCGTCCTTGTACTTCTCGCGAATCTCAGTCATCTGCGGCTGCACAAGCTTCATTTTACTCATGGAGACATAGGACTTATTCGCCAGCGGGAAGAACGCAAGCTTAACGATAACTGTCACAAGCAGGATAGCAATGCCGAAGTTACCAACCATCGAATAGAGCAGATCAATCGCCCAGAACATAGGCTTGGTCAGGAAGTAGAACCAACCCCAGTCGATCATCAGATCAAAACTCAGGATATTCATGGATTCCTGATAGCCTTGGATCAGATTGCTAACCTTCGCACCTGCGTAAAGAGAGGAGGAGTTAGTGACTTTAGCACCATCAACAATCTGGACTCTGCCACCGAGGTAATCGCTCTGAAAGTTTTGGGTGCGGGCGTTGTAGGAGAAATTCGGCTGATACTCGGTGCCCGGTGTCGGAATTAGTGTAGCCGCCCAATACTTATCAGTGAAACCAAGCCAGCCCATGTTGGCCTTACCCGGGCGAACGCTGCCTTCTTCAATCAGGTCATCATACTTGATTTCCTGAAGACCTTCTTCACCAATAACGCCGATCAGGCCTTCGTGAAGAACAAAGAAACCTGCAGTTTCTGGTTCGCCGTTGCGAGCAATCAACCCATATGGGTAAAGCTGAATGGTCTTACCGGAGTTATTCTGTACTTCCTGATCCACAGAGAACATGTAGTTCTCATCAACGGAGAAAGTACGTTTGAAAACGAGGCCTTCGCCATTGTCCCAGCTCAGGACAATCGGGGTGGAAGGAGACAGGTCGCCGGAAGTTTCAGCTGTCCACACAGTGTCTGCTTTAGGCAGTTTCACAGTCACACCCGGGTCCGCCACCCAGCCATGCTCAGCATAGTATGGTTCAGGGCTGCCTTTGGGTGAAAACAGAATAACTGTTGGGCTGTTTTCAGCGAGTGTCTGGCGATACTTCTTCAGGCGAAGATCATCCAGTTTCGCACCCTTCAGGTTAACGGAACCAGAAAGGCTTGGTGTATCAATGGTCAGGCGAGGAGATGCAGCAAGTGCCTTGGCTCGACTGACAAATGACTGAGCAGCTGTGTTGCTTTCGGTGCCTGGTGCTGTTGCCTGACCGGACGTGCCTTCTGGCAGCGCCACAGGTGAGCTGGAGCCGGCTTGTTGTGCGTCATTTGCCAGCTGTTCTTGCTGCGCTTCTTGCTGCGCCTCCAGCTGAGGTCCTGCAATAAAATATTGCCAACCAAGTAGCACAACCAGCGACAGGACGATCGCTACGATCATATTGCGATTATCGTTCATCGACTGGATCACTCATTCTCAAAAGGGTGGAATAAACATTCATCACTGGTCAGTCCGTCTACACCTTATCACGTGGTGGTTTAGAATTTGCCAGCGACTTTGGTTTGGAATGGTTCGGGCGAGGTTTGCGTGGCTTAAACGCATTTCTCACGCTGCCTTTAAGGTCTTTTAGCAGGTCCTCGAAGGGTTGGGAAAGTGCTGCTCTGCGGCCAACTAGCACATAGTCAGCTCCAGTTTGAGCAATGTCCAGATCGAGAGACGCAACAGCAGCCCGAAGACGTCGCTTAATGCGGCTGCGTTCTACAGCGTTTCCGGTTTTCTTGGTAACCGTATATCCCATACGCGGAGTGCCATCATTGCGGGTTTTAGCCGCTTGAAGCACAAAAGCACGCCGAGCTGTCCTTCCGCCTTTTGCAACGGTAAGAAACTCGGAGCGCTTTTTAAGTGTTTTCATGTTTTTGCGGCGGTACTTGTTTTCAATTAAAATGAAGGAATGCCGCCACGCAACGTCGCGAATTAAGCGCTAAGACGCTTACGGCCCTTAGCACGACGACGTGCCAGAACCTGGCGACCGTTTTTAGTTGCCATACGTGCCCGGAAGCCGTGGCGCCGCTTGCGGACAAGGCGGCTTGGTTGGAAAGTACGCTTCATTTTCTTACCCTAGCAGAGCTGTTAGGCTCCAACTTAAACGTTAATTTGGATTGTGCGTCTTATCCCGAAGTCTCCGCTGCTTTGTTCAAGCTACAGGACTTTGCGCGTGGGATCCGCACTCCTAGTCGTGGGCGCTTATATTAGTGTGCGTGCTTCAAGTCAATAATCGCCGTGCTGGAATCTACGATATCCTTACTCTTTCTTCGTTCACGCGCCTGTGTGGTATCGTTACCCCTTTTTCAAAACTGAGTGAAAATGCGGGTAATGCACGAACCTGTGATCACACATGCACTCATTATAATTGTATGAAAATGTAGAGCATCTGCTCACAAGGCAGTTTGGCCTGCCAAAACAAAGTAACGAATTCGGTTTAGGCTGGCTAAGAGCACGAAAAAACTTCTGCTTCATCTGAACACGAAGCTTTTTTGGGAAAAGAATATGGGATCAACGGAACACAATTCTAACGAAACTGAAGAACGCAACATTACTGGCTTTCTTAAGCGCTGGGGTCTTCTCATTGTTATAATTGCGATTTCCGCCTACGGCCTGACACAGGGATGGCATCAGCAGTTTACAATCAGTAATCTCATCAGGAATCAGCAAATTCTGTCAGATTTTCTGGTGCAATACCCCGTTGTAACCCCGCTTATTTATTTTGCGGTCTACACCGCAGCCGTTGCGCTTTCTTTCCCGGGTGCGTCGTTGATGACAATTGCAGGAGGTTTCCTGTTCGGATGGTTTTGGGGAGGCATGCTGACGGTCGTCGCTGCTACAATCGGTGCTTCCTTACTTTTTGTTGCAGCAAAAACCTCCGTCGGGGAGACACTCAAAGAACGGGCGGGCCCATTTCTGGGTAAGATGTCTGAAGGGTTTCGTAAGAATGCGTTCAGTTATCTTCTTTTCCTGCGCCTGACACCAGTCTTCCCCTTCTGGCTGGTAAACATAGCGCCCGCATTGTTTCAGGTGCCACTATATACGTATCTGATCGCAACATTTGTAGGTATTATTCCAGGCACTCTTGCCTATGCTTTTGTCGGCGCTGGTTTAGATAGTGTGATTCTTGCGCAAGAGCAGGCGAATCCCGGGTGTTCTGCTGCTGGAACATGTGAAGTGGAGATCTCGGCATTGATTACCCCTGAGTTGATCTGGGCCTTCGCCGCTTTGGGATTGGTGGCTTTGCTGCCGCCACTCATTCAGCGATTTTCCAAAAAAGCGCAATGAACAAGACAAGATTTTAAAACCACGAGCCGAACCGATGATGAACAATAAAACCAAAAAAACTCTGACCCCTGACATCTGCGTAATTGGAGCGGGATCTGGTGGATTGTCAGTCGCAGCCGCCGCAGCAGCGTTTGGGGTGGATGTGGTTCTGATCGAAAAAGCTAAGATGGGTGGCGATTGTCTGAACTATGGTTGCGTTCCGTCAAAAGCCCTTATAGCCGCAGGTAAGGCCGCTGACACATTCCGTTCTTCAGAAAAGTTTGGAATTGCACCGCACGAACCTGATATCGATTTTTCCAGGGTGCATGATCACGTTCATGATGTTATCGCAACCATCGCACCCCATGATTCTGTTGAGCGCTTTGAAGGTCTGGGCGTAAACGTTATTCAGGGGGCAGGTGTGTTTATCTCTGCCGATACTGTGCAAGTGGGTGAGCAACATATCAAAGCAAGACGATTTGTCATTGCTACCGGTTCCAGTGCGGCAGTGCCGCCCATTCCAGGGCTTGAGGCAACGCCTTACCTGACGAATGAGAGTCTTTTCCATCTGAAGCAACGACCAGAGCATCTGATCATTATCGGAGCCGGACCCATTGGGATGGAAATGGCACAAGCCCACCGTCGCCTTGGTAGTCGTGTAACCGTTATTGAAGCCTTACAACCGCTCGCTACCGCTGATCCTGACCATGCTGCTCTGGTGATAAAGGCAATGGAAACTGAGGGTGTCGAAATTCTCGCCGATTCCAAAGTCAATAGCGTTGAAAAGACAGAGCAGGGCATCAGGCTTTCCATAAAGGTGGATGATGAGGCAGAAGGAACAGTTGAGGGAACTCATTTGCTCATCGCAGCTGGGCGCACGCCGAACGTTGCCTCTCTTGGCTTGGAAGCCGCAGGTGTTAAGGCCACTAACAAAGGCATCACAACAGATGACAGCCTGCGGACGACGAACCCTAGAGTTTATGCTATCGGAGATGTCGCTGGTGGACCGCAATTTACCCATGCTGCAGGTGCACATGCGTCTTTGGTGATCAGATCTATATTGTTCCGGTTGCCCACCAATAAAAACAGCATCACGATGCCCGCAGTTACCTATACGCAGCCAGAAATCGGACAGGTTGGTTTGTCGGAACAGCAGGCCCGCGAGCTGTTCGGTAACAAGTTGAAGATATTAAGTGCAGAGTTTGGTGGAAATGACAGAGCACTCGCGGAAGGCAAAGGCAAAGGGCAAGTGAAACTGTTCACTAACGTAAAAGGAAGAATCCTCGGTGCCTCCATAGTTGGCCCCGGTGCAGGAGAGCAAATTGGCCTGTTGTCTTTAATGATCGCGCAAAAATTAAAAGTTGGAGCGCTCTTAGGTGTTGTACTTCCATATCCAACACTGAATGAAGCAATCCGCAGAGCAGCGCTCACGTTCTATGCCGATGCCCCTAAGAATCCCTGGGTTCGCAAAGTTTTGGCGCTTTTGAGAAGGTTTGGCTGAGGTTAGCCTGATGAGAAGCTAGAGAACGTTGTTGCCTGGAACACGTCATCTGCTAAAAATGATTAGGGCATAACGCATATCAATATAATGTGCAGCCCGATCATTGTGGACCAACTCATCAGGTAGCTGGATGGCTAAAAACAAAGGGAGAGTGACTTCTGGTCGTGAAGTTGCTCCACATAAGTTGAAATCGGAAAAGGTGCCCGGATTGGGTCTGTTCCAGCGACTAGGCAGCCGTATGGGCCTGTCTGGCAAACTTCTGCTCCTGACGATTTTGTTTGTCATGCTTAGCGAAGTACTGATTTTTGTCCCTTCGATAGCTAACTACCGCAATAATTGGCTCCGGGATCGTCTGGCAGTTGGCGGTGTTGCAGCTACTCTTTTGTCAGAAAGTGAAACGCTTTCTCCTCAGGTGCAGCATGAGTTGCTACAGGCAACAGGTGCTCAGGCCATCTCGCTGGCAATTGGAGACCGCCGTAATCTGATCGCGATGGAGAGTTCAGAAATGAGCATCACCAAAACGATTGACCTGACCAAAGACTCTCCATGGGATGCAATCGGGTGCAGCCTGCAATTCCTCACAGGTGCCCGAACTGGGCAGATCCGTGTGATTGGCGATATTGATATGCGTGCAGGTGGCAGGGTTGATATGGTTTTCCCCGCATCCTTGCTAAGAGACGACCTTCAAACTTATGCCCTTAACATTTTACAACTTTCATTAGTCATCTCTTGTTTGACTGCAACGCTTGTCTTCCTTTCAATTCGTTCATTACTTTTGCGACCGTTGCAAAGCCTTACAGGTTCAATGCAACGCTTTGCTCAATCGCCGGAAAACGCCAGAGAGATCATCAAGCCAAGTGGCCGTGCAGACGAATTGGGAGAAGCAGAGCGGCAACTTCAATCCATGCAAAAGTCGCTGAACCAGACATTGAGCCAGCAACGTAGAATGGCCGCGCTGGGACTGGCTGTTTCCAAGATCAATCATGATATGCGCAACCTCCTGGCATCTGCTCAGTTGTTTCTGGAGCGCCTTGAAATGTTGCCTGACCCCACTGTTCAGCGAGTTGCGCCCAAAATCCTCTCCACCCTTGACCGTGCCGCCAATTACACGAGCGCTGTACTTTCCTATGGCAAAGCTCAGGAAGCGGCTCCCGAATTACGTGTTGTACGCCTCGCAACCATTTTGCATGATGTGGAGGAGGTTCTGAGCCTCTCCAAGAGCGGCATCGAAATGCAGATCAATGTTCCGGAAGATCAGGAGGTTGAAGCTGATCCGGAGCAAATCTTCCGGGTGCTGCTTAACCTTTGCAGAAACTCGGTGCAGGCAATGGAAGCAGAGGGAAAAAACTGCGTTGTTTGCCGCATTGAGATAAACACGGAAGTAGAAGGCGACATGCTGTCTGTTTATGTCTCAGATACAGGCCCGGGAATTCCTGCAAAAGCACAGGAGGGATTGTTCAAAGCTTTCCAAACCTCTGGAAAGATAGGAGGAACAGGGTTAGGTCTCGCCATCGCCGCCGAGATCATAGTCGCTCATGGTGGTACGATTTCCCTCCAGAAAGACGTTTCCACGGGTGCTTGTTTTAAGATCCAGCTCCCTTACAAACAAGCAAAACAGGACCAGCAAAATATTACCAGTTTGTTCTCAGCTGGTGGTGGAAACTCTCAGGGGTGAGGAAAAACTATTGTGCAGGCGCAGCTTTCTCCCGTTTAAGCTGCGTTGCCTTACGTCTTTGTTCTGATAGTCAGAAATTGTTATCCCCAAAACACAATTTCCCATCAAAAAACTTCTCTAAAGCGCTTGCCAAGGTCGGGGAAGGCGGCTACATAGTCCCCCGTTCCGCAGGGAACACGGCCTGCACCGGTAGCTCAGCTGGATAGAGCACCAGACTACGAATCTGGGGGTCGGGGGTTCGAATCCTCCCCGGTGCGCCA
>CANMBS010000075.1 GCA_947496145.1 uncultured Pseudovibrio sp.
GAAGACGCCGTGCGGCCTCACGCCCCGTATAACCTTCCTTGATCAGACCTGCAAAACGGTCTCGCAGGTCTGTAGAGAGCGGTGCTGGCATGTTGTGATCCTCCCAAACAGACTGAATCACAGAACGCCTGCAATGTGAACCCTACCGATTCAAACTTTCTCCGAAACGCTTTAGAAGTAACTTGGGGCTCAGATCAGCGGCGGAAGACCACATTGTGCTTTTCTTATATTTTTTAGGTTGGGTTTTGCACCACCATCTCATTCAAGAGATGTTCCGCCGGCTTTCAGCTCAGCTGATTGAAGTCAGTGTCAGATTAACTCTGAACTTCTACAGATCCTGTCAGTGCCGGCTCTACTTTCTTCTTCGCTTCAGCATTTCCTTAAGCTTCTGACGTCTGTTAGTATGACGGCTAAGGATCCCGGCCATTTTTCCGAGGTTTTGCCGCAAAGCCTCTAACTCATATTTTACTTTACGAACCCTGTTTTCCTGCAGCAAACGTGCGATCTGATAAACGCTTGCGGTTACAGCATTGCGCGCGGTATCGAACTCAGTTTTGTCATTATCATCTTTGATCGACTCTCGCTTCAAGTTCAAAGAGATAACCTGATCGCTAGCTTCATCAAGCTCTTTCTGATAGGCAGGTTTTAGTTTTGAAGTTATGAGCCCTTCAAGATGCGCATCATGCAGACTATCCAGCGTTACCTTCAGATAATCGATATTTCCGTCACCATCATCCAGTTCGTTTTTTGCCAGATTATCTTTTGCTGCCGCAGAGTACTCCGTAGCTCTGTCGCACATGGTGTCGTAGAGTTCGCGTTCTGTTACATCGATAAGATCTTCTGCATTTGCAATAGCAGTTTCCAGAAGCTGATCGGTCACAACAATGTCATTTTCCAAGTTAGCGCGTTGCTCAACATCATCAGCAGGTTCAAAGCTATCTTCGCGTTCAAGTTCCTCTGATGGTTTGAGCATTTCTTCACCGGTGGCCGCTGCTTGCTCTTCAAGTGCTGCAGCTTTCTTAGAACCAGATCTGCGTTTAGGGCTCTTTGTACCTTGTTTGTCGAGGATCTCCTCCATTTTATCCAAGTAATATTGTAAAGTATTCAACGCCGCCTGAGCTCTTCTAATCTCACCTTTAAGGAGGAAATCTTTAGCTTCAAATGCAGTTTCTATACTAATTGAATGGAACTTTCGGTACTGAACTGCATCTTCATCATTTTGAACGTGGCTACTCAGTTTTTCTAGATCGGTAAGGTCTTCGGTTACATCATCTATTTCTTTTTCAAGTTCAGGAACTTTCGCTGCTATGGCCACACCAGAGTCATGTCTGGACTGCAAAGCTTCATTGATGACCTGCAGAGCAAACAGTTGAAACTCAGCTTTTTCGTAGTCTTCGGCTTCCATCAGTCTTTGAGCTTCAGCCGCATATTCTGCACCTCTGACTTGCATTGCCTCAAAGACCTCGCGGTCCATTCCATCTCGGATGTCTTTCTTAAGGCTATCAAACTCAGCGAGTTTTTGCTGGCTTTCATCAATGGTCAAACCAAGTTTCTCAGGATTTTTCGCAAGAGGTACTGCTTCCTCCAGGAGCCTTAACATGATTTCTTGCTGGTTAATGATAAACTCGCTTTCTTTATCTGGGCCGAAGCGGTCACCTTTCTTAATCAAGGCTATGCCTCTATCTATCGCTTGAAGCGCAGAGCGCTCCGCATCATCGAAAGACGCAGCAAGGTGTTTGACTTTCTCGAGTTCAGGGCGCCGCTTTACAATATCTGCAATGCTCTCACGGTAGTTCTCAAAGCCTTCAATGAAGCTTGCTTTTGCTTCTTCGAACAAATTTGCGTACCGTTGCTTCTCGCTTTCAACTACCTTTACAGCATCTGCAAGTTTCTGATTGAGAGCCAGTCCATTCAGATAATCCTTCTTCAGAAGGACTTCTCTCAGCTGCTCAATCAAGCCTTTGGCTGCATTGTAGTTTGTTTCAAACTCGGAAAAATCTAATCCCCAATCTGCGTATTGATCGAGGCTTATACTGACGTTATCAATAATTTTTTCGAAACTATCGGCTCGCTGGTTCAACCCCTTTATTTCACTGGTTGTGAAGTCTTCGTTCAATTTACGGAAATTGTCCATCGCATTATAAGCGTTCAATGCTTCCTGCAATCCAGATTCCATGCCTGCGATGATAGCTTTGCGGTCTTCGTCTTCTCCTGAGTTATTTAAATCCGTAGCAGCAGCAAGATTCTGTCGAGCATTATCAAACGCATCAATGAAGATACTTTCAAAATATGTGTCACGACAGGATGGCCACCATTCATCATATGAGGCCATCACAAGGTCTTGCAATTTTTTGACATCAGCAAAAACCTCACTTTTTTTAATTCTAAAGGCAGTAATATCTGCGTCGTGCTGTGCTTGAGCATCGAGTTCTGCTCGTACCGTCGCCGTGCCACCATCTCCAATAGCTTCGACCATCACATCCATAGCTTTTTCAATTGCTGGAAACTGCTGTGCAGCAGCTTTCCCTTCACCAGCGTTTATCAGTTCCAGAGCTTTATCTAGACCAGCTTTTGCAGTGGAGTCAGCGCTTTCAAAAGTTTTCAATATCTCTGGAAAGTTGGCGAGTGTGTCTTCAAGCTTGGACAACTTGATGTAGTCAGACACCATATCCGCATATCTTATGGCAACTTTATGTTCAGCATCCAAGGCTGCACTCTCTGCTGCATTGCTTATCTGAAGCAAATTCTGACGGTGTTTTTCAGCTAGTTCCAATGCATTGCTGGATGACGCAATATCTTGATTTTCTATAGCAACTTTAAGGTCAGCGATGTTATCCATGGCTGTCAGATAGGCATTATCAAATGCCGACAAATCAATCTCCCAACCGGCAAGCTCTTCACGTAACTTATAAATGGTATCGAACGAAACAATGTAATACTGAGCGCCCTCTGAAATGCCATTGAGCTGCGACATCATAATTTGCTTACTGACGTCAAACGCGTTTTCCATGTCCCGGAGGGCTTTTTTTGCCTCAGAGATTGGTTCTCTTGCACTTGCGATGTACAAATCCTGATTGACCTTCATGCGAGGCCCAGGTGTCATCAGTTCATCTCCACTGGTAAGCCAGTCTGTTGCTTCGTCAATAGCTTTGTTGGCATTCTCAAATGATTGCTGGAACCGCTGAAGGTAATCTCCCTGGCAGAAGCGTTCCCAGACTTTATTTCCTTCTTTGACAGCCGCTTTCACCTGATCCACTTCAATGCGTAATTGCTTCCATTCATTGATGAACAAGGCAATATCTTCCAATTCTTCTCTTCTGGCTTTTTCCTCGTCACTCAGAGTTTCTTCTTCAACCTCTGGCTTCAGTGTTTCTGTGCCGCCCTGATAGCTTTCGGATTGCTTTGGTTTTGGTGGATTAGCGACAAATTCATTGAGATTGACCATGGCTTGTTTCAGATCCGCAAGAGCACCTCTGGCGTCCGTAATGCGGCCTTGAGTGATGTAGTCCAAAGCTTCTCTGACATAGCTCTCTGCAATTACCTTGTAACTGAGGAACTCCCCGCGCAGTTCATCATTTACAATGGCTTTTGCGATGTTTTCAAAAGCTTGAATTCTATTGTATGCATCTTGAATTTCGAGCTTTAGACTTTCGAGCTTAGCTGCTGTTTTAACTCCTCGTTCCAGCGAAATTTCCAAGCCGTTGAGTGCGATATGGGCGTTATTTATCGCATCATCGGCGTCTTCGTATTTCTGGCGTTTAAAGAGGACTTCCGCCTGTTCAGCGTATGCGGCGGCACGGTCAGATAGGTTATCGAAAATTGCTTTTTCTTCTTTATCTTTAAAGACGTCACTGTGATCGTTGTATTCACCGATGTTCTCGCGCAACCTGTCCAGCATCTGCATAAACAGTTCAGCATTCTCTTCCTTGGTGGTAGCCGTGCTGGTAGCCTGAAAAATCTTGAATCTGTCAACCTCATATTGCAACTCAACGATGGAGGCCTGCGTGTTCGCAATGTCCTGATTGACTTCGCTCAGGCTCTCATTTTTTACTGCTGCCTCTGCACTATCAATGTTGAAATTGACCTCGTTGGTGACTTTATCGAATTTTTCGAGAAAACTAGCCTTGTTCTCATTGGCTTCAGCCTGCTTTACAACATCTGTCCGACGAGCGAGCAACGGAGCGGCCTGTTTTTTCAGTAATGCGATCTGATCACTTGCAACCTCAAGAGCAGACTGGGCTTCAATTGCGATTTCATGCATCTCCGTGAGGTCTAGTTTCACTTTCTCAAGCTTATCCTCTGCCGCAAGCACTTCGCCGTTCAAAAGATCTGTCTGGGCTTTTGAAATGCCATTACGAGCAGACTTATCTGCCTTTCTGAAGATAGGGAGGAGACCGTTATAGCCACTGACCAATCCTTCCTGAGCCGCCAGTTCGTCAGCTTTCCCCGTTAGCTCGAGCGCATCGCTGGCAAGAAGTTGAACGTCACTCTCGTTCCTATCACCTTCTTCAGCAGTGCTTCCATGAACAGCAATGCTCTGCAACATAATCTGCTGTAATTTAATGAACCTGTCTTCGGCGCTTTCAACTGTCTTTTCGGCTTCAATGCCCTTGCCAGCAGCGATCAGTGCTGCTGCCTGTCTGCAGTCAGCGGAAATCGTATCATAAAGCTTTTCAAACTCTTCTGAGCTTTTGGGGTCACTCTCGATTTCAGATCTGCGTGCATGCAAGTCTGTGGCCGCAGTTTCTGTTGCCTGAACTCTGTTTTCAACGCCCTTTTTCGCTGCTGCAGCACGCTTCTTCATCTTCTTCAGCAGATCTTTCAGTACAGCAAGATTGATGGTGGCAGCCTGTAGGTGTTGCTTAGCAATAGCAATGCTATCGTTGTCCAATGCGGTATTCAGTTCTCTGATGTTTTCAGCAGACTGCTCGTAAGCACCGTCAAATCTAGAAAGGTCAATGCCCCAGTTTTCAACTTCTGCCCGTTGCTTGTAGACATCTTCCACCTTGTTCAGGGATCCGGCAGATATTCTCCTCATATTGTCGAGAGTTATTTCCTGACCTTCGCTAAAGTTAGACTGCATGACACGGAGGTATTCTTCTCCGCGATCCATAAAAGCTTGAACTTTTGCCAGATCAACAAAGCCTTTCTTATCCGGCTTGTTCATGATGTCGTTGGCCTGCTCAAGGTTGGCGTAGGCCAATTGCTTAGCATCTTCAAACACCCTTAACGTTACATCTTCAATGAACACATCAGTGCGCTTACCGGCTATGTGTACCGCTTTAGTAAGCGATCTTAAATTCCTGCTAATCTTAGACAATTCCTGTTGGTGAACACGCTTGCGCTCTGCCAGATCCATAACGGCCTGCTGCTCTTCAGCTTTGACCTGCACAGGTTCTTCAGTTTGGCCGTTTTCGCCATTTGAAACCTGATTTGTTTGGGCCTCCTCAACCTCTGCACTGTATCCAGTCTTGATAGCTTTCAGGACTTCATGTGCCCAGTTTTCGTGTTCTGGAGGGAGGTTGTTCTCTGCCATTTTGAAACTCCGAATTTTGAGACGTGCTGCTACTTATTCTAGCCGCGCTGCGCATAATTATGCGTTGTCGCTCTTAGGTCAGGCAGAGTTTCAAGTATTTCGATGAAAAATACGTCGCCGGTGTCTAATTAAGTTGAGGTAAGTTTGAACCCAGCTTGAATCTGTATTTGAGTCGGCAGTGTCGCAGAGATCGTGATTTGAAGCTAATTTACTGAAGTATGGTTTCCCATGTAACCGGACCGCTCATCGTACAGAAATATCCTCTCGGCCAGAAATGGCACCTCCAGCAGACCTTCTTTAACCTTGGAAGCCGCTGTATGGCCTTGTATGCGAGTTGACAGTCATGGTCATGCGTTCTTTGATCCTGAAGGCATTTCCGTTTGAAGACGGAGATTTTAGACCAAACCTATGAAAAATAAAGAGTTAGAGCTTGAGGCGTGAGTGCGAATAAACGCAACAAGCTCTAAACACCGAAGTAAAACCGATTAAACTTCGCGACAGAGTCACTCATACAAAACCGGCTGGCTATGCCAGCTGGTCTTTTACCAGTGTGGTCCAGAACTTAACACCGATTGGCAAGAGATCATCGTTGAAGTCGTATGTAGGCATATGCAATGCAACTCCGCCTTTTTGCCCTTTTGCACCATTTCCGATTAACAGATAGCAACTTGGGGCTTCGCGTTGCATGAATGAAAAATCTTCAGAAATGCAGTAAGGTGAACAATGACCGTTAACATTTTCAGCGCCAACAATTTTCTCAGCTACGCGCACGGCAATTGCGGCTTCCTGTTCTGAATTCACTGTAGATAAAACACAGTTGGAAAATTCAAAGCAATATTCCAAGCCCGCAGATTGACACTGTCCAGCAATGACACGTTCCATTGCCGTCCGGATCTTAACTTGAGCTTCATCGGTGAAACAACGCATATCACCAGAAAGGGTCACACGAGTTGGAATAACATTCGCACCACCATTGGTTTCAAAATTGGTAACGGAAAGGACAGCTGGTTCATCAATTGAACTTAATTCGCGTGTAATGATGGTTTGTAGTGCTGTTACTATTGCCGCTCCCACCGGGATAGGATCACTGCCTAGATGTGGCATAGCAGCGTGACCCCCAGCAGCCTTGATCTCAATCTTGAAATGGTTCTCACCGGCCATAACAGAATTGAGACTTGTTTCTATGTGCCCCAGCGGCAAGCCAGGTAAATTATGCATTGCATAGACTGAATCGATTTGCCAATGCGTAAAAAGACCATCGGCAATCATAGCAGGCGCACCAGTGCCCTGCTCTTCTGCTGGCTGGAATATAAAGTAAACTGTCCCATCGAAGTCACGACTGCGGGATAACTCATAGGCTGCACCAAGAAGCATGGAGGTATGGCCGTCGTGTCCACAGCCATGCATCATTCCGGCATTTTGCGATCTATATTCGAATTCGTTTTCTTCTTGCACTGGAATTGCATCAAAGTCTGCTCGTAAGCCGATTGACTGATTACCTGACCCAGACTTCAACACCCCAACAAGCCCAGTTTTACCGATGTTGCGATGTACTTCAATTCCAAATTCATTCAGTTTATTAGCAATAAAATCAGAAGTGAAATTTTCACTAAACCCAATCTCTGGATTTTGATGAAGGTACTGCCTCCACTCTACCATTTTTTCTTCGATGTGCACGATTTGATCTCCCGAACCACTGACCTTAATTAGATGTCAGCCAATTAGCTTTTCTTTGATTTTATCTTCGTCTGTGCAATGGCGCATGTGTGTGAGGGGGCGGTTTTACACATGCACCAATGAGCTGGAACACTAAAGCAGAACTTCAGAATTCCAGCACAGCCCTTGTTCATTTAATAATTATGAGTTCTGGTTCGGCGCGCTCACTAAGCCATTCTGCACCGTCCTCTGTGATTACGATGTTCTCTTCATGCAGCATCATTTTACCCGGAGCATAGTTCATACCAGGCTCCAAAGTCATGACCATACCAGGAACCAGCAGAGTATTATCAGTCGCAGTATTTGATGGCCGTTCAGTTAACTCCATACCCAAGCCATGACCAATGCGCCCTACGTCGTTTCCAAGAGCTCCGGCTGCTTCCAACACTTGCCACATCGCATTGTAAATATCTGTTGTAGTATTTCCAGGCTTTGCGGCTTCAAACCCCTTCGTAGTCGCTTCGTAAGTGGCGCGATAAGCGGCTTTGGTTTGCTCGCTCGCATAGCCAAACGCCCAGTTGCGATCGAAGTCTGAGAAATAACCATCCCAAACCGCTCCCGTGTCTATCATAAGCAGATCTCCTTCCTGCATAGCACGGTCGTTCGGTCCGGTTAGAATTTCTCCGATTGCATCTGGCCCAGATCCGGCAATGACGAATGGTGTTTCGTCCGCTCCTGCGGCCAGCATATCCATACTGAAGCGTTTGCAAATCTCCCTTTCAGTCATGCCTATGCAGGCATACTCTGGAATTTTCTTGAACCCGATATTGGTGATGCGACAAATTTCGCGCGTTTTGGCTATCTCTGCCTGGGATTTTATCTGTCGAAGTGCGTGCATTTCCAATGCAATATCAACGAACTCTGAATTAGCGCTCTGACGCAGTTCGCTAAAGTTTGCATTGGGCATACGCAAATGAGATTCGATACCCAAAGTTGCACCAATTCGCCCGAATTTCCTGGGCAACTCTTTAATGGTCGCTGCAAGCAGGCTAATGCCATCATCCTCTGGGCAGGGAGCAGCCCAACTGCGGATGTCTTCAATCCAGGTTTGTTTCATACTACTTACGCCGATCTCAGGAATAACTGCAATTGGCTTACCTTCAGCAGGTACAACGACAAACCAAGGGCGAGTTGGGCTATGCCAGAACTGAGATTTGAAACCAGTAAAGTAACGGAAATTGGGTTCTGTAGTTAGAAAAATGGCATCAAGCTTTTTTTCGGCCATCATGCGTTGAGCACGAGCTGTCCTATTTTCAAATTCCAAACCTTCAAAACCCCGCATTAAGAGTGATGACATTTGTATCTCCCATATTTTATATATTACCGTTTTGAATTACTGAGCGAGCGGTGCATGACCTGAGAGCACTCAGTAATAATCTTTCTTCTCATGTATAAATATTGACACTATAAATATACATGTCAATAAAATTGCATATATATGCGTATTATATCTTATAAGTATAATATTGATGATCGTTGACACACGAACAATCACTCACATAAACTTAATGCAAGTTAATATAAATATGACTTCCGTAATATGATTTATTAAATTTCGCCTGCTTCGCCCTAAAAATACTTTAGGTTATCGAAAATTTGTGTCGCAACACATAAATCGATGACGTTATTCTTCCATTTTGCCAAAGCTAGCAGAGGCAGCATATTTTGAAGCCGCCTCTGCCCGCCTTGAGAGAGGCGTTATTCTGCAGCTTGCTGAATTGCAGCAGACTCTTCAGCTACTGCGGTGTCAGTTGCAAACTCTTCACGGAACATCTTGAATGTACTGATCAACGCTACGAAAAGCACAAACATCAGCGGTAGTGCGAAGATCAAGCTGATGGACTGCAAGAGGTCGATACCGGACTTGGTTGCCAGCATCAGCGTAAGAGCCATAGATCCTTGTGCGATAGTCCACAAAACTTTTTGCTTGTTGCTTGGGTTTTGCGAACCGTCTTCACTCATCGATGCCAGGGTAAAGGTCGAACTGTTCATGGAAGTGATGAAGCAAGTGAACAGAGCAATCACAACACCGACGGATATTACGGTACCAAGCGGGAAGTCCTCCAGCACGATGAACGTAGCCGCTTTAGAAGAGGCAGCAGCGGCGGCAATGGTTTCTGGAGAAGATTCCAAACCAATTGTACCAAAGAAGGCGACCCAAACGAAAATTGCGAGGCAAGGCAGGATCATGGAGCCCAGAATAAACTCGCGAACGGTACGGCCTTTAGAAACACGTGCGATGAACGGACCTACAAACGGCGCCCATGCAACCCCCCAAGCGTAGTAGTAGATAGGCCAGCCACCAACCCAGGAAGTTTCATTTTCTGCATCAAAAGCAGGCAACAGCAACGCATCTGTAAAGAAGTCGTTCATATAGTTGCCCATCGTGTCAAAGTACACGTTGATCATTTGGGTTGTCGGACCAAGCGCACCGACGAGAACAATCAAACCAACCAAAAGATAGGCGTTGTAGTCAGAAAGGATCTTAATACCCTTTTTAAGACCCGTAGTAGTACACAAGATAGTGATCAGGGTGATTGTGCCAACAAGGATGATCTTGGTCATGGCACCGTCTGGCGTGCCGATCAGATAAGACGAGCTGATGGACAAAGACAGACCCGTTTGACCAAGAGAGGTAGAGATACCGGCAATTGCACCGAAGACACAGATCAGGTTGATTAGTCGCCCCCAGCCACCATTGGCTTTATCGCGACCCCAGGGCAATAGAATGTTACTGATCAAGCCGTTCTCGCCTTTGCGGTACATCAGGTAACCAAGGATCAATCCAACCACCGAGAAGGAAGCCCAAGTTTGAATACCCTGGTGAATGAAGCTCTGCTTCATTGCGTATTCAGCCGCAGCAGGCGTTTGTGCCGCAATGCCAGTTGTCTCAAGGGGGTTGATGTAGTGGTACACTGGTTCTGCAACACCCCAGTAAAGCATCACAGTGCCCATACCTGCAGAAAACAGCATAGCGATCCAGGAGAACGTGCTGAACTCCGGCTTTGCATCATCCGGGCCAAAACGGATGTTGCCGTATTTGCTGAAGGCGAAGAAGAACATCAGCATAACAAATGCGGACGAACCACCAATATAGATCCAGCCGAACTTGTCGGTCAGATAATTCATCGTACCTACACCAACATTGAATAATTGGTCTGGATACAAAATGCCCGACAAAACAACAACGACAATAAATGTCATAGTACTGCCGAAAAGCATTTTCCCTTGCTTTAGCTCTTGTACAGGTTGGTTACTCATAATTCTCCCCTGAGTTAACCGTTGCAGTGTTCGAAGAACTAAAAGCTGGACCTGCTCTTCGGTACTGCCTTGGAGGAAAGCCGCCTCTCTGTAAGGGGCGGCGGCTTATGTTTCTTGTGTTATTTAATGATGGTCGTTTCTGAAACAGCACGCTCAATCAGCCGCTTAGCACTGTTTCGAGTGATGACGATGTTTTCTTCTTGGACTATCTGCTTGCCGACGCAGATTTCATGCTTGGCTCAAGCGTCAGCACCATACACAACAAGACCCTTCATCAACCCGGCACCCCCTCGCTTATCTGGAGATTTTCTCTTTCATTACGTTGCTCTCCAGGCTTGTTAGCGTGCGCCGTAAACGATTTCGTCGTACAGTTCAGGATCGGTGTTGCCCTCCGTGCTGAACAAAAGAACGCGGGAGGTTGTATTTAGCTCAAGCGCTTTGCGCAGCTCCGCAGCATGTTGATTGGTCATAAGGTGGTAGAGAACACCTGCACCCAGAGAGCCTGATTCCCCGGACACAACCTTTGGATCGTCACCGACTGGTGCCGCCAAGAGCCGAGTGCCATTGCGGGACATCTGATCAGAGCAAGAAAGGTAACCAGTCAGAATATTTGGTAAAATCTTGAAGGCTTCGGTGTTCATTTCCCCCACAGACAGACCAGCCATAATGGTTTCCAGGTCACCCATGATGCGAACAGCTTCACCTTTGCGGATAGAAGCAAAGTAGCAATTCGCATTTTTTGCCTCCATAAGAATAATCTTTGGTGGGTTCTTGGAGAGCACATTGATAAGGTAAGCGGCAAGGCCGACAGCCATTGAACCTGCACCGGCTTGCAAGAGTACGTGTGTCGGGGCTTTGTCACCGCTGAAGTACAGCTGGTTCAATGCTTCGTAAGCGATGGTCATATAGCCTTGCGAAATCCAGTTTGGAATTTCCTCGTAACTTTCCCAAGCCTGATCCTGCACATGCAACTGCTTATCATCTTTTGCGGCTTTGTCGATTACAACACGTAAGGTGTCATCGTAGTTTAAGTCAGTCACAAACACTTCTGCGCCTAACTTTCGCAGTGCATTAACACGTGCCTCTGCAGAGCCTTTCGGCATATGGATCGCAACCTTGCAATTCAGCTCTTTGCCAGCCCATGCCAAACCGCAACCATGATTGCCGTCGGTGGCAGAAACAATAGTCACCGCATCTAGTTTCTCGCGATGCTCTGGGGCTTTCAGATCTTCAAAATCAAGTGTCGCAAAGTCCAAGCCTAAGTATTTAGCAAGGACATTGGCAAGGCCATAAACGCCCCCAACTACTTTAAAAGCATTCAAGCCGAAACGATATGACTCATCTTTAACATGGAGGGAACTAACACCAATCTTTTTTGCAAGATCTTTCAGGTTTGCCATTGGAGTTGCTTTATACTGCTCCATAGACGCATGGAATTTTACGACACGATTGGCAGCTGCTTCATCAAATAGCGGAGACCGCATAGGAGAGGGTTGAGGTGTGACGATTGCCTCGATGTGTTCATCAAGTTCAATTTCCTGCATAGTGTTCTCTTTTGTTTATTTTGCTTCAAATACTGTTCTCACTGTTAAGACGCAGATAGAATGGGTCTTACCCTTCTTTATTAGTAATTGCGCTTATTACAGGGAGACATTTTCATCACATCTATTAGGAGTTACATCGATTTTGTTACATGATTAGAATAATCAATATCGAAGAATTTACTGCTCTATTTTCACAGTTGTTGTGAGTAAAAAAATCACATCCAGCTATGAACTGATTAAATAATTCACGTGCTGCGTCAGGATGCTGGAACAGTACACAAAAGAGCTTGCTTTCCTGGAGGACTTCCAGGTGAGTGTTGTTGCGTTATTCGAACTGGGCTTACAGGCTGCCTTAACTCTGACGGCATGCGGTGCATGATGTTCAAGCTCAGCCAATGCGCTCAAACGAACTACAGAAAACTGTGCGGCTTTACGAGCCTTGGCAAAATCATCACAGACAACAATCTCCAAGGATGGAATTGAACAGCCTAAATCCGATCAAAAAGCTATTTATGCACAAGCTCACATACCAAATTTGACAATATTTCCTTTTCATCCCACAGCAATTTAAGAGGCCTGATACATGACCGCATCTGACCATAAGTTTGAACGGCTTAAAAATTCTGCCATTCAACGGGGGAACCACACATTACAATAGCTCCTAATGAAACCCCGTTTAATGTAGATTAACTATCTTACTTTCAAAACAGCGTAGGCAAAATGATGATCGAACAGAAAGTTGAGTTGGACAGCTTTGATTTTGCAATCCTGCGAATTTTGCAAAAAGACAATACTCTTCCTCACCGAGTAATCGCGGAAAAAGTCAATTTATCGGCACCTTCGGTGCAACGGCGGATTAAACGATTGAATGAAACCGGGATTATAGAAAGTAATGTCTCAATCATTTCGGGAGAACAAATAGGGTATGCACTTACTATCATCGTTACTGTAGAACTCAGTAATGATGCGATTGAACTTATGGACCATGCTCGTGAAGCGTTTCTAAAAGCGCCAGAAGTTCAACAGTGCTACTTTGTATCTGGTCAGATAGATATTGTCTTAGTGATTGTTGTACAAAGCATGTCGGAGTTTAGCGAGCTTACAAGACAGCTGTTCTTCAAAAACAAAAATGTAAAAAAGTTCAATACCTATGTTTGTATGAGTAAGGTTAAAGCAGGAGCAGAGTTGCCAATATAGGGTCTAGAGCACGTCGCGTTTAATCATCTCCATATCCAGCCGCTTTGAAGAAGTTTGAGCATTCGTGATTTGAGAATAGTTCACAGACTTTTCCAACTTCTTGCCAGAGCTCCTGATAGCTTGGTGCCGCTGCCTTACGGATCATCGCTTTAAGTTTCGCAAATGCCATCTCAATGGGGTTCAGGGCGGGACTGTAGGGCGGGAGGAACAAAAAACACGCCCCCCACTCTTGCAAACATTGCTCCGCCTTAAAGCGTATCTCTGAAAAGTGGATACCGGTTTTCAGATAAAGATACGCAAAAACAAAAGCTAAAGCAGATCAAGTGTTTCAGCCTAAACGCGAACTGCTTTAGCGCTTTTGTGGCTGGACAGATTATCGAGGATGACGATGTCGCCTTCGGTCAGTGTCGGGGTAAGTTGAGTTTGGATATATTGTCCAAAGATTTGCCGGTTCATGGGGCCATTGATGACCCACGGCACCTCCAACCGGTCATGGCGCAAGCCAGCGATGAAGGTCTGAGTGTTCCAGTGCCCGAACGGTGCATCTCCGTAAAGCCGCTCTC
>CANMBS010000076.1 GCA_947496145.1 uncultured Pseudovibrio sp.
GGCTCCCCGGGCCGGATTCGAACCAGCGACCAAGCGGTTAACAGCCGCTTGCTCTACCACTGAGCTACCGGGGATCATGACACCCTTGCGAGTTTGCCTCGCCGTTTGCGTGAGGAGGCTTTTACAGAGGCATGTTGGGTTTGCCAAGCCTCTTTTTAGGAAAATTTCAGTTTGTGGACAGTTTCTCAGATTTTTTATTGATATATCCAAGGGGGTTAGCCCGATATAGCTGGAAACCCGCAAAATTTGTGGGTTTGAAAATATCGGAGGGATAAATTCTCAGAAAGACAATTGACAGGACTGTGTAAAACACTTCAAAATTTAAGCAAGACCTCCAGTTTCTTTTCGCCATCCCTGAAAAGCCTTGATGAAAAGATTAAACGGGAATGCGGCTCCAAAACACATGGAGATAAACCGCAGCTGCCCCCGCAACTGTGAGCGGCGAGAGCACAACACAAACCCACTGGCTTTACAGGCTGGGAAGGGGTTGTGTTCGAATGAGCCGCAAGCCAGGAGACCGGCTGGAGATAAGATTTGACATAGGAACGCTGTCGGGTGGACGGCGAGAGGTGCTTATGACATGTATTTCCGTGCAGTTGCGCAACGCGACTGCGGTTTGTCCCTGCTTCATATCTGAGGGGCACGCTTTGGCCCGGACTGCTGGCTGACGCCAATGAGTTCTTTAGTTCGCGAACCTGAGGTTCGCCATTGTCTGGTAACGGGTGGTGCCCGTTCCGGCAAAAGCTCATATGCTGAAAAGCTTGTCTTAAACAGCGGGCGGCGTCCCATATATATTGCCACAGGACAGGCTTTTGATGGTGAAATGGAGGAACGCATCGCGCATCACAAGATGCAGCGGGGCGACCTCTGGGACACTGTTGAAGAGCCATTGGAGCTTGTGCGCGTGCTGAAAGAGTGCGCCGGTGCCGAGCGGGCCATCCTTGTTGATTGCCTGACGCTTTGGCTTTCCAACCTTATGCATGCGACACGAAACTGGACCAGTGAGCTTGATGAGCTGCGCGTGGTTCTGGCGGACCTGCCATGTCCTGTTGTGTTTGTTGGCAATGAAGTGGGCATGGGCATTGTGCCTGAAAACGCCATGGCCCGCGCCTTCAGAGATGAGGCCGGACGCCTCAACCAGCGTATTGCTGAGTTTTGCCACTATGTGATGTTTGTTGCTGCTGGTCAGCCGTTGCAGCTGAAGCCTGCTGTTTTCCCGGAGATTTCCCTATGACTGTTTCTTTTGCTGCCCCTTCCAAAAAAATCCCTGCCGTCATTATCACTGGTTTTCTGGGTGCCGGAAAAACCACACTGGTGCGCAACCTTTTGATGAAGGCGCAGGACAAGCGTATTGCGCTGATCGTCAACGAATTTGGTGAGATGGGTTTTGATGGTTCGCTGGTCAATGGTTGCGCTGATCCCGACTGCTCTGCGGATGAAGTGGTGGAGCTGGCCAATGGCTGCATCTGCTGCACGGTGGCGGATGACTTTCTACCAACCATGGAAATGCTGCTGGAGCGTGAACAGGCACCGGATGTGATTGTGATTGAGACCTCTGGTCTTGCCTTGCCGCAACCGTTGGTGCGGGCGTTCAACTGGCCTTCTGTCAAGCCTCGTGTAACCGTTGACAGCGTGGTGACTGTGGTGGATGCGCCTGCCGTTGCTGCTGGTAAAGTGGCCTCAGATGAAGAGGCGGTAGCTGCGCAGCGGGCTGCTGATGATGCGCTTGACCATGAAAGCCCGGTGGAAGAGCTGTTTGCTGACCAGCTGACCTGCGCCGATCTTGTTGTGCTTTCCAAAGCAGATCTTCTGAATGAGGCGGAGTTGGGCTCTGTTAAAGAGACCATCCATGGTCGCCTGCGTGACGGGGTTGAGATTGTGGCGGCTTCTCATGGTGAGCTGGCGCTGGATGTTCTGCTGGGTCGGGATGCGGGGGCTGAGGATGATATGGACTTGCGTCTTTCTCATCATGAAGCGCAGCATGCTCACGACCACGACCACGACCACGACCACGACCACCATCATCATCACGATCATTCCCATGATGACTTTGAGAGTTTTGTGCTGCCAACCCGCCGGTTTTCCTCGCTTGAGGAGGTGAAAGCTCAGGTGGAAGCGGCCATGAAGGTCTCAGGTGTTCTGCGCATTAAAGGCAGTGTGGTGGTTGAGGGCAAAGCTGCACCGGTTCTGGTACAGGCGGTTGGCCCACGGGTTGAAGCGTGGTTTGCTGCTGGCAGTGAAAGTCATTCCAAGCTGGTTGTTATTGGCCTTGCGGGGCTGGACAAGCACAGCGTGAATGCTGCGCTCAGCGCATTTGAGCTGGTTTCGGCCTGATGCACGTACTTGTCGGGCAATCCCGCCGATTGGATGACGGGGAAGAGGCTGTTGATTTGGGACAGGCCCCTGCGGATGTTGTGTTTTTAAGCGCAGCAGACACAGAGCTTGCCGGCCTTGCGGCGGCCCATGCCCAGCACGAGGGGTATTCTCTGCGGCTTGCCAGTTTTCTGGCTCTGTCTCATCCGTACTCTGTTGATCTTTATGTTGAGCAGACCATTCAGACCTCCAGGCTTGTGGTGGTCCGCCTTTTGGGCGGTGTTGAATACTGGCGTTATGGCGTTGAGCGGCTGGAAGCTGTGGCCCGCGCTGAAGGTGTGAAGCTGGTTCTGCTGCCCGGTGATGACAAGTGGGATGAAGAGCTGGCAAAGCGTTCCACAGTGCCGCTTGAGGCTGCGCAGATGTTGTGGCGCTATCTGATCGAAGGCGGGGCCGAGAACCTTTCCGGTGCTTTGCTTTATGCGGCGCAGATTGCCGGGTTGCTGGTGGAGGCACCTGCTGAGCCTATGGCGCTGCCTCGGGCCGGACTGATGTTGCAGGGGCATTCGCTTCCTTCTCTTGATGATGTGCGGGCGAGCTGGAAAGACCCGAGCCGTCCGGTTGCAGCTATTGTGTTTTATCGGGCGCTTTACCAGAGCGGTGCAATTGAGCCGATCCATGCATTATGCCATGAGCTGGAGGCGCAGGGGATAAACCCGCTGGTGCTTTATGTGGCGAGCCTGAAACAGGCAGAATGCGCGGCGGTTGTTTCCAGCGTGTTTGAAGAATGTCCGCCTGACGTTGTTCTGAACGCCACGGCCTTTGCTTTGTCGAGTGCTGGTGCGGTTCACTCCGGCACTGTGCTGGACAAGCAAGGTGCATGTGTTCTGCAAATCGTGCTGTCGTCGTCCTCTGAAGAGGGCTGGGCGGAAAGTGATCAGGGCTTATCCCCGCGCGACCTTGCCATGCACGTGGTTCTTCCTGAAATTGATGGCCGTCTTCTGACGCGGGCGATCTCTTTTAAGGAAGAAGGGGGACAAGATGCCAAAACGCAATGTTCGCTTGTTCGCTTCGTTCCCAAACCGGACCGGGTGCAGTTCGTGGCAGCGCTGGCAGCGGGGTGGGCGCGGCTGAAACGGAAAAACGCAAAGCAACGCAAAATCAGCATAATCCTTGCAAACTATCCCAACAAAGACGGGCGTATAGCAAACGGGGTTGGGCTGGATACGCCTGCCTCCTGCGCACATCTGCTTTCTGCCATGAAAACAGAAGGTTACGGGGTTGCGGAGGATGCGCCGGAAACTTCTGAGGCGTTGATAGAGGATCTGCTTAAAGGCCCAACTAACGCACTTAGCAACGCAAACCAACGCAAAGGCGGAGAAGAGTTCTCGCTTGATCACTATAAGCAGTTGTTTTCTCAGTTACCTTTGGCGGTGCGTGAGGAGATTGAGGAGCGCTGGGGCACGCCGGAGGATGATCCGCATGTTGCAGACGGGTCTTTTCAGCTGGCGCTGAGGCGATACGGCAATGTGACCGTCGGTATTCAGCCTGCACGTGGCTATAACATTGATCCGAAAGAGACTTATCACGATCCGGCGCTTGTTCCACCGCATCATTACCTTGCCTGGTACATGTGGCTGCGTGACAGCTTTGGCGCGGACGCACTTATCCACCTTGGCAAGCACGGAAACCTTGAATGGCTTCCCGGAAAAGCTCTTGCTTTATCAGAGGCTTGTTACCCGGAGGCGGTGATCGGGCCGACGCCGAATATCTATCCTTTCATCGTTAACGACCCCGGTGAGGGCTCACAGGCCAAACGGCGGTTATCCTCGGTCATCATTGATCATCTTACCCCTCCGCTGGCCCGCGCTGAAAGTCACGGCTCTGCTCTGGAGCTGGAAGCGCTGCTGGATGAGTATTACATTGCAGCCGGGGTGGATCATCGCCGCCTGAAAGCGCTTGGGAAAGAGATACTTGGCATTGCTGCTCGTGAGGGTATGGATAAGGATATCGGCCTGACCTCTGACATGGATGAGGACACCCGTCTGGCGCGGCTGGATGCTTACCTCTGTGACCTGAAAGAGCTGCAAATTCGCGATGGCCTGCACATTCTGGGGCAGTCACCAACAGGAGATCAACGAGCTGAGTTGCTGGTGGCGTTGCTGCGCGTGCCGCGTGGTGAAAAGCCTCATGAGAACAGTCTGTTACGCGCACTTGCTAAGGATTTGAATCTGATTGATTTCGACCCGCTGGACTGTGCTTTTGAACGGGACTGGGACGGTGCGCGGCCTTCTGTTTTGCAGGAGCTGGTTGAAGCGCCATGGCGCAGCTGTGGTGATACAGTTGAGCGACTGGAGGCGCTGGCGCTGGAGCTGGTTTCTTCTGAGCGGGCGGTTCCTGCTGAGTTTACAGCGACTTCTGCGGTATTGGAGGCCTTGAACCAAGAGATTGCGCGATCAGTAGACGTCTCTGGTGCTGCTGAGGTGGAGGGGGTGTTATCCTCCCTTGCCGGAAGATTTGTCCCCCCCGGACCATCGGGTGCGCCGTCCCGTGGTCGTCCTGACGTGCTGCCCACCGGGCGTAACTTTTATTCTGTTGATGTTCGCTCGGTTCCCACAAAAGTCGCCTGGAAGCTCGGCGAGCGCAGCGCTAGTGCATTGATAATGCGTCACTTTCAGGATCACGGTGAGTGGCTGCAAAGCATTGCTATGAGCTGTTGGGGAACGGCAAATATGCGCACTGGCGGGGATGATATCGCACAGGCGCTGGCCCTGATTGGTGCCCGTCCGGTATGGGAAGAGGCCTCAGGCCGCGTGACAGGTTTTGAAATTGTCCCGCTTTCTGAACTCCAACGCCCCCGAGTTGACGTAACCCTCAGAATTTCAGGCTTTTTTCGCGATGCCTTCCCGCAACTCATACATCTGTTCGATGCTGCGGTTGCTGCGATCTCCGAGCTTGATGAACCGGAAGAGGCCAACCCACTGGCGTCTCGGTACCAGGCCGAACTAAGGGGATTACTGGCCAAAGGCGTTGAAGAACGGCAGGGCCGCAAACGGGCATCCACGCGAATTTTCGGAAGTAAACCGGGGGCTTACGGCGCTGGCCTGCAGGCTTTGATTGATGAGAGGCTGTGGGATAACCGCGCGGATTTTGCAGAGAGTTTTCTTGAATGGGGCGG
Organism: uncultured Pseudovibrio sp.; assembly: GCA_947496145.1. Classification (GTDB taxonomy): domain Bacteria; phylum Pseudomonadota; class Alphaproteobacteria; order Rhizobiales; family Stappiaceae; genus Pseudovibrio. Next base: position 5,492 of record CANMBS010000076.1, read on the forward strand.
CTATGCCTATGGCCGTTCACAAGAAGGGGAGCAAGCCAAAGACGATCTGGTCACCCGCCTTTCCCAGGCTGATGCAGTGGTTCACAATCAGGATAACAGAGAGCACGATCTCCTTGATTCTGATGACTATTATCAGTTCGAGGGCGGTTTGGCGGCGACAGTTGAAACGCTGAAAGGCGATGCTCCGCACGTCTACCACAACGATCACTCCCGCCCCGAACGCCCTGTCATCCGCACGCTTTCTGAAGAAATCGGGCGGGTTGTCAGAGGGAGAGCAGCTAATCCAAAATGGATCGCCGGTGTCATGCGCCACGGATATAAAGGTGCTTTTGAGATGGCGGCGACACTGGATTATCTTTTTGCTTTCGGGGCGACAACCAACGCTGTCTCGCACCATCATTTCGATCAGCTTTATGATGCATATCTTTATGATGATGAGGTGCGGGACTTCATTGCGGAGAAGAATTCCGCAGCGCTTTTGGAAATGGCCGAGCGATTTTTAGAGGTCATTCAACGAGATATGTGGGTGCCGAAACGGAACAGCGCCTATGATGATTTATTAGAGCTGCGACGCGCGCTCATGGATGGAGGGGAATAACATGGTAACAAAGACAGACATGAGTGAACAGGAACTGGACGCTCGCCACGCGGAAAAAATGCGTAAGAAGAAGGCGGCGCGTGACAAGATCATGTCGACGAAAACCATCGAAAAGGGCTTGCTGATCGTCCACACCGGAAAGGGGAAAGGCAAGTCCACCGCCGGTTTTGGTATGATCTTCCGCAGTCTTGGGCATGGTCACAAGGTCGCCGTTGTTCAGTTCGTGAAAGGTCGTCTGGAAACCGGCGAACGCATGGCTCTGGATCGCTTCTCCGATCTGGTCACCATCAAGCGCATGGGCGAAGGCTTTACGTGGGAAACGCAGGATCGCCAGAGGGATATCTCTGCGGCCCGTGCAGCGTGGGATGCAGCTAAAGAGCTGATCAGCTCCCGCGAACACAAGATTGTTCTGCTGGATGAGCTGAACATTGTATTGCGTTACGAATACATTCCGCTTGAAGAGGTTGTTGCGTATCTGCGTGATGAAAAACCTGAGGATGTTCATGTGGTTATTACAGGCCGCAATGCGAAGGAAGAGCTGATTGAGATTGCGGATCTGGTGACTGAGATGGGGCAGATCAAGCATCCGTTCCGCTCTGGTGTGAAGCCGCAGGAAGGGATTGAGTTTTAAGTCGTGTCTTCACCAGAAAAGGGGATAAGAAAGCCAGCCCTGATGATACAGGGCACTGGTTCCAACGTAGGCAAAAGCGTACTTGTGGCCGGGCTGGCCCGCGCTTTCACGCGGCGTGGATTGTCCGTTCAACCGTTCAAACCGCAAAACATGTCCAACAACGCTGCTGTCACAGTTGATGGTGGCGAGATCGGAAGGGCTCAGGCCCTTCAGGCGCGTGGTGCGAAAACTGCGACGAGCGTGCATATGAATCCTGTTCTGCTGAAACCTGAGAGTGACAGTGGATCGCAGGTGATCGTTCAGGGTAAACGGTTCGGGACTTTGCGTGGGGCTGAGTTTGGTCGGCAAAAAGGCACGCTTATCCAGTATGTTATGGAGAGTTTTGCCGAAGTTGAATCAAGGGCTGATCTGGTTCTGGTGGAGGGGGCTGGTTCGCCTGCTGAGATCAATCTGCGTTCTGGTGATATCGCCAACATGGGGTTCGCGGAGGCCGCTGATATTCCGGTGGTTCTGTGCGGGGATATTGACCGCGGCGGCGTTATTGCCTCGCTGGTGGGCACGCACGCGGTGTTGGAACCTGATGAGGCCAAGCGCATAAAAGCCTTTTTGATCAATAAGTTTAGAGGTGAACCTTCACTGTTTGATTCAGGTGCAACGGCTATTGAAGAGCGGACGGGCTGGCCTTGCAATGGGGTTGTGCCGTGGTTTGCGAAAGTGATGGACCTGCCAGCGGAAGATGCTCTGGATCTTTCCGAGAGCACTTGTCGCGGCAAGTTGAAGGTGGTGGTTCCTGTCATCAGCCGTATCGCCAATTTTGATGATCTGGACCCGCTTCGCATGGAAGCTGATGTTTTGCTGGAGTTCGTTCTGCCGGGTGAAGTGTTACCGGCAGACGCGGATGTGGTTCTGTTGCCGGGCACCAAGTCCACAATAGGTGACCTTGCCTTTTTCCGCGCCCAGGGGTGGGACATTGACCTTTACGCCCATGTGCGGCGTGGTGGTCAGGTTCTTGGCATTTGCGGTGGCTATCAGATGCTGGGTAAAACCATCGCAGACCCTGAGGGAATTGAGGGAGATATTCCTGAAGTTGAGGGGCTGGGACTCCTTGATGTCCATACTGTTTTAGTTCCGATTAAAGAGACAAGCGAAAAGACGGGCAAGCATATTCCGAGTGGGGAGTGTGTGACAGGCTATGAAATTCATGTCGGGAGAACGTCTGGTGCTGATTGTGTGCGGCCTTACCTTGATCTGGGTGATCACGTGGACGGAGCTAGCTCGGAAGACGGTTTGATCGCTGGCTGCTACATGCATGGTATTTTTGGCTCTGACGGTTACCGCGCGGCGTTTTTGAAGAGTTTTGGCGCTGTCTCACAACTGGGTTACGAACATCGGGTAGAGCAGGCGCTGGATGCTCTTGCGGATCATTTGGAGGAGCACCTCGATCTTGATGCCCTTTGGGAGATTGCGCAGAGCCGTGTTTCAGAGAGCCAGTCCTGCAATTAAAAGAGCCAACAGGGCGCATGAAACTGAGATGAGTTTCAAGGCCCCATCAATCTCATCTGCATTGGCAGATTTGCGTCCTCTTGCATTCATGAACGGTTCTTCCACCTTGTAGCCCTCATATTGGCGAGGGCCCGCAAGAGCAATGCCTAGAGCACCTGCTACCGCCGCTTCAGGCCAACCTGCGTTTGGGGAGCGATGATTTTTTGCTTCCCGCAGAATTGTTTTTAAGGCGGCTTTTGTATCGTACCTTAAGATGAATGCAGCAATCACAATGAGACACCCTGAAAGGCGCGAGGCTGGCAGGTTTATCAGGTCGTCGAAGCGTGCGGAGGCCCAGCCAAAGTCTTTGTAGGTTTCGTTTTTGTGACCGATCATACTGTCGGCGGTGTTGACTGCTTTGTACATAAACAGGCCGGGCAGACCCAGCATAGCGAACCAGAAAACGGGCGCGACAACACCATCTGAAAAATTCTCGGAACACGATTCAATTGCGGCTCTGCTGACGCCTGCTTCATCCAGATAATCTGGATTACGGCCAACGATCATGGAAACTTGCTTGCGAGCCTCTTTGAGGCCATCTGCCCGCAAGGCGTCACGTACGCGAGCGACGTGTTGATAGAGGCTCTTTTGCGCGATGAGTGTCATACCTAGCAATGCGATCCATAGTTCACTCAAAGGGAGTTGGCTGAGTGAAACCTGAAGTATAAGGCCAGCTGCGCTCGCAATTGCAATAAGCACTGCAAGTGTAAAAGTACCGCTGGCCTTTCTTGTGGCTTTGCTCAGTTCACTTTTATTGAAGCGGTGATCCATAACAGCAATCATTTTGCCAATGATTACGACCGGATGAGGAAGTTTGGACCAAAGCCAGTCGGGGTCTCCGATCAGTGCGTCGAGTAAAATTGCGAGCAGAACGATCCAAAGAGCGTTTTCGAAGATCAGCATTGTTCGACCTTGCTCAAAGCCACTTGCAATGTCTTGCAGAAATAATTTTGTTCTGCGCTCTCTTTGGGCAGGCCAAGCCGCATCCATGTCTTGCTGTAACTGAAGACACGGGTCCAGATATGCTGCTTTGCAAGCTCCTTGTGCAGATCGTGCACTTTTGGGTGCTCGATGAGGAGGTAAAGGTCTGTCCTGCCTCGAACTGTCACTTCCATCTGTTGCAGTGTTATGCAGAAGCTTTGCATTTGTTGCCGGAGTTGTGCGCGCATGTTTTGTTGCCAGCCCACATCAGCAAGAGCTTTATGACCGATATCCAGAGCAGGGCCGGACACAGCCCAGCTGCCAAGGTGTTGCTGGAGCCTGTCGGTTATCTCAGCTGGCCCGATGAGAAAACCGAGGCGCAAGCCAGCCAGGCCGAAGAACTTTCCAAAGCTGCGCAGGACAAGGATTGGAAGGTTGCTTAGATGCGGCAGGATAGAGCTTTGTGGGTGCAGATCCATATAGGCTTCATCAACAATCAGGTAGCCACCAGTCTTTTGCTTTTGGCGGGCCAGCGACAGGAGGTCATCAGTTGTAAAGATATGTCCGCATGGATTGTTGGGGTTTACCAGCAGAAGATGGGTGCTGGTAGAGTTGATTGCATTTTGTGCCGAGACTTGCTCGACTTGTGCTCCGGCGATGTGCCAGCTCTCTTCATGGGAAGCGTAGGTGGGACCGACTATGGCAATCGATTTGCCTGCAAGTATTTGCGGCAGGGCGGTGATAATTGCTTGGGTGCCCGGGGCGGCGGCAATGCCGATATCCGAGGGAACGGCGTAGGCTTTTCCTGCGGCTTTAAGCAGAGCGTGTTCAGCGCTTTGGGCAGGCAGGTCTGCGAGGCTACGCAGGCTAATATGCTCTATGGCTGGATAGGCAGTTGGATTAATGCCGGTGGACAGGTCTAACCAATCGTCTGGAGTGCCGCCAAACTGCTGCATTGCCTTTGTCAGATCACCACCATGTTGCATCAGTCATTGTCCCGCTTAGAATTCTGCCCCTGTTTTAGCGGGAGGTCTTTGGAAACGCCATGGATCACCTGGGTAATCTGATTATTTCAACAGGTGTTAGGGCTTGGTGTAAGAGTACGGCAAATATCCTTCTATCCGGTTGGTTTTGGTAATGTCATTTCCTGCCCACTCCATCACTTTCGGGTCCATGGTCTTAAACCACAGCGAAGGAATGGCAGCCAGTGCAAAGCAGCCGGGATATCCGCTTGGAAGACGGGGCAGGTCGGGGAAGTTGCGCAGTGTCTGATAAGGACGGAGGGGATTGGCGTGATGGTCTGAATGGCGTTGAAGATGAAAGGTGCTGAGATTGGAAAAGATGTGGTTTGTGTTCCATGAGTGTCGGGGCTGGCAGCGTTCGTATTTGCCGTCTTCGTCTTTTTGCCGCAACAGGCCGTAATGCTCGACATAATTGGCTTGTGTGAGGCCATACCATGCAACAACACTTTGAATAACAAGCAGAAACAGAGCCTTCCATCCGAACAGTGCTGTGCAGATGGCGAAGGTCAGAAGGGTGATTGCGTAGCCTTGCAGAATATCATTTTGCAGCGACAAGGTGTTAAGGCCTCTGCGGTTCAGCCGGTCTTTTTCGTTGACCCAGCCGCGAATGAAGGCTCCCGGAATTTCTCTTAAGGCAAAAGCGTAGATGCTTTCGCCCATGCGTGCACTGGCCGGGTCTTCTGGTGTTGCCACGTGGATGTGGTGGCCTCTGTTGTGCTCAATGCAGAAGTGTCCGTACCCGACTATGGCGAGTGCAAACTTGGCAAGCCATTGATCGACCTTGTTGGTTTTATGCCCTAACTCATGGGCCAGCATGATTGTGCCAGAGCCGAACAACCCCTTGCCAAAGGCGAAGACTGCAATCAGCCACAGAGGCAGGTCATAGGTGCCCACAAGCCAGACGCCGGCGAACAGGTTGAGCCAGCCATAAGGCACGAGCCAGCGTACGAGGCGGCTGTAGTATGGGTCCTCTGCCATTTGAACAAGGACATCATCCGGCGGGTTGTAAGGGTCTTCGCCGATAAATGCGTCCAGTCCGGGGATGAGGATGAAAAAGTATGCAAGTGGAATGAAAAGCGTGGCTGCGTTTTGTGTGTAAGCATAAAGCAACACTGTGATCAGGGTAACGCTACTGCCTGCGTAGGCAATAAGCCAATAATACCGCTTTGCATCCTTGTAGATTACTGGCTCTCCGTCTTTGCCCACTGTGCGAAACGCCATTGTCCCCTCCTGCTGGCAGTTTACCTATGGGTAATCTATCAGTTTTTAAGAAGGAGCAAAACAGTGATGTTTGGCATAGTTTAAACGACGGGTTCTGCGATTTCCTCAAGGGGAAGAGTTTTTGACCAGATTTTGTAGCGTTTTTCCAGTTCGTCGTAGTTTTCTTCGCAACCCGCTCTGAAATCAGGGAAGTTTGGGCCACGTAACCAATGACCACGGGCTTCTCCTTTATGCATCCATTCATTGCCGGAATGTAAAAACAGCGTCGTGCTTAAGTTGAGCGCCTTAAAAAGTTTGCGTGTTACTCTTCCGTGCTTTTTAAGTAGAATGTCCAGTTTGATCGCTTTGATCTTCCAGGGTGTTAGCTTGATCGGGGCTGGCTTTCCAGCTTGAGCAACCGGGATAATTTCAGGCAGTTCCACACGTTCTGTCGGATAAAACTCCTTAAAGTTCCCCGCAGGTGAAGCTCTGTCCGGGTTGGGCAGTTTAGGGCGAAACCAGTTGACAGTGCTTAAGCTTTTGGAGGTTTCACTCTCGATTTCAATGATCTGCAAGGACAGGATGTTGCAGACTGGCTGAAAGTCCAGATTGGAGCCTTTGGGGATGAGAATGGCTCTGCAGTCCGGGCCTTGCCTGTCGATTTGATAAGCTGTTTCAGCAGCTTGCGAAATAACCTTTGCATTGAGGCGCAATTTGGCTTCAATGCCGACCTGAAACCCATCCGTTTTACGCACCAGCAAAATGTCCCAGTTGGCCCATTCGGGATAGGCGATCCATTCTTTGGGGAGTTTTTGGATGAAATGGGCGCACATCTCATGTTCTGAGGCAAACTCCGCCTTCCTGCGGCTTTTCTTTTTACGTGTTGGTCTGGAGCGTTTGCCTGATGCCTCGCCGGTGTTACCCATGAAAAAGTGCCCTTCAATTCAGCAGTGCTGCAATCCTGTTCTCAATGAGTTTAATTGGCAAACAAAGGGGTGAATATGCTTTGTGGCTCGTACTGCACAGCTTCTGTTCGCCGACTTGAGGGGTGAGGTGGGCGATATGTGGCAAATTCTGAAGACACCGGTGTGGGCTCTTGATGCGTTAATGGGGCAAAAGTCCTTTAAGCATAATCCTCTGATTGGCAATCGTTGGCTGAATGAGCGCGGGTTTTATTTAAAGCGCATTGCCTGGGCAGAAAAGATGGCGAGCCTTCGGCATGGTCAGATGGTGCGGTTTTTGACAGAGGAAGATAAGGTCTTCTTTCATAAAAACGGATATCTGATGAAAGAGAATTTCCTTCCTGCCGATTTGTTTGCTCAGGTGCAGGAAGAGGTTACATCGCGAGAGTTTGACGCCAGTGAGATGAAGCAGGGGAGAACTGTCACCCGGTTTATCGGCTTGCCACCCTCTGTACTCAAGGAGTTGCCAGGTGTTCGCAGGGTGGTGCAAAATTCCTTTTTGCAAAAAGGAATGCGGTATGTGGCGTCATATGATGCTGACCCGGTTCTGTATCTTCATGCAGTTCTTTGGGATTTGGCGGCTAAGGGTAAAGACCCTCAAACAAACTTTCACATAGATACATTTCACGCTACCTCAAAGAGCTGGTTGTTTTTATGTGATGTGGAGGAGGAGGATGGCCCATTTCACTATGTGCCCGGGTCGCATCACTACACGCCGGAGCGGTGTGCCTGGGAGTTTGAGCAGAGTATAAATGCTGCTCAGCATAGTGATGGGATGCACGCTGCGGGGTCGTTTCGGGCGAATGAGGAGGAGCTGATGAAGATGGGGTATGGGGCTCCGGTCGCCTTTGCGGTGCCCGCCAATACTCTTGTGATTGCCGATACACATGGTTTCCATAGGCGCGGCGTGGCAACTCGTCCGGGCGTTCGTCTTGGCTTGTTTGGAGACTTGCGGCGCTCCCCTTATTTTCCGTGGTCCGGTTTAGATCTGCGCTCGCTACCGGGCATCAAAGGGCGGCAATCGGACTTTTATGCGGCCTATCTGAATTTTAAGAGTAAAATTACGGGAAAAACGAGCCATCACAGGCCGGTTGGCCAAGTAAAGATCGATGCTCCGCCAAGGGTATGAGTACGCAAGCGTATCTTGTAAGCACAATACACTTTGTACTTAGAGTCTGTTCAAAAATAAGTTCTTGAATAAACGGGGTAATTCGAGTTCTTCGTGTTCTGCGAAAAACTTGGAGACCTCAAATGGTTTGGACCCCGTTCACCCGTAAGCTTCACTGCCGTAAAGGGCTGCGAT
>CANMBS010000077.1 GCA_947496145.1 uncultured Pseudovibrio sp.
CTGCTTTCGCTGGCTGCTCCACTGTCATTATCAGCACCATCCTTGCCAGCGCCCTGCGCCACACTCACCGTTACTGTACTGCTGCCACTTGGCGTGATGGTTGCTGTGTAAACAGAGGCGCTTGTTGTTGCAAACGCGCTCTTGGAACCATTGGTGACCGTTATGTCGTTGATATCAAACCCGGTCACAGCCTCTGAAAATGTAAACGTTACTGTCACAGGATCGTTGTTATTACGATCAGATGGCAGACCAGAGATGGTTAGCGTAGGAGCTGTACCATCGTAGGTAACACTCAGAGTGTTAGAAGCCAAATTCCCTGCACCACCACCTTGAACCTGAGTAGTGTCCGCGGGAATGTTTATGCTTAGATCTCCGGTTTCATCGGGGTCAATTGTAATCGTAAAACTAGTGTTATCTGTTGTGGTAATGAATGTAGCTGCTCCTCCTGTAACATTGACTGCATTTGCAGTGAACGCATTAACGGCCTCAGAAAATTGCGCAGTAATTGTAAAATCATTTGCTCCAATCGTTGCTGGAGCTCCACTTAAGGTCACAGTAGGATTTGCAGGCGCAGAAAGAGGCGTAAAGACAGTAAACGAAGAAATCGCTTGCCCTGGCGTATATGAGAAACTAAATCGGGCATCTACACCTTCACTCTCACCATCATATGCAAATATGCAAGGTGCGGTATTGCAGGTGTAGACATAAAAATCATCAGATCCAGATACTGAGCCATCACTAAAAGTCGCGGGCTTATTTGCGTAAGGCGTGTAAAGATCCGAGCCAAGCTCGAACTCTATATTCCCGCCCCCAGAGTTCGGATAAAAGATAATGTAATCGTCTGCTACGGTAGTTCCATTTATTGAACAAGTCTTTGCAGCTACATTGATGTATATGAAGTCATTATTATTGGATGGATTAGGGCAGACATAGTCTGCTTGCGATTTTCCAGTAATAGTAAGTAGTATGAATAATGCATATATATGAAAACAAATAAACTTATGCTTGCCGCACATCCCGAGTACCTCGAATGCGAATCAATAAAAGATAATATTTATTTCTTAATAGTAATGAGATAACTTGTGAATTTATTAATGATATATTACACAGTATTCATCTAACGCGAAAAGCGGGTATAGTTTTTCTGTCACTGATTTGCGGCGCATTCTTTGAGAAGAGCTAAGCCAGTTTTCAACCCTAGGGGCATCTTGAGTTAAGAACGGTCTGTTGAGCGGGCTAATGGAATTGACTTAAGATGATTTTACAAAAGAGCAGTTCGTTTACGTCTTGGTTATTTAATTCACTGCCAGCACTTGTGGCGACAAAAAACATCACTCTTTCATCTTCAGCGGAAAACCTTAGCTAGATTTGTTCAAAGTAAGATCCTGTAGCGATGAGCTTTCCCGAAAATAAAACATACGTCAGGTTTGCTCATTCAACGTCGAGCTGATCAGAATCTACCTATGGTTGAAGTTACATGCTGACCGGATGCGCCTAAATTGGGGGTGAATGTCAGCAAATGGTCAGCAGCTACATGCTGCCCTTGCGAAGTCCCGTGCGCTGATGAATGGCAGTAAAGGGCTCAAAATGCCAGAGTTGGGGCTATCTACCTACTGATCAGGATGAAATTTTATTTTCAAGGTGCAAATTTTATTTTCCTCCCACAGTACCAGAGGCCATTTTAAAGAACGTAAAGGGGACAAAACGATACATATTGCAGTCTAAAAAGGCTTACAAGAGCACGCTGAAGTGTTGATTTTGGGTTTGCATCGCTGAGATGTGTTCAATATCTCTCGAAAGAGCCCAAAATGAACAGCGCGATGCTGCTGATCTGTTCATTTCACGGTGTGGAGCTTGGGTCTACCCAAAATAACGTACCGTCCGTTCTCTATCAGATCCTCAAGATGGCCAGATATGTAGCTTGGTATCCATTAGGCCTATTAGAAGGCTCTTCATTTTTCCTGAGCCAGTCCGCTCTCCTAAGAAGTCGTCTGACATTCTAAATAGGTAATGAAATGACACGTAAGGGTGACAAAAACGACAGTCACATATTTAATACAACTCTTTCACACTTAGATTCTCTTATAAAATTAAATAAGCGGAACATCTCTACGAGACGTACTTAATAGTTTAATTAAATAGCGGTAAAACCGCTATAATTGCTTTCGAAAATAATGGTTGAAAAAACGGTGAGCCACAAGACCTTAAATCATCTGCGGAATAGCATTTTGAATGCAACATTCACCTCATCTTAGACCATGCATTTTCGACAAAAGAACGAAATCGCGAATCTCTATTGAAACTCATACGAGAGCGCACAGATTTTTGTTGTGGGTGGCCCCTCAGCAACCAGCCATACAAAAACAATTAACTTATTGATTTATATAACGATTTAATCGTTCATCGTGATTAATTACCAGAAATGTTAATTTGAGTTAACCATTAATTTGTTGACTTATTGCCAGCTCTAGCGCTCATATTTGCTCATTCCGATGTTTAGTTCATTTTTTAGGGGCATCTTAACAATGAGCGTTTTAGAGCAAGATACTGTGGAACAGGACACCTTGTTGACGCAAGTCGTCAGTGACCGCGACAGTCTGGCTGAGGTTATTGAAGCGACAGCGCTCAGGGCTACAGATCCATTTTCTCACAAAGTTACACGAACCTATCTGCCCCGCGAAGCTGCAGAACTGATTGGATGCTCTCCAAGTTACGTTAACACCTTGGCGAAAGAGCTTGATCTCGATGTTTCGCGGGATTCTAGCAATCGTTATCGCTCCTACTCCCTTTCAAACCTTCGTGCAATTCGCGAAGAAGCGGCGCGCAGGGTGGCTGATACGCCGGAAAAGCGTCAAAGATACCTGCCTCACCGTTCAGCTGATGAAGAACTTGCCATCATGGCATTCGTAAACTTTAAGGGAGGCTCCGCAAAGACAACTACTTCGGTACACTTCGCTCAATATGCAGCGCTTCGTGGATATCGTGTGTTGTTTTTAGATCTTGATCCTCAAGGATCTGCATCAACAATCTTTGGCTATCAACCAGTATTAATTGAGGAAAATAAATCAATTAATGCTGCTTTGAGATACGAAAATCCATTTTCTATTCGCAAAGTAATCCAGAAAACATACTTTGAAGGCATCGACATTTGTCTTGGTGGTCAGTGGATGACTGAGTGGGAGCAAGATACGCCTCGTGTGATGACCAATGCACATCATTACAGTGCGGCAATGCAAGAGCGTGTACCAGAGTTGCAAGCGGAGCTTAATACTCCTGGTTTGACAGAAGACCGTATCGACGAAATCGAACAAGAGCTGGCGCAATGGCAGCACATTGAAGATACAGGGTATGCAGCACTGCATTACTATCAGCGGCTTCGCTACGTCCTTGAAGAAGTAAAGGATGACTATGATATTGTCGTTTGTGATACGCAGCCTGCGCTCCACTTTGCGTCTCAAGCGACTATTGGCGCTTCGAACCACTTGCTACTTACAATCCAGCCTGAATGGTTGGATATCAAGTCTATGCACCAGTATCTCACTGCGCTCGGGGTTCACTTAGAGACGTTGGAAAATAGCGTTCATCTGGTTGGCGAAAGTGCCAAGTACACAGGCCGCACCATGCACTATTTGATTACGCGATATGAATCCAATGATGCTGCTATGAACTCGATTGTAGAAATGATGCGTGATCGGCTCGACAATGTACTCGATCATCCAATGCCGAAGTCAGCTGCAGTATCTCAAGCAGGTCTTTCAAACTCAACGATCTATGAATCCCAGGGTAAAGACTTCAATCGCGGAACCTTTAACCGTGGCCTTGATGCAATGAACGCGGCCAATCGCGAGATTGAAGAAATTGTTTTGAAGGGGTGGGGACGTATCTGATGTCAAAAGTTTCGAATTTCAAAGACGCCTGGAAGACACCTGCTAAACCAGCAGGGGCAACAACCAACACCCTTATAAGTCAACGGGTCGTGCCGCCTAACGGCCCTGAAGGATTGCTTAAGCAGGCTGCAACGAGCGCAATCCCTGCTAGAGACAAAGGCGGAAAAAGAGTTGTCAATCTTAAGTCCAGCTTGTGTGAGCCATCATCGATTGCGGATCGAATGGCAGTTGAGAATGATCCAGACTACGAAGATCTTAAAGAGAGTATTCGGCAGGATGGGCAGAAGGTTCCGATCCTTGTACGACCGAAGTTGGAGCAGCTGGATCGGTACGAAATCGCCTATGGTCGCAGACGATGGAGAGCTTGCCGTGAGCTTGGAATTGGTGTTCTCGCGATCATTGATGAGGATCTAAACGATGAGGCACTGGTAATTGCTCAAGGTAAAGAAAACCATGAGCGTAAGAGCCTTTCCTTTATCGAGACCGCTCTTTTCGTGAAGAGACTGAGCAAGGAGTTTCCTAACCAAACCGTGGCGAAAGCTATCGGGGTGAAGTCTGTCGCTGCAGTATCTCACTATAGGAAGGTTGCCGATGCAATTCCTGAAGATCTCATCATAAAAATCGGACCGGCACCAAAGATAGGGCGACCAAAATGGATCTCATTGAGTGAGCATTTTGTGCGCTTCAGTTCAAACCAGACTAAGGGCTTGGCAAGGCTTACAGGTTCAGAGAAATGGAAAACAAGCAGCTCAGATGAGCGCTTTAACATTGTTTTCTCTTATGCGAAATCTGGTGAGAAGCGCGCTGCTGATAGCAGCTCAAACACAGTCCTGGATAAGGATGGAAAGCCTGTACTCTTGTTAAAGGAAAGCAAATCAGGCGTGAAGTTCGCATTTCAGGGTAAACGTGGGGCTGAGTTTAGCTCATTCTTGGCTGAACAGATTCCAGCATTACTAGCAAAGTTTGAAGAGCAGGACGACGAACAGTGACCTAGACAAAGTAAAAGGGCTTGCAGAAGCAAGCCCTTGAATAGAATAAAGCGCCGTTAAGCACTCAACTCATATGTAGCAATTTGCAGTTTAGTGCTGAAACACAAACGAATCAACTCTTTTCCTTTGAGTTGGGTGTTTTTTGCGGCGTTATGAAAGCTTTCTCGTTGCTCATCTGAGTAGAAATGAGATCAGGAAAATGCTGCAAACAGATACGATTATCAGATTTCGCAAGCTGAACGCGGATGCTTTGGCAAGTCAGAAACTTGCTAGTTCTCCCCTCACCTCTCATGTTGAAAAGTCTACACTTTCGCTTGTTGTGAAGAGGGTCTGCCCTGTCTTAGGCGTTACTGGTACAGCCTATCATGTGCTTGATATTCTCTTGGGATTGGTGAAAGAGAAGGATCTGGGGGAAGGCCAATCACCGGTGGTTGCTATCTCAAATAGGAGACTTGCGGACTATGTTTGCCGTAGTGAGCGATCAGTTATGAGAGCTCTTAAGAAGCTGGTTGAAGTTGGCCTGCTCGCTTACAAGGATAGTGGGAATGGTCGGCGTTTTGAGAATAGCCGAGGTGAAGCCTATGGATTGGATCTCTCACCAGCTTGCAAAAGACTTGATGAGCTGCGCAAGCGAGCAGATGATTACAAGAGCCATCTTGAGGTTGAAAGGGCTTTAAAACGTAAGAGCAAAGGTCTAGTGCGGGCAATTAGTGATGCCTGTGCTGAGCTATCGAACCAGGGTGAGTTAGCTCAAGCTGAAGAACTTCAGCAACGTGTTGTCGCCATTATGGAGTCACCTCAAGCCTTAGCTGATAAAATGGCTTTCTTGTCGGAGCTGTATGAAGAAGTGTTAGATAAAGCAGCAAGTGAACTGCAACAATGTGAGAGTATGCCTGAAGATCAACCTGCGCAGGCTGAGCAAGATCACAGTGATTGTGAGATAGAACACGAAGCGACTGGCAATAATGAGATCTCCATTGAAGTTCTTGCGCACGCGCTCACAATGACCACCGAGCATTTCATTCAACCAATACGAAGTTGGGATGATCTACGAGGTGAAGCAAATTCATTACGCCTTGCTATCGGATTGAGCGAGTTGGCTTGGCAGAAAGCTGTTCGTTTGCTTGGACTAAATCTCGCTGCCGCTTGCCTTGCTGTTGTAGTTGAGAAAGTGTTGAGGGAACCTGAGCGATTGAGTAGACCTGCGGGGTATTTCAATGGCATGGTTGAAAAAGGCCAGACTGGGGATCTCAATCTTAATAGAACAATCTGGAGTCTTGCACGTAGGAACTGAACCTTTTCAAAAGAGTCGAGTTGCCTTAGGTTTGATTTTCAAAAAAAGAAGAATCTTATCTCATTGTAATATATGGTTTTTTCTGATGAATTTTACAGCTGTAAAATTTGAAGTTCTTTTTGCATCTGTTAAATGAATGTTCTTGTTGCTTGATTAAGCAGGCATCCAACCCACCTTCATCCACTAGATTTGCTCATTCCGTGTAGCTGATCCCCTCTGGCCTAGAGGACCTTGACCGGCACTCCGGCCTTTTGTGACAGGAGGGGTGAAAAACTAAAATGCGAAGGCATCGAAGCTAGAGCAAGTCCCCTGCCCTAGCTTCGATATTCCTCGCAGATCTGTCGTGCCAGCAAGTCAAGCAGAGTGAAGAACAAGCTCAGTTTGCTGAAAGCCATGATACCGCCGGTACAATGTTTTTCATTTTCTCCAATTCGTTCAGTCCTTGGATCTCTTGGTTGCAACCTTTCTGAGCGTGTTATTGAAGGTAATCAGTCTAGTGTCTTGGAAGCTCGTAAACGTCTTTGCGTGGTTTATATGACAGAAGCGCTTGAGTTTCTGGATCTGGAAAGTGTTGAACCACTTATTAGAAAGCCTACGACCCTCAGGGAGATCTTAGAGTCGGTTTCTACTGATAGCGAGGGGTGGAAGGATCTTAACTACTTGGCAAAAAAATGAGGCCCGCGACATGGCTGCAGAGAAAAGATTCAAGCGATAGCTCTTGAATGTGAGTGCTGAAACTTACGGAACCATAGGTCGAGGCTATACCAAGTACCGCAACACTGAACCCTTCCTGAAGCATTCAACCAATGAGAAGCTACCTCGACTGTTTACTCCAGTGGACCATGCACGAATGAAGGACATACCAGTAAGGCTAAGAGCCTGCCATCAACGACAGCTCACGAGGTGCTTGGACAGTTTGTCATCTTTCTTGTGTTTCAGGCAGTCGCAGCCTATTTGGGGAAAGTACTGCTACGCCAGTTTGAGACACCATACGAACAGCTTCCATTAGCGGCGTAAATCCCAACCCGTTCTAAATTTTGAGGCCAGCTAATAGCTGGTTTTTTTGTCTTCTAAAGCTCGTTCCTTGCAGTTGGTTCCCCTCGATCTGGATGACCTGTCAGCCTCATAGCTTTGATGATCGGCTCGTGATCTCAGTATTGCAAGCTCAGTTAGATTTATTCAGACCCTCAGACGAAAACAACAATGTTTGTTACTCCGCCCGGTCGTGGATCTGGATGACTATGGCAACATCATTGTTTGCATGTCGGGAGGTGTCAATGCTGGGTCAAATTTCCCCAAAAGTGCTGGACCAAAATTCCCCAGTTTGAGGGTTTGGTGACCAGCCTTTGTTTTCGGTCTAGTTCTCCTTTCTAGGTGGTCTTCCGCGACGTTTGGGTGGTGGTGGTGAATTTATTGATGCGTTGGCTCTTATATGCTCTGGAATAAGGTCAGCATGGCCGCGCAAACGGTAGCTTGCGCCTTCGATGTGAATGACGACGGCATGATGTAACAGTCTGTCGAGAAGAGCGGTTGCAACAACACGATCGCCAAAGATCTCTCCCCATTCTGCAAAGCCACGGTTCGACGTGAGGATCATCGAACCTTTTTCATAACGGGCATTGACGAGTTGGAAGAATAGATTTGCCCCTCCTGTGGTGATAGGCAAGTAGCCGATCTCATCGACAATCAGCAGAGAGGTTCGTGCAAAGAAGCGTAGTTTCTCCGTCAGCCGGCCTTCTCTTTCAGCTTTTGCCAAGGCTTCAATCAGGTCAGCTAAGGCGATGCGATAGACGCGCTTTCCCGCTTTAACGGCAGCAACTCCCAAAGCGGTTGCCAGGTGGCTCTTTCCGGTTCCAGGAGGTCCCAGAAAGTGAAGCACTTCATTGCGGCTGATAAACTCCAGCTCCGCCAGAGCCATGATGCGCTCCCGGTCCAGTGAGGGTTGGAATGTGAAGTCAAAGCTTTCCAGTGTTTTGATGGGTGTAAGACGGGCTGTTGTCAGAGCGACATCTATGCGGCGGCCTTCGCGCGTTGAAAACTCTTCATTGAGCAGGCTGTCTAAAGCCTCCAGTGCTGTGAGCTCGCCTTGTTCGAGCTGGCTGAGCGTGTGGTCGAGTACCTCCAATGCCCGAGGCATTTTCAAGCCCACCAGTGAAGACTGAATACGTTTACTAAGAGAACTCATGGCTTGCCTCCCGCTCTGGCAAGTCGCTGGCCTACGGCTTCATAGAACTCCAGTGGGCGTTGACTTACACCGCTGTGTTTGGCTGGCTCTTTCCCACCACGGCGGCGTTGTGTTGTCCGTGGAAGGGTTTTACGATGACGTGGGTCAACCTGACGCTGGTTCTTGCCTTCCAGTACCGGGTGGGTGGCAATCAGTTGACCCTCTTCATAGATGCGAACCTCTTGCGGATGATGCTGGACTTCAACCCTGCGCTTCTTGACGGTGTCCGGCACGGAATAAAGGTTCCCTGCAACTGAGACCATGCCTTCATGTGTCACCCGTCGTTCCACCAGCAAAACAGCATCATAAGGGTGTGCTGGCAAAGGGATCAGAGCAGGCTGCTCCTCACGGAAAGCCTCCTTCACGACACGATTGGTGGTGGCATGAACACGGGCATTGGCAAAGTCTTCGCACCACCTTGTGAACTGGGCATTGAGATCATCCAGATCGCGGAATGTGCGAGCAAGAAAGAAATCCTGCCGGATGTAGCGAAATGGACGTTCGACCTTGCCTTTGGTCTTGGCCCGGTATGGCTGGCAAGCATCTGGCCGAGCACCATAATGGTCCAAAAGAGCGACAAGAGATGGGTTAAAGCGAACAGTACCATCTGGATCTTCTCCCAGAACGGCTGTCTTCATGCGATCATACAGCACCTCCAGTGTGGCACCGCCGAAGGCTTCAAAGGCTGCAATATGACAGCGCAGGACTGTTTCCAGTTTTTGGTTGGAACAATAGCGTCCCCACAAGAACCGAGAATGGCCAAGGACAATAGAAAACAAAAAGACTTTGCGCATCACGCCCGGTTCACAGGTGAACTCCACCTGAAACTCAGCAAAATCCACCTGAGCCTGGTGGCCCGGTGCGGTCTCAAAGCGCCGTTCGAACGGGCGTGCCGAAGCTGGGCGAAGCTCGCGAAGATACTCCGTTACAGTGGAGTAACCGCCTTCAAATCCCAGTGCCTTTAGCTCACGGTGTAAGCGCCGGGCAGACAGGCCTGGGAACCGCTCCAGGCGTTCGAGCAAGTAGTCTTTGTAGTCCTCCAGCATACGCCCATCACGCTGACGAGGTCCGTAAACAGGGGCTTCAAGTCCTTGGTGCAAATATTTAGCGACTGTCTTTCTATCCAGGCTCGCTTTGCGCGCTATGGCACTTATAGACAAGCCTTGCTGCTTCAAATTATGGATCATTACGATCTTCCCGAGATTGACCACCCCCTCCGCACCCCTTTATCCAACCGGAACGTGAGGGAGAGTTTGGCCAACTTTTGATTGAAGGGGCATGCCCCTTCAGTCAAAAGTCAAAGCTGCGAAAGTGGGGAATTTTCAAGCAGCACAAATGGGGAAAATACATCCAGCACTGACACGAGAATGTAACCGTCTTGATCAACCGCCCGCCATAGATAGTATCGCTGGCCCTGGATCTTGATCACAACCTCATCATGATACCAGATATCATTGGCGCTGACCTCTTTCCGACGCAACTGCGAACGTAAGCCGGACCAAACTTGATCCCCACTTGCGGATGGTCTCATACGACAAGGTTATCCCTCGTTCCAGCAACATTTCTTCCACCTCGCGCAGGCTAAGTGAGAAGCGATGGTAGAGCCAAACAACGTGAGCGATAATCTGGGGCGGAAAGCGATGACGCTTGTAGCTGATGGGAACTGAAGTCATGCTGCCCAACTACCAATTGGAACTGGTGCCAAAGTTAAGTTGACGGCACCTGGGTTTGCTTTATCTGCAACCTGAAGAGGTTTAAGTTATATTTTACACCCATTAAGTGTATAACAATATCGGATCTGCATTATTGTAAAGGAGTTATTAGATGACGATTTGGGTAGGTACTGACTTCGCTGATAATTACAATGGAACACACAACAGCGACACCATATACGGTAAAGGTGGTGGAGATTCGCTTTTCGGTAAAGATGGTGACGACACCATTATAGGCGGGGACGGTAACGATTACCTCTCCGGGGGAGGCGGAGACGATACTATTTTCGGAGGTAATACCGCTAATGATCCGTTGGACGAGCGGGACGAGATATTCGGTGGTGTTGGAAATGACAGACTTTACGGAGGCGGCGGCGATGACCATCTTCGTGGCGAATTAGGCAATGACTATCTGAATGGGGGGCATGGAAACGATTCTCTGCGCGGAGATGACGGTCATGACACCCTAGACGAGCGAGGCACGCAGGGCACAGATAGTCTTTGGGGCGGCGACGGGAACGACACTCTATATAGCAGTATAGGCCCAAACAACGACTTAAAAGGGGGGCATGGATGGGACAAAATTTACTCTTATGGGCTGAATGCTGTAATCGACGGTGGTGATGGGAATGACAGGATCGAATCCTACGTACCTGGAGCTAAAATTGATGGGGGAAACGGTAACGACGTAATCATCTCCGAGGGTGATGACACGTATATTGATGGGGGTGCAGGTTATGACCAAATCGCTTCTTACGATGACCGTGCCGAAATCTGGGGTGGTGAGGGTAGTGATACCATTTTGAGTGAGGGCGAAGACGCCGTCATCAACTCAGGCAGTGCTGTCCCCTCAGATACAGGCCCTGATAACGATGTCATTATAAACCGCGGCGAAAATGCAACCATTAATACAGGTGTAGGCGATGATCAGGTGCAGATAGAGTCTGGAGATGCAACCGTTGAAACAGGTCTGGGGAACGATGCTGTCTTCCATTTCGGCAATAGTTTAGTGTCACTCACCGACGCGGGCGGGTCAAATGACCAGATACGCTTTGAAAACGCCACAGCAGGCGAGTTAAGTTTCTTCCGTTATGAAGATGATTTACTTGTGTCTACTGCCGTTGATTTTGAGGATGGGGCAATTGACACTGGAATTATTCTTGAGGACTTCTTCATCGCCCCCGAGCACTATGAATATGTGTTCGGAAATGATGGGTTCTATTACGATCTTGGCATGTTCATAGCCTAGGCTCCTGAGGGCCAGGCTCATGGCCTGGCCCTTTCTAAATCATGCTTCGGAAATCGGCCCCATTTAGATAATGCTCGCGCACCTCATCTGCACTTATTTGCAACCAAAAGCCAATTGAATAAAACGCCCCGCGGAGGTTATCCGCTTTGAACTCAGGGTCGTCTGCCGAATTCAGAAAATTCTGGCTGTCAGTGATTTTTCTCTGCATCAAAATGATTTCTTGCTTGTAGAATTCTATGTCCTCTGGAGCAAGTGAGCTTTCCTGCTGCTCATAGGTTTCTTCTAGATCTGACAGTCTTTCCGTATAAAATTGAACTGCCCTTGCTTTCGCGCCCTTGCTGTTCTCAAAGAGCTCATCTTGCCTTTCCAGGACTCGTATACTGAACTCCAGCTTCTCCCGCAGATCAGACTCACTGAGTGTTTTTACGTAGTTGGAGCGAGCCGGGGGTGCCTCTAGCTCTACAGCCCCTGCTATACTAACTCCCCGCGTACTCTGATTTGCAGTAACGCTATCCATAAGTCTTATTAACCTCTAAAATATTAATTAAACCAATGTTTTAACTAGGTATCGTCTACGATCGGGTGTAGATGTGGTTAGTATACACTCCGCAGTAAGAGTAATAAAACGAAATTAGCTAAAGGGAAGGAGTATTGTCAGCTCTAACCGAGGGTCTACTCTTTGGGACCCCACGCTGCTGATTAATGGTCTGATTGAGCTTTCGCTTGCTGGGGTCGGCCACGGCTGAGTACAAAGTAGGCTCTATCGGCATAAAGGTACGCAAGGTCCCACATCAGATCGACTAATCCATTGGTTTATAGAGAGAAGGTATTGTTCCAGATCTCCTGATCTGGAAAGTTATATTGATGCGGAGTTTCAGGAGCCTCGCATCCGTTCGCTCGTCCGTTTTGCCGTCTTATCGGCAGCAGTCGGACAGGCTTGTAGATGCCCGCCAGAGGTTCCTTTATCAGACGAGGTGGCTGCAGAGCCTCAGAGCGCCGTTTCTACTCGCTCCCAAGCCTCCTCGACCTTTCTTATTTCGCCAAACAACCATACACGCCCATCGCCTCCAATCCTGTGGGACCTTGCGTACCTTTATGGCGATGGACCCGACTCTTGGATAAAATGGAGCGCAGTGATGTGCTGATCGTCACCAAGCTAGACAGGTTGGGCCGGGATGCGGTGGATGTCGCAACAACCGTTGCCAAGCTGGAGAAAATGGGCATCCGGGTGCATTGTCTTGCTTTGGGCGGTGTTGATCTGACCAGCTCTGCGGGAAAACTCACCATGGGCGTAATCAATGCGGTAGCCCAGTTCGAGCGGGACCTGCTGATTGAGCGGACACAGTCAGGTCTTCAGCGCGCCAAGGCACAAGGCAAGGCTCTAGGACGGCCCCCGGTATTGTCAGCAATACAGAAAAAGTAAGCACGGGAACAATTGACTGCAGGCCACTCAATATCGGCTATCGCGCGCGATCTAAAAACCAGTCGACAAACCATTATGCGCATCAGAGATCAATCAACCGCGTGAAGCAAAAATTCTGTGGTGGGTTACGTACCTTTGTTGGGATCTACCCTTCAATGAGCGATGTAGTTCAGGTGAACGGGTGAATGTAGTTTCATTTGAAATTGTGGGAGAGTAATAAAGTATCATACTGACGAGTACTCCAAGCAGCAGAAAACAGCCGATACGAGTGACCTATCAAAAAAATAGAGTTACATACTGATCGCAGTGCAGGCTCTCCCGGCAATTGTTTTTTGAGTAATAAAGATTCATACCGAAGAGCCCAAAGCGGACGTTGATTGGGGCACAGAGCTTCGCAGTTGCAGCAAGTCGCTCATGACCATTGGACGAAGCCGCTCGCGCGGCAGGGGTGCCTGTGGCGACTGCCTTTAACCATTTCCTTAAAAGTGCGTTTTGAGCTC
>CANMBS010000078.1 GCA_947496145.1 uncultured Pseudovibrio sp.
TCTCTTGTGTTGTTTTGTGGTGAAACCAACATCAAGCATCTAAACGCGATGAACAACCTCTTCAGTGAACACAGCTAGCCAGTATGCTGGCTGTCCTCATGCATGCCATCTGGAAAAAGGGAATCGAATTTGAAACCAACATCGCTGAAGAAAATTGCAGTAGCAGAACTAACCTATTAGAGTTAAAAGTTACCACACAAGCCAACGCGGCAGGCAATCGATTGAACAAATATAGGTACATTGCGGTCTGGTATCAGAAGTGCGCATGAAACTTTTGGGAGATCAATGCCTTTAACTCCAAGATAAAGCTCCGAACAACGGATGACTTCGCATAGAACTTTGCAGGTGGCCAGCCAGTGTGACACAATACTTATACAGGAGTTCATGTGTGGATAGTCCCCCAAATGCAAGGATTTTTTGACGTGCTTGAACATGTGATCAGATGCGCTCATGTGTCAGGCCTCACATATGTGGCGAGAAAAGCCACGGGTCGGTATGGCAATGCGAGGATCAGGTCCACATCAATTAAAAGAGCTGTAATGCTCGTTGGACTCGCTTGGTTTTCCCAATCCCGGTCTGGCTGATCGTTTGTCCTTACAAGTCGACGATCTCCTCAGATCTGCCGACAACTACTCACCGCCTTTATGAAGCAGTAAGCGGATCCCGATAATCTTCTTGTTTCGTCAGCATTGCCCTGATTTGTCGGACCATTTTATTAGCAAGTGCAATCGCCGCCAGAATGCGTGGCTTACGTTTCAGCATCTGCGCCAACCAGGAACACTCGGCAGTTCCTTTCCGAATGGCCGCTTGAACACAAGCCATCGCGCCAATAATTAAGAGCCTGCGGATATCACGCTGTCCCATCTTTGAGGTTTTCCCAAGTACGGTTTTACCCCCGGACGGATGCTGTTTGGGCACGATCCCTAACCATGCAGCAAAATCTCGCCCACAACGAAACTCATTCACTGGCGGTGCAAACGTCTCCACCGCCAGTCTGTGATCGGACCAATCCCCGGCATGGTCTGAAGACGACGTGTAACTTCCGCTTCATTGCAGATTTTGCGTTGCTGTTTTTCCAGAACTTGAATACGAGAGGTAAGGGAAATGGGCAATCTGCTCAAGATAAAGTTTGCCCATTTCCCTTACCTCCTGCAGGAGGTCGGCCTCCCGGTCATCTAATACGGTTTCAAGGCGTTTCACATTCGTCAGCCTGAGGCCCCGACAACACCAAACTCTGCCAGATGAGCACGCAGCGCGTTAATGGTTTGCGTGCGTTGGCCCACCAACAGTTCTCTGGTTCGAAACAGCATGGATCGCATCTGCTGGTCGGTGCTTTTTACCTTTACAAACCGCATAGTTGGCCGGCTTGACGCTTCACAGATTGCTTCAGCATCTGCTGCATCGTTTTTCTGTCGTTTGACAAACGGCTTAACGTAAATCGGGGCAATTAACCGGACTTGATGGCCAAGCTTAGCGATTTCCCGCCCCCAGTAATGGGCGGTTGCACACGCTTCCATGGCAACAACACACGGGCTCTGTTTCTGTAAAAAAGATAGCAGCTGCGAACGAGACAGTTTTCGCCGGAAGGTAACACGACCATCCCTTGTTGATCCATGGAGCTGAAACACATGCTTTGCCAAATCGATCCCGATGATAGTAGTCTCGTACATGGATGTCTCTGCCTTATCTGGTGCTCTTACTACACCATTTGGGCACATTACGATGCCGGCGGGGGGGACATCCACGCCATCAATTAAAGAATTCATAGGCTTCTCAGTATAATAGTTTGTTACTCTCCCATACCTGCCCAAGTTTCCTAAACCACATCCCTGTTCAGACTTGCTCCAGAAGCAAGGCGTTGATTTGCGAGCGAACGACCTTGTTCATTGGGTTTCGCGGTAATTCGCTAAGAATAATGAGCTTTTCAGGCCATTTGAACTTGGCTAACCCTTGTTTTTCCAAAAAAGTTCGGAGCTTTTCAAGGTTCATGGAGCTCTTAGATTTCAACACTAGGGCAGCGGCTACTTTTTCTCCCAGCCTGTCATCGGGATAGCCGACCACCGCGGCTTCGACTATATCTGGATGCTTTATGAGCACCTCGTCCAGCTCTTCTGGTGAAATATTGCTGCCGCCACGGATGATGACATTCTTACAGCGGCCTACAAACCTATAGAACTCATTGTTTTCGCCTGCAATTTCAAAAAGGTCTCCGCTGCGAAAGTACCCATCATCCGAAAAAGCCAGTGCGTTGTCTTCCGGTGACTTATAATACCCATCAAAGACCATGGGGCCAGCGATCAGAAGTTCACCGGGTTGTCCGGGCTGGGTGATTTCCTCGCCATTGTTGGGATCAACGAGTTTTGTGCGGCTCATTTTCGAGATACGGTTCTGCCATGAAAACTCTTTGCGTCCAAAACGGGGGAAGTATTCGGCACGTTCTTTTGGATCGGGCACCTCTTTGAGGCAGGAGACCAGCGCAACGCCTTCGTTGGAGCCAAAAAAGTTTATTGTCTCAATTCCGTATTCCTGCTTGATCCCCGCTATGACCGTTGGTGATAAAGGCGCGCTGCCGGAAGCAATAACTTTTAAGCTGGAGAGGTTGAAAGCTGTATTGATCTGTTTTTTCTGGGCAAGTAAATGCAGCAGGACGGGTGGAGGCGCTAGTGTGTAGACAACCTTTTCCATCTGAATTTGCTTAAGATAAACAATTGGATCAAAGGGATGGTGGAGCGTAAGCGTTGTCTCTTTTTCAAGCCAGAGATAAAGCATACCTCCAATTGCGGCCATATTGATGAATGGGAAGGGATTGAGGATTACATCCCCTTGCTCCAGCGGTACGGCATCAGCACTTGCAACCATTATTGCCATCCAGTGGTTGTGGCTTCGTGGCACGCCTTTCGGGCGACCTGTGGTGCCGGAGGTCCAGCAGATCGTAATGATGTCGTTGCTGGAAATATTAAGCGATGCTGTGTAGTTGGCGGCGGCTTGCATGAGCTTAGTTGAGGCCACCGGAGCCTGATCGATGTTGATAATCTGGCAGGATCGGCCCACAACCTCCTCGCAGTTTTCCGCGAAGGGCACTCCTTTAAAGCTGGAAAACTTAAGAAAAGCAGAAGGTTGTATAGCTTGAACAATCTGCGCCAGCTCATGACAACCATATTGCATGGCGATGGGACTGAGGATCAGGCCTAGCCGCGTGGCTGCCAGATAGCTGATAACAAGCTCGACCGTATTGGGCATCTGCACCAGCAGGACGTCGCCTTGTCGCAGTCCGGCCTGATACAGGCAAGCCACCAGCTCTTCCGTCTTCAGGTCAAGATCAGTAAAACTGAGGCGCTGAGGAGAGCCTGGAACCAGATCCTCGCGATTTATAGGGTCCAATAATGCAAGCTCGTTTGGACGTGATTCCAGACATCTCCTGAAGAGCGTATCGAGTGTGTTTTCCCCAAAAAAACCTTGGGAGGTGTAGTAATTGATTTTCTCTATGGGTGTGCTTTGCATAATCCCCCCTCGGAATTTAGATAGACACATAATAGCTTTTATAATTATACCTAGTAGTTGGGCAGATAATTTGTTTTGTTGCAAGGTAAAATTGAACTCTCATTCATCTGTCAGCGGGCCTGATGAAGGGGCGAGTCCAAAATTATTGTTGCAAATCAGTAGCTAACTTGTTTATTTGTACTTACTAATCCTCATGGAATGATCGTTATAGTGTGGCCCAGTCTCAAGCAAATCTCATTCGCAGCTGTTCTATCTGGCGAGCCCTGGAGGTTCTGGGCGATGAGCCGACCCTGCTGATTGTACAGAGTTACTGGTTCGGTGCACGGCGGTTTGATGCGTTTCAGCGGCGGACCAATCTGCTTAAAACTGTGGTCAGCAACCGGCTGCAAAAGCTTGTTGCCATGGGATGTTTTAATAAGGTGCAGTATCAGGACAGGCCTGCACGGTTTGAGTATCGGGGCACGCAAAAGCTCTTTGACGTGTTCAAGATCGCGCTTGCCATGCTCTATTGGGAGCAGAATTTCGGTAGTAATAACAAGCAGCTGACGGTAACGCTGGTTCACAGGACCTGCGGCGGCCCAACCCGCCCTGCGCCGGTATGTAAGCACTGCCACGCTGTGATTGATGCAAGGCAGATCGATTGGGCCGAAGGTCCCGGTGTGGGGTACATGTTACCATCGCATACTCGTCGGCGGAGGCAGTCGAGTGCGGTGAGGGCGCGGGTGAACAGGGCGATGCTGCTGGATGACGCCATTGGCATTTTGGGGGATAGATCTGCTGTTTTAATCCTGCGCGCGCTCTTTACCGGGTTGCGTAAGTATAAGGAAATCCAAGAGGATTCCCAGCTCGCTACCAATATTCTTGCAGAGCGTTTGACGTTACTGGCAGAGGATAAGGTGATTGAGAAAACAGAGACCCCGGATGGCGGTGCGCGCAGCGTGTACAAGCTAACCGAGAAAGGGATTGCACTTTATCCCATCCTCGTCCTGCTGATGGAATGGGGTGACAAATACTATGCCTCCCCGGAAGGTCCGCCTCTGTTGCTGAAGCATACACCCTGCGGGCAGAAGCTGGAGCCGGTGATGTTGTGTTCCTCCTGCGCCTCTCCGGTTGAAGTTGGCGAGATTGAATTTAAGCTGCATGAGGAGTTGTTGCAGCCGGAATAAACAAGCGATTGCACGTCTATCTCACTGTTTTATATAAGTTATTCGTGGGCAGGCTCCCTGAGCTGGATGATGCGGAAACGGCTGGCGACGAAGGCCATATCCGTCAGACAGGCGTTTCCGGCTGGGTTGAGGCCGGAGACATGATAATCGCTGTAGGCCGCTGCAAAGTTGATAGGCATAGGCACCGTCATGTTGCACCACAGGGAGGCTCCCGCCTGCGCAAACGCATCCATTGCAGCTTGTTTGAATGAGTTATCAACGCTGTACAGGTAAGAGGAGATAGCTCCAAATGTTTTTGCGTTGCTACATGCGTTGGTTAGCGCTGTTTGCGCATTTTGCTCGCGGATAAGGAAACAGACCGGCGCAAAATGCTCTTTTTGATAGAGCGCGGCGGCTTCTGGTGAAACTTCCAGAACCATCGGCGTGGCAGTTCTGGCTGACTCAAATTCAGGATGTGCATAAGGCATACTTTGCAACACGATCTGCGCTTGCTCTTCTGGCAGGGCGCTGGCCTGCGCGTGCAACTCCTCCAGAAGCTCGATGCTCTGCTGCGCCTGAATGGCACCACACAGGGCCGCCGCTTTTGCTCCATTGCTGGTGCGGTTCCGGATGGCTTCCACCAGCTGATCACGAAAGCCCTCAAAACTGAGTGGTCCCTGATCTGTATCAAGGCCATCTGCTGGGATATGTATGTTTTGCGGGCTGGTACACATTTGGGCGGAAAATGCGCAGAGGCTGTTGGCAAGTCCATTGATCAGACCGGTGATGTTGTCGGTGGACTGGACCACCACACCATTGCATCCGGCGGTTTCGGTAAACACCAGCTTGCCGGGGAAGTTCTCTTCAATCCACGTGCCAAACTGCTGGCTGCCTGTGTAGTCGATGATCTTCGTCTCTTTGTGCCTGAGCAGCTCAACTGTAATCGGCTGCGCGCGCGTGTCTGCTGCCATCAGGATCAGGTTGGGATCGTATCCGTTGTTGGCAAGAATCTGGCGGCAGATTTTCACAGCGATGGCGACGGGCAGGATGCCGTTGGGGTGGGGTTTGAGAACAACAGGGTTGCCGGTTGCCAGATTGGCGAAAAGCGCCGGATAGGCATTCCACATGGGAAAGGTGGCGCAGCAAATGACCACGGCAATGCCTCTTGGAACCAGCCGATAGGTTTTGTCCAGCGTCACCATACCAGCTTTGCCAAACGGTTTAGACCAGACCGCTTGCTCGCGTATGGCCTCCTGCGCTTTGAAGGCGTAGGCAAGAGCCTCCACCCCCCGGTCCAGCGCGTTGGGGCCACTGCCCGAATAAGCCATCAGATATGTTTGGCCGGCTGTGTGCATGGTCGCATAGGCATTGGTAAAGCAGTGCTTTTCCAGTTGCAACGCCATTTCCATGCACACGCCTGCACGCTCTTTGTGGCCTGCACTGATCCATTGCGGCAACGCGGCAAGAGCGGCCTGCATGGTCTGGTCCGGGTCAACCCTGGGGTAATCAATGCCCAGTGGCTGGCAGGTGTAGGGCGAAACCTCCTGTCCTGTGCGCCCAATCTCTCCGGGCAAGGGCAGATCGAAAGATGTGTTCAGGTAACTTTCAAACGTGGCTTTGCCGAGGGCATCTGCTCCATCCTCGTGAAACCGGGCGCTGGGACTTTCTTGAAACGGACTCCAGTAGGCACGGGTCTGGCAGGCTTCCAGCGCGGCGTCCAATGTGCTTTTGTGCCTGGCATAAAAAATCTCCGATAACATAGGTCCCCTCCCGGATCAGTTGCAGCGTTCAATAATCATAGCGTTCCCGATCCCGCTGCCTGCATGGCAGACGATCAGGGCCCGGTTCTGCCCGCGCCGGTGCAGCTCGTGTAAGGCGGTGGTCAGCAAAATGGCACCGGAGGCTCCCATGGGGTGGCCCATGGCCAGATTGCCGCCGTTTACGTTGATTCTGGCCGGGTCTACGGCGTATTTGCGGGTAAAGAAGCTGGAGACAGCGGCGAAGGCTTCCATCACCTCAAGCAGGTCAATGTCTTCCAGTGTCAGCCCTGCCTCTGCCAGTGCCTGTTCCATGGCGGTGGTGCCGCCGCTGAACTGCAACACCGGATCATTGCTGGCCTCCGCATAAGCAAGGATGCGAGCTTTGGGTGTCAGGCCATGCGCCTCTCCGGCTCTTTTACTGCCCAGCACGGCAAGAGCGGCAGCGTCTGCCATGCCGGGGCAATGATAGCGATTGTGCACATGGGCGACCTCAGTCAGGACCGGAAAGCGTTCGACAGCCTGCTGGTCAAACCCCATGGCTCCAAGCTTGCTGAAGGCAGGCGGTGCGGCATGAATCTTGTCCTTGCTGCACTGCGCACGGATCAGTTCATCATGGGCAAGCGCTGTGGTTCCATCGCTGTTTTTTATGGGCACAACACCCCTATCATAATGTCCGTTTTTCCAGGCGTGTTCGGCTTTGTGGTGCGAAGCAACGGTGATGTCGCTCAGCTCTTCTTTGCTGATGCCTTCCAGCGTTGCCAGCACCTCTGCGCCGATGACCGGTGGAGCCCAGGGCAGGGCCACCATCATTCTCGGGTCGTTGTAATAGGCGGCCTCATCGGCCTGAAATGGCACCTGAGAGACCATCTCCACACCGCCCGCAAGCGACAGGGACGCCTCGTCCCATCTGGACCAGAGTGCGGCATCGCCCACAGCTGTCAGGCCAGAAACGCAGAAATTGTTGAGGGTCTTGGTTGCCATATGGTCTGGCAGGTTAGCATGCAGCCGCGAGATGAGCGCCATGTGTCCACCCTGAGCCCCCACCTGACCTACACAGCCAAGGATCAGGCGTGAGGCGGCGGTGATCGCGCATTCATCTGTGCGTGCCTTCAGGGCCGTGAGCAGCTGGGCCACCAGCTCCTGAGGGGCTATGTGAGACAGAGCGCCGCCAGGCTTGCCGTTCCTTGCCGCAACGCCCTTGCCGCGTGGCGTGCGCAAAGCTTCATAGATGAAGACATCAGTCATTGAGCAAATCCATTTTTCTGCAAGGGAGCCGGGACATTTGCGAAATGCGGGACAGTCCGCTTTTTTAAGTGAACTCAAAGCCCGGCTTTACGGAGCGGCCTTGCCGTGAGTACGATCTGATCAAAATGAAATCGCATAAACCTGCAAAATGTTCAGCTTCCCTCAAGAGTTGTAATTTGATATATCATTTGTTGGTACGTTTAAGCAAGTTAAATGCAGTTGGAGATTCTGACGTGGTATTGCCGCAGACAATTCGAGCACGGCTTACATTGCCGATTGTGGCAGCACCTATGTTTCTGGTGTCCGGCCCGCAGCTAGTCTCTGCCGCCTGTCAGGCGGGGATCATCGGGTCATTTCCCTTTCCAAATGCGCGTGATATCGCCCAGCTGGATGCATGGCTTGACCAGCTCTCCTCAGAGCAGGCCAACGCGCAGCACATTGCGCCTTATGCCGTTAACCTGACCACCCATAAAACCTATGATCGCCTTGCTGATGAGATCACGCTGATCAAAGCGCACAGGCCACCGATCGTCATCACCGCCCTTGGCAGTCCGGCCCCGGTGATGGAGGCCGTGAAGTCATATGGCGGGCAGGTGATTGCAGATGTAAACTCGGTTAAACTGGCCCGCCGGGCCGTTGAGGCAGGTGTTGACGGGCTGGCGCTGATTTGTGCCGGGGCAGGCGGGCACACAGGGGCTATGTCCACCTATGCGTTTGTTGAGGAGGTGCGCGGCTTCTTTGATGGCCTTGTTATTCTGGCAGGCAGCATTTGCAGTGGGCGGGCAGTATATGCCTCGCAAATCATGGGGGCAGATCTGTGTTATGTCGGCACAAGCTTTATTGCAGCGCAGGAAAGTCTGGCCAATGAGACCTATCGCCGTTACCTGTGCGAAGCCTCCTTTGAAGACCTGATTGAAAGCGATGCCCTGACCGGGGCCAAAGCACTTTATTTGCGCGCGTGTCTGGAACGGATGGGCGTGTTGCAGGCGGGGGAGGTGCACAGCGCACGCAAACCAATCGATTTTTCAAATGCTCAACAGCAAATCAAAGCCTGGCGGGATATCTGGTCCGCAGGTCATGGGGTTGGCGTGGTTAGGAAAATTCAGCCTGTCGCGCAGATCGTGCAACAGTTTGCCAGTGAATATAGGCGCGCGGTGGAAGCTGCCCGCACCATAGATTTTCCGAGTTTGCAGGACGTTCAGGAGGGGAGCCATGTCCGTTGAAGCTGAAATGAATATCAATGACTTAAATCCATATTTGAACGGGCCGTTTGCACCAGTGGATAAAGAGATCACCGTTGCGGAGCTGGAAGTGATTGGCGAGATTCCCCAGGACCTGCACGGGGCGTATTATCGCAATGGCCCCAACCCGCAAACCCGCCCAACCGACATGCACCACTGGTTTGACGGCGACGGCATGATCCACGCCATTTATTTTGAAGAGGGCAGGGCGCAATACCGCAACCGGTATGTGCGCACTCACGACTTTGAGGCAGAGCGGGCTGGCAGGCCGGAGCGTCATGGCATTTTTAAACCAGCCAATCTGGAGTTGGGCGGCACGCCGTACAAAGATACGGGCAATACAGACGTCGTGGTGCACAATGGTGATTTGCTGGCGCTTTGGTACATCAGCGGCCAGCCCGTTCGCCTCGATCCTGAAACACTGGAGACACTGGGCACCCAGACTTTCGGCGGCTCGCTGCCAAAAAACGTTTCCGCCCACTCTAAAGTTGATGCAAAAACCAATGAGTTCGTGTTCTTCGACTATGAGCTTTATGAGCCATTTTACAGCGTAGGGGTGGTGGATCAGCACAACAAGCTGACCAATTTTATGCAAATTGAATTACCCGGTCCACGCTTGCCGCACGACATGGCGATCACCGAAAACTACGCCGTTCTGATGGACTTGCCAGTGGTGTTCACCGAGCAGGGCCTGAAACGCAAAACATGGAACATCCATCAGAACAGAAACCTGCCTGCCCGCTTTGGCGTGGTGCCGCGCATGGGCTCTGCTGGCGATATCCGCTGGTTCGAGTTTCCGGGGTTTTACATCTACCACGTGGTCAATGCGTGGGAAGAAGGCGATAACGTGGTCATGTATGCCTGCAAGATGGTCGACAACAACCTCAAGCCAGATTCTCAATACGGTCCCTATGCTAAGCTGGTGACTGTGATGGCCCTGCGGGCGGTGCTGTGCAAGTGGACGCTGAACATGCGCACAGGTGAATGCAGGGAAGAGATGATTGATGATAGTATGAATGAATTTCCGGTGATCAATCTGGGGCTGACAGGCCGCAAAACCCGCTACTCCTATCATGGCTCCCTGGCTCCTACTCAAACCCAGCTGTTTGATGGGGTGTTAAAGTATGATTTGGAAAAAGGCACCCATCAGCGCTACATGTTCGCGCAGAACCACCACGGTACAGAACCCGCCTTTGCCCCAAAAATTGACGCCAGAGATGAAGATGATGGTTATGTGATCACCCACGTGAACAACATTGCGGATCTGACCACCGAGACTATCATATTGGACGCCAAAGACATCACACAAGGCCCGATTGCCCGCGTCAAAATCCCGCAACGCATCCCCATGGGCTTCCATGGCACATGGGCTAATGCAGACGAAATGCGCCCGCGACCGGGACACTGAAACCCGCGTTACAGTGCGGTAAGGTGATGAGCAGCAGCAAAGCCGATGAGCCGGTTTTGCTGTTGGTGCTTGTTCATTTTATGAGCGCATGGCCTGTCTTTTCTGTTTCAGGACTACTTCATGATGTTTGATAGTATTTACATTGTTGGTTCAGCTGTCACAGCGTTTAAGCGCTGGCCGGAACGCTCTGTGAAGGATTTGACGGGCGAAGTGGTCAGTGCGGCGTTGTCTGATGGACTGCTTGCGTGTGATCAGGTGGATGCAGCGTGGTTCTCCAACACACGCCAACCCATTTTGGAGGGACAAAATACCATTCGCGGGGAGGCGGCGCTTGCCCCCGCCGGGCTGACGGGTCTGCCGGTTTTCAACATTGAAAACGCCTGTGCCAGCGGCTCCAGCGCACTGTTCAGCGCCGCAAGTCATATTCAGGCGGGGCTGGGGGCTATTACTCTGGCGGTGGGAGTTGAGAAAATGTTCTTCCCTGACCGGCGCGAGAAGATGTTTGCAGCCTTTATGGGTGGTACGGATATTGAGTTGATCGACCAGACCTATGAGCGTCTTGCCACTATGGGCAAGCAGCTTGTGCCGGCGGGAACGATAATGGCGAAGGAACGCAGCTTCTTCATGGATGTTTATGCTGCCTTTGCCCGCAAACACATGGAGGTGTTTGGCACCACGCAGGAGCATCTGGCTGCCGCTGCTTCCAAAGCGCATTACCACTCCACCTTCAATCCCAAGGCGCAGTACCAGCAGGAGATAAGCGTTACCGGGGTGTTGACAGACAAGCCGATTGTATGGCCGTTAACGCGCGCCATGTGTGCACCAGTCTCCGACGGCGCGGCAGCGGTGGTGCTGGCACATGAGTCTGTGCTTACTCAGGACCAGAAGGCAAGAGCCGTACGGCTGCGCTCCATTGGCATGGCAACGGCCATAGAACGGGAGCTGACCGACTATCACAACCACGTTGGCCGCCGCGCTGCACTCAAAGCCTATGAAGCAGCGGGCATCGCCCCTAAGGACATTGATGTGGTGACCTTACATGATGCTACCGCTTTTGCAGAAATCCAGCAGATTGAAAACCTTGGCCTGTGCCCCATTGGCGAAGGCGGTGCTTTTACGCTGAGCGGAGCAACAACATTGGGCGGCAAGGTTCCCGTCAATCCATGTGGAGGGCTGATGTCCAAAGGCCATCCGGTTGGAGCAACGGGTCTTGCTCAGATTGATGAGCTTGTGTTGCAGCTACGCGGTGAAGCAGGCGAACGACAGGTGGATGGTGCACGGCTTGCGGTTGCTGAGAACGGCGGCGGGCATCTGGGAGTGGAAGAAGCAGTGACACTAGTAACAGTGCTGGGCAACTAACTGAGGCAGGGAGCCGGGACAATGGCAGGGATTCTTGCAGGCCTTCGGGTCGTCGATTTTGGCCGCTACATCAGCGGTCCCTTTTGTGCCACGCTGCTGGGAGATCTGGGAGCAGAAGTCATCCGGGTGGAGAAGCTCAATGGTAGTGAGGACCGCTATACGGTTCCCATCACTCCAGAGGGGGAGGGCGCATATTTTGCTCAGTTGGGCCGCAACAAAAAATCCATCACGCTGAACCCTGCGAAGCCGGAGGGTCGTGCGGTAACCGACAGGCTCATCAAGACGGCGGATGTGGTGGTGGTGAACTTGCCCGCGCCCTCACTGGAGAAAATGGGGCTTGAATATACGCGGCTTAAATCACTGAAGCCGGACATCATCCTCGTCGTAAACTCCGCCTTTGGTTCCACCGGCCCATATGCGCAGCGCGGCGGGTTCGACACAGTGGCTCAGGCCATGTCTGGCAACATGCACCTTAGCGGAGAAGAGGGGAAGCCGGGCAAATCTTTTGCCCCTTATTGTGATTTTGGAACGGCAGCCTTTTCGGCGTTTGGTGCGCTTGCTGCCATCCTGCACCGGTTCAAGACCGGAGAAGGGCAGTTGGTGGAAGGCTCCTTGTTGAGCACAGCACTGACCTTCAACAACGCAGCATTGATCGAACAAGCCGTACACGGGCTGGACCGTCAGGGGAGTGGGACGCGAGGGCAATATAATGCTCCAACAGATGCTTTCCCCACCACTGATGGCTGGATCATGGTGCAGGTTGTAGGGCAAGGCATTTTTGAGCGCTGGACCAGACTGACAGGTGCGCGCCATTTGGAAGACCATCCTCAATGCCGGAATGATCAGGATCGCGGAGATTTCGGTAAAAAAATCGGTACCCACATGCGCACATGGATCCAATCGCGTACCAGCGAGGAGGCACTGACTGAGCTGACTGAAGCCGGCATTCCCGCAGGCAAAATCTTAAATCCCGCAGAAGTACTGTCCGATCATCATATTCAGGAAAGCGGCCTTATTCAAATGGCGGACCATAACAACGGGCTACCCCCTTTGCCCATCGCCGAGCATCCGGTAAGCTACTCAGCCACAGAGACGCTTCAGTTCTCTCCACCTCCTCCATTAGGGGCCCACACCACTGAGCTCTTAACCGAACTGGGTTTTTCTGAGCAGGAGATCATGGCTTTGAAAGAGAAGCGAGTGGTCTAGAAGCGATACTGCAAAAATTAAGTTTATGCCACAATCTGCTCAATCCTGTAGATTAAGAGGTCATGAAACCCCGCTGCTCTCGTTGAATAAGAAACGTGGCAATACCATCGATCTTTTTCGTCCTCGTTGCAAAGCTCGAATCTGATTAGCTGAGACACGCTCTGAAATAACTAACTAAACTAAATCCCTCCGGCACACTTTACATAAGCGGAACATACCGGATGACCTAAGTGTAACAGAGGGCAGAGGCATCTGGCATCTTTGCATCCAGGCCACGGCTAACGCATGAAACCAGATTTAGGATTCACAACATTAATCCAATAGGTTAGACGATCTCTCTTAAAACGGGGGGATGCTGTTATTTTCAAGAA
>CANMBS010000079.1 GCA_947496145.1 uncultured Pseudovibrio sp.
CGCTGTGCCAGTATATTCAAATCCGCAATCTACATCGCTGCAACCGTCATATTCTGGCTATGAGTCCTGAGCCTAGTCTCCAAACAGAAAATATTCCGACTCATCCTCTGAGAAGCAATTCAGTTGCGGAACTTAATGTGGAATATAGTCGCGTCGCCTTAGCCATGAGGAACTGCTCACTAGAGCATTGTTTGAGAAGCTTAGGCACCATGCTTGCCTTACCGCAGTTCCAATCTAATACTTACCGTATTTTATCATTAATTCATCTCGCATTTTTGAACGCTCGAGGGAAAACTCCACCGACAGCAGCAAAGCTTACCGCTTGGTTTAATCAATTGGGAGAAGGGATTTGCGGGAGAATGGAGGATCCGGCGGAAGATCTACTTACTTCAAACGTCATGTTTCAAGATTCGAATTTTCGCTTTTTTGATGGTGGGATTGAAGGTAACAGCTTCTACACACAAGCTTTTCTCGTTATTTTGGATGACATGCCAGATATGGGACTTTTTGGTGTTTGCAAGAAAGCGACAAGAGCACTTTTAAAGCTATCCGATGCGATTGCTGAGCGCCTTAACATTCCAAGAAACAGTGTAGGAAACCCGTTCCCAATTTCGAACATTGAGAAGCCATCGGATAGACACTGGCAAGTTTTACGACACAATACCTACTTTTCACACCAGCAACTATCTGATCTTGGGATTAATGTTGACGAACTGATGCCCTTCGTTGCTCGCGAAAAAAATCTCGAAAATCTTGCTGACTTTACTCTTGATTGCTCCCCCATTGAATTCCAACCGATACTTGCATGCAAAAATGGTATTGCTCTGTTCATGCCTACCAGTGTTGGTATCGCGATCCGCCATTTACTTATTTCATCATGTCTTGAAAACGGGATGTCTGAAAGCCTTAGCAAAGCGCTAGCTAATGCATATACTGCCTTTTTCTCGAGAGAACTAGTTTTGGGATCGCTACGTCCTCCACTTCAGTTTCAAGACTATGGAGCGTTTCATGCAACACAATCATGTGTAGAAATTGATGCGGGTAGATATTTGCATCTTATGTTTGTTACCGATGGATTTCGAGATTACCAGAATGGCGCATTCTCCGGTATGAACGACGTAGAAAGCTTTAGTAATTTTGTTGAAAGGTCAGTCGAAGAAGCCTACTCAAGCTGTGCTGAGAAAGATGGATTTCGGGAAGGTGTAACACTTATTATTAGTTGTGGTTGGGGCAGAACAATAGGCGTTTGTGTTCCAGCAGACAAGAGACACTGGCGTATAGACATGATGCCCGCCCATGACGTTGCCACATTAGGTTGGTTACCAAGATTCCAAGTCTTAGATGTTTTTCGGGTTTTAGATGCCCAACAAGCTCTAAACTCTATGCAAATTGAACTTAGTAATCCAAACGGATTTCTTAATTTGTATGGATGGATAAAGCAGAACAATGGGCACATAGTTCCGCACGAGAAGTTGCCTGAAGATTTAGTAGAGGAAGATAGAACCACGATCATCTCCATCCCAACGTCATGTAACCAAGAGATTAGATATGAGGCAAAAAACGCGGTTGATATCCATGTAGGGAGACGGCCAGATGGTATGCCTGCTATCCTAAGAAGAGTGCACGGTACTCCACGATATGGCACAAAAGTACTAGTGCCATTTTATGCAGATGTGAATGCACTCTCGCTTCAAACATATATCTCAACTTACGAGGGCAATATAGGAAAATACTGGATTTCAGCAACAGTATCTACTTTCCTGCCTGATTCTGTACGCTATCAATACAGCAACCTTTTGATGAATTGGGGTGAAGTTACTTTCCGATATTTTGATGAACGTTATCAAGTTTCAAGCAGAGATATTTTTTCCTTTTCATTCCATTTTATGGATACAAGTATTCCAACATTCGATACTGATATCCCTGAAGCTGAAACTGTTTTTGATTTGATTGAGGTCGAAAATGAACAGCCCAATCAGACCATTTCTTTTAAGATTAAAGAAGGCTTCCTTTCAACAGCGCGTAGACCAGACAATTTAGGGGAACGTGCCATCGTTACTTCGCTTGTTAGAGCGCTCTTTAATGACTTTGAACTCGAGCAAACTGAACAACTCGTTGAAAATGCTACAAACGAGATCATGAAGAATCCTAGTAGTCGCCATATTCATGCATTTTCAGAACTAAAGTATCGTGATTTTATTCGTGAAGACCTGCCATCTTCTCCGACAATTATAGCAAGGTTGGACGATGCGAATAGTCGTCTTGGGTTAGGATGGATCAACCACAAGCAATCGGATGGTTCAAAAATCGAAGGAGCTCGGCTATGTCGCGGGTACCTAACGAGTACAGTTGGCGAGCTCATTGAAAGATTTAAGTCTGAAGTTGCAAAATTTAATAGAGAAAAGCTGATTACAGCACTATTGAGAAACCACGAGGCGCTCTTTGCTGAAATGGACACTTGGACAAGGACTTTTGATGCTGTTCAAGCGTTGAGTGATGAAGCTTCCATAGCCAAGCAAGATGCCATTGAGAATATTGGAAGTTTCAACGCCGCTTCAATGTCTTCTCGGATCGTGATTGAAGCCGCGCTATGTCATAGCCCGATAGACACTGGTTTCTTACCCGGCGAATATGACATTTCTCAACTGCAAGCACAGGCGTCGCTAATTCATCATCTGGGCGGTTATTCTGAAGCAATGAATGCCGGTATCATGGAAGCAACCATTCATATTTCTCCGGCCGGTGAAATAATGATGAACCACTCGTTTTCTGAGGAAATCGTGCGTCCATTTGGAGAAGAATTTCAATCTACATCTCTAGATAATGCAGCGAGCAATTACGCAGGCAACTATAGTGCAGCAACAACTTCTTCAGATCTAGGAGGGGTGCAGGAAAAAAATGAAACACACGACAAAGCATTTGAAACCGCCTGGCTTGAGGAATTTCACTTCAGTTTAGATGATATGCGAAAATTCTTGGACGTGCTGGACGAAACTCTTCAAACTGAACGTAAGGCTATAGTTTCAATTACAGCTTTTGCCTTCATCAAAAACAGTGCTTTGACGGCGAAGCTCAAGAACATTATCTTTGTCCATGGTGGCGTATCTCCAAGTGGTTGAAACGTTGATTTGGTCATCAAACATTCAACTTGATACGCTGCCTTCTCAAAAGCCCCCATACACCAGATTCAGTTATAGCTCGTTCTTGGAGTGAATCTGAGAAACGAGTTTTGGTCATTGAATGTAAAGACCTTTCTTTTGACAAAACGTTTGGAGAAATAGCAAGGCGGCTTGCAAAATACAAAGGAGAGGTGAACGCAAAAGGAAAAAGAGACGAGCTAAAGAGGCACATAGACAGGTGCGTTGATTTAGAGAACAGTCGTGACGAACTCTCTCAATTTGTGGGGTTTCAAATTGAAAAAATCGAAAGAGTTTTATTGTTTAGCGGTATAACCCCTATTCAGTTTTCAAAAGCGATGCAAGAGCACAATATCGTGACGTGTACTTTTGATAGTATATCTAAGCAATATGCATTTGAGTATGAGTCTTAGGGGAATTCTTTTTTTGAGTTTCATATTAATGGAAGTGGTTAGAGTAGGTTGGAAAGGATACATAAATTGGTCCAAGCCCGAACAGAGGGTGGGCGTCCTGATGCAGGTTTGTGCATGTCGTAACGCTAAGTCATAAATATGACTGAGCAGCCATTCTGAGCCGATTGTGTAATTCCAGATCGTATATGAGAGCTACTGTAGAAGCCTTCGATTGAGGCTGGCTCTACCCTTGATTGAAGCCCTCGAAGGTCAGCAGTTGGCCCACGGTGTCGGGGCAATTGAGCATTACTTTTAAGTCAGGTACCCCCTGCATTGCCAACTAAAGCGTATCTCTGAAAAGTGGACACCGGTTTTCAGATAAAGATACGCAAAAACAAAAGCTAAAGCAGATCAAGCGTTTCAGCTTAAACGTGAACTGCTTTAATTCGCCCATATCATCAATAAGTGGAAGCAAAAGAGTACGCCTTCAAGGAAAGAATAACCCGTTTTAGCCTGCCAGAAAATCTACTATGCGTTTGGTCAGGTTTGTTCGTTTGGTGGTTTCTGGCCATATGGCTTGCATCATTAGCTTGGGTAACTCCCAGCCTGGTAAGACCTGCACCAATTTGCCTGAAGCAATTTCATGAGATAATAGAGGCATAGGAAGATTGCCAATCCCTAACCCTGCAACGGTCGCAGCCTTTGCAGCATATATGTTTTTAACCTGAATCTGACAATACTGAAGAGAAACATGGTTCTCTTCGCTCTTTCGGTACAGACATAAATCACAGGACTCATCCCCCATTGCAACATAAGGAACCTGTGCCAAATCACTCGGGCTTAAGATAAGCTCATTGCGCGCGATGAAATCTGGCGAAGCTACAAGAACATGATGGATCTCAGAGAGTTTACGCCGCATGAAAGTTGAGTTTGGCAGGTCCCCAAGCCGAATACTGAGATCATAGCCATCCTCGACCAAGTCACGTAGTTGGTCAGTATAGTCCAGATCCAATGCAACATCGGGATAACGGGAGGCAAATGCCATGATCCGTTCCTCAATTACAGGGTCAGGTACAAAAGCTGGCAGTGTGATGCGTAAAGCTCCCACCACTGCGTCATGCTGATCCTGAATGCTATCCAATACATCCTGAATCCCATTCAATCCTGTAAGAGCAGCGTCAAATAGCTTTCTGCCTTTTTCTGAAAGCGTCATCTTACGGGTGGTGCGATAAATCAAGGTTTCATCCAAACTGCTTTCCAGTTTGGCTATGTGATGACTGATCACGGAAGGAGACACCCCTAGCCGTTTTGCAGCTTTGGTGAACGCACCCGTTTCAGCTACCGCTACAAAAGCAGCAATGCTTTGCAGATCTCTATACATTCATTCATCATATCGAAAAGTGAATTCAGAAGATACCGTATAGTCGAACAATTCAGCTTGCCATATTTTCCATTACTTATGGAGGGCTTAATGCAATCAACAACTATAGTAGAGACACAGAAAGCTTCAGCTTATCTGACACAGCTCAGCAAGCACTTTGCCCACAAGGTCAAAGTCGAACAGAACAACGAGAGTGTTCGGTTCATTTTTAAGCTCGGCGTAGCAAGTGTGCGGGTCAGTGGATCGACTTTAATACTGGGCGCCGAAGCAAAGACAGATGAAGATCTGGCACAGGTCGAAACAATTCTAGGCTCTCACCTGGAACGTTTCGCATTTCGAGAGAATGTATCTGTGATCTGGCCGCGTGACGCTCAATTGCTTCAAAGTGAGAAAGCGCAATGAAAGTTTTTCTAGCTCTGGCTACAGCTCTTACTCTTGTAAGCTCGGCACTTGCTCATCAGGTACCAGTTCATAGTCACTCGCAGTTGATTCCGATCCCAGATTATACGTTGCCATATGGTGAGGCAAGCGGGGCTGCTGCTCTGCAGGCTGCAAATAAGTTTCTTGCTACGTTTGATGACAAGACGAAGGCTTCTTTCATGTTTGGTTTACAGGCTGAAGAACGCTCTAATTGGTCAAACTTGCCAGCGGGGATCGTCAATCGCTCGGGAATATCTGTAGGCGAACTTTCTGAAAACCAACGAAGACTGTTGTTTGAGTTCCTCTCCTCGTCTTTGGGTGAAGGAGGGTATCAAAGTGTGATGGAAGTTATGGCCGCTGAGGCTTTCTTAAGCACTGATCAGCGGGCAGCGCGTTTGCAATGGGACCCGGAGAACTATTGGGTCTCATTTTTTGGCATCCCCTCAGCCGATGCCCCATGGGGTTGGCAATTCGGCGGCCACCACCTCGGGTTAAACTTATCCATTGAAGGCAATAAGATCGAAACGATGTCCCCCAGTTTTGTTGGTACAGAGCCTGCAATCTTCGTTCTGAACGGTGTTGACTACGAGGCCGTTCTGGACATGCACCGCGCCGGACATGCAGTTTATGAAGCCTTGGATGAAAAACAGAAGACCAAAGCAGATGCGGGAAGAGTTCCTGAAGATGTTTTGACGGGGCCGGGCAAGGATGGCGTCATTCCACCCATCATCGGATTGTCAGCATCAGACATGACGGCAGACCAGCAGGCACTTTTACTCGCTGCAATATACGAATGGGTGTCAATTCAACCTGATGAAAATGCCGCCTTGCGGATGGCTGAGATAACTGAAGAATTAGACCATATCACTTATGCATGGACCGGAAACGATACAGTCAACACACCAACCTACATGCGGGTTCAGGGCCCAACTCTGATCATTGAACTACTTTCGACTGGGGGGAATGTGGGACAAAACGCTATTGGTCAAGGGCATTATCACACCATGTATCGCAATCCGACCATGGAATACGGCCAGCCAAACGCTCAGTAACCGCAACACAATCTCTTTTGTCTCAAGGATACAGCATGGAATACAAGCCTCTCTCCCCTA
This sequence comes from uncultured Pseudovibrio sp., assembly GCA_947496145.1. Taxonomy (GTDB): domain Bacteria; phylum Pseudomonadota; class Alphaproteobacteria; order Rhizobiales; family Stappiaceae; genus Pseudovibrio. The sequence continues at coordinate 6,443 of CANMBS010000079.1, forward strand.
CGGAAATATCACTTCACTGGATTGTTGCTCTCGGCATGATTACCCTCATTGGCCTGGGTTGGTATATGAGTGAAAACAAAGTCTTCGCCCTTTATTCAATTCATAAGTCTATCGGTGTGCTGTTGTTTGTGGTCATTGTTATTCGTACACTCACTCGCTTTCTTAAAGGGTGGCCGCAAAGCGTTAGCAAAGGTAAGCCATGGGAACATAACATCGCTCATGTGATCCATTGGGTCTTGATCGTGGGAACGATAATTATGCCTCTTTCCGGTATCATGGATGCAGTGATGTCCGGGCGTGGGCTTTTTGTCTTTGGTGTTGAGTTGATTGGTGTAAACATGGGCACAAACGGCCAACCAGAAGCCATCAGTGAACCAGTGTCAAGCCTGAGTTCTGCGGTCCATGGTATTATTGGAAAACTACTGATTGCTGCAATCGTCCTGCACCTCGTAGGTGCACTAAAGCACCATATGGTCGATCATGATAGTACCCTGCGTCGGATGTTGGGACGCTCATAACCCAGAGGACTGATGAGTGGGCGCTGGCTCCCATTTACAGAAGCGGGCAAAGACGTTTTGCAAACGCAAAACCGTTTTCAAACAACCATAACCAAAATACCAAGCGATCTGAGAACAACTAAAGTTCGTTGCTGGGTAATCAACAAAAATATAGGAGTCTCCATGCCCCCCAAAAAATCCCATCTAAGATCGGTCAGAATTGCAGTAACTGCCATAGCAGTACTTGCTGCCTGTGCTCTGTCGCCTGCCTGGGCGGGCGCACCTACACTGCTAACCAACGGTAAATTTTACACCGGCGCAGCGAAAGCCCCATGGGCTGAGGCTGTTGTGATTGAGGATGGCGCCTTTACTTTTGTCGGAACCGCAAAAGAAGCTGCACAAACAGCCGGTACAAATGCCATTATTACAGATCTTGGTGGCAAAACAGTCGTGCCAGGTCTTTATGATAGCCATGTGCATCCTTTAGGTGCTGGGCAAGTGCTGCTCTATCAATGCTCAATCGACAATGCGGCCACTTTTGATGAATTCTTGAACACCGTACAAGTTTGTGCAGAAAAGTTACCAGAAGGTGCTTGGCTTCAAGGTACTGGGTGGGGTCCTCACTTTCTTGAGCCAGTAGATATGACATTTGGGGAAATGCTTGCCAAATACGATGAAGCAACCTCTGGGCATCCTGCATTTCTACACGATTTCAGCCACCATAACGGCTATGCTAATACTGCTGCAATGCAAGCAGCCAATCTGACAGATGAGATGCTTGCAGAGTTCGGTGATCTGGTCCTACGTGATGATCAGAACAATCTGAGCGGTTTCTTCTTTGAGCAAGCTGGCTCATCATTTCAAGAGGTACTTCCCTCTTTCACACCAGAAGAAGATATTGCTGCTTTAAGTGCAGCTATAGACGTGCTCCACAAACACGGCTTTGTTGGCGTTCTGGATTCATTCGTCTCCCCTGACATCACCGCAGCCTATCTGGCGCTTGAGGCAGAAGATAAACTAAACCTGCATGTCGGATTGTCTTTGGGATGGTATCAGGGCGATGCAAGCTTTTCTGAGTACTCTTCAAAGTTTTTGGAGCAAGTTGCGCGCACCAAGGACAACGACCTGATCGATAGTCATTTTGCAAAAATCTCAGTAGATGGAATCCCACCTACCCACACAGCCGCATTCTTAGAACCATACGAAGGCACGCAGAATCTGGGCACACTGAACTTACCAGCCGCTGAACTTGCTCAAATCATCACCTGGCTTGATGCCAACGGCATCACTGCCCAGATGCACACAGTTGGAGATAGAGCTGTTCGGGTAACACTTGATGCAATAGAGGCTGCACGTGAAGCCAACGGACCGTCCGCACGACGCCATCAACTTGCCCACGCCTGCTTGATTGATGAGGCCGATATCCCCCGTTTTGGTGAACTTAATGCTATTGCCAATTTCTCACCGATGTTCTGGTATCCAGGCCCTCTGGTCGATCAGATGAATCAGATCCTCGGTACCGAGCGCATGAGCGACTATTGCCCTGCTGTAAAACTAAGCGATAGCGGCTCTTACCCAACCAACGGTTCAGACTGGCCAGTAGTGCCAGATGTTAATCCATGGAATGGTATGGAAGCATTGATCACCCGCTCAAACCCGTTTGGCGAACGACCCGGCGAAACCCTTGCTCCTGATGAAGCTATAACTGTAGAAGAAGCCATCGATATATTTACAATAAACGGAGCTAGGCTGCTTGGTATTGAAGACAAAGCCGGGTCTATTGAGAATGGAAAATCCGCAGACCTTGTTGTGCTCAACCAAGATATATTCTCTGTACCTTCAGACAAAATTAGCGACACAAAAGCGGTGCAAGTTTACTTCCAGGGCAGGGCATTGCTTCATTAGCAGTAGTGCCAACAAGCTTATTGGCAAGCAAGCCACGCATTGAAATAGCAAATCAGTGCATGGCTTGCATTTATGAGTACGGCCCGCACAGATCACACCAAAAAACTCTCACATTTATTCTATACGTGGGATTAACTTTACACAGATTTGGTGCCCTACAATCACGAATAGCAACTTCCCAACGGCAGGTAATGGCTCGAACTTTTATACACTTCTGTATTGCAGCATCTGACCTCTGCTGTCATTCGACTTGGATACCGATCCCTCAAAAATAGCGACCCCCAACTTCAACGGATGAGTATCAAGGCAGAGGCTCCCCACTTTCCTTAAGCCAGTCTATTCTGCTGCGGTAAAAAGTTGTGATGGTGAGCGACCTGGAAATGGCGTTCAGTAGAGCGTCGAAGAGTAAATTGAACCGCTTTGTACTAATTGTTTTTGCTGAAAATTCGCGTTCTAAAGATAGATATCAGTACCTTAAAGAAATCAACCATTAGCAAGACAACGACACGATGACACAGCGAAGGTACTCAGATGGACAGATAACGCCTGAAGTTCTGGAAAAAATCTTTACAATCACCTTTGAGTTGATTTTTGAAAATGGCCGCTCCAACCTCACATTAGAAGCTATAAGCGAGCGGTCTGGTGTTTGCCTTGAAGCGCTTCAAGAGCAGTTTGAGGATGACCGAGACCCCGTCGCACCTGCAATGCGATGGTATATTACTCGGTTTAGCCAAGAGGTCCGTTCCAGTTCTGCATTGTTTTCTGATCTGTTTTCACGCATGCATTCCATGTTGATGGATTTTGCCGAATTGTGTGATGCTCAATATAATTCAGAAGGCAACTTGTTCTGGTCTACTGTCGGAGATATCGCCCGCTATGATCCAGAGTTGCGTAAGGAATATCTTGAGCTGCGATCCATGTGGGCAGAAGACATTCGCAGCAGATTAGAAAATCATCGCCGGGACTTGAATGACGATGTGGACATCGAAGCTCTCACTCAATTTTTTATGATGGTGTTTGAGGGTATCATCGAAATGGTCAAGTTTGATACACCCCTGGAAGATGTCCGCAAAGCAATTGATACAGCCATGAAAATCCTTAGCCAACATATGAAAAAAGGCGATGCCGTTTGAAGGCTCTATTTCTCCTCTAGAAGTTTCTATTTCCTTTTAAGCGCACAATTCGGCTGTATATTTAGAAATTGCCCAGCACTTTACATAAACTGATCTCATCCTGTGATAGAAATGCTTGAATCCACCGCCCACTGTCTCAGTATCAGATCTTATTTTCTCTCGTTCACGCGGTTTAAGCTCTCCAGAGCTTGCTCTGCCGTTAAACGTTCTTTCAAATCAATCCGCATGAGTCCCTTAATCACTGCCGTGACATGATGCGGAACTCCTTTCAAACACGCATCAAGGCTTTGATCCAAAGCAGCTTGATCTGATCTCAACTCATAGGCGTTTTCAATCATCTCTCCTTGAGAGTTTTTGCCCACAGCAGCTGCAATTAAACACAATGCCCCAGTCCAGGAATCAAGTTTAGGGGTGATATTGACAACATCAACTTTCCCACCTTGTCTCTCAGGGGGTTGCATAAGCGGAGAACCCGCTCTTTGATATCGGAAATCGACGTAATCATCCGTTTGGGCAGCAATGCCTTCTCGTGCTGAGGCTGCGTCAAAGTCAATAATAACTGGCTCGCAACTGTCTGGCTGACGAAACATGATGTTATCGATCTTCAGGTCCTGATGAATCACATTACGGTTTTGAAGAAAGGAGATGCCAGCAAGTAATCCAGCTGCAAATTCCTCAAGCTGCTCCGGATCAAGTCCATGCTCACGGATACGACTTTCAAGTGTTCCACCTTGAAGCTTCTCCATAATCACGAAGGGTTCACCATCATTTGTCACGCCAGATCCCATAACTTTGACAATGTGCCGATTGCCTTTTGCGTTCTCAAACTCTCCAAGTGCAGAGAGTATCGTTGTTTCATGGATAAGCGTCTCCGTACCCAAAAACTCTACAGGCCCTTCCGGGTCATCTTGCAAAGCGATAGGTCTTTTAATGACCGCGTTATCCATGGCCGGATAATCTTGAAGATACGCAGCACCGCCTCTGGCGACCGAACCTTGCGCCAGATCCTGTAATTTAATTGGCCTTGTGATATTCCCCGTTACATCAGTCGCATGTTTTGTCGGCGCATATACAGCCTTTCTCACGCCGTCCAATCCTGCACCATGCGCCGTTGCAACGGTACGTGGTACTGAATAAGGATCAATGATCATGGTGCCATCTGCTTTAAACTCAACTTGCATTCGGCTATCGGGCCTAGGTTGCTCGTCCGGGCGATCTTTCATTGGAACGGTCAGTTGTGGTGTGCCTTGCCCCTCTGCAGATGATTGTTTCTTGACGACACTGGCTTCCGCTTCGCGAAAATTTTGTTCATTCACAAGCGCGTCCCCCAGATCAAGCTGATCACTGTCGCCAGCATCAAAACTTATCTTGAGTTCTACAGCCATGGCAGATATCCAGGCCTCACAGTCTGGAGAGGAAGTTTGTTTGTCTTCATCGCGATGAGACGGCATAAATTTACCTCTTCCCTAACGACAACCCACTGCAATACTGCGTTGCATGATAGACAATTCGGGTAAAAATCCCCTGTATGCAAATAGCCGGGCGCTCAGAAGAGTTAGCTTATTCGCGCACGACTATTCGCATTTGCAAAAATAAAACTGCATTGGGCTCTGTGTGAGCTACAAGAGGCCAGCCAGATAAATCTTACATTTCCTTCTAAGCAGACTGAAACAACTCTTGATGGAATCCCTTGAATGGCCGCATTTGGCGGTGGGCTCAACAGGTGGATGCAACACTTTAATCTTTGAATAGAGATGGAGTGTTCGACATGACGTATCGCCGC
>CANMBS010000080.1 GCA_947496145.1 uncultured Pseudovibrio sp.
GGCATCACACCTGCCAATAAACTAAAACAGGCTGCATAGTTCTACTGCCAAACTCCTCCATAAATGGGGGGATTACCAAATTAGTTAATAATTCTCAATCCACTAATCTCAATGCCACTTCAATGAGATAATTGCTTGCGCAAGCAACTTGACAATTTTGTAAATTTATAATTGCATGTGCAAGCAATATTTATCATGGGTGTTGACAGTTTTAGCATGAGGTTAAGCACTATGGCTGCAAGCGCTTCCACGAAAATTGAGCCTTAAGGTTGCGGCTCCTCATTTTGCAAGATTGCTTTCTCATGTTGACCGGGCGAGCGCAATCCCCTGCGCAATTATCGCTCAACGTGAGAAAGTAAATGACTAGAGTTAGTTGCTGTTTAGTCCACCAGAAGCAGCTAACTCTAGTCTACTTCATTAAAATTTTCACAGGCATGGAGAATTACTAGTATGACTGATGTAGTTAATCATGCAAAAGGCCAAGACCTCAGGTTAAATGGTGTAAAAAAATATTCCAATGCCATTGTGGTCTACACAGACTACGTTTGTCCGTACTGCCTGCTCGCAGAAACGGTTATTCGACGCACCATAAAAGATCAGAATGTGCCGATTGAGTGGCGTCCCTACGAGCTCCGCCCGGACCCGGAGCCAACGCTTCGGGTCGAAGACCCGTATCTGCCGCGGGTCTGGGCACGTTCAGTTTACCCGATGGCCGAGCAGTTGGGTGTGCCGATCACTTTGCCAAACATTTCACCTCAACCACGTACGCAAAAGGCATTTGAAGGTTTCCAGATGGCTCAGGAAAAGGGCCTCGGGGAAGCTTACTCAAACCGTCTTTTGTGCGCATTCTTTCAAGAGGAGCAGGACATTGGCGACATTGAAGTAATTGTTCGCCTCGGCGTGGAAGTTGGCCTTGATGCCGCTGAACTGCGCAAAGCTCTTGAGGAAGACCGCTACACCTTTGCACATAAAAAAGCGCTCAAGCAGGCAAAGGAGGAAGCAAATATATCTGCTGTACCGACCATTTTCATTGGGTCCCGGCGTCTTCAGGGCGTTCCATCGGAGAGTGAATTGCGTGTGGCCCTTCAGGAAGCCGGTTTACTGGAGCGGAAAGTCTGACTTCCCTCCGTCATTTAAGAACATAGAAAGGACTGTCATGAGTTGGTTATACCTCGGAATTGCAGTAATATTTGAGATCACCGTTGCTATCTCAGCAGGTAATGCGCACGGTTTCACAAACGTTAAGTGGACTATTGCAACACTTGTTAGCGGTGCAATTGCAACATTCTTCCTCAGCCTCGCACTTCTCACCTTTGATGTTGGTGTCGGTTACTCCATCTGGACGTCTGTCTCTGGTGTCGGGATCGTCATTTTGGGTGCGATCTTCTTTAACCAGCGTCTGAACTGGAAGAAAATACTTGGCATCTTGATGGTTGTTGGCGGCGTTGTTGGCCTTCGGCTCACCGGTGCTGCCTAAGTCTGGCCTCGCCTTAAGCAAGAAGCTTTTAAGATAATCAAAGGAACTAGGATATGACGGCAATAACTGAAACTGAAAAAGTCAAAGAAGGCAACGGGCAGGCATGGCTTATGCTGCTTCTGGCTGGTGTATTTGAGATTGGCTACGCCCTGAGCGTAGGAGGTAGCCAGGCATTTACTGTTCTGACCTGGTCCATTTCAGCGGGTATTTTCTTCCTGCTGACACTGTATGCCCTGAGTGTCGCTCTAAAGACCATCGATGTTGGGATTGGCTATGCTGTATGGGCCGGAATCGGTGCCGTTGGCGCGGCTGTATTTGGCAGTGTTTTGCTGGACCAAACATTAACGCTTGAGCAGGCCATCTGGCTTGCTGTGATTATCGTTGGTGTTGTCTGGCTAAAACTGGCAGACAGTGAAAAGCTGAACTCCTGAAGCCTCCGGGGGCCGTTTGGGCTTGTAAACTACTAGTTTTGTCCAAGGCCCCCACTGGGGTGACATCCCAATGAATATATCTGACTAAATCCAACATGGCATGCGTTTAGCCATCCGTTTCCAGGTCAGCAGGAGAAACGCCTGGCTTGCGTGCCGCTGGTCTACCTCTCTCACAAAGGCGGACTGTTTGTGCAGTCCATTGGCCTTAGCAGGCCATGCCTTCCTGATTTTACATTAACTGAAGGACCGTCGAACCTATGCATCAGAAAACTGAACGGGACGTCATCGACAGCCTGGTTCAACAGGCAGTTGACATGTCCATTGAGCATGTTGACAAGGGCGGTATCCCTTTCACCGCGCTCATCGCGGACCGATACGGCAAGGTATATGGAACAGGCGTGAACCGTGTTTCAGAAGACCATGATCCGACGGCGCATGCTGAAGTTGTCGCTATTCGGAACGCCTGCAAGCACCGTAAACACCCCAGCCTTAGCAACATGACGCTGATTGCCTCCGGTGAGCCCTGTGCTCTTTGTTACATGGCAGCACTGTACGCTGGCGTTTCACGCATTGTCTTCGCCGTTGATCGGGACGGGGCTGCCAGAGGCGGCTTCAACTATGGGCGGTCCTACGAAATCTTTGCTGTGCCAACACAGCAATGGGCTATGCGCCCCGAACTTCATGAGGTGGACAACAGTTTCGAACCCTTCCGCAAATGGCTGGACAAATCGAGCTTCACGCAATCTTAAAGGAGAAATGAACCTATGAGTTTTAAAATGAGTTCAATCGGTAAAACGCATAATCACCTAATGCTCACACACATATTGAGGCATACTATTGGTTTTAAATCAATGTGTTCCCTCTTTTCTTGTAAGCCTACTTATGCATATATTGGTTGATTATCGAGCTAAATTATCTGAAGCGAGCAATGCAATGTCATACAAGAGTGCCACATGGGAGCGGATTACAAATCTGGTCGCTTTTGTTGATACTTTCATCGCTAAGGAAATGCAGCGTAAACATCAAATAGGGCTATCTGAATTTCACGCTTTAAAGTTTCTTGAAGCTTCCGAAAATTCCGAACTACGGATGCAGGAACTGGCAAGTCTACTTGGTCTGACCCAGAGTTCAGTTACGCGGCTTGTGGGGCGACTGGAGAATTCCGGTTATACCGAGCGGGATTTGTGCCCAGATGACAAACGAGGCATCTATACCGTGTTAACGGCCAGTGGCCGCGCGCGTCTTACTGAGGCGAGAGGTGATTACGAAAAAGCCCTTGGAGCTGGATTAGAAGAAGCCAGAGACAAATTCAATCATGAAGATGTTCTGGCCCTTTTGAATGTGATCAATCATTCTAAGTAAGAAAAAGAAGGTCTGATAGAATCTGGCAGGGTTGCTACCCAATCCATTAAACATCAAAGGACCCTTTCATAAAGCTTCTTAAGCGCACTCTTGCGGTTGTGCCATTCCAGCTTCGTAAAGACGGCTTAGCTCCTCCTTTGCAGGTGCTGGGATAAAAGATGTCGTCCTTAATTCTTTCAGATCTATCAAAGTCCTTTCATGCTGACGTGATGTCGGATGAAAACACCCATATTGCCCCGGAGAGCGCAATGTGGGCATGGTGTTTCACTCCTGTACCCTTGGGCCACATATGAGCGTGCGCGAAAATGTTGCCGCTGTCTTATCCTAAGTAATCACATCCGGTTGAGTGCGGGCAAAGCGTTCTTGCAGGGCGCACAGGGTTGTGGCGGCGTGAATGACCGGAGTCAGAGCCTCTTGTGTATCCTGATGCATGAGAGATGACTCACCCTCAAAGCGCTCCATATAGATGCGCAGGGTTGCGCCAGTGGTTCCGGTGCCGGAAAGGCGCAGAACAAGGCGGGCACCCCCTTCAAAATGCAGGCGAATGCCTTGACCGGTTGTCAGCGAGCCATCCACCGGATCAGCGTAGGAAAACTCATCGGCCTCAACCACCTGCAAGCCAGCCAAGGAAGTGCCGGCCAGCGTGTCCAGTTGCTGGCGCAGGTCCGCCATTAGTGTGTTGGCGGGTTCTGTTTCCAGCCCTTCATAATCATGGCGGGTGTAATAGGTCCGCCCGAAGGTTTGCCAGTGGTCTTCAACAATCTCTTTCACACTCTGGCGACGCTCGGCAAGAATGTTCAGCCACAGCAGCGCAGCCCAGATGCCATCTTTTTCGCGGATGTGGTCTGATCCGCTGCCAGCGCTTTCCTCGCCGCACAAGGTGACCTTGCCTGCATCCAGAAGATTGCCGAAGAACTTCCAGCCAGTTGGAGTTTCAAAAACTGGCACACCCAGTTTTTGTGCCACCCGGTCACACGCACTGCTGGTGGGCATGGAGCGGGCAATGCCTTTTACGCCTGCTTTGTAGGCCGGAGCCAGTTGGGCATTAGCTGCCAGCAGTGCAAGAGAGTCAGAAGGAGCAACATACTGGCCCTTGCCGATGATCAGGTTGCGGTCGCCATCTCCATCAGACGCCACGCCAAAATCCGGGGCATCCGGCCCCATCATGCGCTCATAGAGCTTTCTGGCGTGTACCAGATTAGGGTCCGGGTGCAGGCCGCCGAAATCTGCAAGCGGGATATTGTTGATCACACTGCCCTTTACTGCACCAAGACGGCCCTCAAATATTTCAGTGGCATAAGGCCCGGTGACTGCGTTCATGGCATCAAACACCACAGTAAAGCCGGAGCTGATCAGGTCGCGCATCTTGCCAAAATCAAACAGGGTTTCCATCAGGTCAGCGTAGTCAACTACCGGATCTATGATCTCCAGTGTGGCCCCGCCAATGGACTGGGTGCCCAGAGTGTTTAAATCTGCGTCCGGCGTGTTCAGGCTCTTATAACGGCTAATCTGTGTGGTGCATTTGTAGATGGCGTTGGTGATGCTCTCCGGGGCTGGTCCGCCGTTCCGGGCGTTGAACTTGATGCCGAAATCCTGTGTCGGGCCAGCCGGATTGTGGCTGGCAGACAGGATCAGCCCGCCAATTGCGCCCCGCTTGCGAATGATGTGCGAGGCCGCTGGGGTGGAGAGCAAGCCGCCCTTACCCACCACCACATGGGTTATGCCGTTGGCAACGGCAATGCGAATGGCTTTCTGGATCACCTCATCATTAAGGTAGCGTCCGTCCCCGCCGATCACCAGCGTCTTGCCGCTCCAGCCTGTCATGCTGTCAAACACGCTTTGCAGGAAGTTTTCTGCATAGTTGTCCTGCTGGAACACAGGCACCTTTTTGCGCAGGCCAGAGGTGCCCGGCTTCTGCCCCTCAAAAGGAGCTGTGGGCACTTCAATCACACAGGACGCAAGCAGGTCTTGCTCCAACGGCAAGTCAGTCATGAAAAAACCTTTCCAGGGTGCAGCCGGTTTATGCTTATTTTTGGGCGCTATCATTCTCTAACTTAAAGACAAAAAGATGTCATCGCATGTCTGTCATACCGCAAGGGGCTCTATCCACAGTGAGTTGTTGATGAAGAGGGGCTGTGTGATTTACTGGCCGTTGCCAGCAGCGTATGAGGCCGGGTGGTTAAAGTTGCCACTCCGCCAGAGCGAACCAGTTGATTTTTATTGCGAAGTTTCCTGCTTCTGGCTCGTACTTGCTGCCAGTGTTTTGCGAAGGAGCCTTATAAAACTGCGCAGTTTTACAGGTAATGTGTTGCCGTGCTGATGGAGAGCATAAACCGGAGTTTTGGAAATCGAAAAGAGGTGGATGAGGTGCGAATGTCTGCCGATCTCTCTTGCAACAATTTCCGGCAAAAGCGCGGTGCCATGAGCTCCGGCCACGAACTCTGCGACATCTAAAATTGTATTGCAGCGTATTTGCGGCGTAACGCTCAGGCTTTGATCCTGTAGCCCCTTATAAACCAGCGGGTTTCCCTGCCATTCATTTGCAATGTGTGACCAGTTTTCCAGTTCCATTACTGAAGATGGGAGGCCGCCCATCTCCTGAACATAATTTTCTGCTGCATAAAGGCTTTCGTGCAGCCAGCCTATCCTTGCCGTGTAAGCTGTTTGCGGGGCAGTGCCTCCAACACGTATCGCCAGATCAACTCGTTGCTCGACAAGATTTACCTGCGCATCTTCTGCAATCAGGCGTACGTTCAGATCATGTTCGGTGAGGTGCTTCTTTAATGCAGGTACAACGAGAAAGCGGCATAGAGCATGAGGGGCTGTGATCGTGAGAGTGTCCCTTAGTGCACTTTCGCCGCGAGAAAATTCACTCATCATATCTTGCTGAACTTGCTGCAAAGAACGGCAATGAGGAAGCAGTCGTGATCCTGTATCCGTTAAGGATAATGATCTGGTGCTGCGAAAGAAAACCTTAGCGCCTAAAGCATCTTCGACACGCCGGACGGCTTGACTTACGGCTGATTTTGTCAGGCCCAGAACCTGAGCTGCGGCTGTAAAGCCGCGCATTTCTGCCACTGCGAGGAAAATCAGCAGATCATTAGTGTTTGGTGTCACTGTGTAGCATCGCTAAACATTGTTATTGCACAATGTGTCTTATCAATCCTTGCTTTCTCGTGCAATAGTGGTTGCGAAATGAATTAGGGACTTTGATATGACACAGTCTGTTGAAAAAGCAGCCACAGATAAACTTGCCGAATGGAAAAGTGCATTTAACTCCGGCAACGCAGAGGGCTGTGCCGCTTGTTATGAAGAAAATGCACTTATGGTTGTAAAGCCATTTGGTGAATTCAAAGGCAGGGATGAAATCCGCGCCTTCTGGGCGGACCTGATCTCGAAAGGTTTTGCCGATGTTTCTTACACAGATGCGAAGGTAGAAGTTCTTGATGAAGCCACAGCCGTTATTTCGGCTTCCTGGTCAATGAACAATGCCAAAGGTATCATCACCAAGGAATTGTGGGTGCTTCAAGAGGATGGTTCGGCACTTTTACGTGAGGATCATTTTGAGGTTCAAGGATAAACCTCAAACGCATATTTACAGTTTTGCCCCCTTTTGGAACGACCTGCACAGGGGGGCAGAACTCCAGCTGTGCAGCTCTTGAATACGATGGAAGCTTATCCAGTTTACATCATTTGAGCTCTTTCAATCCTGTTGGCGTCTCAATTTGTGCTCTGTAACGAACTTTCGGGCCTCGTTCGATCGCTGGGGGATGGTCTATAGCAAGGTCGCTATACAGCGTATCGATTTTACCCGGCTCAGGATGCTCCAACGTTAAAACCTGGAGCCGTGCACCCATGTCGGGAATCTCTGCCATTGAAGTCGGTTCACCTCGATGGTCGATCAGCGAAGGCGCAGCACCGTCGAGGGGCAGTGAACCATCTTTGGGAATCGAAAAAGAAAACTCAGGACTTGTGAAAGGGAGCAGGACTTCGTCGCCAAAGATCGAGGAGTGGGTTGATATAATTTTTTCGATCCCATCCGAGCTCGCAACCCAACCTCGCAGACGCCGCCCGTCGTCCCAGTCCGCCTGTATTTTTTCCTGATTATCAAGACCAAACCATCTCGCCCGCCCGGGCGCTACGCCATCCGGGTCAAGCGCTACAATCTCCAGATAGACCCTCTCACCAAGCTGAAGCCTGTGATTATGCGTTCCCATGTAGTCGTGGCGTGTCCCAAAGGGGACTTCCAGATCGAGACAATCCTGAACATGGCGCACTCCCTTTTTCAAGGTTGGCGCAATGACGGTGATGTGGTCAAGCTTCAACATCTGCATACAGCTCCAACGTTAGTCGAGGGGATCATGTAATCCAGAAATTTTGCAATTAGCAAGAGCAGGAACAGGCTCCTTCGCTATGAACCTTTAGGTGTTATCAGGTTAACGTTGGCTCCAGTTCCGATTGGTAGTTGGGCAACATGACTTGTGCTCCGATCAGTTACAAGCGCCCCCGTTTTCCACCCGAGATTATTGCTCATGTTGTTTGGCTCTATCACCGCTTCTCTCTCAGCCTGCGGGAGGTCGAAGAGATGCTGCTGGAACGTGGGGTAACCCTGTCATATGAAACCATCCGCCAGTGGGGGACCAAGTTTGGCCCAGCTTACACTCGTCAATTACGACGCAAAAGAGCAAGCAGTTCAGATCTCTGGTATCTTGATGAGGTTGTGATCAGGATCCAGGGCCAGCGATGCTATCTATGGCAGGCCGTTGATCAGGATGGCTATATTCTCGACGAAACCCTTCAGAAACGGCGCAATACCAAGGCTGCCAAACGTTTATTGACCCGTCTGTTATCACGGCAGGGAGCTGCTCCCGAGCGAATTGTTACTGACAAACCTGGTTCCTATGGAGCGGCAAAACGCAAGGTGATGCCAGCTGTTGAGCACCGCAGCCACAAGGGTTTGAACAATCGCGCAGAGAACTCGCATTTGCCCTTGCGAAATGAGAACGAGCTATGCAAAATTTAAGTCGCCGGGCCAGCGTCAAAGATTTCTGGCAGTCTTCTCCGGCCTGCGTAATCTCTTCGTTCCGCCTCACCATAAGCGTTCCGCAATTGACATTCACCTCCGCGCCTCAACGGGTTTGCTCAATGGAAGCTGGCGGCAATGATCAACGCCTGAACTATGCTTGCTGGGAGGCTTTTGCGAACAAAATCGAGTTAACGTGACAACACGCTATCCCTTCCACCAGAAACCGTTAAAGGTTCATCTCTTGCAATCCCGGGTGGCCATCCGGGCGACGGCCAAATGGCCAACCGAAAAGGCGTTTCTCCGCATCAATCTCTGTATCTGTTGTGTAAATTATCCGCCTGGCCAAAAGGCTATTGTTGTTGAACTCCCAGTTTTCTGTACCGGTGGATCTGAACCATTTGTTGTATTTGGTACGCCACTCACTCACAATGCGAATTGAGAAGCGGTTATGATTGAAACTCCAGAGTTCTTTTATGTGACGATAATGAAGCTGAGTTCTCCATTTGGAAGTAAGGAAACTGACAACCTGTGATCGGCCTTCAATTCTCTGACCTCTGATATGCCACACACAATCGTGAGATAATTCTCGAGCTACAATTTTGGGGCAACGAGAGTTCCACGCATCTTCCACGGCTCTCACTTTCCTCATGGCAGCCTCTATAGTCATGGGGTGTGTTGTTGAGTTGTGCATCTTGTCACCCATTATCGTCGCTCATCGGTACACTTACCTTCTTCAATATGGACCAATCGGTCCGTAATGGCAAATCACTATTTTGAGAGGTATGTGATGAAGATCAGGCAACCATAGTATGAGCGTTGAGCTTGCGATTAAAAGCGGTTATGACAGATAAGCTGGGTAGTTACACTAGGCTGATCAAAACTCTCGCCTCTGAAGCAGGAGAAAGTCACGAGGCGGTCCAACCGCCTCTGCAAACGCAACGCTAACGGTCAATTCGGTAATTCCAGATTACCGATAAGAGCTACTGTAGAAGCCACCGGGTGAGCGTGTCTCAACCCATGCTAGAAACGCCTCAACGGCGGCTCTTGGCCCTCGGCGCAGGCTACAGGCTCTCGCTTACCTCGGTTCACGTAGTGCAGCGAAGGTCCGCTAAGCCCTCGCCAGTATGATGCTATATTCCTCAATATGAGACTTTATTACTTTCCTACACGAATAGCAGCAAGCGCAACTTTGGCTTTAAAGGCCGGACTATGGTTTCGATGAGAGCGTCTGCTCATGATATTCTCCTGTTCCTGGCATCATGCTAGTTTCAGAAGCAAAATCCACTTAGACTACCTGTTCGAATTTCCAGAGCCAGCTCTTGCATCCCGCGCTAACATTTATGAACCAAGCACCTTGATGGGGTTCTGTCGCAAAGTTTTCGTTTTCCAGCAATACGCCTGTTGCTTTGACGCAGTTATCCTGCGAGCGCCATGAACTGACGAAAGGCTGGAACGCTCTCTTGTCCGAGCTGGCCTTTTCTGATCATGTGAGCAGTTTCAATTCCCTCAAGCGTGGCCTCGGTTGAATAAAAGGCTTTGATGCCCATCATTGCTCTGGTCAGCCGTTTGATGAACCGATGGTCCTGCTCAATGATATTGTCAAGGTATTTGACCTGAAGGATGTCGATGAATGACAACCAGCAACCGGCCAGAAACAAATAAAGATTGATGTTTTTTAGCCCAGCCTTGTTAGCTCCATTCTTGTCCATAACGACCTTTTCTGGCAGGATATTATTGCCAATAGCCTGCTCAAAAAATGTCGTCGCAGCCTCTTCATCACGGGTCTTTGAGAGCATGAAATCAACGGTTTTGCCTTGTTTATCGAGGGCGCGATACAGATAAACCCATTCGCCTTTAACCTTGATATATGTTTCGTCCATGCGCCACGAGCTACCCACTTTACACTTTTGTTTTCTGGCCTCTTCTGCGATCTGCGGTGAGTACTTCACGACCCAGCGATTGAGGGTGGCATGGTCAACATTAACACCCCGTTCCTCCATGATTTCCTCAAGATCGCGATAGGAAACCGAATAGCGACCGTAAAAGAAGACTGCATACAACATTACGTCTTTGGCGTAATGGGCACCCTTGAAACTGATCAAAACATCAAACCTTAACCGCAAAATCAGAGCAGAAGTCTTCTTGACTAAAAGAGGTTTCCTGGAAACACGTAAAACTTTGCGACAGAACCAGCGACTGCACCGATAGCTACGTGCCGAAGGCAAGTCGTCAAAAGTAGGTCGAACATTAAGATATGCCAACGCAGTCAAAGTCGAATATGAACTAAGGTATTAATAAAAATTACTCCTCATTATCAGATCAAACCATGCAGAAAAGCTGCAATGAGCGATTGTTCAATCGGGTTTTTCAAAATTATTGAATCATATTAAACAATTAAAATGCGATGATATTTGCTCTTCTTGACATATTTGGCGTTCTCACGCTTCAACAATTCATCGCGCGTAAATTAGTGTGCTCAAAGTTTTCTTTCAGGGGGAGAAGGATGAAATCTCTAAGAGTCTGTTCAAGAATGGTGATATCGAGCAACTCTCCTCAGCATCAGTTTAATCATTGCGGCGCTTATGAGTGCTTCACTGGTTCTGGCATATCGTTCAATGTCCTTTGAGAACCGGCGGTTTATGCCAAGCCATGCGAAGGTGCACTCTACGATCCAGCGTTTGGGTAATGCCTGAAATGCTTTTTGATTTCGTTTAATGATCTGGAGGGGCCGAGGGCTCGTCTTTGCTGCGATCTTCCCTTGATACCCACCGTCTGCACAAATGACTTCGATAAATGGAAAGCAGGATGTGACCCGGTCACAGACAATAGAAAGACCATCACGATCCTGAATACCAGCCGAGTGGACCTTATTACTCAACACAAGTCCAAGAACATCAACGAGGATATGGCGCTTACGCCCTTCGAGCTGTCGAGTTTGCACATAAAGTGCTTCATGCACCCGATCTAACGTCCCATCATCGGCAAAGCGTTTGAAGTAGTAGTGCACGGTGCTGCTCGGCGGGAAGTCTTTTGGCAAAAGCGCCCACTGGCACCCAGTGTGCAAAAGATAAAACACGGCGTTCATGACGGCC
>CANMBS010000081.1 GCA_947496145.1 uncultured Pseudovibrio sp.
TTGCTCAAAGACAAGTAATCGTTTTGCGATTTCCAACTTTTCTGCGTTGTGAAATGTTATTGGTGGTATACCGGTTAGACTAACAAATGCAGCATTCAACTGGTACTTATGCATCGAGACATGATCTGCCCATTCTTGCAAACTAACATTACTATTCTCGACCCGCTTCATTTGCTTTATGATTTTAGCCACCTTTTGGCCGAACTCCACCTGCTCAAACGAACTTTGCTCGGTCAAAGACATTTTTCATCAGCTCCTCGCAAAGCGCTTGAGCGCGTGATGCAACTCATTCGGGGGAGCGCAAGGCTCCATTTGGCTGTTAATTACCCGCATGCACCCAATTCCCTGTCGCCCGGTTGCGACGAGTCTCCGGCCCTGCTGCGTCTCAACTATGTAATTGAATTGCAACCCAATACGATGCTGCTGAATGCTTTCCAGCTGCATTTGCACTTCGACTTCGTTGAATGCAAAAAGCTCTTCGAAATACTCGCAACTGACATAAAGTGTTACCAGCCTCAGGTCTTTCATAATCTCAGCCAGGGTAGATGGAGCGTGTTCTCTTAGAAACATTTCTCGGCAACGCCCCTGCCAGTACACATGACTTGCATAGTAAACATTGCCTACTACATTGGTTTCTTCAAAACATACTATGTGGCGATATATGAAAGCAGGTTTAGTGGAATTGCTTTGGAATTCGGCTTTTTTCTCACTCTCAAGGTCCAGTTGTAACGTTCCAAAAGACTTCATTCAGCGGGCTCCTTTGCTTCCATAACCATTTGAGGAATATTCTGTGCCGCAATTGAAACGTGCAGCGACAAGGATGAGAACACAGCATGCATTATATCGCAGGGTTCTTGGTCCCTGACTGCAAAAGGAGCTGTTGATCCTAGCTTTCGCCGCAGCTCTCCCTCCGAAAAGGCGCGATGGTCAAAACCTTCGGGCATTGTCTCGCTAAGATCTACCAAATCGCATGAGAGTCTGCGTGATCCGTGTACTGCAAAGCTAGTATCCTGAGTATGGGCAATGGAGACCGTTCCACAGCCACCAGTAAGTAACATCCGTCCGTCCGTTCGCCTGCGCACTTGGTCAATCAAGCCGAGTTGCTCAAGCGCAAGAGCGCGGCGTGTTTGTTGCGGTGTAGCCTCGCCGCGGACGATAGCTACGCGGATTTCATCGTCAAGGGCCTCACGCGCCATACGCTCAACAGTGACGCCCACAAGCTCAGGTGCAATTTCGAGAATGGGATCGATTTCAATCATTCCCACTGTTGTGAAACGAACATCCGTCCACGCATAAATGCATTTGCCTTCAGCATCGTAGCTCAGGATATTGAAGCTATATTGACCGCCTCGCGACCAATTCTCAGTGCCGACAACTTTAATGGCGTTAGCCGGATCCCCAAACCGTTCGACATGCGCCACCGATACCGGTAGAACTCTAATATGCGGTAATGCTAGTTGCAGCATGTGCATTCCAGTGTCGTTGATCGCAGGATGTCCGAGCAACATCGTCTGGGGTTCATAGGCTCCAAACAAACGGGTTTGAGGGGCGCTTAACAACGATACCTCAACCTTTCTAGAGCTGGCCGACAACACCTGATCAATGCATGCAAAAGTTTCTCCGTGAAAAAATAGCGGTCCATAAAGTTCCTTTGAGGATTGTAAACAAACTCGCTGCCCTTCGGTTGATGCTATTTGGGTTGAGCTGGGCCTTGATTGGGCAAAACGCGCAGTCATATATACATCAAAGAAATTATCTTCATCAGAGCGAATGACCGCTTCGATATCTCCCGCCTCATTCTTTAAAACGGCCACACGAATGATCAACCCTTCATCAGGGATACACATTGCTCTTGCGAACGAAATATCGCGAATGTCATGCAGGCTAATCTCCGGATCAAGCCGTCGAGCGGCCTGCGCCATAGCCTCCAGGCCCATCACTCCAGGCATGAATCGGAGGCCGCTAACCTTATGATCCTCAAGATACAGATCGCGCCCCGGCAATAGCTTCGTTTCCACTATTAGTTCACAATCTGGATAGTATAACCGGATCTCATCTATGAAGCGAAGTGGTGCACCAGAAGAATACATATCGCCCAAATCATACTGAGACCCAAAGCGTCCGGTTACACATATGGTACCTGTTGCGCCAGTAGATACCAGATCATCAAATATTTGAATCGCCTTGTCGAAAGGTAGCGCGTCAACACCGATTGCTTCGAGGCGCTCGACAGTACCAAGCCGTTCGCCCATGCCAATTCCCGACCAGATCGTCCATTCCAGAGACAGACAGGCAATGTCTGGATGCAATCCCGCGAAATCAGCTAAATGAGCACTTTGCATTTCGTTGGCAAGAGCGTAATGTGCCTCGCCTTCCAGTCCGAGCTGCCCGATGATTGAGCCAAAGGCAATAACCTGACGCAAGCTCTCTTTGTATAAATCAAGCATTAGCGCCAGACCAAACACTTTTGGCTGCAGCGTCGCGTGGATGGTTACGTCATCTAAGTCTTTAAGCTTTCGTGGCTCATTTACACCAGCTGCGTACAACATCACGTCCGGTGCGATGCCGCGTAATCCTCCATTCTTGACAGCGGCCTCTATCGCCTCTCTATCACCTAAGTCAGCTTGCACATAGCGTGCTCTGATACCGCGCTCATCGGCAATAGCAAGCGTCTCAAGCACGTCGGGATGAGTTTCGAGACTGCGCCCTACGAAAACGACTTCGGCACCGCCAGCACCAAGGCGCAATGCACATTCCGCTCCAATGCCACGATGACATCCCACAGCAAGGATTGTGTCGCTCGCACCTGCGTTCTTGATTGGCCTCCGCTCTACAAGGGTTCGGCGGAATACCGGCACTTCAACAGCGCTATTGTCGGCGAGGCGAAACGCATGAAAGCCCGCTGTCGCCGTTTGACATAGCTGATCAATGCGCATGTCGGCGAGCGATTTGCCATTCCTATCTATGGCAACGATTGTGGGAAAGCTGTTTTCTAACCAAAGCGAACGTAGCATTGCCATCACTGGTAAGCCATCATGTATGACTTCTAATCGAACAACATCTTGCTCCCCCACCTCGCGCAAGCGGCGCATCAGCTTCTCCGCTTCGCGTTGGTCAAGCACATCCAACTCCAACCTTAGCGTTCGTTCGGATTCTAGAGGCGTACTTTGCAACAGGGCCGTTGGGGGCTGGATAGTATCCCATGACATAGCAAAGGTCGTAAACCAGCGGCGGACACCTTTGACTCTGGTTGTGGGCATACCATCTCTGCCAAGTGCTTTTATTTCCAACAGTGCCTCAGCAAGATCCGCGGGGGTGCCATCAGCAAAATCAGTGGGTGAAGCAGGCGGTTGCAATCGCAGAGCGCGCGCTGCTGCCATCACGACACGCATGACCGATAGTGAATTCATGTGGAGGTCGGATTGAAACCGAGCAGTTGGTTCGATCTCAGTAGTGGCAATCCCGATTTCTTCGGCGACTGTAGCAAGCACGGCTTCTATCAAAGTCCCTTCAATAGCCAGGTCTTCACTTGTCAGGGTGTTGCTAGACGCATCTTGGTATATTTCAACAACCTCGGTTGTCTGAACCGTGTCGTTTTTCACTTCAGCTGGTTTGGACGGACTGGACTTGCGACCACATGGGTTTTCTAAAAGGACTGGTGGTTTTAAATTACGCAACGGATAAAAACCGCGACCATCGAAAAGCTCATTGAGCTTCAGGTCTTGCCCCGCGACGAAAAGCGCGGCGAATACATCGATCAACGCGCGGAAATCTTCTCCTTGGGTATCCATTGGCCAGGCGTCGAATCCACACTGACGTGCCAATCTTGACATGCCCGCGCCGGCTCCACATTCAATCATAATAGTTGTTTCGGGATCATGCTGCTGAACTGCTCGAAGAAATTCCACTGATGTGGTGAGTTGCTCACGTAATAAAACGCGCGGATCAGCCGTTTCATCCCAGGGAGCTCCTGTGATTGTTGACGTGAAAGTACGCTCAGGCTGCGAAAAGGAAAACTCGGAGAGTGTCTTAGAAAAAGGTTCGACTGCTGGCAACATGTCCGAGCTATGGAATGCATGTGATGTACCCAGAACCGCGACTTCGACACCTCCCCACTGGGCTTTCTGTGTTAAAGCATTTATGGCAGCACGTGCGCCAGCCATGACGGTTTCTGTGGGACTGTTGTGACACGCGATTTCGCAACCCGTACCTTTAGCGAGTGCAACGCAATCCGACTCTGGCAAGGCAATACGAACCATGATACCACCAGCCATACCGAAGCGAGCCATGTCGGCACCTCGCCTCGTTGCAAGTGATAAAGCATCCGCAGGCGTCAGCATTCCAGCCCATGCCATGCTGGCGATTTCTCCAAGACTATGGCCGATGGCGTCATCGGCCTCTACACCAAGCCTATCAAGCAAGCAACGCCCTGCGAGATTGGAAAATGTGATGGCAGGCTGAGCGATCATAGTATTTTTATCGCCATTCTGCGGTTTTACCAATAATTGCTTAGCCAAAGCTGCGATCTCAGGAAACCGCCGACACCACTGCATGGACACTTTTCGCACAGGAGAAGCTTGCCCTGAAAAAAGCAGACAGACATACTTACGCTTTCCATCGAGTGTTGCATGTAACCAAATCGGTTTTGATATATCGCCAGAAAGCCATTTCAGCACTGCATCAATTCGGTTCGAAAGTTCGGATCCATCACTTGCCGAGAACGCGAGGCGCACTTCACCTGGTGTCACCCGTGTCGCCACGTCCTGGGCCAGGTCCGTCAATTCAGCCACCGAAGCCGTGGCCGCCAGCGGATGAATTCGCTTTAGTTCCTGAATGAGATCATCAGGTGTGTCACAGCTAAAGGCAAAAAGTTCTACTGCTTGATCTGAAGTTATCGAAGCATACCGGAAAGACCGTGGGGGAGAAGCAGCCTGTGGTGATCGTTCCAACAATACATGTGCGTTGATACCACCGAAGCCAAAGCTCGATACGCCAGCTATAGCCTTCTGCTCAAGCAATAATGGTGCCTCAAGCGGACGCAAACATCCATCAATCTCAGCAAAGGCCGTATTAGGGATATCGCATGTGACGTGCGGTGGGATTGCGCCTTCGCGAAAGCTTTGTACGATCTTCGTAAGACCTGCAAAACCTGCCGCAGCTTTGGTATGGCCAATGTTTGCTTTAACAGAGCCAATCGGCAAAGGTGTCTTAAGGTCTTCGGTCAAACAAGCAAGGGAGCGGATCTCGGTGGTATCGCCTATAGAGGTGCCTGTACCATGTGCCTCAATATAAGCAACATCGGATGGGGCGATGCCTGCTTTCTCCAATGCCCGCGTGCAGGCAAGGTGCTGTCCCTCGTCATTAGGGCGTGTTAATCCCCCAGCACCATCGGTCGACATCCCCCAACCGCGCAAGACTGCAAGAACCGGCACCCCCCGCTCCTTCGCATCCTTCTCCCGCATCATCACAGCAACCGCCGCGCCTTCGCCTGGCCAGAATCCATCCGAACGCTCGTCAAAAACCCGCATGCGCGTCTTAGACAGCGCGCCATTGCGCGAAAATCCGACCAACTCAAATGGATCGAGTGACAGATCCACTGCTCCTGCAATTACGGTATCTGTCGCACCGGCTTCCAACAACTCCGCAGCGTTTATCACCGCAAGCAGTGAAGAAGAGCACGCACCGTCTACTGTGTAAGCCCCGCCATTAAAGTTGAAGTGATTTGCGATGCGGCCTGCAATTGTATTGGCAAGCCCCCCTGACAACATGTCTTCGGTCGGTGCAGGGAAACGTGCCTTGATAGCCTCGCTAAAGCTCTGTTGAATCGCATCAGCTTGACTAGACCCTACGTCGTTAAGCACCTCTGTCAGAATCTCGTTCAGAAACGGCAAACGCAGGCGCGTCAAGTTCGCCCGGCTGAATTCACCGGTCAGTGTATTCGCAATTATGACAGCGGTATTGCGGGTGTCGATCTTCTGAACAACATCTTCTAAAGCATTGGATGCAAGTTCTAATGTAAGCCAGTGCGTCAAGTCAGTGGACTCAAATGACTTCAGCGGCACTCTGAAATTTGCACGATGAAAGACCCAGTCGGATATCAACGCCGCCGGAACTTGCGTGATACTGTCCTCTACACCGATACAGGAGACGTTGTAATCAGCCAGTGGAAGCCGCTGGGTTGGTATTGAGCGGAAAGACCTACGCCCATTCATCAGGTTGCGCCAAAGCTGTCGCGGCAACGTTGCATCAGGGTAACGGCAGCTTAATGAGCAAATCGCAATTCTATCGACCATAGCGCTTACACTGCCGGTTTGTTGGTTTCATTTTCCTGAGACTGGTGTGCAAGCAGTCTCATTGGACTTAGCGCGATGAGCAGGCCGCGCCCTAGAGTTGCGAGCGTTAGCGCATAAAAGAGCCCGAATACGACATTTAGTTGCATGAATATGCCATAGGCTGCAGCCACTACTAGGGCGAAGGCGATCTGTCCGCGCGGTTTGCTCGGCGTCGTCGCAGGGTCGGTAATCATGTAAAATGTGAACAGAATGAAGGCGAAGCCAGTCATCGGCATTAATGCTGCGCTGGCCGGCGTACCATTTACATAGCTGCGTATCAGTGCCTGTGCGATAAAAGCGGCAAGCCAAGCGATAATTAGTGTCATGCGCCCGGTGAGCTTTGTATTGAGCAAGCTACCAGTAATGATGATGACCAAGGGTAACAACCAGTCCAGTGCGCCGCTGACATTGACCGTAAACATGTATGGTGGTGCGATCCCAACGCTTGGAAATAGCAAAAGAGTGAGTGTTATGCCAAAGTTCGACGGGTTGAGAATATGCCGATCTACCCGTTTCCCGCTGGTTGTCATTGGAATTCTCACTATCCATTTGGAGGCAATTGCTGCCGAGGATGCAAATGCAACAACCCAAAGCTGTTCATTCGCAAACAGGAGCATTCCGCAGGCGAGTCCCGTGATATGAGCTGACAATAAGAAAGCTATGGTTTGCCCCGGTCGTCCGATGAATTTCGCCGGACGTCCTTCAGCACGGGCTTGCAGAGCTTCTGCTACGATTTCTGTTCCGTAGGCAGCTGACAGCGCCACAAATGGCGTAATCCATGATTGCTCAAATCCAAGGAAAAGGTGCCCCAGTACGTTCAGCACGGTTATTGCTAATGCAAAACGAGATAACCCCTTCAGTCGTTTATCGATATACCACCGTTCAGCCAAAGTTTGACGAGGCAGCGAGATGTTGGAAACAATGGTTGTCATATCGATGGCTCCTCGTTTTTTATGGAATCGAAAAAGACTCTGTCCGTATCAAGTACAATGCGGTGATGACCAGGAGAGATAGTGAAGGTGCGTTCGTTCAAACCTTCCAGACTACGCCAAGTAACTTGGATTTGGAGGGTGTCGTCATTGAATGCACCTAGACCAAAATGTACTTGTGGCGCACGGGCACCAGAATGCCCATTGCTGGAATCCACCATTCCAATAATTTCCCGGCCTTTCGGAAGGAAAGCCCTTACAACCGCGCCGATAGCCGGGCGGGTACTGCCATTTGCATTCGTCAAACGCAAATCGAGTACCAGCGAAGGCGAAGAACTCCTGGTAAGATTTTCATAGATGACAGACGTTTCCCATTGTCGCGCAAGTGCCACGTCAAGATCGCCATCGTTGTCTATGTCTGCCAATGCTATTCCACGCGACACAGTGGGTTGCCCGATCCCAACTTCTGTCGCTAAATCATGGTAACGTCCAGTTTCATCTCTAACGAAGAAGGCATCGGGCCGATCACCAGAAAGGTCGTCACCCGGGCCGAACTTAGGCCAGAATGCTGGGTTGCGTAACAACTCGTCGTTACCCATTGCAAGCTCATGTAGCTCTGGCCAGCGATCATGAACACCTTTGACGAATCCCGTGGCTTGCCAGAGCTCCAACTTGCCGTCGTTGTCAAAGTCGCCAAATTTTGCATCCCAGGACCAACTTGAGCGAGCAAGACCCATAGGGCCGCTGGCATTACGGTAAGGCGCGTTGCCGCCTGCCCAGTCGTCCGAACCATCATTGAGGAACAAGAAGTGGCTTTCATGCAATGCATATTCCTCAGCTATGTTGCTGACGAAGATATCCAACCTACCGTCGCCATCGACGTCCCCGAAGTCGACGCCCATGCCTTTGAAGGAGTCCTTTCCCATTGTTGTGGATTTCGTATCCATCAAATTTCGCCGGGCTGATGCTGTAGTAAAGGTGGGCGCTCCCGGTTTGGATGCATTGAATAGCATCCGGTCGGGGCCAAAATCGTTGGCAATATATACTTCTGGCAGACCATCCCCATTTAGGTCAGCAGCTCCAAGAGCTAATGTCCAACCGTTTGCCATCTGTGTATCAAACACATCAGATCGATCCGTAAATTCCATCTTTCCTCTCGAGGCTCCCGAGGAAAGGAACAGCCGATTGGGTCCGCCATTTCCAGCATGCGACATAGAATGCTGCATTTCGACCGAACGCAGCCCCTCGGTTTCAAGTACGCCGCTTTCATCTGGGAAATAATTACCGAAAATTAAGTCACCATACCCATCACCATCGAGATCGGAAAAGAGTCCTGCGTTGGTATACCAAACTTCTCCAGAGGCTATCTCATACTGCAAAAAACCATCGGAAATATCTTTCCCTATAGTGTAATAAATTATGGGAGAGCGGCCCCAGAAATATACGATGACATCTTGGTGCCCATCGGCGTTGGCATCTGCCAGAACGCAACCCATTGGAGCGATAGGTGGACCATCCTCCGCACGCTGTGTCACAAGTTTGATTGGTTGGTAACGCGGGTTGGCGTTTGATAATGCAGGTCGTAGTGTCACACTGTCGTCACGTGGGTCAACATGGCATAGATCATTCGCACGACCATCACCATCCATGTCGCCGACCGCAATAGCCGCCCCGACTGCGGAAATCCAAGCTGAAATGTGCTCAAACTTTGGATGGACGTCACGAATAATCCCTGCACCACTTCCGGGAATCGGATGATGTGCGAAGCTGAAGCGTTCCTCCAATTGCTCAGGTTGATTTAGCATTCCTTGCGATAGATTTGCAGCAACAAGCAACGTAATCGCGACGCCTCCAGAGACGAATCGCCCAATATAACGTTTCAAGAAAAGTGTCATTGCTTAATCTCCCAAGTAGACTTAAATCGCCTATTGCCTCATTCATGCGGATGCCAATACTTCGGCTAGTGCCTGACGCCAGAGTTCATGCGCTTCAAAGGCAACCAACAGCGGCGTGCCACTAGGTAACTTTGGACGGTGTTTTGCCACGGCCGCTAGCGCTTCCTGCTTTGTTGCTTCGCTTAGCGTGGAGAAGATTTCTTCTGTTTTCCGGGTATCAGTTCCAGCCCTGAAATGTGCTTCCAAAGCGAACGCCGCGCCTTGTACAAGCCAACGGCGATTTGGTCCCGCAGCGTTGCGCAATTCCCTAGCATCATCAATAGAGAGGCCGCTTGTATAGGTGACGGCAAGACCGAGTCCGGCTATCAGATCGTCGTGTCGTTTTTTTTCGGTGTCTGAAATCTTTGCAAGAGCTGAAGCTGGATTCCCGCCTGTCGAGAACCACAGAGATCGACCCGCACCACGATCCCAGGACCGCGCAGCCAACTCTCCGTAGTGACGAACCATTTTGGGCCTAGGACCTGCTAAAGTCTTGCGCGGGTCGAAAAAACAATCGCAGAAGCCCCAACCATCAAAGGCCAGCGACAACAGGGCAGGTTCCAGCAGGTCTAGTGTTGTTTCGTGTCTCCAAGGGAACTTGGCAAGCGCCCAACCGGTCCCGACTGTAGCCAAATAAGGATGTACCTCTTTGCAAAGGTCGAGAAAAGAACAGAGTTGTGGCTTCTCGTCCAGCCGAATTGGTATAGCCTCCTTCAGAGCGAAGGCCATCGCTGATCCTTCAATAAAAAAACCCTCCAGACTTTGCTCCCGCTCTTTTGCCTCAATGAGTAAATCGATTAAATCGTGCGTTTTTAGAGCGCTGTTGTATCCGGCGACAAATGCTCCCCCCGCAGCTTCGAGACGCATCTTGCGCAAATTGCTAAAGGTTGGGAAACCCCGCTCCGAAAATGTAGCAGCGTTCTCTGGTAGGGCGAGCTTAGATAACAAACGCTGAACCAATAGACCGTGAGGACCAAAAAGTGACTGCGACCTATGAATATTTATAAGATTAGAAATTTTCTCCATCGATAAAGATAACCCATCAACAATACAGGAATTTATTAGGCGATATAATTTACTACATAATTTTCACATAAATATTATGAGAGTATTACAGTTCTTATGAAGAAAAGCAATGGATAAAAGTTTTACTAACCTAACGCTATTGTTAGCGTTTGCTGATATATACAAGTATGAAAGGAACTCTGTAAGCTTGTGTAATTGGATGTCTTTACATAGATAAATTTGATGTTTAATATCGATACTTTACCAGCCCTTAGATGTAGGGACTTGAGTATCCGTCATGTGCAAGGACTTTTTTCGGTCCATAAGCGATCAGCTTTGATGAGGGCGTTCGCGGTCTCGATAAGTTTGCGCATAATGGCCACAATAGCGACTTTGGCGGGTTTTCCTGCCTCACGTAGCTGGTTATATTTAGCTTTGAGATCGGGGTTGAAGCGCATGGCAACCATTGCTGGCATGTAAAGGGCATCGCGCAGTGGCTTCCTCCCTCCGTTTATGAAGGATTTGCCTTTCCATGTTCCAGATTCACGACTGTAGGGCACGAGCCCGGCGAGGCTCCCGACCTGTTTTCGCCCCAACGTGCCGATTTCAGGCAGGAAGGTAAGGATCATCGCCACCGAGATTTTTCCCAGCCCCGGCATTGAACACAGGATTTCGCTCTTCCGTGCTGTCTACTTATCTTCTGCGATGAGCTTGGAGATTTCCTTATTTAGCTCGGTGATTTGGCGTTCAACCATCGTCAGGCGGGCTTTCGTTTGTCGCTTGAGAACAGAGTTCGTTTGCATCTGGCCGCGATTTATGAGCCTGGTCCGCTCCTTGACCAAAGCACTGCGGGCCAGCTGTAAATCTCTGAGACCATCCAGTTTCTCATTTCGCGGCTTGTCAGGAACCAACTCCAGCGATGCTCCCATGCGTGCCAGAATACGCGCATCGACTGCATCAGTCTTGGCATGGCTTCCACATGCTTGAGCAAAGCGACGCGCTTGCAGAGGGTTTACTTTGACCAACGGGAATTTCCCCGAAAGAGCGGTTTCAAAAGGGTGTTGTCACATTAACCTGAATTTGATCGCAAAAGCCTCCCTCTAGGCACAACTCAGGGGTTGATCATTGCC
>CANMBS010000082.1 GCA_947496145.1 uncultured Pseudovibrio sp.
TTTGGAGGATTGCCAACACGGGCCACGCCCCCAATGCCGATCAACCGCGCCCTGGCCCGTGTCGAAAATCCTTCACATAACCAGACATTCGGCCTGTCAGAGCATGTCTTCTATGATGGCACCGCTACAATTTCTGCTTGTGGTCTTATCAATAAACCCTGAGTAGAATAAAGGCATTGCGGTTAAGTGGCTCTAAAAGCCAAGCCGAACAAAGAGGTTGTCTATTGCATCTGCGAAATGCCAGAAGCGTAAATGGGTGTTTATGGCATAACGGCTGGCATTTTGCAGGTAGCGTTTAATCACCTCAAGTGGCAACACGTTTTCTTTAATTTACCCGATCCCAAAACGATGTTTTCCGTCCGTGTTGTTGCTTTAGTCTGGATGCAAACGCTTCGTGCGTTTCGTGACCTTGAAAATCGTCAATCACTGTTGCCAAGCCTTTGCATTCCATGAAATGGCGGGCGCAATGCTTGTAACGTGAACTACGCCCGTAATCGAGACTGAAATCAATCATCCTGCGAAGGATCAGACTTGCTGCAAGCGGACTTTTTGCGGATAGCTCCTCCGCGCAAGGTGTAAGGATCTGATAGATGTCACCATCAAGTTCTTCATAGCGTTTAAGCACCAACTCCTTAGCTTTATCCATTGCTTGCCAGCTGACAAGAAACGCAAGAGCCGAGTGGACATTCTCAACGCAAAAGGCATAGTCAATCGCCTTAAGCTCAGCTTCAACATCCTCAAACTCCGGTAGTTTATCCAGATAATCACGCAAATGAGGGACAGAAAGTGTCTCTGTATAATACTGCCACCGCATTCCCTGAGCTTCTTCTAACCGGCCAAGAGCCTGTAGCGCGTTAATGCGAGTATCGGTCCACTCTTCCAGCTGATTTATCCAGGTCAACTGACGCGCAGAATCGATATCTGCACCATCAAGGAACTCCAGCGCTTTTTCTGGGTCATCAGCCACAAGAAAACGCTGAGCGATCCGTGCTGCGAGCTGGGGGTTTTTCCTCTGCTCCTCAGTAAACTGCGCGGTGAAGCCATCAAGGTCGCCAAGAAGGTCAGCAATTTCGATCAAAGTGGATTTAACGGTACGATCGAGCCCAAAGCACCTGACATCGTGATCATATGTGGCAGTTGAGCTGGAGTTAAATGGCACAACGACTCTGTCGCTTTCTTCAGAAGGAGCCAAAAGAGACGCCTTCAGCTCAATCATCCGGGCCTTGATGTGCTCCAGACCAATTGTTCCAAGAACAGGAGCAAGACCGCGCAACAGTGGATCATATTGCCCATAGCTATTGTCACACAGGGCACTGAAAGTACTATCAGCAAGGTCGGCGGTTGGAACGCTGGCTTTTGCTGCCATCACGATCAGCTCTTCCACCGCATCATGGAAAATACCAATCACTGTCCCGCTTGAATCATCACACCGCGCGAATATGCTGTCCGCGAGCTCAACAAATCGCCAAAGCAATTCCAGGGCGGTTTTGGGGTCATGCTTGCCAACGATATTGGTGATTGCGTTGCACTGCGTTTGCAGGTCCTTAACAAGCTTGTGTCGGTTTTCCCAGTTCACGAAGGTGTTGGAACGCTGTATCGTCGAAAGCCGCTTGCGCACTTCCTTTGCCGCATCAGCCGGGCTTAAAGCACCGGCGAGTTCCAGCCTCAATTGCCTTTTCGCCTCTGCATTGCCAGTGCTTAAGTCAATCAGCAACTGGGCCAGACGCTCTGCTCCAAGCGCTTCCAGATTTTTTGCATTAAGGGTTTTCTTTGAAGCCATGAACAAAACCTTGAAGGTGACGGATATTCTCGGACAACCGGATTTGATCAGACAGTATGCTCATGTGCTAAGTGTTTCAATGCTTTCTGTCTTTTGGTCCTCACACAAATCTAAAGGAAACAGCCTTGGTCGGCTTGTTAACTGATCCAGCATATTAAAACGTAACAACTGCGCAACTGAAGTAAGCTATCAGAGTTGTGGCGGCTGAGGGATGGCATGGAGGATCTATCATGACCATTTCGAACCTTCCCATGATCCGTCCCGTCAAACCTGCCTGGAACAGAGGCCGTATTATAGGGCAGAAACGCCCGCTTCTCCCCAAACATGTATGGGCTATCCGTGTTCGTCTTGAGTTGGCAGGCAAGATCAGAGAACTGGCCCTGTTCAATACAGCGATTGACAGCAAACTTCGTGGTTGCGATCTCGTTCAGCTCAAGGTGGTTGACGTTTACGCCGCAGGGCGCCTCAAAGAACGAACCTCCGTTATTCAGTGCAAAACAGGCAAACCGGTTCAGTTTGAAATCACCGAAGGGACCAGAGCCTCTCTGTCCAAATGGATTGACTGTCCAGAGATGAGAGGCTCGGAGTACCTGTGGCCGGGCCGGTTTCATGATCGCCCGCATATCTCAACACGCCAATATGGCAGAATGCTGAAGGAATGGGTTGCCTCCATCGGGCTTGAACCAAGTGCTTATGGAACACATTCCATGCGCAGGACCAAGGTGGCGCAGATTTATAAAAAGACCGGTAATCTGCGTGCTGTGCAGCTGTTGCTCGGCCATACCAAAATGGATAGCACTGTTAGATATCTTGGTATTGAGCTTGAAGATGCTCTTGCGATCTCAGAAAAAATCGAGATCTGACAACAAGCAGCCTGAAGGTCGGGTCCTTCGGCCTTCACTTCCTTTGATGTGCTTCTTCTCTCATGGTCTGCTGGCTGCACTTCACGAAAACTCTGTGCTCTACGGTAATTCGCTCTTTCTGCAAAGCCGCCGGCCCTTTACACTCCCGCAGCTCATTCATATTCAGGAAATCTCCATGTCAGCTGCGCGTGTTTCGCAAGATCAGATCAACAAGGCCGCCTGGGGGGCTTGTGACACCTTTCGGGGGGTGGTCGATCCCTCCATTTATAAGGACTACGTCCTGACCATGCTGTTCCTCAAATACATCTCGGATGTGTGGCAGGATCATTATGATGGGTTCAGGCAGCAATATGGCGATGAGCCTGAGCTGATTGCGGAGATGATGAAGAACGAGGCGTTTGTTCTGCCCGAAGAAGCTGGCTTTTATGCCCTTTATGAAAAGCGGCATCAACCCGGCAATGGCGAGCGCATTGATGTGGCGCTCACTGCCATTGAAGAGGCCAACGGTGCCAAGCTGCGTGATGTGTTTCAGGATATCTCGTTTAATTCCAACAAGCTGGGCGATGAGCAGCAGAAGAATGACATTCTGCGCCATGTGCTGGAGGACTTTGCCAGGGCCGAGATGAACCTGCGCCCAAGCCGTGTGGGCAATCTGGACGTTATTGGCGGGGCCTATGAATACCTGATCTCCCGCTTTGCCGCGACCGCTGGCAAGAAGGCCGGGGAGTTTTATACCCCTGCGGAGGTCTCGCAGTTGATGGCGGAGCTGGTCACCCCGCGCGAGGGCGATGAGATTTGTGATCCCACCTGTGGCTCCGGCTCTTTGCTGATGAAGTGTGGACGCCAGATCAGCAGTAAAACCGGCAAAAAGACCTATGCCCTGTTTGGTCAGGAGGCCATTGGCTCCACCTGGGCGCTTGCCAAGATGAACATGTTCCTGCATGGCGAAACCAACCACCAGATTGAATGGGGCGATACCATCCGCAACCCCAAGCTGCGCACCCGTGAGGATGCCCTGCGCAAGTTTGACGTGGTGGTCGCCAATCCGCCGTTCAGCCTCGATAAATGGGGCATAGAACAGGCTGAGAAAGACGCCTTTGCACGCTTTCACCGTGGTCTGCCCCCAAAAACCAAGGGCGATTATGCCTTTATCTCCCACATGGTGGAGACTTTGAAGGACGACACGGGCCGCATGGCGGTGGTTGTGCCCCATGGCGTACTGTTCCGTGGTTCCTCTGAGGGCAAAATCCGCAAGGCTCTGATTGAAGAAAACCTGCTGGACGCTGTGATTGGCCTGCCGGAAAAACTGTTCTTCGGCACTGGTATTCCAGCAGCTATTTTAGTCTTCAAAAAGGGCAAGGAGGATAACTCCGTGCTGTTTATTGATGCTTCGCGCGAATACGTGGAGGGCACCAACCAGAACCAGCTCAGCGAGTCCCGCATCGCAAAGATCGTTAAGACCTGCACGGCACGGCAGACTGCGGAGAAATACGCCTATGTAGCAACACTGGACGAGGTGAAGGAAAACGATTTCAACCTCAACATCCCGCGGTATGTGGACACCTTTGAGGAAAAAGAAGAGATCGACCTCATGGCTGTGCGTGCCGAGCGCGAACAGCTGAAGGCCGAGATGACCGAGCTGGAAACCAAAATGGACGCCTACCTGAAGGAGCTGGGTTATGGTTCCTGAAGGGTGGAAGAACAGAAAGCTCAGTGAACTTTACGAATTTAAGAACGGTTTCAATGCGGATGCCAGTCAATATGGTGAAGGTACAAAGTTCGTTAATGTTATGGACATCTTTCGGAACGACACGCTAACATCTGATCTGGTTCGAGGTGAAGTTGCGGTTCCGTTGAAGTCGATAGAGGCTTACGCCCTTCGCTACGGTGATGTGTTGTTTAATCGTACCTCCGAAGTGCCGAAAGAGATTGCCTTCGCGAGTGTCTACTTAGACCATGATCCGATCATTTTTGGCGGCTTCGTCATTCGAGGTAGGCCAATTTCACACAGTATCCATGCACCTTTCGCTCGATACTGCTTCAAGGCTCCCTCTGTCCGCAGTGAAAAGGTTCGCCGCGCCCAAGGTGGTATTCGTGCTAACATTGGACAGCAGGATCTTGGTAAAGTTGAACTACTTGTCCCACCCCTCCCAGAACAAAAGAAGATCGCGGAGATACTGGGGACGTGGGATCGGGCCATTGAGGTTGCCGAAAAGCAACTGAAGAACGCAGAAGCCCAAAAACGCGCCCTCATGCAACACCTCCTCACCGGCACCCACCGCCTCAAGGGCTTCGAGGGCAGTGAGTGGAAGACTGTGAAGCTGGGGGATGTACTTGTTTCGATGGAAGCAGGAGTTAGCGTCAACTCACAAGACACTCCAACAAAATGTAATGAGATTGGTGTTTTGAAAACGAGTTGTGTCTCCAGCGGTAAGTTCCAGTCATCGCACAACAAAGTGGTTAGCGATCAAAAGGAGGTAGTCCGTGTGCGTGTCCCTGTAAAAGCAGACACAATCGTTATGAGCCGTATGAATACTCCAGCGTTGGTAGGTGCAAACGGATATGTCGACAAAGACCACGACAATCTTTACCTGCCGGATCGACTATGGGCGCTAACAATAGCTCCTAATAAAACCCTGTGCCGTTGGGTTGCTTTCTGGCTTTCCTCACCACCTACTCGATATATGCTCTCTGCAATAGCTACTGGCACTAGCGGGAGTATGAAGAACATTACAAAAGAAGATGTTCGGTCGATTAAGCTTGAGCTTCCATCCCTTGATGAGCAAACAGCCATGACCGAGGTTCTTGAGGCTGCCGAGCAAGAAGTAAATCATCTTTCTTTACAGGTGGGTCACCTCCGCACCGAAAAACGCGCCCTTATGCAACAGTTGCTGACGGGCAAGAAGCGGGTGAAGGTGGAAGAGGCGGCATGAGCCTTTGACTGTGTGAGTGGGGCCTGTTGGCAGTCTCTGGTCCTTTTCAGGCGTGTGGGGCAATCGTTTTGTCCGGGAACACTGAGTGTTTCGCTCTGGTTCCCGGATAGGCGCTGCGCTTTTCCGGGATGACGGCGGTGGAGACGGCAAAGCTGCCCCACCATGACAACGGTGTGGCAGGTGAACACCTTACCCCATCGCCCCGGCATCCTGACGTTACACCTAAAGCCGTTCGCGTTTAAGCTGAAACGCTTGATCTGCTTTTGTTTTTGCGTATCTTTATCTGAAAACCGGTGTCCACTTTTCAGAGATACGCTTTAGCGATAACCGCACCTCCCTCTCTGCCGTCATCCCTGACTTGATCAGGGACCCAGAACACCTTGCTCCTGCCTCTCTGGTTCTCGTTCTGAATGCAGTGCTGCTGCAATGGCAGCGCAAGCAACAAGAGCACCGCGTGGCCTCCCATGCAGTGTGATGATTATGATCTCCCGAAGAACGGGAGGGGCAAGGCGCACAGGCAATACCTGCGCTACTTGTTAAAAAATGTTTCTTCGGCATTGGCTGGTGCCTTGCCCGGGCGTTTTTGCAGGAGGCTAAGGACAAGGTCCAAAAGACACTTGGAAGATCTGAGACCGTTGGAGAGCCTCAGTTCTCAGTGTTGGCGCCCTTTGGTTTGACCGGACATCCGCTATCCCTCAACACTGTTGGTGAAAGGGGAACCTCCACGAACCTGCCGGGTGATACGTTACCTCACCCGGTAGCCCCGCCCAGTCCACACCGCACTGACGGACGGTCCGCCAGTTGCCCGAATGCGTGAACATGCACTTAGTATGGGGCAGCTTTTACGCGGCGGGGATAAGTTTTTGTGCCTGCACACAGACGCGCGGGTCACCAAAGCTGTGCGTGTGCTTATTTCATGTTACAACTCAAGCAATTGATTTGCCTGATTTGAGAGTTCCATGACCGCCACCATATCCGCCAGCCGCCCGGACACCCGTGAAGATGCCGCCTCCAAGATCCCGGCGCTTGCGCTGATGATGAATATGGGCTGGACCTATATCAGACCTGAGGTGTGTACGTGCCGTCGTGGTTCGCTTCGTGCTGTTTTGCTGGAAGATACAATTGCAAAGCATCTGGAGGCTTATCGAACGGCAGAGGGGTATGCTCTGAGTGCCAGCGCCAGGGCTCAGGTTCTCAAGGCACTGAAGAATCTAGGCATCAACGAGGGCCTGCTTGCCGCAAACGAGAGGCTGTACAAACATCTGCTTTACGGCGTCACGGTTAATGAGGTGCGCGAGGGCAAAAAACTCAGTCTCACGGTTCCGCTGGTGAACTGGGAGAATGTGATAGCCAACACGTTTGAAGTCACCACCGAGATGAGCGTGGAGCGAGAAGGCAGCAGCCAGACCTATCGCCCTGATATTGTTGGTTTCCTCAATGGCATTCCCGTTGCTGTGATTGAAGCCAAGCGCCCCGTTGGCTCCAAAGACGACAAGATGGTTGAGGAGGGCATCAGCCAGCACCTGCGCAACCAACAACAAGACGGTATTTTGTCCCTCTATGCTTACGCCCAGCTCCTGCTGTCCATTGCGGATACGGCTGCTCGCTATGGCACCACCAACACCCCGCTGAAGTTCTGGAGTGCATGGCGTGAGGACGCGTTCAGCGAGGAGCACATCCACCGCGTCAAAAACCAGAGACTTCCAGAGGAAGACCGACTGGCGCTTTTAAAGGACGCGGATGCAAAAGCGAAAGACCACTTCACCGGGCTGTGGTCGCAAGACGTCACTGTCACAGAGCAGGACCGGCTGCTTATGGGACTGGTTGAGCCTGCAAGGCTGCTGGACTTCCTGCGCTACTACATCTTGTTTGACAAAAAGGCCGGTAAAATCGCCGCCAGATATCAGCAGGTCTTTGGCGTAAAGGCTATGCTTGAGACGGTGGGTACTCGTAAGCGCGAGGGTGGCCGCGAGGGCGGTGTCATCTGGCACACAACAGGCTCAGGCAAATCCTACACCATGGTGCTGCTCTGCCGTGCCTTGCTGCTGAACCCGGAAACAGCCAACTGCCGCGTTATCGTCATTACGGACAGGACGGATCTGGAAAAGCAACTCTCCGCAACCTTCCTGTCTGGCGGCGCTTTCGGGTCTGCTGTTGCCGCCAAAAAGGACGGTGCTCGCGCACGAGCTGGGTCTGGTAAGGATTTAGCCCTGAAGATCGGTAAGGGCGATGAGCGTATCATGTTCACCCTGCTGCAAAAGTTCAACTCCGCCGCCAAACTGCCGGAATGTAAGAACGAGAGCGAGGACCTGATTGTGCTGGTGGATGAGGGGCACCGAAGTCAAGGCGGTGAGAACCATGAGCGGATGCGTCTGGCACTACCCAATGCAGCCTACATCGCCTTCACCGGCACCCCGCTTCTGAAAGAGGATAAGACCCGCAACAAGTTCGGCAAGATCCTCCACGCCTACACCATGCAACGCGCTGTTGAGGACGGCACTGTCACACCTCTGCTTTATGAAGAACGCCGCCCTGAGGTGGACATCAATGATGCCGCTGTCGATAACCAGTTCGAGGACATCACCGATGGTATGACAGACGCCCAGAAGGCTGATTTCAAGCGCAAGAACTCCAGCAAGGGCTTGGTTTATGGTTCTGAACGCCGCATAGCCCTTATTGCACGCGACCTTTCCAAACATTTCTCCGATAACTTCAGGGATCTGGGGCTTAAGGCACAGCTTGCCACGGACAGCAAGCTCTCTGCGATCCGTTACAAGCGCGAACTGGACAAGATTGGCAAAGTCACCTCAGCCATTGTTATTTCGCCTCCAGACACGCGAGAAGGCCATGAAGATACCAATGCCGCTTGTGCAACACTGCCCCACAGAATAATGTTTGTCGCTGATTGCCTGAAGCTTAGAGAGCCCACCTCTCGCCTTTCTGTTGCTGATTGGACTGTTGCGACTTGACTAGGCAGTCTGCTTATTGTCTTCAACCATGCTGGTGGATATAGGTGGAGACGGCTATTAAGTTTAGTTTTCCTTATGTGGCGTAGGGCTAAGAAAGTACTCAGAAATTATGCAGAGAACAGAAGTATTGATAGGTGACATTCCTGCCATTTTATGGGGAAGTAACTCTGACAGGATATTTCTAGCAATACATGGAGCCAAATCCCACAAAGCAGATGCTGTAATTGAACTGTTTGCATCTATCGCAGTAAAAGCAGGCTATCAGGTTCTCAGTTTTGACTTGCCAAAGCATGGAGACCGAAAAGACGAAGCCAAGCTCTTTAAAGCGCGAGAAAGTGTTCAGGATTTAGGCGCTGTGATGAGTTACGCAAAAGCACGGGCGAGACAGGTTAGTGTGTTCGCGTGCAGCATAAGTGCCTATTTTTGTCTTCTTGCATACAAAGAAGAAAATTTGCAGCGCTGCCTGTTTTTGACACCAGTGATCGATATGGAATCCGTCATCCAAAAATTCATGACTTGGTTTGACGTTACAAAGGACAGGCTTCGTTCTGAGCAGGAAATAACAACGCCTATCGGTGAAGTGCTTTACTGGGACTACTATTGTTATGTCAGAGATAACCCCATAACGAGTTGGCCAACGCACACCTCTATTCTTTGTGGAGGGCAGGATGATCTATGTGATCTTGATATCACGAGTGCATTCTCAAAACACTATAATTGTGAACTGACTGTTTTGAAAGGGGCTGGACACTATCTGCAAACGGAGGAGCATTATTCTCGTATTCGACAGTGGATCGGCGACTACTTAACGCGCTGACGAGGATTGCCACGTTTTTCTGGATTGAACTAAGTAACTTAAGCCCTCTTTTTCAGTGTGCTTTGTAAAGCGGATCAGTTGCTTGTAAACAGATGAGACGAACAATAGAATTCGCGTTTTATGAATTCTGTTAAATTATAGAATGGTGGTAGAGTAACTAAGGTTAGATGCGATACAAAGTGAGTGTTGATCGTAATCTTAATGTCGTCATTCTAATTTTATTTGTAAAAACTATTATGCTCATAATAATTTGCGGTAAGGTTTACCCTATACCTGTATCGCGGCTGAATATAGTCGTTTTGCCAGTCGAGTGTTGGCCCCTACCCTAGGGTCAGGACCCATTGATTTTTGGTGTTTTGTCTGATTCACTTCAGCCAAATTGGAGCTTTGATGTGAGTGATTTATTCTGGCTAACTGAACCTCAGATGGAGCGCCTGCGCCCCTTCTTTCCTAAATCACATGGTCGGCCACGGGTTGATGATCGACGTGTGTTAAGTGGTATTATCTTTATTATTCGCAATGGATTACGCTGGCGGGATGCACCTCAGGAATATGGCCCGCACAAGACCTTATATAACCGGTTTGTGCGTTGGTCGCGCAAAGGTCTTTTTGAAAAGATCTTTGAGGAATTGGTCAGGCCTACAGGCCCTGAGGCTGATGTCTTGATGATCGATGCAACACACCTTAAAGCTCACCGCACTGCTTCAAGTCTCAAAAAAGAGCTATTGCCAAGTCTGGTGTATAAGCTTTTTCTTAAGCAGCTTTTTTATCGGGTTGAGGCTGTTCGATACCATCC
>CANMBS010000083.1 GCA_947496145.1 uncultured Pseudovibrio sp.
GGAGCTTGGGTCTACCCAAAATAACGTACCGTCCGTTCTCTATCAGATCCTCAAGATGGCCAGATATGTAGCTTGGTGTCCACTGGGCCAAAACAGAATCGGGTTTATGGGGTCGCGATAAATATCTATTCTGATCGCCTGCAACACTGTGTTTTCCACTGCATGAGAGCACGGGTATCATCGGTTGAGTGTGATTTCTGTAGCCTATAAAACCTATGATTTTACTGCGTTAGTAATTGAAACAACTCACTTTTCCGCCTTAAGGCGTTGCATTTATAGTGTGATGGTTAATTTGCATTAACCAATAATCTCTTGCACATCACCTAAATTCGTAGCATTCCCGTTATATGGACGTATTTACTAGAAAAAACGTTACTCTATTGGGTGTATTGAATTATGACGGTTATTACGGATTTAGAAGAATCATTTGATCAGTTGATCTTGGCACAAGGAGCGTTGATCTCTGAGAAGCTTGATATTCTTCGCAAGTCGCAATTCCCTCCGAATGCTACCAAAGGGCTACGGTCATTTTCGCTAGCTGAAACCGCCCATTTTCTAGGAGTTACGTCCTCAAGTATCAAAAAGCTACATTTAGCAGGAGAAGGCCCTACTCCTGAAACTTCATCTTCCGGTCGTCGATTTTATTCCGCAGAGCAGTTGCTCGAACTACGAGAGTTGTTGGCGGCGCGAAACAAAAGCAAAGCCAAAAAATACGATCCGCGCCGCAGTGAAGATGAAGAGCTGCAAGTTATCTCTGTTGTCAACTTCAAGGGTGGGAGTGCAAAGACGACCACAGCGTCGCATCTTGCCCAGTATCTTGCACTGACGGGCCATCGAGTATTAGCTATTGACCTTGATCCGCAGGCGTCACTGTCCGCTTTGCACGGTATCCAGCCAGAGCTGGACGGGACACAGTCCTTATATGAAGCATTGCGCTATGATGAGGAACGCAAGAGCATTCGTGATGTAGTACAGTTGACCAACTTCCCGAACCTACATGTGATCCCTGCCAGTCTGGACTTGCAGGAATACGAATACGACACGCCTGTTGAGGCAGGCAGTAAGGAGTCTGCTGAAGGGAAATTGTTTTTTCTTCGTATTAAAGCAGCCTTGGAGGACGTGAAGGACGAGTACGATCTAGTTATCATCGATTGTCCTCCTCAGCTCGGCTACCTCACACTCACTGCCCTTACTGCTTCAACAGGGGTTTTAGTGACCGTTCATCCGCAGATGCTGGACACACTTTCCATGAGCCAGTTTCTTCTGATGCTTGGGGGGATCTTGGAAAGTATCAAAGAGGCAGGTGCGGAGGTGAACCTTAATTGGTTCCGCTACCTAATCACTCGCTTTGAACCACAGGATGGGCCGCAGGTTCAGATGGTAGGGTTCTTACGCGCCTTGTTCCCAAACTACGTCTTGACCAACGAAATGTTGAAATCCACAGCAATTTCAGATGCGGGCATTACCAAGCAGACTGTTTACGAGATCGAAAAGGCTCAGTTCAACCGAAACACTTATGAACGAGCGATTTCCGCACTCAACAATGTGAACGAAGAAATAAAGGGCCTCATTCATAGTTCTTGGGGACGTTCATAATGGTTACGCCAACCGCAATAGCGCTAGGAATTGATGAAAAGATCAGAATAGAGGTGAATCTATGAGCCGGAAGCATTCACTCTCAGCCTTGGTCGGTCAAGGCAAACAAGAGCAAAGCGAGGAACCAAAATCCCGCGCAGCATATGTTCGGCGTGGGGCCTCCAAGGCAATGCAAAAATCCCTTGTCGATATCGCAGAAAGCGCAAAGTTGGTATCCAAAGGGGATGTGATCCGTACGCTCGATCCCAAGCTTTGCCTTCCTTCTATTATTTCAGACAGGGCTTTTGAAAGCGTTGATGAGGGTATCGAACAACTTGCTGACAGCATCAAAGAAGACGGTCAGCAAGTCCCGATTCTTGTACGCCCTCACCCGACAGAAGCCGGATTTTATCAAATTGCTTACGGTCATCGCAGAGTACGAGCCTGTCTGAAGCTCAATATTGATGTTCGGGTAGCTGTTAAGGAGCTTAATGATGAAGAGCTGGTAGTTGCGCAAGGGAAGGAAAACGCCGAGCGCAAGAACCTGACTTTCATCCAACGTTGTTTGTTCGCTGAGCGCCTTTCAATGACGTTTCCCAGAGCGGTAGTAATCTCTGCTGTCGGAGGCGGTGACAAGTCAATCGTATCAAAGTTAACCGCCATCACTCGCAAGATTCCGGAAGATATCATTAAAGCCATAGGATCGGCTCGGGGAGTTGGCCGAGTTAAATGGGAGAACTTGGCGAAGCTGTGTGATGACAATTTTGGTGACCTTTCGGGTGTACGATCAAGCATCGCACAACGTCAG
The DNA here is from genome assembly GCA_947496145.1 of uncultured Pseudovibrio sp. GTDB lineage: Bacteria > Pseudomonadota > Alphaproteobacteria > Rhizobiales > Stappiaceae > Pseudovibrio. Next base: position 2,384 of record CANMBS010000083.1, read on the forward strand.
AACTCAGGCTCTTGGGATGAGTTGTTGAGTCATGAGCGGTTTCAGTTGGTGTTGGACCTTCTTACCCAGACGAACAAGAAGAGGATCAACTCCCAAGTCAGTCCTGCTGTGAACCGTAAAAAGACTGCTGCAGAAAACCAATCTACTAAAGTTCAAAATGGGGATCGCTTTACTGCGTTTGTCCGCCTGAACCGAAAAAAGCCGAATATCGAACTTGAGGGGCCTGAGGCAACGAAATTCTCGTCTTGGCTGCTAGACCGACTACCGGATCTGGTGGAACGTTACGAGAAAGACAAGCAAAAGGATGCCAGCGCATGACTTAGAAGCGCATCTGCAAAGACCCCCCAGACGGCAATCTGAGAGGTCTTTAAATTCATAGGTTACCAAGCTCAAGGCTCGAAGCAACCAAGTTTTCGCAGAACCAAGTTACTTCGATACATCGAAAGAATCAAGCGGGCACAAGGCTCGAAACCTTTCTTGCGACCTTGAGAGTTGATCTAACCTGTCTTTGACAAAGACGGGAACGGATGAAGCATGTCTCGTTTCCGGCAGTAAACGCCCGACAAGGACCGTCTGGGTGAATGGTGAACCCTATGCAAACGCATGGTGCTACAGCAAGTTTTCGTAAGCTGACCCCGCAGATGATTGCCAGCCAGCAATTGGCTATGGCTAACGACGTGGTGAAGACGACAAAATCCGAAGTCGCTTTGGCGTTGAAGAAAGCGGCCCCTGCGCTGGGGATAGAAGGGACAACTTATCATATCCTGGACATTCTAATTGGTTTGACAGCAGCCGGTGACTGGGAGCAAGAACGGAAGCCCCTTGTAGCGATCTCTAATGAGAAGCTTGCGGAATACGTTTGCAGATCCACTCGCACCGTGATCCGTTCACTTAAGAAGTTGGTGGAGGCTGGGGTTCTAGCCTATAAAGATAGTCCTACTGGGCGGCGTTACATACATCGTTCTGAATTCAGAAACGGCAAGTTAGGGGAAATTGAGCGTGGATACGGCCTCGATTTCTCTCCCGCACGCCAGCGCGTTCATGAATTGAAAGAAATGGGTGAAGCTTTTGCAGCCCGCCTTAAGATTGAGAAGGAAGCCAAACGAGCTATCACTCGGTTTGTTCGTGCGTTGGACGATATGAGTGTTCTTGCGAGCCAACACGGCATTGACTTTACTTGCATTAAGAAAGTTACGCAGGAAGCGTTGGACGCTCCTTCTGAAGTCCAACAAAAGGCTGAGGTTTTGTCGTGTTTATATGAAGAAGCAACACATTTGCTAGCATCTCATATGGATATAGAATGTTCTATAAATAACCAAATGTCATGCGCGGGTGACATTAGTGACAGTCCATATAATCATACAAACCCTCAAGACTCAAAAAATAGTAGTAAGAAGCGGAGAGCACCTATCGGTGCTCCCTTAAATATCAATGGCCCCGATTATATCGGGTCCGAATTGGCTCCTGATAAGGAACCAAACTGCAAAGTTCAGGCCAACTCAGAACTGCATACAATGGATCAGATCTCCATTGGATTGATCAGTTCAGCTACTACTCATACCCAAGAAACGCTTGGAAGCCCCCTCACCTCATGGCAAGATCTGCTGATGATCACTGAGAACTTACGGTTGATGATCGGGCTATCTCTGTCAGGTTGGACACAGGCTGAAAGTAAGACTAGTCGCTATGTTGCCGCTGCTATCTTGATTACGACGATTGAAAAGACCTTGCGAGAGCCTGAGATCATTAGTTCACCTGCTGGATACTTTCGGGCATGCATTGATCTAGCTGTCGAAGGCAGACTGGCATTGCATCGCAGTCTTTTCGGGCTGGCAGGCAGAGAAGAATGAGCTGTATCCTGTTGAGTGAGTAAAACTCTCAAAATCTAAGTAATTGATATATATAGAATAATTCTGCTTCAGTGAACACGTTCACCCCTAATGGACAAATTCAAGTCCCATCAGGATTGAAAGAGTTTCGCTAACTCGCAAATCAAAGGTCTTTTACTGATCGCTCAAAGGCTTCCTGCACCCTGTCAGGAAAACTCATCGATTGAGATACATGAGCTTCAAAACTGATGGCGTTATAACTTTCCGGCACTAACAGGGCGCTCTTCAATCTCAACCTTTTGGAAGGGTCTCCTTTTCCCGTCAGCATACGGTTTCGCCCATTACCTGAAAAATCCATCTGCACCCGAGGGGTAGCGTTGGCACGCCGAAAGCTCAACCCCAAGCCTCACCTGACCACAGGCTTGCTCGCTTTTAGCTGCGCGAGCCTATGGACAGCCTGCGTTTGGTGCTGAGCTTTCTCCCAGCTTTTTGAAAGACAGAAAGACAGAAGCAACCCCGACCTGGAGCGCACAATGTCTTTCAACCTTCACTCATATGATGACCGTATTGTAGTCCCTCACCTATCGAGACAGCTTGAGCTGTTTGCGCAAGAACCACCAAAAGGCACTTACTTCAGCGCTCCAACCGTAGAGCTGGAAAGCTATGATCACATCATTGTGTGCATGAGTGGCGGGAAAGATAGCATTGCGTGCCTGTTGCACCTGATTGACTTAGGCGTCGATAAGAGCCGTGTTGAGTTATGGCATCATGACGTTGATGGTCGCGAAGGTTCCGGCCTCATGGACTGGGCATTCATGCGAGACTTCAATAAGGCTTTGAGAAGAGCCTTCAATGTACCTGTTTACTTCTCTTGGCTGGAACATGGGTTTGAAGGTGAGATGCTGAAGCACAACAGTATCTCTCATCCCTACATGATAGAGACACCCGTGGGGTTAAGAAGATTTGAGCGCAACCCTAATCTTAGCCGACCAGCCACGCGCCGGAAATTCCCCCAGCAAGCCGCAAGTTTAACCACGCGCTGGTGTTCCAGTGCGCTAAAGATCGATGTGGGTCGCAGAGCTCTTAACAATCAGGACAGATTTCTCAATAAGCGCACTCTGTTCGTGACAGGCGAGCGCAGACAAGAATCTGCCAGCCGAGCCAGATACAACCAGTTAGAGCACCATAACTGTTTTCGCTCCGGGAGCCGGGTTGAACGACATGTAGAAGCATGGCGGCCTGTGCTGGACTGGAGTGAAGCGCAAGTCTGGGAAATCTTTGAGCGGCATAATGTGATTGCGCCAGTACCATATCGACTGGGCTGGAACCGTTCCTCGTGCATGACCTGTATCTTTAATCAAGCGCGGATCTGGGCAACACTTGCTGAGTACTTTCCTGACCGCCTGAAAGCCATCAACGACTATGAGCTGGAATTTGCCTGCACTATTTCAAGAAGCGGCAAGAGCGTTGCGGAACTGGCGAAAGCAGCAAAGCCATTTCAGATAGACGACGAAGAAGCGTTGCTTCAGGCGGTGAACGAACGCTACACGCTTCCAGTCCGGCAGTCATCATGCGAGCCTTGGAAAGTCCCTGCAGGAGCCTTCAGACAAGAGCAATGTGGAGCGAGTTGAGACGTTTATTGTGTACGGTAAGTAACCAATCTAGCGCTTCAAGGCGCGATGGCGTGAGCATACTCAATCATTCTTTCAAGAGCGGCCACAAGACTGAATGAACAGCACTGCGTTTCACAAACCTATCGTCAAACTGCACTACTTTGTTATGTAGCTTCAAGGCAGATAGTAGCACCCATGCTCCGCCTGGAGTTTCCCCAAGCTTCAGAACAGCTTTTAGCTCAGGCTCTGGCAGGAAATCGGGATTAGTCATCTGTGCTGCCAAGCTTGCCACAGGAGAACCGGGATCAAGTTTCTCAACCGCTTGCCATGCTTTGAGTATGCTTTCCCACGTTGCACCGTTACACCATGACAATGCCATGGCAGCAACGGGCGTCCAACCTGCCGCATCCCCAATCATAGCCCACTTTTTTGCCGGAAAATCTTGAAGATACTCCAAATAGATAGCATTGGCTTTGTCGTCTAAAGGGTGTAGCGAACCTAGTACGCCTTCACATTTTAAATGCCAATTTTCAATCTCGACATGTAATCCCACCCAGACTTCAATTGGAGTGAAGGGTCGTTCATCGCTCATTTTTGCCTGCTGTGCCTCATGCTAATTACGGATATTCATGCATGTTTCCCTGATCATCGACCCAGCCACCATGATTGATTTTGTAGAGTATGTGATCAGAAGGGAGTACTTCGTACAATTGATCGCTGATTTCACGATCACTTAGTTTATTAAGGTCTTTGCTAAGAACTTCTCTTTTTATGCCGACCAGAAAGATCTCAATTAATCCATACAACAGCCCTTCATTTGGAAATTTTCTCAAAAAAACTTTCAAGAAAGATGCAACAAACCTTGGGTGTGTATCCATAATTATGTTTTTAAATAATTCTTCACCTCTCGTTTGATGATAGCTTTTTGTGAGCTTCAATTTTAAAAAAAACACATCATCAGTGTTTTCATCTAATTTAATTTCATATGAATGGCTTTCTGCCCTACCTGGATCAACTATTGCGTGATGTTCTTTAACCACCTGAAACGAAGTGGCAATCACATTTGTTAAGACTGATACGTCATAATCAAGTGCCATAGATGCCTGATCATTCAATAGATTTAAGTAGATTTCATTTTCATCAAATACGTCAATTCCAAATTTGCGTTGTAGTATATTGCTCATGATTTGCTCTCACTGTTTAATCCAGAGCGCTCAGCTCATCCATCCAGGGTTCAATATCAGTTGGAGATGGCGCAGACGCTAAGTTGCGTTTGTAATATTCCCTTGGAGTGCGCACTTCAGGCTTGGGTCCGGGAATTGAATAAATATCCATTAGTGCCAGGTAAAAACCGGCTGTGGTTTTCCAATTCGTGTAAACTTGCAATCCCACCTGTTTTAAACAAGGCAACTCAGGTACTTGCCTTGGGTCATTGCAAATTATTCCATATCGCTCGAATTGCTCATGTAACTTCGTTCTTAATGCTGTGCTTTGATCAGAGGCACTTTCTGGAGTGTACGTTTTTTCATACATCGCGTACTTCACTTCGATCATATGACAAACATCTACTTTTAAACCATCTGCCCATTGTCGCTTTCCATCAATAATACCTGAGTTATCCTTGCACTTGAATTCCAACCCATCGCAGAGACTCTCGGTTACTTCTAGCTGGAACCAAAAGCCCCTGTTGCAGATGACGCGCCATCCTGCAATTTTCTCGCCTTCAATTACTTTATTCCAGTCATTCCATCCGATATCGCGCTGCAAGCTCACATTTTTCTTTCCTACAGGCCACTGTTCCCGGAAGGGAATTGCCTCACAACAGTTGTTGTCATCTTGCTCAGCTTCTGTTTCGCGAGATTTTTCTTGTGATGGTAGTGGTGTTGCAAGTGGTACTGGATCAGGTTTTTTCTTTGGACTGAATAAGTCTTCCAGCTTACGTTTTACTGACTGCTCGATTTTTCTGGAGGTCTCGTAATCTATCGGCGGCTTAAACGTTAATGGTGGACCACCACGACCACCGGCTTGGCTGGCGGCCTTTTTCAGAGCTCCTAACATTTCAACTCACACCTTTCAAAAGTTCTGCAATATGAGGATTCTTGAGATGGTCATTTGCTATGACCAAAATGTCGAAGATTCTCCTCTGTTTTGAATACCAAGGAATAGAGAGATAACGTGCGGTGTGTACATCCTCATGAAAATCAACGCCGCAAATCATCGTCATGGTGATCCAGTAGAAGCTACACTTTCTACCAATGTAGCCTCTGGATGAGGCTTCCTTATCTTGCTGCCCAATAAACTCAATAAGGTCCTTACGCTGGATGCCTTTGGTTTCCCTGGGAAACGCCTTGCGCAGGAATTGCTCAATCTCATGATAAAAGCTCTGCTGAGCGCAAAACATCATGTCGTCAAACTGACGCTGCTCAATCTCCCGGAACGGGAAGGTTGCGCGGTAGTTCTGAACGGCCCGATCCTTGTTTTCATGGGTGAACCAGCGGTAGTCCTTACCGTCCTGTGTTTCCACGCCAACCCGAAGAACATCATCCCGCAGACGATAGATGGCAAAGCTCGTCGTGTAATCATAGGGCGCGGCAATCAGCTCAATGTTCTTAAAGAAGTCCTGCCATTGCTCGGCAAAGCCAAAGCGTAAAAAGCAGTAAAGCACACGGGCATCATAAAAACGTAGATAAACCAGCTTCCGGCTTTCCGGGGTGAAGACAGAGATAAAGCGCTTTAAAGAGGTGCGCAGCTCTTCAATTGTTGCTTTGGAGAAGACAACAATGCCAAGTTTTTCAGGAAAGCCTTCCTCCAGCCAGATATCCAGCGCCTCACTATGCACAGTCAGATCAACCAGCAATGGCGTGCGGTAATGGGCATCTTGCTTGCGTTCTCCCGGAGAGCCTAACAGCGGCTCCCAGCCCTCAGGTCCTTTGTCCCGGATGGAGGTTGCAAGCTCCTGCTGCCATGCAGTATCGAGCACAAGATAAGGCTTAGCCCCGACTGTTGCGCCTTGTGCGGCAATCCCGTCAAACTTTTCTTTCAAACTCACCGCAGCTACCCCTTGGATGCCTTGTCTTCACAAGCCTCACAAGTGGGGGAGCGGGATACGCCAATTGGGGACGCGCCGCCAATAAGAGTATCTCCGGAGCCGGTTGAATCTGCCCCGCCGCAATCTATCGGATCACCAACCCGGCCAGCTTGCTTATTGTTAAACAGCACTGTGGGACTGCCAGCAGAAAGCGAGCGACCATGAGGCGGGGACGGGCAGGCAGGGCAGGGGTGAGGGGCATAAGCATCCCCCTGACGTACCGCAGCCCTGTTGTTGATCAAAATATCCGGGCTTCCCGCGATGGCTGGTGTTGGCGGGAAATGACACCCATGACCGGAGCCAATGTCCCCCAGTCGCGCAGCTGGTTTACCTGACATAACTTCACCCTCCCTATTTCTGATAGGAGCGGCCATAGCGCTCCGCATGAGGGCCGGAATAATCGGCAGGTTTTATAACCTCCATCGGACCAACTTCAGTGCCCTTGGAGGGAGAGCCGCCGCAGTTCACTTTCACCAGAGACCCTTCAATCTGAACACCGCCCTGATCGATCTTGATAAAGTTGCCGCCTACATTGAGTGTGATATTAGAGCCTGCCTGAACAACAACCGTGTCACCTGCATTGATGTAATGGGTGGTTCCGGTCTCAAAGTGTTGCTTGCCCCTGGTCTCAAGCCGCCAGTTTTCTTCAACAAGCGTGACCGCATTGCGCACCACATGCGTGACTTTATCGCCAATCACCTTCAGAAAATCACTGATTTTGACGAGGCGAACGGCAGAGCCATCAATCTGGCTGTGCTCTGAGCCATGTACCTGCTCGCGGTGATCGCCCTTAACTTCAATATCCTTGGAGCCGCCGATGGATTCCGACTGAGAGCCGTCTACGCGCTTGTGGCGGTTGGCTCCCACTTTCCAGGTCTCGTTGTTCTCAACCACACCGTTATGGAATTTTTGCGCGTGGAACCAGACTTCCTCCTGCCCGCCTTCGTCTTCAAAACGCAGCTCATTATAGCCCTCTGCCTTGTGGCTATCTGACATCAGCACCATACGGGTTTTAAAGTCAGGAAGCTTATTCGGTGTACGGTTATTATTATGGTATGTCCTTCCGGTAATGATCGGCTGGTCCGGGTCTCCTTCGAGGAAGTCTACGATGACCTCGTGGCCGATGCGGGGGATTGCGATGTGGCCCCAGGTGGCTCCGGCCCAGTTGGAGGCGACGCGGATCCAGCAGGAGGAGGT
>CANMBS010000084.1 GCA_947496145.1 uncultured Pseudovibrio sp.
ATCGCCGAAGACCTGCTAAATGACGGTGCCTGCACTTCAAAATCAATCACAAAGCAGGTTAATAGAGGTGCTCAGCTCACATAAGCAATCGAGCGGTGCGCACTCACAGACCAGAAGCATAAATGGCTTTCAGATCGACTGACAGGCACCTTTGATCAAACAAGTTGGATGGAAAAAGTGCGGGGCAGATGCGCCCCACACATGGTGTTTATTCATTTCCTGTTCAGGAAGTCAGCAAGTGCTTTGTAAACCGCTTCACATTCTTCTTTGACAAGATCTTCCATATTCATGAAGGTATGGATCATGTCATCAAAGTTCAGGCGCTCGACGGCTACTCCGGCCCCTTCCACTTTATCGGCACAGGCAAAGCCTTCGTCACGCAACGGGCAGAACTCTGCTGTAAACATGAGAGTCTGCGGCAAGCCTGCGGTGAAGTCGCCATGAAGTGATGAAGCAGACTTACGGTTCTCACCATTTTAAAAGTAGTTGTCGAAGTACCATGCGATCTTGCCAGATCGCAGCAGGTGTCCGGTGGCGTTTTCTTCCATGGATTTGGTGTTCATAGTGTAGTCAACGCTTGGATAGATGAGAGTCTGTTTCTTGATGGAAACGCTTTCATCGAACGGAGCCAATGCACTGACGGCTGTAGCAAGGGCACCGCCACCTGAGTCTCCAGCAACAGAAAGTTCGCGCCGGAACTTTAGACCGCGACCCTCCAGTGTTGGCCAGAGGTTCTTCACCGCTGTATAGGCATCCTGTACACCAGCTGGATAGGGCACTCAGGAGCCAGACGGTAATCAACGGAAACAACAATATGCCGACTAGCGTTTGCGATCTTTCGGCAGATCGGTCACCAGCCCTTTTGTAAGGTTGGCGAGCCTTTCTCGGGCGTCAGTGGCGGTTGGTTTAAACCCGTCCGCAACCAGTTGAGCGACGGTGTTGTTGAAGTTTTCGAGCCAATCTTCCAGCTTTGAGCTAACTTTGTGCATGTCTGTCTCCCTATGCCTTTGCTGGTACTGCACCGTCCGTCAGTTCTTTCTTGCCTGTCTCAGGCAGGAAGAAGCTGGCGATAAAGAAGGTGGAGGAGCAGGCCACGGCAAAAATCGCAGCTACAGCGATGCTGCCGGTCTGGTCAGCAAGCACACCCGCAGTGTACATAAGGCCGGTTTCGATGATGTAGGCTATAGACCAGAACATACCGAAGATCACAGTGATACGAGTTGGTGTCATGTCCGGTAGTTCCTGTGGTAAAGTGACCAGAGAAGTCATCGGTACGAACATGAAGAAGCCAGCCAGAAATACGGAGAGATAAGCCACGCTTGGGATTTCAGTGTAGATCATCAGCGAGGCGCACGCAGTCATAGCAAGGCCGCAGTACCGGATCACAGGAACCCGAAGGGCAAAGCGTTTGGCGGCGATGATGCCAACCACGGTGCCAACCATACCAGCACCAATCATAATGGAGGACAGGTATTTCGCATCCGCTGCCAAGGTTGGAACGTGTGGGAACCAGACAAACACAGCAATGTAATAGAACAGCAGGCCAGAATAAGCGATCGGTAGCCACCGGTTGACCGGGTCTTTGATACCATCGGAGAGCGTGTAGTTTCTGATTGCTTCACCAGCCTTATTCTGGGCTGTCATGGCAAAATCATCGCTGACCAGCCACCAGATGACCAGAACCACAAAGCTTGCAGCGGAAATTGCCATAATCACGTTCTGCCAGGATTCCAGATTGGATAGCAGCGTGCCGGTGAATAGGATGGCTAACAGGTTGCCCTCGTTAAACGCCGCAGCATTGATGCCGTTAACGATTGGGCGCTCTTCAGGAGTAAAGTACTTCACAACAATCGGATTGAAGTAAACAATGACGAATGCACTGCCAAAGCCCATGATTAAGCGGGAGATCACATAAAGTGGATAGTTGCTTGCGAACGCACCAAAAATGCTTGCAACGATCAGCAAAGACGCGAATGCAAATGTTTTTTAGGGCCTAGTTTAACCAGAACAGAGGCGGCCAGCAGGTTACTAACGATCTTTGCAATGGTGATTGCACTGGTCATCCACGTGGCGGTGGCCATCCCCTCAACGTCGTAAAAGGACATAATGTCTTTTGTCATCATGGAGCCCGCGACCCATGACATTGCAAAGAGTGCGTATGTCAAAAATATGACGAACTCAATTAAGTATTTTCGACTCATTGTATAGATCTCCCTAACAAATCGAAGGCGACTGAATTCGGGAGTCATTTTATCCTTATTTTGAAGAAACCATTTTCCCGATTATGCAATAATCAATTGAAATATATAGATAAATAAGCACTTTAACGTAAAAAAACCCAGCAATGCCGGGGCTTTCTGCTCGTGTGCATTGTGGATTTACGGTTTCAATTCGGAGAGTATGCCAAGATCAATTTCTGCCTGATAACTGATCCCTTCCAATCCAATTCCGTTCAGATTCAGGAACTCTGATTTGTAGCCCTCATAGTCTCCCAGTGCCGCAAAGTTCTCGGGAGACACCTTTTCCAGAAGCGGCTTCAGCTCTGCTTGAACATTCTCACGCAGCTCCCAGTCATCCATACGGCTCAAGCGGTTTTTGTCAGTGACAACAGATGCCTCTGCATTGTAGATGCGAGAGGAAAACATGCGCTGCATCTGCTCAATACAGCCTTCGTGGATCTTCTTCTTCATCACCTTAAACAGTGTGAGCATGTAAGGGGCAAAAGCGGGAATGAAGACGCTGGCTTTTGTTACCAATGCTTTGCATACGGCCACATGAACCCTACCGCCTGAAGGTGAGAGCTGGGCCTCCAGATTGTTGGCCGTTTCATGAAGGTGCTTCTTTGCCCGGCCTAACGTCCCTTCATGATAGATACGGTAGGTCTCTCGGGAGCCGATGTAAGAGTAGGCAACGGTTCGGCAGCCTTGTGCCAGTACACCTTCAAGGCGAAGGAAGTTGATCCAGTCCTGCCAGTCTTCACCTCCCATCACTTTGACAGTGTCTGCGATCTCCTGATCTGAAGCTGCGTCAGGCGTTGTATCTTCCAGAGTGTCTGTTTCCGGATTAACCGTGCTTCCGGTTAATGGCTCCCCGACGGTTTTGATGGCAGAGCGGATCATTTCTCCAGTTTCAGGGTGAGGACACACGCCGGTCGCAAGGTTGTAGACAACCAGATCAAGAGAGCCGCCAAACTCATTGCGTATGTAGTCGGCTACCTGTGCTCTCAGCGTACTGGAGAAGGCGTCGCCGATAAAATTCTTAGCCACCAGGCCTTCACGTTCTGCTGCATCGCGGAAGAATATGTTGTTGTACCAGCCTGCACTGCCCACACCCTTATCGCTTGGTCCACGTTCAAACGATATCCCGATTGTGTCAGCCTTCGCACCGCCAAAGGCCAGCGCGATACGAGAGGCCAGTCCAAAGCCGGAGGATGCGCCCAGAACAAGAACCTTTTTGGGGCCAGAAGTGATCTATTCCGCTGATTTCACATAATCGATTTGATTTTGGATGGATTGCTGACATGCACGGGGTTGACGTCACAGCTGATCCCGTAAAACGCCAGAATATCCGCTTCCGTGATCGTTTTTTCGAAAGAGGCTTTCTGGCCAATCTCTAGTTCTGCAATTGTGTAGCTCATGTCTGATTGCTTTATTACGCGGCTTTTTTGTTTTGCGAACCGTGTGTGCTTTTCAGCTCCAACCCCATTGGGCTTTTGCTGAAAATGCGGGCATCCATTGTTTTCAGGGCAGGGCTGATTATTGGTGCAAAATCCATCTGGTTCAAGATGTCTTTTTCCAGATCAATACCTTGAGCGATCTCAATCAACTCAAGGGTTTCCTTCGCCAGCCGGAAGACCGCACGCTCGGTAATGTAGAGGATATGCTTGCTGTTTTTGCGTGCAATGTCAGCGGAGAATGTGATTTGCCAGCGGTGAAGGTGCCGCAGAAGAAAACCTCTTTTGCGTTCTGTGTGATGTTGATGAACCCGCCGCAGCCAGCAATCTTAGTACTAAACTTAGAGACGTTGAGGTTGCCTTCACTGTCACATTCGGCCAACCCAAAGAATGCCTGATCTACTCCGCCGCCATCATAAAAGTCGAACATCTGATCTTGCGTAATGATCGCCTCGGGGGAAGGCCGAGGCACCAAAGCTGAGCCCCCTGCAGGTGTGCCGCCAATGACACCGGGCTCTACAGTGACAATGACCTGATCCGTAACACCCTCCTCATCAGTTACTTCTGCGATGACTTCAGGAACGCCAATGCCGTAATGTAAGTATGGAGCACGGCGCAATTCTATAGCAGCTCGGCGGGCGATGATTTTTTTAGCATCCAGTGGACGCTGTTTCGTCTCGCCTTGTAAGCGCTCGCCCCGCCCACAGAAAGCTCCGCTCATTTGCACCGCAAAGGTTTGCATATGATCTTCACCATCTGCAACTATGACGACATCAACAAAAATGCCGGAGATGCGAACTCGCTGCGAGTTCAGCTCGCCTGCCTTGACTACCTTCTTAACCTGCACAATTGCCGTGCCGCTCATGTTGGACACAAGCTGCGCTGCGGCCAAATTTTCAAGAAACAGGCATTCATCCTCCATGGTGATGTTGCCATTTTCATCTGCCGTCGTACCGCGCAGCAATGCAACGTTAGCGTCTATACGCTTGTAAAACAGATACTCCTCATTATCGATGTGGATCAGAGAAACCAGATCTTCCTTGGTAGCATTGTTGATTTTACCTCCCTCTACTCGTGGATCAACAAAGGTTTTTAGTCCGACATGGGAGACAGTTCCCGGTTTTCCGGCGGCAGAATCCCGAAGTAACAGGGCAGTAACACCCTGAGGAAAGTTATAGCCTTGATTTTTATTGGAGTTTGACAGGGTCTGTAAGCCGGGGATCAAGCCCCAGTGACCGCCAAGCGCAAACTTGACCATACCTTCCTGCGCGAAATGATTGTTAGCCTCCCCTGCTCGTCGCCCTGTCCAGCGACAAAAAACAGATCCAGACTTTTAGGGTATCCCGTGCTGCGGAATTGAGAGGAATTTGCATCAAGGCAGCGCTTGATCAGGCCAGCCTGCAAGCCGAAAACGTTGATGAAGTGATCGGCGGCAACGCGCTAAGTTCTGGACAGGGCATGGGATCAGGCCGGCAGGCCTCCCGTTTTGCGGGCATCCCCGATACAACCCTAGCCTATACGCTCAATATGGTTTGCGGCAGTTCGCTGAAAGCAGTTATGGAAGGCACTGCAAAAATCCGCAGTGGTGATGCTGAGGTGATTGTGGCCGCGGGTATGGAGAACATGTAACGTGCACCATATATTCTGCCAGCTCAGAATCGGTTTGGCAGCAAAATGGGAAATCAGACTTTGTCCGACTCGATCCTGAGTGATGGCCTGACGGATATGTTTAATCAATACCATATGGGCGTGACTGCTGAAAACATTGTTGCTAAACATGGGCTTACCCGTGAGCGGCAGGATGCCTTTGCGTTGCATAGCCAGCACAGGGCCGTTGCTGCTAAACAGGCAGGTGTGTTTGAAGAGGAAATCACGCCGGTTTCTATCAGCTACAAACGCAAAGAGATCCTGTTCAGCGAAGACGAGTATCCACGGGCGGATACGTCTATTGAGAAATTGGGAGCATTGCGTCCTGCATTTAAAAAGGGTGGCAGCGTTACTGCGGGCAATGCTTCCGATATTAATGACGGCGGTGTTGCTCTGGTACTCGCCTCTGAAGATGTAATGGTGCGGCTTTGCCTGCCCCCGCTTGCTGAAGTTGTTGCCTACGGTCAGGGGGGATCCGTCTTTTACGGGCCTAGGTCCGGTTCCCACCATTGAACACACGCTCTCTCGTGCTGAGTTGACCCTTGATCAGATTGACCTTCTGGAGTTGAACGAAGCTTTTGCCGCTCAGGCCCTTGGTGTGATGAAGGAGCTTTCTGAACTTTATGATGCGACAGAAGACTGGCTGACCAGTCGCACCAACCTTTGGGGCGGTGCGATCGCGCTTGGTCATCCATTGGGCGCATCGGGGGCCGGGTGCTGACTACGCTTCTTTATGGTATGAAGCGCCGTTCCAACCAGTATGGACTTGCTTCCCTGTGCATCTGCGGCGGCATGGGCGTTGCAATGGTACTTAAACAGGTAAACGCATAAGTAAGTTGAAGAGGCTTGCTCCTTCGCTTGATAATCAGATTTATCCAGACTGTTTATGCCTCAAGCTAGCGATGGAGTTGGCCTCATCTTGGACTGAAGCAATCCAAAGCACATCGAAAAGCAAACCAGCTATAACTGAACTGAGCAAACAGGAGCAAGATGATCCTCCTCAATTAACCTGACTCCAGAAAGTCCACTGATTGAAGCCAGTTTGTTTCTCACTTTAGTAGACAGACCATAGGGATATTGAAAAGGTGACCTGTCTCTTTTTTCCCGTTGCACCATGTTGATGAACGCGAATACAAGAACTGTCAATCATAACGACATCCCTATCGTCAACCTCTGATACACTGAGCAAAAACCGATCTCAGACGCTTGCCTTTCGCCAGCGAACGAAAGGATTATAACAAATGGTATACGACCATAGCGCTCAGGAATGTCGGCCACGGTGATCTCGTGCGTAAACACCACAAATCCCATTGATGACACGACGGTCATTAACGTGCGTCGCACCAAGAGTATTGGTTGAAAGCATACGTTGAAAGTTGGTTCAGACTCAACCTGTATGCACCTGATAAGACGCTTAAGGCACTCAGTTTGACTTCAGAGTTACCGTGATTTTGTACGTTGTTCCTTCTTTCTAACGCCACTTCATAGGAAGAATGAAACTTCCTATGAAGTGATTGCGTCACGTTATGCGTCTGCGTTGATATCTGCTTGCTTATTGCATGTGGTCCGTAGGCGGCGTAAGGCTGTGCCGTCATTGGTGAAGCCATGCATCTGGTGCGCCTCAAGACGAATAGAGCACGTCTCTCCGATTTTGCACTGAGCATCACCACGCCCCAGAACTGACACCATTTCCCGATTATCCAGACGAACGTGGACGAGGTGACTTTCCCCCAGCTCTTCAATCACTTCGATTTTGCCTTCAAGGTTCCCATCTGTGGCTATAGTCAAATGCTCTGGTCGCACCCCAATTGTCAGAGGATCACCGCTCTTAAGGTTGCTACCGTCCACTGCTGCAATGGTCTGTGTCCCATCGCTGAGTGTCACAGCAACCCCGTCACTGAGGATCTCTTTGGTGGTTGCCTGCAGGAAGTTCATGCGCGGGGAACCTATGAAGCCTGCCACGAAAGCATTACGTGGATGGTGGTACAGCTCGAGTGGTGCGCCAACTTGTTCTATGCGCCCTGCGTTAAGCACTACAATCCGATCCGCCAGTGTCATTGCTTCTGTCTGATCATGGGTCACGTAGACCATGGTGGCCTCCATTTCCCGATGCAAGCGTGCAATCTCAATACGCATTTGAACACGTAAGGCAGCATCAAGGTTTGACAAAGGCTCGTCAAACAGGAAAACTTGCGGGTCGCGAACAATGGCCCGACCAATGGCGACACGCTGACGTTGACCACCGGAAAGCTGCTTTGGCTTTCGCTCCAGCAGATCGGTCAGTTCCAACACATGAGCTGCCTGTTCTACTTTAGAGCGAATTTCCGCCTTAGAGAACTTAGAAAGCTCAAGTCCAAACGCCATGTTTTCATAGACGCTCATATGCGGGTAGAGAGCATATGATTGAAATACCATGGCAATGCCACGCTCTTTGGGAGATGCAGCATTAACCAGTTCGTTGTTGATGTAAAGTTCACCGGCACTGACGTCCTCCAAACCTGCGATCAAGCGCAGCAATGTGGATTTGCCACATCCCGAAGGACCTACGAACACGATCAGCTCTTTGTCGCGAATGGACAAGTCTACGCCATGGATAATGCGGGTCTTCCCGAAATCCTTGATGACCTGTTTGAGTTGAACATCTGCCATGAAGCCCTCCTAGTTGACCTGCAAGCGCATGAACACTGCTTGCCATCCTTCGAGTGTGACTTGATCCTCAGTGATCTTGAAAGAAAAGCCTGTGTTGGAAAACGCCTCTGCCCCTTCAAACTCCGAGAGCAAAATTGTCTTGACCTGTTCAGTCATGTTGAACATGCACAATATTGCCTCCCCTTCATACTGGCGAATAAAGCCCAGCACACCGTTTGGCATATCAATAAACTCTAGGGTTCCCTTAAGCATGCAGAGATGCTGACGTCGCCAATTCAGGAAAGCACGCACGATATTAAGGCAGGATTTTCTATCTCTTTCTTGCGTTGCCACACAGCTGGCAATGTGGTCTTTATTCACCGGTAGCCAAGGTGTTCCAGACGAAAACCCGCCTTGAGCGCTGCTGTCCCACGCCATTGGAGTTCGGCAACCATCCCTGCCCTTAAATTCCGGCCAGAACTCAATGCCATACGGGTCCTGTAGTTTCTCAAAAGGCACATCACTTTCAAGGAAACCGAGTTCTTCTCCCTGGTAGAGGCACGGGCTGCCACGCAGGCTGGCGTTTACAGCAACAAGTAGCGGTGCTGCGCTTGCGGTGTCTACAGTATCGCTCAGGCGAGACCCAACACGCACCACATCATGGTTAGACATTGCCCAACTCGCCCAACCGCTTTCGATCCCGTTTAGCATGTTAGACACGCTTTCACGAATATAATCGGCTTTAGGTTCTCCGGATAAGAGTTCAAAGCTATAGCACATATGCAGGCGTTCATTGCCTTTGGTGTAAGCCGCGATTATGTCATGTGCTTCACCATCTGCCCCCACTTCACCCACAGACGTGGTGCAAGGAAACTCATCCATGACTTTGCGCAGTTTCTCCAGAAACCTGAGGTTCTCAGGCTGTGATTTGTCGTAGAGGTGCTGCTGATATCCATAGGGATTGCTGGCAGGTGCGGTGGTTAGTGCTTCTCTTGTGTCCAGTCCCGGATTGCTGCGTAGTTCCTTATCGTGGAAATAGAAGTTCACAGTATCAAGGCGGAAGCCGTCAACTCCCAGTTCCAGCCAAAAGCGTGCTGCATCTAATACCGCTTCCTGCACCTCCTCATTGTGGAAGTTCAGGTCTGGCTGAGACCGCAGGAAGTTGTGAAGATAGTACTGGCAGCGCCGGGTATCCCATTGCCATGCAGAGCCGCCAAAAATGGAGAGCCAGTTGTTTGGTGGGTTACCATCACTCATGGCATCCGCCCAAACATACCAATCCGCTTTCGGATTGGTCTTGTTTTGGCGGCTTTCTTTGAACCAGACATGCTGTTCTGAGGTATGAGAGATCACCAGATCAATCATCACCCGAAGGCCACGGCCATGAGCGTCTTCAATCAGGTCTTTAAAGTCTTGTAAGGACCCGAACATAGGCTCTACATCGCGGTAGTCGGATACATCATAGCCGAAGTCATCCATAGGTGACTTCATGAAAGGTGAAATCCAGATTGCATCAACCCCAAGGGACTGGATGTAAGGCAACTTGCTTTTAATCCCAGCCAGATCACCGATACCATCTCCATTGGAATCTGCGTAGGAGCGTGGGTAGATCTGATAGATAACCGCACCACGCCACCAGTCCGGATCATTTGACAGGACAGACGTGCCAGTTTGTTGTTCTAGTGTTGCAGCAGTCGACATTTTTTATCCTTTTAGGGGTCAACTACAGCTGAGTGCTAAATCCCCCTTTAAGGGTTTTGACCGTTCAGTTTTCGCCACCGATACTCCCCG
>CANMBS010000085.1 GCA_947496145.1 uncultured Pseudovibrio sp.
TAAGTGTCAGTCCGTTGGAGCCTTATCAGGCATTTGGTTTGAGTGGGGCAGTTGGAATTGTGACTTCCTTTGTACTTGGAGAGCACCAAAAAGTATGGGGCAGCTAAGCCGCTAGTTTGTCGATTGCCTGACCTTGCGCCTCAGATTTCATACCGGGATACCATTGCTCGAACTTCTGCCTGAGCGTTCCATCCAGCGCCCGCGTACGGGTCTGCAGCAGGAGGTGCGCGCCTGATTTCGACCAGCGCATTTGCTGGCGTTTGCCAAAGCGCTTGCCGACAACCGTATTCACCGTGCTTTCGACAAAACCGGTTGAGACCCGCTCGCCCTAGCGCCTGCGCTCCGCGTAGTTCGGGATCATGTCGGCATTGTTTTGAATATAGGTTTCGAATTCACTGGCTGCTTTCCTGAGGGCCTTGATGCTGTCGTAGCTGGTTTCAATCTCCTCCAGATCACAGGCCAGATCCTCAATCACAAGCTTGCCCTCATGAAGATTGCCGTTCCACAAATAACCCTTGATCTGCCGTAACTGGCGCTCCAGCTTTTCCCCTTCTTTCGGGTTCACGTGACTGATCCCTTTGACATATTGGCCCATAACGGTGAGGCGCATGGTGATGTGGAACCAGTCAAGGATATGTTCTGAGGCTGGCGCCATGTGCCACGCCAGATCGCGCACATTGTCTCCACCGTCGGTCATGAAGGTGACACTCTGGTTTTCCTGCCAGCCCTGATCTTTCAGCAGCTCGTGCAAGCGCCGGCGGGGTTTTGGGTCGTGGGTCTGTACCATCCCAAGATAGCGGTCAGGGCGATCTGTTGGAATGGACTTACCAACCACCACCTCAAAATGGCTTTGTCCGGTCTCCCGCGAGCGGACATAGCCGCCATCAATGCCGACGGTGATCGGCCCTTCAGGAACCGGCAGGGCCGCGCGGGTTGATTGGCTCGTCTCGCTAAAAAACAGCCGTTCTTCGCCCAGTTCTGTTTCCATCTGTCTGGCGCTGTTATGCAGGTGGTTGCGTACGCTTTCAGCACACAGGCTGGCTCCAATGGGCAGCACCTCCTTTAACAGGTCAACGGTCACATCGAAGGAGACCAGCGACGCCCATTTGGTCTCCAGGTAAATCAGCTCTGGGGCTACATGATCTGGCAGCAAGGATTTGAGCGGGCTGATGGTTTTAGCATTGTTTCGCGTGCAGTTGCAGGTATAAAAGCGTGGGCTTTTCAGTTGGATATCGCCGAAGACGGTGCGATAGCGGATTGGAAATGCACCCTTGCTGCGCAGACGAGACCCGCACTGCCCGCAAACGGAGTGCTTTCTGGTGTGCACCTTACATTGAGCTTGAACGATCTGCTCCTGCACGCTTTGCAGCAGGTCTTTGCCCTCCGAGATTGAAAGGCCGATCATTTCCTGACTGTCACAGGGCTTTTCAAGGCAAAGCACTTCGGTTTCGCAAAGGGTGCCATCAGGAGCGGTGATCTTCACACTGATTTTGATGTCCATGCTTCCCCCGCTTCCGCTCAGTTTTCCACTTCTTGCAGAGAGAAAAACCCAAGTTTCCGATTGCCCTGATTTCTGCTAGGATTCTGCAAGAATAGTAGCGCCTTGACAAGCCGGTTTGCTTTCTGAAAGGTCTGAGGAAAAGTCTGAATGGGCTATATTGAGCGTTCTGCCAGCCAAATCGCTGAAGTCCTGATGCGTGAGGGGCTGGATTACACCCAGACCAAGGCGGTCTTTAAACTGGCCCGCGCCAAGGCTGGGCTGCATGCGCCCCAAGAAAAGCGCGGCTCACCCGTTCGCCTCACTCTGGAAGAGGAGCTTTGCTTCATCGACCAGGCTTATGCCTGTGGCGGGCAAACCGGCTTGATGATGCAGGTTCTTTTGGAAACCGGCACACGAGTTTCTGAATTTACTGCCCTTCGTGTGGAGGATATCTCCCTGGCGGAGCGACTTGTTACCGTTACCCATGGCAAAGGCGGCAGGTGCCGCGAGATCCCCATCCGTCCTGAAATGGCAAGGCTTCTGGCGCTTCATATTGGCAAGCGCCGGGCAGGCCCACTGTTTGTCAGCCGCCAGAGGCGGCAGGATGGCAGCGCACCCGTTTATACCCGTCAACGCATCGGTCAGATTGTGCGGGAAGTGGCCAAAAAAGCAGGCATCATCAAACGCCTTTACCCGCATCTCCTGCGTCACACTATGGCCACCCGGCTGCTCGCCCTTGGTATGGACATTAGCGACGTGCAGAAATTCCTCGGTCACGAAGATCTGTCTTCCACCCGGATCTATGCCGAAACCAGCCTGGCTATGCTGAGGCGAAAGTTCGACCAGGTCACACTACCACAGGGGCAAGCACTGATCAGGTCCATTGCCACGACCCATGGCGATGTCGTTGGCGCTTTTGCCGCCGACCTGCTGTCCGGCGACCGGCGCTCCCTCATATGACCTGCTGATGCATCAATCGTTTATGCTCCCCGTCGCGTAACGCCTGATTGATCGACCAGCGCGAGAACTTGCCTGACAGATAAGGCTGACGGGCGTTCATGCGGTCCATAACCAGCTCTAATTCCTCCAACTGATCCTCATCCGGTAGCCTTGCCTTGTCGCCCTCTTCAAGAACATGCCGAAGAAACTCGGTGATGGTTCCCATATCCATAAAAGCATCAAAGCCATGGGCCTCATCGCGCCGGGCAAGATACCCTTTGACCCCACCGCAATCTTCCGGAGGGCAAATGTTCGCGCCGCCGATGCAAGATGGCAGGGCCTTGCCATCACCGGCCACATCAATACACTCAACCCGGAGTTCATGTCGCCAGTTCACATTCAAATCATAGAAATAATTGAACTTTTCGTTTTCCCGAAGACCAAGAGACTGCAGGCTGACATTGGCCGGCAGAACGCCAAGTTCCATTGAGCCATAATGAACTGCGCCCTTGTCAAACATGAACAAGTGGATTCCCTCCCACCCCATGGCCACCTGCAGAACACCGTGCAACTCAAGAAGGCTGATATCGCTCGGCACAAGCAAGCGTCTCCAGATCATAGGGCTGATGCCAAGCAGGCGCACCTTGAGCTGAAAAACTGAGCAGGATGGTGAAAGTTCAAGCATGCGCTAACGTGGCAGACACCTCACACACCGGCAACATCATCTGGCTACTTTATCGCTGCTGCCCCACACTTTTTGGTAGTCTCCCATCCGGGGCGGTGTCATGGCAACAACTGGCGCGGTGTCCTGATCGGTTGCTTCAGCATCGCTACACTCTTGCGGAGCATCTGCAACAACATCTTCAGCCCGCACCAGACCTTTTTCAAAAACGGCAACGCCCGACTGATCGATATGGGCAATAAATCCGGCAACAGACATCTGCTCTGCGCTGAACACAACATTGTTGTTCTCAAATTCTTCCAGCTCTTCAAGACGAGCGCAAACCTGCCGGTCTTCAGCCAGAAGCTCCTCGCTCCACTCGCCTTCAAACGCTTTGAGTTCAGCATCTCTTTCCCGCAATGCCTCCAGCTCTTTTTGTGTGTCTGGATCCAGATCGAGCTTTTGCGGTTCAACGCGGCCATATTCCAGAGCATCTGTGCGATGGAAGTTCAAAACGGCGCTGGTCCATTTCCATCCGCTGCTCTGCTCGCTGGCGATAGCTTCAAGTTTTTCCTGAGCCAGTCGCTCCAGCAATTCTGAATCTTTGAGAAGCACACTGTCTCCATCAGAAAACAGATCCTCAAGCACCTCACCGCCTGCTGCTTTATAAGCCTTAATGCCGACAAACACCCCAAGGCGTGAACTTGCTGCAACCGCTTCCTCCTTGAACTTTCTGCTGATGGTGTAGTGACTGGAATAAAGCTGACCCTCCTCGATGGCTTTTAACACCTCAATCTGGCGGGCATGATCATTGCTCAAGGTGAAGGCCATGACAGCTTCCTGTGTCAGCTCTCCGGCCCGGTAGGCATCAAGAACCTGCGGAGCGACCTTGCCAAGCTTCAGGCGGCGCAGAACCAGGTTAGCAGTTACACCAAAGCGTGTGGCCACGTCCTCAACGCTGCGACCATGGTCGATTAACTCAGCAAACGCGACAAACTCGTCCGCCGGATGCATCCTGGCACGAATAACATTTTCGGCAATTGAGGTCTCTTCGGCCTCTTCTTCGCTCTCAACAAGGCAGCGGACCTCCTCATCAGCGGCGATGTGACCTTCTTCAGCCAGTTTTTGCAGCTGACGCAGCCGTCGGCCACCCCCATGAACGTGAAATCCGTCGCCTGCCTGATGCACGAGAAGGTTCTGCTTCAGCTCGATGGCTTTCAGGCTGGCATAAAGTTCAGCATCATCTTCCGGTTTGGCGGGTGTCTTGCGAACGTTTTTCGGGCTGATGGTGAGTTTGTTAAGCGGGATCAGGCTGATTGCTGTGTTGCCCATGGTCTTGCTCCTTAGCTTGGAGCCGGGTGGAAAGCTCTCTTTCCTTTTTGAAGCCCGGCACAAGGGCTTCCCTTCCTCTTCCTCTAAACCTGCCTGCAGCAACGTGAGCGCCCGGTGAACATTTGAGACGGCCCTCCCCTGACACCTTCACCGCAAAACAGGACGACAAAGAAAAAGAACAATCTCGCGGCTTGCTGAGGGCTGGCATGTGGTGGCGCGGCCAGCGCTTGCCAGCGGTCAGCCCCAATGAGACATGCGTGCGCAGGTTTGCAGGGCGCAGTGTGGGATCAGCCGATCCCGCGCTGTGTCTTGCAAGCTGGAGCACACCGCTTATGCTGTCGGTGAGTAATAAAGTTCCATACTGAGTAATAAAGATTCATACTCAGTAATAAACTATCATACTGAAATGCCCTCCGTTGATCCGAAGTGGCCTCTCAGCGTAATGAGCTTTAACAACTGAAGTGCGGCCATTGCTGCCCTTCGCTGCAACGCAGAAAACTCTGATCAGTGAGAGGCGGTGGCTAGCGTTGAGGGCCAACTGCGGTCATTCGAGTGGTTCTATCAAGAGTTGTAGTGTGCGCGTTTTAAAAAGGTAAAGCGCTTTCGTGAGTGCTCTTTGATACGACAATGGGGCGCCCTTGCAAGAGAAAACCCCACCCAAAGAGAAAGAGAAAGACCTTCACCACAGTTTAAGTCGCTAAACTTGCCTGAAGCTCTGCCAATAACTCTTCCAACAAGCCCATGCCAGCGTTCCAGCCTTCGTTCATGCCGCCGATGGCCGCCTCAAAACAGGCGATTTCGGCATCTGTTGCCTCATGAGGCACCCAAGTGAGGCGCATGTGTGTCTGGTCGCCATCTTGCTCAAATATAACGGTTGTCAGCAGAACGCGAGGCCAATCTTGCATCATCGGGCTAGCAATCACATTCCAATCAGCGTCTGAAGTAGCATGCAGCCATATCAGCTTTGAAGGTTTTGAGACCTCTGTGTATTCAACGCGCTGATAATTGGAATTATCACCCCACTTCATCTCATGAAGCCACAGACCGCCCTGCTTAACTTCCAGCTGATGAACGATGCTCTCCACATTGGGGCCATACCAGCGCGAGATAAGGTCTGGCTCAGTCCAGGTACGCCAAACCAGTTCACGGGGAGCATTAAAAGTGCGCTCAAGTATGTATGCGGGCAGTTCAGCCATAGTAATTCCTTTCTCAAGTCTCTGATTTCTTTAACTCTTCTAAAAGGCCATCTAGCTGATCGAAGCTGGTTGACCAGAACTTACTGAATTCCTCCAGCCATTTGACTGCCTCACGCATGGGCGCGGCTTTCAGCCTTGCCGGACGTTGCTGTTTATTGATGGTTCGTTCCACCAGTCCTGCCCGTTCGAGAACTTTCAGATGCTTTGAAATAGCGGGTTGACTTATACAGAACGGCTCCGCGAGCTCATTAACGGTGGCTTCGCCATTAACAAGACGGGTCAGGATCGCGCGGCGAGTCGGGTCCGCTAGTGCTGCAAACACAGCATCAAGACTTGCATGCTGATAGGGTTGCTTGACTTGAATCATAACCAAATGGTTATATAAATCTTTAAAAGAGGTCAAGCTCAAAGTGATGATGAGTTGTTGTTGCAAAAGTCCCCGACCCTAACTCGAGAAAATGTACATGACTACTTCGAGATGCATCGGCCAACTGCAGATGAGGTGGATGGTTCCCGCACCACCTCATCTGCAGTATGTCATAGTGTAGTTGTCTATGGTTACCAGGTAAGGAGCCACTCAATGCAAGTTACGACCTCGGTCTTGATTTAGCTAAGAGCATTTTTCAGGTTCATGGAGTAACAGCAGACGGTAAAGTTGCGTTCAATCGGTCGCTAAGACGTGGCAGCTGCTGGCATTTTTTGAAAAGCTTGAGCTGTGCCTCGTTGGTATGGAGGCTTGTCCGTCTGAGGACGGAGGTTTTAAACCAAGCCTATGGAAAGTAAATAATCGACATAGTCGAAACACCAAGAGATCATGGTGTAGATCTGTAGGAGAAAGAGATTTCCTTATATTCATGACCCATCATAATAGTAATAATTGCAGAGTGTTCAGCATAATTTACATAGCCTCTTGAAAAAATAATCAAAAATAACTATATGTACAAGGTGCGTTACAACCGTCATTGGCTATCTTTTCTTCCGGCTGGCCGGTTTATTAGGTTCCCCCTGATTTTGAGAATGTTGCACCCCATGTACATATCGAACATGGGAAACATACCTGCTTAGCCCGGGTAAAGTTGCAAAGTATAAACTGAGACAATTGGCACTGTAAAATTCTTCAATTCCACAAAAGGTTATGGCGAAAAGGATGCATTTGTTCTTATTTCTTCCGTTGAGCGTGCAGAACTTATGAGCCTCGAAAAAGGTCAAGAGCTTTCCCATGACTTGGAAAATAGCCGCGATGGCAATGTTTCAGCGGTGAGTTTGCAATTGCTCGACTAAAATAAGGTCAAGACTGCGTCTGTTGCGTAGCCTTGTTTCTGATAGAAAGAACTCCAATATGCCCAAAATTTCAATATCATGTGCGAAAGATCGCTTTGCTGCGATTGAAAAAAACAAAAAAGACAAAAAAAAAGAACTCACCTCTGAAGAGGAGCGGGTAATACAGTTAAGAGAAAAGACGTCTCGCCTAAAAGAACTGCGTCTTGCTAAAGCAATCTACAGAAAAAATCGTCCTCCTTTGATAAAATAGCCTACGCAATGATTGGCACTCAATGAGTGCCTCACAAGTCACTAAAAATCCAGAGCAAAACTCTATTCTCTGGGTCCGGTCATAGATTCGGTATATTTCAAGGCCATCAAATAACATCTCTTCAAGATTTACTTCGACCGAACAAATGAAGCCGTATTAAAATATAAATTCATTGAATTGATGCGGTAAGATATGCAATGTGTATATAATATTACTTCTGGAGAAGTAGTTTATTAGGGCCAAGCGACTGTACATAAGTACTAAATCGTTTTTGACCATAACAGATTGTATCCTAAATGATCAATGGTTCCGTGAAATTCTTCAATTCTGAGCAAGGCTTTGGCTACATTCAGGAGGAAGGTACAGATTTACAGTTTCGCGTCCTCCGTGCGTCCTTAAATCGTGCTGGTATTAAGAAATTAGTTGAACGCCAAAAGGTACGTTTCGATACGCTTACAAATCCTGCAAACGGAAAAATAGAAGTCAACAATATCGAAGTTGCTTGACAAAATCCGACAACTAGACACTTAACTTCTTTACTCATGACAGCGGTGAAGCTGGTCATATACATTAGGTCACAGCTGCTCCTTCTATTCGTGCAAGACCTTAATGCCGCAAATACAGCCTTCCTCAACTGGAACTAAATCCACATTTCACCGGTCAATATCCTCACCACTTCCCGTGCTCTAAACCAAGGGCCGGCAATTTGCTCCTCAACCGATGACTGAGCAACGAAAGAATGTTCCCATGACACAACGAACTGATCTTGCTAGAATTGGTTTAACCGCAGAATTAACTGGTCCTCTCCAGCTTCCCAATTCAGTTGCAAACAATAACCGCAAGCAAGATTTGCAGGAGCACTCCTCACAACTGAAGAATCACATTGTAGTTGTGGCGACCAATACACATGACTTGAAAGAAACCGGATTTGGATCGATCGAGACATGCCGCTCTTTTTATGAGGCTCTGAGAGAGAAATATCAAACGGTCACGTTCCATGAGATTTCTTCGATATCTGGTTTAGATGATATTGTTGCGTCTAAACCAGACCTTGTTGTCCTTTGCAGTAAGTACTTTCTAGATGTGGAGAGTGATACAAAAACTTGGTTTTCAGATTTCTTCTCCAAACATGCGATTGCTTATACCGGATCTGACCGCGATAGTTTGGAGTTCGATTCCAATAAAGGAAAGGCCAAGGCGGCTATACAAAACCACGGCATTGCTACTGCAAAATTTTTCCAGACGTGCCCGGGGCAGTTCGAAACGGAAGACAAGCTCCCTCTTTTGCTCCCTCTTTTCGTTAAGCCAATAGATGCTGCTAATGGAAATGGGATAGATGAAAACTCGATAGTTCGCGACTTCGAAAGTTATCAAAATAAAGTCAAAGAACTTTTCGAAAGCTATGGTGCAGATGTACTGGTCGAGGAGGTGTTACCAGGACGAGAGTTTACAGTTGCAATATTCGATGATCCAGAGAACGACTTAAGATCTATTATGCCTGTAGAGATCATAGCCCCTAAGAACGAAAAGGGAGATCGAGTATTGGGATGTGCTGCAAAGCTGCAAAATCATGAGTTACTCAGAACTATTACCGAACCCACGTTGAGCGCTGTTTCCGAGCTTGCAAGCAGTGTATTTACCGCATTAGGAGTTAAGAGTTTTGGTCGGATTGACATTAAGCTTGATGCAGAAGGAAAACCTAATTTTCTCGAAGCAAACTTAGTGCCGGGTATGACGCCTGAGTCAAGCTACTTCCCACGGGCATGCTCATTACAAAATGGGTCAAAATCAAAGAAGAAGATGCCGTTAGCAATGACATATTCTGAGGTTGCTTTGAAAATCGTCGAACTTGGCCTCAATCGCATCAACACATTACAGCAAGTGGGCTAGTTACAATCATCTACTAGGTATACTCTTGACCTAGAGTGAAATAGGTTATTATTCAGTAGAACTTACTTCTTACCCTTTACGGCCCAACTTGGACTTGGACTTGGACTTGGACTTGGACTTGGACTGACCTAAAGAAAATGGAGAGCCTCTGTCTCACTATTTCTTTAGGCCAGTCCAGAAAACGAATGTGGCCAAATTCAGGTTAAGTTGATAGCGCCTGAGAAATAACCGCCTCAAGCCGACTTTGATCTTCGACCGTGACGCTCAATGATTTTCCTCAGGGCTGCGAAAATCAATTGGTTATATCAGTCCTGCCGCGGGAAAAGGCGAAGCCCTCATTAAGCTTCGCCTTCTAAATGTAATGTATCAAAAAAGCGCTTTACATGTCTTCCGGGTCAATGCCCGGTACTTCTTTTATACCAAGGCGCTGTTTCCAATCTACCGGATAAACAGCATAGAAGATGATACATTTTTCATCGCACTCATATTTAACGTCCATGCCCTTTGGCATGTAAAGCACGTCTCCCTCAGCACACTGATAGGTTTCACCATCAGCAATCAGGCGGAAGTTTCCTTCCTTAACAAAAACGATTTCATCAACTTCCAGATTCCACGGCACTGAATGATTATGGTGTTGTCACATTAACCTGAATTTGATCGCAAAAGCCTCCCTCTAGGCACAACTCAGGGGTTGATCATTGCCGCTT
>CANMBS010000086.1 GCA_947496145.1 uncultured Pseudovibrio sp.
TAAGTGTCAGTCCGTTGGAGCCTTATCAGGCATTTGGTTTGAGTGGGGCAGTTGGAATTGTGACTTCCTTTGTACTTACGCTGACGTTTGTGCCTTCTTGCTTGATGCTGATTTCCAGTCCGGATTTATGTTACGCTGCTGGGAGGCTGCACAAGCTGCGCAGTAAGAGTATTGTTACTCGTCTTGCTCAATTGCCTACGAACCGAAAGATAGCAGTAACAATGCTTTTTATTGTCGGACTGGGTGTGACACTATTCTTACCGCGTCTGACGATAAATGACAGTTGGCTTGCTAACCTTGACCCCGCTAGCCAAGTAGTTGCTGATGCCGCCAAGATTGAGCAACTCTTTTCAGGTTCGATCAGACTTGGACTAAATATCAAAGACGCGCAAGGCGGCTCACTTCTGGACCCTCAAGTAGCGGAACGAATCCTCGCATATGAACGGGAGATCGCAAAGAGCGATCTCGTAGCTTCGGTCGAAAGCGTCTATTCCGATGTGCTCCGGGCAAACGCCGTTTTGCGGGGCGCCCCGTTAGCCCTCTATGCTGCCCCTTTCCATAATGGGCACCTCTCCTTAAATGAAGGTGAGCTGGCTGAGGGCGAGATGGTCGCAGTTGCCATGAGTGAAGCTGCCACTTTGCTGCGTCTTGCATCAGATGTCAGTACCGGTGAAGCAACGTTACGTTTGCGCGAAGCTGACTATCAAACCATAGCAGGGCTTTTGGGACACAGTCTTTCTGAAACGACCCAAAGGCGTTACGGATTAATTGTAACTCCCTACGGAGAAGCGTGGGATGGATATTCGGCCATTGATCTGCTGGTGAATAGCCATTTCCGTGTCACGCTTGGTGCTTTGATGGCCACTTTGACGCTTTCTATACTGATGATGCGTTCATTCCTCTTAGGGGTCATCGCCTTTGTCCCCACGGTAACAACCGTTGTAACAGTTTACACACTTCTCGCTGTAAGTGGCCTAACGCTAGGACTTGCAACAGCAATGTTTTCGGCAATTTCAATTGGTGCAAGCATTGATTACGCTATCCACCTTATAGAGGCATGGCGCAGTGCTCTGTCTAGACGATTAACGCCGAAAGCTGCAATTAGTGAAGCCATATCTGGCACAGGGTCCGCTCTATTGACAGCATCGATTGTCGTAGCTGGAGGAACTTCTGTAATGCTCTTGTCTTCCATTCCGCCCAATGCAGCTCTTGGATTTTTGGTACAGATCAGCCTGCTGCTATCCGTGATTTTCTCATTGCTTTTATTACCTCCCTTCCTGATGAACCTAAATGGAAAGATGCGCTAATGGTTCGCTTATTCATTGCATTGCTCTTCTGGACCGCTCATTCCGCAAACGCTAATGAACTGACTGCACAACAATTCATTGCAGAATTCAACAAACGACCGTTTGGCCAACATGGTACGCAGCACGTCACACTTGATCTCATAAACGGCAATACGCTGACAAAGCGATTCAAAATCCAAAACTCCTGGCGGGTCATTTCCGACGGTGTAGATGCACTGTTTTTGCTGAACCAGCCGCGCGGACTTGCAGGAACCAGTTACCTGTTGCGAGAACGTCAAAAAGGGATGAGTGTCTATCTACACCTGCCTGTCGGAATGAAACGTGTAGCCGCCCTGTCGCCAGCACATTTCGGACGGGGCTTACTAGGATCCGATTTCTCTTACCATGACGTTAGATTTCAGCTACCAACAGTGGGTGTCACCTATACGCTTGCAGGTGAAAACCAACTTATCGGACGAAGTACATACGTTTTGGAGGCAAAAGCCGAAGGAACCCGGCAAAGCGAGCTAGGCTGGAAACTGGCGCGGTTTCAGATCACTACCAAGCCCTTTTTCCTCCTGGGGGCTGATTATTATCATGACCCTGCTGCTGGTCCAATTAAAAGACTGCGCGTCAACAATATCGCCAAGATCGAAGGGGTATGGATCGCCACTGAAATGACAATGCGGACAGCCTACAATCGTTGGTCACGTATGACGCTCGACGCAGTTGATTTCCTTAGTCCTCCGTATCCCAACGATACCGTCGCACCCTCCGGCCTTCCTGAACTGGCAGCAAAAGCTCGTAGCGCAGCATTCGCAACGCAGACTGATACTCAACCTTAACCGAAGAGGACAATAATTCATGACTGATGTCACTATCTATGGCCTCGCTCCTAGTGCCTATGTACGTACCGCTCTTTTAACTTGCGAGGCAAAGGGAGTAAACTATACTCTTGAAACAGTCGATTTTCGCTCAGAGGAATATCGCAAGCGACATCCCTTCAATAGAATGCCGTCCATGCGACACGGGGCGGTCATGTTATTTGAAACACTGGCTATCTCGACTTACATTGATGAAATGTTTGAAGGTCCAACACTACAACCAGCCTCCCCTCTGGAGCGCGCGAAAATGTTGCAGTGGGTGAGCGCAACGAATGATTACATCTATCGGCTGTTAGTTGGAGTTGTCATTTCAGAGCGCATTATTAAAAAGATCAGAAGCGGAAATCCTGCGGACGAAATACGTATTCAGGAAGCTACGCCCTTAATTAAGCGTTATCTCGCTATTCTTGATCGAGCTGTTTCCCCCACTCAAATGCTCGTCGGGGAAACGGCCACAATTGCAGATTTTTTCCTTGCACCCATTCTATCTTATTTCGATACAACGCCAGAGGGTCAACAAATGTTACCAGATTATCAAGCGTTGTGCATCTGGCTTTCCCGACTTCGTGAAGAGGTTCCCGGATACGATAGAGTGAACTCAGGACTTATCCAGCTAGAGCAACTAGAGGGCACTGTCTGATGGGCTGGGCGATTTGGTATATTATATGTGCGGTCTGCGGACTGATGATCGGTATTCCAGCGGCCACAGCTCAAGAAAAAAATGATGCATGGGACATAACAGAAGAGTGGCTCGAAAACGGCTTGCGTGTTGTAGTTGTGCCAGACACGCGGGCGCCAACAGTAACCCATACTCTATGGATACAGGCAGGAGCTGCAGTTGGCCCCGCTGAACGTACGGGTGTAGCACACTTTCTCGAACATATGATGTTCAAAGCTACTTCGACGCAACCTCAAGGTGCGTTTGCCCGCGCCATCTCTGACTGGGGCGGTACACAGAACGCATTCACTGACCACGACACCACTGTTTTTTTCCAGAGGATCCCACCAGATGCACTTGCATCTTCGATGCAATTCGATGCGGATCGGTTACGTAATCTTGCTATCAATGCAAATGCAGTCAACGCTGAACGCCGTGTCATAGCTCGAGAGCGAGCGATCCGTATCGATCAGGATACACCTTCGCAGATGGTAGAAGCATTGTCTGAAGTTCTGTTTGGAACTCACCCCTATGCGCGGTCTATTCTTGGAAAACCACAAGATATTGAGAGGATTAGTCCGAAAGATCTTCAGGTTTATTATGATCGCTACTACCAACCAGGAAATGCTATGCTTTTGGTCGTTGGTGATGTGGACGGGGCTGAGGTCATAGAGATGGCAAGAGCGACCTATGGCCAGATTTCGGGCACCCCAAATAGTACTAAAACTCGGAACAAAAAGCCGCCTCAAAGCATTGACCAAACATTAACGCTTTCAGGGACAGACGTTTCAACAGCTTCGCTACGGCACTCTTGGGTTGTTCCAGGCCGGGCTACGGCACAGCCTGGCGAGCGAGAAGCCTTGATCCTGCTGTCGTATATTCTCGGAACGGAGACAAATGGACGATTGTCAGACAGTCTTGTGAGGAATGACAAGATCGCAACAAGTATTCGGGCTCAGTTCAGCGACGTTGGTCATAGCTGGGGCGTTTTCACTCTATTTGGTGTGCCTGCAACGGAGACATCTCTAGATACATTACAGGTCGCTATGCACCGCCAAATTCGCAACATTCTTGAGTATGGGCCTGACCCCAAAGAGCTGGCAGCAGCAAAACGACGTTATGCTATGCGCAGCGTGTTCGACCGGGACGACCAGCTTCTGTTGGCGGTAGCTCTCGGCAAATCGCTTATAGATTCAGATACAGCAGTAAGTGCCTTTAACGAGAGAGCTGAATTCGAAATTGTCAACGTAATGGATGTCCGTGCCGCGGCTCGGCGCTGGCTTGACATAAAATCTGGGGTGATCGCACGCTTGGAATCTATTGAGGAGCCGAAGTGATGAAGCATTGGATTGCGGCACCTCATAAATATGGATATTTAGCGGTTTTCCTATTTTTTTCGACTATTATGTGGCCGATTGCCTTAAAGGCAGAGCGAAAATATATTGCACAAGACATAGTTTCCCCTGGCGGGATCAGAGCTTGGCTGATCGAAGACCATTCTTTACCGATGATCGCGATCCGGTTTCGTTTCGATGGTGGGGCATTTCTTGACCCCGAAGGAAAAGAAGGCCTAAGTCATCTAATGTCAGGTCTGATGAACGAAGGCGCAGCAGAACTTGATTCTGAAAGTTTTCGCGCAGCTCTGGAAGAAGCAGGGGCAGAAATTAATTTTTTTGCGTACGCGGATAAAATGGTCGGGTCCGCTCGGTTACTAGTCGATAGACGAGAGGCAGCCTTTGCCTTACTTGGGAAAGCTATCAGAGCACCACGCTTTGATACGGATCAAATGGAGATAGTTCGTAATCAAGTAATCGGTGCATCTCTGTCGAATGCTAAAAAACCAGATGCAATTGGGGTTGCAGCCCTGCGTAAGATTCTTTATCCAAATCATCCATATGCTCGCGCAATCAAAGGAACATCAGAAAGCGTCATTAAGATCAATCGTAATGATCTCTTGGAGTTGCATCGCTCATCCTTTCAACTCGACACTCTAAACGTAGCGGTTGTTGGAGCAATCAGCGCAGCAGAACTGGCTGAACAGCTCGACGTGATTTTTGGAAACCTGCCACGCTCTGGCAGCCTTGTGCTTGCCAAACCTGCTACGCACATTCAAACTGATAAAAACGTACTCATCTCTGTTGACAGACCTAATACTCAGATCCGGATGGTATTCCCATCCGTGCCGCTCAATTCGCCGGATAGGGCAGCAGCCGAAATTGTAAACCATGTGTTAGGTGGGGAATCCGGATCCCGTCTATTTCGCCGCCTGCGGAAGGATCTGGGGCTTGTCTACGGGATAAAAACCAAACTTCTTGACCGTACCTTGTCGCATCAAATTGTGCTTTACACTTTTGTACCTCGAGAGAGCATCGATGAAGCCGTTACTGAAATCCACGCAGAGATCAACGCATTAGTTAATGACGGTCCTACCGCTAAAGAACTGGCTAACGCGCAGCGTTTTTTAGCTGGGTCGTTCGCTACCAAGAACTTCAAAAGCTCGCTCGCCGCAGCGAATGTCTTGGTTGATGCTCTCGCAGAAGGACTCCCGCCTGACTTTGTCGGTAAACGCGCCAAATCAATCATGAGCGTCAACGCCAGCGATGTTCAGCGGGTAGCCGCTGACTTGCTTGGCCAAAAACCAGTGCAAATGTTTGTTGGAACTGGTCCGATACATGACCAAAATTCATTAATTTATAACACAAAAATACTCGAATCTTTTCATAAGTAACTCAGCTATTAACCTAGATTTTTCAGGAAGGAAAATAATGGGAGAAGAGATCTTCACTACAACAAATACTTTGTCCTACCGTTTTCATTCGATACTTTTCAGGAAAGGCCTCATCCTGCTACGCATCATACTTGTTGTTGCAGTTGCAGCTCTGATTTTCACAGTATCCAGCTTAGATGATCTATTGGAAAATTGGTGGTTGCCATTGATTGGGATCGCCGGGGCACTCGTTGCAAACTCCACAGGCATTGGGGGGGGGGTGATTTTTGTGCCTGCTTTTGACAAGATTGGCCTTCCTGATGCTGAAATCATCGGAACTAGCTTGCTTATACAGGCTTTTGGGATGACAATGGGAGCACTAACCTATCTGTCCTGCCGGACTAGCGATGTAAAGAATCCGACAAGTGTATATTTCTCAATAATTTTTCTCGCTTTATTCTCTTCCCTTGCCGGAGCCTTATTTGCAACTCTTGGTGGTTTTAGACCAGATCTTCCAATACAGACTATCTATAAGATCATCTCAATCTTTTTAGTTACTTTGATCATAGTAGCAAGCCTGACGCATCGCCAAAGCAACGGGGTATTCCAAGTATTGCTTGATGCACCGCTTCTGATGATATTAGGATTGATTGGAGGACTTTTCGTTGGCTGGACCTCCATTGGGGTCGGAGAATTAATTGGTATATATCTCCTCTTACGTGGTTTCCGACCGATAGACGCTATCGGGGTTGCAGTGATTGTCACGGCACTTACAGTGCTTGGGCTTCACATCGCGCATCTTCCCAACCTCTTGCTCTGGAATCAACAAATTGGATTGTTTGTTGTTATCGGAGCGCTTCCTGGTGCTTTTCTTGCGCCACGCTTGCTGTATATCGTAGGGGCAAAGCGAATGAAGGCATTCTGCGCAGTCTGGATCATCCTATCTGTCCTGATGACCTGAGTGCGCATGGTGTTTGGAGGGCACCGTTAGTTTATTTTAAATTAGACGCAAAAACTTGCGAGCCACTTTTTACGCGCGCAATTCGGCCGTGTAATCGTTCCATAAATTAATAGCGTCATTGCGTGCATGGCGATATGAGTTGGCTGAAAGACAGTGGCGTTTAGGGCGGAAGATGGCAGCTACTTGATCGTGTACAGATAGAAACCTCTGAGCGTGGCCTGGAAACTTGAGCCGGCCCATGATCTTTTCTCGTCGTCGTGTATGACAGTGAGAGGCTTCTGCCCGATTGTTCAACCCTTTGTGCTGGCGATGCTCCAGATCCGGTGCGATCTCACTCTTCGCCGCCCCATAAGAGCCAAGCTTATCCGTAACCAAAACGCGGGGCATCCCCCACGGCTAACGCATGAAACCAGATTTAGGATTCACAACATTAATCCAATAGGTTAGACGATCTTTCTCAAAACGAGGGGATGCTGTTATTTTCAAGAACCTACTGGAAAGCTTCGGGCAAATTAACGATCCACGCCAAGGGTGTCAATGAGCGTTTGAAATTGACCCACCTCGGTTGGCACCAAGCGTGCACGCTTGGTGCCAACCGAGGTTTATTTATTTTGGGTCTTTTTGCTCTGGGCAAAACGGTAGGATGTATTCCCCGTTTCGATAATCGAGCAATGATGGGTGATCCGGTCCAACAGTGCGGTCGTCATTTTGGCATCGCCAAAGACGGAGACCCACTCACCGAATTCCAGATTTGTGGTGATTATGACACTGGTTTTCTCATAGAGCTTGCTGATGAGGTGGAACAGGAGCGCTCCCCCAGACTTGGGAAACGGGATATAGCCCAGCTCGTCAATGATGACGCAATCCATTGATGTTAGTTGGCGAATGATCTTCCCAGTATTTCCATCGCTCTGTTCTTTGATCAGGGCATTTATCAGATCGACAGCGTTAAAGAAGCGGACCTTCCTTATCTGGTTGATCAAGGTGGTTCCCAAAGCGATGGCTACATGGGTCTTGCCAGACCCTGTCCCTCCCACAAGAATAATATTGTGGGCCTGCTGGGTGAACTGGCCGGAGCAGAAAGGTTCAATCTGCGCCTGAGAGACAGTGGCCACTGTGTAATCGAAGCTGGCAAAGTCCTTGTGATGAGGAAACTTTGCGATGCGCATTTGATATTGGATGGAGCGGACCTGACGCTCGGCAGTCTCGGCCTCAATCAATTGCTTGAGAGCACTCGTCAGGTTGAGTGGTTTGCGCGCGCCCAGCAAATCCTGTGCGCAAGCCGCCATTCCATATAGGCGCAGGTCTGTGAGTTGTTCGATAAGAGCGTTCATAGGGCGGCTCCCTTATGGCGTCCATACAGCGCCTCATAGCGCTTGCAGTTGGCTTGTGGGCGCATTGTCAAACGGGGATAATTATAACTGTGAGTTAGCGGCGTAATCACCGGGTCCTGCAGCTGGTTGATCAGGTTGATGATGGCGGGCAAGCGCAAGGTGTTGTGTTCAACGGCCAGCTCACAGGCTGTTGCAACCATCTCAATCCCATGATCGAGTGCCAGCATGAGAAGATCAACAAACTCCCGATCTCCACCTTTGTTGTTCATGTAATGGTCTTTGATGAGCTGCATTGCCTTGGGCAATTGCCAGTTCGTAAAAGGGGCTCCATCGCGCAAGGCTCCAGGTTTGCGCTCCAGCAATGGGACATAGTGCCAGGGTTCGAAGTAACTGACATTCCGGGTGAAACGGCGCATGTGCCTAGCGATCATGTCCTGTCCAGCAACCACCACGATGCGATCAGCATAGGCGCGCAAAGAGACATGCTTACCGGCAAAACGGGCTGGAACGCTGTAACGGTTACTGTCATACTGAACCAGGCAGGTTGAGCGAACCCGCACTCTCTTTTCTACATAGCCATCGAAAGCCCTGCCCAATGGGCGCAAATGTGCGCATTCCTCAGTAAAAACCTCATCAATCGTGCGCTCGCGCTGCTCAGGGTGCGTGCGTTTGCCAAGCTCGTCACAATGCAAGTGCAGCCAGGCATTCAACCCCTCCAGATCGTCAAAGGCCAGCTTGGGCGTAAAAAGATGCCCACGCAAAAACTGTACCTGGTTTTCCACTTGGCCCTTCTCCCAGCCTGATGCCGGAGTGCACGCCACCGGTTCCATCACATAATGGTTCATCAGCGCTAGAAAGCGGGGATGATAAACCCGCTCTTTGGATCGCGACACAAACACCACCATCGTTTTAGGGTTATCAATGATGACCCGGCGCGGGACGCCGCCATAAAACGCCAGGGCACGACCAAAGGCATCAAGCACCATCTCCTGCGCTTCGCTCTGATAGGCGACCACAAAGGGTTTACGGCTGTGGCACAGACGGAAGTGAGCAACCTTTACCTTCTGGGCAATACCACCAAGAACAACATGTTCTTCGCTCCAGTCGAACTGGAGCGCGTCACCGGGCTCAAACTGCAGCGGGATAAACGCCTCGCCAGACCCGCAACTGGCCCGCTTCAGATCCCGGATAAAGCGCTGGACTGGCGAGTAAGACCCCGTGTATCCCTCAAGAACCAAGCGCTCGTAAAGTTGCAAGGCTGTCCGCCGTTCCCGACGGGGACGCTTTTGTTCAAGTTCAAACCACTCCCGCAACCGAGCTTCATAATCGGCCAACTTGTGGCGCACCGGTGAAAGCTGGCGCTGATAACGCGGTGGTGAGGCATCATTTAAATACTTTTTGATTGTGTTGCGCGACAAACCAGTCTCACGACTGACTGACCGGATACTTCGAGCGTCCCGTAAAACAAGACGACGAACCTTGGCTGCACTTTCCATCAATATCACCCGTTCATGCCCCGCGCTAAAAAGCACGGATACTAACAAACAGGTGGGTCAATTTTAAACGCTGATAACCCACCTAACCGGGTCAATTTTGCATGCCGATGCACACTGGATGGTACCGCCAGCTTTTCTGGTCTTGCTCGCTTCAACCGCTTGCGAGGCCTGATCCGAAGGTTCAGCTCCAG
>CANMBS010000087.1 GCA_947496145.1 uncultured Pseudovibrio sp.
ATGCCTCCTCCAGCCAATAAGAGGATTGAATCAGAACCCAGCCGAAAACGCTAGAGGTTAATAGAGGGCCTCAGCTTGTTGCGTCCAATCGCAAAAATCCATGTTTTAACGGAGGAGCCTTTGTTGAATCGGGAAGCTCCACGCCAGACAGCGAGCATGGTATCGTGAACGATGTCTCGGATCACCGCCTCATCATCACATCGCAAACGTATGAAAGCGAACAATGTGTCGTGATAACGCTGATAAAGAGCGTGCATTGCAGCCTTGTCACCGCCTGCTACTCGTTCCAACAATGATTGATCTATGTCTGTCTGCGCCACGATTAACTCATTTGTGAATCGCGCAGCTTATCTATTGGTTCAGAAATTGCGCGAAGGGGAAATTCAAGGTGCTTTCAGAGCTTGAAATCTCTGAAGTCTTCTCATTACG
Source organism: uncultured Pseudovibrio sp. (assembly GCA_947496145.1). GTDB lineage: Bacteria > Pseudomonadota > Alphaproteobacteria > Rhizobiales > Stappiaceae > Pseudovibrio. The sequence continues at coordinate 430 of CANMBS010000087.1, forward strand.
TCTTGGCAGTCAGAAATATTCATCAAAATCGGAGTCGATGAAACTGAGGGAAATGCTGCTCATCTGGCTCTTGTATCTGAGATTAAAAACTCAGTCCTTGGCGTGAATAAATTCGAGCATTCAGGCGTAAACATAAGATAATTCAAATTACTCCACATGATGGCCTTACTGGATGAAGAAGAGCTTTATCTGGTGCAGCACACTGTGTGTTTGTAAGGGCTAATATGAGTTTGAAATGAAACCATTACATAACAAGCAGCCTAAGCACTCGCTGGTATCAGAGGCGTTTGTAGCGTCGCGACCCGGGTATGCGGGCGTTGGGGTCTTGAGTCTGGTCATCAACCTGTTGATGCTGACGGGTCCGATGTTCATGCTGCAGATCTATGACCGGGTTCTGGCCAGCCACAGCGTGCCAACATTGGTGATCATCGCCAGCTTCGCCGGTATTCTCTACCTGTTCTTTGCCCTGCTGGAAGGCATTCGTGCCCGTGGCCTGTCGCGTATCTCGCAGGAGATAGACGCCCGCTTGTCGCGCACCGCGTTCCTTGCCAACCTGCGCGTGCCGCTGCGCATGGGCAACACCGGTAAAAACGTCGACCCGATCCGCGATCTGGAAACCATGCGCCAGTTCTGGGGCGGTCAGGGTCCAGCCGCGCTCTTTGATATTCCATGGATGCCGATCTATCTGGGTCTGGTGTTCATCCTGCACTTCTGGCTTGGTATTCTGGCACTGGCCGGTGCCGTGATCATACTGTCTCTGGTGCTTGCCAACGAGTTCATGAGCCGCGCGCCGTCCAAGGAGCTGGCTGCACAAAACGCTCAGCGCAGCAACACCCGCACCGGCGCTCGCCGCAATGCAGAAGTGGTGCGCGCCCTTGGCATGAGCTCCACACTCACCAGCAAGTGGGATGAAGCCAACGCCCGGTTTTATGAGGCCCAAACTAAAGCGGGTGACCGCGCCTCCCTGTTTGCCACCGCCATCAAAGCCTTCCGCTTCCTGCTCGGCTCCGCCGTTCTGGCCGTTGGTGCGTGGCTGGCGATCCTTCAGGAAGTCTCCCCGGGTGTCATGATTGCAGCCTCCATCATCACCTCCCGTGCCCTGTCTCCTGTTGAGCAGGCCGTGGGCCAGTGGCGCGTGTTCATCGCCGCCCGTCAGGCCCGTGCCCGTTTGGAAAAGGCACTGGAAGGTCTGGATGAGGGCGCACCAGAAACCGAACTGCCTCTACCAAGCAAGACCCTTAGTGTACAGCAGATCGCAACGGCCCCTCCTGGTGCCCGTGCTGTCACACTGGCTGGCGTCAACTTTGAGCTCAAGGCCGGAGATGGCATGGGCATCATCGGTCCGTCCGGGTCTGGCAAGACCAGTCTGGTCCGCGCACTTGTGGGCGTATGGCCAATCCATCGCGGCGCAGTTCGCCTTGACGGCGCTGAGCTGAACCAGTGGTCTGAGGACCGTCTTGGCACGGCCATCGGCTACCTGCCGCAAGACGTGGAACTATTCGACGGCACCATTGCCGAAAATATTTCGCGTTTTGCTTCTGAGCGCAATGATGAGAAAATTCTGGAAGCGGCCCAACTTGCCAATGTGCATGAGCTGGTGACTGGCCTGACTGATGGCTATGACACACAGGTTGGTGAAGGCGGTGCCTTGCTTTCCGCCGGTCAGCGTCAACGCATTGGTCTGGCCCGCGCGCTTTATGACAGCCCGTTCCTGATCGTGCTGGATGAGCCCAACTCCAATCTGGATGCAGAAGGCGAAGCCGCACTGACCCGCGCCATCAAACTGATGCGCCAGAACGGCAGCATCGTGATTGTTGTGGCGCACCGCCCAAGTGCAATCTCAGTGGTTGAGCTGCTGCTTGTTGTCAAGGACGGCCAGCAGGCCGCCTTTGGCCCGAAAGAAGAAGTCCTGCCAAAAATCAGCGCCCCGACCGGTGTGCCCGCACCAGCAGGGGTTCCGGCACCCAGCACTAAGCCAGCGCCAGCGGCAGCAAAAACAGGACCATTGAGCGTGGTGCCACATGCCTGAGCAAACAACCCTCTCCACCATTCAGACCTCTCGTAAGAAACACATGCGCTGGGGCCTCGTCCTTGTGGGCGTTCTTGTGCTCGGCCTTGGCGGTTGGTCCTCCGTTGCCAGGATCAACAGCGCGGTGATCGCTTCCGGCTCCATCGCTATCGATGGTCAGGCTAAGAAGGTGCAGCATCAGGAAGGCGGCATTGTCGGCGAAATCCTCGTTAAAGACGGCGATGAAGTCAAAGCCGGTGATGTGCTGTTCCGTCTTGATGAAACGGTAGTGAAAGCCAATCTGGCCATCACCCGCAAGCGCCTGCATCAGATGCAGGCTCAGGAAGCTCGCCTTTCTGCCGAATGGCGAGGCGATAAGCAAGTTGCCTTCCCGGACTATCTGGTTGAGCTGGCAAAGACTGACAAGATTGCCGCCACAGCTCTGGATGGTGAGCAGGCCCTGTTCGCTGCCCGCCAGCAGGGCATCAAGGGCCGCAAGAAACAGCTTGGCGAGCAGATCGCTCAGCTGGAGCAGCAGATTGAAGGCCTTCAGGTGCAGCGCGATGCCAAAGCTGAGAGCATCGATCTGGTCACCCAGCAGCTCAGTGACTTCTCCTCTCTTCTGGAAAAACGCCTGATCAACGCTTCTCAGGTCACAGCCATCAAACGCGAGCGTGCCGAGTTGATCGGCGATCGCGGCGGATTAATCTCCCAGATCGCCCAGACCAAGGAAGCCATCAGCGAAAAGCATGTGCAGATCCTGCAACTGGACGAAGAGTTTCTCGAAAAGGTTCTGTCCGATCTCCAGACCATCCGCTCCCAGATTGCCGAGCTGGAAGAGCAGGAAATTGCTGCACAGGACCGCCTGAAACGCATCGATATCCGCGCCCCGCAATCCGGTTATGTGCATCAGCTCAACGTTCACACTGTTGGCGGTGTGATTGCACCGGGTGATACCTTGATGCCGGTGGTGCCGGAAGACAGTGAACTGGTGATTGAAAGCCGTGTACAGCCAATCGACGTGGATCAGCTGCAGGTGGGACAAGACGCTTACGTTCGCCTCGCCGCGTTCGACCAGCGCACCACACCGGAGCTGGACGCAGCTGTGCTCAACGTCTCACCAGACCTGACCCGCGATGAAATCACCGGTGAGCCATTCTATCTGGCACGACTGAAGATCCTGGAAAGCGAGATGCCAAAGCTGAACGGTCAGACCCTCGTACCCGGCATGCCCGTCGAAGGCTTCATCCAAACCGGCGAACGCACCGTCCTCTCCTACTTCATAAAACCCATGCAAGACCAAATCGCTCATGCGCTTAAGGAGAAGTAATTAAAACCGAGGCTGTATTTCGTGATGCCCTATAGGCTCAGGTCGTACAGCCTCAGTTTGCGTGAGGGCGAGCGCCGTTTATTCCCCTTCACAGCCCTCCAAAAGTTCATCTCACTTTTCTCAGATTTTTTTGAACTTCTCGAAGACCTCGTTCGACCAAGAGTTGTGATCACGTTGCGATGCTGATCCGTTCAACTCAAAATGAGGATTTAAGAATGCCGACAAACCTTAAACCTAACCGTGAAAATGTGCTGGTGAATGGCTCATTTTCGCAGGGCGCTTCCGGATGGACCGTGAACAACCCTAGCGGGTCTCATGAGCCAACCTTTTTGCAGGGCGTTGTGTCTTTTAACCAGAATGGCGAGCGCATTTTTGGTGACTCAATCGAGCAGGGTTTCGAAACCAAGGCAGGAACCACCTACGGCGTCTCTCTGGATTTGTTTGAAGCCGGGTCAGGTCGCGGAGATCACGACTTTAAAGTTGAAATTTTAAATGACGGTGGTGATGTGATTGAAGTGCAGACCATCACAGTTGAAAACGGCTCGGATAAAGCGATGCTGTTTCAGTTTACCGCAACATCTGAAGCTTCAACAATCCGCATCATCAACACGGATGCAACCAACTCTGGCCGATCTGATGGTCGTGTCGACAACGTATCTGTCTTTGAGATAACCACAGATACTGGTGACTCCGATAATTTTGTTGGAACAGAGGGTGCAGATTTTTTCGATGGCGGTGCTGGCGATGACACTCTGGACGGTCAGGCAGGCGATGATCACCTGATTGGCGGTGAAGGCGCTGACATCATTTCCGGCGGCGCTGGAAACGACCTCTTGATTGGAACGGGAACGGCTGCTACCGAAAACCTTCTGCAAAATGGAGACTTCTCGCAGGGGCTTTCTGGCTGGTCTACCTTTAATCCAACGGGTGGGGCTGTTGTTTACAACAATGACGGCACCGCCTCTTTCAATGGTGGCAATGAGAACACATTCGGCGACTCGATTGAGCAGAACTTCTTCACCAAAGCCGGAAGTACTTATAATGTCTCTCTGGATCTTCTAGAGAACAACAGCGGTGCGGGCCGTCATGATTTTCAGATCGAGATCCTTGATGAAAACGGTGTGGTCCTTGAAGTCCAGAGTGCATCTGTACAAAACGAGTTGCGCACTGCGGTCGAATTCCAGTTCACAGCAAGCACGGACGCTTCAACCATTCGCATCATCAACACAGATGCAAGCAACTCACAGTCAACAGATGGTAAAGTAGACAATGTTTCTGTTGTGGAGATCGTGCCAGAAGACCTGAGCGGTGATGTGCTGAATGGTGGCGATGGCGATGATATTCTTGCAGGTGGTGCTGGCAATGATCAGCTAAACGGTGGCGATGGCAATGACACACTGTTCGCTGGCGGCGGTTCTAACACCCTTGATGGTGGGAACGGTGATGATGTTCTGACCCATACAACACTGGAGCAGCCTGAGAACCTGCTTACAAACGGCACCTTTTCTAGCGGACTTACCGGCTGGACGGTGAAGAACCCGACAGGAAGTGCAGCACCGCAAGTGTTTAATGGTTTGGCTTCGTTCAACTCTGGGAATGAAAGTAATTTTGGCGATGCGATTGAACAAAGCTTCGTCACCATGGAAGGCCGGTCATATAGCGTTTCTCTGGATCTGTTTGAGATAGGCTCAGGCAACGGTGCGCACGAGTTTCAGATTGATGTGCTTGATGGTAACGGCGACGTGGTTGAGAGCAAAACAGTCACGATCGAAAATGCAGAACAAGAAACCGTTGTATTTGAATTTGAAGCTGTGTCCGGCTCTTCACTGCTGCGCATCACCAACACAGATGCTATCCGCACCAACGGAACAGATGGGCGGATCGACAATGTTTCCGTTACTGAACTTCCATTGGCGGGAGATGACGTTTTCTCTGGCGGCGCCGGGGATGATGTTCTGGACAGTGGTGCAGGTGATGATGAACTCCATGCCGGCACAGGCGATGATGTGTTGCTGGGCGGCACAGGGGCAGATATTTTGCATGGCGACGAAGGCAATGATCTGCTTGCAAACTTCCTTCCGGATAGTGCAGAAAACTTGATCAGAAATGGTGATTTTTCTCAAGGATTTTCCGGATGGCAGGTGAGCAACCCAACCGGCTCACACGCTCCTACCGTGCTTGGCGGTCAGGCCTCCTTTAACTCGCAGGATGAAGGCCGCTTCGGTGACTCCATTCAGCAAAACATCACAACGCAACCCGGCAGCATATACAATTTGTCCCTTGATCTGTTTGAGATGGGGTCCGGGTCTGGTCGTCACACCTTCCAGATTGCGGCGATTGACGCCAATGGCGATATTATTGAAACAAAGACAATATCTGTCGAAAACGATCAGCAAAAAGCTGTCAATCTGGAGTTCACAGCTGAATCTGACCAAACAACAATTCGCATCACCAACACAGAGTCAACCGCGACCAGAAAGACAGATGGCCGGATCGATAATGTGACGGTCACTCAGATTGACCGGGATGCATCAGATGATGTTTTCTTCGGCGGTGCAGGCGATGATGTTTTGCATGGAGAAGGCGGAAACGACACGCTGGATGGCGGTGACGGCAATGATATTCTGTTTGGCGGCCTGGGCGATGACACGCTGGATGGCCGTAATGGACAGGATAAAATCTTTGCCGGGTCCGGAGATGATACCATTAACTCGCAATTCTTTGAGCAAGGTGATGAGATTCACGGAGAAGACGGCAATGACACCATTGATCTGTCACGGAACGGTGTTTCTCACAATGTTGATATGGATCTTCAGGGCAGGCTCGATGATGGAGTAATTGAAAGCCTGGGTCAAACTGCAACCTTCACTGGTATTGAGAATATCAGAACCGGTGATGGCAATGATGAAATTGATGGCGATGACCGCGGCAACATTCTGGAAGCAGGTGCTGGCAACGACATTATTGACGGTGATGGTGGCAACGATATCATTGATGGTGGTGCTGATAATGATGTGATCAGAGGCGGGTCCGGAGATGATGTGCTCATCGGTGGTTCTGGCCGCGACGAGGTCAATGGTGGTAGCGGGGACGATACCCTCGTCGCAACATCCTTTGAAAACGGCTCTATTTTCTCAGGCTCGTCAGGCACCGACACGCTTGATTTCACCGGAGAAATACGTGCACTTGAGATTAACCTGATTGATGGTTTTGTACGCAGCGGAGATGACATTGCCACTGTGTTTTCAATCGAAAAAGTCGTTGGCGGCGAGGCGGATGACGGCATCATCGCCGAAACTGGCGAAAATGCGGTTGAAGTGGATGCAGGTGCAGGCAATGACTTCGTCCAGACCTTTGGCGGTGATGATGTGGTGCGCGGTCAGGACGGCAATGATGATCTGTCTACAGATGCTGGCGCAGATATCGTTGATGGCGGTGCTGGCAATGACACCCTTGATGGTGGCCGCGGGACTGACACATTGACAGGTGGCAGCGGCGCAGACACCTTCTTCTTTGATTTGGTCTTTGGCCGTGACACAATCACTGACTTTTCTGTCGTAGAAGGAGACGTGATTGCGTTTAGTGAAAGCCTGCAAAGCATCTTCGGTATCGAATCTGTTGCAGACCTCGACATTGCTGACGCCAACGGCGACGCGCTGATCCGCTTTGATGAAATCAGCGACATCCGCCTCATCGGCATCAGCGCAGATGAAGTCACTGACGACTTCTTCTCGTTCTAAGAGCACGCTCCCAAAGGCGGTTTCGGTTTTCAGATAAGAATAAGAATGTTCTAAGTGAGGCACCCAAAGGCAGCATAAAATCTGCCTTTGGGAATTCAGATTAAACTTCAGCCTCAGATTGACTGCGTCATGCCCTACACCAATGAATGCACATACCCATCAAATATCACACACCATAATACTGCGAGCACCCCGTCCGACGTCGAATGAAATTGGACAGAATTTGCTTTAAAAGCGGGTAGCCAATACCTGAATCTTTGCGGATTCCCTTTCAGGGGCGTTGTGATTCATTAGTGTGAGGAGGAGTTCTCATGTCAGCACCGCTTTCGATTGATCTTCAAGACCGTTTTCGCAAACTTATTGAAGCCGGAATGAGTGGCCGTGAGGCTGCACGGCGGCTGTTGATTTCGCCAGCGACTGCCTCGCGGCCTGGCCGCAAGGTGCGCTCAGGTTCCAGTCTTGCACCTGCCCCGACCGGACGCCCCGTTGGGACTGGCAAACTGGCCCCTTATCACGATTTCCTGCGCGCACTCGTGGAGCAGGACCCCGACATAACGCTGTGTGAGCTGCGCGGCGCACTGTTCATGGCCGAGGGCATGTGTGTGCATCATACCAGCATTTCCAAAACACTGCGCCGCCCTGGTTTCACATATAAAAAAATCTCTGGTGGCCAGCGAACAAGACAAGCCGCATGTGCGCAAGGCACGAGAGGAGTGGCTTGAAGCACGCCAGCCGTTCATGCAACGTATGCCAGAACAAATTGTGTTTATTGATGAAACCTGCGTCAAAACCAACCTGACACGACTGCGTGTACGAGCTCCTAAAGGAAAGCGGGCTTATGACAAAGCTCCCTTTGGCCGCTGGCACAGCCAGACCTTTATCGCCGGCCTCACCCAGAACGCCCTGATCGCTCCCTGGGTGATTGAAGGGCCGATGGATGGCAAGGCGTTTACCACCTGCATTGAAACGCAGCTTGCCCCGCAATTGGCGCCTCGCACTGTGGTTATTCTGGACAACCTATCCACCCATAAAGTGACTGAGGCGGCTTGTGCATTCAAACGCCATCAATGCTGGTTCCTGTTCCTGTCACCATACTCTCCAGACCTTAATCCCATTGAGATGGCGTTCTCTAAGCTCAAAAGTCAGTTGCGGCGAATAGGGGCGCGAACATTTGATGCTTTGATCAAGGCTCTGGGCGAACTCTGTGATCTCTTTACGCCGCAAGAATGCTGGAACTTCTTCAACGCTGCAGGATATGTTGCAACATAAACGCTCACCGCTTTAGTGAAGCTCTACGTTCTCTCTAAAATAAGAAGAACAGGTATCGCCAAAACGCTGCTGTCGCACAGAGAAATCAAATTCAAGACCATGGCTTTTCGGAAGCTAAGGTTTTCTGCACGGCAGGCAATTCTCGCGCTGACATTTTTATATACGGGAAGGATGGTTTCTCAGTGGAACGTTTCAGGATCAACTTTGGTCAACTGAATCAATAGCTCGCTGGTTAATGTGCGAACTCACTACTACAGTAAGAAATTATCCTCTGTTTCGATGTCTTAGAGTTGGAAACCATCACTGTAAGAATTTTACTTCAGCAATATTTCAACCCCAGATAGAGTCTCTCGAATGTCCGCATCTCTAATCGGGCGCTGAGGTCAAGCTCTTTTTCCCTTTTATACGGATCATATCCATCTCCAGGT
>CANMBS010000088.1 GCA_947496145.1 uncultured Pseudovibrio sp.
GACGTCGAAAAACAGCAGGATGGAACAATGACTATATGCAAAATATCATCACCTTATAGCTTCATGCGTTAGCCGTGCTCTGGTTCCGGTCATGCCGTGATTTTCGGGCACGGAATCGTCGCTGCGAATAACAGCTTGAAATCTCTTGATAAAACCAGACATTACATTTTTAAAGATTGATTAAAACAGACCATTGGCCCTATATTGAATGCGTTGAAGGGGTGGGATGGTCCCACCCCCCAACAACTTAGGAGAAAAGCTGATGTATTTAGATATAGCCAGCTTCATTCTTCAGGTTATCCTGGCGATTTTCATTATCGCTAATGTAATCCGCCACTGGTGACCTGAAGAGCGGGAGGGGTCACAGCCCTCCCGCATCTCCTAAGTGGAACTATAAAGGGTTTCACATGTCTAAACAACGAAAATCAGCACTCATTCTGGCAGCTCTTGTCGCTGCGTTCCTTCTGGCAGTCAATCTGCCTCAGATCGCAAGCCTTTTCGGATAGAGTGAGCCAATGACACCACAAGAGTTTAAAGCCAACCGCCACGCTTTAGGGCTTTCTGCTGCCCAGCTCGGCGCGATCTTAAACACTGATCCGCGCACAGTGCGCCGATGGGAAGCCATAGACGTTAAGACCGCTCGGCCACCAAACCCAATTGCCTGCCGCGTTCTGGAATGGCTTGCACAGGGATATAGACCGCCGCAATGGCCTGCGAGCAAATAGAACCGGCGGGCTCTGGAGCGGCAATTATTGCTTTTCTGGCTCTGATTTCATAGCTTTCGATAAGCGTTTATTATCGCAAGTCAGAGGCTGATTTATCAGGTTGCCGCAGTGACGGAAGTAATCAGCCTGATTGCTTCCCTTAACTGGATTGGAGCACGCAAATTCAAAGAGTTACAGCATCAAAGGGAAATACGCCCTCAGCAACTCCCCTGGTAATGCCTTCATTATTGGAGGAGTTTGACATTAGAGCTATGCTGCCATTGTTAGTTTTGTAGCGGGTGAGATGCCACCGATACCCATGTTGGGCCGTTCGTTGTTGTAAGTCCAGAGCTAGTTCGAGGCTTCCCACTGTGCTTGTTCGATGCTTCAAAATTGCAATGATCTGTACATCTCTGAAACGAGATTTCTTTATAAAATCTGCCCTCAATTTACGGTAACAATATCTTTACTTTCAAACTCGATCAAATATCGGGGGGATCACCAACTGAAGGGATGATAACGTCGGCAAGCCAGTCGAGGACAAAAAATCAGAGAATTGGTATATACTTATCTATTATTCTCAAGTGTCATGTTAATGTATTCTCTAACGTCATCTCTATTATCACCTATGTAACTATTGTAAATTAAATTTAGGCATCTTTTCATAGAGAGAATGAGGCCGCTTAGACAGAACTCCCCTTCTTTCATGATTGTTAACTTATTATTGGGCCATTCATCTTTAACACATCGAAATTTTGCTAACCCAGTCAATGGCTGAGTGATTTCAACATAATAACTTCCCTCCATGAAATATAGCTTGGCTTTAGTAGGTTTACTTTTTAATTCATACAGCCATGATGAAATTAGTATTAGAACAAAATCACTCCACACTTCATCAATAAAAATGTACCCATCAATATCAAAGTATATATCACCAGTAATTAGATTTGTCGTTGAAGGTTTCAGTGTTGAAACGTCAATAATTAATTCCATCAAAAAAATCCAAATTTCGGGTAGGCAGTTTCAATCGTCTTATTAGTCACATTATACCACATTTCTATAGGGACGCCAGATTTTGACTTACCTCGAAGAACTGTCCTCTTTTCACCGTCTGGGGTTCGTTGTGTTCCTCTTACTCGTTCTGCACATTTGTACGCTTCCCTAACCAGACGTTGTATCGTTTGCTCATTCATGAACTCTGGGAAGACATCGTTACGCTTACCAAGCGCGGCACGTCTCATCGCCTCTGTTCCTAATGGATGATGCCTGTCCATGATGTGATGCATGTCGATTTTGACGCGCTTCCAGCTTGGGTAGTGTATTGGTTTCAAACCTAATTGGTCTAACCAAGTTAATGGCGCTTCGACATACCCATTACTTCTTATTCCCCCTGCAATTCCAATCGGATCGGGGGACATATACTGCGCTGCTTGCGGATCGTAGTAACGAAAACGGTTGTAGTAGAGCCCCGTTTCCTCATCGGCCCACTGGCCCTGGAACCGTATCGGGCAGAAGTATGGGTCTGGCTCAGATGAAGCCTTTATCGCCAGCGCTCCTTGAGTTGGGGTAGAGCTACGGCCATAAACGTTGGTGCTGTAAACGGGCTTGCCTTCACTGTCATAGCCCTGGAACGGCCCCTGATCGCCTGCTGAGTTATCATTATCTCCCTGCCACAAGCGGCGCAGCTGACCCCAGGTGGTGTAATCAGCAGCCCAGACAGGAGCACCAGCCTCACTTAAGATCTCACGCGGCGTGCCCAGATGGTCGGTGACCACATAGCAAAGCTGCTCGCCTTGCTGGCGGGCGAGAGGTGCGAAGCTGTCCGGTTCAAAATGCCATTCGATGCGGTTGCCAGCTTCTTCTTCCCAGACAGGAACATCGCCATCCCAAAGCGTTGAGATGCGGCGGAGCTCACGCCATTCACCAAGCTCTCCGTCTTCATTCAGAGAACGGGTGTATCTGATCTTTTCCAGTCTGCGGCCAAGTGGGTCATAGGTGTAAGCCCATTTATCACCTGAAGGGACAATCACGCTTACCAGCCGGTCGCGCCCATCCCAGTTAAAGCGCCAGCGCTGCGGGCGGAACCCGTCACGTTCCACCAGACGCTGGATCACACGGCCTCGGCTGTCATATTCCAGTGCAATACGTTCTCCTAGTGTGCCTCTGGCGATTTCTACCCGGCCACCTTTGGAAGTGGTCCAGTTAAGAAGCTGGTCAGCCGTCTTGTGCGCGCCGCTCTTTCTGGCACGATAGTCTTGTAAGAACAGCGTATAGCCGCTTTGCTTATCGCTCCCCTCGCCGCGGGAGATCGGACCAGACTGCTCAGTGACTGAGGCAATGTTCTGTGCCGGATCATAGGAAAATTTTTCTGCATATCCATCAGAAAACGCGCCCTCGCTGATCTGGCCACGGGCATCATAGTTAAACCGGGTTGCCCCCCAGCGCTGATCGTTAATGCTGGTTGGCTCAAAGAACTTGTTCCAGCCATAACGCCGTGACATGGCGGTGCGCGGTGTAACCGGATTGCCTTGCACATCTGGCACGCCCGAGAGTGCCCGACCAGCCTGCTGGCTTTGCAATTGCCCCATGGCATCCCATTGCTGGGCCAGTGAAAACCCTGAAGCACTTGCCCGTGTCAGCTCACGGCCAAGTACATCTCGGGTAAACTGGAGTGGGGCGTGTTTTTCTGTCTTGCCGCCAAGCCTGAACTCTTTCAACCCGCCAAGCGGATCATAAAGATAATCCACCTGTTGTAAGAGCTGCCCCGCCTGAGCTGCTGCACCGTCCCCACGCATCTCGGCAAGGGCGCGCAGTCCTTCTGCAAGGGCGGACGTATCTTCCGGTTCATCGGCTCGCTTCAGATCAAGGATGCGGCGCTGTGAGCGCTGGCCGCAGCAGTCAATATCACTTTCAATGCGGAAGCCATTGGCGCTTTCTGCAATCACTTCGCCATTGGCGTTGTACTCATACTCAACGACAGAGTTGGCATTAGAGACTTTAGCAAGCAGACCGCGATCATTATATTCAAACGAGACGACATCCGGCTCAGTTGTACCGGGGGCGTAAACAGCTTCTTCAACAATCAGATCAGACTTGTCGTAGGCATAACAGGTGCGCCCGCCATCATTGCGGGTAACCTCAATGACCCTGTCAGCTGCGTCATAATCATACTCAAAGCTTTGCTCATCAAAATCACACTCTTTGATGATACGTCCAGCCCCATCACGTTCAAACGTCCAGTCAAGGCCATTCTGGTTGGTGATCTTTTCAATGCGCTCCAGACTGTCATAGTGAAAGTTCAGATCATTGCCACCTGCATCGGTGACCTTGAGCAAGTTGCCAAAGGCATCATATTTGTAGGTGTTGCGGCGCTCGCCACCTTCGATCGTGGTCACAGTACCACGCTCTTGACTGACATATTCAATGGTGTTGCCATCAGAGCGAGTAATCTTTGAAGCCTGCCAGAAATCCCAGCCGGGCTGATCACGATATTCAAGCTTTGTGGTTACCCCGAGCGCATCGGTAATCTGCGTAATACGGCCAAAGTTGTCACGTTGATAGCACGTTTTACCGCCGTTGAAGTCACTGAGCACAGACACGCGATGGTGTTTGTCATAGCCGTATTGCTGCAACAGGCCATCATGACGCATCACGCCTACAGGCTGGCCCTGTGCGTTGTTGTTAATGTCGGTTCTGAAGCGATTGGCATCTTCTATGGCAACAAGATTGCCCTTTTCATCATAATGATAGTCCCAGCTGTTGCCTTCCGGATCGATCAGGATTTCAAGATTGCCATCCTCATCCCAGGCATAGAAACTGGTCCTGCCTTCGCCATCGGTGATCGATTTGATATTGCCGTCATGATCATAAGAAAATGCGGTCTCATTACCTTCCGCATCGACTTCCTTTGCAACATAGCCAAGTTCATTTTCATATGTACGCTTGATATGGCCAAGTGCATTGGCCTCTGCCGTTATATTCTCGAACTCGTTGTAATAGAATTTCTCAAATACAGTATCGTCTGCACCAGGCCAAAATGTCGTGATACGCTTTTCATCATCATAATGGAAATGCGCATTATTATAAGCATTGCTGGTATGGTAGCGAAGCACTCGACCTTTACTATCAAAATCATGTTGTGCCTGATAACTACTATTGTGTGAATGATAAATTAAATTTCGGTCTTTATCATACCGATATTCAGTTCGGTTACCATAACGGCTTTCAGATAAAACAAGATTGTCTTGCGCATCATAACAGTAACGCAGAACTTCGCGCTTCTCACCATCATGGGCAACAAGAATAACGCGCGTACGTAATCCTTTTTCATTATACTCAAAACAGAGTTTGAGCCCCTCTGGATTAGTTAGGCTTAATATTTTATTTTGGTCATCTCGTTCATATGTTAGCGCATTGCCATTTCTGTCTTCTTCTTTAAAGACACGCCAAATATTATCGTTGCATTTATGAAAGTGCTTATAGCGACCTTCTTCTCGTAGAATATAGGAGCGCTTGCGACCTGCCTGCAAAAAAAGCGGCCTTACATTATCGCCTTCTACCCAATGATTAGGGTTTGGGGTAGGTCTATCAAATAGTACCGGAAAAGCTTCTGCATCAATCAAGCGCAACCGGCCATTTGGCGCTTTTTCAAGGATAGCGTCAAGGTCACTGGCCCTTCGCCAACCATTAGGCCCTTTAGTGTCTAGATTACCAACATAAGTGGAGGAAACGACAATATCGATCAAGCCATGTAATATGAATATTGAATCTATTTTTTGAGAATACCCCGTTGGGATGAGTGTTGGCTTTGCCTTCCCTGTTTTACATTTATCCTTTTTATCTTCTTTTTTCTTCTTTGGGTTGCCCTCAACTCTCTTTTGTTTTTTTCCAAGTTTCAGGCTTTTTTTTATAGATTTACCTTTCCCCATGGTCAAAAAGCCCAGTACGTAATTCCCAAGAGTGAATTCTTCTGTCTGAAGCTCTAGTGCACTACGTACGATCGTATTTGGATCAGTTGGGTCGGCATTATTAATTTTAGCATATTCAATGAGGCGATTATATTGCTCAAGGCCAGTCTCTTCACCTCGAAGGGCAATCAGCTTGTTCTTGATTTCTTCTAATGCCAACTTTTTTTGCTGAGCTGCAGATACTCCAACACCAACCTTACCAGTCGTATTTGCAGGAGTAACTGCGTTAGGAGAGCCGCCAGAAGACTGTGTGACCGAAGCCTTATCAGTACGTTTTGAAGTCATAGCTTACTCCTTACTTAAAGTGATCATGAGTAAGCTTGGATTTGCTTCGGCGAGGCTCGGTGCCACCTGGTCCGGGCCTATTAACTTCCGCCTTGTCCCCATCACGAACTTCAGCAAAACCCTCTGAGTAAACAGTTGCTGAGCCTTTCACGGCAAGAGAATGAGATAGATAACCGGCTACCTTAACCCCTTTCTTTGAACCAGGTTCATGCCCAGTTGTCTTGCTGGGCCTCGAATTTAACTGAAAGTCTTTTTTACCATTGTCGCGAACGGAGCGAGAAGTCCGCACAGATGTATCAAGAAACGAAATTGACATATAAGGAACAGGCACTGGATGAGGTGGCGTCAGGCAAACATCTGGAGCAATGCTGTAAATAGTATTACTTCCGTCTTTTCGTGCCGTAATTGGATAGCTCATTGTAAATACCAACTAAATTAGGAAAAAATCGACACATCGTGAGGATATGGGGCGCGAGATATCTTGTTTTTTCTCAGAAACAGTTCTCTCTTTTGCTCATCGAACTGAGATAATATGATATTTTCATATTTATCTAACTTGAATGGCAGTCTCCACGTCTGATAAGCACAAGGGTCAGAAACCTGTTCTTCGCAGATGTCCATATAAATTGTATCGGCGTTCATTGAGAACAGCTCTGTAGCTGTCCTATCAGCTCCAGCCTCTTCTGAGGAGGATACCGCTAGAGCAGAGACAAGTAGCTCTGGCAGTATGAAGTGCCAATGGCGTTTGATTGGATGCAAACCTACCAATTCAAATTTTAGATTACCTGTAAGATGGGTTTTTGCTCTAAGAGAGCCTGATGCCGAATTGTGATAGGCGAAGTCGTAATCAGGGGGCCAATTGGGATGAATGTTGTCCAGCCAGTTCTGATCATAAGTTCCTCCTAGTGGTCGGCGTGGGAGCCAGGAAGGAGGAATCGGACCGAATGACAACGGCTCGTACCGTTTATAAGGATCACGAACAGGATCATCAGGATCTTCAATCTGAGGAGCGGGGATAGGCCGGGTATGGTCCGTCAGCTCAGGGTGGATCCAACCGCGTCCGACCGGATTTTCCTCTACCAACTCATAGCGCGGGCTCCCGTCTTTATGCGTACCATTTTGGTACATCCCCCCAAAGGCATATTCATAACGAACCGGCAGCTTAGCAATTGGTTCCGGCTCGCTCAGCTCCCAGCCTTTGAACAGATGCCTATACTGTTTCCAATCGGTCTTTTCTTGCTCGGTTAGTTCACGCTTCCATTGTGGCACCCAATATCTTGGCCCGACTATGCGTAAAGCCTTCATCACAATGGTTCCCACACCGTCCGTAACTTTAACCCCAACTAACCAACTTTTCGCAGGCTTACCTTCGGGCGCCCAAGCCGTGGCATTTAAGATTACGTCTGTTACGGGCTTATATGGCACAAAGTCAGAAGGGTATTGCAGGGCAGAGAAATTAGGTTCTCCAAAATATTCATCTGTAAATACAAAGGGCTCTTGCTCTTCACAGAGCGTACATTCCCCGCTCTCAGGTATGTCCCACGCGCCTTTGGCCATAAAGACACCGTACTCTTTGCCATGCTTGTCCAAATTGGAAAATCGCATGTTGGCAAACGGAGTCAGATTGGTAAGTTCAATCGACATGCTCGAACCTCCTCTAGTTCAGGTCGATAACTTTACCGATTTGCTGGAAATGGCCATCTGCTTCAAAGTGCAGCGTTACGCCTTTAATGATGATGGTGCCATCTTCGCGCATGATCATCTTGGACTTGCCAACCTCAATAACGTACTCCTCGCCAACCACCGTCTTCTTGAACTTGCCCACCTGCTTGGTCTCAGTGTGACCAACCGACGTGTTCTTCATAGCCCCGATCTGCTCAGTAGAGGCCATACCCACTGTGGTGGACTGGAACTTTTCGATCACTGAAGAGACAACGCCTGACATCGGCATGATCTGAGAAAGCATGCCGCCAATGGCAGCAGCTGTTCCCTGTTGCTCCTTACCCGCTTCCAAAAAGTGACCGCCTGAAGCGTTAAAGCCAGCATTGCCGCCCAAAGAGGCCCCTTCTGCCAATGCCCCAACAGCAGCCAGCGCCCCGGCAAACTGGCCAATGCCTGCATCTCCGGTTTTACTGGAGCCGAGTGCCATATCACTGCCCCCTGCAGCCAGCACCGCCCCCAGCGCACCCATAAGAGCTCCACCAGAACCGCCGCCGACGGAGATGTTCATGGAGCCGCCGATCTTCTCCTGATGGTTGTTGCCCACCTCAATGTTCTTGTTGGAACCAACGCTCTCAATCTGGTTGTTTTCAATGCGCTTGGCGCGGTTATTGAGAACACGGATGGTCTGGTCCTTCTGAGCGTGGGTGAAGATGTTCTGCTTGCCAGCTTCATCTTCAAACGAGATTTCGTTGTAGCCCTCGCCCTTATGACTGTCAGACCTTATGACCATCTTTGTCTTGTGATCTGGCAGCTTGTAAGGCGTTCTGTTGTTATTGTGGTATGTCCTTCCTGTGATGATTGGCTGGTCGGGGTCTCCTTCGAGGAAGTCTACGATGACCTCGTGTCCGATGCGGGGGATGGCGATGTGGCCCCAGGTGGCTCCGGCCCAGTTGGAGGCGACGCGGATCCAGCACGAGGAGGTGTCGTTCTTGTGGCCGTGGCGGTCCCAGGGGAACCAGACCTTGATCCGGCCATGCTCGTCGCAATAGATCTCCTCACCCTCAGGGCCGGTGACATGAGCGATCTGCGGGCCGTCAACCAGCG
>CANMBS010000089.1 GCA_947496145.1 uncultured Pseudovibrio sp.
TCAGCCGGAGTATTCAATTTGAATATATTGGGACTGTATTTCTACGGAGATACAGGCCGTGGAATGCCCCCAGAAAAGACGATATCTGAATGGATTAACAGCCGAACTGATGCTCTTCGCGCATTTTAAAAAGGTGTCAATGATTGACTTTGTTGATGGCCTTAAAGTTGACGACAAAAATGGGGGGATTAAGTGACCTTGTTCGTTGTCTATGTTGATCTAACCTGTAATTATAGGCCTCGCTTAAATGAGTTGGAGTCTAGAGCTTAGTTCTGTCGGAAACGCACAAAAATATTGAAGCTGCAATAACATAAGTCAGTTTGATCCCCGAACTATGGCCAATGTCAGGCTTTATTGCTTAGCAACAAGCTGACCAAAATCAACCAATGATTGAGGTCGCGCACTAGCTAGGCGTGTTTGGATTCAGGTTAAATGTCAGCAAATGGTCAATTCTTTCGGAAGTTGGATAAACTTATTTGTTGTCCTGAGCAAATGTCAGGATTGTCTGCTCCAATGCTTGTGCGGCAGGAGAAGGCGGTTCTTCTGATTTTCGAATAATTTGGATCTTGCGTTGGATGCTAGTATCTGGGAGAGGGGTGAAGTTGATCTCATCTGTGTTGAGCATCTGAGCACTTGTCTCCGGTAGAATAGTAATGCCGACCTTGTTGCGGATCATTGCTATCAATGATGTTATATTGTGGACTTTTAAACCAGATTCAGCGTGTAACCTTTGACAAGCCGGAACCTCAATTGACTGAGACAGATTGTTTGCAATCAAGCGTTCTTCTTTCAGGTCTTCCCAGTTCAAGTCCCGGCCTTTCTGAAGCAAACTGCTGGACTTGTGACACAGGATACCGAAACGATCAGAAAAGAGAGTTTGAGCGTGAAAAGAAGTGATGTGGCCCTGTGTAGAGGCAATGCCCAGATCAATCCGGTCTTTTGCCAGCTCGCGCAGGATGGAAGCAGAATCCATGTCGCGAAGTTCGATGTGAACATCCGGGCGTTCAGAGAGATATTGGGCAATGACTTCCGGCATGATTGTGTTTGCAACAGAAGGAACAGCAGCTAATCGTACTTTCCCACTCTTCGCTTTTGCGAAGTTCACAATATCCTGAACCATGCCGTCAAATTGATAAAGCTCCTGCTCTGCTTGTTCTAGAACGAAAGATCCAAGTGCTGAGAGCCGGCTCTTGCGATCAGTCTCAAACAAAGATTGTCCCAGATTTTCTTCCAGTTGTTTCAGCATCATAGAGAGTGCAGAAGGTGAGCGTCCTAAAACCTCTGCTGCATCGCTGAGGTTGCCGGTTCGAGCAACTGCGACGAAGCACCGAAGCATCTCAATTTTGATCTGCATTTCAATTTTCCTGAAACTAATTACAGAAATTTGATTTTGACTGAAATTGTATTGTGTGTCCATAGTCTGCTTAGTAATTTTACGAGTGAATAGGCAGCAGATCACATGGTCGACACAAAACTGAACCTCATTGCAGGAAACTGGACCGCTGGCACAAGCGAAATTGAGAACCGGAACCCATCGGATCTGAGCGATCTTGTCGGTCTGTTCGCTCAGGCGTCCGCTGACCAGCTGGAAGCGACCTTAGATCAGGCACGCATTGCTCAGGCGCAATGGGCCGCTTATGGCATTGAGCGCAAATATAACGTACTGAATGCGATCGGTACGGAGATGATGGCACGTGCGGAGGAACTCGGTACGCTGCTTTCTCGTGAAGAAGGCAAACCTCTTGCTGAAGGTAAAGGCGAAGTCTACCGGGCAGGCCAGTTCTTCACCTACTATGCAGCTGAAACACTGCGCCAGATTGGTGAAAACGCGGATTCTGTGCGGGATGGAATTGAGGTTGATGTTCGCCGAGAAGCGGTTGGTGTTGTTGCAGTCATCTCTCCGTGGAACTTCCCGACAGCAACAGCGTCCTGGAAAATTGCTCCAGCACTCGCATTCGGAAATGCCGTTGTCTGGAAACCCGCAAACGTGACGCCAGCCTCTGCTGTTGCGCTGACAGAGATTATTGAGCGACAAGACATACCAAAAGGTCTCTTTTCACTGGTTATGGGATCTGGTCGTGATGTCGGTCAGCGTTTGGTTGAGAGCCCGAAAGTTGATGCAATTTCGTTCACGGGGTCTGTTCCGGTTGGCCGGGGCATTGCATCTGCTGCCGTTCAGAACTTCACGCGAATTCAGATGGAAATGGGCTCCAAAAACGCTCTTGCTGTTATGGATGATGCTGATCTTGATCTGGCTGTAACTTTAGCAATCGGTGGTGCGTTTGGCGGAACTGGCCAGAAGTGCACAGCTTCTTCCCGCCTTGTCGTCCATGAAGCCGTTCATGATGCCTTTGTAGAAAAGCTTATTGCTGGCACAAAAACCATGAAGGTTGGTCATGCATTGCAGGCGGGCACTCAAATTGGTCCAGTCGTCTCTGAGCAGCAACTCAACGAAAATCTGGCCTATGTAGAGCTTGGTAAATCCGAAGGTGCGGAGCTCGCATGTGGGGGGCAGCGTCTGGAGATGCCGACACAAGGGTTCTATATGTCTCCCGGTGTCTTCCTGAACACGACAAACTCCATGAAAATCAACCGTGAAGAGATGTTTGCTCCATTGGCCGCAGTCATCAAGGTTGGCAGTTATGAGGAAGCACTTGTGACCGTCAATAACACCAATTTCGGACTGACATCAGGCATTGTGACGCAAAATCTGGCAAGGGCAACTCACTTCCGCAGAAACGCGCGTACTGGGTGTGTGATGGTTAATCTGCCGACAGCTGGTACTGACTATCATGTTCCATTTGGTGGTCGAGGAGACAGTTCATACGGCCCTCGTGAGCAGGGTTCTCACGCGAAGGACTTTTACACCATCGTCAAAACCTCCTACATCTCATCCGGAGTTCCTGTGTGATGTGGATCGACAACCTTCAATATGCCAACTGGTCTGAGAAAATCTTTCGGCAAATGCGAGCAGGTGGATTAGATGCTGTTCATGTAACAATTGCATATCATGAGAATTTTCGCGAGACGGTGCTGAACTTTGAGCAGTGGAACCGCTGGTTTGAGCAATACTCCGACCTCATTATGCCTGCCTGCTACGCCTCTGATATTGATGTTGCGCGCGAAACCAATCGCACAGCAATCCTCTTTGGATTCCAGAACCCAAGCCCGATTGAAGATGATATCGGTCTCGTCGAGATTGTGCACCGCCTTGGTGCACGGTTCATGCAGCTGACATACAACAACCAGTCGTTGCTTGCCACGGGTTGCTATGAAGCAGAAGATACTGGCCTTACCCGAATGGGCAAACAGGTTGTCAGGGAGATGAACCGGGTCGGACTTGTGGTGGATATGAGCCATTCTGCTGATCGGTCAACGATTGAGGCTGCGGACTATTCTGAAAGACCGATCGCAATCACGCACGCTAATCCGTTTGATTGGGCACCTGCGCTGCGCAACAAAAAAGATGATGTCATTCGGGCCGTTATAGAAAATGGTGGAATGCTGGGCTTCTCGCTTTACCCGCATCACCTCAGGGACAAATCAGCATGCACGCTTGAAAGCTTCTGCACAATGATTGCGCGGACCGCAGAAAAGTTTGGTGCACAGCATTTGGGAATAGGATCTGACCTTTGCCAGGACCAGCCCGATAGCATCGTGGAATGGATGCGCATGGGGCGTTGGACAAAACAGACGGACTATGGTGAGGGCTCAGCAAGCGCACCGGGTTTTCCGCCGATGCCTGCATGGTTTGAAAGCAACAAGGATTTTGGCAACCTTGAAAGAGGTTTGCGAACTGTCGGTTTCAACGAGGAGGAAACTGCGGGGATCATGGGCCGAAATTGGTACTGCTTTTATGAAAGCAGTTTTCGCGCAGCTCCAGCCGAAAAGAGGCTGCTTAACTCACCCCCATCGGAGTTGAAGAAAAACTGTTCAGTTTAACTGAACATGCTGCATTGCCGTCACCAGGGAGGGAAACATGACGGACATTACCAAGCAATCTGTAGAGGACGCTAACGATACCAATATGCCGCTGCTTGCGATTACGGGTGGCTTTATCGTGCTCTTCTGCTTAATCGCGCTTATCAATCTCGATGTATTGTCGGCATTCGTTGATTGGGGCTTCAATATTACAGCGACATACTTTGGCTTGTTTTGGCAAGTGCTACTTCTGTCGACGTTTCTTCTGGGCTTGATCCTTTGTGTTTTGCCGGGCGGTAAGGCGATCATGGGCAATCTTGCAAAGCCAGAGTTTACAGTCTTCCAGTGGGGCGCAATGATCATGTGTACCCTGTTGGCAGGTGGTGGTGTCTTTTGGGCTGCTGGCGAGCCAATGGCACACTTCTTGTCATCACCTCCTCTGTTTGGTGCAAAATCAGACACGAATGCGGCTGTGGATGCTGCTTTGGCACAAAGCTTTATGCATTGGGGCTTTTTGGCCTGGGCGATCCTTGGCTCATTGAGCACCGTCATGCTGATGCATTATCATTATGAAAAAGGATTACCGCTCGCCCCGCGGACATTGCTTTACCCGGTATTCGGCGACAAAGCGATCAACGGTCCAATCGGTCTAATAGCAGATGCGTCAAGTATCATTGCTGTTGTTGCCGGAACCGTGGGTCCGATTGGTTTCCTCGGGTTGCAGGTCAGCTACGGTCTGAGTGATCTGTTCGGCATTCCAGATGGGTTTACAACACAAGCTGTCGTGATTGCTGGTCTGGTTGCACTCTATACGATTTCAGCTATTTCCGGTCTCTCCAGAGGTATCCAGCTTCTGAGCCGCCTGAATGTCATTCTGGCAGCAGGGTTGCTGCTCTTTGTTTTACTCGCAGGCCCTACAGCCTTCATCTTCAACAGTTTCTTCTCCGGCTTTGCAACTTACCTTGGCAACTTCTTCGGTATGGCGCTCTATCGTGGTGAAGCTGGTGTCTTTGGTGAGCCGGGCTGGCTTGGCTGGTGGACTGTGTTCTTCTGGGGATGGTTTATGGGGTATGGCCCGTTGATGGCGATGTTCATTGCGCGTGTCTCTCGTGGCAGATCCATTCGCTCTATCGTGATTATGCTGTCCATTGTTGCGCCAATTGTCACAAACTTCTGGTTTACTATTGTCGGAGGTTCTGGAATTGCATTTGAACTTCAGCAGACTGGCTCAATTGCAACTGCTTTTGAAGGTTTCAACCTTCCAGCCGCGCTCTTAGCAATTACACAGCAGCTGCCACTTGGCTTCTTTGTTTCGATCCTTTTCTTGGTTTTGACAACGATTTTTGTAGCGACGACAGGTGATTCCATGACCTATGTCATCTCGGTCGCCATGTCCAGGAGCGGAACTCCATCTATGTCAGTTCGTGTGTTCTGGGGTATTGCAATGGGTATGATGGCGATGATCCTGATTTCAGTCGGGTCCGGAGGTGTCTCAAAACTACAGAGCTTTATTGTCATCACGGCAGTACCAGTATCCTTGCTACTCATTCCATCACTTTGGGATGCCTTGCGCATCACGTTAGCGAAAGGAAGAGACAGCTAAGCATGTTGCCCGAGTACATATATCCAATATGGCTCGGGCAACTTATGCTTCGGATTGTCCAGAGGATGAGATGATTATGAGTGTTTGTGAAACCGATGCAATCCAGCTGCGTTCGCCTGATAAGGTGATGAAGTTAAACCGGCTCGGTTCAATCCATCAATCGCGCCTTTCCTTTATGCGTATTCTTTTAAGACGCATGCAGAATGAGAACTGGCGTTTTGACCGACCTGTCTTTGACATTGATGAAAGTGGTGTCGGGCATGCTGTTTATTCCGCTCATGGCCCGGAGCGAACCTACTCTCTTATTGCCTTCGCGCATGACCTTCCAGCTGAGAAACGATCAGATCGCGTGATCGCAGAAGCCTGGGACGCAACGTTCACTCTGTTTGACGGTATTCCAACCTCTGAGGATATTGAACGTCTTTCTCGCAACGTACCCTTGCAAGAAGCTGGGCGCATTTGTGAGACAGAACTGTCGCTATCACGTGCCAACCGCTCAACGCGTTTATGGGAGCACGTCGTGGAGACTCTGGCAGAAGGAGAGCAACCGGATCTCCAGAAAATCGAAGCAGTCGGCTATCTTATGCGCACCACCGCTGTTTATGGATCAGGCAAGTTTGGAGCAGCTGATCGCGAAATGATCGCAGACCGTCCCGAGTTCCAATGTCCGTTCCAGGTGGAGATGCTCTCCGTCTTTTTGACACGCGCATTTGTTCGCGACCTTGTCGAGCATATGGCATGGATGAAGGGCGGAGACAGTGCTGCAAAGTTAGACCCTGCTATCGCCCGGTCTATGGGCATCGGGAATTCTACTGGTCTGGGAATGGCACCGTTTCTGCTCAATCACCCTGTTCTGTTCAACAACTGGATTGCCGCAAGGGAGCAAGCAGCCGCACGCGTACGTGGACTACCTAAGGCAAGTGAGCAGGAGATTGAGCTCTTTCGTGAGTTGCTGGAGCGCAACATTTTATTGACAGCCTCCTGGACAACAGATCATCAGATTCAATCTAAAAAAATTGAAGGGCTCAAGCGTGATCTCGTAGAGTTGCAACAGCGGGCTGGAACAATCTCCGAAGCCAGTGACCATCCCTGGAGCCAGTTAAGCGACTGGGCGGAAAAAGAACTGTCCTTGGAAGGGCAGGAATGCCTGACTTCATTGATGCTAGAGCCCTATGGCACTCTTGTTGATGATCTGGCAAACACCATGGCCGCTGACAACACGCCAACATTCCGCATAGCCGGTGCAATGACACTGGGTGATCTGCGAAGAGTTCTTGAGCGTGTTTATGGCTGGGCGCTGAAGATTGACTGGAGCGATCAGCAGAATAAAGCAAAGGCCTGGTACATCTCTGAGGAAAAGCTCGAGCCGCGTCTGGGTGAACGCTTTGAAGAACCGATTGAAGAGTACGAGCAACCTTTAGCGCCTGGACGAGATGCAACTGCGCTTTATCATGCTCTGAGCCACTGGCCAGAAGACAAAAACATCGCTCAGTTTCTGCTGAGACATCCTGAATACCGTCACATCGTTCGCCGTGCTCAGATTGTCAATCAGGCACCTTATGCTGAAATCCGCGACAACACGATCGCTAGCTATGTCCTGCCTATCGATATGTTGAGATGTAAGCTGGCTTTTTTTGGTGCAGTACAATTCGATCCGCGCTCTGATCGCTGGGTGCGCATCAACATGTATGCGAACGCGCCTTATCCGGAGGAGCTGGCATCGCAAACTGATGATTTCTGGGTCTATCCAGCACTGCGTAGGGGCAATTAGATGAGCTATTCTCTCAATGAAATTGAAGCGATGTGCAAACGTGCTTCTCGTGGTGCCGGATTGCCGTGGGGCTTGTGTGAGGAAGCAGCCAAAGGAACGCGCTGGCTTGCGTCCTTTGGTTTTCCGGGGCCAGACTTACTTGTCTCACTTTTAGAGCTGAACGACAGATTGCCAGCGGTTGATCTGTCTCCAGTGGCGCTTCAGGGCATCTGGCGTGCCCCTGCTGGCAGGTTGAGCCCACTGATTGCAGGTGCTGCGATGAGCGATTGTGCAATCAAGATGGAACTAGGCAACATCATAACAATGCTGGAAGTTGATTACCCATTGCTGGTTGTCCCTTTTGCATCTGGTGCAGCCCTGCGTCTTGGTCAACCTGTGGCTGTGGAATGGGAAGGAACGCGCATGGTCACCAATGGCAAGGAACTCTGCGTTCAGGGCAATTCTGAGGTGATTATATCTTCACATGCCAAACGGGTTGAGTGCTCTGCTCCTGCACAATTGCTTTCGCAAAGCAAACCTATCCATAGAGCGGTTGTTGGTGATGCATGTTGGTCCCGACTTGGTGCGTTTGCGCAGCGAACTTTTGCCCCGGCAACAGAAGCATCCCGCCTTCGCGGCGCTGGGGCTGGCCTGACAGACAATGACTGAGTGGCACCTCTCATCAATTTTAAGATCGAAAAAACCGATGAAAAAGATCAGGTGTTTGCATGAACACGCTGACTGAAGAAAACTGGAGTAAAAATGAGCTCAGAACTAAAGAAACTAGGCGGTTCAAAGCGTTTTTCTGCGATCGCGATTCACAATAATGTTGTCCACCTAGCAGGTCAGGTGTCTCAGCTTGTTGAGGGCGATATCGCCGAACAGTCAAAAGATGTTTTTGCAAAAGTCGACAGCTTGCTCGCTGAGGCAGGTACAACTCGTGAAAACGTGTTTTCCGTCCAGATCTGGCTGGCGGACATGCGTGAATATGATGAGATGAATAACGTCTGGGATGAGTGGGTCGCTGATCTGAATGCAGCCCCGACCCGAGTTTGCGTCGAAGCCCGTATGGCAAAGCCTCACTACAAAATCGAGGTCCTGGTGCTCGCAGCACTATAATGTTCAGTTAGGATTGGTCAGTAGGCAGTTAGATCTACTGACCATCTATGAGATCAAAGAAGCCCAACTTTTGACGATAGAGTTTGGTATAGCAAGACTGTGAACGGAGCTTTTTGCTCAAAGCGACTTAGAGTTGAAACCCAATTAAGCCAACGGCTAACCAGAGATAACTCGAATGTCAGTTATTGTGAAGGATTTTCGACACGGGCCAGGGCGCGGTTGATCGGCATTGGGGGCGTGGCCCGTGTTGGCAATCCTCC
>CANMBS010000090.1 GCA_947496145.1 uncultured Pseudovibrio sp.
CGGTTCAAAGCAAGTTCCCAGGCCGCCCAGAAAACAACAAAGGAGACGCCAGAATTGACCGAGAAATGACCACCTGACAAACAAAATGAGTGGGTCAAATCTCGATGAAAATACCGGGTCACTTCTCAGCGGAAATCAACAGCTAATGTGATCCAAACCCGATGTTTGCGATCGCGTCGCAAATAATGTGATTTCATTCGCAAGTAATGTGAGTTTAATGCCTCGGATAGATGCAATTAATTTGAGCGAAAATCAGGATGTTTGCAATTCAACCGCCGGATGAGTGCAATCCGTTACAAATACGCACGCCAACGCGGGGCTGTGCCTATAATTCCTCGCAAAGCCAATGAAAAGGAACAGCCCAAGAATTTTGCACGAAAGCTGTACAAGGCCAGAGCTCGTATAGAACAAGCCTTCGGCAAACTTAAACGCTTCAAGCGCGTCGCGCTCAGGTGTGAGAAAACCATGCAGAATTATCGGGCAATCGTCTCACTCGCTGCGGCATTCATCTTGATTAAATCCGTCCACACGGCCTAGGATATTTTGCATGCTCTGCTTTTAACTCCATTGCGACAGTATAGAGTTGACTTCAAAATAGTTCATTTCCTTTGAGATGAGGCCTTCTAAATCTCTCATTGAGAAGAAACCATCCAAAGCATAACATAAATCATCTAGCTTTTTTACATTTTTTTTCCAGTCGTTAGGGTTATCAAAAAAACTGAAGGAAACACCAAAATCTGTTTTCGTGTATTTGGGTGACATGCTTTCTATAATATCTATTCTTACTTGGTGCCTAATTGTGAGTTCATCAGATACAAATGTCTTCCAGTAAATGCCCGGTAGGTATTTTGACAAATCTCGACCCACCCATGTTTCGATACTAGAGTTTTCATCTAGATCCCAAAAGTGTCTATTGCGATGTTCATACTCCAAATCCGATGAAGCAAACCCAAAGTGAATTTTGCATTTTGCTATAATATCGAAGTATTTTTCACTAAATAGTTTGTAGTCATCTATTAGTAATTGTGATAATATATTTGTTATTCCGAATGGTAATGTATTTATATAATATAATACAGCTTTAGAGTGTAGAAAATAACCTTGATATTTACCTTGCATTAAGATGAATTGATCCGGATTTATTGTTGTACGAGTTGACTTTTCACCCTCACTATATTCTGTTGGCCTCAAGGGTTCTGAAAGTTGAAATAACCTACGAACGACGTCAGTTCGTATAGCTGTATCGAAATAAATGTTTGAAACTATCATCTCGGTCCCAGATCTTTTCGGCGAATTACTTGATCATATGCCGCAAGGCATGGCTTGCTTATACAAGTTTTCTCACCAGTGACAAGAACAGATGTGCGTCCAGTATCTTTGGCGGCATTTGTCTGAATTCTCAGCTGCTTACTCAAACTAACATTCTTGGTATCTTTAACTTCCAGCGAAATTGTATTGGTTAATGCATCAGGGATGCTGAAACCCTCTTGAGTTGACACTCTTTGAGTGTTTTTGGACAAGCCAAACTCGTCCAATACGCGTGCTTCTGACGCTCTTCCTCTAACCATAGCATCTACACCTCTTTCAGAGGTGAGTAGCACTTTGTTTGCAAGGTTGTCGCTTAAGTTTAATTGGCTCAGAGCAGTTGCATTCCTAAAACGAGCGCTTGCATTGAGGATTGCAAGTTCACCGTAAATACTCACTGCACCAGCCATCAGGTCATCGTGCGTAAATGGTGTAGTTAACGCAAAGTTCTCTAGCGTTCCTGAGAAGGGGGCGGTATATTCACCGGCGATGTAAAATGTATTATTAACAATATTTATTGTATTTGGGACAATATTTAAAAAACCTGCCCCTACCTGTTCTATATATGATGAAGTTGGAGTGGTGTTATACCATGGCGCTGCAGGACCAGGTATGTATTGGTTGCCACTTGGGTCCTTCCAAAATACAGGATTGTTTCCCGCGTAAGCATAGCGGTTTGTGCCAACTCCTGGATTAATCGGGCTTAACCAATCAGCTTGAATGAAACGAGCCAATTCTGGGTCGTAGTAGCGTGCATTCAAATAGGTCAGACCGGTTTCTAGATCATCACGCTCACCGATCCATCCTTTGCTCTCACGCGGCGTGTCTGCAGCTTGCTGCACATCAGTGCGTTTGCCATAGGGCTGGTAGCGGCTGATGGAGGCTATATTGCCGGATGTATTGGTCAGCATACGCACGGAAGCAAGGTGATCACGGTGGAGCCAGTTTGTGGTACCCCCTACACGGCGTACTGCACCATCAAGATGTTTGATGGCAGTTCCGTCCGGAAGGATCTCTTCGTCATCTCCCAGATAGAGCGTGGTCTTGCCGCCTGAAATCTTTTTCAGGCGTTTATCATCAGGCCCGTAGACGTATTGGGTTACCACGTTGCCCATGATCACGGTAACCGGTCGGTCCTTGCCGTCATAAGAAATCTGACGGCCCTTGCCAGCGATCATATTGCCGTTGGCATCATATTTAAATGTCCAGGCTCCGACCTGCGTCGGTGCATGTGGCCGCGCTGCACCCAGAGGCGGATAAGTGTAGGTACCAACATCGGTCTTAGAGAGCAAATTACCCGAAGGACTGTAGCTAAAGCTCTGGCTCAGATCACTATTACCTACATTGGTGGCCTGGATTAGTTGGTTGATACTATCGTAAGTATAATCCCAGTCGCCATTAGACTGGTTAGAACGTACCTTGGTAATTCGACCCACATCGTCTCTGATGTACTCTTCCTCAAATAGCACCTGTGCAGCTTTGCGCAGATTGGTGCCGGTCAACCAATGGCGTTGCGGGTCATAAGAATTAATCGTTTGCGTTCCATTGGCGAAGCTTATCTGAGTGGCTTCACCATGGGGCGCATACTGGATCTGGATAATGGCTCCCGGAATTGCACTTAACCGACCAGCTGCATCATACTGATACTCCCCTCCGGCCAGAGGCCAGATCTCTCCATCTGAAAACTGCCGAAAGCGCAGCCGATCACCTGCATCATAGGTGAACGTGCGAGTATAGGTCTGCCCATCAATGACATAGCGTTCGCGCACCAGCTGACCATGGCTGTTATAGTCATAGTGGATGATGGCATGTTTATTGCTTACCGAGGTAAGCTGACCCACATTGTGATAACCTGCACGTGCTTGGTCATAGGTGTAGGTAGTGTTGTCAGTTGCTGCAAAGGCTAATGCTGAAAGGTGAACAATTAACCAAAAGCTCACACACAATAACGATATACGTGAAATACTCTTTTCAAGGTATGTCATCATTCACCTATGTACCTTAATAAGGAAGCAATGATTTTCGAAACTGCACGAAGCGCCCCGGAATATTCAGGACTGCGAAATTAGTTTCCATTTACAGTCAGGGTAAATGTATCAGACACGATGTCCATTCCATCGCTGGCGGTCACTGTGATCTCATAGTGTCCGGCATCGTCATCGCTTGGATAACCGGACAATCGCAGGGTCCTTGGAGTAAAGTAAATCCAATCTGGCAGCGGCGCACCATCGCTGAGTGCAGCACTAAGTGTAAGCGAGTTGCCATCTGGATCGCTGAAAATATCAGCAGGAAGAGTGTAGCGCCAAGAGGATTGCGTTGAAATGCTTTGATCTGAAAGTGGGTTAGTGACTATAGGTCTTCTGTTTATAGTAAGCGCAAACGTATCAGAAACTGTGTGGGGTCCATCATCGGCGGTTACCCTAATCTGAACCGTTCCAGCGCCATTGCCTGGCGCGGTGCCAGCAAACGCGATGCCGTCAAAACTCAGCCAGGACGGAAGTGCCTGGCCATCGGCCAGAGCCGCGCTCAGGGTGAGCATGCCGCCATCTGCATCAGAGAACGCGCCATCCGGAACCGCAAACGACCACAAAGACCCTTCGGCGACCGACTGATCCGCAATCGGGGCAGCCACAATGGGGATAGTGTTGCTAATAATATAATCAACACTCCTGAACTTTGTTCTTCCTGCCTTGTCATATGTAAATGTTGTGACTTGCCCTTTATTGTCTGTTTGCTTGGTCAGACGGTTGGCTCCGTCGTACTCCTTTATCCAAGAGCCAATATTAGGATCTGTGGCTGCAATTTGGTTTCCAAGCCTATCATACGTGTAGGTCCAGATTGATCCCACCGGATCGGTGATCTTAACCAGCCGATCTAACGCATCGTATTCCATCAACGTGGAGAGCCACTGGCCATTTAAAAGTTTCTCATGGCGCACTTCATTGCCGTATGCATCAAAGTGGGTACGTACCTTGTTACCAACCGCGTCCGTGATCTCAACTGCACGGAAAGCAGGACCTGCCAGATAGTTAGTAAGTGTTTCTGATCCATCACCATATTCCATCTTCACTTCGCGGTTCAGAGCGTCATATGTGTAAGTAATAGGCTGCGGCTCAGCGCCCGGTGAATGTAGTGGCTTCACCCAGGCCACTTGACCCCGCTTATCGTACCCTGTCAGTTTGCGTACAATCCGTCCGGACCCTACATCTTGTTCACTTTTCCAAACCCGGCCCAATCCATCGTAGTAGTCCCAGCTTGTCACCGGTGTAGCACCATTTGCTGATGTACTTGTACGAAAAATGTGTTGGGTCTGCGCGTTGCCCCAATTCACGTAGGTAAGTGACTCGTAGCCTCCATCGGGATAATCGGTACGGATCAATCGGCACAGTGCATCGTATTGATAGCTGGTTACCTTACCATTCACATCCGTTTTCGTGAGCGGCACGCCACAAGCAACGTCCCAGCTAGTCTGCAAATGTTGACGTGTGTCACCGCCATGATAAAGCGGGTTGCGCTCTTCAACTAGAAACTGGTTCAATCCGCTGTCATAAAGATAACTGACAGTCTCATTTAGACTATTCTTTTGGCTCAGCAAATTGCCAGAATCATCATATGTGTTAACGGACAGAACCAGTTTGTCCTCATTCCCGTTACCGGTCCACTGCGAGACTTTTGTCTTTAACCCTTGAAGAGGCGGCACATTCACTGCCTGTCCATCAAAATAAGACCAACGTCGCCACGCCCGGCCCTTGTCGTAATCATAGGACGTACCCGTGTTCAACTGCTCAACCGCCCACCGGTTGACTATGTACTTATTTTTGTTCGGATAGGTCCAGCGAGTAAAGGTGCGCTCATCCCCCGCCAATGCCTCATCACCATAATCGATAATGCGTTTTAGTTGCCCATAAATGTCGTATTCTCTGACCTGCTTATGCACCCGCTGTTCACCACCGTCATAGAAATAATTGAGGCTTTCTGTGTTAAGAGAAGTGTAAGGCTCTAGGTAATTGATAGTGTATTGCTCGAACCTTTGACGAAGGATCTTGTCTGACCCGTCTTTCCAGACACGCAACTTAATTTTGCCAAGCGAAGCCAAGTCTTGACGATAGGTGGTCTCAATGGTTGGCGCTGCTGTTTCTCCAGAGAGCTTGGGCAAAGTGGTAACAACCTTTCTGAAGCCCATAAAGCGTTTATGCGTAAAATCCCATTTACCACCCGAATAGGAAAAACTGGTCTTTGCGGCCTGCCCGCGGCCATCGCTAATAGTCGTTTCGCTTACGACCTGCTGAGTAAAGGGATAGTAGATACTATCACTCTTGTTATTGTAAATGCTATATTTAACGGTCTCAGTGGCTCCGGTGGGGCTTGTCAGTGAGGTAAGAACATCCGGAACCTCATTTACATAGCTATAATAATTCCCGTCCAGAAGATACTTACCGTAAGAGCTAATAGGCAGATAGTCTCTGGTTGCGATTTCTCCAACACCATCACCATCAATATCAGCAATGACTGCAACAGACCGATTAACCAAGCTGCTAGGATAGGAAGTTGTTGGGAGCAAAAACGCCCCTGTGGTTTTAACTAGATAAATTTTCGCATTTGATAGTGCGTCAGCTGGATTGGCAACAATATCCGCCCAACCGTCACCATTAATATCTCCAACCTTAATATCCCAATCTGAGATATTAAACACAGGCCCAGCATGAAACGTGTTACCGGAGCCATAAAAAACCTGCCTCTTTCTGGTGCTACCGTTATCAAATAGAATAAT
The DNA here is from genome assembly GCA_947496145.1 of uncultured Pseudovibrio sp. GTDB lineage: Bacteria > Pseudomonadota > Alphaproteobacteria > Rhizobiales > Stappiaceae > Pseudovibrio. The sequence goes on from CANMBS010000090.1 coordinate 6,077, forward strand.
GAAGTCATTTAAACCATCACCATTAAAATCTCCAAACCGCGTTCTTGTCCCATAGTAATTTGAGCTTGTATGGCTATAGGTTTTCCTGAAACCGTTTTCGCCATTAGAAATTCTAATCTGAAGTGTTTTTATAATCCCGGAACCAATGGAGCCAATATCAGCGATGCCATCACCGTTGAAGTCTGCAAGTAATTCCGACCCTATTGACGGTACATTATTCCAATTTTGGGCTGTAGATTTACTGAACTTCTGCTTCGATGAGGTAACTACATCATCGATGCCATCACCATCGAAGTCGCCAATCAAAGTATCATCATTATAAAGATACCGATCTTCTTCATGTGAACGCCAATACATATTGTAAGGAGGCCACAAATCCTTCTGTCCGCTCTGATACTGCACCTTTACATCATGTGTGCCACTCGTGGCGTTTTTTCTAACAAAAATGCCGAAGTCTCGAACATCCTCATCTGGCGGTGCATAGGGGATACGAGTAATTTGGCCGTCGAGCGAACTGTTAACGTACAAGCTTGCCCATTTTTCTTCCGCAACGATGGTGTCAAGATCATAGTCGCCATCTAAGTCAGCAAACGTCGAATAGCGCAGGCCATAATAATTTTGAAGGGATGATCCTGAAGTTCTTGAATACTTAGTTTGAGGGCTAGTATAGCTGAAACTAAAACGTTGAAATACGCTTCCAGAAACGTGACCACTGCTATTGATTGCTGCATCCTTGCCAAAAATCTCAACCTGTGTCACTAGGCTTCTTTCAGTTTGCGCACTATAAGTATACTTCAGTTTGTAAACTTTATATAAGCTGGATCCGCTCCTTACCTCTATCCTGCTCAATCGTTTTTCAATACGAGCAAGTAGGTCACCCGCGCCATAACTAAGCTCATCGTTTCTGCTTTCATAAATAAAACTAGCGGTTACATCGGAATAACTAATAGAGTTTGCATAACAATGCGTAGTCTGATCACAGGAATAGTTATACGTAACAACGCGGCTACTAACCGGGTCTGTGTATTTATGAAGCAGCCATTTATACTTATTAAATTGAAGCAGATCAACACCAGGTGGCATGCTGCCAGTCAGCCATTGCGACAATGGAGAGAAAACGTACCTACCACCACTTCTATCCGTTAGGACCCATTCATTGGCGGTCGAGCTATAGTTGATTTTCTTATAGTCCTCAATGGAAGAGACATGACTTGCTCCTGCACCACAACCAGCGCCGCTTGCACTGGGGCAGGCAATTAGCTTGTTATTGTCGAGCATATAGATATCGGCGTTTGTAAACTCAGGTGTACCTAAGGTCGGTCCTTTACGCCCAATCGAAGGAAAACCGCCAAGCTTCCATCCAACTCCCAGGTAGCTATGACCTTGAACCCTAAAATCGCTTGAATGGTAGCTCAAAAAAAGCTGAGGAAGCGAAACGTTTCGGTCAGGTAAGGTAATCGTAATTTGCTTCGTCAACTTTCCATCTGAACTCACATACGCCTGATTATTTGAGATCTGCGAAAGTTGGAATGCGCCATTATTTAGTGTATCTAATGCTGCATAAGCATAATTTAAACAAAGTAGAAAAAAGCTTATTACTAATAGAATGAAAGGCATTTCATTCTTCCTCAAATAAGAAAATACATTTCATGATAGTAATATTTAACACTGCATATATATACCCCTTAAATATATGGGGAAAGTTTTTCAAACGACGCATATGCCAAGTTTCAAGATCGAGACGATTCGGTTTATTTATACAAGTAATAGCTATCCTTAAATGAGATCTGTTCCGGTGCCGTCAACTTAACTGAGCTATAACTGCATCTGGTGTATGGTGCTTTTGAGAAGGCAGCGTATCGAGTTGAATGTTTGATGACCAAATCAACGTTTCAACCACTTGGAGATACACCACCATGGATAAGGATAATGTTCTTGAGCTTCCCCGTCAAAGCGCTGTTTTTGATGATCCGTTGACGGACTTGCTGCGTGAAGGAGCGAGGAAGTTGTTGCAACAAGCTGTTGAGGCAGAACTCCAGTCAGTGCTTTCCAGTTACAGTCAAGAGCTTGACGAGGTGTTGTCACATTAACCTGAATTTGATCGCAAAAGCCTCCCTCTAGGCACAACTCAGGGGTTGATCATTGCCGCTT
>CANMBS010000091.1 GCA_947496145.1 uncultured Pseudovibrio sp.
TTGTGGTAGCCGTGGGTTATGGGGAGGCGTTGAACTGGTCTGCACTGGGGCTCGCTGTGTTTGGGTTTGGCCTCATCCTAGGTTTAGCCTTCCTTGGGATAAGAAGCATCCCAGTTTACTTTCTGCTCGGCTGCATTATCTGGCTGTGCGTTGACGCATCTGGAGTTCATGCAACAATTTCAGGAGTCATCCTTGGGGTGATGACCCCTACACGGATATGGGTAAATGATATGCGCTTAAGGGAAATTTTGGGCCAAGTGTTATCTTACCCCAAAGGTGAGCATTGGAGCGGCGACACAATGGACCGCCACCATTTACGTCAGGCCGGTCGAGCTGTTACAGAATCTCTTTCCCCAGTGGAGAGAATAGAAATGACATTACATCCTTGGGTTGGGTTTGCGGTCATGCCAGCCTTCGCACTCGCAAACGCAGGCATCACGATTGACAGTGCTGATTTTGGACAGTCAGTCTCTCTAGCTATCGTGACAGGGCTTGTGCTTGGTAAGCCACTTGGAGTCCTCGGATTCAGTTGGGTTGCTGTCCGTATTGGTATTGCGGTACGCGCACCTGGATTGTCATGGTCATATTTAGCAGCCGGCGCATGTCTAACAGGCATCGGATTCACTATGTCACTGTTTATCGCAGATTTGTCGTATAATGCGGAGATGCTAAACGCTGCCAAGCTTGGGATTTTTTGTGGATCTGTTATTTCAGCAACCATAGGTCTACTTGTTCTTGTTTGGCTTACATTTCGCCATCGGTTACTCTTTTGAAGGAGCCTTCCAGAAGCGTCCACATTCATCGCTTGATTGGAGTACCCAGGATCAGGCTTGTTACAACCACCCGCAGACATCGCACTAGCTACCACGTAAAAACACGTACTTGCGAAACAAGCAGATCTACCTCTCTCTAAGTCCTAAACTGAGTGAGTTCGACCTAGAGTTAGAACTTCACTTTGGCTAGGGTTGCTCTAAGTTAGACCAAATATCCGTTATAGTCACAGCAAACTTCTAAAATCGATCTATGGTTGAAACTATGTGCTGACTGGAGGCACTTACATTAAGATCGAATATCCGCAAATGGTCACTCAATGGAGCGATTACAGACCATTCATCAGTAAGGTCAAAGCAATGTAGGGGCATTCAAACTCTTCTCTTCGGAAAGGCTCTGGATCATAAATCGGAAGCCGATGAGAATTTAGTAAAGGGTTCACCTCTGGCATGACCGGATGGCCGACTGCGCTGATTGAGAGGTGCGCAGCGCAGCCTTTTGTCTAGAAATTATAGTTTTGCAAGGAAGTCGCGATTTAACTCGATGCCATAGCCTGGAGCGAATGGTTTTTCGAAACTACCGTCCACCAGCTCTGCTTCCGGTGTCACGAGATACTTGCGCAGCTCACCGTCGCAGAACTCAGGATGGACGTACTCAAAGTACGGCGCATTGCCCACCGCGAACTGGTAATGGATCGCGGCGGCGGATGTGATGCCGGTCTTCCAGTTGTGGGGCATGACCTGCACGTTGTTGGCGGTTGCCATCTCAGTGATACGGCGCAGCTCTGTCAGGCCGCCGCAACGGTTATAGTCAGACTGCAGCAGATGCACCTTGCCTTTGGTGATCCATTCCTCAGCTTCAAAGCGGGTGGTGCTCATCTCCGCACCGCAAATGCGGGAGCGGGTGTTTTCTACCAGTTTGGCGTGGCCGCTCAGGTCGTCGTGCTGCAAAGTCGCTTCTGCGAAGTACAGCTCCAGATCCTCAATGGAATTGAGCAGGCGTGCAACGTCATACCAATCTGTAAAGCGGTAGAGGTAGTCGACCATCATGTCGGTGTCGTAGTCCAAGATTCCGCGCAACTCGCGCAGATAATAGCCGACTTCTTTGATGCTCCAGTCTGCTTTGATCGGCACGCACACTTTCACCGCGCGGATGTTGTGTGCCTTGGCTTTTTCAAGCAGTGGGGCGTAGCCCTTGATAGCAACGTCCAAAGACGCATCCACCGGAATGGCCGGATATAGCGTCAGATACGGATGGACCTTGTCTTTGTTGGTGCCGCCAAGTAGCTGGTAGGCAGGCACGCCGAGCTGTTTGCCCGCAAGGTCATAAAGTGCCATGTCGATGCCAGAGAGGGCGAACATGCCTAATCCGCGCATGCCCTGCCACTGCGTCGCGTCATACATGGCATTCCAGATGGCGTTGATTTCAATCGGCAAACGACCAATGACTCTTTCGGTCAGGTTCGTCAGCCACTTATGTTCTGTTTCAATATTGGAATAAGCGAGAATTGCGTCCGGAGAGCCGTCAGCTTCGCCGAGGCCGTAGACACCGTTTTCGTCTGTAATTTTGACGACAACCGTGTTCTGGCTCCAGTTGCTGGCTTTGTAATTGACCGGAATAAACTCGACGGACTTGATGGGTGCGACTGCTGGGTTAAGTGCCAGTGACATGATGTGCTCCTAAGAGAAAGGCGCCAGTTTTTGCTGGCGCCCTCATGTGCTTTATTATTTTTTGCGCATTGGAAGTTCGACACCGTTGGCAATGTCGCGTTGCAGTTCTCTGAGGAACGAGACCGCAACAATGCCGAGGATGATGACCATCAGCAGTCCGCCAACAACCGTTGAGATCTGGATGGTGCCCAAGTCGCCACCAATCAGATTGATCACCACTGGGATTATGCCCAGGAACAGGGCCCAAACAAGACGGTTCCAAAGCGCTGGATCTGCGCCATCTGGCAGTTCTTTGGTGGTCATCGCTGCAAGAGAGAAGGATGCCGCATCAAAGGTGGTTGCCATGAACACGATCGCGGAAACGCACAGGCCGATGATGAACAGAGTACCCAATGGCAGGTTCGCAAACATGTCGATGATCACGGTGAAGGAGCTCTGACCAGCTGCCAGTGCTGCAGGTGCATCAAAGATGCCCGCATCCAGAAGACCAATACCGTAGTTGCCGAAGATTGCGAAGAACACTGCTGTGCCGAGGGAACCGAACAGCAGGGTGCCCAGAACCATTTCGCGGATTGTACGGCCACGGGAGATCTTCGCGAAGAAGAGGCCTTGGAACGGGCCGTAAGAAACCCACCATGCCCAGTAGAAGATCGTCCAGTCAGACACAAAGGTGGAGTTTTCTGAGTATGGCTCCATGTAGGTGCTCAGGCGCACAAAGTTTGTCACGAGCGCACCAACGGATGTGGTGAAGGACTTGATGGTGGTCAGGAAGTAGCCGCCGAAGAACAGAACGAAGATCAGCAGGCCAACAGCCAGGAAGATGTTGAAGTTAGACAGCTTCGCCATGCCTTTTTTCAGGCCAAGCGCGGAGCTTGCTGCAAACAGCGCAACCACGATTGCAAGAGCTGCAAGGTTCATGGAAGTGCCATGCTCAATGCCAAGCACTTTGGAGAAGCCAGCAGCAACAACCGGAGTACCCAGACCAAGGCTGGTCGCACTTGCAGTCACCAGGCCGATCATGATGAAGATATCAACGACGTTGCCCAGAGGACCTTTTGCGCGTGTGCCCAGAACACCCTTACAGGATTCTGAAACCTTCAGAACCGGGTCTTTACGCACATAATAGTAATAACCGATGGTGATGGAGCACACGGAGTAGAGTGCCCATGCACTTGGACCCCAGTGGAACATGCCCGTGGTGATCGCCCATTCTTTGGCCAGTTCTGTGCCCGGCTCAAGACCCAGTGGCGGTGTGGACATATAGTAGATCCACTCACTGGCACCACCCCAGAGGATGCCTGCACCGATGCCTGCACTGAAGATCATCGCGACCCAGGAGATCGTGTTGTATTCAGGCTTTTCATCAGGGTCACCAAGCACGATGTTGCCGTACTTGCTGAAGGAAACGCTCAGGCAGAAGATCAGCGATAAGATCGCTGCCCACATGTAGAACGCGCCAAATTCGTTTGTCAGATAGCTCTTCAAAGAAGAGATGACAGCTTTACCGGAGCCCGGTGCAGCAATGTCAGCTGCCAGAATGCCCATTGTCGGTAGGAGTACCGCAATGCCCCCGACGAAGAAGTTCGTCTTATCCAGTTGTAGTTTAGCCATGGATGCCCCCATTTATTATTCGAAGACGTAAGAAGCGAAAGAAGCTTCCTTCACTGCGTCCCAATCCATTTCCACGCCGAGCCCGTTGCCCGCCGGCGCGTGCACATATCCCTCTTTGTCTGTGCGGATTTGGGTTTTACTTGCCAGCTCAAACGCCTCGTAAGGGTAGAACTGCTCGAAGTAATTGCAGTTGTCGTGAGCCAGAGCGACGTGCAGGTTGGCAGCCTGTGTCAGGGTGTATCCCATGCTCTGGATTTCCAGGTTTTTGCTGTGGCCAGCCGCGATTGCGAAGCATTTGTTCAGCTGAGTAATGCCGCCGCAAACAGTCGCGTCCTGACGCACGTCTGACCACATCCCAGTGCTCAGTGCGTGCGTAACTTCCTGCAGTGTGAGCAGGCAGTTGCCATGGCTGGAAATTTCAAGATCCGTATTGGCGACAAGGCGCTGATAGGTCTTGTAGTCGTAGTCGGAAACTGGAGCTTCGAGCCATTCCCAATCATGACGTTCCATCCACTTGGCCATCTTCATGGCTTGTGCAGGTGTGTAGAACGTGGCGGTGTCCAGCATGAAACGGATGCCGGTAGCGCCGTATTTGGCCTGCACAGCTTCCACCAGTGCCACATCTTTTTCATAGATGCAGTAGCAGTGCAGCTTGATTGCTGTGAAGCCGTGGGCAATGCAATCGTCAATGTAAGGGAAGTATTCCTCTACAGTGTCGAACATTGGTGTGGAGGCGTAGGACTTGATTTTGGTCCGCGCGCCGCCAAGCAGCATGTAAAGCGGCATTCCGGCTTTCTTGGCCTTAATGTCCCATGCTGCAATGTCGATTGGAGACTTCGCTGGCAGTCCACCCCAGGTGCAGCGTGCTCCAAGCCAGTTGTTAAGCTCCTGGGTCATCAACGGATTTTTGCCGATGAGGCCCGGAACGATAGTCCGCAGAGATTCAATGATGCACCGATCAAAGAAGTTCTCTGTGTAGCTCATAGTTGCGCCAAGACCCTCGGTTCCATCCTCGGTGAACAGGCGTACAATGTTGTTGGTGTACAGCAGAGGTTCCTGATTATCCGCCCAGGGAATAGGGGGCGCATCTTCATCAGCCAAAGCATAAAGCTCGACCCGGCTAATTCTGCAGTCTTCCATTTTTAACTCCCAGTGTGCCTTGAGGCACCTTCCTTATTGCCCGACTTTTTACAGAGCGCTGCCAGCTGCGCGCATCGCCTCTCGCAGCTCTTTTGTGTCTACGTCTCTGTAATTGATCGCTTTTTCGATTTTCTGTTTTGTCGCCACAGCCGCCGCATGTCCCAGCTCAAAGCACTGGGCAGTAACGCGGGCAGAAGCGAGAGCTTCATGTTCAGCGCTCAGGCACCGTCCCGCGACAATCACGTTGTCCAGCTCCTTCGGCACCAGCGTGCCGTATGGAACTTCATAGTAATCTTCCATCAGCCAGTGCAGTTTGCTCTTCTCACCGGCGTGCATTTCGATTGGCCAGGAGGAGCGCACCACTCCATCCTCAGGCTTGTCGCAATTTGCAACCTGTTCATTTGTCAGGGTGCTTTCACCGCTGATTGTCCGTGTCTGGCGAATGCCCACTTCCGGTGGCATGTCAATCAGCTGGGATTCTTCGAAGCCCTTGATCTTGTCCTTGAAGAAGCGGTGATACTCGCGGGCCTGACGACGGCCATAGACTTCCGCGTATGTGAAATCAGCAGGGTCCACCACGTTCAGCAGTCGGTTGTCCTGTCCTGCCAGACGGGTGCAGTTCATCAAAAATACGCCCTTTTGCGGGGTCGGGAACACCCAGACCTTGTTGCGGGGTGTGTCGTATTCTCTGCTCTCAAACGCTGTTTTCAGCTGTTCGATCATGTCAGGCGGGCAGATGGTGTTCTTGCCGAAGTAATCGTAGAAATCGCTTTCCACCACGTCTGACAGACGGAAGATCATGGTTGGGTTCTGAATGGCACCATTATCGCCGAAGCTGTACTCACACCCCGCTTTCGTCACGAGAGCCGCATCTCCTGACGTATCAATGAAGGCTTTTGCCTTGAGGAAGGTGCTGCCTGCTTTGGATTCCACACGGATCGCGATGATGTTGTCGCCCTCGCGCACCACTTCGGTCATGTAGGTGTGGTAGAGGCACTGAACGCCGGATTCCTCAAGAAGATCGTCCGCTGCTTCACGCCAGATCAGCGGATCAAAGGTCACCACGTGGGTGTTGCCGTAGATTTGTGGGGCGGTGGCACCGCCTTTAGCCTGCAGGCGAGCACGAAACTCTTCTGCAAAACCGAAAACAATTTGCTTGGGGTCTTTGTTTTCGATGTCGTCCTGTGTGAGGAACAGACCGCAGATAGTACCTGATAGGCCGGCAACTGCACCGCCGCCACAAAACCCGTTTTTCTCGATGAGGATTGTCTTCAAGCCACTGCGTGCACTCATTACAGCCGCTGCAACACCAGATGGGCCACCACCGCAAACAACAACATCTGCTTCAGCAAGAACAGGAGATGCGGTTTCTGCTAGGGCAGTCTCTTTCCAGTTTTTCATGGGCGCTTACCTTGTATGCCACATTATATGGCTGTTTTCTTATATTTTTAGTCCATGAGAACTGTTTTTTGAAACACATCCTCTTATCAGACATATTATCAATCTTAAAAGCAAAATATTGCAACTATAGCAATGGTATTTATACGTATTATCTAACATATTTTGCAATATATTGAGTATTGCTGTGCTGCAGATAACTTTCTGACATACTAGCAAAAACAGCTTGTTTTTAGAGTATCGATTCTCGATAAAGCCCTAATTACTTTTGCTTTTTCAGTTTATCTAAAATCTGTAAGGCGCAGATAATCAGCAAGAACTACGGGAATTTTGCGAGACAGAATGACACAGTACCACCGACCAATAGACTACATTACCTAGGAGGAGTTCAAAGCTGATATGGCAGGTACCTGAAAACTTCGAATCAAGATCAATTTGGCTGACATAGCAGCAAAATAAGAGAAGAGACCGCTGGAAAATCGGAAATGCACTGTGCTACACTGTGATACAACTGATGCAAAAATAATGCTTTTAAAACAGGGGGTAACCGTGTCTCACCAGAAAACTCAGGCTGAGCTTGCACGCACGGAAATTGAGAGAAAATTGTTTTTCAACGAGCTTGATGTTTCAGCTCTGTACTCTGAAAACAAACTCGCTTCTCTGTTGGATCTGGGCCGCACGCCCGTTCGTGAAGCGCTTCAGGCGCTGGAGCAGGATGAGATGCTGGCCATCCATCCACGCAAAGGGGTGCAGTTCCTCTCCATCACCGCAGAGCAGCAGTTGCAACTGCTGGAAGTGCGCAAACAGATTGAGCCAATCTGCCTGAGGTTCGCCGCTATGCGCGCCTCGACCGACCAGCGCCGCGAGATGTTGGCACTCGGATTGCTCATCGTGCAAAGCGCAAAGGATGAGGATGAGAAGTCGCTGCTCTCCAACCTGCAGGACATTCACCGCATCGTGACAGAAGCGACCAATAACCCTTACTTCCACCACGCTCTTGCCCGTGTGCAGAGCCAGTCCCGCCGATTCTGGTTTGCCAACAAAGACAAGTCCGACAACCTGCTGTGCTCGTACCACCACGAAGCCATCATGCGAGCCGTTGCCATGGGCAATGAGGAAGAGGCCGTCAAGCAATCCGGCCTGCTTTTGGAGCACCTCACCGAATCCGCCTTCAAGGTGCCAAAGATGAGTTGAGTAAGGACAAGCCAGAGCTGCAGGTCCTTCGGATTTACGACAATCTTCAAGTTTGCAAGTGTACTTGCGTTTTCGCAGCTGAGTGTGCTTTTACTGAAGATATCTGCGAGATTGTCCGTGCCAAAATTCCTCTTATTTATGCATGAAACAGTGCCGTTTCTGCCTTTGGGTTGATAGTTGCCAGCAATGTCCCCAGCCTTGATCTGGGACCTTGTTTCCCTCCTGCATCTTACGCATAGAGACACCGTCTTACAGTTGAAAACTCGTTCCAGCTGGGAATGCCTGAGGCTTGTACGAATGTCCGGTGTTGTGAAGGATTTTCGACACGGGCCAGGGCGCGGTTGATCGGCATTGGGGGCGTGGCCCGTGTTGGCAATCCTCCAA
>CANMBS010000092.1 GCA_947496145.1 uncultured Pseudovibrio sp.
CGCCAAGATAATCTCCTCAAAAACTACCTTGAATCACAAATTTACGGATTGTGAAACCTGTTTGTAAACAGGACCTAACTGTGGGAGAGTAATAAACTATCATATTGACGAGTACTCCAAGCAACAGAAAACAGTCGATACGAGTAACCTATTAAAAAATAGAGTTACATACTGGTTGCAGTGCTGTCTCTCCCGGTATTTACTTTCTGAGTAATAAAGATTCATACTGAAGAGTCCGGAGTTGACGTTCATCAGTGTACAGCATGAGTAGAGGTAACATGTCTCAGCTTGACCAGTTGCGGACATTCGAGCAAGTCTGAGATATTCCCAGTAGGAACGAGGTTTCAACTTCCAGTGGATCGCATTCACCACATATCTAGTGTCGGTACAAATAAACACCGACGAGCCGAGAGGAGAGCTTTTAAGAGCCTCAATAACAGCTCTTAACTCCATCCGGTTGGTCGTGGTCTTAAGTTCCACACCGCAATGCTCTTTCTCGCCTATATGGTATTTGTAGGCCCACGCTCCAACCTGACTTAATCCTTCAGACTTGATCACTCTTCCAACTGTAGAACCATCGGTCGAAATCGTGATGGTCGTTTTACTTTTTCGCATTCTTGGTGGTGAGGGGAGAATAATGGGCGCGTCTTCAATTCTTTTCGGCTTAATGTCGGAGAGGAACCCAACACCTGAGGTACAGCGACGATCTTCGGAGTTCATAGAGCGACGTTGGACAGCATACCAAGAACGGAAACTAGAAAGTAAGCTGTCAACCTTTTTATCAAGATCTCGGATTGCTGAGGCGCATTACCATAAGAAAAAGCCCCCCAACCACGCGCAACACTGTCAATAATTGCAAGTGTCTGAGCATAACGGCTTGTTGCAGCAAAACTGTTTTGTTTCTGGCGAACGAGTCCAGTTGTTGACTTCCCCGTGGAGATGCGGGTGGAGATTTTTCCGAGCAACGCATCGCACGCTTTCTTGCTGGGTTGAAACATTCTGGGTGCACAAACAGGCTCTATCAACTTAACTTTGGCTCCAGTTCCAATTGGTAGTTGGGCAGCATGACTTCAGCCCCCATCAGTTACAAGCGCCATCGTTTTCCACTACAGATTATCGCCCATGTTGTTTGGCTCTATCACCGCTTCTCTTTCAGCCTGCAGGAGGTCGAAGAGATGCTGCTGGAACTTGGAGTACCCCTGTCATATGAAACCATCCGCAAGTGGGGGATCAAGTTTGGTCCGGCTTGCACTCGTCAATTATGACGCAAAATCGCACAAAGCTAAGATATCTGGTATCTTGATGAAGTTGTGATCAAGATCCGGAGCCAGCGATGGTGCTGCCAGCTGTTGAGCACCGCAGCCATAAAGGCTTAAACAATCGCGCAGAGAACTCGCATTTGCCCCTGCGAAAACGAGAGCGAGCTACGCAAAAGTTCAAGTCGCCGGGCCAACTTCAAAAGAGCTGGAAATCTCCCGCAGATGCTAGTGGATGCGTCTTACGAGATCCATCAACGGAAGGAACGTGAGGTCGTATTAACGCGAAAGCACGAGCGAGATAGAGATTTTGGAATGGGGATGTAACTGAGGTTTTCATGTTGTGTATTGGTTTTTCTTGATTAAAACACGGTTTTTAAGCTAAACGCAGGGTGGCTCGTTCTCGAGCGCTTGTTCGGCTTCGGCCTTGCTTTCTTACTCTAGCAAGAGTTTGGGTGGCCAAGTGTGTCTCGATCCAGTTGGGTAAGAATGAAAAGTGTGTAAGGTAACCTCATTAGGTGCCTAATGAAAAAGGTATCGCTTATGCGAGTTGTGATTGCAGTGTGTACTGCCAAACGGCCATCCATGCTCAGAAGATGCTTGCAAAGTCTTCTAGTTCAAACTCACCGTGATTTGGAAATAGTCGTCGTCGAGAATGATACTGACCCGATTTGTCAGTCTATAGTTGAGGAGATGTCTGATACAGAAGATATTCCTATTCACTATGTTGTTGAACGAAAAAGAGGAATTCCAATTGCAAGAAATCGAGCACTTGAAGAGGCTTTAGTTCGAGAACCCGATTGGGTCGGCCTGATCGACGATGATGAAATAGCCTTACCCAACTGGGTCGAGACACACTTGGCCACCTGTCAGAAATTTGGTGCTGATATCGGTCATGGTAAAGTTATCCGTCACTATGAGGATGGTGCAGTTGAACCGAAATGGTGGAAAAAACTCAAGCCGATGGCTGTTGAGACCGGTGCAGAGCTAAAAGAAGCTGCGACAAACAATATTCTTCTCTCTTGCAGACTTATTTCACATGATGGCTTGACTTTGCGCTTTGACAACGCCCTGACCTTTGGATGTGAGGACATCGATTTTTTCACACGTGCGCATAATGCCGGAGCAAAGATTATCTGGGTGGAGGAAGCGATCGTACACGAATCTATTCCTGCCTCACGGGTAACCCCGAAACGTCTGTTGGAGCGAGCTGAAACGTCTGGTGCGAGTTTTGCGTTTTGGATGATACGTAGGCAAGGGCGCGCCGCTGCTGCAAAAAAGTTTGCTCTAAAAGGCATTCGCCGCTTGTTGACGGGACTTTTGGTAGCGGCTGTAGGAAGGGTGCTCTATCCCTTCTCAAAAGAACACAGCAATAACATCTATCACAAAGGATTGCTGCGTTATTACAGAGGTCGCGGAAATATTCGTGGCCTGTTGCAACATAATCCTGACTATTATGGGAAAATTGATGGTCACTGATCGCAATGAAGCTATAGCCGGACATCGCCTTATCCATATTCACATGGGAGAGAAAGGAGGGGCAGAGCGTTTTTTTGTACATTTGGTCAACGGATTGGCTGAAAAAGGCGTTGATCAAATCGCTTTTACCCGTCCTGACCGGGTTTGGTGGGACCAAATCTCAGATGTTTGTCCCGTTTATGGTTTCAAAATCTCACGCTCTCACATAAAGCGACGGCTTATCTCTTGGAGAATGGCTAGGATAGCAGAACAATTCCGTCCAACCGCTTATATGGCGTGGATGGGAGTTGCTGCACGCTGGATTCCCGCCAATCGGCCGAAAGATGTTCTGACCTTCACTCGATTAGGGGATTACCCGGAAGTTCTTGATCACTATAATACATCAGAATATTTGGTAGCTAATACACCAGATATTGTTGATACTTGCATCAAGCTTGGGTGGTCTGACAACAAAATAAAAATGATAAGTAACTTTACAGAGAGTGAGAAATGTCATCCTATTTCTCGCGATGCTGTGGGGACGCCTCTGGATGTTCCGTTAATCGTTGCTACAGGTCGATTTGTTGAGCGCAAAGGTTTTGATACTCTTATCGAGGCTATGTCTAAGGTTCCAAACGCTCATTTGTGGTTAGTGGGTGATGGCCCAGAACTGGAAAACCTGCAGGCACAGGCCAAGACTTTAGGTCTTGAAGACAGGGTGAAATTTATTGGGTGGGTCACTGATCCAGCACGTTATGTATCTGCTGCGGATGTATTTTGTTGTCCCTCTAGGCATGAGCCTTTGGGCAATGTTGTTTTAGAGGGATGGGCACAAAAGGTTCCGGTTGTAGCAACAGCAAGTGAGGGACCTAGCTGGTTGATTAAGCATGAGCATACTGGCCTTATTTGCCCAGTTGGTGACGCTGAACAACTAAGTGTGCATCTCAACCGTTTATGCAAGGACAACGCTTTGGGACAGCGTCTGGTTGATAATGCTGACGAGTATTTGAATGCTCATTTTGTTAAAGATGTGATAGTCGATCAGTATCTAAAATTCTTGGGTCGTTCTATTGACTGATTCCTTCTCCAACGGATCGCCTAGGATTGCGATTGTCTTACCCAGAGGGACTTTCTTTTCCCCTGCCAAGGCCACATCTATTGATCTTTGTGTGTATGATTATGTGATGAACTCGAAATATCGTTCATCGATCTGCGTTTTTGCGCAGGATGTAGAGGCGCCGTATCAGGACGTGAGATATTCTGCTATTCAAAGGGGGGGCAAGGTCTCTCGTTCTTTTATTCCTGCGCTTAAGGAATTCAAGCCTGAGATTATCATCGTACATCAGCATGTCCCGAGCGCGGTTAAGCTTGCTCGTGCATTTCCCAATATACCTGTCCTGCTTTACAAGCATGGCGTATACAAGGAACGAAATAATCTGCTCAAGCGATGGCGTGATGGCAGGCAGTTTCGTAAGTTTGCGGGCATCATCTGGGTCAGCCAATTTGCAAGAGAGGGCTTTGTTTCTGCATTTCCTGCTCTTGCAGATCGCAGTCATGTGGTTTGGAATGGAATTAATCCTGACAGTTTCAAGCCTTTGGATTTGAAACGTAAAACCCTCCTTTATGTTGGAAGAGCCAGCCCTGAAAAAGGGGCTTTAGAAGCTGTTCGTGCAATGCAGCTGGCTGTTGCGCAGCGCCCTGATTGGCATGGCCGACTTATATTGAGCACTTTTGATCACCAGGAAGCGTATGTTCAAGCGCTGAGGGATGTTGCGCTTGAAAGTCAGGGGCGTATCTCGCTGTTGTTTGACCGACCTTTTGCTGAAGTGACTACTGAAATAGAAAAATCAACTATCATGGTTGTTCCTTCTTTGTGTTTTGAGGCTTTTGGGCGAACTGCGATTGAGGCATTCGCTGGCGGTGCGGCATTAATTTCATCGACGCGCGGCGGTCTAAATGAGGTTGTTGGTGATGCTGCATTTAGGCTTAACGACATCACAGCCGACGATATTTCTGAAGCTATGCTCTACTTAATGGATAATCCGCAAGAGAGGCTTCGCCTCACATCAAAGGGATTAGGACGCCTTCAGGAATATTTCACGATAGAAAAAAATGCGGCCAATACTGACCGCATTATTTATTCTTTCATAAATTCTACATAGAAGATTAATTCTATGTAGAATTTATATTATACAATAATCATTTTTCATAAAATTTTATTCCAAATAATTTTATGAAAATTCTTTTCCTATTTATTCTTATTTGGAAGACCCTTCTTCTAAGCTTTTTGTTGTCACTTTTTGACAGCAATCGCCTGTAGAGAGATGGGTTGTTTTTCTGATTATTTTTTTCAGAACATGCATAATTAAATGATATCATAAAAAGTAATTCATTTATTGAGATGTCTTCAATTGATACATCACATTTTTCTTTTAAAGATAAGTCTTGCATGACTTTTTTATAGTAAAACATAAATTCTGAGTTTGCATCTATTGTAATATTCCCCTTATATTTCTTTGAAATATTGTATGCGTTTACAGCCACTTTAAAATCATCATCGTAATGTTGTTTTTCCTTCCAAGAACGAAAATCAGCAGCAATACCTCGATCGTTATGCTTCCGTGTGTGAACAAATATCTTTCTAAAGATATCTACATAGCGCTGTTCAAAGTCATGCAATCCAGCAATAATATCTGTGTGTTCTTGCTTAAAACCTTCCTTCAATATGCTATCAATGATGAATGTTTCTGGCCTAATTTTTTCTTGCGAAGCAGATATGTAGGTCAATGCGCGTTCAAATATAGAGGTTCTATATAGCCGTATCCCTACGGCGCGTGGACTTACTAGAAATTTATCTAAAGCGAGCGCATTAAAGGCGACTACATTTTCTGGGCATGTTTCTGCATAATCGATAAACTCTTCAATGAAATTTGGGCGTAATAATACGTCTGAATCTACACAAAGGGTCCATTTTCTTTTCTCATTTAAACCAGCTTCGAATGTTTGCCTTAAAGTTTCAGTGAAAGGTATAGCTTTGACAAGTAAAATATTTTCAGATGAAATTTGTTTTTCTATTGTTGCATTACAAATAGATTCAGTCCGCTCTCCAATCGAACGAATTATAACTGTTACAAGTGATGATAAATTATTCTTTTCTTGACTGCAGGTTCGATGTTCATGCATACTTCAAAGCTTCCCCAGAGATTTTATATATTTCCTATCCAGAAGATAGGTGTTCATTTTATTATGTGCGCTCAAGCCATTTTACTTTCTCAGAAGCAGACTTCACAATTTCGAAACCTGCCTTTTTTAACTCTTCAATTAAGAAAGAAATCTTGGCATCGCCAATAATATGGGGATGTAACTCAATGATGATTTTTTTTACGCCCTCATGTTCAGAGTTTGCAAGGATGTCGATCTCTGCTCCTTCTGCATCGATTATTAAAGCTGTCGGTTTATATTGTGATAAAACGCTTTGATAAGAAATGCATTCGATTTTTGTGGCTGGCAGCCCTTTTCTATTGATGTAGCTAGATGAAAATAGATTTTTATCGAAGAAAAATTCCATTTCTCCGTTAAAGGTGGAAACAGCCTTGTTTTCAACGTTTACATCCCAGTCATTCAATTTGAAATTTTTGTTTATCAATTGGACTGCAATCGGATTCGGCTCAAAAACTGTGATCCTTTCTGGTCCAACAATTGCAGCACAATGTAGGCTAACATAACCCGTGCATGCTCCTATTTCTACGACTACATCATTCGTTTGAATCGCCTGTCTCACCAAAGATAGCTCTTCTGCCTCGTACTGTCCCGTGAAAATCGCTTTTTGGATATCCTTAGTAATCAAAGAGCTATCTATAATAAAAGAGATTCCATTTCGAGTAAGTACATCAGAATATTGGCGCTTCATAAATGAAGTATGAATTCTTCTAAATAGCGATAGCATAAGGCCTACTTTCATCGTTATTGGAGTGGGCTGACACGTTTGAGCGCAGAAATGTTTAAAATGGATAGAAGGTGATAAACATCATCTGCTCTTATAACGTATAAGTTTTTTGGTGGTCTGAGTTTTCCTGAGTGCCTCAGTATTGCCTCGTAAGTAATAGAGTATACATCTAGTTTTTATGTTTTCTGTCATCTTTAGTTATTTTACTTTCGTAATATTTTGCTACTCTAATAAAACGTGCAAACGCATAGTTGTAAGCTATAATTAGCCCCCACCATCCGTATATAAAACTCCGCCTAATGAAATAGCTTTTGACGAACGCGACAGGGAACTCGGTCAACAGTCTGAGAGGAGATATGTGTCGCCCGCGCACAATCATGTCCTGCACTTGCATGTCTGAATATCGATTGAATTTCTCTACTGTAAACTGAATTGATCGTTGAGAGCGATGGTCAACTTTTCCCTTCAGCTTGGCAATTCTAGCGCCCTCATAAGGCCTGACTGTGTCATGTACAGGCGATGCAGAAAACCGCCCCTTCTCTTTGTTGTACAGGCGATACTGCCAGTATCCGTAGGCCCATCTTCTGGCCGTTTTCTCATGTGGAAACACGTCCACAATGTGAATTTTGTAGATGTCCTTGGAAGGTTCCGGCGCAAAGAGAGCCTTTATTTCTTCTGCGAGTTTGGGGGTAATTGCTTCGTCTGCGTCAATGTTCAAAAGCCAAGTGTTCCGGCATTGGTTCTCTGCAAAACGTTTCTGTTTTCCGTAACCATCCCACTCATTGAAAATAACCTTAGCACCAGCTTCTTCTGCAAGTGTAACTGTCCGGTCTTTTGACCCCGAGTCGACAACGATAACCTCATCAACCCAGTCTTTGACGCTATTAATCGCTAGTAAAATTCTGTCTTCTTCGTTCTTGGTTATGATGAAGGCAGAAACAGGTAGTCGTGTGCTCAAGGATATATTCTCTATTGTTCATCTCAGATTGAGGTCTCGGGATACCTTGTGGCCCATGAGTTTTCAAGTAGTGGCTCTAAGGATGGGCAATCCCAGCTGAGTGTTATATGACACATTAGTCCGTTTCAATTCCTTTAGAGCACCTGTACGAAATAATCGCATTTCGAGACATGCCCCAGCGAGCGGCAACTTCGTCAATCGATGACAACGGGTCTTTGTCATATCCCAGGGCAACAGGGACCTTCTTGGCTTGAGCTGTTTAGCTTTCGTTGTGCCGCCATTGTATATCATTTTGGACCAGGGCCTGTTGAATATCATCGTGCATTGATGATAGCAGCAGTCAGATAGATCATGGCGGAAAAGGTTTGATC
>CANMBS010000093.1 GCA_947496145.1 uncultured Pseudovibrio sp.
ACGGCTTCTAGCTACCTGGGGTTTTTACACATCGCTGCTGTTAGGATATGGTTTCGAAGTATGTAAACAGGGCCTAGACGGCCCATTCTGAAGCAAGTCGGAGCGCAATATGCCGTCCGTATGTTTCAATGATCGTCAAATGTTCTCTTGGGTGCAAAAATGACCTGCTGTTGCCGATCTCAAAATGCATGAAGCAGATAGGTGAGTTATGCTGGATGAATGCTGTGGAAACAACTATATGTACAGCACAATATCGCCCTACTGAGCCCCCTCGATCTGCGGCATTGAGAAAGTATCAAAACGTCAGAGGATGTAATATGGTTGATCGGTTTCTCCTTCAGTCGCCGAAAAAATACAATGGTTCAGTGACTGCAATTCTGCTTTGGTGATTTTTTCAAAGTTAAAGGGGGGGCTTCGCGTACTTGTTGACCAAAAACTCTTCTACGTCATCAACCCCTTCAGCCAAGTCATAATGAGTATCACTTGAAAGCCTATGAGAATAAGAGTTTCTCAAAAGGTCTCTAATAGGACTCGAATGTTCGATTATATCCATCCAGAACTGTCCACATATTATCGATTTTGATTATGTGACACCTAATGAAATGATTAAGGTTTCGGTCGGCAGTTAAGTCAAATCAGAATTGAGAAAAGGCGCTAAGACAAACATCAGAGTGAGGATTGGCACCGGGTCGTTTGTTCTCCGCTTTATCTGGTTGCGAAAACGTGATCCCGCAACAACATCCCACCTCCTAACCTAAAAGTTTTACAATTGAATCACTCAAGGAGCAGATGTGCTGGGCGAGAGGCTATTTGTCACTTTGTCCCGCGCATTAAAATAAAGAGCGGCGTGCCCGCGGGCGTCATCGATTGCCTTGTGACTATGTATGGTATCGCCAAGAAGCTCGTCGGGATACACGGGCCGCTCTGTGAAATACGGAACGTTCAATACTCCCTGACATATGATGGAATGTCAATTCCAGCGCCGACAAACAGGTTTCGGCCACGAAATGGTCCATCGAACACGCGTGCATCGGTGTATTTTCTGAGGTACCAGTCAATCCAGATGCCGTCGAATACCAATGGATGGGCAGCAAAAACACAGCCGCCAGGTAAGCCTTCGATCCAGTCGGAGTACTCAAGCATTGATTGTTTGATCGGTTTCGGGTCGTTACGAATGTAGGCCCACGCCTCAGGATGGCTTGCCCACCAGTTCATTACATCAGGGTCCGATATGGCTTTGTCAGGCAATTCCAGGTTCTTTTCCATTGACGCTACTTCATTGCCAACTTCATCATATGCGGCGCATGCGAAACTGAGCATAGAGTGAGTGCCAAGCTCCGGTCCATCGACCTCAATGTCATGAAAACAGTAGATTAAATCAACCAAAAGCCACTCCTTAATTGCGTGTTACTGGTTCAATGGTTTGGTGTGGAAGAAGAAGTGCCAAGGCTTCGCATTACGACTTAATGCAATTCTAGTAAGACGGAATTTGTGAAATCAAATTGCCAGCGGGGAAATTTGAAACACTGACAGAAAGTTATGAAACGACTGGTATCTGGCACATGTCAAATTCATAGCCTACTATCCTCTCAAGTGGTCTAATTTTAGGTTGATTGTATAAGCGTTGTCACGTGAACTTTGGCACCAGTTTAATGAGTTAGCGGTTGGCTCATGACGACATCATCGCTCAGCTACAAGCGCCACTGGTTCCCAGCTCAAATCATTGCCCATGTTGTGTGGTTTTACCACCGCTTCTCACTGAGCTTACGCGAAGTGGAGGAAATGCTGCTGGAGCGAGGTATTGTGGTCTCCTGTGAAACAATCCATCGCTGGGGAATTAAGTTTGACCCAGCTTACGTTCGCCAACTGCAGCGCAAAAAAGCCAGCAACGATGATGTCTGGTATCTTGATGAGGTTGTGATCAGCATTCAGAGCAAGAAGCGCTATCTAGGGCGGGCCATTGATCAGGATGGTTATATTCTCGATGAAATTCTGCAAAGTCGCAGCAATACCAAGGCCGCTAAACGGTTGCTCACTCTTCTTTTAAAGAAGCAAAGAGTTGTACCAAAGCGGATAATTACCGACAAACCTGGCTCCTATGGAGCCGCCAAGCGCCAGGTGATGCCGGACGTTGAACACCTCTGCCACAAAGGCTTAAACAATCGTGCGCAGAACTCTCATTTACCCTTGTGAAAACGTGAGCGTGCCATGCAGAAGTTCAAGTCGCCGGGCCAGCTTCAAAGATTTCTGGCTACCTTCTCCGGTTTACATAATCTGTTCGTTTCATTTCACCACCAACGTTCTGCAATCAACATTCACCTTCATCGCATCAACGCTTTCTCACAATGGAAACAGGCTGTTATGCTTCACGCTTGAAATCCACCTAAAGGGTTGTGCTGAAAGTTTGAGTCTTATTGTTTCATTGGGCTTTGTTTTTTGATTCACTGTTTTTAGGAGGCTCACGATATGCCAGTACCACTTTCAATGGATCTTCGTGAGCGGTTTGCACGTCTGGTTAAGGGCGGTGTCTCAGGGCGGGAGGCTGCCCACCGCCTTCAATTATCTGCAGCAACAGGCACACGTTGGGCACGGGATGTACGTGCTTGCGGAAGTGTTTCGCTCGCGCCTATGGGCCACCCGCGCGGCACTGGCAAACTGTCCGGATATATTGACTTCTTTCAGGAACTGCTCGTGCAAGATCCAGATATCACCTTGTTTGAACTGTGCGATGCACTTAACGATGCAGAAGGCATCTGCGTTCGCCACACAGCCATTTCCCGCCTTTTAAAACGCTGTGGCTTGACACACAAAAAAAGTCGTTGGTTGCCACCGAGCACCACCTTATGAGAGTAAAGCAGCGCCGCTGTGAGTGGTTTAAGCACCGTATCCCAGCCATAAGGAAAAGCCCGGATCGTATCATCTTTCTTGATGAAACCGCAGTAAAAACGAACCTTACCAGTGAACGAGGATGGGCTTTGAAAAGCGAACGGCTGGTGATGGATGCACCCTTTGGAAGAAAGCACATGGCTGCTGGTTCTTGTATCTGCTGCCATACTCACTGGATCTGGACCCAATTGAACAGGCCTTTTCTAAATTCAAAGCACACCTGCGCAGGATTGGTGCACGTTCCTTTACAGCTGTCTTTAAGGCCATCGGTGAGATCTGCGACATGTACGATCCGCAGGAGTGCCGGAGCTACTTCAAAGCAGCTGGATATCCCTCAAACTAAAAGCAAAAAGCTTTAGTGAAAACTCGTGCGGTCAAACTCAGGTTAAGTTGATAGCACCCATCCATTCCATCAGCTATGTGTCCTGTGTGGATACCCCCGGTTTTGCAAGAAGTTTTTTGAGGTTTTAGGCAGCGATTGATTGCAGTCGTGTGTCTGACCTCTGTTTGCGGCTTTCGTTGCACCGCGGGCCGGTATGGTCCGTTCGCCGAGCAGGTCTAGATCGATTAGCCGTGATCTATGTCACTGAGCACATATCTGGATTTCCTGATCGAGGGTCTATCAATCGACCTCCATATCCTTCAGAGTACTTCTTACACCCAGAATAGCAAGTCAGCCACCCTGTACCCTATGCCGTTGCAGCCTTCGTGCCATGGTAGGCTTCTCCCATATGGGCCAGTGTTACAGCCCTAAATCTGGCACATTGCGATGCCGTTCGTGGAGGGGCATCCACCTCATCAGTTGGGCCTATATCGCAAGTCAGAAGCGAACTCCCGTAGCTTGAACAGGAGAGTTCTGCAAGCCGACCAAACTATGCGACAGTGTCCTTTTTACCAGCCTCAACAACTCACTGTCATGTAGTGTGGTAATGAGTAAAATAAGTTCATAACGCACAGTCGCAATATAATTACAGTAACCACCTAAATTTTAACCGATAATAACGCTCCGTAAATCTACCTAATCTATCAGCAATGCCAGAGTCTTGATAAATAATGATTTCTACATATATTTACCCGAGGATATTTCGTTTTTCTGCCCCTGCGTCAACTGATAATAAAATCTAGTACGCATGATCATTACAGAATGTGTGGGAAGTCGTCGGTAGAAGCCATTTCTGTCAGTCATGGTTCATTGTTGTCTGGCCTGTGTTTTGCTCTTCTCTGATCGTCTGTGAGCTTTTGAATTGGATGCTGTGACACATGAAGAACATCAGATTGCTACTTGCGATTGTTGTTTTCTGTTTTTCCGCTTTCGGAGTGAGAGCCTCAATGCCGGTTAATCCTGACCGGCCCTACTCAAAATCTACTTGTTCCTATGCCATTGAACGGTTGAGGGAGGCTATAGCTGGTAACCCCTTGCAAAGCAGCAAGGAGCAACAGCGGACTGTTCAATATGCCCTTGAGCAAGTGGAGCGTGCGTGCCTGGAAGATGCTGGGCGGACGGACGACCTTCCGACGCCCCAGCAAAAATGAACTCATTCATCTGAATGTCCATTTTAAGCTGGAGAAACTGAATGACAAATCTCTATGAGACCAGAGATGCCGCAGACAACGCGTCCACATCCTACCGTTTGAGGGACACGGGACAGGATGCACAGGGATCGGATAATAATATCTTCGAGACTGTTCAGGGCACCATTGGCAGTGATGGCGACCACGACTGGTATGAGATTGAACTGGTTGCCGGACAGACTTACACTATTGCAGCCATTGGCACTTTTGACGGTGAAAGCCGGTTGGATGATCCTTATCTGCGCTTGCGGGATGCTGACGGGAACCAGCTGACTTATGACGATGATGGCGGACCGGGCACTCATTCTAACATTACATTTACGGCTACAACCAGCGGCACTTATTATATTGATGTTGGTTCGTTTGCTGATCAGGGAACAGGACAATACGGTTTGTCAGTCGTGGAAGGCGACAAAGCTTATTATGACGGCAACATGGGCGCTGGTGCGTTGCTCCGCCCTGGTCTTTCGTGGAGTGGGCCGGGCACAGCTGCAACGGTGACCTATGGCTTCCGTGAGAATAACAACGGGGTTGAAGACACGTTCGCGCACGTCACCGATGAGCAGATTGCAGCAATTGAAAAGGTGCTTGCCTCTTATTCAGAAGTTGCCAATATCTCGTTTGACCGAGTGAATCCGGATGGGTACACCGACGATGCAACTATTCTGTTTTCCAACTACAATTCCACCACTGATGGCGCTGGTGCTTATGCTTACTATCCAGGGTCAGCAGAAGCGGATGCGTATGAAGGCGATGTGTGGCTGAACACAAACAGTGTTTCAACTGACGAGCTGCCAACCGGCTCTTACAGCCACTTTGCTGTGATGCACGAGATCGGCCATGCCGTAGGACTGGCGCATCCGGGGGACTACAACGCTGGTCCGGGTGTTCGTATTACTTATGATGACCATGCTCAGTTCCGGCAGGATACGCAACAGTATTCTGTTATGAGCTATTTTGATGAGAGTAATGCGGATTCCAATCTCGGTTATGGTGGCTACCCGGATACGCTCATGCCACTGGATGTTCTGGCACTTCAGCAGCTTTACGGTGTGAATATGACCACTCGCGCTGATGATACGGTTTATGGCTACAACTCCAACGCTGGTGGCGTCTATGATTTCTCTGAGGGCATGCCAAGCGCAGTGACGATCTGGGATGCAGGTGGCAAGGACACCATTGACATGTCAGGTGCTGGAGCAGTCGATCAAACGATCAGCCTGATTGATGGTTCCTTCTCAGATGTGGGTGGTGGCCTGAGCAATCTGGCAATTGCTTACAATGCCGTTATCGAAAACGCGATTGGCAGTGGTGGCAGGGACACCATCATCGGCAACGCGGCCAGCAACACCCTCATAGGTAAAGCTGGCAATGATACGCTGCTCGGCAACGGTGGCAAGGATAAGCTGATTGGCGGAAACGGTCACGATACCCTTCGTGGTGGTTCTGGCAATGACGTGCTGAAGGGTGGTGCAGGCGATGATACTCTGGATGGTGGTTCCGGTGCGGACAAGCTGATTGCCGGTGCTGGTGACGACACGCTCACAGGCGGTTCTGGTTCTGATAGTTTCTGCTTCTTCAACATCGGCGGTGATGACACTATCAATGATTTTGAAATTGGAAATGATCTCATCACAATCAAGAGCCACATGGCAGAGTTTGACAATCTTACCATCTTCGATGATGGCGGCGACACCGTGATCACCTTTGGAACAAACTCCATTTCTCTGGTGAATGTAGATGCTGCACTGCTGAGCGAAAGTGACTTTGCTTTCGTGTAATTAGCAGCAACGCCCCAGTGCCCTATCAATCTAGGGCACTGGCTTAGGTTTTTAAGGGCATTGCCAAATTAACTGAGCTAGGTGGGACTTGCCTAAAGAAAATGGAGAGCCTCTGTCTCACTATTTCTTTTCTGTCTCTCGAACGTGATTGGCGCTTGATAACCTAACGCCGAGTGGTGCCTGATTGGATTGTAAAAACCCTCGACATAAAGGCCAAGCGCTGTTTCGGCCTGCTGACGGGTCTGAAAGGTAGTTCGCTACAACATTTCAGAGTTAATGGTCTT
>CANMBS010000094.1 GCA_947496145.1 uncultured Pseudovibrio sp.
CGCTGTGCCAGTATATTCAAATCCGCAATCTACATCGCTGCAACCGTCATATTCTGGCTATGAGTCCTGAGCCTAGCTCAACCAAAGAGTCAAAAAACAACATGTCATTGATGTAGTTTTCCGGAGGCAAAGAAACGCCGCTATCAGCATATTCCATCACTGTTTCGTAATAGGCTTCCAGAGATTCTCTCTCCCTCTCCATCGTGTTCTCTGCAAATTCGGCAACAGGCACACCCCGCAAGGTGATATCACCTAAATTGATCTCCTTTAAGACTTTTATGATCCATCTGTCTTCTTCAGAATCTCTCTCGATTGGAGGCATAGGGCTGTACCTTTTTAAAGTCATAATTGGGGATCAAGAAGAGTATAAATAACTTAAATGAGTGCTGATGAAGAATGTAATATAATGTCTATCTATGTAATAATCGCAATTCTCAACTTAGATTAATGTTTTATTGCTGAACGATAAGATATATACTTTGAATATTGTTTGATTATGATTATCTATTTTTGAATATAACGTCTACCTCGGGTCGATCGATCAAATATGATAGTATTTGTAGCCTTCTACAGCGGTGAGCGTTTAGGTTGCAACATATACGGCGACGTTGAAATAGTTCCAGCAATCTTGCGGTGTAAACAGATCACAGACTTCGCCCAGAGCACCAATCAAAGCATCAAATGTTCGCGGTCCTACTCGCCGCAACTGACTTTTGAATTTAGAGAGCTCTGTCGGCTCTGTCAGATTGTGTAGTGCGTTGGTGATGAAGCTGGAAGGACGGAGGAGAGGAGTTTCTGAGGCCATATTTCTCGTTAATGCTGCAAGGCTACAACTCTTTGAATTTACTTGCTATAATTCAGCTAACGGAAGCAATCAGGCCGATTACTTCCGTCACTGCGGCAACTTGATAAATCAGCCTATAACTTTCGATAACTAATGCTTATCGAAAGTTATGGACAAAACTGGTCAACGGCGCTAGTTTGATGGCAAAACAGCTCTGTTTTTGCACAAATTCTGCTCGCATTGTCTCAGGAATCGCTCAGTGTCAAACCGCCCTCCCCTTGCTCCAAACCCAGATTCCGGGACAGAACCGGAAGATATCGGGGATATAGAAGCATCGGAGCACCAGACCACTTCTGAACTCACAGTCCATGACGCATTGGATGCGCTGGCGGCGATTGTGCCTTCTGCACGCACTGCGAGCCTTGCTGATCTGCTGACATTGGAAGATGCGCAAACTCTGCGCCATCTTGCGCGGCAAGGACTGGGCGATAACTCCTTACGTGCGCTCACATCAGACCTTGCTTATCTGGAAGCGTGGTGCACGGCAGCAACCGGAGCCTCCCTGCCCTGGCCAGCACCTGAAACGCTTGTGCTCTCATTCATCGCCCAACACCTGTGGGATCCGGGCCAGAAAGAACGGGATGAAACCCATGGCATGCCCGTGTCAGTGCGCACCGCTCTTGAAGATACAGGGCTTTTACGCAGCGCGGGGCCACATGCCCCCAGCACCATTCAACGTCGTCTTGCCAGCTGGTCCAGCCTGCATCGCTGGCGCGGTCTGGAAGGTGTTTTCTCAGCTCCATCCATTCGCAATGCCCTGCGCTTCGCGACACGCGCCAGCGACCGTCCGATGACACGCAAGAGCGCTCAGGCTCTGACGTCAGAGATGCTTGATCTGATGCTGGAAACCTGCAAAGGCACCGTATTCACGGCCCCTTCGCTGGCTGATGTGCGGGACAAGGCCCTGCTGCTATACGGCTTTGCTTCCGGTGGCCGCCGCCGCTCTGAAATTGCGGCGTTGCGGGTGGAACAGATTGAAGAGCTGGACCCCGTTTTAAAAGACCCGTCAGACCCGGACAGCCCATATTTGCCTGCCCGTCAGATTCACCTGCGGCGCACCAAAACAGAGGCGGCTCAGGATGACAACACGGTGCTCCTCATCGGCGCTCCCGTACATGCTCTGGCCATCTGGTTACAGGCTGCGAACATCACAGAGGGCTCTGTATTTCGCTCCATCAATCGTTGGGGGCAAGTTAACAGCCGCCCACTCTCGCCACAGGCAGTCAACGATATCGTCAAGAAACGGGCAGCTCTTGCAGGTTTGCCGAGTGACAAAATCAGCGCCCATGGATTGCGCGCTGGTTTTCTTACAGAAGCGGCCAACAGAGATATTCCCTTACAGGATGCCATGCAGCAATCCCGTCACCGCTCCCTCACCCAGGCCTCGCGCTATTATAACGAAGCTGGCAAAACCCGTTTGCGTTCTGCCCGCCTGATGGTGTGAGAGTGCAGCAACCAACCTCAGAAGAATACTTATCTCAATCCACTTTAAAGCCTGCTATGTAGAACTAGGCAACTTTGCAACAGAACTTATGTAGAACTCACATCGTTTTGATTTTACTTTACAAATAATATATTTAATAGAATTAGCTCCAACCAGATTTTCTACAATTCTCCAGTCCCAGGGGACGGATCATGGCACACTCTTTTTTAAATGTATTGCGCAGAGAAGACGATGCGTCCTCAGAGGACCCTTCGACTGATCTCATATCCGAGCTTTACGAAGCAGACATCAAACTGTATCTCGACCTGCTTAAGACAGGTCAGTATGACCTGCTTCCAAAGCTGAAAGGCCCGCTGGCCACGCCCTTGCAGGACCTTGCCAATACGCTCAAGGCGCAGGGCAAAGAGACACTGAGCAATATGGTCTCGTTGTCCGTTGGCCTGTCTCAGGAGACCATCACCACCGCCAATATGCTGCGCGACACGCGCCAGATTGACGAAAAGGCAAAGCGCATCACCGCAGCCACTGACGAGATGGTCAATTCAGTCTCCGAAATCTCAAGCACCAGCGCTTTAGCTGCGAAAGAGATGACGGAAACCCATGAGGTTGCCACCTTAGGGATGAGCACAACGCAACGCGCTGTCGAAACCATGCAGCGCATTGCAGATTCTGTCGATCACTCCGCTCAGACCGTTCAGCAGCTTTCCGAAAGCTCAAAAGACATTGAGAAGATTCTGGCCGATATCGAGGCCATCGCTTCGCAAACCAATCTGCTCGCCCTCAACGCGGCTATTGAAGCTGCCCGTGCCGGTGAGGCTGGCAAAGGCTTTGCGGTGGTTGCCAGTGAGGTGAAATCTCTGGCACAACAGACGTCTTCTGCCACAGATGATATTCGAGACCGCATTGATAACCTGCGCAATGGCATGTCTTCCATCATCCAGTCCATGGAAGAAGGCGTTGCTGTTGTTCAGGAAGGTGAAAGCGTGATTGCTGAAACAGGTGAAGAAATGACCCTGATTTCGCAAAAGATCTCGAATGCCAACGAAAAGATGCAGGAAATCAACCATATCCTGATCGAGCAAAGAAGCGCCACTCAGGAAGTTTCAGAAAACATCTCCGATGTTTCTGATAAGATTTCCTCCAACCTCTCCGTGATCTCCGAGCTGGTCGATTACTCTGAAAATATCGAACACACAATCCTGAAGGAGATCGCACTCCTGATGAACATGGATATCCACGATAAGACACTACTGGTCGCCAAATCCGACCACGTTTTGTGGCTTAAACGACTGGCAGCCATGGTAGTCGGTAAAGAGAGCCTCAACCCCCATGAACTGGCAGATCATCGCTCTTGTCGCCTCGGCAAATGGTATGGTTCTGTGACGGACCCAACCGTGCTGCAACATCCTGCCTACACCGCACTGGAAGCACCACACCAGATCGTTCATGCCTGTGGCATTAAAGCTGCTGAATACTTCCACAAAGGTGACCTGAACGCCTGTCTGGAGCAGATTGCACAGGTGCAGAAAGCCTCCGAGGAAGTCCTCCACCACTTAGACGCCCTCGTCTCCCGCCATACCGCATCCCAGCTCAAACAAGCACATTAAACACCCCTTACTCCCCCTCCCTGCCTGCCACTTTAACTGAAGCGCCCGCTAAGAAGCAGATTCAAACACCACATATGGCTGTAGTGCCCACAACACCACAGTCATTCCGCCATGCAAGCGCAGGTAAGTGTGCTGAGCACTGATCGCGAGGGGGACGAAGAACAGGGAAGATAAACCAGACCGATAAACCGGCCCTTCCCTCTTCAGAACCGGTGGAATGATGTTTTCAAAAAACCTCGGACCAACAACTCTCATTTCTGGCGCAAGCTAAGTGGTTTATTCAATCTGTAAACAGTGTATTTTCTTCCCTTCTTTGTTTTTTAAGGATTTGACGTGTCAAAACGTAAAATGAGTAAAGGTCCGATAGATCAAGAGGATTATGATGAATATTTTAGCTGGCAAGGAATGAGCTATGCTGAAGTGGGGCTTTCTGTCAAACACGGCTCTCTTTTTAAACACGGCGCGGAAGGATGGCGTTCTCAGGTAGCCGTTTTGGAGCGCAAGCTGGATTTTCAATTTCCTGCTGAGTATTTAGAAGTCATTACAGATCCTCATGGTGAAGGTCG
This sequence comes from uncultured Pseudovibrio sp., assembly GCA_947496145.1. Taxonomy (GTDB): domain Bacteria; phylum Pseudomonadota; class Alphaproteobacteria; order Rhizobiales; family Stappiaceae; genus Pseudovibrio. Next base: position 4,462 of record CANMBS010000094.1, read on the forward strand.
AAATGAAAGTTCCTCTGTCCATTTCAGGAGCGGGTGGTGGCGTGTTCTTAACTCAGATGATGTGATGGTGTTGTGGTCATTCTCGCTGAGTCTTCAGGAAATCTCCTCTGATGACTGGCCTCAGGAGAACACCCTTATCATTGAAGAGCAATTCAGGCAGGCGGGTCTTCGGGGCGTTCCGTTTGGACAAGGATTTCGTATCTGCAAGAAGACACTAACTTGCATCGATGGGTGGCTTTATTTTGACCGCGATGACCTTACACTTCGTTTCACTGATTTTGATTTCGCCTACACCCTACCTCTCGCCCCATCCTTCCTGATTATGATGAAAACTGCCGACATGATTGGGTTTGATGCTTAACTCCATCTGTAATTGTTGTGGCCTGCAATCATAAACAGGTGGGCTTGCAAACATCGCTATTTTGAGCCCGAATTAAATGGCTTTATCTGAGGACTCAAACCCACATTAATTGCGACCAGTCCGCAATCATAAGTCTGGACCCAAATTATGTGCGAATGGCAACTCAGATACAACAAGGCTGCTGCGCAGATCAGGATAACAACTGGTGTTGATACTCCTGCGACAATCTAATCCCCGTGTTGACGAGATATCCCAAAACTCCATTATGTGGGGCGTTAATAACCCGAGCAAGGGGCGAACTTTGAAAATTCAGTCGCTATGGCACTACCCAATCAAATCACTACTTGGAGAAACGCAAAATAAACTCGACCTTAATGAAAGAGGTGTGGTTGGCGATAGGCATTTTGCTATCGCTGATAATCAAGGAAAATTCGGTAGTGGCAAGAACACACGGCGTTTCAGGCGTATTGACAATCTGTTATCATTACATGCTGTGTCAGAGGATGGTATTGTGTCAATTGGTTTTCCGGACGGGGATGTCGTTGATATTAGTTCGGAAAAAATCAATCACCAGCTCACTGAATTTCTTGGGCAGCCAGTGACAGTAGTACCAGAGCGAAATATCCCACATTTTGACGATGGTTCAGTGCACCTATTGCTTTCATCAGAAATGGCAAAATTGCAAAGCCTTGTTCCAAGAGCGCAAATTAATGAGCGTCGTTTCCGACCGAATATCACCTTGGATGTACCGCAGCATATAACTGATGGCGATTTAATTGGTAGGATACTGACAATAGGTGGTGTGCAGCTGGAAGTGACACATAAAACAGAACGCTGCAGAATGGTAACCATTGCACAAGATGACCTTAAATTCGAGCCAGAAATTTTGCGACCAATTGCCCGCGATTTCGACGTTAAATTCGGCGTTTATGCCAAAGTTGTCCAATCTGGTTCAATTGCTGTCGGACAAAAGGTGATTGTCTCGTAAGCCTGCATAACACAAGCCTCTGAAGAGCTTAGAGTTGTTTAGGAAAGGGTGGTTTGGCAGATCGCCCCGCCAAGCAAAACTAGCCTCCGAAAGTATATGGCTTTCTTGTCTTGAAATCGCGTCCTGAAATCAACGTTTAGGCAGCATCTACCTTCACGAGAATGCAGACAACTATAACGGATCAGACAGGAAAGTCTGCTGAAATTGAGACCTGCATCCTGACGGTGTCTGGCCAAAGTTCTTCTTGAATATGTTGGTGAAGGGGTCAACTACAGCTGAGTGCTAAATCCCCCTTTAAGGGTTTTGACCGTTCAGTTTTCGCCACCGATACTCCCCG
>CANMBS010000095.1 GCA_947496145.1 uncultured Pseudovibrio sp.
TTTGGAGGATTGCCAACACGGGCCACGCCCCCAATGCCGATCAACCGCGCCCTGGCCCGTGTCGAAAATCCTTCACACAACCGGACATTCGCCAAGTAATGGCAAACCGCTTACAGAAGGCCTTCGCAACCTAAGGTAGTTATATCACTTGAAGTGGGCTCTTATGTTTGCATCATTTCTCATATGATAATTTGCACGCATCTGGAAAACTGGTCTCATAAGACCAATTGAGCTCACCCTGCGAATGCCCTCACCAAAGCAGACCGCTTCTGTACGGAAAAAAGCCCTTGCGCATGACGGATACTCAAGTCCCTACAGTTAGCCGAGCAATTCGTTGATGAAGGTCTCTTTGGCGACATCCCCGAGCGCATCCAATACTACCTAGACTTTGACCTAATCGCCCGCGATCTAGCAATGGATTACACCGCAACCATCATCACGGGTGAACGCTTAGCCTACCGATGCGGGTAGGCTGAGTGCCTCAAGCTTATCAGCCAAAGAAATTCTGCCAAGGCTTCGAACTCCATTCTTAAATTCCTGCAGGAAGTTGGTTTTGTACATCAAGTTTCGTAGTTCATGAGGAATATCATCCGAAACCTGATATTCTTTTTTCTTATTCGCGAGCATCTCCGCATAAGACTCAGTGTAATATTTGTCTCGGGCGAGGTAGAAAATTGTTTCGGCATCGGCGATCTGTTCAGCCGTAAGTTCTTTCAAAAGGCATTCAAGAACTTTCTCTTCCACTTTTTGCTTTTCTAATAGATCTCTCCTCCAAGACATATCCCAATAATCTGTGCCGAGCTCATTTTTTTCTCTTGGCGGGTGGATAAGCTGCCATTGCTGAGCAAGGAATAGAGCCATATCATCTGTGAGATGCGAAAGATCTGTTTCCTGACCTATGTTAGCCCTGAGTTCAGGCACTTCCTCAATTTTCTTAAGAGCGATGGAAAATTGTCTGCTCCCAGTCGCAAAACGTTGCATTACCTGCTTTTTGACTTCATTAAATTTGTAGCTCCTCCATTCCGATCGAACGGGCAGGAGGCGAGATATCTCAAACAAATCACTGCGTGAAAGATAGTTTGTGCGCGTTTCTGTCTTGTCCTCATCGCACAAGGAAAAACTTCGATATTTCAGCTCATCGAGTATTTCCTTTAATGCCCCTAAACTTTCGCGGATGATGGCAATGTTTGCCAAGGCATGATCTTCGAGGCTCCTTTGACCGTCTCTATTTTCGGCATATCGCAGCTCTTGACCATCTTCATCGATTTTGCTCAGGCTATCTATGAAGGGCTTCAAGTTAGCCAGATGTGTTCTTAGAGCTTCATCAGGTATTACACCATCACGCCAGTTCTTGGAGTTGCACAGATGATTAAAATGGGAGGAGATATCGTGGTTCAGGGCATGTTCAGTTTTTACCAACTCAGCGTCAAACAGCGTTTTCGTTACTAACTTTAAATGCAACTCAACCGCATGCCGAGCATTATATAAAATCGGCATTACAAGCGTATCTCTCTGCGCATACAGCCTTTTCTCAATAATCAAATTTGCAAGCTCAAAAGCAGCTTCAATATATCCGTCAGCATAATTGGTTGGATCCCCTTGCCTACCGATCAATGCATTCCATTCAGAGTTTTGTGGCAGTGAAAAAAATGGATCTATTGTCATGTGCTTCTCAATTTGTTTTGCAAAATTTCTATTGGAGCTAACTGGCATCGTGAGATTATTGCTCAATTGCTTGTTGAACTAGTTTCACCCGCTTCGAAATGATCTCACGCACTTTTTTCAAGATAGGGTGGTAGCTGCCTTCGGCATCTAATTCCTCCAGCAGCTTGTCAGCTTCCCCTTCAATTTTTCCAGCCATAGCCAAAAGCTCATTTCTCAGCATTCGTTGTGCGGCCTTTGTGGGTGAGACGAGGGAATGCCAATGCTCAAGATGGATTGTATCTGGCAATGCACGACCTCCTATTTTCATAGCCATTTTCTTCGCAAGACGCGGATAGGCAGCGGTGCAAACAATGTCATAAAGCGGTGCTAGGTCAGGTGTTTTTTCACGATAGAGCAATGAATAATTTTTTGCATGCGCATCAGCATTGCCGACCAAGAAATGAAAGATCAGCATTTTTTGAAAGGTTAGGCGATCAGCCGCCGGTCGGCGAGTGTATTTCTGAATGAGATCTTGCGATTTAGCGACACCAAGTCCGCCTTCTTCTTCGTATTTTAGCTCAGGCGGAACGCTCAGCGCTTGGCAGAAATCTTCCTGATGAAGTTTCAGGATTTTGCCGTCTTTCTCTTGGTGACGATCATAACGCTCTACCAGAATAAAATCCGTCTCACCCGCTGATGCCTTAGAAACAGCTGGTGCATCAAGTCCCATTCGCGCTGCCAGTTTCATGCAAAACAGCTCATTTTCGACGGTGCCCTCTAAACCCTCAATGAAGGGCTTCAAAATATGAGTGGTGGGTCTACCATCCTTGGGCAAAGCGATCTCACCATCAATCATACAAACAGCGAGCTTGTCTTGTGCACCAGCGAGGGATAGGCGAACACCTTCTTCACCACCAAGAAGAGGGCGCTCGCGTAAATGTTCAAGAATTTTTGCAAGTTGTGAAGCGCTTAGTGGCTCCGTGTCCACTGCGCTGAATTCGGGTGGAGTACTGCCTTTGGGTAACAGCGAAAGTGCGCCAGCACATTCCCCGCCAATAATCTCCAAAAGACCAAATGCATTTTCTTGGGAAACGCCAAGGGCGGCGGCTAATCTCTTTCGTGCGCGTTCATCAGGGAGAAGGCCAGAGAAAAATGGTCTTACTGTAGCGTCAGAGTAAGGCTCTTCTCGAAGTGGCATTGAAACAGAAACTGTTGGATTTTTTTTGGAAAGATAGCCTGCATCATAGGTAAACTTGAGGCCGCCGTCAGTTGTTTGCACGAGCTGACCAGCTTTTTCTTCGCGTAAATAAACGTCAAGGGTACGGCTCATGCTTCACCGCCTCTACTGTTCACCTCAACAGAAAGGCCGAGTGTTTGCATCACGGCAAAGGCGAGCCCAATGCGGCAACTTTCCTTGCCATGTTCCAGTTCGCGCACAAAACGAACGCCAACACCAGACAGCGCGGCGAGTTGCTCTTGAGTTAATTTTTGTCGTTTGCGTTCAGCGCGGATCAATGTTCCAAGCTCGTTGTGATCGTTTGCGATAGTCATAATCATCCCTTTCGGGACGATTTTAACGCAAATAATACGACATTGCACGAAAAAGAACCGAACGGGACGATTTTGTGTTTTGTTAGATGGAATTGGACTAAATAATCCCGAACGGGACTATTGGTGAAAGAAAAACTCAATGCTCAGACCATAACAACTATTGATTGAACTGCCTGAATGTCCGGTCATGGCCCTTTGCCAAACTCCCCTGCCCCGCACATTTTGGTCAGAGGCGGTTTTCGAACGATGTCTAGATTGTCAATTGCAGTGCTTTTCTGTGGTGTCGAGTTACATGCGACAAGAGAAGAAAGCTCATTGCCAGTCCTTCCGGTTAGAGTGCTGGGATATCTCTAGCCGGAGCCCCCAATTTCACTTTTCCTGTCTTAAAACTCCTAGCAGCCTTTGGGCCTGTTAAGGTGGATCCACTTTTTCAATGGCTGGTGTGTCCTGCACGAGGGACAGTCCCCGAATGGCCGAGACAGTTGGTTGGAGCGATTTAGGTTGAGCTTTTCGTTGTTGGCTCTTTGAGACGACAATGAAAATTGAGAGACCTTATGAGCGGAACCAACTGGCTCGGGGAGCGCCCACGGCGCGAGGACTGGCATGGTCTGCGCAGCAGACGTGCCCCTGCTATTTTTTAAGACCTGCCTCCGCTTCATTTCACACTTATGATTTCACACGCAATTAAACTCACCCGTTCGCCTGAACGACATCATCCATTGAAGCAACTTTGAATAGAAATTTTCCAGCGCTTGGAAACACAGTTTTTGCCTCCTTTAACGTGTCTGTTTCGCCTGTAATTTGCTCTTCAGAACATCCGTCCCCTAATCTGTATTCTTCCCAGGTTTCTGGCACTTCAGCCTCAGTCATAACTACAATTTCAGGATTAAAACTGGCGCAATTATAGTCTCGCCGATATGGAAAGCCCCAATCGAGATTCCTCAATGCTTCTTCTTGCTGCTCGCTAACAATGCTCTTCTGAACAGGTTTAAATTTACTCATGAAGTTGTAAGATACCCATGCAACGGGTCGCCCATCTAACGCTCATCAGATGACAATTCTTGTGACCAGGTATTAACTCACACACTCATTGTTTTCACGCCTCCTCGCTTTACAAAACGCTCCCATCATCCCTGATTAAAGTCCGATCTCTGGGCATATAGCTGCTCGAACATCTTGCAAATCAGCTGCATTTCCTGATCTTGTTCTGGTTGAAAATGAAACTCCTCTATGACGGCCTGTGCTGCTGAGATAGCTGATTTCACCAGGTGAGTTGGAGGTTCGTTTCGCATAGCGCCAACTCCCAGAAGCAGCCAGTTTGGTGATATCGAATATCGTTGTGCCAGCTGAAGGACGATTGCAGTTGGGACGATCTGAGAACCCTTTTCGTAAGTTTTGTAAGCAGTTCCTGAAACCCCCAGCTCTTCTGCAAATTCCAACTGCCGCTTCCCCAGCTCTTTTCGGACCGCCAACAAGCGGCTGTTTATTTGCATAGTGCCACCACTTTCTAAATAGGCGAATTATAGTCTATTTATTTTTATTTAGAAACATAGATATGATTTTGCAATTTTCATTCAAGGCTTCAAGACAAGGGAAGTTCCATATTGAATCCGTTGAAAGCAAGTAGTCAGCTACAAGCAGAAGCGCCAATCAAACGGACAAGCGACTTAGCAAGCAAACAGAGGAGCACCAAATCAAGCCGTTTACTCCTGTATTTGACCTGAAGGGTCTAATACAGTTCAACATAAGGATGTGTGGGTCGGATAGCTGGGCGCTGAATGCGTAGTATGAAGGCCCTGCTAGTAGACACAGGCCGTTTCGGTTTCGGCCCCTGCCCTTCCACCAGGTTTCCAGCTGACACTCACGATGTATGAGATAAATATATTTTAGCAATGCTGCAACTTATAAATCCTCACTCAGAATTTGATCAGTAAGCGGTTGCAGGCATCCCGGTTTCATAAAACTCTCTGATGTTTCAAGGACGTGCTCTCAAGCATCGTTTAGCTGAAACCAGTTGATTCAATTTTAGTAAGTTAGAACTTCTAACTCATCAGCCAGGGCTGTCTTTGCTATATATAAGTAACTTGCCTAACCGCTTGTTTAAATTGCTTATTTATTCGTTTTAAACCACTGGTTTGATTGCTTGCTTTTGAGCTGAGCGGCGGAAATAGTTAGCAACAGCCAGTGCGCATTTCATTGGAGCCTTGCCATGAATGCCCCCGTTGTTAATGCTGATGCGATCCTGCAGTTGCCAAAGTTGTTCCAGAAACAGGATCTGGCCTTTACCTTCCATGCTCCGGCACTGGAAGACGCTGAGCTGCTGGTGACCTCGTTTTCTGCCTCTGAGCGGGTGTTTGCCCTGCCGCAGATTGATGTCTCGCTGTCCAGTGAAGACGGGGATATTGACCTGCATGCCCTGCTCGATACGCCGGCCACGCTCACCATTCATCACAAATATCTGGGCCAGCGCCATCTGGCCGGCGTGATTGCGCAAATTGCCCGTGGTGACAGCGGTCATCACCGCACCGGGTATGAACTCACCCTGCTGCCCGGCCTGCACCGGCTCGCCCATGGCTCGGACTGCCGCATCTT
>CANMBS010000096.1 GCA_947496145.1 uncultured Pseudovibrio sp.
TTTATAACTGATAAGGGAAGAAGTCATAGATCTTTGCTAGACAATGAAACTTGGTTCAAACTTAACGTGACAACACCTTTATTACAGACCCCAATCTGCCTGATGATAACGGTGATCCCTCGTCAGGTGCAATCGTTGGAACGGCACCAAGCGAATTCTTTATTGTTTTCGACAATGGGGACAGCCCAATGGAGAATTTTCTGACGGCTGAAGATTTTATCTTCTTTGCGGAACCTGAACCTGAAACGGTTGAAATTAGTCTTCGTGATCGTGATGCTGTGGTGGCGGTGGATGGTGTCGCAGAAAGCTTCATCTTTGATCTAGGGGATACAGCAGCAAGAGATTTCCGTGTCACAATTCAGAACTTCAATCCTGAAGAGGATTTCATCGATCTCACATTGATCGATGGGAATTCCCTCCTGCAACCTGGACTAGTCCCAGACGATCCTAGAGAGGTGCGAATTTTGGACTTTTCAGAGTTCCTCTCACCAGACGATCCGCAACCCTTCGGAGCAGTCGTAGATATCTTTGTGGATGGAGCTTCAGGAGGATTAGCATTTGGAACCGTATTTTCTAGCATAGGAGTACCAACAGAGGACAATCTCATCTTCGCTTGACGGCCAAACACCAGATCAGGCTTACTACAACCAGCAGCTAATACAGCGGCATAATCGGAGCAGATCCACTTAAGAACGAAGCTCAAACTGTCCAATCAACCGGGACCACCTCTATCCGATGTGGTACCCCGCGTACCTTTATGCCGATGGACCCTTGGACGTCCTACGTTCGAGCGCGTTGCTGTGGCCTGAGCTTAAACGGGTAAGGGCCACCTGCAAGCTGATTTAGATTATTGCAACAAAGCCGGTATTTTGATGCAATCCTCTTTGAATTCGCAGGAATTACAGAAAAGCCTTCACCCGTTCCGTGCATTGCATGGCCTCAGCAAAGGTTGCAAAAATGCGTGTTGATACCGGATTGCTCACTGCCTCAAACTCCGCATGCCATTGAATGCCAAGGAAGAACACTTCGTCCGGGTGGTGAAAGGCTTCAATCACCCCATCTTCAGAAGTCGCATCCAGCATGAGGCCCTCTCCCAGCGTATCCACGGCTTGCTCATGTAGTGAGTTCACCTGGTGGGTGCCATCGCCAAGGATGTCACGAAGGAGCCCGTTCTCTTCAAGGCAAAGCTGATGAGCTGCATCATAACGCTGCTTTGGTGGCAGTTTGTAGTCGATAGGGCGGTGCAGCGCGAAGGCGTCGTTTTCATAAAGGTCGTTGCGGATAGTGCCACCAAAGGCGACGTTCATTTCCTGCATGCCGCGGCAGATGCCGAGCAACGGGATGTTCTTTGCAAATGTGGCACGGATCAGCGCAAAGGCGGCCCGGTCTCGTTTGTCATCAAACGGGCCGTGGCTCTCAACCGTACCACCGCAACGGTAGTAGGACGGCTGAATGTTGGAGGCATCGCCTGTCAGAATAACGCCGTCTACCAGTGAAAGGACATGCGCCAGTTCCGCTTCATTCAGCAGTGTTGGCAGAATGATTGGGACGGCTCCGACAGCCTGCATCGCGGCAGTCAGGTACTTGTCGTCGATGGTCTGCGTTGTCAGACCGGCCTCTTCTGAGGAATTCGCCAGGATGCCGACAATAGGTCTTTTTTCAGCAACCGCACTCGGCAGAGTGGTGATGCCACTGTTGTTTGTCATAAGCGTATCCCTTCAGGGCACTAAATATCTGCGCAGTCGCGCTCTGAAATCATTGAAACTACTGTTATCGCCGCAGCGACTTGGCGTAGTGGTTCTCGATACGCTGTTGCACAAACTCCAGCATAACGGACATCACCCAGTAGATGATGGAGGCGGTGATCAGCATCTCCAAAATCTTGAAGTCAGATCGCCCCTGCGTTCTGGCAATGAACATGATGTCCCAGACCCCAACCACGGAAACCAGCGAGGAATCCTTGAGCATTGCGATGAATTGGTTGCCCGTTGGCGGCACAATAACCCGCATGGCTTGAGGCAGAATGACTCTTCTGAAGGTCAGCAAGCGTTGCAATCCAAGCGCATCCGCAGCTTCCCATTGGCCGACCGAAATGGACTGAATGCCAGAGCGGAAAATCTCAGTCATGTAAGCTCCATAAACCAGTGACAGCGCGATGATGGCAGCTGGTACCGGTGAAATCACATAGCCGATCTGTGGCAGGCCGAGGTAGATCAGAAAGAGCTGTACGAGCAGCGGCACACCGCGGAAGTAGGAGGTGTAAAACGCTCCCACACCTTCCACAACACCAATGCCTGAGAGTTTCGCCGTGGCGCCCATAAGCGCAAATGCAAAGGCCAGCGAAATGGAAATGGCAGAGACGTAGAGTGTCGTGAAGGCCCCGGTGCCCAGCAGGAAGGGCAGTTTTCTGCCAATGAACTCAAAGCTCAGTTCAAAACTGAGAAAGAAACCAAACGCCCCAGCTGCCAGCAACAGCCAGACCGTTATCAGCTGCGCCCGACGGGACAAGCTCAGGACCAGATAACCCAGGCCTGAGACTGCCAGGAAAATCACCATGGATACAGAAAAGCGCCCCCACCAGCCGGAGAGTGTTTCCTCGCTCATTGCAGGGCGAAGGAACGAGCCGATCAGGCCTTGATTGAAAGCCAGAGCAAACGCCAGCACGAAGGCCAGCAGTCCGAGCGTTGCTGCAGCTTTCAGGCGGGCTGGCCCCTGCCTGAAAGCACCATTGGTGAGTGTAATCATGATCTTACTTAACGCTTACCAGATCCGCACCGTGCCACTTCTTGGAGAGCTCGGCCAATGTGCCGTCGTTCTTCATCTCATCCACGATGGCAGCCAACTTATCGTTGAGTTCCTTGTCGCCCTTGTCGATGGCAATCGCCAGCGGCTCATAGAAGATCGGATCTCCCAGCTGTTTGATCGGCAGGCCCTTCTTCATCGCCTGCTGGATGACAGGAACGGACTGCGTCAGCGCATCCAGACGCACACCGTCACCAAGGGACAGCTCGTCAAACTCATTGATGTCACTGTAAAGTTTGATTTCACCCGGTGTCACAGCGTACTCGAAAGATGGCGCACCAACCGCATCAATCTCAAGCTTGTGCTCCAGATATTTGTGGTAGGTGGACGACCCCACAACGCCGATGATCTTGCCGTTTAGGTCCGCCAGTGAGGTAGCTTTGGAGTTCTTATGAACCGCAAACGCTGCCGGAGTGTAGTAGTAGACAGCCGGGAAATCCAGCACCTGCACACGGGCTTTCGTTGGGGTCATGGAGCCAACCACCATATGCCATCTGCCGTGCCAGCGCCCTGCGGTCATCACTTCCCAGCCTGGGGTGACGAACTGCACATCCACCCCAAGGCGCTTGGCGATCTCTTTGGAGACGTCGATGTCGAAGCCCTGCAGCTGGTTGTCATCTCCCATGAACGCATTCGGGCGATAGTCAGAGTTTGACCCCACAACCAGCGTCTTGTTCTTCATGATCGCGTCCAGAGCCTCACCAGCCTGCGCGCTCAGGCCAACAAGGCTTGCAGAGACAAATAATGCAGCAGCAATGATGACTTTTCCGGTATTTTTAAACATCTCAACCCCCATTTTCGTCATTTTGACGGATAATTTACAAAATTTTGGGCAGTTTATAGGTGTGGTTCAGAGCAAGACAAATCAGTCTGATTGATCCATGTATAGAAAAACTCTATACATAACCCATGGCTATTTCTCGACGTTTCGTTCCCACCCTACAAGAGTTACGCGCATTGGATGCTGTTGCACGGCACAAATCCATCTCTGCTGCCGCTAGGGAACTAAATGTCTCTCAACCAACTATTTCATATCATATCAAACAGTTAGAAGAGAGGTGGGATGTCAAACTGTTCCGCATGAACGGGCGCAATCTGGAACAGACGGAGCTGGTACAGGATATTCTTTCCGAAGTCTCTGCAATCAACAATGGTATAGAGAATCTCTCATACCTGCTTGCCAGCCAGACAGCGCGAAAACAGCTAACAATCGGCATCGCCCCCTCTTTGGCCTCCATTATGCTGGTCCCACGTCTGGCCGAGTTCTCCGCTCTGCATCCCAACGTGGCCATCCGCATCAGTGCCGCAAACCGCTTCGTCGACTTCGCGGAGGAGAAGCTGGATGTGGCCCTGCGCCTGCTGCCAAAGCCGGAAGGTGACCTCGGTGCCTCCCCTCTCATCCCGTTGCCACAGGAACGGATGCGGGTGGTGTGTGCACCCAGTTATCTGAAAGTTCTGGCAGGCGAGCCGATAGCACGGCATTCAGCCCCCGTTGAGCTGCTTGCCAAGGCGGACTTTATCCATGAAGACGAGGCGTTTCATTGGCAGAAGTATCTGGAAGCCTATTGGCTAGACTTTTCCGGCCAGATGGTTCCGCAGCTCACCTTCAACAACACCGACCTGATCCTGCAAAGCGCCATTGCCGGGCGTGGCTTTGCCATCCTCAGAGATCTTTACGTCATAGATGCGCTGAATTCAGGCACGCTCATCGAACCCTTCCGGGAAACACTCCCTTGCCAGAGGGCCTTCCAGTTCGTACTATCGGAAACTTCCATTCCCTCAGCTCAGGTTTGGGATTTCATCAACTGGCTCAGTGCTGAAATGCAGGCGATGCATATCCGCTAGGCTCAGGACTCATAGCCAGAATATGACGGTTGCAGCGATGTAGATTGCGGATTTGAATATACTGGCACAGCGATCATATCGCATTGCAATGCGCCGCCAGTCCTTAAGCTTGGCGAACAGGTTTTCGACCTTATGCCGTTTTCTGTAAGTTCTGGTGGAATACGGAATTTTCTTTTTGCGGGTTTTGCGTGAAGGTATGCAGGCTTCAATATTCTGATCTGTCACGGTTTTTCTGACCTTGTTGCTGTCATAGCCCCGATCTGCAATCACGACCCGGGCAGCAGGCAGATCCGGCAATAGCACCTCAGCTCCCTTATAATCACTGGTTTGCCCAGCTGTCAGATGAAGCCGTATCGGACGGCCAGCGCCATCACCAACGGCATGCAGCTTTGTGTTCATTCCCCCTTTTGTACGCCCGATCAGGCGCGGGCCACAGCCCCTTTGGTGTTGTCACGTTAAGTTTGAACCAAGTTTCATTGTCTAGCAAAGATCTATGACTTCTTCCCTTATCAGTTATAAA
>CANMBS010000097.1 GCA_947496145.1 uncultured Pseudovibrio sp.
GGCGATACGTCATGTCGAACACTCCATCTCTATTCAAAGATTAAAGTGTTGCATCCACCTGTTGAGCCCACCGCCAACTGCGGACATTCGAGCGTTTCTATCAAGAGTTGAGATCAATCTTATAAATAACGCTGAAGCCTCTCTCTCGAGAACTCTTCTCGGAATATGATTGCGTGAATGCCTGGAGAAGAAAGTGTTCTTGAGCCCACTACTGTCAGTGAATAATAGAGCTTCATAGGTCAGACGCAACGCTTGAAAAGCGAAGTTGGTAGCTGACCTCATTGCCTTGCTAGTTTCGAAAGGGCTTCTGCGTCCAGCCGATAGCAAACCTTTTCACGGGCCTGCTTTGCTCCGATCCTATCGTAAAATGCCTGAGCCTTTGCGTTATCGTGGGTTGTTACCCAATCAATTCGTTCATACCCACGAGATAGGGCTACTCGTGTTAGGGCGCTTATGAGTTGCTTGCCAACACCTTTTGAGCGCGCATGATCCGCCACATAAAGCTCTTTAAGATACCAGCCAGAGGATATTCCAGGTCCGGGATAAACGCTCACCAACGCGAAACCACATAAAACTGCATCACGGTCTTCAGCTGCAAAGATCTCAAAGACAGAAGGTCGGTTTACTATGTCGCTCAAGATGGTTTCGCGCGATTGAAGAGGCAGTTTATGGAATTTCTGCAATTCCATAAACATATCCGCGAGCTGACAATGGTCGCTTGGCTCAGCGGGGCGACAGGTAAAGTTGTGACTGGATGGATGAGACATTGAAAATAGCAGTTCAGTTCAATTTTCCATAGGATTAGTGTAAGATCATCGTCTTCAGGCTTTTAGCAATTTATGACTATGGCTGTCACCTCCAGATGCACCTCCGCGTCAGTTTTTGGATAAAGATGCCTTTGGCCGCCTCTGATAAAACTCAGCGACTATAAGCGGTTCCAGAAATGAGAGTATTAGGATTGAAACCATGATCGAAGAGCAGCTATGGTTGCGCTGCTACATACTTGGCTTTGCAATGAATTCTGGGCCAGGAGCTGTCATTCGAGCGGTTCCATCAAGGGTTGAACTACTTCATCCAGAAGTCTCTTCCTGTCTTGTTTGATAGAATATCACGAAGGCAAGTATGATGCAGCTGAGGGCGAACGAAAGGAATACGAGCCATTTTAGGAAGGAAAGTGTCGTTGTGCAGTCTCTGTTCTCCTTTAACGGGATCGTACACATAAGCCTTACGATGGAGCCTGGATGCTGCAGATTGCACAAATGTCGGCTTAATCAGGTCGCACCGAGGAATCTGACCAATTGTATCCCTTCCATGCGGCTATTCAACTATGTCAGTTCGGTGCCCGCCATCAGTGCGTCGTCGATTTCACGAGCCCGCACTGCTGCTGGACGCGCTGTCAGGCGTTCAGTGTATTCTGCAAATCCTGGTCTGTCAGGCAAGGTGCCGAGCATTTTTCCCCAGAGAATTTGTGAACCAACATATACATCAGCAGCACTGAACGCCCCTCCGGTGATATAGTCCTGCCCATCCGACAGCATCGCGGCAATCGCATCGGCGACCGCATCCAGCGAGCCATAACCGGAGCGCCCTCGTGCTTGCGGATCATCGGGTAGTTCAAACTTGAAGTAGGAGTTGGTGATCGCTGCTTCGCCGGGACCCGCAGCGAAGAACATCCAACGCAGATAAGCCGCGTTCTCAGGGGTGCCCGGTGCCGGAACGAGTCCTGCATCTGGGAAAGCAGCAGCAAGGTAGGCGCAGCAAGCGGCAGCTTCAGTTACTACGGCCTGTCCATGCTGCACAGTTGGAACCTTACCCATGGGATTGATCTTCAGATAGTCTGGCGATTTCATAGCTGGCCCATAATCTAGCACCCGCGCCTCGTATGGCTGGCCCAGTTCCTCGAGCATCCAGCGCACGATGCGCCCACGTGACATGGGATTCGTGTAGAAGATGATCTCAGGCATTGGTGGTGTCTCCTTGCATATGTTGGAGAGTAATAAAGCTCTTTGATTGAACTCCCGCTCGGGTAATGTGTCACATTCGAATAGTTTGCAGGAGAGGGCGAGATACTATCTTAGCCTATCTCAATTCAGCCTACATGGAAAATTGACCACTAAGCCATTGAACCCAACAATGTGCGATATATCCTTGCTAGTATCGATGTCGATGCTGATGGAGAGAAGTTTTGTGGTCATGGGACTACTCCGGTTAAATAAGAACAGGATCACTATAGAGCCTGCGCATTGGGGGAGCAGGCGATCCATCGGGCCAGAAGCCGACATTTGAGTGGTTCAATCAAGGGTTGAGATATCTCTCATTGATACTGCGAAGTTTTGGTAGGAAACCGTCCCGGCTAAGAAAAATTACCGGGACGGTTGGAAGAGTTACTGCATTTTATCAGATAAACTGGAAATCATCAGAATGAAGATCAGAGACCAGAACACCGTTCAGGGTTACAGAACTATCATCATCAAGCATAATGACAGTATCGGAACCATCATCACTGGCTGCCGCAATGACCGCGTCAAAGTCCGCCAATATTTCTGCATCAAAGAAAATGACATCATCTGACCCATGACCAGATTGGAAGTCGGTAATCACATTCTTACCAAAATCAGAGATATCGATACCAGAATCGTGAAACACAAATACGTCTGAACCTGCACCACCTGTAAGAGTATCATCCCCCCAAAAACCCCAGAGCTGGTTGTCGCCAGCATCACCTATGAGGGTGTCGCTGTAGTAATTTGTACCCCTGATGTTTTCGATAGAAATGTATTCATCACCAGCCGCATCACCTGCATTTTGAGATTGATCAGAGAGATTAACGGTGACAGCAGCCTTCGACCAGCGGTACCTCACTGTGTCGGTTCCTTCCCCCCCCATCAAGATAGTCTGCTCCCGAGCCATAAGCATTGAGCGTGTCATCGCCTTCACCGCTATAAAGGCGATCAACGCCATCTTCGGCATAAAGAAGGTTATTGTTGTTGTCACCTGTCAGAACGTCATCATAATGAGAGCCCTTAAGATGGGTGTCGTCAACTTAACTCTGGCACCAGTTCTGGTGAGTAAGCGAGGACTATGACTTCAACTCCGTTCAGTTACAAACGCCACCGTTTTCCAGCCGAGATTATTGCTCATGTTGTTTGGCTCTATCACCGCTTCTCACTTAGCTTACGCGAGGTGGAGGAAATGTTGTTGGAGCGAGGGATAACGCTCTCATATGAAACCATCCGCAAGTGGGGGATCAAGTTAGGTCCGACTTACATTCGCCAACTGCGCTGCAAGAGAGCAAGCGATTCAGATGTGTGGTACCTTGATGAGGTTGTGATCAAGATCTAGGGTCAGCGATACTATCTGTGGCGAGCCGTTGATCAGGATGGCTACATTCTCGATGAAATCCTCCGGAAACGGCGCAATACCAAGGCTGCCAGGCGTTTATTGACCCGTCTGTTATCGCGGCAGGGAGTTGCTCCAAAACGAATTGTTACCGACAAACTCGGTTCCTATGGAGCGGCAAAACGCAAAGTGATGCCGGCTGTTGAGCACCGCAGCCACAAAGGCTTAAACAATCGTGCAGAGAACTCGCATCTACCCTTGCGAAAACGAGAGCGAGTTATGCAAAAATTTAAGTCGCCGGGTCAGCTTCAAAGGTTTCTGGCAGTCTTCTCCGGCCTGCGCAATCTCTTCGTTCCGCCTCACTATCAACGCTCCGCAATTGACATTCATCTCCACCGCCTCAACGGGCCTGCTCAATGGAAACAGGTTGCTATACCTGACACATAAAATGCGTCTGGAGAAAACTATGGCGCCCAAACTCGGGTTAAGTTGATAGCACCAAGTTCGGGCATTACTTTGCCAGCAAAATCAGGTGGGATCGACCATTTCTCAATGATGAGTGGCCCCTCGATGGGTGTGTCGTCAAGATCAATGGTATAAGCGACCGCTAAGTTTATCTGCCGCTCAACTCAATTTTAAAGATCTTTCCAATAATCTCTTTAGCTGAAATGATCTCCTCCACCGAATGGTCATCTAAACGGCTTAAGAACCGTTTGAACGCGATCTCGTCTTTTTCTCTGTGGGTTTTAAAAACAATTCTTCCGGTTTCGGTGAGTTCGAGAATGTTTCGACGATTGTCCTTTGGATCAGTCATTTTCTGGAGAAGTTTCTTCGAAACCAGCTTCTCGACAGTCTGCGAGATAGCCCCTTTGGTTTTTCGCGTTGATTTTGCGATCTCGGTGATCGTGCAATGGGGTTGTCGACCAATTTTGTCAATCAGGTGAGCTTCTGTCATATAAAGAAGATCGTCAGTCCCATAAGTTCGCGGTTTGGCATCATAAGCTTGAGCTTTCTCAATGGCTGCATACACCACGTCCATCAGCTCAAAAAAATCTTCAGTTCTGTTCACAAGACCTCCTTAACTTGGGAAGCGCTAATGAATATCAATGCGCCAAAGCTTAGTTCACTTCTAATGCCAAGCCAAAAAGCGTCAATAGGTATTAAATACTAAATGTATGTATTCATTTTATTTATTTACATTCCAGATTAAGCCGTCTTCGAGGCGTACAGAAGATTATTTTCAGAAAGCACAGTGATCGTTGGTGCCAAGAACTGAACCACGATTCAGATAATAATTTCTCTTTGTCAACTCGACGCGTAAATATGGAATTTTTTGTGCTCCTCTTGCGCCGCTGTACGCGAAAGTATCCGCAATCTGCTGGAAACCAAATTTGGCAAGAATACGTTGAGAGGCCACGTTCTCTTTAAACACCCCAGATCGAAGAGCGATCATTCCCTTGAGCTCGAATAAGTATTCCAGTGCAGAACAAACAGCCTCACTTGTGAAGCCCCGGCCCCAGCATTGTTCAGACAGCCAATAGCCGAAATTTGTCTCTCCACGAAGATCAACAGCCCCGACGGTGCCTACCAATGTACCTTCATACTCAATTGCCCAGTTTAACATGTCATTAGGGTCAGCAGTCTGATTTAAGGAAATCCACTCTTCTGCATCGGATCGGTTGTAAGGGAATGGCACAACCGTCAACAGACTGGAAATCTTGTAGTTATTGAGGTGGGTGCAAAGGGTGTTGTCACATTAACCTGAATTTGATCGCAAAAGCCTCCCTCTAGGCACAACTCAGGGGTTGATCATTGCC
>CANMBS010000098.1 GCA_947496145.1 uncultured Pseudovibrio sp.
GGCACTTGGCCTTTATATTGAGGGCTTTTACAATCCAATCAGGCGGCACTCGGCGTTAGGTTATCAATCGCCAATCGTATTCGAGCGGCAGACAAGAAATATTGAGACAGCGGCTCTCCACTTTCCTTAGGCCAGTCCAACCATGTAACTTAAGAAAATAAGGACGCAGACGCTCCGTTTGAGAGAGGTTCAGCCAAAACAGATCACTCACTTCAAAGCTTTATTTTGCTCAAGGTAAAGCTGCAAAAGCACAATAATTCAGTGGGTCTGAGCGTAGATTAATGCAACAACGTTATTCTACGAAGAAACCTTCCGATGCGGCCTCTTATTGAAATTTAGGGAAGTATACTTCACAGCCTAACGATTGAGAGAAGTGCGGTCAATTTCTACTCAGCAATAACTGCCGTCCCGTTTGTGATGATATCTCCGGGAAACTGAATTACTGTTTCGTTTTGGCTTAAGCCAGAGCGCACTTCTGCTATATCTTGATTAAAAGCACCGATGATCAGCAATTGAAGCTGGGCTTTGCCCTTAACCACTTTGAAAGTCGCCCAGTCGTTGCCTTCCCGGAAGAGTGCTGTCATGGGAATGCGCAGGACGTTTTGGCCGTGCCAGGTTTCGATGGCGGCACGCAGGTGGAAGCCGTGGCCGAGTTCCAGAGCTGGAGTGTCCAGATCCAGAATGGCGTTGACGCGCTGCTCTTCGATGCCGAGGGCTGAGACCTTTGTGAAGCCGGCCGGGTCAATGCGACGGACGGTTGCCTTCAGCGTATTGCCACCCTAGTCGACCAGCGTTGCTTTTGCCCCTTCGGCGATTTTCACGGCTTCGGTGGAGAGCAAGTCCACGACCACCTCGATGTCAGCAGGGTCGCCCAGTTCCATCAGCAGGGCACCAGATTGGATGGTTTGCTCGCTTTCAACGGCCAGATTGAGAACCACACCGTTGATCGGGGAGATCATACGGACGGCCAGTTCCTCTGAACGTTCAGGGTCCTGAGCAATGTGCGGTTCGATCAGACGGGCTTTCGCGCTTGCAAGGTCGCTGTTGCGTTGGGCGATCTGGGCTTCTGCGCTTTGGACTTTGGCAGCTTTCAGGGTGACGTCAATTTCCACGCGCTCCAGTTGAGCATCAGAGATGGTTTTGGAGCGGTTGAGACGTTGGGCGCGGACGAATTCTGATTTGGCCAGTTTGTGCTCTGCCTTGGCGGAGGCGAACTCAGCTTCTGCCAGTGTGATCGCGGCTTTTGCGGTTTCAACACCGGCCAGTGCTTCTGCCTTGGTGCGGGCGTTCATGAATGGGGTGGTGAGCGGGTTGATGGTAGCAACAGTGGTTTCGCCGCGGGATACCTTGTCACCAACCTCCAGCAGGGAACGATCCACCCGTCCAGCGATTGGGGCGGAGATTTTGTAGATCTCCTTCACGCGGGTTTTGCCGTCTTCTTCCACGGTGACGACCAGATCGCCGCGAGTGACCTTAGCGGTTTCAACGGGGATTGGCTTTTCCTGCAAGGCCCAACCGAAGAGGAGGAGAACGACCAGAGCGATAGCGATGTAAGCGCCTCGTTTGACGTATTTACCGTTCATTCCTATTCCCTCGTTTTTAAGGTTTTGATGAGATCAAGTTTGCCCACACGGCGGCGCACGATAAGCGCACAGGCCAGTGCGGCTGTGAGTATGACAAAGCTGGCGATGGCGTAGGTGCTTGGCAACACCACAAGCGGCACACGGAAGAGATCGCTGGCGAAACCCTGTATCATCCCGGCGGCCATGCCGTAGCCAATGAGCCAGCCCATGGGCTGTGCCAGCAAAACGATCATGGCCATTTCCACCAGAATGACGTGGAACACTTCCTGCTTGGAGAAGCCGATGACACGCAAGCTGGCGAGCTCGCGACCTCGTTCTGAAAGCTGAATGCGGGCGGCGTTGTAGACCACACCAAAGGCAACAATCACGGCGATGGTGATGTAGGCCACCAGCATGGAGGTGAAGCTCTGGTCCATGAGCTCGCGAAACTTTTCGCGCGACAGCATCTGCATAGCGATGCCGCCAAGGCCCGGTGTTTCCTTCACGGCGTCGTAAAGGTCATCAAGCCGTGTGCGGTCAATGTTGATGGCCAGATCAGAGATGCGTGGGCCAGTGGGCACAAGGGCGTTCAGCGCGTCGATGTGCATGGAGGCGGAGATGCCCATGTAGCTGGTGACGGTGCCGGATACGCGGACCTGACGTTCAACGGAGTTGTGTTTGGTGAGCTCTACGGTGACCATCTCACCCGGTTTAACGCCCAGTTGGTTGGCGAGGTGGGTTGGCAACATGAGGCCGGTTTGGGGCATCTGGATGGCGCGTTCATCAAGGTCCAGAATGCGGGAGAGGTTGGCGTTGGTTGGGCGGCCTGTGATGGCGACGCGCTTTTCCTTCGGGCCAAAGCGCAGGATGACGGGTTCTTGCCTGTAGGCTTCTGCTGTGAGAACGCCGGGTAGGCGCAGGATGTCATCCAGCACGCTGGGGGCTTTGTCGTCGGCGAGTGTCAGGCGGGCATCTGCGGTTTCTGCTTTGTTGAAAGCCACGTTGATCATGTGGTCCATGGAGTTGGTCAGGAACAATGCAGAGACGAGCAGGGCCAGTGAGAAGGAGACGCCAAGGCTGGTGAGCAGGCTGCGCACCGGATTGTGCATGAGATGGCGCAAGCCCATTGTGCTGAGCTGAGACAGGATGCGCACACGTTTGGACTTGAGCAAGAGGAAGCTGCGGAACCGTGGCGGGGCCGGTGGACGCATAGCGACTGCGGGTGGCAGGCGGGCGGCTTTCATGATGGAAGAGAACGCGCCACCCAGAGCTGCAGCCAGTGAGATGAAGGCTGCGATGAGATACAGATCCGGGCTTTCATCGAAGACGAGGAAGGGGAACGAGAAGTACTGTGCATACATCTGCGTCATCAGGCGGCCCATGTAATTGCCTGCAACTGATCCTATGCCCACGCCGAGGAATGCGACGATGGAAACCAGTTTGGCGTAGTGACCGGCGACGGACCATGAAGAGTATCCGCAGGCTTTCAGTAGGCCGATCTGTTCCCGTTCCAGAGCGATCAGGCGGGATAGGATCATGTTGACCAGAAATGCGGAGACTAGCAGGAATATGGGAGGGAGCACTTTCGCCATGGCGGAAAGCTGGGTGAGTTCTGCATCCAGAAACGCATGAGATTGCTGGTCTTTGCGTTTGTATGCGCCCGTACCGCCGTAGGGTTTCAGCAGGCGGTCGAGCTTTTCAAGCATGCAAGGTGTGCAGGCACCTCTGAGCAGTCTCAGGGAGATGTCGTTGGCTGCGTTCTTCATATCAAACAGGCCTTCCATGGCGGATTGGGCCATGAAGAAGACGGCGAAGCGACGGTCGTCAGGGACCAGATCTCCCGGGCCGAGGGCGTAGATGAACTCGGGGGAGAGGATGATCCCGGTGATTTCCAGATTGAGCTTTTTGCCGTTCAGGGTGGCGCTGAAGGTATCTCCGGGGTTGAGGCCATGTGCTTTGGCGAAACGTGAGTCGAGGGCGACCTCGTTGGTGCGGGAGCCTTCTGGTAAGCGGCCAGCTCTCAGGTAGAGGCGGTTGACGGCTGGCTTTCTGCCGGAGGGCAGGGAAAGAGCAATACCGGCAGCGGGTTCCGCCATCTGAGGAATGTCGAGAATAGCGGAGCGGACGATGCGCATTTCGACGGCTGCTACGCCATCGATGGCGGCGATGCGGTCTTTCAGGTGGTCAGGTGCGCGGACGGCCTGCGCAAAGATGTGGCCGAAGCGGTATTGATCGTAATAGGTTTTCTGCGTTTCGCTGAGAGAGCGGTAGGCTCCCTGGGCGAGGATCAGCGTCATCACTCCGCAGGCCATGACCAAAGCAATCGCGAGGACTTGCGCCCAAAGGCGTTTCAAGTCGCGGATTACTTTTCGGTCAAGGACGGGCAGAGCTACCATGCAACCTCCGACGGCTGCTTGGGTGTCTCGTTTTCGTGCGTGCTCTCAATAGTGCCGTCTTTGAAGACGTAAACACGGTTTGCCATTTGCTGGATGGCCGTGTTGTGCGTGATGATGGCCGTTGTGGTGCCAAGTTCCAGATTGATGCGCTGTAAGGCTTCCAGCACCAGCGTGCCGGTTTTAGTGTCAAGTGCGC
The DNA here is from genome assembly GCA_947496145.1 of uncultured Pseudovibrio sp. GTDB lineage: Bacteria > Pseudomonadota > Alphaproteobacteria > Rhizobiales > Stappiaceae > Pseudovibrio. The sequence continues at coordinate 4,155 of CANMBS010000098.1, forward strand.
CGGTGGGTTCATCACAGAGCAGGACTTCCGGTCGCTTGGCGATGGCACGGGCGATGGCGACACGCTGCTGCTCACCGCCAGACATTTCCGCCGGGAAGTGGGAGGAACGCTTACCGAGGCCGACCAACTCCAATGCCTCTTGCGGGTCCATCGGACTCTTTGCGATTTCTGTTGTGAGAGCCACGTTTTCCCATGCGTTGAGGCTGGGAATGAGGTTGTAGAACTGGAAAACGAAGCCGACGTAATCTCGCCGATAGCGTGTCAGTTCGCTTTCGCTGAAGTCGGTCAGGTTCTTGCCCATGAATGAGACGGTGCCGGAGGTGGCATTGTCGAGCCCGCCGAGAATGTTCAGGAACGTGGACTTGCCAGAGCCGGATGGTCCGAGCAGCACAACCATTTCGCCTTGAAAGAATGTCATGGAAACACCCCGAAGTGCGTGCACCTCGACCTCATTGGTCCTGTAGGTTTTGGCGGTGTTTTCAGCAATGAATACTGGCGTTGGCATTGAGTCCCCAACCTGAATGTGCAGCTACAATACACTATAGCCTCAATTTCAGGTTGAATACCAACGATCCTTATCAGTATTTGCCCGATGAACTCATGGACTGGCCTAAGGAAAGTGGAGAGCCGCTGTCTCAATATTTCTTGTCTGCCGCTCGAATGCGATTGGCGATTGA
>CANMBS010000099.1 GCA_947496145.1 uncultured Pseudovibrio sp.
TATAACTGATAAGGGAAGAAGTCATAGATCTTTGCTAGACAATGAAACTTGGTTCAAACTTAACGTGACAACACCGGCAAAACAGTGTATTCGTGGTGAGTCATGCGCTATGTCCAAGCGGCGAAATGTAAAGAATAATGCTAACACAGCGGTCGATGCCGGTGAGCGGGGTAAAGATTATCTCAGCGAAGCAGAAATCGACCGACTGTTGAAGGCTGCTAAATCCGGACGCTATGGCATCCGCAACCATGCCTTACTGCTCATGATGTATCGCCACGGCCTGCGAGTGTCCGAACTGATATCTCTGCGCAATGAAAATGTTGACCTAGCGCAAGCCCGCCTTTGGGTGCCGCGGCTCAAAAATGGGCTGAGTGTGGAACAACCCGTTGCCGGTGACGAGTTGCGGGCCATCCGCCGCTGGTTGTCGTGGCGAGAAGATCACCTTCCCTGGCTGTTTGTGTCCGAGCGCAAGACATCTTTGACCCGGCAAGGCGTGAATTACATTGTGACGACAACCGCGAAAGCGGCGGGGCTTGGTCATGTCCGCCCTCACATGCTGCGCCATTCCTGCGGGTTTGCACTGGCCAATCGGGGCTATGATTTGCGCTTGATCCAAGATTATCTGGGCCATCGTGACCCGCGGCACACGGCCCATTACACCCGCACAGCTGCGAGCCGGTTTGACGGGCTCTGGTAACAAGCGAGACAGATCTATGAATATTCCTAAAAACGTTTTTGAAAGTCTGGTCAAATGGATGGCGAAAGGTCCGTGGCCAGAACATTTGCAAGAAGTCTTACATGAGCACTTCCACGCCTATTGCGACCTTTACGATATTGATGAATTTGACGAGCTGGCAGATCAAATCGGTCCCCACTGGTTTAATAGTCTCTGGGACGCTGCCTTTGAAGACTTCCTCAGCCGTGATACCGAGGATGGTAACGTCATTGAGACCTACCTTAAACGCCGGGGCTGGCGGGAAACCCCAATGACCAAAGCTTTTATGCAAAGTATGCGTACTTCTGCCATGAGCCTTTATGAGGTCAGCGATATCCGGCCGGGAGAATCCTTCCTTGCCCGTGATTTGCTCAAAGGCGGCGAGCCAGTCCGGGTTGAGGAAAAGACGGCGACACAGACACTCGCCCCCTGGCAGCACATCGCCACACGGCTTGTTACAGTGCGAGACCGAAGTATCATTGCTGGTTGCTTACTGCCGTTTGAGCCTGAAATGTCCGCTAACCTGGTTGAAGCGTTCCATGTGCTGGCAGAAAATGCGGAAATAGGCGTTGAGGAGATGTTTGACCATACTGGTGAGCCGACTGATGATCAAAAGATTCAGGAAACGGCCCTCGAGGTAGCACTCAATATGATGGCACCAGTTATCTCAGAGATCTTCCTGCTTGACGTACTTTCCGGGAGTGCTGCCGGCGACATACCGCAGCTCTATAACAGTGATGATGAGGAAATCGAGTTCTGCATTCTGCATTATCCAATTGCAAAAGGGGTAACGCAGAAACAGATACAGGCCATCTTGACAAAAGCCGGCGATATGGAACCGGCAACACAAAAGTTCTGGAATTGGTTTGAAACGGCTAAACCAGCGGGGAAAAAGCGCCGCAAGCCCACCAACGGAAAACAGTTCCAGTCCCAGCTCATGGATGGCAGAACCGTCTTAGGAAGCCTCGAGTTCAAAGGGAGAAAACTGGAGGCGCAAGTCAACTCAGTTGAGCGGGCCAACCGCCTGAAAGCCAGATTACAGGAACTGTTGGGCGACATGGTTCGCGAACCACTCACTGAGCGCATGACGATGGAGCAGGTCCTGGGCAACCATCAGCGCGATGCAGGAACGCAGGAACCACTGGACCTCACTCCGCAAGAAGAGGCTGAAATCCATAAAGCTTTTATGGATCAGCACTACCGAGAAACTTTCGATCAGCCGATCCCCATGCTTGACGATAAAACACCCAGACAAGCCGCCAAAACCAAGAAAGGCAAAGACAAAGTTGCTGTCTGGATCAAGTATCTTGAGAGGCAAACGGCCAGTCGATCCAACAAGGATCTCGGTGAATCCTATGACTTCCTCTGGATGTGGGAGGAACTCGGGGTTGCAGATTTAAGGAAGTAAACCTGACTGATCTGTGCAAGCTGCAAGGCAATCAGGTATGCAAAAGCATGACCAATGTTATTGCAGCACCATGTTTATGATATGTTCTATAATTTGGCCACTATCGGAGCTATGTGTTCATAGGGCCCAATAGTGCGAGCTCGCACAGGCCTCCATTGCGACAATGCAGGCGGGAAGCCTACCCAAAGTCTTTAAAAAGCACGCCCGAGAGACCTTCTTTGCGAACACTACGTGTCCGTCACCATCGGCTCCATGCAGCTGAAAAACGTTCTTCGACAAGTCAACGCCAACAATCGCCAGTTTCTTCATGGTTGCTCCCCTCTCTGTCCAAAAGCGACACGCTGCTCAATATTGCAGAAATGCGCCGGGAGAGGCATCCATTCCATCACAACCCAGAGCGGTTGCTCGCCTTAGCGGCTATCTCGACCGCGTGTCTGATCCGCCACCGGGGACAACAATCATTTGGCGCGGCTTGTCACGATTGGCAACCTCCTCGAAGGAGCACACATCGCATAGCCGCTACACCACTTATGGGTAACTGTAAGCCTGAGCGGACGCTTACGTTGCAAATGCAGCAGAAAGTGCAAGAAACGCCTCGTCACGGCGAAGAGCTGCACATTTTTCAGCAGTATCGGTCTTTTCAAAGCAACTCCTAAAACAACTTTACAATAGAGCCGTAATTACTGTCTAAAAATAGACTTCACAAGCCGGACTGGTGTTCCATCCGCAAGATAGAGCCTTTCCCATTGAATGGCACATGCATTGATTTTTATGTCATCAAAGTATGCCTCTGCAGTACAAAATTGCTTTGCTCTTGGTGTTTGTACCTCCCACCAGTCGGATTCTGTCAGTTCAGATTCAGCTTGGCGGATTTCATCAGTGGCAAATTGCCAAAGAGATACACCCAGCATTGCATTTTGTGATGTTAACCAGTCGCGAGCACGTTTCTCTGAGTAGGCCAGACAGATATGACTTACGTCTTCGATCAAATGAACACAATCACTTGAGCTTTCAACTAGCCTACGAAGTGCCATATCGTTCGTTTTAGACTGAGTGAGAATTCCAAATGCTTCTTGCTGAGTGTCGACGTTTGGAACATTTTCGTTGGATTCCCAACGGGAAATGGTAGTTTGGTTAACTCCCATTTCATGTGCAAAGGCCGATTGTTTTAGTCCCAACGCTCGACGTTGACGGCGTAAGCGGAGACCAAAAGATGGAAAGGGCTGATAAGTAACTTTGGACATAATGATATTAGATCACATATAATTCGCGTTGCTTGCAAGCTTTCAGGCCTAACTGGACTGAAGCTCCGAAACGAGCCAAAAATTAGCACATATCAAGAACACAAAGTTGATTGACATATTTTGCCGTAAGATATGCTCTGAATACAGAGTGTTTCGGGAGGGCAACAATGGGTAATAACATTTACCGAGTAAATCTTTCTCAAGCATGGAGCCTGTCTTATTCGGATATGGAATTTTTATCCAGCCTGCCACTTTCAGTGCGGCTGGAAGCAGCGGTTCAGTTGAAGTTTATTTGTCTTACCGTGTGCGTCGGGTTTTGTCGCAAAGTTTAATCGGTTTTCTGCTCGCCTATTTTCGGATACACCCTTCTTACTCTGAATTCATAGCTTGAGGCTTATTGCGTTGATCAGTTTTAAAGGCGCCCAATATCCAAAAGATGCGATCCTGTATGCTGTTTTCTTCTACGTTCGCTATTCGGTCTCCTACCGCGAACTGGAGGAAATCATGCAGGAACGCGGCGTAGAAGCTGATCACGCCACTCTCAATCGCTGGGTTGTAAAATATTCGCCGCTGATTGCACAAGAAGCCAAGAGGAAAAAGCGAAAAGTTGGAACCTCGTGGCGCATGGACGAAACCTATCTGAAGGCAAAAGGTGAATGGGTTTACCTGTACCGTGCCATTGATAAACATGGCGATACCGTTGACTTTATGCTTTCAAAAACCCGAGATGAAGCTGCAGCGACTACGTTTTTCGAGAACGCAATTGGCAGCAATCTATTGCCAGAGAAAGTGGTGATGGACAAAAGCGGAGCCAACCGGGCTGGGCTAAACAACATTAACCTCTACTTGCTCCTTACTGGCTATTGGTGGTCTTTCATTGACATTTTGCAGGTCAAATGCCTGAATAATATCATTGAGCAAGATCACCGCTTCATCAAGAGGCTGACCAAACCGATGATGGGCTTCAAGGCTTTTCATTCAGCTCAAGCGACAGTTGCTGGTATCGAGACTGCTCACCTGATCAGAAAAGGTCAATTGGAACAGGAAGGCGTTCCAGCCTACCGCCAGTTCATGGCACTCGCAGGATAATTGCGTCCGGGCGATAGGTGTAGTGCGGCCAAACGAAAAATTTGCGACACAACCTACAGAATTGCAAAGTCCACGCATCAATGAGAGTGGGGTTCAATTGCTCGCAGTGTCATCCGGCGAAGGAGTATTTTCTCGCAACAACAGCCACTTCTGGCACATCTTTCCCAGTGTATTCGGTTAAGAAAGTAGAAACGAGAAAAATACAATTATTGTAAGTTAGAAAATTCAATAGACATTGACAAAGCGGAAATTATAGTATGGATGAATTGGTATATTCCACTACTGAGCGGTGAGTTGCTTTGCTAGATCAATACATT
>CANMBS010000100.1 GCA_947496145.1 uncultured Pseudovibrio sp.
GGAGCATAGCGCAGCCTGGTAGCGCATCTGGTTTGGGACCAGAGGGTCGCAGGTTCGAATCCTGCTGCTCCGACCATCTTCTCTTTCTCCTCATGACATATTCATAATAGCTTACAAAAGCTGTTCCGCTTCTGCGTTGGTCTCGTGTCCTGTGTGACCTGGTGAATGCGACACGGCGGGCGTGTTTTCTTATTCCTTTTGGCTTCGCTTCTGACAGGTATCTCTGTGCGATCTGAGGGCCTTCAGTCGCTTTGTATGAAAAGGGGCAGGGTGCATAAAAAGGCCCGCAGGTGGTAATCCTGCGGGCTTTTGAAGTGTGGTGCTTTTCGCCAGCTTCGCTACAGAACGAAAAGGTCCAGCACGAAGTACAGACATGCAGACAGGATCGCTGCCAGTGGCACTGTGATAACCCAAGCTGCGATGATGGTCATAAAGTGTGAACGGCGGACCAGCATGCGGCGCTTGTCTTCGTCCCTTTTAGGGCTTTGCTTGAAATTCTCCATGCCGGTGCTTTGTTTTACGAAAGCGATGCGGCGCTTGGAGTTGGTGGTATACCATTCACGAAAGAAGCCGACCCCAAAAATTGCGCCTACTGCAATGTGGGTAGAGCTTACCGGCAGACCGAGCCAGCTTGCGAAGATAACTGTGATAGCAGCAGAAAGCGAAACACAGTAGGCACGCATTGGATTAAGTTTAGTGATCTTTTCACCTACCATGCGGATCAGCTTTGGACCGAACAGCATAAGTCCGAATGAAATGCCAAAGGCACCGATCAGCATAACCCAGAGCGGGATTTCAACAGCCTTGGCAATGCCACCTTCCTGAATGGTGTGAACGATTGCGGCGAGGGGGCCGATCGCGTTTGCAACATCGTTTGCGCCGTGTGCGAAAGACAAGAGTGCGGCAGAGAAAATCAACGGCCAGCGGAACAGCACACGGAGCGACTGATTCCTGTTGTCCATGCCTTCTGATTGTTTACGGATCAGCGGGCGGCAGAAGAGCCATGTCAGAACAAATGCGATTGCACCAAGCAGCAGAGCAACTTCAATCTCGATCTTAACAATCTTCTTGACGCCTTTCATTGCCAGATAGGTTGCGAATGCACCTGCCATAATGGCTATGAGAAGCGGAACCCAGCGCCGGGCTGCGGCTATCTTATCCTGCTGATAGATGATGAAGCTCTTGATGAAAGCAAGGAAGATTGCTGCAATAATACCGCCAAGTACAGGGGAGATAACCCAGCTTGCGGCGATGCCGGACATGGTACCCCAGCTCACAGAACTGAAACCGGCTGCTGCGATGCCGCCGCCCATGACGCCGCCAACAACGGAGTGGGTGGTGGAGACGGGGGCGCCGATCCATGTTGCAAGATTGAGCCAGACAGCAGCTGAGATGAGAGCTGCCAGCATCAGCTTCACAAAATCTGCATAATCAGCAACCTGAGTTGGGTCGATGATGCCCTTGGAGACGGTTTTGACAACGTCACCACCTGCAAGCAAAGCGCCGGCACTTTCAAAAACAGCAGCAAGTAGTAGTGCGCCGCCAATGGTGAGGGCCTTGGAGCCAACCGAAGGGCCCACATTGTTTGCAACATCATTTGCGCCGATGTTGATTGCCAGATAGGCACCAATGCCAGCGGCGGCAACAATAATAATGGCGTTCGGATGGTCGGAGAAATAAAAACCAGCCATGGCCATAGCGAACATTAGAAAAACAAATGCGACCGCAGGTGCAACCAATGGACGTGCCATTGCGTTGCCTGCCAGCTCCAGCCTGCTAAACTTATCTAAGTCTTTGTCCAGAGTTGGCTTTTTTCTAAGGTTTGACATGCTTTGTACTTTTTTCGCCGCGTATTCTTCGCGTAGTTACGTATGCGCCTTGCAGCACGGTGATGCTTAACCACAATTTTTCATCCGCACCCACCTTGCGGGTGTTTCGGATGAGCACACACCATTAAATCTGGCAGTTATGCCTGCAAACAAGCGCACACTCGAAAAAGGTGCCTGAAAACTTCGTGTATTAAAGTTATCTCAAGGCACTTTTATTTCTCATGAACGCCCGGTTCGCCGGCAAATTAGTTTTAGCGCAGGTGTATTTCAAGTTAAAAATATCAATAAACTTGCCTGAGGTAACTAGACACAAAAATATCATGGTACAGTCGCATTTTCTTCATTTGAAATATCTGAAAGGGAGCGAAATCAATACTGCATAGAAGACGCAATTATTGCACTATATGGCGCAATGATTGCATCTGGTGCCGCAATGAGTGCATTTAGTGTTTTTTCCTGATGGAAAACTGAATAGATTTACCAAGTCGATTGACAGCAATGGCATAATTGGGGAAGAAACAAGAAAGCTGATATTTCGCATTGGAAAACTACATGTGTTTGAGTCTGATGCGCATAAGAGAGGTGACATGGTAGCCAGAATCTACAGTCCAGCCAAAACGGCCATGCAGTCCGGAACCGCGAAAACCAACAATTGGGTGCTGGAGTTTGACCCGCAGTCTCCTAAGTCGATCGATCCGTTGATGGGGTACACCTCCTCTGGAGACATGAAACAACAGGTGAAACTGAAGTTTACATCCAAAGAAGATGCGATTGCTTTTGCAGTGCGCAATAATGTGATTTACCGGTTGGATGAGGAACGTGCACGCAAGCACCGCCGTGCCTCTTATTCAGATAATTTCCGGTTTGACAGATTATCTCCGTGGACACATTGAGTTTCAGGATTGAGATTATTCTTCAATCCCCTTATGTAGTTCTCTGCTGATGGGGCGAATGGATCGCCCCTCGCAAACGCGGTCCCTTAGCTCAGCTGGATAGAGCACCGGCCTTCTAAGCCGACGGTCGCAGGTTCGAATCCTGCAGGGATCGCCACTCTTTTCAATGGGTTAGTAAGTTCTTCAGTATCTTCCACAACGACTGTTTTACAGCGTGTTTTACACTTTTGTTCTCTTTCTGGCCTTGTCGAGCTTCATAATTACATTGTCTCCAAGAGCCTGTGTTTTGCTCAGATAGTGCTTTTCCAATATTGTTTCCACATCTTTGAGACTATGCCCGGATAGTGCTGCGATCTCTGGAACTGTTGCTCCTGCCTCTGCCCAGGTGGTCACTGCTGTCCCCCTTAGATCGTTGAAGGTGACACCTATGATGCCTGCCTTGTTTTTTGCTTTCCCCCAAGAGGTTTGAAATCCATCTGAGGTCCAAGGCCTTCCGTGTGTGTTGAGTAGCACATGAGTAGAGAGCTGATCAGTTCGTTGCTGCTCGCGCTTTAATTCGCTTAGCATTTCACGAAGTTCTTGCGACTTCCTAATGCTTACCCGTTTGCCAGTCTTGTTTTGGGTGATCCTGATGTGTTCGCTGTCTATGTCTGACCATAAAAGTTGCAGCAAGTCTGCCTGTCGTTGACCTGTCTCTTTTGCGAGAACGACAGCAGACCAAATGTGAGCTGGCATTCGTGCTTCAGCAAGAGTTATTTGATCTTGTGTCCAGAGATCAGAAACTCTCGAGCCATGATAAAGCCTTCCTCCGCGGTCGCATGGATTGTCAACAATAAGTCCATGATCTTTGGCGACGTTGAAAATACGCTTCAAGACGGACCAGTGCCGATCAGCTTTCCTTGGCGTTTTCGCAAAGGTTCCGCGCCATTCCTTAAATATCCCTCTGGCTCGTTTGTCTGTTAGCGCGGCCTTTGGCATATCTGCAAAAGCCTCTTCGATCACCTTGAACACCGGGCCGTAGTCTTTGCGGGTCCTTGGAGAGAGGTTTTTGTATTCCTGAGAAGCTTTGTAGTGCTTTACAAGCCCGCCAACTGTATCAAGGGAAACCTCTTTACGTTTTTCGTGCGCTGCATTGTAGCTCGCCACAAATTCTGGCGTTCCAGGCTCTCCCTTAATCCGGGGACCGCCACGCCAAGCGTAGTAGTAATATCGACCACGGCTCTTTATGCGGTGTATTCCCTTGAGGTTAACTCGCACGGCGTTTCTCCAGCCAGTCATCAAGTGGGCTATCGTTGTTTGCGGCTTCAGGCTTTAAGCCTGACATTCTGTCTATTGCTTGGTCAATTGCCTTCTTGTCCCACCTTGTAGTGTTCTCAGTTGCAGTTTTTAGGGCAGGCGGCATGATCCCTCTATCTATCCAGCTTTGGAAGCCACTGAGGGACAAGCCGCAATAATCAGCCGCTTCCTGCTTGCTTAGTAGTCTTTGCATCATCTCCCCCTAAGTTGAATAGCTTCAGGACTTGCTCTGTGTGATGGCGCTGGCAGGCTGCTATTGCGTCTTCGAGTGTGTCGAACTCACCCAGTTCCTCTGAATACCCATCAAATGTTCTAGCATCGTAAGACGCACGAAAGCCTTTAATTAACGAGGAATACGGCATAAGGATCGCGTATCTACCTACCGAGGTTTTAGCAAGCTGCATCCTTACGCCGTCATCCCTCTTATGAGGTTTGAACTCCAACGGCTTCACACTCTGCTCTATGATTGAGCGTAGTGCTTCAGGGTGGGAGAGGTAGCTCTTCAGAAACTTGCGACACATGTCCTGGCTGGTGAGTAGTCTCGGGTCATCAATTGTATTCCAGAAGACCTTGGCAATGTCGTTTACTGCCTCTTCATTCAGTTTGGTCTGTTCCATTGGATTACCTGCTGACGTTTTCAAGATTGCGCAAGTTGGG
>CANMBS010000101.1 GCA_947496145.1 uncultured Pseudovibrio sp.
GATCAAACCTTTTCCGCCATGATCTATCTGACTGCTGCTATCATCAATGCACGATGATATTCAACAGGCCCTGGTCCGGCCTAAGAAGCTGCCTGTCGGCCTGTGAGTGTTCCCAGTTCTGGCATGATTGCCATTAAGGCAATAGCGGCGTGCGGCCCTACTTCGGGCAGCGACTAATAAGTTGCCATGCGTTCAGACAGTTCCATACTTATTTTAATGAGGCTTTCGATCTGCTGCTCAAGCCGCTCTAGTTGACGCCTGATACAGGCCAGCACAACTTTAGAGGAGTGTTTGACGCTGGCACATCCGGGCGCCTGAACTCTGTACCATATGCAGCAAGAGCTTTGGCATCCATACCATCCGTTTTACCGAGGCGACCAAAAGATCGTGCAAACGCTTTGACTTTCACCGTGTCAATGCGATGACACGCAATCCCAGCTGCACATAACTCACTGACGAGCTGGGCCCCATAGCCACCCGTAGGCTCTATCTCCACGAACAGGCCTGGCGCCAGTTGTCTCAGAAACTGGCGCCCTGACTAAGTGGTTACAAAGCAAACAGACTCCGGCGATTTAATCGTCGGAGTCTTGTGATCCTCAAATATAGTTCTGACTGTCTTACTCCGGTTTCACGGGAACCCCGGAAATCCCGGTGCCTTGCGCGTCTCGCAGCACTGGATAATGTTCTAAAAACACCATATCAGTCTCAGAAGCTGCTGCCTCATGGCAATATGAGCAGCGGTCCTCGCCGTATTTTCCACTTACATTGGTGAAGAACTTACTATCTTTCATCTTAGGGAAGCGAAAAAATCCCCACTGACCTGTATCTTCAGCAAAGCGTTTACTGTCTTTCACCATCGCAGCTAAGGCAACAATATCGCCTGCTGCATAGCCGTTCCCGGTTGTTCCTTCATAGCGTGTAGCGGACATGACCTCCTTGATCAAAAAGGTCCCGTCTTTGAATGTACCATTAGTCTTCCAATAATCATAACCGTCACGGTCAATATAAATCGCTCGCATTTCATTGAAAGGTGCCTTGCCGTCATTCAGTTCATGCGGCGAGGTGTTAGCTCCCACAAACACCCACTCACGATAATCTGTCGGAAGTTTCAGCTGACCCTCAGCGTCATACTGGGCGGCATCTTGAGCAAATGCTGCGCTACTCAGAACGCCGACAACGAAAGCAGATGCCATTGTGGATTTTAGAAGACATTTGAACATTACAATCACTCTCTTATTTTTGAGGTGATGCTGTTTGTGTTCAACTCTGCATCATCCTCCACAAGTAAGAAGTAAGTCCAAATGCGTTCCGGCTGAATACGAAAAAAACTACTAAAAAATTGCAGGTATCATATTAGTGTTTGTAGGCATGCCCGCAAGTTACCGCCGCGACTTGAGACATCCAGCTTTCGTCTCAGGTTCTGGCGATGAAAATCAATCGTGCTTTTTGACAGATGCAATGTTTCAGCAATTTGCTTGCTCGAATGCCCTTGTTGAATAAGTCTGGCTATCTTTAGTTCTATGGGAGACAAAATGCGTGAAACCTTACGCTGGTCTTCCAATGAGACATTAAGCACACGGCGCAGTGCATCCATATCCGCAATCTGGCGGGCGTTTAGTGGCCCATGCTGCTCCAGAGCTCTCAGTAGCGGCTCTACAACATGTGAAAGTTCTGTATTAATCTCATTTTTTGCAGCTTGGCGGTCGCTTTCTCGTTCTTTCATCAAAACTCGTATGGCCGCTTTGTAGTCTTCAAGATCTACGACGACTTCAGAAAGCGAGGTTTGGGCCGCCTCAAGCTTATTCATCAAAGCTGCCTGCTCAGCTTTTTGCTGTTCCATCTGCTGCAGCAAGGCCAGATCGTTATTCATCACTTGCTGGATTTCTTCTATGAGTCCATAAAGTTCCACTGCTCGATTCTGCTCATCCCGGTCCATCACACAAATGGTGCCAAACGGTTGCTCATCTGGCCATACCACAGGAAATCCCAGATAAAACCTCATAGAACATTCATACTGAGGTGCATTTTGCCATCGTGCGCTGGCCTTCGCATCTTGCACTAAAAGCGGTGCTTTTGTGCGCACCACCTTATCACAATAGATGTCGCGGTGACGTGCTCCCGGACTAGTCTTCTCAAAAGGATTGTCAGCTCCATTGCTCTTAAGAGCCAGCTGGATTGTTGTCTCGGTCACTCGTGTCACCAGAACTGCGGGAGTTTGTGTTGCCTCCGCAGCTCGATCAATCAATTTTTGCCAGTTATTTTGAATATGCTGCGGAATATCTGGTCTGCAGAGCAGCTCAACTTCAGAGGAAACCAACTGAATACTATGGGTCATTGGAAGGCTCGCATATTTGAGAAGCGGATTGAAGCCAGAGAGATAACCTTTTCAGAATTCGCATGATTTGACTGCAATCAAGCCGAACCAATTAGTCCTTTCTAAGTAGTGCGGTATTCTCTAACATTGATACCTCAGTTTTTCCTGAGCTAGTCTGCCTGTTAAGGAGGAAATGCTAAATATACTCAATTTGTCTAGTTCACACTCATGAAGATGCCGCGATCATTCGTTCGTCTGACACGCTTTCGTTTTCCTTGCGAAGTCATCGCCTATATCGTGTGGGTGTATTACCGATTTTAAATGAGCAGTGCTGACGTTGAAGGGCTTCTTGCCGAGCGTGGTATCGTTGTGTATCGGGAAACTATACGACTTTGGGTCAAACATTTCGGATCTCACTTTGCAGATTGCATTCGCGAGGATCGTCCGAAGCCAAACGATAAGTCGAACCTAAACAAAGTTGTGATCACCATAAACGGGGTGAGATACTGGCTCCGGCGCACAATTGGCGCCAATGGCGATGTCCTTAAATTTGTCAACCGACAGGAAAACGAGAGTAAAGTAATGGGGCGCTCCAAATCGGTCCGGCAAGCGCAACGGTTTCCTTCTGCGCACGATTGGACCAACATCATCATCCCTTCCCGCCGCTACAAACTTTTCTCCCGTTCCTCCTGTCATGCAAGATCTGATGCCTTTGCTCTGCCGGCTGACTATGCTGCTGAATAAGTGCTTCGACAACCTATCTCAAATAACTTGATGGAATGCCCCCCTCAGGCCTCGAGATGAGGCATACTTATATGCGTTGTTTATCCACCGGGAGAAGCGTTCATGACTATGATTACAACGGTCGGGCTTGATCTGGCAAAGTCTGTGTTTCAGGTTCACTGTGCGGATGAGACGGGAAAGCCTGTGCTTCGCAAGCGGTTGCGCCGCGGGCAGGTCCTTGAGTTTTTTACTGGTCTTGAACCCTGCCTCGTTGGCCTGGAGGCTTGCAGCAGCGCGCATTACTGGGCTCGCGAGATTACAAAGCTTGGCCATGAGGTCAAGCTGGTTCCACCGCAATATGTTAAGCCGTTTGTCAAGAGCCAAAAGAACGATGCGGCCGACGCGGAGGCTATTGCCGAGGCGGTCCAGCGTCCAACGATCCACTTTGCTGCGATAAAGAGCGCGGAACAACATCAGTTCTGGCCCTGCATCGCGCCAGGGAGTTGCTGGTGCGCCAGAAGACAATGTTGACCAATTCGATCCGGGGCCATTGCGGTGAGTTCGCCCTGGTGGTTGGCGCAGGCACCGCGAAGGTGAGCGAGCTTATCGCAATCATCGAGGTCCCGGAAGATGCCCGACTGCCAGAATCGACGCGCCACGCCCTGAGTTTGCTGACAGAACAGCTGAAGACGACGCAAACCCGGATCCGGGCGCTGGAAAGAGAGCTTGATGAATGGCACAAAAGCAATGAGGCCAGCCAGCGCCTGGAGACCATTCCCGGGGTCGGTGTGCTCACCGCCACTGCGCTGGTGGCAACGATCGGCGATGTCTCCCAATTCCGCTCGCCAGCTCGCCGCCTGGCTCGGCCTTGTGCCCAAGCAATATTCCTCAGGAGGTAAGGAAAAGCTTGGACGCATATCAAAGCGCGGCGATGGCTACTTGCGCAAGCTGCTGGTGCACGGGGCAAGAACGAGTTTGGGCTGGTCCCGGCGCCGGCAGGACGGCCTGTCCGAATGGCAAAAGGCCATGCTCGGACGGCGTCCGAGCAATGTGGTCCTGGTGGCAATGGCCAACAAAACGGTCCGCGTCGTCTGGGCCCTGCTCAGCAGGGCGGAAACCTATCGTCAGGGTGCTGCGGCGGCGTAAATCCGCTCGCCCTAAACCAATTGCGAAGGTGGTCATGAAGTGATGGCAAAACAAAGTAACCGGGATCGATCAAACCCGAGGCATTGTCGGAGCTGTTAAGCTCGTTAACTTGATTGGGCGTCGATCCATGGATTCCATCAGGGCCAGCGGAAGAGAAATGACCGCGCAAACAGGCCGGATAGATGACTGCAATCCTAAACTGCCAAGCTTCATAAAACGCTTGCAATACGGGGGGTGTTCATAGATGGCAATGCTGGCAATTGCTTTGATAACTCCATGATGGAGACCGTGTGCAAGACTATTAGGACGTAACCCCATTATCGAGTTGCCCTTGGCCTCTGATTTATGTTTCAAGCTTTCCCAAAAAAGGAGAGCTTGA
>CANMBS010000102.1 GCA_947496145.1 uncultured Pseudovibrio sp.
AGCGGCAATGATCAACCCCTGAGTTGTGCCTAGAGGGAGGCTTTTGCGATCAAATTCAGGTTAATGTGACAACACCAAGATCCCGCGTTCTTTTGCACGCCTTAAAGGCTTTCGTTTTCCTCGTGAAGTCATCGCTTACGCCGTGTGGGCGTACTACCGTTTTTCAATGAGCACAGCTGACGTTGAAGATCTTCTTTCTGGGGTCCGTTCCAGTACGGGGCGGAATGACACTCTAGGGTTCAATCAGGGTTTCTTAGACCATCGATATTCCCCTGTGAGCAGTATATGTGCCCATCCTAGCGGAGAGACATGCGCCAAGTGTTCAGGCTGTACAGGCAATCTCGCACGCTTTCGGCTACTGAGGGCCTCTCCCAGACGAGCAGTGTTCCAATAAATGACGATGGCAGTGAGCAGATTTAGACCAGCTATACGGTAGTGCTGACCTTCTGTCGTGCGGTCTCTGATTTCACCCTGGCGCCCAATACGCAGAGCGTTTTTCAAAGCATGATGAGACTCCCCTTTGTTCAATCCTATCTGGGCACGGCGCTGCATATCTGCATCCAAAATCCAGTCGATCATGAACAAGGTACGCTCGATGCGCCCTACTTGGCCTAGTTCCCACGAAGCTGCAAAAACGGACAAATTTCATTTGCTCAAGGGCGTTGTCTTCTTGATCCTGTCTATAGTTGCGACGCCAACATTAAAGTGCCTCGCGATTCCTCGGATTGACTGGCCGCTGCGAAGCATAGAACGTACCTGTTGCTGCTGATGGGGGGTAAGCTTGTTTTTGCGCCCAAATTTCACGCCACGCTTTTGAGCAGAGATACGCCCTTCTTCCGTCCGTTCTTTAATGAGGTTACGTTCAAGTTCAGAAAGTCCTGTAAAAACAGTTAGTAAGAACTTTCCCATTGTGCTGCTGCTGTCAGCCCATGGTTCCCGAAGGGAGCGGAATGGCACACCATTGGCCTCCAATTTTGACGTAATATCGAACAGATCATGGGTTGAGCGGGCCAGGCGATCAAGGCTGGTCACGATCAGCGTGTCAGATTCAGCGGTATCTTTAAGCATTTGTTCGAGTGCCGGCCTGTGGCGGTCGAAGCCACTATGCTTTTCCTCATAGATTTTCTCGCATCCAGCAGCTTTCAGGGCTTCAATCTGCGCTTCAAGATGCTGGCCTGTCGTTGAGACCCGTGCATACCCGATCAACATGGGAATTGACCTGTTTTTTCTGCATTAAAGCGGAACGATAATACGGATCGACTAACCTTATGTTTTCGTGACAACAAAAAATCGTTCGGTTTCTTATAAGTTTCGGAACACATCATGCGGCCAGCTCCAGATCTTGCAAGGGTAATCGGGCTTCCATATCCAGATCAAAATCACCATAGGGGTTGAAATGTCGGTGCGGCAAAGGCGACAGGCCAGCCCAATCTCGATCGGACATGCGGGATCTCCAGCCCGAGTCTTGCAAAACGTCCTGTATCATAATCGTGTTGATATGAACCATGCTGGCCTGCAGCAGGTGCAAGGACAAAGCTGAAATCTCCTGATCTTCAAGACGATTACTTACGAATTCCCCTCCGTTACCATAGTAAATAAAGCTGTTGACGCCATTCCAACGCTCTACAACATTCAGACCTGCGTTAATTTCACGGCGTAGTTCTTCCGAATTCAGGTATTTGCATAAGAATATTGTCTTGGCAGCTCGGCCCAATTCCAACAAGGCTGAATATGTGGGATGCGCAGTCGCGCCACGTGAGAAACGCCGCAGGATTGCCTCGGGTTCTGCTGTACGCTTAAGCAATGCAACCGCTAAGCGAACCATTTCGTCATACTGTTGCTCGATAAGGTCCCAATCAATGGTTTTGCGGACAAAAAGAGGAGCAATGTTAGGATAATGACCAGCAGATTGGAGGTCGGGCCGAGATAGTTTTTGTTTCTCTATGCCTTTGAAACGTGGCATAAGATCGAAGCCCAGAAGATAGCAGAAGGCAAAAGCGATCACGCTCTGACCATGGGTATCGACATATTGCCGGTCAATTTCCATCTCCGTACAATGGTGCAACACTCCTTCGATCATTGCCGCAACCTCAGAAGACGAGCAAAGCTTGAGTTGAGAATGAATGCAAGTGGCATTCGTATCCACATGCCAATAGATCATGACACCGCGCCCACCATAACGTTGATGCCACTCTGTCATCAGGTTCTGGTCCCAGGCAGCGAACTGGGTGGAATCGGACGCACAACTGGTGGTGCCTTCTCCCCAGATCTCCGGTAGACGGATTTGCATCGTAGCATTCGCAACCATGCGTGTCGCCAACTGAAGGTTATCTGGGTGCAAATATCTGCGACGGACGTACAGCAATTCCTTGTAGCTGACATTGTTCCGGCCGTCGGCCAGCGCTTTCAGGCCAATGTTTGTCCCAAGACCGTAAAGAGCGAGAAGAAGTCTGCGGGATAATTCGTTTCCCTCCAAGCTCGACCGCGATGCCAGAGACGTGAAGTCTTGTGTAAAGCCAACCCGAAGGTCCGTTTCCTTCAATACATCCAGCAGGCTGGTGCCTGACCAGCGACGCAGTAGCTCCTGGCGCATCGCTTCCAGATTAGGCGGATCAGGTAAGGGCTTAAAAGGGCTAATAGAAATCCTGGCGTTTCCGTTTTTTGAAATCAGCCGGACCTCCTGACTTTGGGGCAGACCATCGTTCAGAGCATAAAGAGCGTCGTGCATTGATGACTGCAGCCCTTTAATGAAATCCTTCGCCGCCAAGGGCTGTTTAAGGTCCTTTAAATAATGTTCTCGCCGTTCATCAAAGTCCTGCGGAAGGTCTTTGGAAGGATCACAAAACCGACCTGCACCTTTCACCCAGACTTCCTTGGTCCGTAATTTCTTCCGCAGCGTCTGAAGCATGCAAATCTCATAGCTGATGCGGTTAACTCGTTTCTCTCCTTTAGGGCCAACTTCAATGACAGCATCCCGCCATTTTGGAGCAATAACCCCAGCAACAGGAGCTTCGACCAAAGAGAAATGACGGTGTTTAGAACCTGAAGTACGTATCAGCAAGGCAATTGCATCTAAAAGTGATTGGCAGCTTGCGTTGCCGGAGCAAAATGTCAGCGATGACAGGATGAGTGGAAGCATGCGCCGGTAGTGCTGCGCGTAGGAGGTTCGGATCTTGCGATAGATGCGTTGCACATAGGCTGGACCTGAAGAACGGTATTCCTTGACCAACTCCGAGATCGTCTGTTCCCCGGCGACAGGAAATATCACCTCCCGAATTGTACCGTCTGGCGTCTGATCAGCCGCTTCGGCAATTCGGAACAAAAGCGTCGTTTTTCCCTGAACTTTGGTAAGCTCGCCCACCAGCTCCGAAACCACCTTCTTTTCTGCCCGAACGGATATTCTGTGCGTGATGCCAATCAAAAGCTCAATGAGATTGTCTATCAGTTCCGCTTCTCGTTCAATGCAGTAAAAGCACAGAAGTCCAAGGCGAATGGTCTTTGGGTGACGACGCAACTCTCAGGCATCTTCGCTGGAGGCCCGTAAGCGATAGCGAGCAATTAATCGCGGCGTGAAGTTGTTAATTAAGTCAGATGGCAATCCAATACTGCGGATCAATTCCAGCTGCTGTGCGATCTGGATGATACTTTCAACACTCGGCTTGCCTGTACCAGAGCGCAAGCGCCCGAAATCCGTGATCCCTTCAGAACTATTCAGTAAATTTTCTAAAGCTGTATGGTGGTGTGGCCCCAGGCGCTTCACAAGACTGTCCAGCAAATGCCGTTCAAAGGCCCGTTCCGCCGCACCAAGAACTCTTTTCAAGGCTTTGCTATCTGCAAGTTCATAGCGATGCTCACAAAACCAGGCTTGGATCTCGAGTAACTGACGTGGTTCATCAAAAGCTTGCGGGAGCAGCCATGAAAGGGACCATTTTTCGAACGCCATACGCGCAGTCCGGTCAAATCTGCGGATACCAAGAAAACTACGGATCTCAGTTGAATAACGTCTCTGCATACGCGCAAGGCCCGTTGGGGTGAAACCCGGACGCCATTCATGCGGTCCATCAATCTGACCAGCCATGAAATCCCAGACCTCCGCTGGAATGACAATCAGATCTTTCGGAAAGCTCGCATATTGCTGATAGTACTTCAGATAAACTCCAAACAGGATACGCCCCTCAGTGGACTTCCCGTGTAAAAGTTCCCGTTCCTGATCGGTTAAAAGCCAACAGGAGTTCAGAGCTGCAGATGACCAGACTTGCCGCATAAATATTCCTTATTTATCAATACCGGAATATATATACGGAACGTACCTGCTCAGTCAACATTTACTGCTTGAAGGAAAATTTGTCCGTTTTTGCAGCTTCGTGGGTACTAGGCCTACAAAGACCTGGCAGGCTTTGACTTCAAATCCAGCCAGATCGGTGAAGCCACTGTCCGGCAACTCCATCGAGGGGA
>CANMBS010000103.1 GCA_947496145.1 uncultured Pseudovibrio sp.
ATCTCTTCGATCCTCTGGAGTGTTCAAACTTCCTTCAAGCGGCAGGATATGTCTCACATTGAACGCAAAATGCTTTAGAGTGTCATTCCGCCCCGTACTGGAACGGACCCCTAATCGACCCCGTTAACCCAAAGTAGCGCTGTCAGCACGGCCCGCTTTCATAATTGAAGTGCGGACATAGTGTTTGCGTCTTAACAGAGCCGTCAGCGTTATTAAGTGCCTATACTATTCAGCGTATTCTTCGCAAATTCAGTGACAGATTTGCTGATTTCATCCAGCTCATTTGGAATGGCGCCATTAATCGCGTCCATAATGGCATTGATCAGCGCGTCCTGATTAAGGAACTGATTCAAGAAAATCTCATATTGCTCTTCATCCTTCGGCAAATCGAGTCCCAAAGTCACGTCACTGGGGTCCGCCTGAACCACGATTTCAGTGAAGGTGATCTGTAACTCTGACGGATCGTCTCCACTTGCGGTTACAACATTTTTTAATCCGGCCGTATGGCTCTTATTCATGACACTGATCGTCAGCGTGCCTTTGATCGGTACAGGATCATTCTGGTTGACCTGCATATTCAGCGTGAACGGACTGCTTGCTTTTAAAGGGGGGGATGGCACCGTGACCTTCTTGCCATCTACTTTCACCTGCGTGCCGGGCGGAACCTCCCCCATGAGAAGTGTGGCCGTGGCCTCTTGATTAGCGCCAAAGACGACATTCTGCGGTAAGGCCACCGTGTTTGAGACGCCATTCACCACCAGATCGCTGAGAATAATGTCACTGATCATTACCTTTTGACCGAGGACTGATGTGCTGAAAGAACCTGAGATTTCAAGGTTTTTTGTCTCAAATGGATCAAGTTTCGGCGAGGTGGAGCTTAGGATAAGCGCTGGGACATACCGGCTGCTGCTTTTGTCATTCAGAGCACCGCGCGTGCGATTGAAGAAATATGTGTCAACTGCATTTTCACCGCTAGTGACAGAGTTATCAGCAACCACTGTGCTATCAAATATCTTATCCAGAGCATTTGAAATCTGCGTCTCAAGCAGGTCAGAGATTGTTTTCAGATTGTCTGGGTCCAAAAGTGCTCCGTTGATTTTGGCGGTGATCAGTTTCGCCGCTTCGCTGCTCCCCAGCAGGTCCTGGAAGAATTCGGTCCATACGGCGAAGAATTTCGAGTTTTGAATGTAGTTCGGAAAGGGATTGGGCCCGACGGAATTGTATTGAAGATTGTCCAGAGAGATGGTGGGAATAGTACTCTTCGTGCCGACAAGCGTCACTGATGTCACGTCAAACGTCATGGCAGGTGGCGTTGCCACAGTAATCGTGCCCATTACTTCTACATCACCATCTGTCAGCCCCAGAAGTGCAACGCCGGATGTCGTGGTTGAAAAACCGTTTTCATGGGTTTTCGATGTCTGCAAATTTAAACTTGGCGGTGGTGGCACGGGCGCACCTTTGCCGTTATTAGCAGTTTTGTCCCAAAAACAGAGCAGCTGATCCAGAGTGAAGTCCAAACCTTTGAAAGGGGCTTTTGAGCTGCTGTCTACCGCTGCAATTTTTCCACCCAGACTTAAAGGCACATCCCAGTTTTCCGCTACCCCTATCCAAGCATTTGGAATCATGCGAGTATTTACGATGTAGCCTTTTTCATCAGAGATCACCTTTGGTGCCTCACCAGCAATTTTAATATTGGCGAGGCCTTCGATTTTAATGCTCTTTGCAACCAGATCGGGACCGACACCAGGATAGGCCACAACGTTGTAGTTTTTTTTGCGTGATGTAGCTGATGGCCGCTTGGGCGGCATCAATTTCATCTTGGGTTATTGTCCCACCCGGTTTTTCCTTAGACAGGTCTAGGAGCTGCGGAAACAAAGCACCAAACCAAGTAGTGGCAAGGTCGTTTGAAATGTCAACTGCTCCGGAAATATTGTCGATGCTCCACTGGTCTTCTTTCAGCGGCAGATAGGGCATGCCATTACCGTCCTTAATGCCCGAAAGCGCCGTAGGCAAAAAGAAACTGTTTCCCGGTGAGTTGTCGTTCGCCTTCTGCATCAACGTGTTATAGAAGAAGTTGAATAGATATAAACCCATTAGTCCTCACAGTCTATTTCAATAAGACCTGTCAACGGTGTGCATTGTAATATCGCGCAGGGCGTCCAGATGCGGACCCTTTGGCAGCTCTTCCAGAAGATCTGCTGCTTGAAGCGCCGTGTCGCGGGCTTCGGCATAGGCCTGCGTAAAGGCATCCGACCTTCGGATCTCATCAACCCAACCATTGATCTGGTCAACGCCAGCCTTTTCCTCTTTATTGCGCATGTAACGCACCATCGAGTGATCGTTGCCAAAGAGTTTGATCGCATGGATAATCGGAAGAGTCAGCCGTCTTTGATGCAAGTCAATTCCCTTGCGCTTACCCGCATCTGCGTCGGACTGAGACAGGTCATAAATGTCATCCATCATCTGAAGCGCCCGCCCCAGATACCGCCCAAACAATCCCAGGCGCCGCAGTTGCGAGGTGCGCACCCGCATCAGTGCTGCACCCGCTTCGCTGGCCAAGCCAAAAAGAACAGCCGTTTTGCGGTCAATTGTGATGAAGTAGCGCCGCATCAGGGAAACCGGGTGCCAGTAGGGGTCCGTCTCCATCTCGTCGATTTCGCCGCGACAGACATCAAAGGCGGAATCCAGAACCCATTTCACCAATTGCATATCGGTGTCGTCTTCGACCATGTCCACGAAGCAACGCACAGACTGCAAGAACTGCATGTCGCCGATTAAGATGGCCATTTCGGTGCCGCGTGCGGCATTCACGCTATGTTGCCCCCTGCGTAGCGAGGCATGATCCACGATATCGTCATGGATCAAAGTCGCTACATGCAGCATTTCCAGAGAGGCCGAAGCGCGTAGCACTTTGATCGGCAGCTCGTCCTCGGGCTGAAACAGGCGCGCCGTGAGCATGAGGGTTAATGGCCTCAACTTTTTGCCACCTTGGTAAAGCGACAATTCGGCCTCTGTAAGATACTCTTTCTGGGGTTCGAGCGCTTGCATCAGTTCGCGTTCAAACCCCTGCATGTCGTGCGACATCAACCCATTCAGAATAGAGCGAATGGGGCTGTGACTAAATTCTGCTACTCTCATGTGTCTGCACGAAACACGTTTGATCTGAGTGCATTAAGAATATCACGTTCCAATGCATCGGCAATCCGGTCATGCAGCAGGCTCTTGATAAAGCGTGCTTCCGTCAGGGCTTTACGCATTTTTCCCGCAAGCTCCACGCCAAGCTCCGCGTCCCAGACGCCATCGTCAAAGTCGAGATCGAAACTATCCAATTCCACGCGGCCGTCCAGCAGTTGCAAAGTCCCCGGGACTGGCTCGTCAACCAACAAAGACACGTAACAACTCAACGTCGCAGATAACTCTCCCACAGCGAGATCAACTGGTCTTTGCGTTGCTAATCGTTCTTTATGTTCAGCCATTTTCGCCTGCAAATCACGCACAAAAGATCTCTCGTCTTCCGTCAGGCACATGGTCCAGGTTTTGCCGTCCGCACCGCGCCCACCAATGGGTTTGCCATCAATGAAGGCGCGCACTTCGGCTACCGTATGGGGGGTCGCCGGCGTGCCATTCTGCGCCTGTGTAAAGACCTGGCTTGTAGTCATTTGGGGTACGTCATTGATCTTTTGCACACCGTTATTGCTTGTGACTGATGTGCTGAAGGTCAGCGCGGCAGCGGCAGCCTGATTATAGGGGTCGGCAGGGTTATCACCACCCGCCATGCCGGTCAAAGTAGTAATCAGTGTGAGTTTCTGGTTCTGAGCGTTACCGTTATAGGTCGTATTGCCGAACTGCTGATCCGACGGGTTAACAATACCGCTGTCTTCCGAGACTGTAGAGCTGGTGTGGTCGGCCATATCCGCGATTGCCTGGGTCTGCCAGCCGGCCCGGAAGACAAAGCCGCCTTCTTGAGTGAATACATCATTGTAAGCAGCACGATGGTTTGAATAGGTACTGAGCATATGAGGTCCATTTGCACCCGGCAAATCCTGCAGCTTTGAACGCTGATCATTCGCGGTTGCGATCCATGTAGGATGTTTGTCAGTGTCGCTGCCGCCCTGGCGATTTGCGGCATAGGGCAGCGCGGTGCCTGCACCATCAACCTCGGTTTCCCAGATTTCTTTGCCCTGAATAGACTGCTGACCTTTAAGGTGAATGTTGCCCAGATTCAAGGTTATGACGCGGCGCCCGTCTCTGTCACGGCTTTCTTCGGGCGAAAGCGGGCTAACCTCAGAAAGGTCTAGATTCAGCCCACTCAAGCTCAGACTAAGTGCGCCGCGCCGGAAGCTAGGGTCAGGACCCATTGATTTTTGGTGTTTTGTCTGATTCACTTCAGCCAAATTGGAGCTTTGATGTGAGTGA
>CANMBS010000104.1 GCA_947496145.1 uncultured Pseudovibrio sp.
ACCTGGAGATGGATATGATCCGTATAAAAGGGAAAAAGAGCTTGACCTCAGCGCCCGATTAGAGATGCGGACATTCGTACTACTCCACCAAGGGTTGAAAGTTCGTTTTGAAAACAATGGGAGGCTTGAGGATCTTGCTATCGAACACGCACTATCTTAGCAATTCGCCTGATTGCGTTTTTTAGATCTAGCCGAGGAACACCAGACCCCACGAAGGTTTCTCGCCAGAGTGAACTACAAACCTGTCGTGATCAACCACATTCAAATCAGCGCAACCGTTACCGAAACCGTTTTCAACTTCACGCTGCGGCCCTACCTTAAATTCAATAGCTACTAATCGATTATTCTGGGACGGAAAGTCTAGAATTAAATCGATTTCATCTTCACCACGCTTCCCTTTTTTGCGGTAATAGAACGCTCGGCTAAAGCGGTGTGCCTTTATGTTGGAGCATATCCTGCGGCGTTGAAGTAGTTCCAGCATTCTTGCAGTGTAAAGAGATCACAGAGTTCGCCCAGAGCGCCGATCAAAGCGTCAAATGTTCGCGCCGCTATGCGCCGCAACTGACTTTTGAGCTTAGAGAACGCCATCTCAATGGGATTAAAGTCTGGAGAGTGTGGTGGCAGGAACAGGAACCAGCATTGATGGTGTTTGAGTGCGCAAGCCGCCTCGGCCACTTTATGGGTGGATAGGTTGTCCAGAATAACCACAGTGCGAGGCGCCAATTGCGGGGCAAGCTGCGTTTCAATGCAGGTGGTAAACGCCTTGCCATCCATCGGCCCTTCAATTGCCCAGGGAGCAATCAGGGCGTTCTGGGTGAGCCCGGCGATAAAGGTCTGGGTGTGCCAGCGACCAAAGGGAGCTTTGTCATAAGCCCGCTTTCCCTTCACAGCTCGTGCACGCAGCCGTGTCAGGTTGGTTTTGACACAGGTTTCATCAATAAACACAATCTGTTCTGGCATACGTTGCATGAACGGCTGACGTGCTTCAAGCCACTCCTCTCGTGCCTTGCGCACATGCGGCTTGTCTTGTTCGCTGGCCACCAGAGATTTTTTTATATGTGAAACCAGGGCGGCGCAGTGTTTTGGAAATGTTGGTATGATGCACACACACGCCCTCGGTCATGAACAGCGCGCCGCGCAGCTCACAGATAAACGGTCTGTTTCCATGGAGGCTGAGCGTCGTATAAACGAGGGAACACTTATTAATGGTATCCGGTTTCGTTGCGATACAGACAGCATCAGCCGTCTTGAGGGTCTGGTCCGGGGGGGCGATCATGGGAAGATCGGGCCTGAAGGCAAAACCTACAAGACTTCTGCCGGAGTGGATATTACCTTCACCACAAAAGAGCAGGTGCAAGCGGTTTTGAACACTGCTGATGATCACCGGGACTGGATTTTGGAGCGCTCTGCTCAGATCCAGAACTATGGAAAACGTGACAGAAGCGGAACATGTCCGGCGAAATATTCTCTTGTTGGTTTCAATATGAAGCGGAAGGCCCGGAACGTCTCCGGGCACCGGGTAACCAGCTCTAACAAGAAACCCGGCCAGTGTGATGAAACATAACACCGCTCCCGCTGCATCAACTCATCAGAACATGAGCTGCGAGATACGTCTTATGTGAGAGTGGAGTCTATCTATTGCCGGAGCTGTTCGGCACTCCTCCTCAAAAAAGAAGAGAACGCCCTCCAGGGGCGCATAGAAATCAAGTGCCGCCGCTGTGGCACTTTTAATGATCTGAGGCCCGATGAGCCCCAAGAAACAACAGATCGAAAATGAGTAAGGAACACCTTCCACCCTTACCGGACAAAGCTCCGGGTATTCCGCTTAAAGACCGCTACAAACGCCAGTTTGGCGTCTTGATCATTACAGAAAACGAGCAGCAACAAGCCACCATCTATGACGGGGTTCGTGCTCTGGGTGGTGCTAAACTCAAGGTGGTTGCGACATGAAACTAAACATAAACCACCAAAGCCCGGACTATAACAGTTTCCGCATGGCCCGGCTCAAATCCCTGTTTAACTGCGAAGACGGGAATCGCTTTGAGTTGAGTGTCGACCTTCCCATAGAAGATATGGACTGGAAGCTGGGGCTTATCGTCGGCCCGTCCGGGTCTGGTAAAACCAGTCTTGGACAAAGCATCTTTTCGCAAGGCTCATATTTCAAGGGCTTTGACTGGCCGGATGATCAACCCATCATTGACGCCATTTCTCCTGAAGCGGAAACGGATCATATCACAGGTGCATTATCGGCTGTTGGCTTAGGCAGCGTGCCCGCCTGGACGCGGCCCTACAAAGCCCTGTCCAACAACGGTGAGAAGTTCCGCGCTGATCTGGCTCGAATCCTGTGCGAGACACCAGAGACTATCGTCATTGATGAGTTTACCTCTGTGGTAGACCGGCAGATTGCAAAGATCGGTGCAGGCGCATTTGCCAAAGCATGGTGCAGGCAGGCTTCAGGTCAGGCGGTGCTTTTGTCTTGTCACTATGACATTATTGAATGGCTGCAACCTGACTGGATCTTAGACACAGCAACGGGGAAGTTTTCCGGGAGGTGTCTTCGGCAGCGCCCCAGGCTTAAGCTCGACATATACGAGACCAACTGGCGATACTGGCCGCATTTTGAAAAGCATCACTATCTGAAGCTTCCGCATATGATTGCAGCAACCTGCGATGTCGCCTTTGTTGGCGATGAGCCGGTTGCTCATCTTGCTGTGAGCACACGGCCCGGACTGGTTGAGGCCCGCGCTTGCCGGATGGTTGTCATGCCAGAGTGGCAAGGGGCTGGCGTTGGGATGCGGTTCCTCAATGCGGTTTGCGCGTCCTGGCGGCGGGGTCGGAACCGTTATAACAAACCCATGGCCACGCTGTTCCACACCAGCCATCCAGCCTTAGCTGAGGCCCTGAGGCGCAGTCCGTTATGGACGTTTCCTACAACCTCACCAGAGGGAGGGCCTCACGTGGGCTTAAAACAAAGTCTCGATATGGAGGACATTTCCGGGCAGCTCAAGGTTTCAGATACATAGAAGGAATACCATCATGAAAGTCGTGGTGATTGGGCAAAAATGGCTTGGTGAGCAGGCTCTGAAAATGGCATTGAAAGTTGGCTATGACGTCGTGAAAGTAATTGCGCCAGAAGGCGACAGGCTAAACGTCTGTGCGGCGGACAAAGGTTTGATGGTGTCTGTTCCACCTTCACATCGCGCACCTGTAACCGCTTCAGATATTCCTGTCTGTGACGTTATTATCTGCGCTCATGCACACGTCAAACTCGCTCCCTGTGTGCTCTCAAAACCGCGCCATGGTGCTATCGGCTATCACCCATCCTTACTGCCTCTTTACCGGGGCAAGAATGCAATTGCTGACGCCCTGAAAGACCGTCAGAAGATTATAGGCGGAAGCGTCTACCTCTTGGATGATGGTTGGGACACAGGGCCAGCTCTGCTGCTGGATTGGAGCTTCGTGGAGGATGCAGACGATGCCGCTTCAATCTGGCGGCGGGTATTAGCTCCTATGGGCTTGGAGCTGCTGGAACGTGCCTTCGGTTATTTAGAGGCATTCGGGCACTGGCCGGAGCCTCAGAGGCAGACTATTTAGGCATCAAAGAGGTGCCCTAAACAACCCCAAAACAGAGCGTTAGAGAGGCGCAATTCGTCGTCCTTCTAACGCTCAAGCTATATAGGGAAAGAACAAAGGACACTGTGCACGTCAATTTGCCCATCAATGCAGAATTTCAAGCCGCACTACACTCACGCCCCGTATAACCTTCCTTGATCAGACGTGCAAAACGGTCTCGCAGGTCTGTAGAGAGCGGTGCTGGCATGTTGTGATCCTTCCAATCAGACTGAATCACAGAACGCCTGCAATGTGAATCCTACAGATTCAAACTTTCTCCGAAACGCTTTAGGCTCAGGACTCATATCCAGAATATCACAGTTGCAGCGATGTAAATTGCTGATTTGGATAAGTTGGGGCAACGGTCATAGCGCATCGCGATCCGTCGCCAGTCTTTGAGCTTAAAGCGTATCTCTGAAAAGTGGACACCGGTTTTCAGATAGAGATACGCAAAAACAAAAGCTAAAGCAGATCAAGCGTTTCAGCTTAAACGCGAACTGCTTTAGCAAACAGGTTTTCA
>CANMBS010000105.1 GCA_947496145.1 uncultured Pseudovibrio sp.
GGACACCGGTTTTCAGATAAAGATACGCAAAAACAAAAGCAGATCAAGCGTTTCAGCTTAAACGCGAACGGCTTTAGTCCTCAATATGAGGCAACAATATCTCTATTTTAAAACTCGATCAAATTCCGGGGGGGATTACCGCCCTAAAAGAGCTTTGATCAGATTTCTCTACCCTATATTGATATAGTTGTGATAATTCACTTTTTATAATGCATTATCTTGCTGATATATCTAAAATTTTTAAAATGTGCAGTTAAACCCGTTGGGTAAGCTTTTATCACCCGTTTATATCTGATTTTTCTAGAGAAAAATAACGGGATATAAAATGCAGTACTCTTAATCCATTCAAATTTTCTCAATAGGGCCGCCACATTTCCGCTTTCGAATACTCCAATGCTTTCCCTAGCTAAATCTACTTGATAATTTTCTCCAATAACCGCTGTCACATTAATATCGAGCAATTCAAAAAAGAACTTTTCATCATTTTTCTGCTTTATGTAACGTGGCTTAAAAATCAAAAAATCAGAGTACTTTGAGTGAAACTCGATGATTAACCGCTCTTTTTGACGTTTCATTTCGATACTTAAAGGTCCTTCGGCATCATAAATGAAGAAGCTGGATCTCTCATCAACAAATCCGGTTTCATACTTGAACTGTAGCGCAATTTTTGTGCTGTCCCTTTTCACAGGGATCGAAAAACCGCTGCAGTAGTGAAAGCACTTGGTCTTGCCAAGGGTTTTTCTCATTCCAAATCCAAGGATGCTGAAACGCCCATATTTCTCAAAAATCCCATGGCGAGCAAATTTAAGCTTTACTCCTCCCAGAACTCTTTGTTGTATCGGAACATGTGTATTATATATTTTGTTGTAATTTGATTGTATTGTATTGGGAGTGATTAGGCCAGAATAATCGGCCAGCAGTCTTTTTCTCTTAGCAATGAGAGCTTCTGTCCATTGCAACTCTAAGTTTTTCGCAACACGACTAGCCAAAAAATGTTTACTGACTAAAGCAAAACCATTTTCTCCAACTCGTTTTCTCGATATTGGGCACAATGTTCTTTTGAGAACCCTGACCCACTCATCAAGCTTATCTGAGTGTGTAAAAAATCCATCCTTGTCATCTTCAAGTGTCTCAGCAAAACCCGTTTTAAATGTGAAAACAGGTTTAAGGAGCATCATGCCCTTCAGCAATCTTGAAGACAAGCGATATCGATTAAACGTATCTGGAACTCCCGGTGCACAAATAACATCACTAACTTTCATGAGATTGATGTATTCACGATCGCCAGTCCGCCCGAGCACTCTGAAGTATTTAATTTTACTTTCAAGATCTGATGCCCCCTCATTTCTACAAACTAGCAGGGCAACGGGTTTACTGCTATGTTTCTGGAGCTCAACCATCGAGCGAATAAACAAATCATATTCTTTAGAGTAGCTATATATGGTGCCGTTTATGAAATAAATGATGCTATCTTCAGGTATATTAAGTAATGATAAGATTCTTTTACGAGAACTAATGGAAATCGGTGTCAAGTCATAGTTTTCCATTCTGATTACAGGAGGTAAAAGATCGCAATGTTTATGAAATTTTCCTTCAAGCCTCTCTTTCATCGGCTGCCATATTGCACAATATCGATCAGCAGAATGATACATTATCGAACGCAAACATGGCTCCACCCAGCGGTAAGCTGATGGGTTAGAGTAAGTATTGATAAAATTATCAATGTTTACTGACTGAAAGAAATCGATGGCATCATCTTCAAAGAAAAATGGTTTATCAAGAGCGTCCATCAAATAGGGATTTGGATTTGGATAGTACTTACTAAAAGGCTGAAGCTCATCATCTTCTGCCTGTACTATAACTAAAGGGTCATGAGCTAAGATAATTTCAAGGGCAGCGCGAATTGGTTTAGTCCGAACGCCAACTTCTACAAGGATGTCTGGTCGGAACTCATCTACAACACTTTTTACAGACTGACTTAAGAATTGTCCCTGAAAAGACAATTGTACCCAGCGCACTCCCTCATCATATGGAACGCAGGTACCTTCTGCTAAAATCAGTACTTTGTGCCCTAACTTCACAAATTCAGCGGAGAGGTCTTGCAAATAGTACCCGGCCCCCCCCCAACTGGGAGATGGATGGACGATAACGATCCTCAGCGGTTGAAATTTGCTTACTTCAGATCTTGGGCTTACCGCTAGTATAGGGTGACGCTTCTTTGCTTCAAATGGAACATTCGACAATCTTGACTTAATCTGTTTAGCCGTATCAAGGCTTGACTTTGATACATCAATCAGCAACTCAAAAAGCAAGTAGTACAAAAACTTCCGGCAAACTTCTAATTCCCATTCTTCTAAGGGAGGCAAAGTAAGAAACTTAGATAACTCAAACTGAATATCATCAGGTCTGGCCAGCACCGTACAATGCGGCAGTTCACCATAAAATGAATTTCCTAAGGAAAAAATGCGTTTACCTTTAGCGGCCATTTCCAGACCAGACTGCGAATTGATGACAATTCCGGCTGAGCAAACGTCCATCAACCGATATACGTTTTCATTATTTTCGTCACCAATAAACAACACAGAGCCATGATTATTGCATAACTCCTCTAATTGCTTTTTATATTCTGTTTTGTCTCCTGGGTGCGTTTTAACAATTAGTGGCTGATTGAGCATAATGCAGGCGCGAATTATACTGCGATACGCTTCAATCGAGTTTTTAAAATGCGGATTATCATAGGTAATAACAGTATCAATAAAGCACTGAGCTAAAAGCAATAAGGGTGTCTTTTCGCAGGAGGAGACAAAAGAAGTTACGCATGAAGAAAGCTTACTTTTGGGTTGCTTTCGAACTTTGCCCGCGTAGTTATTTGCGACCCAATCATTGATGAGTTTTCTTTCATCATCAGTAAGCTGTATGTTTGAGTTTAGCTGAGGCCAATCTGTAACAAGAGAAAATTCATTGCCAATCCGGCCAGCTACATCAAAATGGATTCTATTCTTATCGAAAGAAAACTCCATCGCAAAAACGGGAATGTTATTTTCTCTTGCGAGTATAGATAAAATGCGAGACTCAAGCAGCATCCCGCCCCAAACAACAACCGCACTGGGTTTAGTCCTACGAAAAATATCAATGCAGGTATCAATACATGCCGTGGCGCGCGAGTACATTGCCTGCACCTGATCAAGAAAATCCTCAGGGCAGCTTTGAAAAAACTTGGGATACTCGTACCCAATACTTCCCTTGCACAAATCCCACAGATTAAGTCCATGATATTTCGATGTATGAATGGTTTCTGAACACAAACTCATACTGTCGGCGGAGAGATCTGGTCTGTACGGAATGTAGTATTCACCTATGAGTTTTTCACCAAAGACACAAACATCATATCCAAGCAAAGTAAGCGCGTTATACACTTCTATCTTCACTGCTGCACCAGGCGTCACCGTATTATCAAGCAATATCATGTAGAGTTCCCCCTAGCTTCGTAGTGATTCGATTAAAGCTGTTACGTTTCTCCCTTCCAAGCCCCATGTTCTCGAGTACATATTTGTTTTCAGGGAAACAACCATGGCTATGCCCGGTATCTCGTTGCTGCTTGCAATGGGCTAACTTATGGTTTTCATTTGCGCGTTTTCAGTAGTTTCAAAGCGGTTAGCCCGTGTATTCGTTCCGATTGTTCTGTCCCTGCTGCCAGCTTAACATGTAATTAATCACGAGAGCTTCCTCCAAGTGTGCTTTAGATACTAGACCAAACAACTTGTTATCATTGTAATAATAATGAATGGCGGTCTGGCAACATTGGTGGTGAGGTCGAACGAAGAGATGACGCGGTAATCCCCCCATTTATGGAGGAGTTTGGCAGTAGAACTATGCAGCCTGTTTTAGTTTATTGGCAGGT
>CANMBS010000106.1 GCA_947496145.1 uncultured Pseudovibrio sp.
GGGGTCAACTACAGCTGAGTGCTAAATCCCCCTTTAAGGGTTTTGACCGTTCAGTTTTCGCCACCGATACTCCCCGGTGAGGAGGATATGAGCCCATCCAAGGGGTGAGATGTGTGGCAATAGATATTCTGGCGTCGCAAGCCCGGCTCGTTTCCGCTGAGTGACAGCTTCAGCAAGTTGTTTCGTATTCCAATAAATGATGATGGCGGCAAGAAGGTTCATTCCGGCAATGCGGAAGTGTTGACCTTCAGTAGTGCGGTCACGAATTTCCCCTTGGCGTCCAAGCCGTAAAGCGCTCTTCAGAGCATGGTGTGCTTCGCCTTTATTCAGGCCGATCTGAGCACGTCGCTGCATGTCAGCATCAAGTAGCCATTCGATGATAAACAGTGTCCGTTCAACCCGTCCGATTTCTCGAAGAGCAAAAGCTAAATCGTGCTGGCGCGGACGTGCTGCCAATTTCTTAAGTAGCTGACTGGGTTGCATTCTGCCAGAGATCATTGTTGCGATACTACGCAGCACGTCGGGCCAGTTAGCGATGATTGTTTTTTCTCGAATCCTGTCACCAGTTAACCCCTTTAATTCTTTCGGGACACTGTGCTGATCAAAAACATGCAGTCGTTTGGAAGGTAGATCCCGAATGCGGGGGATAAACAAATACCCAAGCAATGACGTGGTAGCAAATACGAGATCAGTGAAGCCGCCGGTGTCAGCATAATGTTCCTTGATCCTTCGGCCGGCCTCATTCATCACAAGGCCATCGAGAATATATGGCGCCTCGTTCACAGTCGCCGGAATGACCTGAGTGGCAAAAGGCCCATATTGATCAGAAAGATGGGTGTAAGCTTTTAATCCTGGCTCAGAGCTGTACTTCGCATTGATAAGATTCATCGCTTCACCTTGGCGTGTGGTCGGAAAAAACTGTCCGTCGCTGGATGCTGACAGGCCCGCCCCCCAGTATTGTGCCATCGGTAATCGTGCTTGTGCTTCAATGACCATGGCCAGAGCCCGATTTAACGCATCACCTTCAACATGCCAGTGGGATAGCCGGGACAGCTGCGATAAATCATGTGTGTTGGTCGCTCCTGCCATTTTGCTCAGGCCGAGGTTTAGACCTTCAGCCAGAATTACATTCAGAAGGCCAACCTTGTCCTGGCAGGGAGCCCCTGTACGCAAGTGAGTGAAGGCGTCTGTAAACCCTGTGGCCTTGTCTACATCCACCAGAATATCTGTGATCCGCGTTTCGGGCAGGCGGCGATAGAGGTCAAGAACGAGGTCGCCAGCTTCATTGGGAACATCTGCTTCAAGGCGGTCCACATGCAGTTGACCATTCTCAATGGTCCCGCTGGGAAGCGCTCCTTTTCTGGCCGTTTTTGCCAGCTTGTTCAACCCGTCTTTCAGGCGCTTTTTACGATCCTCAATCCAAGTCTCAGGCTCTAGCGGAATCGCAAGTCCGATATTTTTTGCGGCTTCGATTGGGACAAGTGCCTGCTTCATGTCGCCGTAACGTCGAGAATGGGCTAACCAGATGTCCCCAGAGCGAAAGGCATCGCGCAGATGGAACAGCACAGCCACAATCCAGTATTGATCTGTCTTGGTTTCCGAGCTTCGCAGATAGTTATGCCACTTGGAACGTGGTTGCAAAAAGGACCGTGACCCAGTGGGAATAACCCGCCCCTCTCGGATCACCGCCGCAGCATCAAGCAAAGGGCGGGCAACACTGGCACAGGTGATATTCAGTAAGTTCAGCATGCGCCGCGCATAGAGTTTAAAGCGGTGATACCCTTTCGTGACATGATCCAGAACATCGGCTTTGACGGTCTTTCTAAGTTGGCTGGCATTAACTATGAGTCTTTCCAAGCCGCTCCAACCACAAGAAGCGTCGACAACCCCTGCCATAGCCAGCTCATCGCCTTTTGCCAGCAGCAACGTTGCACCCAGAGTTTCAAACCCCGCCAGCGTGGCTTCAATATCCGCTTGAGCTGCTAAAGCCCGTGTATCACAGATCTTCTTTGCCTCCCGCCAAATTGTACCAACGATCCGGTCGTGCGTTTCAACAACTGAATCAGCAATTGCTGCACTCCATTCCACGACACAAACCGCAAGTATGGCAAGACGCCGATCACTGGTGATATCTCTGAGCCCTTCGGTAAAATACCGTTCGCCCTGACGGCGCAAACGTGTGATCCGGTGCGCAGGAATGTCCTCAAGAATCTCAGGTGATATGAACAAGCCCTGAAGAAACTCCAACCGGTCGAGCTGACGATTGGCATCAGCCGAGTTTTTCCCAACTTCAAACTGACGCAACCAGATAAAGCGACTTGTCCGGCCATCCACATCTTCGCTAAGCAGGCCATTGAGGTGCGCCTGCATTCTGCGGTCAAGACGTAAAGTAATTCTTGTATCAATGCGGCGCTCGGCAGCAACCAATGCATCGGCACAGTACCGTTCAATGGTGGAAAATCCTGGCAGAATGATCTGTCGGCGACGACATTCCTCGACAAACCACTGCACCAAGATCTCACTGGAGCGGGCATCTTCGGCCTGCTTATCCAGCCAGCTCTTCATTTGCTTTGCTCGCTTACCTGTGAACATCTGGTATCCATAGAGCTTGCGTAGAGCGGCAAGATGCTCGTGCCGGGTGTTTTCCCGAGCTGCATACGGTAGAAGGTCATCTGGCTGCAGGCCAAGCTGAGCTGCTACAAAGCAAGCCACCGGCTCTGAGATAACTTCACCAGGTTTTAAAAGACGTCCAGGATAACGAAAGGCGCAGAGCTGAAGGGCAAAGCCCAGCTGATTTTCTGGACGTCTGCGTGTGCGAATGTGTTCAATGTCATCATCAGCCAATGTGTAATGCTTCAACAAGGAAGCCTCGTCGGATGGAAGATCAAAAAGTACCGCGCGTTGGCGCGATGTCAGTACCGCTCTGTGGGCCATAGAGTTCACTTTCAACTTAAGGGGGACTTCTGGTCCTGAAGCACAAGCCGTCCGTAAGAGGGACGGCAAGCGGACGTCCCCCACGCAAACCTTAACCTCTTTGAAACCGGCAATATTCCGTTCTCATATAGGTGGTACGGAAAATATTGCAAAAGGGGTGCCTTATTCGTACACTTCATCCCATGGAAACATTGCTCATTGGATATGCTCGGTGCTCAACCGACACACAGGACTTGTCAGCACAACGGCAAGCACTCATGGCGCTGGGTGTTGCTGAAGAGCGCATCTATACTGATCATGGTTTGACTGGTAGCAACCGGTCCCGCCCGGGATTGGATCAGGCACTTGCTGCTGTGCGAGCGGGAGATACACTGGTGGTTTCTAAGCTGGATCGTCTGGCACGATCCGTGCCTGATGCACGCGAGATTGCTCAGCAACTTGAAGTAAAGGGTGTGAAGCTCGCGCTAGGGGCATCTATTTATGATCCAGAGGACCCGATAGGAAAAATGTTTTTCAACATCCTCGCTACTTTTGCCGAGTTTGAAGCCGATCTCATCCGCATGCGCACCCGGGAAGGCATGGCAATTGCTCGCTTAAAAGGCAAACTACGCGGCAAACAGCCAAAGCTATCAGAAAAGCAACAAACGGAACTCTGCCGTATGCACGCAACCGGCGAATATTCCATCAGTGATCTGGCGGAAGTGTTCTCGGTTTCAAGACCGACTGTCTACCGAACACTCGAAAGACACAGAAAAACTGGGGCGTAAATACCTTAAAGGGGGATTCAGCACTCAGCTGTAGTCGACCCC
>CANMBS010000107.1:0-2500 GCA_947496145.1 uncultured Pseudovibrio sp.
GGCTCGACCCACGGATCATGTTATAGCGGGGCCTTAGCTCAGCTGGGAGAGCGCCTGATTTGCATTCAGGAGGTCAGGAGTTCGATCCTCCTAGGCTCCACCAACGCCATTTCGAAAGAAATGTCGAACACTTTGTAAAAGTGTTAGTCTTTGTTAGCTTGATTTATCGAGAAAGTATTCGTTTTGCGAGCTTCGTTCTGAAGTTTGCCTGTTCTGTGACATTTTGAAGAGAAGACATGATTGGCCGCATCTGGCGCCAGTTCCTTAGGGGATTGCCGGGTGTGACAGCTAGCCAGTTAGGACACTTTCGCCAGAAAGTGTCTCCATGGGGGCGCTTGACCGCTGCCCCGCCAGTTGTGTCTCATGAACTGGTCTATGACATATGCATGCATATGTTATTGATACATATTGATCTATTCAATGTGTGCCAAGTTGAAATCAAGCTTTGCTTTTGTTGGTTTTTAATCGGCTTCATTCTTTGGAATGTTGTTTTATGATTATAGCTAATGAGAGTGATCAAGTGTCTTAAGGGCATTTGGTGGATGCCTTGGCGACTAGAGGCGATGAAAGACGTGATACGCTGCGATAAGCGTCGGGGAGCTGCGAATAAGCTTTGATCCGGCGATTTCTGAATGGGGCAACCCACACCTTTATGGTGTACCCGCAAGGGGGCAAACCCGGGGAACTGAAACATCTAAGTACCCGGAGGAAAGGACATCAACCGAGACTCCGCTAGTAGTGGCGAGCGAACGCGGACCAGGCCAGTGGTCATATTTTAAGAACCGGAACAAGTTGGGAAACTTGGCCTTAGTGGGTGATAGCCCCGTACGGGTAGAAAGATTTATGATCCTTGAGTAGGGCGGAACACGTGAAATTCTGTCTGAACATGGGGGGACCACCCTCCAAGCCTAAGTACTCCTAGTCGACCGATAGCGCACCAGTACCGTGAGGGAAAGGTGAAAAGTACCCCGACGAGGGGAGTGAAATAGTACCTGAAACCGAATGCTTACAAACAGTTGGAGCCCGTAAGGGTGACAGCGTACCTTTTGTATAATGGGTCAGCGACTTAATTTAGTGAGCAAGCTTAAGCCGATAGGTGTAGGCGTAGCGAAAGCGAGTCTTAATAGGGCGTTTTAGTTCGCTGGATTAGACCCGAAACCGAGTGATCTAGCCATGAGCAGGTTGAAGGTGCGGTAACACGCACTGGAGGACCGAACCCACGAATGTTGAAAAATTCGGGGATGACTTGTGGCTAGGGGTGAAAGGCCAATCAAACTCGGAAATAGCTGGTTCTCCGCGAAATCTATTTAGGTAGAGCGTCCTGTGAATACTCCTGGGGGTAGAGCACTGGATGGGCTATGGGGGCTCACCGCCTTACTGATCCTAACCAAACTCCGAATACCAGGAAGTACTGCAGGGCAGACACACAGTGGGTGCTAACGTCCATTGTGGAGAGGGAAACAACCCTGACCGCCAGTTAAGGTCCCTAAGTTATGGCTAAGTGGGAAAGGATGTAGAGATCCCAAAACAACCAGGATGTTGGCTTAGAAGCAGCCATCATTTAAAGAAAGCGTAACAGCTCACTGGTCTAAATAAGGGTCTCCGCGCCGAAAATGTACCGGGGCTCAAGCCATACACCGAAACTGCGGGTGCACGTAAGTGCGCGGTAGCGGAGCGTTCTGTAAGCTGATGAAGGTGGACCCGTGAGGGCTGCTGGAAGTATCAGAAGTGCGAATGCTGACATGAGTAACGATAAAGAGGGTGAGAGACCCTCTCGCCGAAAGTCCAAGGGTTCCTGCGCAACGCTAATCGGCGCAGGGTTAGCCGGCCCCTAAGGCGAGGCCGAAAGGCGTAGTCGATGGGAACGGGGTTAATATTCCCCGGCCAGTGGGTAGTGACGGATGCCGTGTATCGTATCTCCTTATTGGATTGGAGGTGCGGTGAAGGTGTTCCTGGAAATAGCTCCCACGCTAAGACCGTACCCGAAACCGACACAGGTGGACAGGTAGAGTATACCAAGGCGCTTGAGAGAACTGTGCTGAAGGAACTCGGCAAATTGCTCCCGTAAGTTCGCGAGAAGGGAGCCCTTTACGAAGGCAACTTTGTAAGGGGGGCACAGAATAGGGGGTTGCGACTGTTTATCAAAAACACAGGGCTCTGCGAAGCCGCAAGGCGACGTATAGGGTCTGACGCCTGCCCGGTGCTGGAAGGTTAAGAGGAGGTGTGCAAGCACCGAATTGAAGCCCCAGTAAACGGCGGCCGTAACTATAACGGTCCTAAGGTAGCGAAATTCCTTGTCGGGTAAGTTCCGACCTGCACGAATGGCGTAACGACTTCCCCGCTGTCTCCAGCACAGACTCAGTGAAATTGAATTCCCCGTGAAGATGCGGGGTTCCTGCGGTCAGACGGAAAGACCCCGTGCACCTTTACTACAGCTTCACACTGGTATTCGTGATGACATGTGTAGGATAGGTGGTAGGCGTTGAACCCCGGGCGCCAG
>CANMBS010000108.1 GCA_947496145.1 uncultured Pseudovibrio sp.
TGGTATCGAACAGCCTCAACCCGATAAAAAAGCTGCTTAAGAAAAAGCTTATACACCAGACTTGGCAATAGCTCGGAAAAATGTCACCGCTCGGAAAATCAATGACTGAGGGAACAGTATCAAACAGGCCAATGAACTTTATAGAAACCGGTATTTTATGGTAAACCATATATTGTCTGGTGCCTGCCGCATTAATGCTTGTCCCTAAAGGCATTTCTTTTATCTTGTGTGGAGCGTAAACTCCCTCAAACTTATTAATCAGATTTGCATAGTGACGTGCGGTAGCTGCGCCGCGTGAAAAGCCAAATACATCAATTTCTATCCGAATAATCTTGTTGTTCTCATAAGTAGATACAAAGTTGAATGCTTTGGATGCTCCTTTTTCTGATTTTGCGATTATACCAGTAGAGCCGATACCAGCTGCATACCCTAATGGAACATCATCTTTGAGGGTGTTCGTTCCTGCTCCTTCAATATAAAAGTTCCCAAAGATGTAAGCTTCACCATTTAATTGGCCTCTATCGTGGGTGTCAGGATAGAGCTGATGCAGTTTATATACATTTGTAATATCACCTTTATAGCTGTCATCTAGCTCATCGCGATAATGACTACTTGCCATTTTTCCCATGATTGCATTTACAGCATTATTGTTAGTGCCATCAAAAAAAACGCCAATCCTCAAGACAAAATTACATGTCTCACAAATATTTATTGTCTCATCTTTAATTTTTTTACTCATTTACTGCCCCATCGACAATCATATCAGCTACCTAAATGTGCTGTGTGTAAATAAAAATAAAGTAAAGTAT
Source organism: uncultured Pseudovibrio sp. (assembly GCA_947496145.1). Lineage (GTDB taxonomy): Bacteria > Pseudomonadota > Alphaproteobacteria > Rhizobiales > Stappiaceae > Pseudovibrio. The sequence goes on from CANMBS010000108.1 coordinate 810, forward strand.
ATGTATAATGGAAATGCTATCAAAATAACTGAATATAAATATTTTATTTTGAGATTGCATTTGAACGATATTATGGCTTGTGATATTATTAGTATGTATAGAAAAATATTAAAATAAAATACAACGTCTGCTTTGGTGTACGCAAACTCAATGCCTGAGAAAATGTTAATATAACGCATGCACTTTAATAGAAATGCATAATTATACTTAAATGAAGCGCTAATGTTGTAAGAAAAAAATTGATTTCCAAACGGAAGTAGAACTATCGTCACTAACGCCAGAGTTATCAGCCAGACTTTGGCTGTAACCTCACTTTTCATCAGAGTCTCCTAAGCATGGGTTGTTGGCTTTTCGCAGAATAGTTTGTTTTACTGTTTCAAGAACACAATTGTAGATTTCATTTTTCTTTTGCAGGCCTTGTTTATGCGCTAATCTGAGTTCATTTCTTACAAATTTCTTCAGGTCCGCATGAGTTGAAAAAGAACTAAGAGCATTACAGTCTTTTTCTTCGAGCAACGCTAACGCCACCTGTTCAGCAAACAACTCCCACTGCATGTCCTCAAAGGCTTTTTCCTGAGCTTTACGGATGAGAGTGATGTGGCTTTTGGGGCGGTCATTGGTCTGGGTGGAACTCTCCGGGAAGGACGACATCGGTGTGCGTTGTCGGGTGTACATGTCAAAGCAGGTGGCGGTGCAGGATTCGCCATGTGCAGGTGCTGCGAAGTGCCAGAGACGGTGGTCGTGGCTAAGGCTGGGTTCCTCGCACCAGTCCTCAGCGATGAAGTCTGTAATCGGGCCAAAGAACGCGCCTGCTTCAAGTGGGTTGCAGGACAGCAGCCAGACCCGTAGCACAGCCGGATCAAAGAAGCGGAAGCGGACCAACCGGCCATCACTTTCAAACTCAACTCGCAAGTAGCGGCGAAAATGGCGACGTAACAATACTACATCTGTGGCATCATCCTCAGAGATATCGGGCGAAGCTACAAAGGCCCCACGCTCAACTTGCTGTTTCAAGCTTTCTGGAGGCGGAGTTCTGTAAAGCTCTTTGGCCCGCGCCCTTGAGGCCAGAAAGTAGATCCCCCAGCCTTTGCCCCAGCCTTCTTCAATCAACCAGTTGGTCAGCTCTGTATCCGGATCCAGCCGCACCAGATAAGGAGCCGTCAGAGCCAGTTCCTGCGCAACCTCTCCAGCAATCAGGCTGCACCAGTCAGTATTCTCGGAGCCAAGCAGTCTGCCATAGATATCTTCACACCACTGACCATCAATAATGGCATAAGCAGCAACGTCTTCATTCGTCTTTGCAAACAGACTTGCCTTAACGCTTTGTGCAATTGACCGAGCTGGTTCTTGCTCTGGCTTTTGAGCAATGACTGCCTGCGTCATGTGGCATCCTTTGCAAACGGGCATTCTTCAGCAAAAGGTTTTCGGGTGCCTTGTGGTGAGGCTGCACCAATAAACACATTGGGGCTGCCTGTTGCATCAGCCCCGCCGCAATCGATGGGATCGCCAACCCGGCCAGCCTGCTTATTGTTAAAGTTCACTGTCGGGCTGCCAGCTGCCAGCGCCCTGCCATGAGCAGGCGAGGGACACGGCGAGCAGCCATGGGGCGCATAAGCATCCCCCTGACGTACCGCTGGCTTATTGTTAATGAAGATGTTTGAGCTGCCAGCAATAGCTGGCGTTGGTGGGAAGTGACAGCCATGGCCGGAGCCAATATCACCCAATCGTGCCGCAGGTTTTCCTGACATCACCTAACCCTCCTATTTCTGATAGGAGCGGCCATAGCGCTCCGCATGAGGGCCCTGATAATCTTCAGGGGCTGAAGGCTCAATAAACGGCACATCCTTGCCCGTTGCTGGAGCACCGGCTCCGCAGTTCACATTCACAACTGTGCCCTCAATCTTGATCCCGCTGGCATCAATACGGATGAAGTTACCACCAACATTAAGCGAAATAACAGAACCGGCCCGAACCACAACCTGATCCCCACCATCAACAAAGATAGTACCCGGAGCGGTGTAATGCTGGTGTGCTCCGCTCTCCACGCGAATATTGCGGCTCACTTTAGTGGTACTGTTTCCACCGACCAGCAAAGTCTTGTCATCTGCGATAGCTTCATTATCTGTTGCATCCACTTGCGTGCGCCGCACCGCTTTGACATGCAGGTCCTTCACGCCTGAGATGGTCTCCCGGTGCGAGCCTTCCACCTCAATATCCTTGGAGCCGCCGATGGATTCCGACTGAGAGCCATCGACCCGTTTATGGCGGTTGGCTCCCACCTTCCAGGTCTCGTTGTTCTCAACCACCCCATTGTGGAACTTTTGCGCGTGGAACCAGACTTCTTCCTGCCCGCCCTCATCCTCAAAACGCAGCTCATTATAGCCATCTGCCTTATGGCTATCCGACATCAGCACCATACGGGTTTTAAAGTCGGGAAGCTTATTCGGTGTGCGGTTATTATTATGATACGTTCTTCCTGTAATGATCGGCTGGTCGGGGTCTCCTTCGAGGAAGTCTACGATGACCTCGTGTCCGATGCGGGGGATGGCGATGTGGCCCCAGGT
>CANMBS010000109.1 GCA_947496145.1 uncultured Pseudovibrio sp.
TTCCTTAAGCACAGACAGGTTGCGGCGCATGGCAACCTCATCGACGACAAAGCATGGGCTTGGGACCCGGGAGAGGTCAAATTCCCTGAAGGCTCCCGCATCTCCGGCCTGTGTTTGCATGATTTCAGCCATTTTAAAACTCAACTGGTCCATCAAGCTCATGGACCTGCCAGGGCAGACCATGCTCGTTTAGCATGTCCATGAACGCATCCGGGTCCAGTTGCTCCATGTTCCAGACACCCGGCTCTTTCCAGATGCCCTTCAGCACCATGGCAGCGCCGATCATTGCTGGAACGCCAGTGGTGTAGGAAACCGCCTGAGATCCAACCTCTGCGTAACACTCTTCGTGATCGCAAATGTTGTAAATGTAGTAGGTTTTCTCACCGGAGCCGTCTTTTGCATTACCTGTCGCAATATCACCAATGCAGGTTTTGCCTTTGGTGAGCGCACCCAGATCACCCGGGTTGGGCAGAACAGACTTCAGAAACTGAAGCGGGATGATTTCCTTGCCCTCATGCATGACTGGCTCGATGGAAGTCATGCCAATGCCTTCAAGCACGCGAACATGGTTGATGTAAGCATCGCCAAAGGTCATCCAGAACCGCGCACGGTTGATTTCCGGGTAATGGGTTTTCAGGCTCTCCAGTTCCTCATGGTACATGAGGTACATGTTTTTCTCACCAACACCGGGGAAGTCAAAGGCCACTTTATGGGTCATAGCAGGGGTTGTCACCCAATCGCCCCTCTCCCAATGCCGCGCATCTGCGGTGACTTCGCGGATGTTGATCTCAGGATTGAAGTTGGTTGCAAACGCCTGACCGTTGTCGCCGCCGTTACAGTCCAGAATGTCGATCTGGCGAATGGTGTCCAGCTTGTGCTTCTTCAGCCATGCGGCAAAAACAGAAGTGACCCCCGGATCAAAACCGGAACCAAGGATTGCCGTCAATCCAGCCTGCTTAAAGCGTTCCTGATATGCCCATTGCCAATGATACTCAAACCTGGCTTCATCTTCTGGCTCATAGTTTGCTGTGTCCAGATAGTTGATGCCAGCTTCCAGACAGGCGTCCATCAGTTTCAGATCCTGATAGGGCAACGCCAGATTGACCAGAAGCTCAGCGCCGCTTTCTTTAATGAGCGCGACAACTGCTGCAACATCCATAGCGTCAACTTCAGCAGTCCTGATGGTTACACCAGTGCGCTCTTTCACGCTCGCTGCAATCTCATCACACTTGAACTTGCGGCGGGACGCCAGCGTAATATCGGAGAAGATCTCCGCGTTCATTGCCATTTTATGTAGGGCTGCGGAGGATACACCGCCTGCGCCGATGACCAGAGTCTTACCCATTTTATAGAGCCTCCAGTTGGTTAGAGTTTATTCGTAATATGTGTAACCGTTGATGCTGTCGCGGTAAGCGCTCATCAACGTGCGTCGGTCAGCATTCTTCAGTGTGCCAGCAGAAACCGCCTCATCAATAAGTTTGCGGAATGCATCTACACAGTCGCGTGGATCATACTCCACATAGGAAAGAACCTGCGAGATTGTATCCCCTTCAACTTCCTGAAGCAGATCAAAACCACCATCGGCGCGCAAATCAATGGTTGCAACGTTGGTGTCACCAAACAGGTTATGAAGGTCGCCAAGGGTTTCCTGATAGGCGCCTACAAAGAAGACACCCAGATAATAAGGCTTGCCTTCTTCCAGTGTGTGTACAGGCAAAGATGGCGAATACCCATCGGCCAGAATAAAGTTGTCTACGCGGCCATCACTATCACAAGTGATATCCGATAACACAGCACGGCGGTCAGGAACTTCATTAAGCCGCTGAAGCGGAACAATCGGATGAATCTGATCAATTGCCCAAACATCTGGCAGGGACTGAAACAGCGAGAAATTGCAGTGGTAGATATCGGCCAGTTTCTCAAGCTGCTCATCAATCTCAGGCGCACTCCCAGTCGGCGGCGCAAGCTCCTTAATCTTCGACATCAGGTGCAGGTAGATCCGCTCTGAACGCGCCATCTGCCGCAAATCAATGTAGCCGCGCCGGAATAGTGCACGCAGTTCGTTACGGTAAAAAGATGCATCATTCAGACATTCCTGAAGCCGCTCAGCAGTAAGGTAGCCTTCAACCGCTGCAAGATCAGAGACCATATGATGATCATCAGTTTCTGGCTTCGGCGCGGTCGGTGCATCAAACAGTGTGGCTTCCAGAACATTAAACAGCAACATGGAAGAGGTCGCGACCACAGCGCGTCCGCTTTCCGTCACCAGTGTCGGGTGCTTAAGTTCAGCTTCATCCATTGCGTAGGCAACAGTTTCCACCACGTTGGCGCAATACTCTTCAACCGAGTAATTGGTAGAGTTCTCGATGGCTTTCTTTTCGCCAGTGTAGTCCACGCCAAGGCCACCGCCTAAATCAAGATGTGTGAGTTCGGCCCCTTCTCGTGTCAATTCCACGAAGTAACGACAGGCCTCACCAACAGCACGGCGCACATCATTTACATCGGGAACCTGCGACCCCAGATGAGAGTGCTGCAACTTCAGGCAATGCAGAAGTTTCGCCTCACGCAGCTTATCAATGACGGACACCAGCTGGTCCGTGTTCATGCCGAAGGTGGAACGGTCACCGGAGCTTTCTTCCCACTTGCCGCCGATCTGGTTGGTCAGCTTAACACGCACCCCCAAAAGAGGCTCCTCGCCCAGCTCTTCAACAACCGAAATAACCGTATCAAGCTCTTTGGGACTTTCCAGCACGATAATGGTGTTAAAGCCAAGCTTGCGGGAGAGAATGGCAAGACGAATGAACTCTTCGTCCTTTACCCCATTGCAGACGATCAGTGCATCTTTGGGGAGTCTGTGCGCAAGGGCAATAACCAGTTCAGGCTTGGAACCAGCTTCCAGACCATAAGAAAACGGACGGCCAAACTCAACGATACGATCAACAACCTGCGCCTGCTGGTTCACTTTGATCGGAAAAACGCCGCGATACTTACCCTTGTATCCAACGCGCCTGATCGCATCCGCCATTGACTGATTGATATGAGCGATCTCATGTTGCAGATAAGAGCTTATGCGCAGCAAAAGTGGAGAATGGATACCGCGTTGCTCAAGGTCATGAACGATCTCCGGCAGACTCACCTTCGGAGCCTCCGGAAGTAAAGGATTACTCAGCGCAATATCACCGTTTGGCAACACAGACAAAAGCTC
>CANMBS010000110.1 GCA_947496145.1 uncultured Pseudovibrio sp.
ATCGCCGAAGACCTGCTAAATGACGGTGCCTGCACTTCAAAATCAATCACAAAGCAGGTTAATAGAGGTGCTCAGCTTCTTTGCGTTCTGCAAAACTTCTCGCGTCTTTCTTCGCGCGAGTAGTAAACCAATGTTGAATTAGTGCAGTTGTTATTGAGCCGATACCAAATGCGGTTAAAAATGGTATTATTAACGCTGTATTCATATAATACCCCAAGCAAGATATTGCAGAAGTAATTCGCGGAACTATTGTTGTGCCTTGAAAAAATGGTCGGGTAGGCCGGATTTGAACCGACGACCCCTTCACCCCATTTATCCGTAAAGCACTGAAGTTATTGATGTTTGGCGAAAGGAGCAATGTTTTGATGTGTTCAAAACGGCTGTTTTCGGTACCTAGCGAAGTGCCCCGTGAACAACTGTTCAGGAGTGCACTTCACTTGAAACGTCAAAACGTTGGCTGCTGTGGCCAGATGCTCTGGTGAGTACTTGGCATAAACATCGCGGGTGGTTTTAGTAGATGAGTGGCCCAAGTATTGGGAAATCTCTTCCATTGGTATGCCCGCTTCAGCCATCCAGACAGCTGCACTATGTCTTAGAACGTGCGGACTCACATCTTCCAACTTTGCCTTTTCTGCGGCGTTCTGAAAGCCTTTTCTAACCGACTTTACCTGCCTCCCGGCCCATTCAACAACGTACTGGCAGGTCCGGTTGTCGTAAGCAGTTTTGAGGATTGCCCTTAGGCTAGCATTCATTGGAACAACAGCGCGTCCTTTTTGACGTTTAGCTGTAAAGCGATCTTGCAGCTGGATCTTGGAACGATCAAAATCAACCCTGCCCCATGTAAGTTCAAGGATAGCTTCAATCCGCCCTGCTGTAGCGATCATGAGAGCCATTGCCACTTTGATATGGTGCGCTTTTGCGGCTTCAAAGAGTTTCTCAAACTCATCTTTTGTGAGGTAGCGATCTCTTGGTGCTGGTTTCGGTGGGATTTCAATGAAAGGCACTTCTTTTATGAGGTTGTGCTTTACCCCCCAGTTTAGTGCCAGCCTTAAGTGCTTTAATTCGGTTATGTAAGTTGCTGGTTTTTTGCCTTGAGCTTTTCTGGTTGCACAATACTCGCGGCAACCAGCTGGTGTGATAGACATAGGGAATTTATCGCTAAAGGTGCCAGGGCTTGCCAATGATAGGGCATGTTCTGTGCGATTGTTTTTCCTTGAGCCTTTTTGTCAGCTACGCAGGCCTCCCAGATATCGACTACCTTTTTAACAGCACTGCTTTCTAGGCTCAGGATTCATTGATTTTTTAGATCTTGTCTGCTTCAGTTTGTTCAAAACGGAGTTTTGACGTGAATGATTTGTTGTGGTTGACAGAACCTCAGATGGAGCGCCTGCGCCTCTTTTTTCCAAAGCCGCATGGTCGACCGCGGGTTGATGACCGGCGAGTATTATGCAGCATTATCTTCATTATTAGAAATGGGTTACGCTGGCGGGATGTGTCGAGAGAATACGGCCCTCACAAGACTTTATATAACCGGTTTGTGAGCTGGTCTGAAAAAGGTGTTTTTGAAAAGATCTTTGAAGAGCTGGCCAGACCCACAGGCCCTGAAGCTGACATCCTGATGATCGATGCAACGCATCTCAAGGCTCACCGCACCGCTTCAAGCCTGAAAAAAGGGGCTGCGGTGCTGTTACCCGATTTACCCGCTGCCCGGGTATTGATCGCAGATCGCGGTTACGACAGTATCAAGATAAGAAAAAGCGTTACAGATCAAAATATTGAGGCATGCATTCCTTCAAGGAAAACTCGCAAAAAGAAAATCCTGTACTGCTTCAGAACCTGTAGAAAGCGGCACAAGGTTGAAAACCTGTTTGCTAAAGCAGTTCGCGTTTAAGCTGAAACGCTTGATCTGCTTTAGCTTTTGTTTTTGCGTATCTTTATCTGAAAATCGCTGTCCACTTTTCAGAGATACGCTTTAGTCTCAAAGACTGGCGACGGATCGCGATGCGCTATGACTGTTACCCCAACTTATTCAAATCAGCAATTTACATCGCTGCAACTGTGATATTCTGGATATGAGTCCTGAGCCTAGCTTACAACTGGCGTGAACTCCCCTGAATCATAATCAAGTGTAATCACTGCATCTGGGCCGCCAGTAAATGTGATACCCGTTATATTCGAACCAGTAATTTTATACGGTACAACTTCTCCAACGGCGTAACTCCCAACAGTGATATAAAATGCAGGTATTGGCGCGCAGTTAATCTGGATATTGGGGAAAGGCTGAATGAAGCTGGAAAGCACATAATAGCCATCATGAATTTGAACCGCATTTCCGCAGTACAAACCTAGAACACTGCCAGTATCAAAGTTGGGTACCGTTATTCCAAAGCTTGCTTCACTTACATCTGCAAGATTGAACGGTGGGGACAAGCCCAATGGATCAAGAGTTAAACTCGTGTTATCAGCTGAAGTGTCATCCGAAGAGCTAGCTGCGATTTCAATTGGTTGCACTGCCAGATTTAGACTCTCGGTATCATCAGCTTTAACTTCAGTGGTGAAAAGAGCAGTCTGTGCTCCCGTAGGTGTTATGGCATCACTTACAGCCCCAGCAAAAACCTGAGTATCCACAACAAACTCTAGTTCAGAACCAGAACTGCTATAAGGTGCGACCTCTCCTGAACACAAACAACTACTTTGAATAACACTAGGAGCTCCGTTCGATACGGTATAGGTTGGCTGTTGTTGAAAGAGATAAAAGCTACAAGTCTGGTCTGTTTGGTTTCTGATAATGAATGTGTAGGCCATCATTCCCTCTACCGATTAACTTCTGGCATAAGCTCGAAATTTGCATCTTCAAAGGTACTGCTTGAGAGTAATAAAGTTCTTTAAAAGAATTCCTGTTCGGGTGTCGTGCCGCATTGGTTGGATAGTTTGGGCCACATGTATGGACCGCCTGCGTTTCTCAAGAGAGTTTTTACTTGGAAATTTGCAGTCGCTACTATGTATCCGACCTGTTTATCGACGCGCGGGCGGTGGCCTTGATGGTAATACGCAGGTACCTACAGTC
>CANMBS010000111.1 GCA_947496145.1 uncultured Pseudovibrio sp.
TATAACTGATAAGGGAAGAAGTCATAGATCTTTGCTAGACAATGAAACTTGGTTCAAACTTAACGTGACAACACCAAGGGACCTTCATGGGACTTGGGGAGCGGGCTGGAAATACCTGCCTGGAGCAAATTGCAACTGTCATCGCCCTGTACGGTTCAGAGGAACTGAGCTGTAAGACTCAGTTGAATCTGAAGAAAATTCCTGAACTCTGTCAGCAAATATCTCAGCTGGCACGGTCACCAATTCCGGCAGCTGCCCCTATCATTGGCAAAAACACATTTCGTCATAAGTCTGGTATGCATCAAGACGGCATTTTGAAAAAAACCGAAGTTTATCAGGATATTCCCCCTGCACTTGTAGGACGTCCGATTGAGCTGGAATTGAGACAGGATTCTGGCTGGGCTGGTATTTCTTATTGTGCTGAACGCCTTGGCTTCAAGATTCCAAGCAGGAAACGCAAGGAAGTCTTTGCAGCGTTCAAATCTCTTGCCGAGCAAATAGGAACAGTCGAAGATGAGGATTTATACGCACTACTATCTAGGGAAATAGATCAAGCAGTTCTTCAAAAATAGGCATAGAAAGCGTCTCTCTCAGATAATTCAATCTTTCTGCGTATCGGGTTACTGAAATTTGTCAGATCTCTGTTCCCCGATGTAATGAAGAAACTGAACAGGCCTAGTTACACCACTTCAATTAAGATTGGAGTGCTTACATAAACCTGCAAATTGGATTTCACATAACTATCTATAACTTCGCATCCATAAGTCTGCTGCGGCGGTGAAAACAGACACGTCGCAGCAGACCCTCGTTATCTGAATTTGAACATTGGTAACCTCAGTGCAGCCCTGTTCACACTGCAAGAGCTAAGCATAATTTCAAAGTGAGAAGAACTTTTTTCGACCGAGCAGGATAGTTCCTACACCGTCAAACAAGGCACAACTCCTTCTTACGTTCCAGGACACAAAAGCTCACAGACAAAAAGTTACAGATAAACCTCGCATTCTGGTCCAGAGGATCAGCCAGCAACATTGGGCGGCAAGTATATTCTCTACAGTTCAAAATAAGAAACATGCGAGCAGTTAAAATTTAAACTGCTTGTGTTGCAGTAAATCAAATATTAACTAACCATATACAACAAATCTTACTAGTAATTACCACTTAAATTCTTCGATAAATATGAGAGATGCATATAATTTTACTCTGATAAGTGGGTTAAAATAAATACATAGAGAAATCCAAGTTGATAATACAAGTATCTTGCCAGACAAATTGGATAATGACTACCATCAAACTACAAGCCATACTGAATGGATTATACTATGAATAAGACCTTGTTGTTCGATCGTGAAGTAGAAGAAAGAATTCAGGAAAACGGAAGCAACGCTGAGTTAGGGGAAGCTGCTTCAAAATTTTTAAATCTATCTGTTGCCCCACAATATTCCTACAATTTTTCATTCCTCGGGCGGCCAATAATACAATATCCGCAGGATATGGTTGCGGTACAGGAACTTATATGGAAAGTGCAACCTGACATAATTATTGAGACAGGAATAGCGCATGGCGGTTCTTTGATTATGTCTGCGGCAATGCTGGAACTAAATGCTGCTTGCGGTGGTAACCCCGATGCAGAAGTATTGGGCATTGACATCGAAATCAGGCCCCATAATCGGGTTGAGATTGAGAACCATCCCATGTTTAAGCGCATAACAATGTTGGAGGGATCTTCAATTGATCCTGAGGTTGTGTCTTGCGTACACGAAAAAACAAAAGACAAACGTTCTGTTCTTGTCTTCCTGGATTCAATGCACAGCCATGAACATGTTCTGGAAGAACTGAAAGCTTACGCACCCCTAACAACGATAGGCAGTTACTGTGTTGTTTTCGATACCATCATTGAGGACCTGCCAGATGTTCCCTATCACGGAAGGCCTTGGGGAGTCGGCAACAACGCTAAGACAGCGCTTCATGCTTGGCTGGCGGAAACCGATGATTTTGAAATTGATAAGTCAATTGAGAACAAGCTTCTCATTACAGTCTGTCCTGATGGTTTCCTTAAGCGAGTTAAATAAATGGCAAGCACTCCAATACCCTGTGAAAAGATTACTGTTGGAGTGCCCGTCCATAACGGAGCAGAGTTTCTGGAACGATGTTTGAGATCCCTCGCAGAGCAAGATTACAAACATTTTCAAGTTATTATCTTTGAAAATGCGTCTACAGATGCAAGCAAAGAAATCGCGGAGAGCTTTTGCGCTGCTGATGAGCGATTTCAATTACGACCAAGTGATGCTCTTTTACCTGCGGAAGACAATTTTGCTCGGGCAATACGTTTTTGCAGCGAAAATTCGGAGTTGTTTTGCTTACGTGCTTATGATGATTATACAAATGAAACATTTCTGTCAGACTTAGCCGCCGCATTAATTGCCGACAGATCTAAAAAACTTGCCGTTCCCACAGTGGTCCAGCAAAAAAACGGAGAGAGCAACACAATCAAAGTAGATGAGGCGATTACGAGTGTAGAGCAGTTTCTTCAGGACTGTAAATGGTCTGCGCACTGGTCCTTTCCAGGATCATGGTATTATGGACTTTTTCGCGGTGAACAAGCCGCAGAATACCTCATAACTCTCCCGCAAAAACTTGGCGGGGCTTGGGCCACCGATAGATTTGCTATTATGAGGTTTATGCTGGATGATGCAGTTGTAGTTTGTAATTCTGCTATTTTTTATTGCCACATTACTTCCTCATCTGTCGAAAAATATACCCATAAGCAGGCGCAAAGCAGACTAAGCTTCAGATTGAGGTACTTTGTGGGATTGCTTGGTTTCTGGCCTACTCAGGCAAGGTTGAGACTCATAAGAAAAATCAAGTTAATCCGCATTCTTTGGAAAACAGCCAGAGAGCACACACATTATCATTTTCGAAACATAATTTGGGGGGTGAAGGCAAGTTGATGACGGTCTCATAGACTAAACCTCTGGACTGGCCTAAGGAAAGTGGAGAGCCGCTGTCTCAATATTTCTTGTCTGCCGCTCGAATGCGATTGGCGATTGAT
>CANMBS010000112.1 GCA_947496145.1 uncultured Pseudovibrio sp.
CCAAAGAGGCCGCCGCTGCCTTAAAGGCACACGGCTGCTGGTTCCTTTATCTGCCACCTTACTCACCTGACCTGAACTCAATTGAGCTGGCTTTTTCAAAGCTCAAGGCGCATTTGCAAAGGCTCGGAGCAAGATCGTTCTCCGCTGTCTTCAACGCCATAGGCCACATCTGTCATCTGTATGATCCAACCGAATGCTGGAATTACTTCAACGCCGCAGGATATGCTCCAACATAAACGCTCACCGTTTTAATAGCGAAAGGCTTTAAGGCTTCATCAAGAACTGATGCGTCATCTCTGCATGGAGAAATTATTTGGCAATTATTGCTGCGCAGCACTCTGATGACACGCAGCGACATACTGTAGGTGGCTATACCGAGCTATGCATCGGCGGTTTGCTTGTGCTCATTTACGGGTTTGCCAAAGTAGGCGTGGTAAAGGAACATAACGAGAGAGAAAATGCCCCATCCAAACACCAGATCCCCCGGAACACGCGCCCAGACCAAACTGGTCATAACCGGGCCATGGATCGTTTCGGGGGCTCGCGCTAGCCAGTAACTTTCAGTGAAGCTGATATAAGATTGATAGATGCCCTGAGGAATGAGTGAGAGCACAAGCATCATCGCCAGACCAATGTTAAGTCCCCAGAAGGCTTGTTGCAGCCACTTATCACTCCAGCGGTCCTCCGCAATAAGAGAACGCAGGCAAAATAGCATCAGGCCGACGCCAAGTAGCCCATAAACACCAAACATCGCGGCATGTCCGTGGGCAGGTGTGGAGTTCAGCCCCTGCATGTAATAGAGCGCTAATGGTGGATTGATGAAGAAGCCGAGCAACCCTGCACCAACAAGGTTCCAGAGCAAGACAGAGGCGAAGAAGTTGAGCGGCCATTTATAATGGTCAATCCACGTTGTGTTTTGCTCTAGCTTATGCGTTTGGTAAGCTTCAAAGCCGATCACCAGCAGAGGAACAACTTCCAGCGCTGAGAACACGGCACCAAGGGCCAATACGCCTATGGGCGTGCCGCTCCAGTAAAGATGGTGGAACGTTCCCAGTACACCCCCTGACATGAAAATAATGGTCGCAAAGATCACCGCGATCGCGGCGGTGGACCCTCGCAGGAGTTTCAAATTTACAAAGATGAGCGCTATAATTGCTGTTGCAAAGACCTCAAAAACGCCTTCAACCCATAAATGTACCACCCACCAGCGCCAGTACTCCATGATGCTGATGTGTGTGTTTTGCCCCCAGAGCAATCCGGCACCGTAAAGCAAGCCAATCGCCGTGGCTGCCAGAAGGGTAAGGGCAATCAAACTACGGTTATGTCCGCCTTTCAGTGCAGGATAGAGGGCGCGCAACACCAGCACTGTCCATAAAAGAAGCCCGATAAAGAGGAAAATTTGCCAGAACCTGCCAAGATCAACATATTCATAGCCTTGATGTCCAAACCAGAAATTCATTGTGTGCGAGAAGAACTGATTGACCCCAAGCCATTCCCCCGCAAATGACCCAACAACTATTATGATCAGGCAGACCCACAAAAAATTAACGCCAAGCGTCTGATAGGCAGGGTCTTTCCCTGCCAGTAGTGGAGCCATAAACAAACCAGTGCCCAACCATGCAGTTGCGATCCAGAACACTGCAAGCTGGGTGTGCCAGGTGCGTGACAGAGAGTAGGGTATGATTTCCGCTAGAGGGATGCCGTAGAGGTCCTGACCTTCAACAGCGTAATGGGCTGTTAAAATACCAAGTGCCACCTGTGCAATCATCAGGCCAACAACCACCCAGAAGTATTTGGCTGTCGCTTGCATAGATGGCGTCAGCTTCACGTTCGCCAGCGGATTTTTAGCAGCAGCACCTCCTTCAGGCACGATGCGCTCACGCCACAAATCGTACTGGCGCACATAATAAAAGCACAGTGCCCCTGCGCATCCGAGTAAGAGCATGACGCTGATGATGCTCCAGATGAAGGATGCACCCGTGGGCCTGTTGCCTACGAGCGGTTCATGAGGCCAGTTGCTGGTGTAGGAAATCGTATTATCAGGCCGGTTGGTGACTGTGCTCCATGCGGTCCAGAAAAAGAATGCAGAGAGCTTTTGTGTCTGTTCAGGTGTGATCAGGATGTTGGGTGGGAAAGCATACTCATCACGCAGGTTCTGACCATCAATATCGTCATAGGAAGAGAAAAGCTTGGTGAAATGTGCTTGCACTTGCGCGACAGCATTTGCACGCTCCGCAGAAATGGTGATGGTTTCATTGGCCGGACTGTAACGGTTGCGACGCATCTCCCCTTCAATAAGCACCTGAAGAAAGGCGCGTTGCTCATCTGATGGGGGAGTATAAGCTGTACCAATCCGTGCACGGTGATACACATCCTGAAGGGCAAGGGCTTCGCGGTGGAGCCAGTCAGTAGACCAGTCTGGTGCTACATAGCTGCCGTGCCCCCAGATGCTGCCTTGCTGCATGCCTCCAAGAGATTGCCAGACATTCTGACCTTCTTCGATATCTGTGCGGGTGTAGATTACTTGCCCGTCGTCTGAAACCACCATCTCCGGGATTGGTGGTTTCATGCGGTATATTTCTGCCCCGAAGAACAGGAGCACGCCAAAAGAAAGCAGCATGCCGACACCAAGGAAGATCCAAAGCCGTTTGAGAGAGAAGGTTACATCATAGTCCTTGTCAAACATGGCTCACTGCTCCTGACCATTTGGGAAACTCTGGCTTGTGTCTCAGGTGAGAGTATCAACCTGAACTCAGCCGTGCCTCCCTCAAAGTTAGGAGTGGGTTTATGTGCCTATTGGTGTCATGAATACTTGGCGGTCATTTCAAATGCTATGAAGTAAAACTCGCCTGAGATACCAGAATACAATAGAAATGACTTTGTAGATTTAAATTTAATTAAGTGGCTTGAGGTTGATATGTTTCATCTCATTAAATTTATGTTGGTCATTATTGCGTGTCTTAGGTCCTGTTTACAAACAGGTTTCACAATCCGTAAATTTGTGATTCAAGGTAGTTTTTGAGGAGACTATCTTGGC
>CANMBS010000113.1 GCA_947496145.1 uncultured Pseudovibrio sp.
TTGGAGGATTGCCAACACGGGCCACGCCCCCAATGCCGATCAACCGCGCCCTGGCCCGTGTCGAAAATCCTTCACATGAGCTGCCGTTGAGCAGTTTAGGAAACGGTCGTTTCCAAGACGCTCTGTTCCCCGTTGAGGGCAGTCCCGTAGAAGCAGGATCTTCTTGTCTTGAAATTGCATCTGAAAATCTACGTTTAGGTCAATTCAAACACGATGAGTTTCGAGACACATCCAATGTATTGAAACTGCTTAATATTTAAATTCGCACGTAAAGTGGGTTCGGCTCGATGTTTGCAGGCTGGTTGCAAATAATCTGGGTTCATTCGCAAATAAAGTGGGTTTGCTCCCTCGGATAGATGCAAATAATTCGAGCCGAGAATCGCGATGATTGCAAGCCGAGATGATTATGATTGCAGGTCATAACACGTATTGGTCGTAGCCAGTGTCCATCCAAAACAACGCCATATCACCGCGTTTGTAGTCTTCCATTGATTGCCATTTAAGGGGCGCTTCTTTTGTCATTTCACTCACCGACGTTTAGTGGACTACTGCTCAATTAGCTTGGTAGCGGTTAGATCAATCGTCTTTTTCGGGTGCTTTGGGGGCCGTGCGACAATACCTCTATCTTCCTCAATCCCAAGCGCCCATAAGCACTCACCCGCACGCTGTATGGCCATCTCTCGCATGGCTTGTCCCAGAGCGTTGTCTGCAAAAGCGTGGAACGACACAAACGCTTGCACCAAAACATGCTTGATATCTGACTGCTTCGACATTTCTCACCTACCGGTCTTATTCACCGTCGTAATCCAGCACGCGATTAGAGGCACAATCAGCCTCATTCGCATAGAAATAGAGGTTGCGTTGCTCGTCCAATGCGCTTGCCAGAAACTCTGAAGACACATTGAACGCAGCCGCCGCAACGCCAACCGTCAATACCTTGTCGCCGTCCCGCTCATCGTTGGCGTGAAACCAAATCTCAACTGCCCTACACAGATCTGAACGGTTAAAGCCATGCTCCAGCCCATCGGTTCTTTTTCGCTGAGCAGGGAATAACTCATTTGCAGATACATTCACCTCGCCAGAAGCTCTAGTATCATGGTCAATAATGATAGAAACTTTAGGGCTGTTCTCTGCGGTCTGAGACAAGCTAACTCTGCCGTAACGCACATCCGTAGCAACGTCGTCTACTGCTTGCCCTGCTTCTTCGAGATCTTCAAACTCGCCTTCAATATCAATTTTGATTTTCATTTTGCTCACCGCTATTTCTCACTTCACCGGGGTTGTTGGACTTAGCGCTCGCACGCTTTTCCCAGAATTCTTTAAGCTCACGCACTTCTAAAGTGAGACGGTCTGTTCCGCCTTCTTGTCGATCTGCCACATCAAACAGGCTTCGCAGATCCGTCGCCACTTTAATCAACTCAGATACGGTCATTGCTTCAGGGTTAAACGGGATTGGGTTCGCCATGATCTACCTCCCGACTTTGTCGGATTACATAATGTCGTAAAGTAATACCTATCAATTCATTAATATCATTATATAAAAGAACATTTTATAAGTCAATATTTAGCTTAGTTGAAATAGGTTATTTTTTGGCTTATAAGAAGATATGAGCTGGAAAGATTACCTCAAAGAAACAGAGCGCCAAGAGCTGGAAAAAGCTGAAGCCGCAAAGAAAGCCGCAGCAGACGTGTACAACTCGATACGTCTTCGGCTTAAGCGACGATGCGACCAAAGAATGCTCAATGAAAGAAAGCCAAAATGAAGGCAATGTAGTAAAAGCGGGAGGCGCTGAAATTGGTAGTAAAAGCGGCTAAATAGTCCAGCTACAGAAGCAAAGGAAATCGGCTCAAATCGACGCGATACTACGCGCAAACGGGAAGTTTTGAGCCAAATGGAAATCAGTCCAAATACAAGCCGTATTACTCGGCATTCTAAATCCATAAAACTTAAGAAAATCGCCAGTTTCTCTTGTTATATACCGCTATTCGCGGTATATATAAGTGTGGTGAGGGGGATAGGTGGTCTATCCCCGCCACAACGGAGAAAAGCAAAATGAAGTTACAGCTTCTAGCAATTCTCCTTCAGATTATTGTGGCAGTAATGCTCTTAGCGAACATCATACACCACTGGTAATCTGAAGCTGGTAGGCCCTCTCTAGCACAGAGGGTCTACTTAGCTTCCAATATAGGAGCATAAGTATGTCAACACAAGATAAACTCACGATTGGCTCAATTGCGCTCTCTATCGTCATCATTGGCTTGATGGCTATCAGTTTCGGTTGGTTTTCATGACACCGGAAGAATTCAAAGCAAATAGAAAAAAGCTGGGCCTTACACAGGCTCAGCTTGCCCATATTTTCAAACTCAACATTACAACTGTTCAGAGGTTTGAGACACCCAGTGAGAAGAAGTCAGGCACTAAGATCAACCCGACCGCTGAACGTGTAATGGAGTGGCTACTTGCAGGCTACCGCCCACCAGAATGGCCACAGTCCTAAAAAGGAGAGGAACACATTGAAAACGATAGCCAATTGGTGGTGGATCGCATGGAAGCCATGGTGCACTATTCTAGTTGGAGCTAGCTCTATACCGGTATTTTACTATATGGGTTGGGACTTTGAGAGATCAGGGGCGATTGTGGTCGCCTTTTGCCTGATAGCGGAGTTGCTATTATTTAATGAGAAATGGCTAGGTTTGGCAAACATCTTGCCCCTGGAATACGCTCAAAAGACAGGTTCTGGGTACAAAGTGGGCGAGTGGGACCTAAAGAACCTAGCGTCAAATCCGTCTCCTCTGGATTTACTTAAGGCAACGGCTTCTAAATCAGATTTTGATGCAAATGGCTGGCTTTTCCAAAAAACTGCTCATCGCATTCTATTTGCGTCAGTTCTGTCAACGCCCTTGTTGGAGTCTCCGGTACACTAATCTGGGGGTTCGGGGACAAACTATAATTCTTAAGGGTGTTGTCACGTTAAGTTTGAACCAAGTTTCATTGTCTAGCAAAGATCTATGACTTCTTCCCTTATCAGTTATA
>CANMBS010000114.1 GCA_947496145.1 uncultured Pseudovibrio sp.
TCCCCTCGATGGAGTTGCCGGACAGTGGCTTCACCGATCTGGCTGGATTTGAAGTCAAAGCCTGCCAGGTCTTTGTAAGAGGGGAAGCGCGCCACCTTGGTGTGATAGGCGATTGATCGCACTTCCCGCTCGGTGATCTCAGCTTTGAGAAGCTGAGACAGCATTGGCGTTGCCGCTTCAAAGGCTGGTACGCCCTGGGCAACCAGATCCTCCACTGCATTTGCCATACCATACAGCTTGAGGCTGCGCAGCATGATTACGATAGCTGCTCCTGCCGGGTCATGACGCATGAGATTTCTCCCCGGTTTGTCTCAGATCATCGTAGCGCTTTACGTTTGCCTTTGGGGCTGTTTCCAAGGCCAGGCCATCTGGCGGAACGACTTCGGGAAGGTCCGTCTGCTTTCGATCAATCAATCGATGGAGTAGGTTCAGGATATGCGTTTTGGTTGGAACTCCAGTTTCCAGAGCCAGCTCTACAGCGCACAGAACGACGTCCTCGTCGTGATGAAAAACCAACGACAAGATATCGACCATTTCCTTGTCTCCGCCCTGTGTGCGCAGCATATGTTCTTTTAAGCATCGGAAGGCTTCAGGCATCTGTGTAAACGGGGCACCATTACGCAGAGCACCAGGTTTACGTTGAATTACAGCCAGATAGTGGCGCCAATCATAGACCACCTTGCCTTGCTTGTGATGGGAACGAGCGATGATGCGCTCATGTGTGCAGATGGTTTGCCCCTCTGCCACGATCACCAACTGTTCTGGATAAACACGAAGGCTGACACGCTGGTTAGCAAAACTGGCCGGTACACTGTAGCGGTTGCGCTCGAAGGTTATGAGGCATGTGGGTGAGACACGTTTGCTGTGCTCCACAAAGCCGTCGAATGTGGGGGGAAGAGACATCAACGTCGGCTTTTCTGCTTCCCAGACATCGGCAATCGTGCCGGGAAGTTCCCGATGTTGCGTCTCAGCCCACACAGCCATGCAGCGCTCTTCCAGCCATTGGTTCAACTCAGCCAAATCGTGGAAGACTGGCATGACCTGCCAAATCCGACTGCGGGCATCGCGAACGTTTTTCTCTACCTGGCCTTTCTCCCAACCCGCGGCAGGGGTGCAAAACTCAGGCTCAAAGACATAGTGGCTGGCCATCGCTTTGAACCGGGCGTTGATGTCCCGCTGTTTACCCCGGCCAACGCGATCTACCGCAGTCTTCATATTGTCGTATATGCCTCGACAAGGAACACCCCCAAAGACGCGGAACCCATGCCAATGGGCGTCAAACAGCATCTCATGGGTTTGCAAGGGGTAAGCCCGTAAAAGAAAAGCCCGGCTGTGGGAGAGTTTAATATGGGCGAGCTGAAGCTTGACCCGCTCACCGCCAATATTGGCCCACTCTTCGCTCCAGTCGAACTGAAAGGCCTCGCCCGGTTGGAATGTCAGCGGCACATAAGTTCCACGCCCTGTCGTCTGTTCAGCACGGTTCCGATCCGCGCGCCATGCACGGGCAAAAGCGGTCACACGGCTATAGGACCCCTCATAGCCCAGCTTTGCCAAATCAGCGTGCATCTGCTTTACCGTGCGCCGCTCCTTGCGGGGTTTGCGTGTCTGAGACAGCAGACAGCCGATCCGCATACGGATCCAATTTGCTCGAACGTGGTGGTGTATTGAACTTCGGTTCGACAGCCCCCTCACGCAAATATTTTTTGATGGTGTTGCGAGACAGGCCTGTGCGCCGGGCTATCTCCCGGATTGGCATTTTATCACGCAATGCCCAACGTCGGATGATACTCAAAAATCCCATGTCGATCACTCCAGATCCCCCCAAACGAAACCGTCGGGGCAATGTGTTCTCATGGGTCAATTCTCAGTGAAAATTATCCGCATTACCGGGTCACTTCTCAGCGGAAATCAACAGCGCAAGGCCAAGGCGGTTCTCCTCGCTCCGGCGAGAACGGATCAACTCCAGGTCGTCCTGTGACAACGCATAGTACCTTTCCAAAGATCCCAGATCTTCAGGAATCCTGAGTAAGGCATCCCGAGCTGAAGCCAAAAGCAAACGTCTTACCGCCATGAGTGTCTCCAAAATGTTGAATATCGTTTAGAGATAGAGCATAATTAGGAGACGAATAAAGAGACACCTTTGCCTTCCATATCAGAAGGTTTCTGAAAGGACATCAGGGTTGTCTTTAAACCGAACGATAAAGAGATGCAGCAATGACACGAACAGGCGACATTCTTGGTTACGCTCGCGTCTCAACCTCTGATCAGGACCTGACGATGCAAAAGGATCGCTTGGGTAAAGCTGGGGCGATCCGTGTGTTTGAGGATGTTATATCCGGTAAGCAGTTCGAGCGCCCTGGGTTAACGACGTTGTTAGACCACGCCCGTCCTGGAGACAGTCTATGCGTAACCCGCCTTGACCGGTTGGGGCGATCGTTAAAAGAGCTGCTGGAAACAGTTGAAGACCTCAAAGAGGCGGGCATCCACCTTATCAGCTTGGAAGAGAAGATCGACACCACCTCTGCAGCAGGGGAACTGGTGTTCCATATTTTCGGAGCCATTGCGCACTTCGAACGTCGCTTAATCTCTGAGCGCACCAAGGACGGCATAGCAGCAGCGCGAAAACGCGGGCGAAATCCGGGACGACCGGCCTTGGATGAGGAGACAGTTTCAGCTCTTCAAAAGCTTATCGAAAGTGGTTTGACAGCGGGTCAGGCCGCAAAGCAGCTGAAGATTGGCAGATCAACAGCATACAGAATTGCAAAGTCCACGCATCAATGAGAGTGGGGTTCAATTGCTCGCAGTGTCATCCGGCGAAGGAGTATTTT
>CANMBS010000115.1 GCA_947496145.1 uncultured Pseudovibrio sp.
GATGGTATCGAACAGCCTCAACCCGATAAAAAAGCTGCTTAAGAAAAAGCTTATACACCAGACTTGGCAATAGCTCCTACCTTGAGCCTCATAGGTGTAAAGATTATCCCTCCAATATCTTGTTTTTCACCTTCCTTCACAAAGCCCCAGCGTTCATAGACAGGGATTGCGAACGTTGAAGCCTGAAGTTCGAACTCGCCATCATTACCTTGCTTCAGACAGCTTTCTCTGGCTAGCTTCCATAGCTGAGAGGATATTCCCTGTCTGTGATAGTCGCCCCGAACAAAATTATGCTCAACATGGCGGTGATCCCGTACACCTATGACACCGATGATTGCCGCATTTTCCTCTGCAACGAAATATATGTAGCCACTTTGCAGGTAACCCTCAATTGCTTCAGCGGAACAGATTTGTGCAAGCAGGCGCTCTCCTTCAGGAGAAAATTTCTCGGCTGAAAACTGATCCTGAGTTTCTAAGATCAGAGTAGAAATCGCCGTTGCATCGGATATTGAAGCTTGTCGATATTGAATCACTTTTCTCTCCCTGGCACGTCCATAAGCAGGTGGCCGCGATTGCGAGTAGTATGCACTTGGTTTGCAGCACAGCAGAGAGCCGCTTCAGGCTATCAACTAAACACAGAACGATCATAGCGCACCTCAGGCTAACTCAACCCATGAGAGGAACGTAAGAATGGCTGGTTGCTGGCTGACCCTATCAGCAATAACCTTGATGTTGATCTGTTTTTTTGCGCTGAGCAAGTGGCAGAAAGGTCTGCTGCTCACATTCGCAGTCAATGCAGATATGCGCTTGTGATTGCAGGTCAGGCCATGTTGAAGAACTTTTAAAAACTTATCCCCCTTGCTCAAAGTGGCGTCATACTAATCCTCGTACCCACGCAATCGGGCCGGGGTGGACCGTCCACCACGCGGCGTGGGTGGGGTTGGGCTGCTGGCATGAGGTAACGTATCGTGTCAGGAGGTCCGGTGAAGCGCCATTCCCTTTTGAGGCCGCAGTGGTATAGGGAGCTTGGGGTCGTTCCGGAGGGCGTCCGGCGGTGGCAGGAAACTGCCAATGGTACGGGAACGTGTTGATAGCACGGAAACGTGCCAGTCGCGTCTGTTCGAGAAGGAGCCCGCGCGTTCATGAGAAAAGACCCGGGCGAGGCGAGTAGCTGATGCCGAAGAAACTTATTTAATACAATGCGCAGGCATCGCCTGTTCGCCTTGCTCCACCCGTTTTACGGGGTATTTGCTGCAACACTGCATGGCAGGCCATGTGGTGCTATTGGTGTTTGTGGTTGCCGTTTTTCCAGCTCTTACAACTTCTTCTGAGCCACTTAATGATCGTCAAGGACAGTGCATTTAGAATTGCTGAAATTAAAGTCAGCACGATGCATTGATCACTGATGTCACAAGCTCAAAGTTAAAAACAGAAAAGAGCGTCCTATGTCTACCACAATGGAACAAGTCCGATCCTGGAACGGACCTGCGCTTTTTAGTTACGGGTTCAGACCGTTTTTTCTCGCCAGCGGTGTCTGGGGTGTCCTTCTTATGGTGCTCTGGCTTCCTATGTTATCCGGGAGTTTAGAGTTACCAACTGCGTTTGATGCTGTTTCCTGGCATGCCCACGAGTTTTTGTGGGGGTATCTCTCAGCGGTTCTTGGGGGCTTTCTGCTGACGGCCATTCCAAACTGGACCGGGCGGATGCCTATTGTTGGGCGGCCCCTGATGTTTTTGTTTTTCCTCTGGATTCTGGGCCGCTCAGCAATTTTGCTTTCGGCATACCTTCCGGCCTTGCTGGTGGCACTGGTGGATGTTGCCATGCCGGTTGCTCTGGGAGTTGCGTGCCTGCGGGAGATTGTCTCTGGCAAGAACTGGCGCAATCTGGTCGTGCTTGTTCTGCTGGGGCTGTTTGTCTGCTCCAATCTCGTTTTCCACTGGGAAGCAGCTCATGATGATTATGCTGCGCAGGGCTATGGCTTACGGCTGGGAGTTTCCACCATGCTAATGATGGTGGGACTGATTGGAGGGCGTATCCTTCCCTCATTCACACGAAACTGGCTTGTTAAGGCCGGTTCTGCGATTTTACCGAGCCCGCCTATGCAGCGGTTCGACCGGGTTTCACTGCTGGCGTTAGCCGGTGCGCTTTTCATCTGGACGGTGTTTGAGGATCACTGGCTGGTTGCAATCTCCCTTCTGCTTGCAGGTGTTCTGCATCTGGTGCGCCTGATGCGCTGGAAGGGGTGGCTCACATGGACCGAGCCACTGGTTCTGGTGCTTCATGTGAGCTATGCATTCCTGCCACTGGGCCTTATGGCAACGGGTATCGCGCTTATGCTGCCGTATCAGCTGGATCTGACCGGAAGCCAGCACCTCTTAATGGCTGGTGTTATGGGGATGATGACGGTTGCGGTAATGACACGGGCAACGCTGGGACATACCGGTCAGCCGCTTCGGGCTGATGGCTGGAGCTGTGTTATCTATATCGCCCTGCTGCTTTCCGTTGTTCTGCGATTTACGGCGGGAATACTGCCTGACTATGCCACTCCGTTTTACCACAGCTCAGGAGCGCTCTGGATACTGTCGTATCTGGTGTTTTGCGCAAGGTACGGCCCGAAGCTGCTGGCTGCACAAAAGTAAGCGAGGTCTGGAAAGGTGGGCGCGGCTGGTTTTGAGGTTTTGGGGTTCAGAATGCCAGTTTTGTGAGTTCAGAACGCGAAAAGCCCCCGGGCTTTATGCGTCGGGGGCTTTTGATTGATTTGGAGTTCTGTGTATTTTGAGAGGTTTTAGTGTGA
>CANMBS010000116.1 GCA_947496145.1 uncultured Pseudovibrio sp.
AAGTACAAAGGAAGTCACAATTCCAACTGCCCCACTCAAACCAAATGCCTGATAAGGCTCCAACGGACTGACACTTAATGCTAACATTCCTGCAGCAGTCGAGACTGTGGCAAAAGTGGCTCCACGGATCGATAAGGAGAGGCCTGAAGCAACCGCCGCGGGAGTTTTCTTACCTGCTCTGATACCAGACAGGCAATGGTCAACAAGTAAAATGTCCTCTGATACTGCTATCATTACCAGAATAACCGGAAGAATTAACGTTGGTATAAAGACGTGTAGTCCAAGCAATACCATCGTAGCTGCGGTGAGCAATCCTGTGAGTGCTATTTTAAGACATAAAATAGCAACGATGGTTATTCGCCGATACACCAGCCAGAGAAAAGCCGAGAGCAACAGACCAGTGGCGGGAAAAACAATCGTCAAATCGTCCCAAAGTGCTGTTCCAAGAGCATCTTGAGCAATAGGAGCACCTCCCAACAGGAATTCAGCATCGTCCGTGGATGCCTCTAACTGTGTCCGTACGTCAGCTATTATCGCACTTGCATCCCGCGTTCCATCAAGGCTCGCAACTATGGTTGCTGCCTCGTGTCCCTGTGCTATTAGTGATCCGTCATCCAGACCTAATTGCACGACTGCCTTTCGAATAATGTCAATTCTTTCGCTGTCGGGTGCCTGTTCTTCGATCATTCTATAGGTGTGTATTACGCCCTGTTGCAATCCTGTATATGGAATAGATGCCAGACTGCGTACAGCATGTAGGCCACTGATCTTTGTAATCAATCGTGTTGTGTTGGTCAGTGCGGTGATCCCAGAGGGCGAAAACACCTCGCGGTTTCGAGGAACGACCACCACAAGAATCGTATCGGTAAAGCCAAAAACCTGTCGCTTCTTTTCCGACAAGCGAATGTCCGGTTGAAGCTGAGGTATCATCGATGCTGCGGATAAGCGGATTTCCAGATTGTTAAGCTGAGTCGCAGCCAGTGCTCCCAACATCGCAAATGATGCAAGGATTAGCCGAAATGTTATAGCTCCCGGCTGGAAATTGAATAACCGGGACCTTGCTATCTGGATTTTCATCACTGGCTGCATTTTAGACAATAAGAGTTGAAGTAAACTGCCACACCAGATTACAAGGGTAGCAGAATACTGGTTTTATTTTTGCGCTACACTAAACTGGAAACGCTTATCCAAAAGCTCACCATCAAGACGCCGAGAGTAAACCAACTCGCGGAACTTGACCTGAGCAGATTTCAGTACGCCGACAGGACGTCCATCGTGGATCAGCGTACGACCGGAAGCGCTGACTGACGCGGTCACGCCAATTGGCGGAATCGTTTCGACGTAGGAATACATTAAAATTGGTGCGTCTGTGGTCATCTTCAGATCTAAGTCCTCCATTGCAACCGAAACTGACAGTGGAGCGTAGCAATCCCCACAGGCGGGTGAGGTGGTACCGTCAGCCAGAACAGCACAATCACCACTCGGAGGTCCGATCCCTTCAACATCATCCGCACTGAGACCTGCCTGAATCAGAAAATCCATAGGCGCTTCATTAAAAGAGCCAACCCGTCCGACAGATGGGCGATCTTGATCTAACGAGACTTTGATAGTCCCGAAGAGCCTACTTTCGCCCGTCAGCTCTAGCGCCACAAATTCAGTTGAGATCACTGAGTTCTGCCAAGATAATGGCTTACTCGTGTCGAGAGCAGCAGGTTTGCCGTGCACAACAGCCATATATCCGCTAAGCTGAACCGTTTCTTTACCTATTCCATCGATAGAATAAGTTTCTTCGAGGCGCACACGCATTAGATCAATGGCCGGTTCAGGCAATACATGTTTGGTGATATGGAGAGGTTCCATCTTGTCGATGTTCATCGACGGTGCCATTGCGAGAACCTGACCGATTTGCGTGCCAATTTTTGGGCTGTATTTTTCCAATATGTCCGCGTAGGTTGAGGCGGTGGCACTCAAAGTAAAAACACTTGCTAAAGCTAGCAGGTATTTCTGAGATTTCCAATTTTTCATGTCGTAGCTCCTGCTATTGTTTCTGTTTATTCATCGAAACTTAGAAACAGCCCCAGTCCTTGAAGTTGGTGAGGCAATGCAATATGAGCATAGTGCAGGCTGACCTTTACGACTTCTCCAAAATTCTCTGTTCTTCTTGTTTGTAGAAGAGAGCTGGGATTGCCAATGTCACAGGTGGATCAAATTGCGTAGGTGGCTTCATTTTAATGCGTACATCCTGTGTACCTAGCTCAAGTTTCGCCCGGCCTATAAACGCAGGGCGAAAATTTACAAGCGTATCGAGAAAGGCACTTGTTGGAACGGAAGCACACAATAGATACCCTTTTTCATCTGTGTAAAGTTTAGACTTTCTGTAGGTGGGGCGGATCAATTGCCATGATTCTGGGTATCGGCAGGGATAAGCGCGATTAAAAAGCGCCGCGACCACAGCGGAAAGCATGTGATTGCGAGGGCGCTCTAAGTATAAGGTGCGGGCGGGAACATTGCGCTTACAACTATTCCAGTTTGTTAATACTGCCCTAAGGAACATGGCAGGGAAATTCGTACTACGCATAATTTTCGTATAGTTACCTGGAGAAATGCCGACATGGTCCGAAAACTTCTGAACGAACGACCCTAGGCTTTCAAAGCCGATTTCAAAGCAGGTATCGGTGACACTCATTTGCTCAAAGACAAGTAATCGTTTTGCGATTTCCAACTTTTCTGCGTTGTGAAATGTTATTGGTGGTATACCGGTTA
>CANMBS010000117.1 GCA_947496145.1 uncultured Pseudovibrio sp.
GGAGGATTGCCAACACGGGCCACGCCCCCAATGCCGATCAACCGCGCCCTGGCCCGTGTCGAAAATCCTTCACACAAGCCGACATTTAGCATAAATCTAGCAACTTCTGGCTAAGACGTAATTTCAACTATAAGTAGAATTTGGTTGGCCTGCGGATAAGGTGACCAAAGCGGTTGCGTCGCAAAGTTTGCGACGCAACCCTTTAAAAGATCAGGCAAGGATAAAGTCAGATGAGGTCACGGACTGGTTGCTTGAGCCGATAAAGAACGAAACCTCAAGAGTGAAATCTGCTGTCCGGTCACCGTCTGCATCTACAAGAACCAGATCTTCTCCTCCCAGACCACCGGACTCAACGGCGCGAACTTGCCCCGCTCTGCCGGAAAATCCCCTTGAGCCGATAAAGGAGGATGCAAAGGACGACAGATCAATGTGATCCGTACCAACTTGAAAGTCCAGAATTTCATCACGCGAGCTGCTCGTTGTACCAGAATCTCCAAGATCGAAGATAAAGGTGTCTGAGCCTGTGGAACCCGTCATATTGTCTGCACCACCACCGCCTCGGATAATATCATTGCCCTGAAACCCGAACAGGAAGTCATCCCCTTCAAGACCATTGAGGACATCAGAAGCAGCGGTTCCTTCAACTCGATTGGACAAATCATTCCCGGTAAGCGTTAGGCCAGTACTTGCAGGGTCTACCCCTTGGGTAGAAAACGACGCAAATAGATCTTCGACATTTGCAGTCAGTGTGTAAGAGACCGAGGCTTCAACTCTGTCATTTCCCTCTCCAGCGCGTTCAATGACGATTTCACCTGTCTCATTGATGACATAAACATCATCGCCGCTACCACCATCTAATCGGTCACCGCCGCCGCCGCCATCCAGACGATCATTGCCAGCCTCGCCGAATAACATATCTGCACCAGAACCACCCAGAAGAAAGTCGTTACCACTGCCGCCAAACAACTGATCGGCACCAGGGTCACCTTCGAGGCGATCATTGCCAGATCCACCATGCAGAATATCTGCTCCTCGGCCACCTTCAAGCTGGTCATTACCGGTACCACCGAACAGCGTATCGTTTCCTAAACCACCATCCAGATTGTCATCACCATCCTGGAAGTTAGTTTCAAGCAGTGTCGTTACCTGACTTTGACCAAATCCGACAAGATCGGCAAATCCATCACCATTCAGATCAGAAACATCTCTTTCATGGCTGGAAGCAGTCCAACCTCCATTTTCAGTGGTAAGCGCTGTCGTAGCAGAAAACGCAGTTCCAAAGGTCCCATCCGCCTGACCGTAGGCTATGACGACACTTCTTTGAGCAAATCCGACAATGTCAGCGCGCCCATCTCCGTTAACATCTGCGAGTTTGCGTTCGTGAACACCAACGCGCCAACCCTCATCATAGTCAAATCCATCATGAGCTGAAAAAGTCGCATCATAAGCCCCAACAGCGCCGTTATATGAGGAGACAGTGACACCGTGTTCACCAAACCCAACGAGGTCAGCAAACCCATCCCCATTAACATCTGCAACATCTCTTTCATGTCGACTGGCAGTCCACCCACCATTGGATGTCACAAACTCATTATTCCCGTTAATGGGTTGAGAAAAAGAACCATTTGAGTTGCCGAAGGCTATCCAGACGTTATTTTGTCCAAATCCAATAATGTCAGCGCGCCCATCACCGTTCACATCTGCAAGTTTGCGCTCGTGAACATCAACACGCCAACCTGAATCATAGTCAAAATTTCTACTGGCAAAAAACGCATTACCAAAGCCTGAACCTGTTCCAAGAGCGACTTCCACGCCATTTTCACCAAATCCAACAAGATCAAGAAGGCCGTCACCATTCACATCAGCAACGTCTCTTTCGTGCCTGGTTGCATTCCAGCCTCCATTGTTGGTTGAGAATTGTGAAGTCAATTGCTGGCTTCTGCCGAAGGTGCCATCTCCGTTTCCAAAGGCGACAAACACACCAGTTGTGCCAAACCCGATGATGTCCGCAAGCCCGTCACCATCAACATCACCAAGTTTGCGCTCGTTGGCACTCACGGTCCACCCAGAGTTATTATCGAAATCCGTGGAAGCAGCAATCGCTGTTGAATATGAAGCGTTTCGCTGGTTCAGCGTTTCTGGACTAAACCCACCATGAAGCGTGTCATTATTATCACCTCCATTGATACTATCATTTCCAGCTTGACCGAAAAGCTCGTCATCCCCGCCAAGCCCGTTGATCGTGTCAGCGTCAGACGTTCCCACAATTCTATCTGAATCACTCGTGCCGGTAAATACAGTCATTCTTCATCTCCTTAAACATAAAAGATCGAACACCCGAACAGATGACAGACTACATTTTTGGAAATTCTTGGGAATAACAGTATAACTCACGCGAATTCATTTTAGCGTGAGCTAATAATAGTTCATCAAAATATGTCATTTTTAATGAAATACTATACTTTGCATGAATATTCTTAATTGGTTCATCAAATGAAGTTTTTGTGATGATTGTAAAGGCGACTGCGGGATGAAAATATAGTGTCTCATCTCCAAAGAAGTACTTTCTCGTATGAACCGATTTCTACTGTGGGAGAGTAATAAAGATTCATACCGAAGAGCTTAGAGCTGACGTTTATCGGTGCATAGGTATTCGCAGGAGCAGCAAGTCAATTTTGACCAATGGACGAAGCCGCTCGCGCGGCAGGGGTGCCTGTGGCGACTGCCTTTAACCATTTCCTTAAAAGTGCGTT
>CANMBS010000118.1 GCA_947496145.1 uncultured Pseudovibrio sp.
TGGCGCGAGTGACGGGACTCGAACCCGCGACCTCCGGCGTGACAGGCCGGCACTCTAACCAACTGAGCTACACCCGCTTGGGCCAGCAACTCGTGTCGTTGTCGGTGGCGCTGATTTACGGTGGTGGCGGGTCCAAGTCAAGCGCCCTCCCCCACTCATAGATGACATTTTTGCAAAAACACCTCTTTCTCTGTGAAAATCTCTGTTTCGGACCACCAAAATGTGGAAAAGAGCAACTGTTCACAGCGAAAATAACCGTTACCAGTCAACAAGATCGAGATATTTTATGTCTTATTCGCACCCTACTTTCTCAATTTAGACACCGGGCTTTCTTCGTTTAGGCATAATGCCATGTTGATTTAGACATTTTTTCTTACATATTTTTTTTAATTTAAGTTAGCTTTGATATACGAGAGCATTTTCTCACTCCGTTTCATTAGTTTTTATCCGTGCAAGGCAACAATATGCGCAAATCCACAAAACTTACCTCAGCCCTCTGCCTGTCACTTGCAATCAGCTCCACAGCCGCCAAAGCTGACACTGGCGACTTCATTTTAGGCCTCGGCGCTGGAATTGTAGGCTCGGCAATAGCAAATAACGCCAACAAGACCCAAACCAGAACCCAGCCGCGTCAGCGCACCACGACACGCAAAAGCAGATATTCCAGCGAAACCCAGGATATTCAGATGCGACTGAACATGCTTGGCTTTGACGCTGGCAATCCTGACGGCGTATCAGGCAGACGCACACGCAACGCCATCCGCCAGTTCCAGATTTCCATAGGAGCCTATGCATCCGGCAAACTCGACAACCGCCAGATCGCAAAACTTTATGAACTAACAACCCCGCAGCAACCAGCAACCGTTGTAACGCCGGTAATCACCCCTGTTGTTACTGCTGCTCCTGTGGCTACACCTGCTCCTGTGGTGACCACCGCACCAGCGCAGCAAATCAACATTAATGTACCAGCAGCTGCGCCAGCTCCGGCTCCCGTCGCAACCGCTAACATCATCACCAACACGCAGGTCCTCGCCTTAACCGCGAACCCTGCAACCAAAAATGAAACGAAAGTCTCACCCAAAACAACGCTCAGCGTTCTTGATCCGACAAATCTGCCCGCCGTGCACGGTTTGACCGTGGAACGCTTCGAACACGATGTGAAAGGTCTTCTGGAAAAAGTCGGCTATCAGAGTTGCAGCGCAGAAGAGACCAGAACAACCTGCACCCTTGAGCGAGACACACTCTCAGAGACCGTAAACGTCCTCACACAGGACGAAAAAATTTACGGCCTGCAACGCGAGGTTCAGTTTAAAAACCCTGCCCCGCGTGCTGCAATCATGGGTAAACTGCTGGACGCCTATCCTGCCCTCAGTCATTTTGAAAACATGACCGCCTCAGGTGATAAAACCTGCCGCATCACTTATCTGAACAACAGTGGCGAACTCCTCAAGGCAGCGATTGCAACCCCTGCCAACGCAGAGGCATTGCGCCAGCTGGCAGACAATTGCAGCGATTACCACAGCCTCGAAGTCTTTGGGGACGACACCGTTAGCGGACTGCGTATGGTGTTTTATTCCAGCAAACCAATCAGGCAAGCCATAGAAAACCGAAAAGGTGTCTTTCAGATTTCCTCAAAACCTGCTCAGGAACTGACATTCTAAACTGCCCGAGCAGTACCCACATAGGAAAGGCGGAGCTTCAACACTCCGCCTTTTGCATATTCATAAGCCGCAGACCTCACCAGCCGTGACGCACACGCACCACCAAAGCCGTCATGAAACCAAATATCATGTGCCCAACGAGAGAGGCCCATGTCAGCTCGATAAAGTTAAGGAAGGGCGGCAGTCCGGCAAAGATGTGCGCCATAATGTAAAGCGCAAATACCCACAGCCCGACACCATAACAAGGCCCGATAAACCACCATGGCAGCACTGGAATAATCACCCGGGCCAGTGGGCGGGCAATATAAATATACCCAATCGGGTAGAACACAACTCCCACGACCGCGTGAATGACCTCAGCCCAGAACAGATTTCTAAATCCAAACACGGACTGCACCAAAGCCGCAGGCTGCAACGGCCCTCCTACCCAAAACGGTGTGATATAGCGCGCCCAGATCTCCCAGCTCACATCTGCAACGATGCCAGCGATAATTATAGTACCTAACGTATGCCACACCAGCGGCGGGCAAACAGGATGTTTATGATTTGAACCACTCATATAGCGCAGGCCTCCAAGCAAGTTATACCGGTTGCCGTGAAGAGTTAGGCCACTGCCTCTTACTGCTATGCACTGAAGCCACAGGAACGAAGGCACCACACCATTGCAAAAGCAAAACACCGCAAAAGGTGCCGCAAAACTCAACAGGCTGCTAACACAAGCTTAAAGACAAGTTCCTGCAATCACCCTTTGGATTTTGCTCACATTTCCCCACTGCCCTACAGAGTTTACAAACCAAATCCCGTAAGGTTCTTTTAAGCGCCATGAAGGTACGCCAAGCAGATTTTAGGAGTAAGGATAACAAAAAAGCCTCCACGGCACTCCGGGAGACTTCAGATCCTCATATAAAGAGGAATGGTGGGCGATGAGAGACTCGAACTCCCGACATCTTCGGTGTAAACGAAGCGCTCTACCAACTGAGCTAATC
>CANMBS010000119.1 GCA_947496145.1 uncultured Pseudovibrio sp.
AAACGAGGTCACCAGCAGCTCAGCGTCTTCCAGTGCCGGAGCATGGAAGGTAAAGGCCAGATCCTGTTTCTGGAACAACTTTGGCAACTGCAGGATCGCATCAGTATTAACAACGGGGGCATTCATGGCAGGGCTCACTTAAATCAACGGCAAAAACAAAGAAAACAATCGGATGCGACCAGCGTTAACCGGGCGGCGGGTAAGGCTTGGCCTGATGAGAGGCTGGCGGGCACAACACACCGGGGGCCACCAGCCTTTCTGCAGTCCGCTTCAGGTCATCTGCAAAGGAGCGGTCACAGGAACGATAGCCCGATGCAATGGCTGCTGAGCGGGCATACTCACTCGCTATAGTGCCTGCCAGAGCTCCGCCCACAGCCAGCACAACAAAGGCGATGGAATAACTGGCCGCAGAGCGCTTAATCCAGCGCTGACCCAAAGAGGTCAGGGCAAGATGGCCAAACGGAATGCAAAGCGCGGCCAGCATCCACCGGGCCTTGCCACGCATCAGGGAAAGGGCCTGCGGATGAGGAGGGTCAGCCGTTACTGCTGCAACAACCTCCATCAGAAAAACGCTGATGAGAGCCACTGCCAGCAGGTCAAACAGGCTCATGAGCCCATGAACCCGGCGCATATCGCGCCCGATCCACTCTCCCGCTGCCATGGTTTTGTCAATCACCCGGTTCAGCATGCTCAGTTCCTGTAAAGGTAGGGGTAGGCCTGCGGGGCAAAATGCCAGATCAGTTCTTTTTCAAACTGGTAGGCCTTGCGGCCAATCTCGCGCTCAACCTCTTCCACCTTTTGGCGCAGGGCAACCTGGGCCTCCTGAACCACCTGACCGGCCGCCTGAAGCCCGCGGGTCACCGCTTCAGCGGTCCAGTGCAATGCCGCGCCCAGCTTCTGCTTTAAATCAAAAGCATCGGCCAGCAGCGCCAGACCGGCCCCCACAGCCAGTCCAACCACAATGGGAAGCCCCACCGAGGCAACGGCCACAGTGGCAATACCGGCAAGGGCCTTGCCAAGCAGCAACCCCGCCCCGATGGCAACCGCTCCAATGGAGACATCTACAATGATGTTGGCAAACAAGGTGCTGTAAAGCTGCTCATCACTCATGATGAACTCCATCACATCCAAAGTGACGTAACACACCACCATGATGATGGCGTTGGAGCGGGCAGCAGAGCGCAGTGCTTCTGGCCCGATCCCAAAGGCGATCACTTTGGGGCTGCTGGCCAGATATCGGGTGCCTTTTAAGCTCTCGCGCAGGGCCGCATACCCTTTGAAAACCACATAGGTCCTGCCTTTGGCTGCCTTAACATAATACGCTCCCTTCCAGCCCAGCTCCTTTAACAGCGTCTTGCCGCCCGCCATATCGCGCAGCAGCGGGGTCAGGGTAGCCAGATCCACCGCATTCCCGGTCGCACGACCAAGGCCCTTATGGGCCTCAAGGATCAGACCGGCAAAAGCGTCCAGTTCCAGCACCACCGCCTCTTCGTGGCGGTTTGCCTGTGCCTGTGCATGCAGGCGCTGTTCTGCAAGCGGATAAACCATTTACTGTCTCTCCTTTGGTGCAGGCTCACCCGGAGCCACCAGCAGGCGATGTTTGGGGAACTGATCTGAAAACCCGCGGATCTCCAGCTCCTCGGATAAATCTTCACGCAGCACATCCGAGGAGCGCTTTGGCCGGTCACGGCCCTGCAGCACAATATGAGCCGTTCCTGCCGGATCCACATGGACCGGAGCCTGCTCCTCTGCCTCAAAGGCAGGACGGCGGCGCGCCAGAAGATCAGCAAAAAAGCTGTGCAGATAACCGCGCATCCGGCGCACTCTGCCGCTCACAAATTCCATGCTCACACCTTAAAACCAGTCACCAAACCCCACCGGCCACCGCAAGCTCAAAAGCGCGGTCCGCTGGAAGGCAAAACATCCATCAAACCTGAAAAAAGAGCCCGGGCACGTGAGGTGCCCGGACCATCAGCAAAAGCCTCAGGCAGTAGGCGCACGCCAGTCATCTGCACCGGACGTGCCGGAGACGGTGTGCTCCCACATGATCTTGCGGTAAGACAGCTCAACGGTGATCAGCTGGGTGAAATCCGCATTCTTCGGGTCCTGACAATGTGGCAGGTCGCAGTCGATGTCGGTCACCAGAGCATCTTCCAGCGTGGTGGTGAAGAAGTGCTCCTGCTTCCCGGAGGAGTTGGTGCGGTACCATTTGATCTCGCATTTTGGCAGCATCTCACCAGAACACAGGGCGTTGTAAAGCAGTGGCACGGACTTGTTCAG
>CANMBS010000120.1 GCA_947496145.1 uncultured Pseudovibrio sp.
TCGCTGTGCCAGTATATTCAAATCCGCAATCTACATCGCTGCAACCGTCATATTCTGGCTATGAGTCCTGAGCCTAGGCGTTGTTGCATAAAGTCAGCTAGAAAAGTGATATGACAAACTACCGCTGTTAACTTGGCAATGCCGTTTCAAGGTCAAAAATGATAGGGGACGAGATTCGCCCCTTTACATGCTTGCATAAAATTGAGGTTTGTTAAGTGAGGAATTTTAAGGGGTTTTAAAAGTGTTTAAGATAATTGGTGTGGTTGGATTTAGTCTTTTGTTTTGGATTGCAAAATTAGGATATGCAAATGAGCCGATGAATGAAGAACAAAAAACTGAAACGCTCAATGCAATTCACACCATTGTAACAAGCGATTTTTATAAGCCTGAACGGCTTGAAGCGTTCAGATTGTATTTTGATCACAAACAACG
Organism: uncultured Pseudovibrio sp.; assembly: GCA_947496145.1. GTDB lineage: Bacteria > Pseudomonadota > Alphaproteobacteria > Rhizobiales > Stappiaceae > Pseudovibrio. The sequence goes on from CANMBS010000120.1 coordinate 433, forward strand.
CGGGCTAAGCACCGGGCGCCAATTTGAAAGCATGAACGCCCCGTTTAATTATGAAATTGATAGTTTGCTAAAAACGCTGAACGATGCGCATACAATGCGTTTTGACCGCTCCCAATCGGCTTATTTTGAGCTTATGGACATTTTCAGTTATGCGGTTACAGACAAAGACCACGCTCGCATTTTCCCCGGCGTTGCCAAGCCGTTTTATTTTGGTATCGGCCTTGTTGGTGAAAAACAGGACGGCAAATATTTTATTTCAAAGCTTTATGATGGGTTGCCGGCCGCTAAAACCGGTTTGTTGGTTGGCGATGAACTTCTATCAATTGAAAGAGCTGCCTCTTACCAATACCCGGTTTTCCCTTCTGGCCTATCCAGCACTCGCATTACAGTAAGGCGTAAAGCAGATAAGGCGCCGCTTTCTTTTAATGTGCCTATTGTTAAAATCCAACCGCAAGAGATGTTTTTGCAAGCCAGCCTAGCCAGTCAAAAAATCATTGAAAAAAATGGAGCTTCTTATGCGTATATTCGCCTTTGGAGCGGGTCAAATGGCAACACGTTCAAAGAACTAAAGAAAACGCTCAATGATGAAAAATACAGCACTGTAGATGGTTTGGTTTTGGATATTCGCAGCCGATGGGGCGGGGCTAATCTGGAAGACGCTAATTTGTTTGTAAGCAATATTGCTACTATGGAAATGGTGTTAAAAGATGGCACTGTCATTCGCCCCCCCACAAGTTGGAAAAAACCTGTTGTGGCGCTCATAGACAAGGGGACCAGAAGCGGCCTTGAAATCTTTGCATACAACTTGAAAAAAAATAAAATTCCATTGGTGGGCGAAACCACGGCCGGCGCGTTGACCGCCGCAACGGCTTATTTGTTACCTGATGATAGTTTGATGATGATGGGGATAGGTTACACGCTTTTGGATGGCCAAAATTTTGATGGAATTGGGATCACCCCGGATATTGAGGTAAAAAACCACTTGCCCTATTCAGCGGGTAACGATGCGCAACTTAACCGCGCTTTGGAGCTTTTAAGCCAGTCAGGCAAAGGTTAGGAGCTATAACTGAATCTGGTGTATGGGGGCTTTTGAGATAGCAGCGTATCGGGTTGAATGTTGATGACCAAATCAACGTTTCAACCACTTGGAGATACGCCACCATGGATGAATATAATGTTCTTGAGCTTCCCCGTCAAAGCACTGTTTTTGATGATCCGCTGACGCAGTTGCTGCGTGAAGGAGCGAGGAAGTTGTTGCAACAAGCCGTTGAAGTAGAACTCCAGTCAGTCCTTGGCCGTTACCGGGACGAGCGAGAGCATTCAAAAGTGTGGGGCAGCTGTGAAAAAGCAGTCTGATCTTGTTGCTGGAGTTTGAGGTGTCTGCCACTTTAACTCATGCTCCAAGATCCACCATCCCGTTCAGTCTTTCAGCTCAAGGTTCGTCTCCTTGGCATCAGCCCTATGATCTGGAGACGGCTGCTGGTGCCGAGCGATATGAGCCTGCACGAATTGCATGGTGTGCTGCAGGTGGCCATGGGGTGGGAGGGGATCCACCTTTTCATGTTTGACAAGGGCGCGGTTCAATACGGTTCCGGGGAGATTGGCGTGATGCCTGCCAATGTTAGTCTGCATTCGCTGGCGTTGTTGCAAAATTCGAAATTAGGTTACAGCTTGCCTAATCCCATGCATGTGTTCATGCAGAAACCTTCTCGA
>CANMBS010000121.1 GCA_947496145.1 uncultured Pseudovibrio sp.
GTGCCGCCCAAGCGGATCGGACAGCTTCGCTCATCCGTATTGAAGGTCCTATAGGACCGGCCACTGCTGACTATGTGACCCGTAGCCTCCAATCCGCTCAGGAAAATGAGGCCACGCTTGTCATCCTCACCTTAAACACCCCTGGCGGTCTCGACATCGCAATGCGCACCATCATTCATGCCATTCTGGCATCTCCGGTTCCAGTTGTTGGGTATGTTGCGCCGAGCGGTGCCCGTGCGGCCAGTGCTGGAACCTACATTCTGTACGCATGCCATATTGCTGCCATGGCACCGGGGACCAATCTAGGTGCAGCAACGCCGGTTCAAATAGGCGGTGGTTTCCCCGGATCAGGAAGCTCCGACAACGAAGAGGATGAAGAGACAAGTACGGCCCCGTCCTCCTCTCTCAAAGCTATCAGTGATGCGAAGGCCTATATCAAGAGCCTCGCCCAGTTGAGGAACCGAAACTCAGAGTGGGCGGAAAAGGCGGTCAGCGAAGCTGCCAGTCTAACGGCGGTCGACGCTCTTGAAGAAGGGGTCATAGACTTTATTGCCGATAATCAAACCGATCTTCTTCACCAAATAAATGGGTGGTCTGTTGAATTGCCGGAAGGGCAGATTACCCTCAATACTGCTGATCTAACGATTGTTCCGATGGAGCCAGATTGGCGAACCGAGTTTCTTTCTGTCATCACCAATCCGAGTGTTGCCTATATCCTATTTCTTATCGGTATCTACGGCATTGTTCTGGAATTTTATAGTCCGGGCATTTTCATCGCTGGGATCACCGGTGTGATTTGCCTGCTCTTAGCGCTCTACGCCTTTCAGCTGTTGCCAGTTAACTATGCCGGATTGGCTTTAATTCTTGTCGGACTTGGTCTTATGGTCGGCGAAGCATTTGCGCCCAGCTTTGGCATGCTCGGACTGGGTGGCGCCACCGCCTTTGTGCTGGGTTCAATCATGCTGATCGACAGCGATACTCCCGAACTGGAGGTATCCCCCATTCTGATTGGGGCGCTCGCAACCGTTGGTGCCGGCGTTTTTCTCGTCATTCTTTATCTTCTCATGCGCTCGAAGGGCCGTGCTGTCGTGACAGGACAGGAAGAAATGCTCAGCAGCAGAGCTGTGGTCTTGGACTGGGATGGATTAAAGGGGCACGTCAGGGTCCATGGTGAAGTATGGCAGGCAATAAGCAAAGCGCCTTTAAGACCGGGTCACACCGTCGAAATCTCGGCTATGGAGGGTTTAACCCTCACAGTCTCTCCCCTTAAAAGTGAGGATCAGTCATGAACGAACTGCTTAACTATTCCTGGACTTTGACTGTACTGATTCCGGTCTTGATTGTTTTCTCGTCCTTGAAGATTCTGCGGGAGTATGAGCGAGGTGTGATCTTCCTGCTGGGGCGTTTCTGGAAAGTGAAAGGTCCAGGCTTGATCATTGTCCTTCCGGGTCTCATGCAGATGGTTCGGGTGGATTTGCGTATACGCGTTCTAGACGTGCCTGAGCAGGACGTAATTTCGCGGGATAATGTCTCCGTTAAAGTCAATGCCGTCGTGTATTTTCGCGCCGTAGACGCTGAACGGGCAATCATTCAGGTTGAGAATTTCCTTCAGGCAACGACCCAACTGGCCCAGACAACCCTTCGCTCGGTCGCAGGCCAGCATGAACTTGACGAAATGCTTGCATCGAGAGATAGGCTAAACTCTGATATCCAGCGTATTTTAGATGAACAAACGGAAGCCTGGGGTATCAAGGTGTCAAATGTGGAATTGAAGCACATCGACCTTGATGACCGCATGATCCGTGCAATCGCAAAGCAGGCAGAGGCAGAGCGGTTACGCCGTGCCAAGGTCATCGACGCACAGGGCGAATCCCAAGCGGCGGAAAAGTTTCTAGAAGCCGCCGGAATTCTCTCCCAGAATGATCAAGCTATGCAGCTGCGTTACCTGACAACACTGCAGACAATCGCAAGCGATAAAAGTAATACGATTGTCTTTCCAATGCCAATGGAGCTGATGGGCCAACTTACCCTGAAGGGTTCTGCAGAAGAGGAAAAATGAGGTAGTGTTTCTGCGTGGTGCAACACTTTTACTTAAGCTGTATTCAACCCTTGCTGGAAACACCCTAACGGCGGCTGTTGGCCC
>CANMBS010000122.1 GCA_947496145.1 uncultured Pseudovibrio sp.
ACCCAACTCATAGAGCGCCTTCGCAATGTCCGTGGCGTTGGCTCCATCCCTGACTATCGGGTTACGGTGTCTGATCTGAGGGCACTGCTTGAGCATATTGACAAGCTGGAACAGGTCAGATCGGGCCTTCAAGACAAACACAAGGTACTTTCCAACCTCCATATGGGAGACATAGCACCCGGTCTGACAGAAGAAGACGTTGCAAGCCTGTTCCCTGAAGTCATTGAGAAGGCACGTACTGAAGGGCGACAGAAGGTGCTTGAGGAGGTTCTGGGCGCACTCTCTGAAGAAGAAACATACCTAGACCGGCAATGTGACGTGGAATGGGACCGTGAAGGCGGCGAGGACATGGCGCTTCACTACACTGCCAAGCATTTCACAATCAAAGATGCAATTGAGAAGGTCCAGAACTTGAAAGGCAGCGAGTGATAATCTGCCAGCACTAATGCAAAGCCCTTAGCGCATGATGGAAATTTTTTCGACCACAAATGAGGTTGTGCAACATGCAATTACCCCACCTTTATACTGACGATAACGGCATAATTTGCTCATCCGAACACTCTGACGGCTTCTGGACTTCCAAAGAAGCAAGCGCTGAAATGGCAAGACGCTGCAATGCCTTCCCTCTCATGCTGGAAGCGTTGGAAGCTATGCTTTCATTCCATGACGGCGATTTTTCAGACGAGATTGATACTTATGATTTCTTTTGTGAAGCCATAGCTAAAGCCCGTGTTGCACTCGCAAAGGCTAAGGGAGAGTCATGATCTGCCAACACTGCGGAGGTCATGTCGAGTGGAAAGGACCACTCAGCAACCTCCCCCACACAGAGTGCTCCAAATGTGGTGCGCGTAACAGCCAAGTTCCAGAGATTGAAGAACCCGACAGCTGGACAGAATGTCAGGACTGCGGCGGTGAAGGCTTGGACACTGACAGCTGTGAGTGTGAAGCATTTGAAGACATCTGCTGCTGTGCTGAACCCAAACCAAGCCCCTGTCAGACATGCAATGGGAAGGGTGGCTGGGAGATTGACGAATGACCCCTTACATTCTCCCAGACGGTCATGTGCAGATTGCCTTTAGTGGTGGGCGAACCAGTGCTTATCTCCTTCATCAAATCCTCGAAGCCAATGGGGATTTACCGGATCGCATTGTTGTCTCATTCCAAAACACGGGCAGAGAAATGCCTGAAACATTAGACTTTGTGCAGGAATGTAGCTCTCGATGGGGCGTGAAGGTTGTGTGGTTGGAGTATAGACCAGCAGATCCATTTTTCGAGATCGTCAATCACAATAGCGCTGCTCGAAATGGAGAGCCTTTCGAAGCGCTTATTCGAAAGAAAAAGTACCTGCCTAATCAACAAGCGCGGTTTTGCACGATTGAACTCAAAGTCAGGACTGCCAAGCGATACCTGCGCACTTTGGGCTGGGAGAGATGGGTGAACTGTGTTGGCTTACGAGCAGATGAACCAAGACGCCTGAATAAACCAGCCCCGAAAGATCGTTGGACGGTATGGCACCCTTTGGCATCTGCGGGAGTAGGCAAAGAGCATATTGCCGCATTTTGGAAGGCGCAAAGCTTTGACTTGCAGTTGCCAAATGTGCGCGGGAACTGCTGGCTTGGCAACTGCGACGGCTGCTTTCTGAAGTCGGAAGCAAACATTGCTGCTTTCACCCGGGAGTATCCGCAACGAGCAACATGGTGGGAAGATATGGAAGGCTTGGCAAGTCAGCTAACCAGTGGGTCTGGTGCGACTTTCTCCAAGCGATACTCACGCGAGCAAATGCGGGAGTACATCGACCTTCAAGGAGACTGGCTCTTTCAAACCAAGGGTGCACTTTGCCAGGCGGATGGAGGGGAATGCTTTGGTTAATCCCGCCTGCCTCGTCCCCCACTGCACCAGAACAAGGCGTAAACCCCTACCCCATAACCAAACAGAGTGGATCTGCGCCAAGCACTACAAGCTCGTAGACAAGGACTTAAAGAACCTGAGGGTACGGGCAAACAGAAACAAGCGCTGGAATCTTGTCTCCCTGTGCTGGGAGAAGATGAAAAGACAAGCGATTGAGAGAGGAATGGGAA
>CANMBS010000124.1 GCA_947496145.1 uncultured Pseudovibrio sp.
TCGATGCACAGAACGCCTCTTATTCAACTGCTAAAGCGTATCTCTGAAAAGTGGACACCGGTTTTCAGATAAAGATAGGCAAAAACAAAAGCTAAAGCAGATCAAGCGTTTCAGTTTAAACGCGAACTGCTTTAGCCTCTGCGCCTTTATGAGTGTCAGTTGCAGCGGATATTATGCTTGGAGAAAACGACCTGCGAGCGCCAGACAACGTGAGGACATGGTGCTCTTTGCTCACATCAAGGACAAGTTTGAAGCCTCAAACCGAGCTTATGGCTCACGGCGTATTGCAGCTGAACTCAGCGCTGACGGCCTTAATGCAGGCAGGCACCGCGTGGTTCGCCTGATGCGTGATAACTCTCTGAAAGTGGAGAGGAAAAAGAAATTCAAGAGAACTACAGACAGCCATCACAACAAGCCTGTAGCCCTTAATTTTCTGGAACAGGACTTCACTTGTACCGGCCCCAATCAGAAGTGGGGAGCTGACATCAGCTAGGTCTGGACTTCAGAAGGCTGGCTGTATCTGGCGATCGTCGTAGATCTGTTTTCAAGGCGTATTACAGGCCGGGCAACCAGCGACCGCATGAAGACCGATCTGGTGACAACGCCATTAAAGCGAGCTCTGGCAACACGGACTTCTGTGAATGGTCTCATTCATCATTCCGACAGAGGTAGCCAGTATTGCCCCGATGCTTATCAGTGGCTCTCATCGAGGAACAAGCTTACCCCTTCGATGAGCGGTAAGGGCATTTGCTTCGATAATTTCATGGTGGAAACCGCGTTCAAGACCATTAACTCTGAAATGTTGTAGCGAACTACCTTTCAGACCCGTCAGCAGGCCGAAACAGCGCTTGGCCTTTACATCGAGGGCTTTTACAATCCAATCAGGCGCCACTCGTCGTTAGGCTATCAATCGCCAATCACGATCGAGAGACAGAAAAGAAATAGTGAGACAGAGGCCCTCCATTTTCTTTGGGCAAGTACACTATCTTCCCGATTTATATATTGTTTTGTAGTTAGGCGTTAATAATTCATAGTCCATCAATTGAGCGTGGCTTGATCAATCTCAACTCCGCGTTCATGCATGATTTCTTCAAGAACGTGGAAGAAGGACGTAGAAGTAAGCCGCATACAAGGTTACATCTTTGGAAGTTGATCACAGTAGTAATCTTCAACGCATATTGACAGACAATATTGTTGTAGAGAATCAGCCCATCTCGTTCAAGATAAAAAGTCTGCGTCACAACCATAATGACTGCGTGATCCTACGAGGAAACCTTCCGATGGGCCTGCTGGTTAAATCTCTCGCTCGTAAGCAGGTTACTGTGTTCGCAAGGATTTATACAACAGTATATAAAACTCGTCTCTACCGCTAAGAAAGCGGGAGAAAATAATGGATTGGTTCAAAGACACTGTGCTTTCTCACTATTCATGATCAGATCGATATCGTCTTCCGCTCCCATCGCTATAAACTCTCCCCATATCCCCACTTTCATGTAAGTTCTGATGTCTCTAAGTCTCTGGCTTCTTGCGTTTGTTCTGTAGGCGCATTGGAATGATTGTGCTTCCAAAATCGTATTTGCTGCTGAATGAACCACTGAATTATATGGGAAAATAATGGAACAATAAAATCAGGATCAAGATTTTCTTTTTCTGACCATTGCTGCCGATCAATCAACATAGCCTGCACTCGTTTCGGTGCGGGGATACTCTGCTCACTTGGCTTGAAACGAGCGGCGCGCAGCACATAGCCAAGGCGCAAAGCGAGCAAATGAATTATCTGTCGGTCAATCGTATCAATCGCCTGCCTTACATCTTCTAATGACTTACAGTCTTGCGGAGTTTCCGCATTTATGCCAATAGTTTTTGGTGTTAGGTCTTTGTTTATGCGCATCCGTTTTCCTTAAGCACAGACAGGTTGCGGCGCATGGCAACCTCATCGACGACAAAGCATGGGCTTGGGACCCGGGAGAGGT
>CANMBS010000125.1 GCA_947496145.1 uncultured Pseudovibrio sp.
GGATGGTATCGAACAGCCTCAACCCGATAAAAAAGCTGCTTAAGAAAAAGCTTATACACCAGACTTGGCAATAGCTCATTCTTCTATCAGTAAGCTCAAATTACGTTTGCTACACTCCGATTGATATCACTGAAAACTATTACACAAAGTACACTCGATTGATGGCACTGCGTCATCCAGAGGTTCATTTTGTGCCGATTATTGGCAATTTTCTCCAGTCAATAGACTTGAGACACATCAAACGCGACTTTCACCGATTAGGCATCCTGCTTGGCGCTACTCTTGGAAATCTGAGCACCAAAGAAGTTATTGAGTTCCTGAATGGTGCACAAAGAACACTTGGCTCAGAAGCTGCACTGATCGTGTCTATGGATATCTTGAAATCTCCTGAATTCCATCTACGCGCATACATGAATGATACAACGGGAATTCGACGTGCTTTTTGCGATAATCTTATCCGTCGTATCAATCGCGTAACTGGGGCAAACATACAACCAGAAAATTTTTCCTATGCGCCAATCTGGAATCCCACTAACTATGCAGTCGAGATGAGCTATATATCCCGGTTTCGCCAGCAAATCGAAGTCGCAGGTGGGAGGTATCAGATAGAGCCAGCAGAACGAATAATCATTAAACGCTCACATAAATATCCATTAAGACATGCGGTAGAACTATTTGCAAAAGCACATTATGGAGTAGAAAAAATCTGGACAACACCACATGGTCCTTGTCAACTCTTCTATCTGAAACCATTCAGGCAGATCGCCAGAGACCCAGGCAATGTGGACGGATTTAATCAAGATGAATGCTGCAGCAAGTGAGACGAGTGCTCGATACTTCTGCATAGTTTTCTCGCGTTTGATCGCGACGGGCTTGAAACGTTTAAGTTGGCCAAAAGCGTGCTCTATGCAGGCTCCAGCCTTATATAGCTTTCTTGCGCAATTCTTTAGTTGTTCTTTTTCGTTAGCTTTGCGCACAATGATAAACGCGGCCCACGTTCGCGTGTATATTGGCGATTGGGGTTACTTGAATAGCCTTTATCGCCAACGACTGCACAGCCCCCCACATCCGGGTCAAGGTCTAAAAGAACAGAAAATGCGGTGCATTCGCCTTTTCTCCTTCAGTCAGGTCAGAGGTAAGAGAATGGCCGTTGAAGTCAGTTTTCAAATGGATTTTGGCTGAGAAGCTGCCTTTTGAACGGCCAGGCGCGTGTCCTTCCTGCCCTTTTAGCGGCTACGGCTGAAACATGGGCTCGCACAACAGAACTCTCAAACATTAGCAACAAATGAGCCGATGGCCCAAACTGGACAGAGTGTCAAAATAAGCTTCAAAACACTGGCTCTGCTTAGCCTGTCAAACCGTTTCCAGACCAAACTCCACTTATCAAACTGATTGGGAAACACTCTCCAGCTCATATTATGAATGCAGAAATAATGGATCGCTTCGAGAAAAAGTTAGTTATCAGGCCCCTTGGTGCCGCACCGGGGCAAACAAGCTTCAAAACACCTCCAGCGCAACAGCCCAATCACCCTCATTCATATGCGCAGACATAGCCCCCCAAAGCAGTCGGCTATCTATGAAACACATAGTAAAAAACAGAAGGAAGCCCAAATCCTATACATCAGTTAATTCGTCCACATTGCCTAGGTTCAGGACCCATTGATTTTTGGTGTTTTGTCTGATTCACTTCAGCCAAATTGGAGCTTTGATGTGAGTGATTTATTCT
>CANMBS010000126.1 GCA_947496145.1 uncultured Pseudovibrio sp.
CGAACGCTTCATATCCCACCTCAATGTTAGGTAGAATCCTATCACAAACTGGTGGAACTTATGGGGAGCAGGTCACTCACAATGGGAGTAAGCTGCCATGCTTGAAGAAAGCTCTTGCAACTAAATTCATGCTAAGTTGATGGCACCCTTTCTAAATCAGTTGCTATTTTAAGTATTCTGTTTTGTGCTGCTCGCGTTTCAGGAGTATCGGTGAACTCCTTGAAGTTGCAGTTTTTGCAAACACCTTTCTTATCTCGAAAACCAATCATGGCTCGACGCCAGCTAGATGCTTTTTCTCCAGCGTAGATCTCGAACAATGAAGTTTCATTACTCATTAGGCCGACTTTGCATTGGCTATGCTCAGGTATATCCGATCTGACATTACAGCATGGCATCACTGCTCCATTGTAATCGATGTACATATGGTAAAAAGGAGATCGGCAGGGGGAAGTTCTGGGAGCTTTACTCTCTACCTCGACCGTGCCTCCACGATCACACCCATTTTTATCAAAATTGCGACCATACATTCTGATTTTCATGTCGTGGTATCGAGCTGTAACTTCTATCCAAGTATCCGGGATATCTTTGACACCACTAAACTCAAGTCCCAGTTCCCGAATTTTTCTCTCAAGTTTTTGTCTTACTCTTTCATGCTCGTACTTCTCTTCGTTGTTTAAATAAATTTGAATATTTAATGCCCTTAAACCTGCGTTATATAGGTCGAAAAGATAGTCTCTGTTGAGGTAATCGCCGTTTGTATTAATGTGCAACGTAGCATTAGGGATGTATTCTCTGGCTTCAGAAAGTCTATCCAAAATTGATTTATCTGCTAAAGGCTCGTTGTATCGGCTAAAACTTATTCTCTTATTGTAATTACAAGACCTTAAATCTTCCAAAATCTTAATATATGTATCATGCTTCATATGATGATTGCTTGAACGACGATCATGTGTTGCATTAGGACAGAACCAACATACGCGATTGCAATATGAGAACACCTCGATTTCAACCATTGTTACAGAGGTTATGAACAGCTCTTTTGCAGAAGCGAGATCATTTATCGCTGAGAGATGTTCATCGCGCATCTCCGTGGACAATATGTATGCTTGTCTCAAAACACTATTCGTCTGTTGAAGTTTTGCCTTTTGCAGTCTCTCTGCCATTACTTTTCTGCGAAGAGTTCCGATCTCTTTTCGAGCCGCTTTATGCAAAATCTGCAATTCACTAGATTCATATTCCCTATTAGATAATGCCTCTAAAAACTGCCTGGCTTCATTAATAAGTACGTCGCCTGAGATATGCTTTTTCTGATCGGGTGACTGCAAGTTCTGGACGTACAGAAGCAATAGCTTAATCGCTTCTTTTTCCAGCTCACTCGTTCCATCAACATGTGAGAGATTAGATAAATTTTGTCCAACTTGATTAAGAATATCAACTGACATTTGTTGGCTTCCCTCAGCTTGGCAACATTACCGAAGAACTTCTCTCAATTTCGAAATGTCTTGATTAAATCGGTTATGCTACTGTTTTCCAATCCCCCTTTCTTCTCATTCGACCAGATGAGTTCTGCGTGTTCTTCAGAAAAGTACTGTCGCAAAGTGTGACCATCTCTAAGGTTTCCGGCAATTTTCACCACCTTGCGTGGTAATCCCCCCTGAGATTGATCGAGTTTAAAAGTAGAGATATTGTCGCCTCATATTGAGGATTGATTTTATGAAG
>CANMBS010000127.1 GCA_947496145.1 uncultured Pseudovibrio sp.
ATGAGGAAGACGTGAGCTTCTTTTATCGATCATAATCGCTGCAGATCCTGATTTGCAGAAGGCGACCGTAACTCGGACATAAAGGCTTAAACATCTGACTTCTTCGACTGCGGGTTGAATTCTGTTTAACGTTGCCGCACCGACCTTCCGCTAATATTGAACCGGTTGATAAGTTTCGCTACGGCGTGTTGTATTTTAATCTCAACATGTGAACCGGCCGCATTTTCATGGGTGGTAGCGGCGGTGTGGAGAACTCGCATGATCTCGTTCTCTGGCAGTAACCCTTTAGTCGCTCATAGCAAGCAACAGAGCCTCACAGATCGAAAGGGCCGTTAGTCCTGCATTATCAGTCCTCATGGACATATCGGTTCTTCCTTTCCTTACTATGCAAACAGCAGAGGTAATTTGATGTATGTTATTATCCTAGTAGAAACTACTGTATGTTGAACTGAATGAAAGCAGTGTCGGCGTTTAAATCTTTATAGATTGCATGCTGGTACTGGAGGGTTCATGGACGGCAAAAAACCAGTCCACTTGCACGTAAACTTGCGGTCTTTGTTACCTTATCAGAGCCCGAGTTGGGTCGCCAGCACCAGCGCCGACGTTCCTTTACCGAGGGGCGGGATCTGGTTCATCAGGGACAACCGAAGCAAGTTGCCTACATTCTATCTGCTGGATGTGTCTGCTCCTATAAGACCCAACTAAACGGTTCGCACCAGATAGTTGATTTTCAGATCCCTAGTGATTTCATGGGATTACGAGCGGTTGGTAGATTTCGCTGAGTTTGATCCTTCATATCTGGATCAGTCTGGTCCAATGTTGACGTGAACATCCCACTAAAAACACTTCTGTCTGTATAGTTAAAGTACAAATAGCCACACGATCAAATGTTAGCCCATCAGGAACAACTTAGTTGATTAACCATTACCTTCTCACAGACGCAGCTCAATCTGAACAGAAATAAAGAACTTGAATACTGGAGACTGGTGCCGATTGCTGGGATGGTCAGTCACGATTTCGCAATTTCTGCAACAAAGCTCTAAGCAAAAGGAAAGTATCAGGAAGGGACTAACTTAAATCAGGACGAGATCCTCCGTTACCGTGTAAACTCAGAGAAGTCTGCCCCTTCGTAATGGGTTCGTTGTTTCTGGTTTCAAATGTGGACGTCCGAAGGAAATTTTGATCCAATTAATGGAGATCGGTAATGAGTACTCGGTCAAACAAATCGATGGTGACATTTTGTCGACCGTTCACCTTATCAGGTAGTCCAGACAAATTTCCCGCCGGGGACTACGAAGTCCTTGTTGAAGAAGAGCTTCTGCAAGGTTTAAGCTTTCTTGCCTATCGCAAAACGGCAACCTATCTAGTTATTGCTCGTCAGGGCAGGACGGAGATGCATCAGCTCTCCAGTGAAGAGCTAGAAGCACTTTTAAGTCATGACAAGGACACTTCTGGAGATTTCTGAAAAGGATTCTTCGCTGGTGAACTTAAATTAAAAACTCTCAATTTGTGAGAAACAGAGGTGTTCATGAATGATTTTGATGGGTCTTACTTTTCCTGCTCGCAGTAAATCCACACTAAGTAATCACTAAGACCTAAAGTACAAGCGATTCCACAACAATACTTATATCGGTCAATTCTAAAATTCGGTTCTGATCAGGTTCTTTTTGTTGCTCAGCGAATGAGAC
>CANMBS010000128.1 GCA_947496145.1 uncultured Pseudovibrio sp.
ACGCCGTGCGGCCTCACGCCCCGTATAACCTTCCTTGATCAGACCTGCAAAACGGTCTCGCAGGTCTGTAGAGCGCGGTGCTGGCATGTTGTGATCCTCCCAATCAGAGTGAACCACAGAACGCCCGCCATGTGAACCATACCGATTCAAACTTTCTCCGAAACGCTTTAAGCCCAACGAGGTCAGCAAACCCATCCCCATTAACATCTGCAAGTTTGCGTTCGTGAACGTCAACGCGCCATCCTCCAGCGTAGTCAAAACCATTCTGAGTGACGAGCAGATCACCGAAACCTGTGCCTGTCCCAAGAGCCACGTTCACATGATTTTCACGAAACCCAACCAGATCAAGAAAGCCGTCACCATTCACATCAGCAACATCTCTTTCGTGCCTGGTTGCATTCCAGCCTCCATTGTTGGTTGAGAATTGCAAAATCAATTGCTGACTTCCACCGAAGATGCCATCTCCGTTTCCATAGACGACAAGCACTCCAGCTGTGCCAAACCCAATAATGTCCTGTGTGGATGTTTCCTACATTGCAAGACATTTTTGATCTGATTTGAGCATTTGTCAGATGCGGTCGTGTGTCCAGCCTGTTTATGCGGCACACATGGCCGCTGGCCCTGATGGTTTCCGCTGGCCAAGTCCCAAACCGCAAAGCAGACCCAAATGTGTCCCTGACATTCGACGGGGCGTCTCGGCTGGCGGGCTGACATTGCTCCATCATCTCAATGGTCTTGCATCTCGGGTATTTCCCTTCTTTCAGCTATACAACGCCAAGTTTGTAGCATTCGTTCCGGGTGAGGACAGCCCAAATGATCCGCGCCGTTTTATTGGCCATGGCAACGGTGGCGAGTCTTGAAGGTTTTCGCTCCAATAAGACGATGACCCACGGATCGATCCGATCCGGATTGACACTCACCTGCCTAAGGCGCAAGGTCATACCGGTTACGAGCAGTCGTCTGACATACCGGTCCCCCAATCTTCGTTATCCCACCCAGCTTCTCCTTACCTCCACTTGATCTGTTGAGGAGAGGTAGACCCAACCAGACCGCAAACTCGCGGCCATTTCGAAATTGATGCCCATCACCTGCGGTGGCAACAATGGCAGATGCAGTGATCGGCCCGACCCCGGGAATTGTTTTCAGCAGTTTTTAACGTGGGTCTTTTTGCGCCTCAAGCCTCAGACGCTTATCATACCGGTGGATGCGTAAATGCAGGTCGAGGATCTGATTACTCAAATTGGCCAGCACATCAACAGCGACCTCAGGGATTACTGACTTCTTGCCGTCCGGAATCGTTTTGGCGAATTTAACCGCACTGCCGATCCCTTGGGCAATTACAATCCCGAATTCACTCAACAAACCACGCAACATGTTACTGAGCTGCGTCTGTTGCCGCACAACCAGATCACGGGCGCGATGCAAGAATAAGATACCTTGCTGTTCTTCAGACTTGATCGCAACGAACCGCATAGCAGGGCGTATGACAGCTTCACAGATCGCTTCGGCATCAACCGCATCGGACTTTCCGCGTTTGACATAGGCCTTTACATATATTGCAGGCATGAGGTGGACATCATGGCCAAGTTTCTGGAGTTGTGGAATCTGATCAGGCTGTTTCATTTAGAGCCTGAATTGGAGTTTGATTGTTAATGCCCATACGGGTGCGTTGAG
>CANMBS010000129.1 GCA_947496145.1 uncultured Pseudovibrio sp.
GTAATGTTTTCGCCCCATAAAGTCCTCCTGATCTTAGAGTATCAGAAGGCTCTCCACTTTTCCTGAGCCAGTCCAGTGTGAGCTGCCACGATAACGTAGAGGATGCCATCTCTGGTGCGCACATCGTTGCTACAACCACGAGCTCAAATCGTCCCATATCTGATTTTATAACCCTTATGCCCCAAGCACATCTGAATTGCATGGGAGCACACGATGAAACAGGACGTGAGCTACCTGACATTATACTGGAAAAAGCGTGTTTGATTGTTGAGGACAAGCCCACCGCTATGCGCGAGGCTGGTGAAGTACACCGGGAAGCGGAAGATCTAACACAAATGTTCCAGAAAGATCTGGGAAGGCTCAAGAGGGTGCAAACTGTCTTCAGTTCCACTGGACACGCTTATCTGGATCTTTTGACAGCGGCACATTTGCTGGGTCGAAACCCTAGTCAGAGCCACTATCAAAAATTGGAAGGTCACCAACCCACAACAACCGTACGGGAAGATCAGTTTCATTAATCCAACAATGTGGGAGAGTTGATTGGAGATGTACAGCATCCCCGGAGCCGAGCTGAGCTTTCTTGTCGTCCAGTACATGCAAAAGCTGGCCAGAAAGCACATAGACCAGTTCTTCCCCGGTATGTGACGAAACCGTTGAGCTATAATGAGGAGGAAGTGTGATTTCTACTGAATTCAGCACAGCGTCTTTAAAATTTGCGCTGATGCGGGCAAAGAGAACGCCCCCTTCATTGACCTCAAACATTGGACGGCTTTGGGCATAGGAAACGTTGCTATCCCCCTTGGGGAAGGCCAGGAACACTTCCATAGAGACCTTCAAAGCACTGGCGATTTTGGAAAGCGTTGTTAAAGAAGGGTAGGATAAATCCCTTTCGACCAGAGACAAGAACCCGGGAGAAAGTGACGAAGCGCTCGCAACTTCTTCCAGAGTTAACTTTAGCTCTTTCCGGCGGCTGCGGATTTTGGCACCAATACGAATTGTTTCAGCATGGCCTGTCTCAAACGGGTGATTGATTGGTTCCGTCATGAATCGGGTTCTATCTCGCGTTAAATCTTATGCTTTAGCTATCAAATTTACTGTGGCTGTTCAATCGGTGACAAGCAGGTAGGGGTGATACCCTCGCAGATAATTGTGTCTCCAAGGCAGATGAAGATGAGAGAAAATATTGAGGGCGTCATCCACTTAACTGTGAGTTGGTCAAGTATTGGCGACAATCGGTGGTGTCTCTCAGTTCTGCACTGTGCGCCAGAAAGGTAGTTCGGATGAAGCGAAAAAGTAGCATAGGTGTATCTTGCATCTGAGACTGGCGTCATGTCACAAACCGGAGAATTACTTGGTAAGACGTCCACAAGGCAATCACGTTCTGGCTTTTATACGAAAGTGCCTTTAGCAGCAATCCGAGCAGAGAAAACGCTGAGCAAGCTGGCTCAAGAGTTCGATGTGTATCTGAACCATGTCAAATGATGGAAAGAGCAGGTGCTTGCAGGTATGCCGGGCACGTCCTCTGAACGGTGTTGTCACATTAACCTGAATTTGATCGCAAAAGCCTCCCTCTAGGCACAACTCAGGGGTTGATCATTGCCG
>CANMBS010000130.1 GCA_947496145.1 uncultured Pseudovibrio sp.
GCAAGATCGTTCTCCGCTGTCTTCAACGTCATCGGCCACATCTGTGATCTGTATGATCCAACCGAATGCTGGAATTAATTCAAGGCTGCCCGATACGTATCAAACTAATAGCGAAAGGCTTTAGGGCTGTTATACTCTCTGTGGTCTGGTTCTTGCTTTCTTCGCTTATCGTCGTGGTCTTCCATTGACTATTCGTTCAGCTCTGGTTTCTCTTTTCGGAAATAAACTTTCTGGGACACCCGGTGCGATTATCGACATCATCGCAGTTGTCGCCACCGTTCTGGGTGTTGCGCACACCATTGGTTACGGGGTTGAGCAGCTGGTAGCGGGCCTGCATCGCATTGGCTTTGGCGACAGATGGCAAGCAAATGTCCTCAAATGCAGGTATCATTTTTGCGCTTGTTGTCATCCTTGGAGCATCCACGCTTTCTGCACTTTCTGGTGTTGGGCGCGGCATTAAATGGTTATCAAACCTGAATATAGCTTTGAGTTTTTTCTTGCTGAGTTTCTTCCTGTTCTTCGGATCTGCTTTCTTTGGCGTGCAGACACTTCTGACGGGTGTATTTGATTATGTCACTTAGCTGCCGTCTTTGCTGCTGACTGTCTGGAATGATGATGGCGCTGCCACTGAGAAGGCTCTGTCTGACTGGCAAGGCGGCTGGACTGTTGTTTTATTGGGCTTGGTGGATCGCATCTACGCCATTTGTTGGCGTGTTTCTGGCTCGTATCTCCAAGGGGCGTACCATTTGCGAGTTTGTGCTTGGTGTCATGATCGCAACGTCTGCTATGTGCTTCATCTGGTTCGCTGCACTGGGTGGAACTGCGATTGATCTGGAGCTTTCCGGTGTTGCGCAGAACGAGATTACAGGCACGGGTCTTTCTGATCAGCTCTATGCGACACTTGCTGTTATCTTAGAACCAACAATGGCCTGGATCTTCTCCATCATTGTGGTCGCGCTGTTGCTGACCTACCAGATCATAACTGCAGATTCAGCTGTGTTGATCATTAATACCATCAATACAGCAGGCGATGAGGGGCCCAAAGCCCGACCTCACATCCTCTTTTGGGGAACCGGTCTCGCGTTAGTTGTTGGCGCACTCTTAATCCTCGGCGGTTTCGAAGCAATTCAGACTGCGATGGTTGTTGATGCTCTGCCGTTTTCGGCAGTACTTGCCCTCATGGGAATCTCTGTCGTCAAAGCGATTATTCGTGATGTGCAGCGTGAACGTCTCGGCCTGCTAGTGCTTGCAGAATAAGGTGCTCTCAAGATCTTAAAATGCGCGATGGTGGCACCTTCGCGCATTTTCTTATCTGCCTCACTACCACGGTCTTACCCAACCGCAGCAGGAGCTCCGTTCAAGAGACAAACCGCTACATTGTACCCGTAACTCAACAATATCAGCAACGAACTCTTTTTTGTCCTAGAGTATATGCACTGAATTAGCTGTGTTCACTGAAGAGGTTGTTCATCGCGTTTAGATGCTTGATGTTGGTTTCACCACAAAACAACACAAGAG
>CANMBS010000131.1 GCA_947496145.1 uncultured Pseudovibrio sp.
GGGATGCCATTTGGAAGAGTAAGAAACTGGTGCAACCAGTCGTGCTTACAATGACCGTAATCGGCGATATCCTCATAACTTTCAGCACCGGCCAGCACTGCGCACACCGAAATTGCTAGAATATCCCCCAATAGATGCTCCGTTTTGCACCCTTGGCGTGGATCGTTAATTTGCCCGAAGCTTTCCAGTAGGTTCTTGAAAATAACAGCATCCCCCCGTTTTGAGAAAGATCGTCTAACCTATTGGATTAATGTTGTGAATCCTAAATCCGGTTTCATGCGTTAGCCGTGACTTAGCGGGAACGGTTGGCCAGGATAGATTAAATTTTGGGAGAGTTTTTCGCACATGCAGCAAAGTGTATGTGATGCGACATTACAAGCTTTATTATGCCGTCACACATGTACAAAAATGACCATTTTTGTACATGTCCATAACGGGCAGAGCAGCTTTGAAACTACCGGGTTTTTTCAGCCGAAAATACGGCAGTGTACAAAAGTAAAAAACAATTATTATTTTTGTACATATACTTGTGTACAGGCTGAGACCATAATATATTTAGTAAATACAGTGACTTAGTTTTCAACTCCTATTGTCGCTTCTCACTAGTCATAATGTTTTTAGACAAACAGGCTGCAAAAATGTTTTTTGGCTATGTTCGTGTCTCTACCGAAGAGCAAAATCTTAGGATGCAACAGCAAGCTTTGAGTGAGGCAGGCTGTGAAGAGATTCTAACTGACAAAGGGGTGAGGGGCAATGCTGTTGTTAAGCCCCAGCTTGCTCGCCTTCTGGATAGAACCCGAAAGGGAGATACCATTGTCGTTTGGCGTCTCGACCGTCTGTCCCGATCTCTGCAAGACCTGATAGCCTTAATTGAGGATCTCCACCAGCGTGGTTTGCATCTGCATTCCATCAAAGAGCAAGTTGATACCAGTAGCCCAGGCGGCATGCTCTACTTTCATATGGTGGGCGCATTTGCGCAGTTTGAACGTGATGTTATTCGTGAGCGAACCCGGTCTGGCCTGGAGAGTGCCAGGCTTGCGGGTGTGAAGCTTGGCAGGCCGCAAAAGCTAACCGACCAGCAATGGCAAGCTTTAAGGCCGCATATAACACCACATCCGGATAACAACGGGAAGTGGCAAGGCATCGCCAAAGCTGCAACGCTTGCTGGGGTCAGCAGATCTTCAATCTACCATCGCCTGAAATTGGAAGCGCAGGACGTGCAACAAGCAGATGAGATCAAGTCCTGATAAGAGGCATTTATTTAGGTGGTGGCTTAATAGCAGAGTCTGCAAGTGATGAGTACATAATGCAAGGCTACTACAGCTTCATCGGGGACACCTAAGAAATCCGCACAGTTATGATGGCTTTACAGACATGACAGACAATACCGCGCACCGGTGTTGTCACGTTAAGTTTGAACCAAGTTTCATTGTCTAGCAAAGATCTATGACTTCTTCCCTTATCAGTTATA
>CANMBS010000132.1 GCA_947496145.1 uncultured Pseudovibrio sp.
CAAAGCCGTATCCCCAGTGGTTGGCGGAAAAACAAAGCCAAACTACGCCAGAAAGATACCCATGCGCGCTGGACGGTACAGTTTGGCAAAGCGCGGGAGCGAAAGGATGGCAGCAAGCATCTGGACATTGCTATCACGCACTTTGGGTGCAAGGGGCACACCAGCATTGACAAAGGCTACCGCTTCATTCGCAAATGGCTGGTTACTGATGCGGCCAGTCATGATGGCAGGCAATTACGCCGCGGTTTGCTGGATAAAGCCAATACCGGATCGCAGGTCTGGGCGGACAGCGCTTATCGCTCCAGGCAGAATGAAAGTTTCATGGAGGAGAACGGCTTTGTCTCGCAGGTCCATCGCCGCAAACCCAAGGGAAAACCGATGCCTGCCAATGTGCGCCGAGGCAATAACACCAAATCAAGGCACACAGCACCAGTGGAGCATGTCTTCGCCTACCAGAAGCAAGTCATGAGGCTATGCATCCGATCTGTGGGTACGGCTCGGGCAAAAACAAAAATCGGCCTCGCCAATCTGGTCTACAACATGCACCGATTGGTCCAACTGGAACGTAAGACAGCCACATAGACACCAAAAGGGAAGGTGAAGCGGCGCAGACGGCTGAAAACCGAAATCCCAGCGCAAGGTCTGGGCGCGGCGACGATATTCTCACGCAAAGCTGACCAAAAAAACGGGTTAATAGAGGACCTCAGCTTTTGAAGGAAGCGCTTGCAAAAAAGTAAGCAAGCCATCTCAGCGTAAGGAGATGGCTGTGTTTGCTGTCGAAATCAAAGGGATTTCCATCGCCCTGGCATGCCGCACCTTTGGTGTGAGTGAGCGCTGCTACCGGTATCATCCGCGCTTGTGCGATAAGAACGCCATCATAGCTGACTGGCTGTTGCGTTTAACAACCACCAACCGGACTTTGGGCTGTGTTTTCTTTATCTTCGCAACATCAAAGGCTTTGGCTGGAACCATAAGCGCGTTTATCGCATTTACCGCGAGTTGGAACTGAACTTGCGGATCAAGCCACGTAAGCGCCTGAAACGAGCAAAGCCTGACAAGCTGATGGTGCCTTCCGGTCTCAATTAGGTGTGGTCGATGGATTTTATGTCTGACCAGCTGGAGGATGGCAGACGGTTCAGAATGCTTAATATCCTTGTTGACTTCAACCGGGAGGGGCTGGCTATCGAAGTTGACTTTTCACTTCCTGCGCTTCGAGTTGTGCGTGTTTTGCAGCAAGTGAGTGAATGGCGAGGCAAACCAAAAACGATACGTGTTGACAATGGCCCGGAGAATGTCAGTGAAACCCTGCTATCCTGGGTAGAAAAGCAAGGCATCGAGATCCTTCATATCCAGCCAGGAAAGCCAGCCCCAAATGGACTGGCCTAAGGAAAGTGGAGAGCCGCTGTCTCAATATTTCTTGTCTGCCGCTCGAATGCGATTGGCGATT
>CANMBS010000133.1 GCA_947496145.1 uncultured Pseudovibrio sp.
ACGGCTTCTAGCTACCTGGGGTTTTTACACATTGCTGCTGTTAGGATATGGTTTCGAAGTATGTAAACAGGGCCTAGTTGCATGCTTTCGGTGCAAGCATCAGACGAACCAACACTGGAGCAGGTGGATACGATTGCGAACTGTGTGGCAGCCCATAGTGGTGGATATCCTGCCATGACTTGTTTTGGGAAGGTAATGGACCCGTGCATTGGCAGTAATTACACAAACGCTCATATGATTTACTGTGCAGTTAAGGAATATATGGTTTGGGATCAGCGCCTAAATGCGACCTACAAAGAGGCATTGAAGACTGCGAGCAAAAATGTGGTCAGAAGCCTGAAGAGTGCTCAAGAAAACTGGGTCAAGTTTCGTGGTGATGATTGCTCAGCAAATGCTTTGATCTATGAAGGCGGCACTAATGCGAGCCTTGCTATGTCTGTATGCATGGGAAAACAGACTGCCGTGCGCAGTCTGCAACTTCAGAGCCTACTGGAAGAGATCAGAGTGCGGTAGAGGTGCTTTGCTGAGTTTCTGCGAGAATAGGGAAGATAACCTGCATCTTTAAAGGGACCAAATTTTAAGAATAGCCGAAACGCCTAATGTGTTTAGTCTGAGTAGACGCTCGCAAGATGCAAAATCGAGCGCTTGTGTTTTGCTTAACTGGCCTCTGCTTTCTCTAAGCACGCTTAAGGTCTGTGCAGATGAAAAAGGTTCTGATCCACACTGGTGCGCATACTGCGGGAGTTCGAAAACTCCAGAACCAGCTTTTCTCAGTTGCTCCGGCACAATTTGTAGACCCTGCACATTTTGAGAACAGCCGTTTCATGGAGCTTTATGAAGACAGACTGGTGAAACCACGGGGATCACAGCTTGCGGAGTTGTTTCAGCAAGTGCTCTTCCGGCCTGATATGGAAACCTACCGAGTCTCTAGTGCACGACTGATGGGAAAGCCTTTTCAAAAAGGGAGTTTTTACCCTTTTCTTAAGCGTTATGGGCAACTGATGAGTGCTTTAGAAAAAGAAGGCGTTACTGTCAAAACGCTGGTTTGTACCTGCTCTCGTGCTGACTTTCTTATTTCCTGCTATCAAAACGGGATTGTTACCAGAGCAATTGACAGTTTTCATGATTTCGCAAATCTGTCAGTGACACCCGCCTTTTCCTGGCAACTGCTCGCAGATCAACTGTCAAATGTTTCGGTCACTTATCTGCCGTGGGAGGCAGCGGAGACACAACCTTCAGAATTTGCTATACACATCAACAAGTTCTTTGAAAGTAAGGTTTTGACTGAAGAAGACGTGAGGCACGCCGCTGACCTGAGGCCCTCTATTAACCTCTAGCGTTTTCGGCTGGGTTCTGATTCAATCCTCTTATTGGCTGGAGGAGGCATTTT
>CANMBS010000134.1 GCA_947496145.1 uncultured Pseudovibrio sp.
CGAATGTCCGCATCTCTAATCGGGCGCTGAGGTCAAGCTCTTTTTCCCTTTTATACGGATCATATCCATCTCCAGGTCACGCTTCTCTTCGCAGTCTGGGTCGCTCTTCATTGTGAGCGGCTGCATGCATGTGCCGGAATGGTTGTAGAGAGCCACGCTAATGGACGCGCTTTCATGGCGCAGCAGACATTTTCGGCTTCATCTACAAACCTCGTCCAGAGAGGACGATCCTGCCGTGATGTTGAGGTCAGACTATATCATGCTGCAACCTCCAGGCCATCACGGCAGAACGATGTATCATCAGCCCACATACGGTGCATCACCACCGCAAGCTTTCTGGCCACAGCCACAACTGCACGGCGGCGCCCTTTGGTACGCATCAGGCGCATCCCCCAGCTCTTGATGCAGGACCCGCCGGTACAGCGGGTTAGCATCGCATTGGTAGCCGTATAAAGGGCAGAGTGCACCTCCATGTCTCATGCTTTGGAGATCCGGCCAGGATTATCGATTTCTCCTGACTGAAAACGCCTTGGGGTTAAGCCGAAGTGAGCAGCAACCGTTCGCGAACTCTTGAAACGCACAAGATCATCTACAGCAGCGACAAATGCCAGCGCAGTCATTGGGCCAACGCCGGGGATCTCCATCAGTCGTAAACAAACTGCATTGGTGCTTGCCGCGTGTTTAACGCGCTTATCCAGCTCTTGATAGGTTTGCAGTAAAGCAAGCCGCGCATCCAGCAGCGGAACCAGCGCCAGGCTCAAATCCGGACTGGCTTCAATAAACGGTCGCACTGTTGCATCAAAGTGTGTGTGTTTAATCCGTTCTGGCAGGCGTAGGCCGTAAACTTTCAAGAGCCCACGGACCTCGCTTGCCAGATCTATGCATTTACGCAAGCATGCCTTGCGACTGCTCAAGAGCGTGCGCATTGCATGCGAACGGCGACTTTTCATATGTACTGGGCTATACCAGCCGGAGCGCAGGACTTGCGCTATGCCACGCGCATCATTCTTGTCGGTCTTGTTACGCATGACCGACAGAGCCGCATTCACCTGCCTTGCCTCCATGCAGACAACGTCAAAACCGTGTTGTTCTTTCAAACCGTAAAACAGAGGCTGGCTCATTGTTCCTGCTTCAAAGCCAATGCGGGTGATAAGCAACGACGTCTGGGCTAAGGTACTGGCGATAACATCAACTTCGCAGGCAACCGAGCGTTCAAATATAATCTTGCCTTCGCCGTCAATCACACAGATCGAAACAGACCGTAAAGAAACATCCAAACCAGCATAGTATTCCATGGTGCTCTCCCATCCTCGCAGCAATATGCTGCGATCTTAACAGGAGCTGACCTCTCATGAAGGACGTGCCCGATTACGCATGCTAATGGCCC
>CANMBS010000135.1 GCA_947496145.1 uncultured Pseudovibrio sp.
CGCCAGTGCCTGCTATAATGGTGTCGCAGCCACGGGCTTCCAATCACTCAAAAGCCTCAGTTTTTATAAGACAAGATCATCGAGGCTCGGGCTTGAGATTATCCCTATTTTCGGCTCAAATTAATTGAGACTCTAATTCCAGATGGGCTCAGATTAACTGAGACTGGGCGCACATTATGTGAGATTGGCTCACATTACTGAGAATGAACGCAATGTACTGAGAACGTGAGGTGTTTGGCAAA
The DNA here is from genome assembly GCA_947496145.1 of uncultured Pseudovibrio sp. GTDB lineage: Bacteria > Pseudomonadota > Alphaproteobacteria > Rhizobiales > Stappiaceae > Pseudovibrio. The sequence goes on from CANMBS010000135.1 coordinate 243, forward strand.
GTCGTGCCAATTTCCGCTGGTCACGACTTTCCAGATAAAATTGAACCTAGTCCACTAAATGGGTAGCGAGGCTACAGTTGATCTCACCTGCTTTACCATAAGATCCGGATAGTCGAAATCACTGTTGTCTACGACGACATCGGCTCTTGCCTGTGGTTGGCATAGCTCGTCATATAGAGCAAAAGCAGGGCGGTATCTTTGGGAATAGAGTTTCTTTGCCGCAGTAGCGCCTCCCAAGTTTGCGGCATCGCGGTTTACGCCTCGGGTCTCCGCCACCTCCTCAGTGGTCTTTAGAAAAACTGCAATGTCCCATGCTTCTTCCAGTTCCGGACGAAGTAAAAATGTGCCATCTACAATCAGAATGGCATCGTGAGGTGCGGATCTTGGCTCCTGTTCTATAGGTTGATCACGTTGCAGGTCGAAAGAAGCGGTTCGGTACTGCCGGTTCCCTTTTGGTCCAAGCGGGTCAAGCAACAACTTTCTAACGGCTGGAAGGTCGCGTGCATCGAAGTAGTATCCTTCTGGTGAGAACCGACCCCGCGCATATCGTTCGACCTTGGGTCGGTGAAACCCGTCGATAGATGTTCTAATAGTCGGACGGCCCAACTTTTCGATTGCTGAGGCCAACTCATTTGCGAAAGTCGTTTTGCCAGAAGCAGTACGCCCGTCAATGGCTACCCGAATTGGTCTATTGATGTTCTGCTCCGCGAGCAATTGGGCTAACTGGTTGAGAATATTATCGCGGTTCGCCGCCATAGCTGCCTATCCAATGCTAAAAATTTCTCTGCACCATTAGCCTTGGCGAATGTTTGTTCAAGCCACTGGGGGATCAAATATTATTAAGGTCTGTTTCGTTTGCATAGTACCAAAGCTTTCCGACCGACCGGTTTGGGTTAGAACTGTCTATCCAGCAAACGTTCCCAAAACGAGTTCGAGCAGGCTAGGTTGAGGATGCATGCTGATCTAAAAACCTAGGATTTTCTTGTTCAGCGCTGGTGTGAGTCTACAATCGAACCGCAATTTTGACCGGTGGATTCAACTGGTCGCGGCAACACACTGTGAGAACTTCTCAGCTGGGGTTTGATATTGCAAGGTCTTGCGGGG
>CANMBS010000136.1 GCA_947496145.1 uncultured Pseudovibrio sp.
AATGTTCTTGCACCGATCCGCCTGAGATGAGCCTTAAGTTTTGAAAAGGCCATCTCGATTGGGTTCAGATCCGGACTATAGGGCGGCAGGAACAAAAACCAGCATCCGCTTTCTTTGAGAGCCCTTGCTGCTCTCGGGCTCTTATGTGTTGATAGATTGTCGAGGATCACAACAGTCCCGAACTCTAATGCTGGGGCGAGCTGGGTTTCGATATATGTGTCAAAGGCGGGTCCATTCATTGCGCCCGGGATAACCCAGGGTGCGATAAGTGCCTCGTGGGTCAGTCCGGCAATGAAGGTTTGTGTGCTCCACTTCCCAAATGGGGCTGCCCCGTAGAGCCGTTCACCGATCGGTGCCCGTCCGCGCATCCGGGTGAGATTGGTTTTCACCGCGGTTTCATCAATAAACACAAGCCGATGAGGTTCCTGGCGCATACGCGGAAGACGGCAGTTAATCCACTCTGTTCGCTGCAGGCGCAGCTCTGGTCGCTCACGCTCCTTGGCAATAAGTCCTTTTTTTATATGAGATCCCGGCCCGTCGCAGCACACGATGAATGGACGAAAGCTGCACCTGCAAGCCGAACGTATCTTCCAGGGCATTGCCAAGTTCAGCCAACGTGATATCCGGTTCGGCCCGCACGATATCAATCAAAAAGTCCCTATGGGGTGCCAGCTTGCCAAAGCGCCCAGCCTCGCGGCCCTGCGGTTTAGCAGAAACGTCACCGCCTTCGCGATGCGCACGGGCGATCCGTACGGCCGTCGAGGCGCTCACACCAAAAACGCGCCCTGCTGAACGGCACGAATGCCCGGATGTAATGTAGGCTGCAATGCTTTTACGAAGATCTAGCGAATACGCTTTGCCCATGATCCACCTCCCCAGGTCAGTGAATCAGATCAAAGCGCTCATGGGAACTCAGTTTCGATTCAAATCAAACGCAAACCGCTTTAGAGTATCAGAAGGATCTCCACTTTTCCTGAGCCAGTCCAAGTCAGAACGGTGCGGATTGAGCATAAGAAAACCCGTTACGAATATCATCACAAGGTTGCTTTATGCCTCTAGTCTTTTCTTGTGAACTTGCGTGGGCTAGGAGGCGGATGCGCATTAACTGATTGGCGTCAGTCTCATGACGCCGTGTCCAGTCTTAGGAATGTGAGCCTGTCTCACATAATGTGCGCTCGTTCTCACATAATTTGAGCCCAAATGGATTTACAGTCTCAAATAATCTGAGCCCAAATTCGCGATAATCTCGCGCCTGCCACATTTTAATCTTGTCTTATAAAAACTGAGGCTTTTGAGTGATTGGAAGCCCGTGGCTGCGACACCATTATAGCAGGCACTGGCG
>CANMBS010000137.1 GCA_947496145.1 uncultured Pseudovibrio sp.
TCGCAGCAATATGCTGCGATCTTAACAGGAGCTGACCTCTCATGAAGGACGTGCCCGATTACGCATGCTAATGGCCCGCTCGGACTGATAGCATTTACCTTGAGCTTGCTACCAATATTCCGCCTTCATATGATGTAAGTGTAGTTGCACACCAAATGAGAGCATTAAAATGAGCAAGATCCGCAGAGCTAGTCCTGATGATTTGGAGGCACTCTACCGTATTTCAGTTCAAACAGGTCATTTGGGTAGTGATGCAAGCCGTCTGTATGTCGATTATAGAACGATGGGGTACATATATTCAGCCCCCTATCTAAAGTACTCTTCTCAGCTTGCTTACGTGATTGAGTGTGATAACCAAGTTGTAGGTTATTGTGTAGGCACAAGTAATACCGTTGAATTTGAAGCAACTCTAGAATCTCAATGGTGGCCAAGCTTAAGACGCAGGTACCCAAAACCGGAGGAAGGAAAGCGATCGACTTGGACCGCAGATGAACGCAGGTGCTATATGATCCATTTTCCAGAGAAAACACCAGAACAGATTTCTATAGGCTTTCCTGCCCATCTACATATGAACCTTCTCCCAGTTATTCAAGGGCAAGGCATGGGTGCCCTGCTTCTTGACAAATGGATGCGATGTGCAAAACGATATAGGGTAGCGGCTGTACATGTTGGTGCGAATGCAAAGAATACTAGAGCCATTCGCTTTTGGCAGAAGTATGGATTTAGCGAGCTTGCCGCTCCGGCTTCAAGAATAGTCTGGATGGGACGGGTTCTACCAGCCCCTGATGCCGCTCACTAAAGTTCCCCCACCACGCGCAATGAAATGCTCGATCCAATAGGCTCCACCATTCAAGCTGCATCAACTGCTGATTGAGCCACTCGAATGACTGCAAATGGCCCCAAACATCTAAAGGATAATCGATAGCAAGCCTGCTCCTTGGTTTTGGCTCCGGATATGGCAACGCCTTCTGATTTTCCCTTATGAAATAAGGACTGGCCATTTTTGACCAAAAAAGACGTAGCGGTAAGTGGTTTGCTGAATGCTGGTGTCTGTTTCCTGTGCAACAGTAGGTGTGTTATTTTCTTTTTAATTGCAGCACCTTACGCCAATTTCTACATTTTTCTCCTTCGTTTCTCCTCTCTGGCATGTTTGTTGCTGTTGGTTTGGTATGTGCCTGCCGGTTGTTCTTGCGGGTGCAGGTCGCTGTTTGGGCGGCGAGGAAGAGCGCACCTCAGGTGTCCGTCTGGCGGTGCGCTCCAGCCATTGTTTTTATGCCTGTCTGTCAGCGCTTGTGGGGCGGCAGGACAGGCCTTTTAAAGTTTAAG
>CANMBS010000138.1 GCA_947496145.1 uncultured Pseudovibrio sp.
GAGCTATTGCCAAGTCTGGTGTATAAGCTTTTTCTTAAGCAGCTTTTTTATCGGGTTGAGGCTGTTCGATACCATCCTTGAAATTGATGCCAGTAATGACTTTGCCAAGATCGGCAAATCCGCGTAGTTTTCTCCAGCGGCTTTGAGCGCATTGGCTGAGTTTGAACATCATGTTCAGCATGCCCTCACGGCTTAAGCACCCCTTTGAACGTTTGGTGCGGTGCCTGATGGTGGCGAAAGTGGATTCGATCGGGTTGGAGGTGCGGATCGACTGCCAGTGCATTTGCGGAAAATCGTAGAACGTCAGCAGGTCGTGCTGATCTTTGAGAAGGCATTCCACTGCTCTTGGATATTTGCCCTCGAATTGTTCCACAAACAGATCAAAAGCCGTTTCTGCCTCTGCCTTGGTCGGGGCCATCCAGATATCCTTAACGGCAGCCCTTGCCTTGTCTTGCACAGACTTGGGCAAGTAACCAACGATGTTGTTTGTCTTATGCACCCAGCAACGCTGATGACGGGTCTGGCTGAAGACCTCATCAAGGGCAGCCCAGAACCCCATAGCACCGTCACCAATCGCGAGTTTGGGCGCGTTCATACCACGCTTCTTTAGCTTTGCAAGCACTTCACGCCAGCTTTGCGTGCTCTCGCGCACACCATCTTCAATGGCCAGAAACTTCTTCTGCCCCAGCACGTTAACGCCAACTACTACCAGCGTACACAACTTGACATCTTCCGCACGCAAGCCGCTGTAAATGCCGTCCGCCCAGATATAGACCCACTCATCCTTGTCCAGTGGAGACTGGCGCCATTCTTCATACTGGCCCTTCCATTCTTTTTTCAGCCGCGAGACAGTACTGGCAGAAAGACCTGTCGCCTCAGGGCCTACCAACACCTTCAGAGCTTCCTCCATCTCACCGCTGGAAACACCTTTCAGGTAAAGCCAAGGCAAAGCAGCTTCCAGACTTTTGGCCTTGCGCACATAGGGAGGGACAAGGGCTGAGTGGAACGTGACCGGCCGGCCTGAGCGCGCGCGTACTTTGGGTACCTTCACTGACACCGGCCCGATGCCGGTCTGGATTTCACGTTCGGGATGATAACCATTGCGTACAACCCGGGCTTTACCGCATTTGTCAAGCTCGTCCTGGTAACTGGCAAGCACTGACTGGAGTTCTACTTCAACAGCTTGTTGCAACAACTTCCTAGCTCCTTCACGCAGCAACTGCGTTAGCGGATCATCAAAAACAGTGCTTTGACGGCGAAGCTCAAGAACATTATCTTTGTCCATGGTGGCGTATCTCCAAGTGGTTGA
>CANMBS010000139.1 GCA_947496145.1 uncultured Pseudovibrio sp.
CTGAGGCCCTCTATTAACCTCTAGCGTTTTCGGCTGGGTTCTGATTCAATCCTCTTATTGGCTGGAGGAGGCATTTTATGGATCGCGCACCAGGATTATTCGACGTTGAAGAGCGCTTGCAGCGGCTCAGCGATATAGGCGATCAACTTGAGGTCTACGGCAAGACCGTCGATTTTGAGGTGTTTCGGATAAATTTGGACAAAGCGCTGGCTTATGGCGATCGCACCAAGGGCGGTCGCCCGCCCTTTGATCCTGTTCTCATGTTCAAGATCCTCATCATCCAAACACAGAACAACTTGAGCGACGAGCGCACTGAGTTTCTGATCAATGATCGCCTGTCGTTTATGCGGTTTCTTGGTTTAAGCCTGACTGACAAGGTGCCGGACGCCAAGACGATCTGGCTGTTTCGCGAGAAGTTGACCAGGGCTGGTGCGATTGAAGGCCTGTTTTCCCGATTTGATAAAACACTGCGGGAGGCTGGCTACATCGCCATGTCAGGGCAGTTGGTCGATGCCTCTCTTATTGCTGCTCCCAAACAACGCAACACCGAAGACGAACGCAACGACCTCAAGCAAGGCCGCATCCCCAAGGATTGGCGCAAGAACAAAGCCAGACTACGCCAGAAGGACACCCATGCGCGCTGGACGGTGCAGTTTGGCAAAGCGCGCCAGCGCAAGGATGGCAGTAAATATCTGGACCTTGCCATTCCCCACTTCGGGTATAAAGCGCACACCAGCATAGACAAAGGCTATCGCTTCATTCGTAAGTGGCTGGTCACTGATGCAGCCAGCCATGATGGAAGGCAATTGCGCCGCGGCTTGCTGGATAAAGCTAATACCGGCTCGAAGGTTTGGGCGGACAGCGCCTACCGCTCCAGCCAGAACGAGAACTTCATGGAGGAAAACGGTTTTGTCTCACAGGTTCATCGCCGTAAACCCAAAGGCAAACCCATGCCTGATAATGTGCGCCGGGGCAACAACACCAAATCAAAGCACAGGGCACCGGTGGAACATGTCTTTGCCTACCAAAAGCAAGTGATGGGGTTATGCATTCGCTCCGTAGGTCAGGCACGGGCAACGACAAAAATTGGTCTGGCCAATCTGGTCTTCAACATGCACCGGCTGGTTCAGTTGGAACGCAGGGCGCTGACATAGCAATAGGAAGCATTAAGGATGCCCCGGGCGCCATTGCCTCAAATAATTATCGCCGAAGACCTGCTAAATGACGGTGCCTGCACTTCAAAATCAATCACAAAGCAGGTTAATAGAGGTGCTCA
>CANMBS010000140.1 GCA_947496145.1 uncultured Pseudovibrio sp.
CGGTGGATTCAACTGGTCGCGGCAACACACTGTGAGAACTTCTCAGCTGGGGTTTGATATTGCAAGGTCTTGCGGGGTCGTTGGTTGAGTTGCCTTGCTATTGCATCAAGTTCAGGCTGTGTGTGTACAGATAAGTCAGTGCCACGGGGCAAATACTGCCGCAGTAAGCGGTTCGTGTTTTCGTTTGATCCGCGTTGCCACGGTGAATGTGGGTCGCAGAAGTATACAGCAACATCCGTTACTAATGTCAGGCTTAGATGATCTGCCATCTCCTTGCCTCGATCCCAAGTCAAGGATTTGTAAAGCTCTTTTGGTAGTTTGTGAGTGTGTTTGATCAACCCGGAGATAACACTGCTCGTGTCTTTGTTGGCAACCTTGATCAACATGACATAGCGTGTGTGCCGCTCAACAAGAGTGGCGATATAGCTATTCTTGGATCCTCCAATCAAATCACCTTCCCAATGCCCCGGTATTGCACGGTCTTCTACGCAAGCAGGCCTTTTGCTGATCGAAACGGCATCCTTAATTTGGCCTAGCCTTTTTCGTTTGAGGCTTGCGTGTTTGGACCGGCGTATCGTGCGTTTAGCACGCAGATGGTTCAGCAGTTCTTTCTTCAATACGCCGCGGGCCTGTATGTAAAGGCTTCGATATATCGTCTCATGGGACACCTGCTTGGTTACGTCTCCTGGAAAGCTACGTTTGAGCCAGCCAGCAATCTGTTCTGGAGACCACTTGCTGCGCAGCTTCATCGATACTGCGTGGCTCAAAGAAGGATGGCAAGCGAGTTTGCATGTCTTGGGCCGTAGAGCGCGGTCCCAGGCAGCCTGATCAGCCGCTGCTGCGCGATAAGTGACCCGACCACCATTCCGCTGCACCTCGCGACTGATCGTAGACGGGCTCCGGTTCAACTTGCGGGCTATAGATCGTAAAGAAGCGTTGATGCTCAGGCCTCGCGATATTTCCTCACGCTCCTTCAAACTTAGCGCCAGCTTACCACGATGCCGGTCAGAGGGGCGGATGCCTCCGGTTGGCGAAATGACAGAAAATACCGAGGAGGAGTTCCGGTCAAACAGGCGGCCAATCGAACTCATCGACTCTCCCCGCTGCCATCGATCCCAAATCTCGGCTCGCTGTGCGGCAGAATAGTAAATACGGCGGCGATACGTCATGTCGAACACTCCATCTCTATTCAAAGATTAAAGTGTTGCATCCACCTGTTGAGCCCACCGCC
>CANMBS010000141.1 GCA_947496145.1 uncultured Pseudovibrio sp.
TAGCTTTGACATTTTCACCATGATATAAAACTGCGCTATAGGCATTTTGAACATCGCCTAAAACGCTATTGACTAAGGCATGATACCATTTTTCTGTATTAGGATTTTTTCCCGATTTCTTATAAACTCTGGCTTAGGCGTCATGTTAAGACGTAACCCCATTATCGAGTTGCCCTTGGCCTCTGATTTATGATTCAAGCTTTCCCCAAAAAAGAGAGCTTGAATGTCTCGACGTCGCTTTGAACTTACTGATCATGAATGGTCAGTGATTGGGCCGCTGCTACCAACCAATACTCGTGGTGTGCCACGTGTTGATGACCGGCGTGTCATCAATGGGATTTTGTGGCGTTTTCGCACTGGATCACCGTGGGCCGGCATTCCTGAGCGCTACGGCCCGTACACCACTTGTTATAATCGCTTCGTTCGCTGGCGAAAGGCAGGCGTCTGGGATCGGCTTTTGCTCAGTGTATCAGAGACTTACGATGGCGATATCGTTATGATTGACAGTTCTTGTGTTCGCGTTCATCAACATGGTGCAACGGGAAAAGGGGGCAAGTTGATCGCAGCATGGGACGTTCCCGGGGCGGTCTGACGACCAAAATCCATGCTATCGTGGATGCTGACGGCCTGCCTGTCACGCTGGAGCTGAGTGCAGGTCAGCTTCATGACAGCAAACCTGCTCTGCAAATGCTGAAGGGCGTACCTGAAGGATGTATCATCCTTGCCGACAAAGCCTATGACAGTGATGCACTACGGGATATGGCAAAAGACAAGGACGCATGGGCCAACATCCCGCCAAAAGGTGAACCGGAAGAAAGTCTTTTCATTTTCGAAGTGGGTATACCGCCAACGCAATCTGGTTGAACGCTTCTTCGCAAAGATAAAGCAATACAGAGGCATAGCCACACGTTACGACAAAGATCCCGCCAATTTCCCTGCCGCAATCAAACTGGCTGCAACAGGGTTATGGATCAGAAGTTATGAGACTGCGCTCTAGGTTTATCTTTGTAAGGGTGAGTGGTTTTGGCGCTGCCGCGTAATATCTGTTTCATAGAGTCTCCCAAAGTGAGGAAATGTAGTTTGAACTGTTTCCATCAATCTCCGGGACTATCTGTGGAATCTGATCAGGCTGTTTCATTTAGAGCCTGAATTGGAGTTTGATTGTTAATGCCCATACGGGTGCGTTGA
>CANMBS010000142.1 GCA_947496145.1 uncultured Pseudovibrio sp.
TGTAATGTTTTCGCCCCATAAAGTCCTCCTGATCTTAGAGTATCAGAAGGCTCTCCACTTTTCCTGAGCCAGTCCATGGTGACGATTTTCCGTTTGGTAAATCTTTACTTTTCAATGTTTTAAGGCTCCAGTTTCATGTTCTTTGGCTCATTATATTTTGAACTCAATACATTCACTTTATATGCGAAGAAGCTGAAACTGAGACTTAGCATGCCTTGTATATGCCCTCCTAACGTTACTCATGCATTTGAACATATGGGCAAAAACTATAATTTGAACTATTTTGCCTTTTATGCGACCAATTGGTAAAAGTGATAGAACAAGGATACTTGTCGCAGTATCATTAGAAGCAATCAACTTGGAGAATAAAGTTGGCAATGGAACGAGACGAGCGCTTATTAGCCTTTATCCAGGGCACACTCGGCCCTGTAGCCTTGGCAGAGTTTGAAGCCGAACTTATCTCTGATGCCGTGCTTCGAGCAGAGTTAGCAATTTTTCGCTCTGCTGCACATCATTTGGGTACAGCCTTACCGCCAGCTGAGGAATGTGAAGCTGGGTGGCAGCGCTTATCTCAAGAAATTGATACCGAGTAACGCTCGTCAACGGCGAATGATAATTTACTCTAGCAGATTGCAAAGTTTGGTTTATCACGGTTCTGTCAGTTCCAGTTTGGCAACTAACAGTCCTGCTATTAGAGAGTGTACAGAACACGTTTTGTATCTCCCTTGTCTTAAGGGCGCTGCATAAAAAAGGGTTGTGGCAGAGTTCAAGAAGCGGCGATAATTGCTGCTAAGGTTTGCAGGTCAATTATTATAATTGGCTCCCAAGCAATGCATGATTGCTTTTTTTGCATGAAAAATACGTGACTTAACTGTACCGATAGGTATGTCTTCAACAAGAGCAATTTCCTCGTATGTCATGTTGTCAAAAAAAGCTAATCGTATGACTGCACGCTGTGTTTTCGTTAGTTTGCTGATACAATCGTGTACTTGCGATGCATTTTGAGAGGCTTCGATGACACTGTCTGGATTGGGAGAACTGTCAACAACGTCGGGTACGTGTGCTACAAAAGTGAGTGGCGAAGATTTACGCATCCGGTCAATCAGCTGAGCACCTCTATTAACCTGCTTTGTGATTGATTTTGAAGTGCAGGCACCGTCATTTAGCAGGTCTTCGGCGA
>CANMBS010000143.1 GCA_947496145.1 uncultured Pseudovibrio sp.
GAGCTCAAAACGCACTTTTAAGGAAATGGTTAAAGGCAGTCGCCACAGGCACCCCTGCCGCGCGAGCGGCTTCGTCCTGTGGTCACTCAGCAACAAGCTGGCCAAATTCGATTTGAAGCCGATAAAGGGACGGTTCCGTTGCTCAAGTAATTGAACAACGCGGCACAGGAGAAGCGGGGTGGGCTGACAGTTTATAGGGTCTCGTTTCACACTTTCAATACCAGTGCGTCCAATGAGTTGCAGAATAAAAGATAACCAAAAGCTTACAGGAGCACTGCAATGACAATCTAAAAATTCGTGAGTACTGTCCTTCTGGCAGGGATCATCATTCCCAAAGCCGCGTTTGCGATAAATATAGATGATAGGGCATGCCTATATCATGAGGCTTCAGGGGAGCATGAAGTCCGTGTAGATGTACTATTAATTGATGTCGACTCAGATAGAGAGCCCAAAAGAATTTCTGTAGACGTTTCCATAGAAACAGATGAGGGATCGGATGTCGTCCAAGTAGATGGAGACTGTTTCGAAGTTGATGGCGATAATATATGTCGAGCAATAGGAGAAGAACTTCTTGGTAAACCTAGTGAGTACACACTTTCTATCTATGACAGAAATGGGAGTACTTTGATAACAGCCCCGCAGCAGGAATGTGAGGCTGGGTAAACCGCGCATATTTTTCCTTCCCCACTGGTAGTGTTTCCTGCTGATAAAGCGGGAGACCTGCCTCCTCTGTTATCTACTAATATGCGGTCAGATAGATTGGGTCTCCAAATGGGGGGCGTGAGGCAAGTGCTTCGAACTTTCTTTCGTCTCCCCAGACCGTCCAGAGAACAGGGCAGTGAGGCTCCCCTCCAAAATCCCGAACTTCAAGGTCAGTGAAATAGATCACGGCTGCTGCATCATCTGCATTGTCTTCAACCCACTCAAAGGTCTTGGCAAAGGCCGTACCGCCGCCGCCTTTGGGTGTGATGTGAACGCTAAAGCCTTTCGCTATTAGTTTGATACGTATCGGCAGCCTTGAAGTAATTCCAGCATTCGGTTGGATCATACAGATCACAGATGTGGCCGATGACGTTGAAGACAGCGGAGAGCGATCTTGCTCCGAGCCTTCGCAAATGCGCCTTGAGCTTTGAAAAAGCCAGCTCAATTGGGTTCAGGTCAGGTGAGT
>CANMBS010000144.1 GCA_947496145.1 uncultured Pseudovibrio sp.
AGCGGCAATGATCAACCCCTGAGTTGTGCCTAGAGGGAGGCTTTTGCGATCAAATTCAGGTTAATGTGACAACACCGGTCCCTTCAACCTGACGAGCGCCTGCCTCTACGCCAGCCAAGGCATTTGCAGTCGCCAAACCCAGATCATCGTGGGTATGGGTGGACCAGATTACCTTGGAGGAGTTTGGTACCCGTGCGATTAATTCGGAAATTAAGCTGCCGTAATCGTCAGGGCGCATTCGGCCAACAGTGTCTGGTACATTTAACACTGTTGCTCCTGCTCGTATGGCTGCCGCAAAAAGGCCGACCAGATAGGACGGTTCCGCACGACCGCAATCCTCAGGAGAAAATTCTATGTCTGGCTCTGCTCCTCCTGACCGCATTAAATGTGAAGCATAAGCGATACTCTGTGTTACGATGCCAATATTGTCTTGACGGGTACGACCATCCGGTCCCTCGGAGCGGTATTTTTCTCGCAGATGTAAGTCACTTCCGCTGCCAACAATATGTATACGGGGAAAGCGGGCAGTTTGTACCGCACTCCATGCTGCCTCTATATCCGGGGCGCGGAATTTTCCGTCTTCTTCATATCGACCTGTTCTTGCAAAGCTGGTAATTACAGGTGCGTCGATCTCCTGCCCGAAGCGTTGAGAAATCTCCGTAACTGCGCTCATGTGCAGTTCGCTGCTAATTGGAAAACCAGCTTCAATGACATCAATACCCGCCTCGGTGAGCGCTTTTGCAATTTCTATGCGGGCTGGTAGTGAGAAGTTTACACCCGGTGTCTGAGAACCATCACGAAGATCAGTACTCAGCAAAGCAACTTGCCCCCGACTAAATTTTTTGCTCGGTCTCATTTTGCTTCTCCTGAATGCATGGTTAGGTCATTAGAGTTGTAGAATGCTAGTAATCGCTTTGCGTGCAGAACAAATGGTGGAGCCACGACCTTATGGACTGGCCTAAGGAAAGTGGAGAGCCGCTGTCTCAATATTTCTTGTCTGCCGCTCGAATGCGATTGGCGATTG
>CANMBS010000145.1 GCA_947496145.1 uncultured Pseudovibrio sp.
CTCTGGGACTCCCTCAACAAAGACCGTGGCTTCGGCTGGGATGCAAACCCATGGGTAAGCGTAACAGAGTTTGAGGTTCACAAGTGCAACGTAGATGAGTTTGAGAAGGAGGCTGCACAGTGAAAGCCTCCCACATCAAAAAAGCTCTCCAGGACACCTACGCCCAACCTGAATGGGCCATCTTCTTTGAGGTTGCTGACGGGACAGGAGCAGCCTCAAGACGCCGCGCTGATGCCATTGCCATGAATATGTGGCCTTCAAGAGGATTGGAGCTGCGTGCCTTTGAGATCAAGGTAAGCCGCAGCGATCTTAAGTCCGAGCTGAAGGCCCCATCCAAGGCAGAGGCGATCGCTCAGTACTGCAACACATTCTACCTTGCCACATCAAGTGGGCTTGCCAAGGGAATGGATGTTCCTCAGAACTGGGGCCTGATTGAAGTCACCGAGGGTGGTCAGGTGCGCGTTAAACGCCAGTCTGAGTACAACAAGGAGCCTGCACCCCTCGCTCCACCCTTCATAGCAAGCATTCTACGCAGTGCCTACCAAGCCACTGAGGGCGTGGTGCAAGCCGAGATTTCAAGAGAGCGCATTGCCCTTCAGCAAAAGCACCACGAGAGCATTGAGCGTGAAGTATCCAAGCATCTGGAGCGCTCAAGGAACAACGCAACTCAGAACCAGGTGTTCATTGATCAGCTTCAGGAAGTGCTTGGCGAGAACTACCGGACAATCCTGCAAGACCCAAGTTTCTTGAATGCAGTTCGGTCTGTTCGCGAACTCGGTACGGAGCTTAGCTGGTCCGGTCTGAATCATATCAGCGCTTACCTGAAATCCACTGCGGAGGAAATGACCAAGCTGCACAGCAACCTTGATGAGCTGTCGGCTCCATTCAAGCAGGAGAAGCAATCATGACAGACATTACCCAACTCATAGAGCGCCTTCGCAATGTCCGTGGCGTTGGCTCCATCCCTGACTATCGGGTTACGGTGTCTGATCT
>CANMBS010000146.1 GCA_947496145.1 uncultured Pseudovibrio sp.
CAGGACCTTACAGCATTTTGCACGCTACACGAGATTGATCCTGACGCATTTGGAAAGCCTGAAGGCATGGCTCACGCTGTAGCTGCAACACGCTTTGACCGTGAGCTATTTGATCAGCTTGGCGAGCTTTATAATGCGGCTGCCTGGTCAGCCCGCAAATACTGCTATGCGGTAGGCGAAAACAAAAAACAGAAAAGAGCATGGGCTAAGAAGCAGCTCAACAAGAACCCTGCCGATCTTGTGGGGGCCGAGTAATGCCTACAAAACCAATCCTATTCTCAGCTCCCATGGTCACTGCTTTACTTGAAGGGCGTAAGACACAGACAAGGCGGATACTGAACAAGTTCCAAGGATACCCGCACATCAGTGATTTTATGCGCAGCGACACCAAGGGCTATGACTGGGAGTTCCGTCGTAAGGACCTTGCGTGGTGCTCCTTTAGGCATGACGATCTACTTAAGATCATGCACCACGTTGCTGGTGACCTACTCTATGTGCGCGAAAACTTCTCAAGACCAGTCATCAATGAGTTCATCAAATACAACATCCCACCACAGCACTGGGAGAATGTAGCCCTCAGTGAGTATGGCATTCACTACTGGGCAGATGGTGCCCCCGAGTTTGGAGATTGGGAGAAGCCTAAGCCCTCCATTCACATGCCTAAAAAGCATTCTCGTGTCACCCTCCAAGTCACAAACGTGCGCGTAGAGCAGCTTCAGGACATCAGTGAGGAGGATGCAAAGGCAGAGGGTGTGCCTCACTACCTCGAAGGCAATGTTGGCGATGAGGCATTCTGCAAACGCTGTCAGGGCTTTGGCGTTCACGGTGCACTTGGTCACAACCTCGGTGTAACCGAAGTGAGCTGCGAAGACTGCGACACAACAGTCAAGATTTTCCGAAACCTCTGGGACTCCCTCAACAAAGACCGTGGCTTCGGCTGGGATGCAAACCCATGGGTAAGCGTAACAGAGTTTGAGGT
>CANMBS010000147.1 GCA_947496145.1 uncultured Pseudovibrio sp.
TGATAACCTAACGCCGAGTGCCGCCTGATTGGATTGTAAAAGCCCTCAATATAAAGGCCAAGTGCCTTTTCAGCCTGCTGGCGGGTTTGAAAGGCAGTTCGCCATAACATTTCAGCCTTGATGGTCTTGAACACGGTCTCCACCATGGAATTGTCGAAGCAATTGCCCATACCGCTCATGGAAGGGGTGATCTTGTGCCTCGATAAGAGCCGCTGATAAGTATCTGAGCAGTACTGACTGCCTCTGTCCGAATGATGAATGAGCCCGTTAAGAGAAGTCCGCGTCGCCAGTGCTCGTTTGAGTGCTGTTGCCACCAGATCAGTCTTCATTCGGCTGCTGGTTGCCCAGCCAACAATACGTCTTGAGAACAGATCTACGACGATTGCCAGATACAACCAGCCTTCTGTCGTCCACACGTAGGAAATATCAGCGCCCCATTTCTGATTGGAGTCTGTACAGGTAAAATCCTGTTCCAAAAGGTTGGGAGCAACAGGCTTGTTATGGTGGCTGTCTGTCGTCCTTTTGAATTTCTTTTTCCTCTCTACTTTCAGAGAGTTATCACGCATCAGGCGGGCTACACGATGTCTGCCTATGGTTGTAACTTCAGCGGTAAGTTCGGCTGCAATACGCCGTGAGCCATAAGCTCTGTTTGAGGCTTCAAACTTATCTTTTATGTGAGCGAGAAGCACCATGTCCTCGCGCTGTCTAGTGCTCGCAGGCCGCTTTCTCCAAGCATAATACCCGCTGCAACTGACATCCATAAAGGCACAAAGGCTGGCAGTCGAGTAAGACGCGTTCTGTGCATCAATGAACTGATATCTCATCGACTTATTTCCTTGGCGAAGAACGCTGCCGCCTTTTTTAATAAATCTCTTTCCTGTCGAAGAAGCTCGTTTTCTTTGCGCAGCCGGGCTAATTCTTTACTTGCGTCCTCATGCGGGCCTGC
>CANMBS010000148.1 GCA_947496145.1 uncultured Pseudovibrio sp.
TCAAGCTCTCCTTTTTTGGGAAAGCTTGAAACATAAATCAGAGGCCAAGGGCAACTCGATAATGGGGTTACGTCCTAGTAATCGCAATTTGCACACGTGCATGTAAAAAGATGTTGCTCCAATGCAGGTCATCACTCAAAGCATTGAAATCACATAGTAATTTTAATCTTTATTTGGTTATCTGTGACAACAACAGTGAACCAATGTCGCTTCAGGCTCAAAAGCTCGTTGAGCGAGCTTCCGGTCTGCCATTGACTTATGTACATGAAGTACGTGCAGGTATTCCTCTTGCTAGAAATGCAGTATTACACGCGGCACGAAATTTAAATCCCGATTGGATTGCGTTCGTAGACGATGATGAAGTTATTGATCGAGAGTGGTTAATCGAGATGGCCAGCAGATGTTTATCATGGATGGACCCAATCCACTCCTGAAGATGCTAACGCACCATGGGCGTTTCACAGGCCACGCAATAAGCGTATTGCAGGAACTGAGATGGAGACAGCTGGTACAGACAATATAGTGTTTTCGACCTCGGTGGTCATAGGACTACGGTTTGATGAAAGCATGCGGTTTAGTGGTGGAACGGATATAGATTTTTCTATCGCGTTACAGACCGTGGCTCGAAGATCATCTGGGTCCCTATAGCAATCGCATGAGAAGTTACCCCTACAGCTCGTCTCTCCTTCTCCTATCAGGTTCGCCGGACCTATTCAGTTGCAAGTGCACAAGCTTACATTACCCAAAAAAGGCTGGTGACCTGAGACCCAAATTCCCTCCACGGTTTGTGAGGATTCATGGTTTGTATTCAAACCTCATGCGGCTATCATTTCCAGCTCTATCTGTCTCGCAAACTCGGCTGGAGTTAGGTTGTCCAAAGACGAATGCGGTCTTTGAGTGTTGTAGTCCTGTTTCCAGGCCTCAATTTCAATTCTTGCTTCACT
>CANMBS010000149.1 GCA_947496145.1 uncultured Pseudovibrio sp.
CAACCAATTGAAATCGCAGCTAGCTCTTCGGATGACACTTCAGCTGATAACACGAGTTTAACTCTTGATCCATTGGGATTGTCCCCACCGTTCAATCTTGCAGATGTAAGTGAAGCAAGCTTTGGAATAACGGTACCCAACTTTGATACTAGCAGTGTTCCAGGTTTGTACTGCGGAAATGCGGTTCAAATTCATGACGGCTATTATGTGCTTTCCAGCTTCATTCAGCCTTTCCCCAATATCCAGATTAACTGCGCGCCAATACCTGCATTTTACATCACTGTTGGGAGTTATGCCGTTGGAGAAGTTGTGCCGTATGAAATTAATGGTTTGAATTCATTGATGATCGAATTTACTGGCGGTCCAGATGAAGTGGTTACACTTGATTATGATTCAGGGGAGTTCACGCCAGTGTAAGCTAGGAGGAAAACAGAGGACGGCAAGGCAATTGATTGAACAATGATTAAAAGAAACAAGCCACGCATATCTTCTCCTTTTTAGGATTTATCATTGATTTGTTTTAATTGAGAGCAGATCTCGAAAAGAACGCCAAAGACAATGGCAATACCAATATAGTATGCGCCAAGAACCAGAGACAAATAAGCAGCAATACGGCATAATTTTGCAAAAAACATAATCAAACTCCCAGATGGACTGACTTTTTTAAAATCTAGAATAGTGCACTGAGACGCTGATTAAATTTACTGACTTTCTTGGGGCCACTATTCAGATCGCTACAATTCCTGATAGAGCCGCCCGAATGTCGGCTTGTGGCCCGAACTTCCATACATTTCTAGCACGTAGCAGTGACCATTCCTTCCGTTCAAGCGAAACATGGAGAGGCCCGGTAATCCCCCCTGAGATTGATCGAGTTTAAAAGTAGAGATATTGTCGCCTCATATTGAGGATTGATTTTATGAAGA
>CANMBS010000150.1 GCA_947496145.1 uncultured Pseudovibrio sp.
TACCATTTGATCTCGCATTTTGGCAGCATCTCACCAGAACACAGGGCGTTGTAAAGCAGTGGCACGGACTTGTTCAGAGAGCAGGTGAACTTGAACGGGGTATGCACGCGCTGGCCTGCTGGCTGGCCGGACTGAGGATCACGCGGGATGATCACTTTATGATCAATCTGCTGCACCATGATCTCGTCTTCATGGCCTTCCTGCCAGACGTTGCCGACAGAATCTTCGGTGAACGCACCTTGTGTGATCGGACCCTGGGTTGCCCCTTCAATGGAGATATAGGCTGGTGTTGGCATCTTAAGTTCCTTAAACTTTAAAAGGCCTGTCCTGCCGCCCCACAAGCGCTGACAGACAGGCATAAAAACAATGGCTGGAGCGCACCACCTGGCGGACACCTGAGGTGCGCTCTTCCTCGCCGCCCAAACAGCGACCTGCACCCGCAAGAACAACCGGCAGGCACATGCAAAACAAATAGCAACAAACATGCCAGAGAGGAGAAAAGGCGGCAAGAAACTATAAAAAAGGCGTAAGATGCTGCAATAAAACGGAAAACAACACACCCACTGCTGTACAGGGAACAGACGCCAGTACTCAGTAAATCACCTACCGCTACGTCTTTTTTGGCCAAAAGTGGCCAGATATTATCGATCAAACCACCCAATACGCCTAACTTATTGAAATAACACAGCAAACACCCTGGCCATTTTTGGCCAGCAGCTGGCCAAAAGTGGCCAGCCCTTGATTTATAAGGGAAAATCTGAATGTGCTGCCACATCCGGGGCCAAGTCAGGGGACGGACTTGCTATCGACTATCCTCTAGGTGTTTGGGCGGTGGATTCAACTGGTCGCGGCAACACACTGTGAGAACTTCTCAGCTGGGGTTTGATATTGCAAGGTCTTGCG
>CANMBS010000151.1 GCA_947496145.1 uncultured Pseudovibrio sp.
TCAGCCGGAGTATTCAATTTGAATATATTGGGACTGTATTTCTACGGAGATACAGGCCGTGGAATGCCCCCAGAAAAAACGATATCTGAATGGATTAACAGCCGAACTGATGCTCTTCGCGCATTTTAAAAGGTGTCAATGATTGACTTTGTTGATGGCCTTAAAGTTGACAACAAAAATGGGGGGATTACCATATGATGTTCCCCTAACACTGCAAAACTGAAAACTCAATCAGAAAGAGAAGATAGCCCCATAAAGACGCAACGCTTTCAAAATTGCCATTGGCAGCAGTTGGTCAGTACTCTTCTCCATCGTCAAGCTCTGACAGGCTTGACTAGGTATGTGCTGGAAGAGAACAAAGGCAGATGCTGCTTCATAATCTGAGACAGAAGAGAAAAGTGCATTAATTCAATAAGTTGATACCTTCAGTTAGCACCTATGGGCACGGCCCCGGAAACTGTCAAGGACAAGGGCGCTCGCGCTTCTCAGCAAGCTGATCCCTGACAGTTTCCTCCCCCGTCTTCGCGACGGGAAAAGGGATACGCGCCAAGGCGCAAACTAATGCAATCCATGCTCACCGGAATCCGGAGACTGCTTAAACGGAGTCACTATGGGAGAGTTATAAAGATTCATACCGAAGAGCTTAGAGCTGACGTTTATCGGTGCATAGGTATTCGCAGGAGCAGCATGTCATTGCTGACCATTTGCTGACATTCGAGCAACTTCGAGACCGTTTTCGCAAACTTATTGAAGCCGGTATGAGTGGCCGAGAAGCAGCGCGGCGGCTGTTGATTTCGCCAGCGACCGCCTCGCGGCCTGGCCGCAAGGTGCGCTCAGGTTCCAGTCT
>CANMBS010000152.1 GCA_947496145.1 uncultured Pseudovibrio sp.
CAGAAACAAGCGCTGGAATCTTGTCTCCCTGTGCTGGGAGAAGATGAAAAGACAAGCGATTGAGAGAGGAATGGGAATATGACACCGCATTTCAAAGTCTTCCGGCGCAACATCGGACACTGGGACATTAGCTCTAAGGATGGGCGTCTCTTTCGCCTTCGTGGTGGTCCCGGTGAATGGGAAATCTACGATGAACGTCAGGGCGACGAACGCAGGCCCGTACTGAAGTTTAAAGATCAAGGTGTCGCGATGGCCTACGTGTGCTCTGAGTTGATGCATGAGCTCATTCTGGCCGAAGGTCAACAACCCAAGATAATCGAGGCTTGGAACGTCACCCAGCAACAATCTTGAAAACCGGAGGTGAGCATGGCTAACCGTTGCGAGGATTGCAGGCATTGTAGCCGTGAGTATGACTCTGATGACCATCACATCACAGCGGAATGGTTTGAGTGCCATGCTCGCAAGGGGATTGAGAACCTGCGCTCCTTTCCATTCAAAAACACGAGCTGCAAGCAGTTTGTTGCTAACAGCCCAGAAAGGTCGTGAGGTGCAATGGTTAGATGCCCCAGATGCCGTGGTCAGACACTACAATTTCTTGAGTCTATACCGATGGTTCAAGCGCTAGACATCGTTGATGGGAAGTTGGCGGAAGAAGGTTTCTATGAAACAGGCAGCTCAGATATTCCATCAGGATACAGTCTTTTCTGCCTTGGGTGCAATCACAAGTGGACACCCCACCAACCGACTATCGATAAGATTTTGAGCACCCAACTTGCGCAATCTTGAAAACGTCAGCAGGTAATCCAATGGAACAGACCAAACTGAATGAAGAGGCAGTAAACG
>CANMBS010000153.1 GCA_947496145.1 uncultured Pseudovibrio sp.
AGGTTGTCCAAAGACGAATGCGGTCTTTGAGTGTTGTAGTCCTGTTTCCAGGCCTCAATTTCAATTCTTGCTTCACTCAGTGATGAGAACAATGTTTCATTCAAACACTCATCCCGAAAGCTGCCGTTAAAGCTTTCGACAAAAGCATTTTGCATGGGCTTTCCCGGCGCAATGTAATGCCAGTTGATGTTTGTATCCTGGCAGAACTTCAACACCGCAGAACTGGTCATTTCTGTGCCGTTGTCAGAAACGATTGTCGTTGGCATTCCTCGCGCTAAGATAACGGCTTTGACCTCTCGCACAAGGCGAGCGCCCGATATTGAGGTATCGGGAACGAGCGCCAGACATTCACGGCTATAATCATCGACGACAGCCAAAATTCTAAAGCGCCTGCCATCGGTGAACGCATCACTGACAAAGTCCAGGCTCCAACGTTCATTGGTCCGGGAGGGCACGATCATTGGCCTGCGGGTTCCAAGTGCGCGTTTGCGACCGCCGCGCTTACGTACCTGCAGCCCTTCCTCACGATACAAACGCCGAAGTTTCTTCTGGTTCATAACAATCCCTTGTCGCTTCAAAAGGATATGAATTCTGCGATAACCAAAACGGCGGCGTTCGCTGGCTAACTGTCTGATAGCTTCACGCAACGGCTTATCGTCCGCACGAACGCTTTTGTAACGCATACTAGACCGGTCAACCTGAAGGACTGTGCAGGCCCGCCGCTCACTCACACCAAAGCTGTGACATAAAAAGGCAACCGCTTGGCGTGAAGCTGCGGGCCCTACCACTTTTTTGAATTCACATCACGCAGCATCG
>CANMBS010000154.1 GCA_947496145.1 uncultured Pseudovibrio sp.
TCAATCGCCAATCGCATTCGAGCGGCAGACAAGAAATATTGAGACAGCGGCTCTCCACTTTCCTTAGGCCAGTCCAGTCTCCAACCCCGCCGCAATCTTCCGGCGGACAAATATTTGCGCCTCCAATGCAAGATGGCAGGGCCTTGCTTTCACCAAGCACATTGACGCTTTCAATGCGGATTTCGTGTCGCCAACTTACGTTCAAATCATAGAAATAATCGAACTTCTCATTCTCCCGAAGTCCGAGCGATTGTAGAGTGAGATTGGCGGGCATCACACCAAGTTCCAGGGAGCCATAATGAACCGCGCCCTTGTCAAACATGAACAGGTGGATGCCCTCCCATCCCATGGCCACCTGCAACACACCGTGCAGTTCGCGCAAGCTTATGTCGCTCGGCACGAGCAAACACCGCCAAATCATTGGACTGATACCAAGAAGGCGAACCTTGAGTTGAAAAACTGAAATGGACGGAGAACCTTCGCGCATGGCTTAAAGTGCCAGACACCTCACACTCCGACAACAATATCAGATCGCTTTCTCGCAACTGCCCCACACTTTTGGGTACTCTCCAAAAGGTTTGCTCGTAAGGTCCCGTTAAGACGGATTTGGATTTCGCCTGTCTTTCATCAGCTACTATGGAACAGGCTTGCAGATTTGAATAAGGGAGTGTTTTGCCTCATGGTTAACTCTTAATCTAGTGATCAAGGCCAAAGGACGAAGCCGCTCGCGCGGCAGGGGTGCCTGTGGCGACTGCCTTTAACCATTTCCTTAAAAGTGCGTTT
>CANMBS010000155.1 GCA_947496145.1 uncultured Pseudovibrio sp.
AAAGCGGAAATTATAGTATGGATGAATTGGTATATTCCACTACTGAGCGGTGAGTTGCTTTGCTAGATCAATACATTTTGGGAATCCTCGTTGCCTTTGGAGTCTTTACTTTAGGGATGCTTAGTCCTGGGCCGAATATCATGTCGGTTATAGGAACAGCCATGTCTCGCGGACGACGCGAAGGCAAAGCGCTGGCTTTGGGTGTTGGAACCGGATCATTTCTTTGGGGACTGCTAACTCTGTTCGGATTGACTGCTCTGCTAACGGCTTATGCCGCCATCTTGACTGTGATTAAAGTTGCCGGTGCCTGTTATCTCTTATACTTGGCCTTCAAAGCATTTCGGGCAGCATTTAAAGGCACGGAAATGGA
Source organism: uncultured Pseudovibrio sp. (assembly GCA_947496145.1). Classification (GTDB taxonomy): domain Bacteria; phylum Pseudomonadota; class Alphaproteobacteria; order Rhizobiales; family Stappiaceae; genus Pseudovibrio. Next base: position 371 of record CANMBS010000155.1, read on the forward strand.
AGCGCTAGCGGTCAGAACAAAAAGCGGGTTTTGGAACTACTATCGCCGCGGTCTGATAATCCAGATGACCAACCCCAAGGCTGCCTTCACATGGATTGCAATATTGTCTCTCGCTATGGAGCAAACCGCGCCATTTTGGGCAGGCGGAATTGTTGTTGTTGGAACCGGAATAATCTCCATTCTGGGACACATGGCCTATGCCTTTGTTTTTTCAAGCACCCATATGGTAAATGGATATCGCAAGGCTCAACGATGGATAGACAGCGCGCTCGGCTCATTTTTCACTTTTGCAAGCTATAAAATCGCAAACTCAGATCTCTAAAACAGCTTTTAGGCCATAGCTTTGTGCCAACACCAATGAGGTCACCGCTACGTTGGTACTAGTCCCTCCAACGGCCAAAATT
>CANMBS010000156.1 GCA_947496145.1 uncultured Pseudovibrio sp.
AATCGCTGGATGCCCCATCCGGGGCCACAAGCTTGACCGGCTCACCATAAGACCCGTCAGCACCCGGGATATACACATAGGCAGACCCACTATTCGATCCTTTGTCATCGTCATAGAGGGCCCCGACAACAATCACCCCGCCATCATTGATGGATAAGTTATAGCCAAAAGAATCGCTGGATGCCCCATCTGGGGCCACAAGTTTGACCGGCTCACCATAAGACCCGTCAGCGCCCGGAATATACACATAGGCAGACCCACTGTTTGAGCCCTTGTCATCATCAGCATAGGCCCCGACAACAATCACCCCGGCATCATTGACAGAAACGCTGCGGCCAAACTGATCGCCGGCCGCCCCATCTGGGGCCACAAGCTTGACCGGCTCGCCATAAGACCCGTCAGCGCCCGGAATATACACATAGGCAGACCCACTGCTTGAGCCCTTGTCATCATCAGCATAGGCCCCAACAACGAACACCCCGTTATTGTTAGCTGCAACCGAATAGCCAAAGTGATCACTGGATGCCCCATCCGGGGCCACAAGTTTGCTTCCCTCCGGCAAGGCTGGCACCTGCTCAACATAAACAGGTGCATCATCAGCTCCGCGCACGCTCACATGAACAACACGGGTGGCAGACAAGCCATGCTGATCAGTCACCGTATAACTAAAGCTGTCTGAGGCGGTTTCGCCATCTGCCAGATAGTCAAACCCGC
>CANMBS010000157.1 GCA_947496145.1 uncultured Pseudovibrio sp.
CTTTTAGGCCATAGCTTTGTGCCAACACCAATGAGGTCACCGCTACGTTGGTACTAGTCCCTCCAACGGCCAAAATTGAGACAAATTTGCCCAACTTGTTCTTCATACGTTCATGTCTGGCGTAAGATCAGGGACAAACCTTCCGATGACGCTAATAAGGGAAGGCACATTTGTGGTTTTGTGGTGAGGAGCGATGTATGAGTGAGCTTAACTTGGCGGCGAAGCAGTATGGTGCAGATACTTACTCTCTTTTCAAGCTTTTGGCTTTGGCGCTTGATGAGTTTGATGGTGGGCCTCAAGAACTTACAATCGAAGCAGATCACTTTGAAGCTGTTCAGCCTGGACCAGATGCTTGGACACGATTGCAGGTGTCTGCGGACAATTTATCTGAACTCGGATTTTTTGTGCAGGAAAAGCCAGGAAAGGCTGTGCTTGTATCCGTTGATGAAAAACAAGCTGCTGCTCTTTTCAAGATGCAGAGAGTGTAAGGGGTAGTTTGCGGTAGAGGGAGCATCCACTCCAGTCCGTGTAGCCAGAGCTCGCTTTAATGCCGTTGCCACCAGATCGGTCTTCATGCGATTGCTGATTGCCCAGCCTACGTGTAAGAGCCTGCAATCATCGGGCCGAACCCACGGCTAACGCATGAAGCTATAAGGTGATGATATTTTGCATATAGTCGTTGTTCCATCCTGCTGTTTTTCGACG
>CANMBS010000158.1 GCA_947496145.1 uncultured Pseudovibrio sp.
GGACCAGGGCCTGTTGAATATCATCGTGCATTGATGATAGCAGCAGTCAGATAGATCATGGCGGAAAAGGTTTGATCTGTTTTGTCACTGCGCATTGCAATGCGCTTGAACTCTTTGAGTTTGCAAAAGAAGTTCTCAATCAGATGGCGCCATTTGTAGACTTCAAGGTCTACGGATAACTGTTGCTTGCGTTGCGGTCTTTGCGAAATACAAATCATGGCACCACGTTCATTGAGGTCCTCAATCAGCCAGTTGCTGTCAAACGCTTTGTCCGCCAGCAGGCCGCCAAAGTTGATCCCATCAATCAGAGGGGGTATCCCCACCGTGTCATGGCGATGATCGGCAAAAGTTCGAAACGCACCAGATTGCCAAGGGCATCCGTCAACGCGAGGATCTTGGTTGTCAAACCGCCTCTGGACTTGCCTATAGCCTAGCCTTGAGGCTCCCTTTTGCGCCCTGACTATGACGATGGACTTTGACAATGGCCCCATCAACCATCGCATATTCCATTTCCCGAACGGCTCGGGCAAATCCCGCCACGGGCTACCGGTGCGAGCAATCCAAAGAACTGCCTCCATAAACAGGCGCCCATCACTGCCGGTTCGCCCAGGATCGCTGGCTTTGCCCAGACAGTGGGGCTCCAGTAGCTCCCACATCCCATCAGTTATCACAAGACGATCTAAATTCATTCAGGCCTCCTTAAA
>CANMBS010000159.1 GCA_947496145.1 uncultured Pseudovibrio sp.
AGTCGCTACTATGTATCCGACCTGTTTATCGACGCGCGGGCGGTGGCCTTGATGGTAATACGCAGGTACCTACAGTCTGATTAGCGGACAGGTTACTTAGAGCCATCTTGGTCCTCTGACTTTGGGTGCGTTCTTTTTTCCGTTCCATGTTTGTGCTCTGTCGCGAACTTTTAAGGAGGTTCTGGTCAGATCGCCTCCATGTCTGTTGTATGGCTGTCAAACTCCGTGCAATTGTACAATACGCTCCAGGCGATCCTTGCCAGCTTATTGGCCAGGGCGACGGCCAGTTTATTCTTATGCATTCGCCTGGATGCCCGCTCCAGCCAGTCTTCGAAGCTCAAGTCCTGCCAAAGTTTCGGTCGCATCATCAAAACGTGTGCCGCCTGCACCAACAGCATGCGTAAATAGCGATTTCCGGCTTCCGATATTTTGCCGAGGATGGGCTTGTCTCCTGTGCTGTACTGGCGCGGGACCAGGCCCAGCCAGGCGCCAAGGTCTCGTCCGCGTTCAAAAGCAGATCCGTTGCCAATCGCGGCCACTAACGCGGTGGAGATGATGGGTCCGATGCCGGGGATACTCATCAGCGGCTGGCAGCCACCGTCATATTTGCTGATCTGTTCAATCTCGGTACTGGTCGCATCAATGCGTTCGTCCAACCACAGCCAGTCTTCATAAAGGCCGATCAGGATGTCGTGCAT
>CANMBS010000160.1 GCA_947496145.1 uncultured Pseudovibrio sp.
CAGGACCTTACAGCATTTTGCACGCTACACGAGATTGATCCTGACGCATTTGGAAAGCCTGAAGGCATGGCTCACGCAGTAGCCGCAACACGCTTTGACCGTGAGCTATTTGATCAGCTTGGCGAGCTTTACAACGCTGCGGCTTGGTCAGCACGCAAGTACTGCTATGCGGTAGGCGAAAACAAAAAACAGAAACGGGCATGGGCTAAGAAGCAGCTCAACAAGAACCCTGCGGATCTTGTGGGGGGTGAGTGATGCCTATCAAACCAATCCTATTCTCAGCTCCCATGGTCACTGCCTTACTTGAAGGGTGTAAGACACAGACAAGACGGATCATCAAGGACACAATACCTGATAATGCAGAAGCCTACTGGGCAAAGCTTCGCAATTGCTGGATGTGGCAAACCCCCATCAAAGAATACCCGGGTAAATGCTTCAGAAATGAGGATGGTGAGTTTTCTGTTCAGTACGCCGTTGATGACCTTCTCTACGTGCGCGAGACATGGGCACAGATCGAGGAAGTTGAATGCGGTTGTTCTGAGATATGCGGATGCCCACAAATTGGTGAAATTCGCTATCGAGCAACTGTCGGTGATGATGAACGTCGCTGGAAGCCTTCCATTCACATGCCTAAAAAGCATTCTCGTGTCACCCTCCAAGTCACAAACGTGCGCGTAGAGCAGCTTCAGGACAT
>CANMBS010000161.1 GCA_947496145.1 uncultured Pseudovibrio sp.
GGTAATCCCCCCTGAGATTGATCGAGTTTAAAAGTAGAGATATTGTCGCCTCATATTGAGGATTGATTTTATGAAGAAATCTCGTTTCAGCGATGCGCAAATCATTGCGATATTGAAGCAAGGGGAAAGCGGTGTTCCGGTAGCGCAGTTGTGCCGCGAACATGGCATGAGCGCTGCGAGTTACTATAAGTGGCGCTCCAAATACGGTGGCCTTGATGCGCCGATGATTTCCCAGATGAAGTCAACGGAGGACGAGCTGCGCCGGTTCAAAAAGATGTATGCCGAGCTGTCGCTGCAAAATGAGCTGCTGAAGGAAGCCCTGGCAAAAAAGCCCTGAAGCCATCTCAACGCAAGGAGATGGCCGTGTTTGCTGTTGAAGTTAGAAAGGTTTCCATCGCTCTGGCGTGCCGCACCTTCGGCGTGAGTGAACGCTGCTACCGTTATGAACGGCGCCTGTGCGATGAGAACGCTGTCATCGCTGACTGGTTAGTCCGTTTAACGACGACCAATAAGACCTGGGGGTTTGGGCTGTGTTTCCTATACCTGCGCAATATCAAGGGCTTTTGTTGGAACCATAAGCGCGTTTATCGCATTTACCGTGAACTGGAGCTGAACCTTCGGATCAGGCCTCGCAAGCGGTTGAAGCGAGCAAGACCAGAAAAGCTGGCGGTACCATCCAG
>CANMBS010000162.1 GCA_947496145.1 uncultured Pseudovibrio sp.
ACCCAACTCATAGAGCGCCTTCGCAATGTCCGTGGCGTTGGCTCCATCCCTGACTATCGGGTTACGGTGTCTGATCTAAGGGCACTGCTTGGGCATATCCAAGACCAGAAACATCTAATTGAAACATTGCGGGGAGATGTATCGCTTACCTCGACAAAAGCTTTGCCAAGAGTGAAAGCATCATGGGTGCCAGTTGAAGGGTTAACGATAAGCCCTGAGGACTTTGGAGACGATCTGGCAATGGACTTGCTTTCTATGGAAGGTTCTCAAGAAGTCGAACGCCGGATCAACGTCTTCCCCCTCATGCTGGAAGCGCTTGAGAACCTAGAAAACGACGACAGGAAGCAGATACTTTCCACTACATGGCAGTTAGTGCAGACTGCTATTCAGGCGGCTGGTGGAGCATCCAAGCCCATTACAAGTCTTGATCGATCAGACCATGGCTACATTGCAGAGGAATGATGAGAACCTCCTGCCTAGTCCCCCACTGCACAAGAACTGCACGAACACCCCCTCACCTTAAGCAACCAGAGTGGATCTGCGCCAAGCACTACAAGCTCGTAGACAAGGACTTAAAGAACCTGAGGATACGGGCCAGCAGAAACAAGCGCTGGAATCTTGTCTCCCTGTGCTGGGAGAAGATGAAAAGACAAGCGATTGAGAGAGGAATGGGAA
>CANMBS010000163.1 GCA_947496145.1 uncultured Pseudovibrio sp.
ACCGTTTTCGCAAACTCATTGAAGTCGGTATGAGTGGTCGTGAGGCTGCGCGGCGGCTGTTGATTTCGCCAGCGACCGCCTCGCGGCCTGGCCGCAAGGTGCGTTCAGGTTCCAGTCTGGCACCTGCCCCGACCGGACGCCCTGTTGGGACTGGCAAGCTGGCCCCCTATCACGACTTCCTGCGTGAACTTGTAAAACAGGATCCCGACATAACGCTGTGTGAGCTGCGCGGCGCGCTGTTCATGGCCGAGGGCGTGTGTGTGCATCATACCAGTATTTCCAAAACACTGCTCCGCCCTGGTTTCACATATAAAAAATCTCTGGTGGCCAGCGAACAAGACAAGCCGCATGTACGTAAGGCACGAGAGGAGTGGCTTGAAGCACGCCAGCCGTTCATGCAACTTATGCCAGAACAGATTGTGTTTATTGATGAAACCTGCGTCAAAACCAACCTGACACGGCTGTAGAAATGCAACATTACAGGCGGCACGAAATTTAAATCTCGATTGGATTGCGTTCGTAGACGATGATGAAGTTATTGATCGAGAGTGGTTAATCGAGATGGCTGCCGCCATGGAGAGATGGCCAGCAGATGTTTATCATGGATGGACCCAATCCACTCCTGAAGATGCTAACGCACCATGGGCGTTTCACA
>CANMBS010000164.1 GCA_947496145.1 uncultured Pseudovibrio sp.
AGATACCGCAGCACCGCTTCCGGTCCGCTAAAGGGCGGCTTGGCATAAACCACCCATTCACACTTGCGCAACGGTGCCAACCATGCGGCAAACACTTTTTCCTGCTTAAGTCCGGTCAGGTCTCCAAAGAAGATCAAACGGCCTTTTTTGTGGAGAGCCAGCAGCCCGTCCACAAACAACCGCCGGAACAGCCGGGACAAGACCCGCACCGGCATGAAAAAGCCGGGTTTGCAGGCCATCCACCGAGTGCCATTTTGAGATATGCCGCCGCCCGGCACGATCATGTGCACATGCGGGTGATGGGTCAACGCCGAGCCCCATGTATGCAACAGGCTGATCAGGCCGGCACCTGCGCCAAGGCGTCTGGGGTCCGCCGCCAGGGTCAACACTGTTTGCGCTGACGCCTTGAACAGCAGGTTATAGAGAGCTCGTTTGTTCCAATAAGCAAGCCGGGCAACCGGAGCCGGCAGGGTGAAGACAAGGTGGAAGTATTCGACCGGCAACAGATCTTCGGCGCGGGCTGCCATCCAGTCGCGCGCGGCTGGTCCCTGGCATTTGGGGCAATGCCGGTTCTTGCAGGAATTATAGGTGATGTGCTGGTGTTCGCATTTAGTGCAATTGGCCACATGTCCGCCAAGGGCTTGCGTA
>CANMBS010000165.1 GCA_947496145.1 uncultured Pseudovibrio sp.
CCACTGGCTGGTGAGGTGAGAGTGAGATTAATGTCTGGTGTCCTGCCACTGGGCCGGGCAGGCGAGCGGGAAATGCACACAACCGCTCTGATGAAGCTGAGAAAATTGCAAAGTGCTGTAACGGCGATGGACTGGACGGCCCGCGTTAACCGGCCTCATAGCCTGCCGCTTTGAAGGCAGTGCAAAACTTGTTTCTTGCAAAAAAGGAGAGCCTTGCAGACCAACTCAAACGGCAGGCATGCGTTCAAGCCGGAACATCTGCAAACAGGAGTGCCTGCGAACAGGAGTGCCGCAGACCAAGGCATCCTTTAGCTGTGAAACTCTCTCTGGTATCTGCGCTGTGTCCTGAGGCATCAGACAGGGCTGACGCAGCAGAAGGCAAGACGCCCCACAAACCTGTGAACAGCTGCCTGCCAGCAGGAGAGTGCTGTTGGCGCGATCCTTAACGCTCTGAAGCAGGTGTTGGGAACCCTTCAACCCTTTCAGCCTACCCGTAACCTCAACTGAAGAGAGAGTCCTGAACACGTCAGGGATTGTTAGAGCGTGTCGCTCCTGAATGGATTCGGGATTCAAGTTTTTCATGATCTGTGATTCAATACTGTCTCAATGATTTTCAAGGGGGGCAGCATGGGAGGGCCACATCCA
>CANMBS010000166.1 GCA_947496145.1 uncultured Pseudovibrio sp.
TGGCGCCCTTTGGTTTGACCGGACATCCGCTATCCCTCAACACTGTTGGCGAAAGGGGAACCTCCACGGACCCGCTGCAAAGTGCGTTACCCTTCACAGTAGCCCCGTCCAGCCCACACCAAACCGAGGGACGTTCCCCCAGCTGCCCGTGTGCATGAGCTTGAGAATGATTATGCAGCAGGTTTTAAGAAGGGGGATAAGTTTTTCTGGTGTTGTGCGTGCTCTCTGCCGTCATGCCGCACAAACGAAGTGCGATGCGGGAACCGGAATGGCCTACAGGAGCGCCTGTAATCTCTGCTCTGGATGCCGGATCTCCGCTACGCTCCGTCCGGCATGACGGCGGTGGGTAGCCATTTGTTTGGCCACTTAAATCGAAGCAAAGCGCCTCTCCATGGAGCAACGCCTCTCCCCACGGTGTCTTCCCGGCCACCGAGCCGGGACCCATAACCCCTTACGTTCATACAGGAATACAGGAGGTGCCGTTCTGCTTAAGCGCCGGGAAGGTGCTGGCCTGCGGGGAGTTTTGTTGAAGCCGCAGGCCAGCGGGCATCCGGGGTGGGGGCATACGTTGTCTAGCCCGCACCTGGATGCCCTGACACATTGCTCCTGTTGCAAACCGGGGCAATGTGGTGTGC
>CANMBS010000167.1 GCA_947496145.1 uncultured Pseudovibrio sp.
GCAACGTTCTCTTCCGTCAGCTCAGAACAGATGATGTCGCCAGTATTCAGATCCAAACCGAGGTGGAGTTTGCGCCATTTTCTGCGCTTTACGCGTGTTCCGTGCTTGGTTTCCTGCCACTCCCCAGCACCAAAGACTTTCATTCCTGTGCTGTCGATCACAAGGATTGCCGGGTCGGGCTTCATTTGCGATTTGGACTTTGAAAGTTTCAACCCACCGGCTCTGCGCGACAGGGTGGAAAAGTCTGGCACCGACAAATTCAGCCCCATCAAGGAGAACACAGAACGCATAAATCCCTGGGTTTGCCGCAATGCCAGACCAAACACGCCCCTGACCTGCAAGCAGGTTTCAATGGCAAAATCTGAGAACCTGGCTGGCCGTCCACGCTGTTTGCAAGGCATCGCCAACCAAGCCTGAGCAACGCTCTCTTCAATCCAAACGGTTATGTCACCGCGACGACGCAGGCTTTCGTTATAGTCCGGCCAGTTGGTGACTCGAAATTGCGCTTTCGGTATCTTATGGCGACGATCGGTATTGTGTTTAAACGGCATATAAAAGAAGCTGCGCTGAAAAATATCAGGACTGCATACACGGCAAAGGCAGGTTTATGCAACAACGCC
>CANMBS010000168.1 GCA_947496145.1 uncultured Pseudovibrio sp.
GATGGTATCGAACAGCCTCAACCCGATAAAAAAGCTGCTTAAGAAAAAGCTTATACACCAGACTTGGCAATAGCTCTACGCGTTGCCGGGGACTAGAGAGTCTCTTGAATATGGGGAAGCAACTTCGTTTTCTTATGATGAAGTTAAGACTGATGTTGATGCAGCGATTGCTGACCTGATCAACCGTTACCATCAAGCATATTTCTTCCTAAAACATAAAGATTGGGAAACTGAGCATGAGTATAGATTCGTTGTGAGTGATGAGAGGCAGGAGCCTCTGTTTGTGTCTCTTGAAGATGCGTTAGTTGGTGTGTGTGTTACCGAAAATATGATTCCTAACAGGATTGAACAGATCACACGAATGGCGACCGACCAAAAAATTCCCGCTGCGAAGATATCATGGAAATATAATAGCTCGACGTTCTGTCCTCTGAACGATTTTGCCAAGGAGTTAGACAAATAATCTGTTGCGGATTGCACCTCTTATTATTGTTCGGCGAAGTTTCCATCTCAACGGCTAGATATATCCGCTCTTGGCCAAAGGACGAAGCCGCTCGCGCGGCAGGGGTGCCTGTGGCGACTGCCTTTAACCATTTCCTTAAAAGTGCGTTTTGAGCT
>CANMBS010000169.1 GCA_947496145.1 uncultured Pseudovibrio sp.
CGTTGATGACAGCGGATCACTGACAGGCCAGCTGTCTTTGCAGTTTGCTGATCCGGATCTTTCTGACAGTGATTACAATGCAGCCATCAGCGCTGTGCACGTTACCGGCACACAAGAAGGCCTTGCCAGCATTGATGAGGCCAGCCTGCTGGCTCTGCTTGATATTGGCAGTGTGAGCAAGATTGCAGGCTCTGCGACGGGCACCATCACCATGCTGTTCTCATCCTCCTCACAGCTGTTTGACTATTTGCAAGAAGGTGAACAGGTCACGCTGAGTTATGATGTTGTGCTGACCAACGGTACCACCAGCCTGCCTCCGCAAACGGTCACTGTGACCATTACTGGAGAAAACGACAGCCCGCAGGTCGAAGATGTGGCGGTCAGCCTTTCTGAAGACACCTCCGCTGTAACAATTGGTGCTCAGTTTAGTGATGAGGCAGGTGATAGTCACAGCTTCAGCGTGGACGTAAGTGAGACAGTTGGCACGGTCATCAACAATGGGGATGGCACGTTCAGCTATGCCCCTGCGGGCGGGTTTGACTATCTGGCAGATGGCGAAACCGCCTCAGACAGCTTTAGTTATACGGTGACTGATCAGCATGGCTTG
>CANMBS010000170.1 GCA_947496145.1 uncultured Pseudovibrio sp.
TTGCAAGAACTGAGATGGAGACAGCTGGTACAGACAATATAGTGTTTTCGACCTCGGTGGTCACAGGACTACGGTTTTATGAAAGCATGCGGTTTAGTGGTGGAACGGATATAGATTTTCTATCGCGTTACAGACCGCGGCTCAAAGATCATCTGGGTCCCTATAGCAATCGCATGAGAAGTTACCCCTACAGCTTGTCTCTCCTTCTCCTATCAGGTTCGCCGGGCCTATTCAGTTGCAAGTGCACAAGCTTACATTACCCAAAAAAGGCAGGGTAAGAACAGGGCTATAATGAAAGTGGGACCAAAAGCTTCAGGTCGCGTTATCGAGGGAAGTTTTGGGACTCTTGCAGCTTGTTTAATCCTTCTCTTTAATGCCAGAAAAGGGCGAAGGTTGATGCTGTCTTCCTGCAAGAAAACCGCCTCTGCGATAGGGTTAATTCGCGGTACAAACGCATCACTTGGGCAAATTTACGTTAATATTGATGGATCGTGAGATCTTAGAGTCTGTTCAAAAATAAGTCCTTGAATAAACGGGTTAATTCGAGTTCTTCGTGTTCTGCGAAAAACTTGGAGACCTCAAATGGTTTGGACCCCGTTC
>CANMBS010000171.1 GCA_947496145.1 uncultured Pseudovibrio sp.
AGCTCAAAACGCACTTTTAAGGAAATGGTTAAAGGCAGTCGCCACAGGCACCCCTGCCGCGCGAGCGGCTTCGTCCATTGGTCAGCTGCCACATGTAAGGAATGTCTTGAAGTGTGGGCCAGAAGCCGACATTCGATCATTTCTATCTGTGATTGCTGCCGGTTGCGTAGAGAATATTCTTTGGTACTTTTAGCATCAGCCCACGATGGATTTATGTGATCCACTTGAGCAGGATGTGAGGTAGATGAACTCACTTCACCAGATGCGACGGCGCACGCGAATGTCCGTTTTCAAGATCGGAAACCGTTTAATATCAAACTCAGCACGACTAAGCCACCGCCTACTATGTGATAGCTTTCAACCGTCTCCCCCAGAAGCAAAACACCCATTGCGCCTCCAATGAAGGGAACAAGATTGTTATAGGGGGCTGCAACGGATGGTCCTATCCGTACGGTGCCCCAATTCCATGCCAGAAACGCCAGAATAGAAGGGAAAATTGCGAAGTAGGGGTCGACTACAGCTGAGTGCTGAATCCCCCTTTAAGGTATTTACGCCCCAGTTTTTCTGTGTCTTTCGAGTGTT
>CANMBS010000172.1 GCA_947496145.1 uncultured Pseudovibrio sp.
AAGTCAAAGACCTCCACCATAGGTGGAGGTTTGAAACGCTTCGCTTGAACCACTAAAAGTGGTTTTCTTAGCGCTTAATAACTAAGATTAAACAGGTCGTTGTAGTCACTCGCCTTATCCTTCTTCTCCTGATTTTGGATGTAACGTCTAACGACCTGTTCCTGATAGCCCGTAGTTGAAACAAAGTATCCCCGTGCCCAAAAATGATAGCCCTTGTAGCGTCGCTTCCTCGCATACTTGTTGGCAACATAAAGAGACGTCTTACCCTTCAAAAACCCGACAATATGAGAGACGGAGTATTTAGGCGGGATTGATATCAGCATATGCACATGGTCAGGCATAAGCTCGCCCTCCTCAATGCAGCACCCTTTCTGTAGGGCCAGCGCGATAAACCGATCTTTCAGTTCTCGCCGCAACTCACCATAAAGACGCTTTGTCCGGTACTTGCTTGTAAAGACAACATGATATTTACAGTCCCAGGTACTGTGTTTAAGGTGATCAGTATCCATAAAAAACCTCCCTGCTCATACAATGAAAGGCCACGCCAATGGCCCAGGCAGGGAGGTCTCTTACTCA
>CANMBS010000173.1 GCA_947496145.1 uncultured Pseudovibrio sp.
AGCGAGTGGCAATCCGCCGTGCTGTTTTAAGCTTGTTGAAGCATCGTTCAACCTGATTTCTCAATGCATAGATGAAGCTATCAACTTCTATCGACTCCTTACGATTCCGGCGTCCGGGAATGACCGTCGCTCCACCATTATCTTGGCAATCTTTGCGAATGCGGTCGCCATCATAGCCCCGGTCAGCAATCAAGACCTTGGCAGTAGGCCCATCCCCGTCATAAAGGAGGTCATACCCTTTGTAATCGGAAACTTCACCGCCAGAAATTTCAAGGCGTATTGGCAGTCCCACAATATTGCAAATCAGGTGGACTTTCGTCGTAAAGCCACCTTTTGAGCGGCCAAAACCCTGTTTTTGTGTCCCCCTTTTGCACCCGCAGCCTGCTGGTGAGCGCGGATGATTGTGCTATCAATCATATGGACACTCGTGGGGCCAGCACTGCTATCATTGAGTACTGACAGGATCAGTTCCCAAAGGCCTGCCTGGTTCCACCGGCGGAATTGCTGATAAACACTGATCCACTTACCAAACTCTTCGGGCAAGTCGCGCCATTGTGCGCCGGTTCT
>CANMBS010000174.1 GCA_947496145.1 uncultured Pseudovibrio sp.
CAACACGGGCCACGCCCCCAATGCCGATCAACCGCGCCCTGGCCCGTGTCGAAAATCCTTCACATGAGCTGCCGTTGGGGCGTTTCTAGCAAGGGTTGAACCTGCTCCACCAAGAAGCTTCTTCAGTAGCTCCTGTAAAAGATCAGTGACTACTCAAACGGCCCAAGAGCCGACCTTCATAGCGATCTCAAATGCTGCGGAGCGGTCAATCATTGCGTACTTTCGCTGACACCACGAATTTCGAGCAGCGCGGAAGCAAAGATTGCGGACGAAGGGTGCCTTCCTTTAGCCTACCTCAAAACCACGTTTTAAGAAAATGGTTCCGGTGGCCTTGCGTTTGATCAACAAGAACCTATGGTTGAGTTATGGCGGCTACAACTAGAGTCCCGCTGCAACATTTATGAAAAAAAATTAACCGGCAGAGCATCAGTGAAAATTGACCCAGATAGCGTGGGAATCGCCCCTCCGGCAAATGAAGCCTCCCTAAATAGTGGACTGGCTCAGGAAAAGTGGAGAGCCTTCTGATACTCTAAGATCAGGAGGACTTTATGGGGCGAAAACATTAC
>CANMBS010000175.1 GCA_947496145.1 uncultured Pseudovibrio sp.
GGTGTTGTCACGTTAAGTTTGAACCAAGTTTCATTGTCTAGCAAAGATCTATGACTTCTTCCCTTATCAGTTATAAACGCCACCGTTTCCCACCGCAGATTATTGCTCATGTTGTTTGGCTCTACCATCGCTTCTCACTGAGCCTGCGCGAAGTGGAGGAAATGCTACTGGAGCGCGGTATTGAAGTTTCCTATGAAACCGTTCGCCGCTGGTGCATGAAGTTTGGACCAGCGTATGTGCAACAACTGCGACGAAAGAAGGCCAGCAGCACTGATGTCTGGCACTTGGACGAAATGGTGATCGTGATCCGTGGTCAGCACTATTACCTTTGGCGTGCGGTCGATCAAAATGGCTATATTCTTGATGAAATCCTTCAAAAACGGCGCAACACTAAGGCTGCGAAGCGTTTGCTGACCCGTCTTTTGAAAAAGCATGGCGTTGCTCCCAAGCGAATGATCACCGACAAACTCGGGTCTTATGGTGCAGCCAAACGCAAGGTCATGCCTAATGTGGAACACAGGTCACACAAGGGCCTTAACAACCGGGCAGAGAACTCGCAT
>CANMBS010000176.1 GCA_947496145.1 uncultured Pseudovibrio sp.
GCGTGAGCCATGCCTTCAGGCTTTCCAAATGCGTCAGGATCAATCTCGTGTAGCGTGCAAAATGCTGTAAGGTCCTGATTGGCTTTGCAGGCTATATCCCAAAGGGCCTGGAGTTTTTCTTCAGAGTGTTTCATGCGTTATTTCTCCTCAGGCTTTCCAGCTAACAATGAAGCGAGCTGGTCGCTTGGAGAGCGCCTGCTTCTTCTCTTGAATAGCGGTGTTGAGAAGTTCCCCGTTGGAGCCATAGACATTTGAGAGCAAGTGTCCTTGCTTAACAATGAAGGCTTCCAGCAGGCTCGTTCGAACGCTAAGCTTTCTCGCGTTGGAAATAGCTGCACGTTTCGCTTTTCGCTGGTATCTGGACTCGCGCCAACGATCTTCAAACCTACCTGCCATGGACACCAGATCTTTATAGTCTTTGCTGGCGTAGATCAGGCCACCTTCAGCAAAGTACTGATTGACCAAATGGGTCAGGACAGATTGGTCAACTTCAGCGTTATAGAAAAGAAAGATCTGTTCAAGCTTTGCCCGTGTGCTCCAGGCAATTGAGGT
>CANMBS010000177.1 GCA_947496145.1 uncultured Pseudovibrio sp.
TACAAAGACCTGGCAGGCTTTGACTTCAAATCCAGCCAGATCGGTGAAGCCACTGTCCGGCAACTCCATCGAGGGGACTTTATGGAAAATGCCGAGAACGTTGTTCTGATTGGTGGCCCTGGTACTGGCAAGAGCCACCTCGCCACAGCCATCGGGGTTCAAGCCATCGAACATCACAGACGCAAAGTACGCTTCTACTCAACTGTGGAACTCGTCAATGCGCTGGAACAGGAAAAGATGCTCGGAAAAACCGGAAAAATGGCCGAGATGCTTACAAAAATAGATTTAGTCATCCTCGACGAGCTCGGCTATCTGCCCTTCAGCCCCTCAGGCGGCGCGCTGCTGTTCCATCTCTTGAGCAAGCTCTATGAACGGACCAGTGTGATCATCACCACCAACCTCAGCTTTTCTGAATGGGCCCAGGTCTTCAGCGACGCAAAAATGACAACCGCATTGCTCGACCGGCTCACACACCGCTGCCACATCCTGGAAACAGGTAACGACAGCTATCGGTTCAAAGCAAGTTCCCAGGCCGCCCAGAAAACAACAAA
>CANMBS010000178.1 GCA_947496145.1 uncultured Pseudovibrio sp.
TATGAGGATATCGCCGATTACGGTCATTGTAAGCACGACTGGTTGCACCAGTTTCTTACTCTTCCAAATGGCATCCCTTCGCATGATACGTTCCGGCGGGTGTTTATGCTGATTGACGCGAACCAGTTTGAAGCTTGCTTCCTGCACTGGACCCGAACGGCTTTCACTAGAGTTGCGAATGACGGGGAACCGGATCAAATTGCGATTGATGGTAAGACCATGCGCCGATCATTTAACCGGCGCACCGGTCAATCTCCGCTTCATGTTGTGAGTGCATTTTCCACCGGCAACGGCGTGACACTGGCACAGCGTGTTGTAAGCGAAAAGGCGGGAGAAACCACTGTCCTGCCTGACCTGTTGGCCGGACTGGAGCTGACCGGCAGTTTGATCAGCCTGGATGCACTGCATTGTCATAAAGCAATATCGCAAACAATTGCAAACTGTGGCGCAGACTATCTTATCGCCTTGAAAGGTAATCAGAAAAAAGCCTACCACGAAGTAAAAGGCTATTTTAAGAGGAATGCATTCGATA
>CANMBS010000179.1 GCA_947496145.1 uncultured Pseudovibrio sp.
AATCGCCAATCGCATTCGAGCGGCAGACAAGAAATATTGAGACAGCGGCTCTCCACTTTCCTTAGGCCAGTCCATTTTGAACTGGCTCAGGAAAAATGGAGAGCCTTCTGATACGACAAATTCAGGAGGACTTCATAGGTCGAACACATTATACGGAAGAGTTTAAACGGGAAGCGGTACGGCTGGTAGCAGTGAGTGGTCGGCCCATTCCTGAAATCGCTGCCGACCCTGGTGTGGGACGAGCTACCTTGAACCGCTGGATCAAGGAGTTTCGGGATCAGGATTTGCTGTCAGGACCGCATGAGGATACCAGTAAAGAATTAGCCCGTTTACGCAAAGAAAACGAGCTATTACGGCAAGAGAGAGATTTATTAAAAAAGGCGGCAGCGTTCTTCACCAGGGAAACAGTGAGGCCAGCTACGCCATTGGTTCAAGTAGCTGAGCGGAACGATGAGATATCAGTTTATCGATGCACAGAACGCCTCTTATTCAACTGCTAAAGCGTATCTCTGAAAAGTGGACAC
>CANMBS010000180.1 GCA_947496145.1 uncultured Pseudovibrio sp.
TTGGTGAATATGACAGTTTCTGAGGACTTAAGACATCCCCAAACTGTTTGCATTTAAACGGTAACTTATTTGTTCTGAAATCAGCTTGATGAAGTGTCAGAGGATAGAGTTTCAAACTGCCTATCAGCGTCCAAGACAGGTACAGTCTGGCACTTGATTAAATGGGGCATGTTCAGATACGTGTAAATTATTCCAGACTAGGGTCTGAGTAATAAAGCCTCAAACTTGATAGGCGCCTATTAATCTCATAGTGAACTCTCTGTGTAACGCGCTTGAATAACTATTTTGCGGACGAAGTGGACTTTTGCTGCAAACGCGAGGAGCAGAGCGCGCAATAGCTTACACTCTGGACGAATGGGCCAACTGCGAACATTCGGGTGTTTCTGTCGCAAGTTGGGACAATTTTAATAGATGACTCTGAAGCCTCTTTCTCAAGAACTATTCTCGGAACATAATTGCGTGAATGCCAGAGAAGAAAATATTTTATTGAGCTCTTAGCAGGCCATTGAGAAGA
>CANMBS010000181.1 GCA_947496145.1 uncultured Pseudovibrio sp.
GCGGCGATACGTCATGTCGAACACTCCATCTCTATTCAAAGATTAAAGTGTTGCATCCACCTGTTGAGCCCACCGCCCAAACATCTAAAGTATAATCGATAACAAGCCTGTCCCTTGGTCTTGGCTCCGGAGTGGTAGCACATTCTGATTTTCCTTTATGAATCAAGGGTTGGCCATTTATGGCCAGCTGCTGGCCAAAAATGGCCAGGGTGTTTACTGTGTTATTTCAATTGGTTAGACGAGGTTTACCGGTTTGATCGATAATATCTGGCCATTTTTGGCCCAAAAAGACGTAGCGGTAAGTGGCTTGCTACATGCTGGCGCGTAACTTGCGTGAAACCTGGACTATATTATTTACGTTTAATTACAGCATCTTACGTTAGTTTTTGCATTTTCTTCCTGCGTTTCTTTTCTCTGGCACGGTTATTGCTGTTGGTTTTGCATGTGCCTGCCGGTTGTTCTTGCGGGTGCAGGTCGCTGTTTGGGCGGCGAGGAAGAGCGCACCTCAGGTG
>CANMBS010000182.1 GCA_947496145.1 uncultured Pseudovibrio sp.
TGCTTGCAATGGCTTTGGCCAATTCGCCCTGGGCAATACCATTTAAAGCGTTGTGGGAGATACCCATTGGCTTGAATTTCGGATCGTTGAACTTTACTCGCTCGTTACAACATTGGATCAACGATGGCTTGATGACGTCCTTTTTTTTCGTGATCTCCCTCGAACTCAAACGTGAGATCGTTATTGGTGAACTGCGAAATGTGAAGTTGGCCGCACTTCCCTTCGTGGCAGCTCTGGGAGGTATGATTGTCCCAATCTTGATTTATTTGGCATTCATGAGAGGCCAACCAGGATATTATGGCTGGGGAACTGTGATGGCCACAGACACAGCATTCGTAATTGGTTGCCTCGCGCTGTTTGGCTCACGTATCCCATCAGCTCTGCGCTTGTTTTTGCTGTCGCTTGCAATCTTCGACGACGTAGGCGCAATACTTGTGGTAGCCGTGGGTTATGGGGAGGCGTTGAACTGGTCTGCACTGGGGCTCGCTGTGTTTGGGTTTGGCCTCATC
>CANMBS010000183.1 GCA_947496145.1 uncultured Pseudovibrio sp.
GCGGCAATGATCAACCCCTGAGTTGTGCCTAGAGGGAGGCTTTTGCGATCAAATTCAGGTTAATGTGACAACACCATCCTGGACTGATGGATTTTCCTACTTCTTCGCAACTTTCATTGATTAAATTGCCAATCTTCCCTTCGTTTATGGGGAACTCCTTTGCGCCTGGTACAGTGCCCAAATCTGTTTCTTCGGGCCCTGCTACGTATCCCCCGCCAATGTCGGAATGTACACCATGCATACATTCTTCCAGGTGATTTCCCTCCTCTCTAATTCCCGGAGATTGACAAGTTCCTGGATTAGCAAGGATAGATTTTAGAGAGAAATTTTTCCGAATTTCGTGAATTGCAGCAAGCTGCACTACCTTATCCTTGGCGATTCCCGGAGGTAGGTCCGTAATAACCTCACCATTATCGTCGTTATCCGGAAAAATGGAGCTATAACTGAATCTGGTGTATGGGGGCTTTTGAGAAGGCAGCGTATCAAGTTGAATGTTTGATGACCAAATC
>CANMBS010000184.1 GCA_947496145.1 uncultured Pseudovibrio sp.
GATTGGCTCCTTGCGTCTGTCAGACATGGGAGCTCATATTGAGCGCTTCGAGTTCGCCGATGGAACCAGCCTGAGAAGGATTGACATTATCAGTGATGCTCATGGGCGTTCAAAACTTCTGGGAACCTCCGGAGATGACTTCATCGTTGGGACCCAGGGCAGTAATCTGATCTATGCCGGCAATGGCAACGATACTCTGGATGCTGGTGGGCATACTGAACACTGGCAGCACCTGCGTGGTCAGGAAGGCGACGACACCTATCTGATCGGAGCAGATGATGGTGTGGTGGCAATCTCCCGAGAAGGAGAATGGGCTGAAAGCGGCACAGATACTGTTCGCTTTAAGGATCTGTCCCTCAAAGACTTACAGTTCAGCTCCTATAGCCACGAAAACGACGGTGAAGTTTTAAATCTAACATGGAACAAGGGTGGCCAGATTGGCTCCTTGCGTCTGTCAGACATGGGAGCTCATATTGAGCGCTTCGAGTTCGCCGATGGAACCAGCCTG
>CANMBS010000185.1 GCA_947496145.1 uncultured Pseudovibrio sp.
CTTAGTCAATAGCGTTTTAGGCGATGTTCAAAATGCCTATAGCGCAGTTTTATATCATGGTGAAAATGTCAAAGCTATTGAGTGTGAAGTTAAATCACGGGTACTAACGGATGATATTGTAAAGCTAATTGGTAATTCGACTGTGGCTGGAGGTAATACACTTAAACTCGACTTTGAATACCAAGCATTCGTTTTGGCCTTTCGCTGTTGTCTTGATTATTGGACAAAAGCCATAAACGCGAGCGCGAAAGATGAATCCCATTCATTCAGAGGGGCGCCAAAGAAATGGCAGAGAATTTCTGACAGAATGACTTTTCAAAAAATGCTCAAAATTCATAAGGAATACAGTCTTGAATTTGCGTTCGCTATGTACTTTCAAAAAGAGGGAAAGTCACTACGAGATAGAATTGCGCATACCGAGTTCGTGTCAGCCGGAGTATTCAATTTGAATATATTGGGACTGTATTTCTACGGAGATACAGGCCGTGGAATGCCCCCAGAAAA
>CANMBS010000186.1 GCA_947496145.1 uncultured Pseudovibrio sp.
CTTTTAGGCCATAGCTTTGTGCCAACACCAATGAGGTCACCGCTACGTTGGTACTAGTCCCTCCAACGGCCAAAATTAGGACAAATTTGCCCAACTTGTTCTTCATACGTTCATGTCTGGCGTAAGATCAGGGACAAACCTTCCGATGACGCCAGCTATCCCTAAATCCTCTGCAATCTCATTAACACCGCGCCCGCTCACCTCGACAAGCCGAACCGCTTCGCGCTTAAACTCTTCTGTATAATTTGGTCGACCCATGAAGTCCTCCTGGTCTTAAGTTACCAGAAGGCTCTCCACTTTTCCTGCACCAGTCCAGTCCGGATCTGAACCCAATCGAGATGGCCTTTTCAAAACTTAAGGCTCATCTCAGGCGGATCGGTGCAAGAACATTCGACGACCTGATCAAAGCCATTGGAAATATTTGCGATCTCTTCGATCCTCTGGAGTGTTCAAACTTCCTTCAAGCGGCAGGATATGTCTCACATTGAACGCAAAATGCTTTA
>CANMBS010000187.1 GCA_947496145.1 uncultured Pseudovibrio sp.
ATCTTGTCTTATAAAAACTGAGGCTTTTGAGTGATTGGAAGCCCGTGGCTGCGACACCATTATAGCAGGCACTGGCGGCGGTTGGATCGATATGATCAAGGTCATCTGGACCGCGCTTGAGTATGGTTGACCGCCGTCTTCACCAAGGGCCTGAACGGATACGCGTGTTGATGCCACGCATGACAAGGGTAGGACATGGCGAAGATGATTGCACATACTGTAGGTGTTGATATTTCAAAGTCCCATCTGGACGTGTTCCGTTTGGAGGATGAAGCTGCAAAACGGTTCGCAAACTCACCATGCGGGTTCCGTTCATTGATCAAGTGGCTTAGCACATCACCAGTTACGCGAATTGTGTTTGAGCCAACAGGACCATATCACAGTGCTTTTGAGACCGCCCTTTCGGGTAAATTCCCGCTGGTCAAAGTAAACCCTCTGCAAGCGCGTCGCTTTGCTCAAGCATGTGGAAGCCATGCCAAGACTGATGCAGTCGAT
>CANMBS010000188.1 GCA_947496145.1 uncultured Pseudovibrio sp.
TTAAGCTGAAACGCTTGATCTGCTTTAGCTTTTGTTTTTACGTATCTTTATCTGAAAACCGGTGTCCACTTTTCAGAGATACGCTTTAAATTGTTCTGCGCTTGGATGATCAGGATCTTGAACATGAGGACAGCATCGAAAGGTGGCGTCCGCCCTTAGCGTGATCACCATACGCCAGCACCTTTTCCAACTCGGCACGGAAAATTTCGAACTCTACCGTCTTGCCGTAGGCTTCCAATTGATCCCCGATATCATTCAACCGCTGCAAACGCTCTTCAACGTTAAATAACCCTGGTGACCAATCCATCAAATGACTCCCCAACCAACAAATCAATTGAATCAGAACAACATTGAAAAGGCCAGTGGTTAATAGAGGCCCTCAGCTCGATCTGCAAGCCCTGCATCGAGGGCGATCCCGACTGGTCTCGCGTCGTACCGCCACCATCAATCAGATCCGGGCCTTCCTGTTAGAGCAAGGAATTGCGGT
>CANMBS010000189.1 GCA_947496145.1 uncultured Pseudovibrio sp.
GGGGTGGTGCGCGGCGCGTTTTGCAACAACTTTGCCATGCGCGAGCAGCTGCGGGCCACCAGCTTCATGCAGCGCGATTATACCTTTAAAAACCCGCCCTATAACCAGCAGCAAGCCCAGCAGCGCGCTGAAGACAATGGCTCTGCCAGCGACTATGAGCTTTATGAGTATCCGGGGCGCTACAAGGCCGACGGGGTTGGTAAGCCGTTTACCAAACACCGCCTGGAAGCCACAAGGGTGGATGCCACCACCGGACAGGGCGCCACCAACGCCATTCACTTAATGCCAGGTCATCTGATGGAGCTGGTGGACCATCCCAGGGCAGCCTTTAACATCAGGTATCACCTTTTGTCGGTCTCCCATCATGGCAGCCAGCCGCAGGCGCTTGGTGAGGAGGCTGGCGAAGGCACCACCACCTATGGTGCGGCCTTTGAGGTCATGCCCGCCCGCTTGCCTTACCGCCCGGCACTGACACAAAAGCC
>CANMBS010000190.1 GCA_947496145.1 uncultured Pseudovibrio sp.
TTGCGTTGGCGATACACCCACTTTGAAAATGAAAAGACTTTCTTCCGGTTCACCTTTTGGCGGGATGTTGGCCTATGCGTTCTTGTCTTTCGCCATATTGCGCAGGGCGTCGCTGTCATAGGCTTTGTCGGCAAGGATGATCATCCTTCAGGTACGCCCTTCAGCATTTGCAGGGCAGATTTGCTGTCATGAACCTGACCTGCACTCAGCTCCAGCGTGACAGGCAGGCCGTCAGCATCTGCAACTGCATGGATTTTGGTCGTCAGACCGCCCCGGGAACGTCCCATGCTGCGATCAACTTGCCCCCCTTTTCCCGTTGCACCATGTTGATGAACGCGAACACAAGAACTGTCAATCATAACGATGTCGCCATCGTAAGCTTCTGATACACTGAGCAAAAGACGATCCCAGACGCCTGCCTTTCGCCAGCGAACGAAGCGATTATAACAAGTGGTGTACGGGCCGTAGCGCTCAGGAAT
>CANMBS010000191.1 GCA_947496145.1 uncultured Pseudovibrio sp.
AGACAGTGGGGCTCCAGTAGCTCCCACATCCCATCAGTTATCACAAGACGATCTAAATTCATTCAGGCCTCCTTAAAAGAAAGCTTGAAACATATTTTATCTGATTTAGAAATCCTGTTACTCAACAAACCCTAGGCACAGGACCCATTGATTTTTTAGATCTTGTTTGCTTCAGATTGTTCAAAACGGAGTTTTGACGTGAGTGATTTGTTCTGGTTGACAGAACCTCAGATGGAGTGCCTGCGCCCCTTTTTTCCAAAGCTGCATGGTCGACTGCGGGTTGATGACCGGCAAGTATTAAGCAGCATTATCTTCATTATTCGCAATGGGTTACGCTGGCGGGACGCGCCGAGAGAATACGGCCCTCACAAGACTTTATATAGCCGGTTTGTGCGCTGGTTTGAAAAAGGTGTTTTTGAAAAGATCTTTGAAGAGCTGGCCAGACCCACAGGCCCTGAAGCTGACATCCTGATGATCG
>CANMBS010000192.1 GCA_947496145.1 uncultured Pseudovibrio sp.
TATCTCAGTGGCTACACTCACAGGGTGGCGATCTCCAATGCCAGACTGGTCAGCGCTGATGCAAATTCAGTGCAGTTTCGCTGGAAGGATTACCGCGTCAAGACGGGAGATCGATACAAAATCATGCGGCTGGCAACGCCCGAGTTTATCCGCCGGTTCCTGATCCACGTCCTGCCCGCCGGCTTCCACCGTATCCGTCATTATGGCTTTCTGGCCAGTGCCAACCGTAAGGCCAGGATCGCCCAAATCCGCACACTGCTCAACATCCAACACCCAGCAACAACTCCGGAGCCGGATCCACCCTGTCAACCGCTCACCTTGCGCGCGCCGTGTCCCCATTGCGGTGGCCTGATGCGGATCATCGAGACGTTCCGACGTGGTCAAAAGCCGAGGTCTCGTGCACCACCAAAAAGGTGGGCCGCATGACAAACAGGCCGACGATCACATCTGGAAAGCGCCGGCTGCCT
>CANMBS010000193.1 GCA_947496145.1 uncultured Pseudovibrio sp.
TCCCGGGTGCTGACGGGTCTTATGGTGAGCCGGTCAAGCTTGTGGCCCCGGATGGGGCATCCAGCGATTATTTTGGCTACAGTGTTTCTGTCAATGCCTCCGGCCTGGTTGCGGTCAGTGCATCTCAGGGTGACAGCGGTGTTACCAATGCCGGTTCGGTCTATGTTTATGCGCCAGATGGTTCTGGTGGGTATCAACTGGTGCGCACGCTTGTTGCGCCAGATGGGGCAGGAAATGACTATTTTGGCCACTCTGTCTTTATCAATGACCTTGGCGATGTGTTTGTCGGCGCTTATGGAGACGATGACAAGGGATCGAATAGCGGATCTTCCTATGTGTTTCCGGCAAACAGCAGTTCGTCGCTTACGCTTCAAGAAGGCGTTGATGACAGCGGATCACTGACAGGCCAGCTGTCTTTGCAGTTTGCTGATCCGGATCTTTCTGACAGTGATTACA
>CANMBS010000194.1 GCA_947496145.1 uncultured Pseudovibrio sp.
CACATAGTCAGCAGTGGCCGGTCCTATAGGACCTTCAATACGGATGAGCGAAGCTGTCCGATCCGCTTGGGCGGCACTGTAGCTCGTGGTGAAAAGCGTAAAAATGAAGAAACCGCCGATTAGAATTACCTGAAAAAAGACACACCGAATACACGCAAATCCTAAATCTTCAAGATTTGCAATCTGCCATTTCGTTCTTGAGGCCGCTAATAACATTTCACAGTGCGTTCTGTTTTTATGTGGTTACAGTCGGATATCTACGCCACGTACATAAGGAAACGTGGTAACGACATAATCAAGTAAGAGTTGCTGGTAGAGTGCTCAGCAAATTATCTGAATCTATACTGGCACAAAACGCAGAAAATAGGGAACTTGGTGAATATGACAGTTTCTGAGGACTTAAGACATCCCCAAACTGTTTGCATTTAAACGGTAACTTATTTGTTCTG
>CANMBS010000195.1 GCA_947496145.1 uncultured Pseudovibrio sp.
AATGACCACCTGATAAACAAAATGAGTGGGTCAAATCTCGATGAAAATACCGGGTCACTTCTCAGCGGAAATCAACACTATCAGCGGCTTTTGAAGAAGCATGACATCACCCCTTCCATGAGCGCTAAAGGCAATTGCTTTGATAATTCCATGGTCGAGACGGTGTTCAAGACCATCAAAGCAGAAATGGTGTGGCGAACTGTTTTTGAAACACGGCACGAAGCCGAAAAGGCACTTGGCCTTTACATTGAGGGCTTTTACAATCCTATCCGCCGCCATTCAGCGTTAGGCTATCAATCGCCAATCGCCTTTGAAAAGCAGCATGAAAAAATTGAGACGGAGGCTCTCCACTTTTCCTGCACCAGTCCAGAAAACTACTGGAGCTTAGCCGCAGAGCGCGATCCGTGCAACGAGGTTACTTCTCTGCCCCAATAGTGCGAGCTCGC
>CANMBS010000196.1 GCA_947496145.1 uncultured Pseudovibrio sp.
TCTTCATAAAATCAATCCTCAATATGAGGCGACAATATCTCTACTTTTAAACTCGATCAATCTCAGGGGGGATTACCTAGCCATGTGCCAAGTGACTTATAGCTTCGCTCTGCGCTCTCATAACGGCTCTGAGGTACTTGAAGTTCTTCTACTAAATGTTCTAGAAGTTCATCGATAGGGCTAGTAGATGCTAACAGGCTACTCATCTAGGTTATGATCCTCACTTGTGAGACACGCCCATTTATTAAGCATGCGTCCTACAAGAAAATTCTACTTTAAAATGCATTTTTCAACTATTGATAGAAAATTTAAATCGAATTACATCCCACCATCCACACCCCTGTAAAAATTGCCAGTTTGACAACCGCAGGTTTTCATTCCGCTCTCATGCACGAGGCTTCACAACCTCATGTAAACAGCGGTTACCGCTCCCGACGACTAGCGGA
>CANMBS010000197.1 GCA_947496145.1 uncultured Pseudovibrio sp.
CATCACCGCACCGGGTATGAACTCACCCTGCTGCCCGGCCTGCACCGGCTCGCCCATGGCTCGGACTGCCGCATCTTCCAGAAGAAGAGCGTGCCTGATATTGTGAAGATCCTGCTGAAGGAACGTGGCATTGAGGATGTCAAATGGCACCTGAGCGAGGCCCATGAAGCCCGCGAATACTGCGTGCAGTACCGGGAAAGCCATCTGGCCTTTTTAAAGCGCATTGCCGCAGAAGAAGGCATCTGGTTTTTCTTCACCTATGGCATGAACGGCCAGCACACCCTGCACTTTATTGACAATCCGCAGATTGTGCCGGAACTGGCGGATGGCAAACAGCTGACTTATAATGCGGCCTCTGGTGGGGTGGTGCGCGGCGCGTTTTGCAACAACTTTGCCATGCGCGAGCAGCTGCGGGCCACCAGCTTCATGCAGCGCGA
>CANMBS010000198.1 GCA_947496145.1 uncultured Pseudovibrio sp.
TCAACGCACCCGTATGGGCATTAACAATCAAACTCCAATTCAGGCTCTAAATGAAACAGCCTGATCAGATTCCACAGCTAGGGCGACGACTGCTGCTTGTGACTTGTCGGCACCTTGAGCGCACTAACCCATTTCTGTAACTCCGAGCTCTTACCGCCTTTTGCACGGCATACCAGCGAGTTGGCTATCTCGTACAGAACAGTTCGTAGCAGAGTATCGCCACGATGCAAGACACGCCCCGAGATATCTATTGGAGGTGCTATCAACTTTGATGTGAATTTGGTCGCATTATCTTTCTTTGGCTGCATTTTCAAGCGATGAGCGTTTATATTGGAGCATATCCTGCGGCGTTGAAGTCTTGCGGTGTAAAGAGATCACAGAGTTCGCCCAGAGCCTTGATCAAAGCATCAAATGTTCGCGCCCCTATTCGCCG
>CANMBS010000199.1 GCA_947496145.1 uncultured Pseudovibrio sp.
ACCGTCCAGCGCGCATGGGTATCTTTCTGGCGTAGTTTGGCTTTGTTTTTCCGCCAACCACTGGGGATACGGCTTTGCTTGATGTCGTTCCGCTCGTCTTCGGGGGTGCGCTGTTTGGGAGCGGCAATAAGAGAAGCATCCACCAGTTGCCCCGACATGGCCATATAGCCGGCCTCTCGGAGCGCTTCGTCAAATCGAGAAAACAGACTTTCAATCGCCCCGGCTTGGGTCAACTTCTCTCGGAACAGCCAGATCGTCTTGGCATCCGGCACTTTATCGCTCAAGCCCAAACCAAGAAACCGCATGAACGACAGGCGGTCATTGATCAGGAATTCTGTGCGATCATCACTTAAAGCAGTTCGCGTTTAAGCTGAAACGCTTGATCTGCTTTAGCTTTTGTTTTTACGTATCTTTATCTGAAAACCGG
>CANMBS010000200.1 GCA_947496145.1 uncultured Pseudovibrio sp.
GCAGGTCTGTAGAGCGCGGTGCTGGCATGTTGTGATCCTCCCAATCAGAGTGAACCACAGAACGCCCGCCATGTGAAACCTGCCGATTCAAACTTTTACCGAAACGCTTTAAAGGATGATGCTCACTAATATTCCCCCACCACCCGCAATGAATTATCCGATCCGAGAGGCTCTACCATTCAGGCCACTGTTGGCCTCTTCGTTCGCTGGCGAAAGGCAGGCGTCTGGGATTGGCTTTTGCTCAGTGTATCAGAGGCTTACGATAGCGATATCGTTATGATTGACAGTTCTAGTGTTCGCGTTCACCAACATGGTGCAACGGGAAAAAGGGGGATCAGGATGATCGCAGCATGGGACGTTCCCGGGGCGGTCTGACGACCAAAATCCATGCTATCGTGGATGCTGACGGCCTGCCTG
>CANMBS010000201.1 GCA_947496145.1 uncultured Pseudovibrio sp.
TGTGGTCTGTGGTCTGTGGTCTGTGGTCTGTGGTCTGTGGTCTGTGGTCTGTGGTCTGTGGTCTGTGGTCTGTGGTCGGTGCTCGATGGTCTGGATCAGGGGAGGGGAGTTATGGTTTGGTTTTGCGTAGTCTTTGCACTTTAGCTCCGGTATCAGGCAATTGCTGTTGTGAGGTCTGCCTATAGAAGTGAAGCTGAAGCTGCGGCGGAGCTTATTATGACGGGCTGAATCTCTTATGGCTTCTGATCACTGACAGGCCGCCGGTGTGATGGGGGCTTCTGATGTTTAACTCTGGGTTTGGGGTTTGATCCGCTGGCCTGTCCGCAGGCGCTGTCTGCTGTGGCTCTTTTTACTATAGCCTTGTTTGCTCTGGCTGCGAGTTGCGGCAGTGGCATTTGGTGGGCTGTGTGTTT
>CANMBS010000202.1 GCA_947496145.1 uncultured Pseudovibrio sp.
GCCATTCGGCTCGCCGGTGCTTTACCTCACCACGCTGACGCTCGGTGGCAACCAGCGACTTTTTTATGCGTGAAGCCAAGGCGCTTCAAGAGCTGTGCAATAGAGGAGTGATGCACCAGGACACCTTCTGTATCGACGAGTGCATCGCGTGGCTCAAACAACGTGATATCCGGGTCTTGCATCAGCAATTCTTTGAAAAAATGGATATAAGGTGCAAGTTTACCGGTTCCGACCGGACGCCCCATTGGGGAGATAGAGGCGGAGCCACAAGCACGGATTTGCCGTGCCCAACGTGATCCTGTTGCCGCTGAGACCTGAAGACGCCGTGCGGCCTCACGCCCCGTATAACCTTCCTTGATCAGACCTGCAAAACGGTCTCGCAGGTCTGTAGAG
>CANMBS010000203.1 GCA_947496145.1 uncultured Pseudovibrio sp.
AAACTGTTCCGCAAGAGACTGCGGATGCTGAATATCAAGCACATTCGCACCAGGCCTTACACCCCCAAAACCAACGGAAAGGCCGAACGTTTCATTCAAACCATGTTGCGCGAATGGGCCTACGCTCTTCCCTTCAAATCCTCAACAGCCGGAAAGCAGGATCTGCCCAGATGGTTGAACTGCTACAACACTCAACGCACCCGTATGGGCATTAACAATCAAACTCCAATTCAGGCTCTAAATGAAACAGCCTGATCAGATTCCACAGTATTGGAAAGTCGGGGAACACGAACCGGTTCACTCGTATCTGTGGGGTGGAATGTCACCTGCGCCCACGCGGATTAAGGGGCGCACCATCAAAGAATAACTCCACATGTAGCGCGAGCTGATTT
>CANMBS010000204.1 GCA_947496145.1 uncultured Pseudovibrio sp.
GCTATGCGGAACGTTCAGCTCCTGAACCTGCTCATCAAGCGTGAGGTCATCTTTTTCCTGAACACGCGTGCGCACCCGCTGACAATGAATGTTGCGATCAAGCAGAAGTGGCGGGTGGGGCGCAATTCAGGAACGTCATTGCTGAAATAATGAACGGAACGGTATTGCACCTGAGCGTCTCTATTAAGTTGGTTTTGAGCGCACTCTGATTGCAAATGCCCGTCTGCCTCCGGTTGGGGCATATGAGAAAACATGACACTCGCAGTCAACCATTACGGGCATTAAAATTTGTTGGAGTGGCAGGCGTCCATCCGGGCCACATGTATGGACCGCCTGCGTTTCTCAAGAGAGTTTTTACTTGGAAGTTTGAAGTCGCTACTATGTATCCGA
>CANMBS010000205.1 GCA_947496145.1 uncultured Pseudovibrio sp.
ACTACCTTTCAGACCCGTCAGCAGGCCGAAACAGCGCTTGGCCTTTACATCGAGGGCTTTTACAATCCAATCAGGCGGCACTCGGCGTTAGGCAATCAAGCGCCAACTGCGTTCGAGAGGCAGCAACGAAATAGTGAGACAGAGGCTCTCCATTTTCTTTAGGCAAGTCTAGGACGGGGTGGCCGTAAACCTAAGGATCACCGCCGTGTTCTTGATGGGATATTCTGGATTGCCAGAACCGGTGCGCAGTGGCGCGACTTGCCCAAAGAGTTTGGTAAGTGGATCAGTGTTTATCAGCAATTCCGCCGGTGAAGAGCTATTGCCAAGTCTGGTGTATAAGCTTTTTCTTAAGCAGCTTTTTTATCGGGTTGAGGCTGTTCGATACCAT
>CANMBS010000206.1 GCA_947496145.1 uncultured Pseudovibrio sp.
AAGATCAATCGAAAGCGGTGCTGACATGAGAACTCCTCCTCACACTAATGAATCAC
Organism: uncultured Pseudovibrio sp.; assembly: GCA_947496145.1. Lineage (GTDB taxonomy): Bacteria > Pseudomonadota > Alphaproteobacteria > Rhizobiales > Stappiaceae > Pseudovibrio. The sequence goes on from CANMBS010000206.1 coordinate 57, forward strand.
AACGCCCCTGAAAGGGAATCCCAAAAGATTCAGAGTATTGGCTACCCGCTTTAATGGTTCAAGCATTGCAACCTGTTTCCATTGAGCGAAAGCGTTGATGTGATGAAGGAGAATGTCGATTGCAGAACGTTGGTGATGAACAGGAACGGAGAGATTGCGCAGGCTGGAGAAGGTGGCCAGAAATCTTTAAAGCAGGCCCGGTGACTTGAACTTCTGCATGGCGCGCTCGCGTTTTCATAAGGGCAAATGCGAGTTTTGGGGTCAACTACAGCTGAGTGCTAAATCCCCCTTTAAGGGTTTTGACCGTTCAGTTTTCGCCACCGATACTCCCC
>CANMBS010000207.1 GCA_947496145.1 uncultured Pseudovibrio sp.
CCCCACGAGTGTCCATATGATTGATAGCACAATCATCCGTGCTCACCAGCAGGCTGCGGGTGCAAAAGGGGGACACAGAAACAGGGTTTTGGCCGCTCAAAAGGTGGCTTTACGACGAAAGTCCACCTGATTTGCACTATTGTGGGACTGCCAATACGCCTTGAAATTTCTGGCGGTAAAGTTTCCGATTACAAAGGGTATGACCTCCTTTATGACAGGGATGGGCCTACTGCCAAAGTCTTGATTGCTGACCGGGGCTATGATGGCGACCGCATTCGCAAAGATTGCGACGGTCATTCCCGGATGTCGGAATCGTAAGGAGCCGATAGAAGTTGATAGCTTCATCTATGCATTGAGAAATCAGGTTGAACGATGCTTCAACAA
>CANMBS010000208.1 GCA_947496145.1 uncultured Pseudovibrio sp.
GCCTCGCTCAGGTGCCATTTGACATCCTCAATGCCACGTTCCTTCAGCAGGATCTTCACAATATCAGGCACGCTCTTTTTCTGGAAGATGCGGCAGTCCGAGCCATGGGCGAGCCGGTGCAGGCCGGGCAGCAGGGTGAGCTCATAGCCGGTGCGGTGATGACCGCTGTCGCCACGGGCAATTTGCGCAATCACCCCCGCCAGATGGCGCTGGCCCAAGTATTTGTGATGGATGGTCAGCGTGGCCGGCGTATCGAGCAGGGCATGCAGGTCAATATCCCCATCCTCACTGGACAGCGAGACATCAATCTGCGGCAGGGCAAACACCCGCTCAGAGGCAGAAAACGAGGTCACCAGCAGCTC
>CANMBS010000209.1 GCA_947496145.1 uncultured Pseudovibrio sp.
TGCAGTCAAGACAAACCTTACGCGCCAACGTGGCTGGGCTGCTCGAGGTGAGCGGCTTATGATGACTGCTCCTTTCGGGAATTGGGGGACGCAGACGCTGATCGCAGGCTTGGGGGCAAAGGCGATGATTGCACCTTGGGTCATCAAGGGGGCGATGGATGGTCCTGCGTTTGCTACCTACATCAAGGAAGTATTGGTGCCGGAAATTGAACCCGGCACGGTGGTTATGCTCGACAATCTCGCGACGCACTACACCAAAGAGACCGCCGCTGCCTTAAAGGCACACGGCTGCTGGTTCCTTTATCTGCCACCTTACTCACCTGACCTGAAC
>CANMBS010000210.1 GCA_947496145.1 uncultured Pseudovibrio sp.
TCGTAAAGAGCGCGTAACCCACCATTGTGCACACCACATTGCCCCGGTTTGCAACAGGAGCAATGTGTCAGGGCATCCAAGTGCGGGCCAGACAACGTATGCCCCCACCCTGGATGCCCGCTGGCCTGCGGCTCGGACACCCCCTCCGCAGGTCAGCACCTTCTGCGGTGCTTCGGCAGGGTGGAACCTCCTGTATTTCTGTATGAGCGCAAGGGGTATGGGTCCCCCGGCGCGGGGACCGGGAAGACACCGTGGGGAAGGGCCTTGCTCCATAGGGAGCCGCTTTGCTCCAGTTTTAGTGCCCAGACAAATGGCTACCCACCGCCA
>CANMBS010000211.1 GCA_947496145.1 uncultured Pseudovibrio sp.
CACCTGGATGCCCTGACACATTGCTCCTGTTGCAAACCGGGGCAATGTGGTGTGCACAATGGTGGGTTACGCGCTCGCTATGAGCAGGTTCCCTTGCTGTGTGGAGGGCGCAACAGGGTTAAGCTGTTTGCAGCCTGTTCAGGTGTGGCCTGAGGCAGGCACCTGGCTTAATCAGGAAGCGGGGTTTTTGGTTGGCTGGCTGCGGAGGAGCGACTCGCGTGCTGGCGTATTTCCGGTACAAACCTTTTGGGTTTGGGAAAGGAAAAAGCGTCAGATAAGGTTCCGCAGCTTTTTTGCAGGGCTTCCAGTTGGTT
>CANMBS010000212.1 GCA_947496145.1 uncultured Pseudovibrio sp.
TGTCGGAATGATGAATGAGACCATTCACAGAAGTCCGTGTTGCCAGAGCTCGCTTTAATGGCGTTGTCACCAGATCGCTCTTCATGCGGTTGCTGGTTGCCCAGCCTACGATACGTCTTGAAAACAGATCTACGACGATCACCAGATACAGCCAGCCTTCTGAAGTCCAGACCTAGCTGATGTCAGCTCCCCACTTCTAATTGAGGCCAGTACAAGTAAAATCCTGATCCGGAAGGTTAAAGCGTTTCGGAGAAAGTTTGAATCTGTAGGATTCACATGGCGGGCGTTCTGTGGTTCACTCTGATTGGGAGGA
>CANMBS010000213.1 GCA_947496145.1 uncultured Pseudovibrio sp.
GTAGAGGGAATGATGGCCTACACATTCATTATCAGAAACCAAACAGACCAGACTTGTAGCTTTTATCTCTTTCAACAGCAGCCAACCTATACCGTATCGAACGGAGCTCCTGGTGCTATTCAAAGTAGTTGTTTGTGTTCGGGAGAGGTTGCACCTTATAGCAGTTCTGGTTCTGAACTAGAGTTTGTTGTGGATGCTCAGGTTTTTGCTGGGGCTGTAAGTGATGCAACAACACCTACGGGAGCACAGACTGCTCTTTTCACCACTGAAGTTAAAGCTGATGATACCGAGAGTCTAAATCTGGCAG
>CANMBS010000214.1 GCA_947496145.1 uncultured Pseudovibrio sp.
ACCGAATACACGCAAATCCTAAATCTTCAAGATTTGCAATCTGCCATTTCGTTCTTGAGGCCGCTAATAACATTTCATGGTGCGTTCTGTTGTTAGGCGGTTACAGTCGGATACCTACGCCATCTACATAAGGAAACGGGGTAACCACGTAATCAAGTAAGATTTGCCGGTAGAGTGCTCAGCAAATTATCTGAATCTATACTGGCACAAAACGCAGGGAATGGGGAATTTGGTGAATATGACAGTTTCTGAGGACTTAAGACATCCCCAAACTGTTTGCATTTAAACGGTAACTTATTTGTTCTG
>CANMBS010000215.1 GCA_947496145.1 uncultured Pseudovibrio sp.
GGCTCTTTCGAGAGATATTGAACACATCTCAGCGATGCAAACCCAAAATCAACACTTCAGCGTGCTCTTGTAAGCCTATTTAGACTGCAATATGTATCGTTTTGTCCCCTTTACGTTCTTTAAAATGGCCTCTGGTACTGTGGGAGGAAAATAACATTTGCACCTTGAAAATAAACTTTCATCCTGATCAGTAGGTAGATAGCCCCAACTCTGGCATTTTGAGCCCATTGCAGCCATTCGCGATACCATTTGCTGTCGCAGTGCAGCAAGTCGCTGCTGACCACAAGCTGACATTCG
>CANMBS010000216.1 GCA_947496145.1 uncultured Pseudovibrio sp.
CCTCGGCCCCTCCAGATCATTAAACGAAATCAAAAAGCATTTCAGGCATTACCCAAACGCTGGATCGTAGAGCGCACTTTCGCATGGCTTGGCATAAACCGCTGGTTCTCAAAGGACATTGAACGATATGCCAGAACCAGTGAAGCACTCATAAGCGCCACAATGATTAAATTGATGCTGAGGAGAGTTGCTCGATATCACCATTCTTGAACAGACTCTTAGTCAATAGCGTTTTAGGCGATGTTCAAAATGCCTATAGCGCAGTTTTATATCATGGTGAAAATGTCAAAGCTA
>CANMBS010000217.1 GCA_947496145.1 uncultured Pseudovibrio sp.
CATAGGCCAACATCCCGCCAAAAGGTGAACCGGAAGAAAGTCTTTTCATTTTCAAAGTGGGTGTATCGCCAACGCAACCTGGTTGAACGCTTCTTCGCAAAGATAAAGCAATACAGAGGCATAGCCACACGCTACGACAAAGAGCCTGCCAATTTCCTTGCCGCAATCAAACTAGCTGCAACAAGGTTATGGATTAAAAGTTATGAGTCTGCAACCTAGCTGTGTTCACTGAAGAGGTTGTTCATCGCGTTTAGATGCTTGATGTTGGTTTCACCACAAAACAACACAAGAG
>CANMBS010000218.1 GCA_947496145.1 uncultured Pseudovibrio sp.
GCGAGGCTCCCGACCTGTTTTCGCCCCAACGTGCCGATTTCAGGCAGGAAGGTAAGGATCATCGCCACCGAGATTTTCCCCAGCCCCGGCATTGAACACAGGATTTCGCTCTTCCGTGCTGTCTGCTTATCTTCTGCGATGAGCTTGGAGATTTCCTTATTTAGCTCCGTGATCTGGCGTTCAACCATCGTCAGGCGGGCTTTCGTTTGTCGTTTGAGAACAGAGTTCGTTTGCATCTGGCCGCGATTTATGAGCCTGGTCCGCTCCTTGACCAAAGCACTGCGGGCCAG
>CANMBS010000219.1 GCA_947496145.1 uncultured Pseudovibrio sp.
CCGTTGGTTTTGGGGGTGTAAGGCCTGGTGCGAATGTGCTTGATATTCAGCATCCGCAGTCTCTTGCGGAACAGTTTTGCGATGTAACCGGAACCGTTGTCCGTCATCACCCGCTCAACTGCCACGCCGTGTCTGCGAAACCAGCGCAGAGCGCGGACAAGAAAAGCTGAGGTCGAGTGCCGGGTCTCATCAGGCAGAACTTCCACACAGGCAAGACGGGTGGCATCATCAATGGCCACATGCAGATAGTCCCAGCCAAGTCCCGGCGTGCGACCTTTGCGATTGCCTG
>CANMBS010000220.1 GCA_947496145.1 uncultured Pseudovibrio sp.
GGTGTGTTGTTTTCCGTTTTATTGCAGCATCTTACGCCTTTTTTATAGTTTCTTGCCGCCTTTTCTCCTCTCTGGCACGGTTATTGCTGTGTTGATTGCATGTGCCTGCTGCCGGTTGTTGTTGTGGCGGGTGCAGGTCGCTGTTTTGGCGGCGAGGAAGAGCGCAGCTTAGGTGTCAGCCTGGTGGTGCGCTCCAGCCATTGTTTTCGTGCCTGTCTGTCAGCGCTTGTGGGGCGGCAGGACAGGCCTTTTAAAGTTTAAGGAACTTAAGATGCCAACACCAGCC
>CANMBS010000221.1 GCA_947496145.1 uncultured Pseudovibrio sp.
CGTGGGGAAGGGCCTTGCTCCATAGGGAGCCGCTTTGCTCCAGTTTTAGTGCCCAGACAAATGGCTACCCACCGCCATCATGCTAGACGGAGTAGAGCGGAGATCTGGTATCCAGAGCGGAGACTGTAAAGGGTTGGGCGTGCTGCGCTAGATACCGCATGGCACTTCGTTTGTGCGGCATGACGGCAGAGAGAGCATTGGTGCTGGAGAAAACTTATCCCCCTCCCTCAAACCTGCTGCATAATCATTTTCAAGCTCACGCATACGGGCAGCTGGGGGAACGT
>CANMBS010000222.1 GCA_947496145.1 uncultured Pseudovibrio sp.
ACACTCGAAAGACACAGAAAAACTGGGGCGTAAATACCTTAAAGGGGGATTCAGCACTCAGCTGTAGTCGACCCCGTGAATGATGAAGCATTTTCATAACCAACTTCGTAGGAGATTGATGCAATAGTTTGATTTGATGACTTGAGCAGGTCTAAAGCGCGTCTCAGACGAATTTCAAGCTGTAATTGCTTCGGTGTCTTACCATAGGCAGCTGAGCACCTCTATTAACCTGCTTTGTGATTGATTTTGAAGTGCAGGCACCGTCATTTAGCAGGTCTTCGGCG
>CANMBS010000223.1 GCA_947496145.1 uncultured Pseudovibrio sp.
TTTTTGCGTATCTTTATCTGAAAACCGGTATCCACTTTTCAGAGATACGCTTTAAGGCGGAGCAATGTTTGCAAGAGCGGGGGGCGTGGTTTTTGTTCCTCCCGCCCTACAGTCCCGACCTGAACCCCATTGAGATGGCATTTGAGAAACTTAAGGTGATAATCCGTAAGGCAGCGGCACCAAGCTATCAGGAGCTCTGGCGAGAAGTTGGAAAAGTCTGTGAACTATTCTCAAATCACGAATGCTCAAACTTCTTCAAAGCGGCTGGATATGGAGATG
>CANMBS010000224.1 GCA_947496145.1 uncultured Pseudovibrio sp.
TACCTCACCCAGTAGCCCCGTCCAGCCCACACCAAACCGAAGGACGTTCCCCCGACTGCCCGAATGCGTGAGCTTGAAAATGATTATGCAGCAGGTTTGGCGAGGGGGGATAAGTTTTCTTCAACACCGCTGCTCTTTCAGCCGTTATGCCGCATAAACGAAGTGCGATGCGGTATCTAGCGCAGCGCGCCCAACCCTTTACAGTCTCCGCTCTGGATACCAGATCTCCGCTCTACTCCGTCTAGCATGACGGCGGTGGGTAGCCATTTGTCTGG
>CANMBS010000225.1 GCA_947496145.1 uncultured Pseudovibrio sp.
TGTGTATATCCCGGGTGCTGACGGGTCTTATGGTGAGCCGGTCAAGCTTGTGGCCCCGGATGGGGCATCCAGCGATTCTTTTGGCCATAACTTATCCATCAATGATGGCGGGGTGATTGTTGTCGGGGCCTATGCTGATGATGACAAGGGCATAAACAGTGGCTCTGCCTATGTGTATATCCCGGGTGCTGACAGGTCTTATGGTGAGCCGGTCAAGCTTGTGGCCCCGGATGGGGCATCCAGCGATTATTTTGGCCACAGCGTTTCTGTC
>CANMBS010000226.1 GCA_947496145.1 uncultured Pseudovibrio sp.
GACTTTGACGCAGCCTCAGCACGAGAAGGCATTGCTGCCCAAACGGATGATTACGTCGATTTCCGATATCAAAGAGCTGGGTCTCCGCTTATGCAACCCCCTGAGAGACAAGGTGGGAAAGTTGATGTTGCCAATATCACCCCTAAACTTGATTCCTGGACTGGGGCATTGTGTTTAATTGCAGCTGCTGTAGGCAAAAACTCTCAAGGAGAGATGATTGAAAACGCCTATGAGTTGAGATCAGATCAAGCTGCTTTGGATCAAAGCCT
>CANMBS010000227.1 GCA_947496145.1 uncultured Pseudovibrio sp.
GATCTGCGATCAATACCCGGGCAGCGGGTAAATCGGGTAACAGCACCTCAGCTCCCTTGTAATCACTGGTTTGCCCGGCGCTCAGGTGAAGCCTGAGCGGATGGCCCGCTCCGTCTCCGACAGCATGGAGTTTTGTATTCATGCCGCCCTTTGTGCGCCCGATCAGGCGCGAACCGCAGCCTCTTTTTTAAGGCTTGAAGCGGTGCGGTGAGCCTTGAGATGCGTTGCATCGATCATCAGGATGTCAGCTTCAGGGCCTGTGGGTCT
>CANMBS010000228.1 GCA_947496145.1 uncultured Pseudovibrio sp.
ACAGATTGGTCAACTTCAGCGTTATAGAAAAGAAAGATCTGTTCAAGCTTTGCCCGTGTGCTCCAGGCAATTGAGGTTACCTGTGAAGATGGGTGCTGAATATGCCACCACTGGCCTTCAGCAAGTGTACTGGTTCCATCAAGCATCGGAATGGTAAACTTGCGACCTGCAAATGCTTGAAAACGTCCCTGTGGCTTTTCGAACTTATAGGCCGCATAGAACGGCCCGTCTTTGGCAAGCAGGCAAGTGGTACCAGAGACGAC
>CANMBS010000229.1 GCA_947496145.1 uncultured Pseudovibrio sp.
ATCCAATTGAGTTACGCGAACGTGTTGTGGCCTTTGTTGAAGAAGGAAATACACATCGGGCAAGCGCTGCTCGCTTTCGTGTTTCGGTTAAATTTGTCAATGGTATGGTCAGGCTGAAGCGAGAGAGCGGCAGCTTGCAGGCCAAACGGCAAGGCAACCCAGGGCGCGGTAAGCTGAGCAAGCTGCATGAATGGGTGCGCACGCGTGTTCAGGAAAAAGATGACCTCACGCTTGATGAGCAGGTTCAGGAGCTGAACGTTCC
>CANMBS010000230.1 GCA_947496145.1 uncultured Pseudovibrio sp.
GGAAGATGCTCTGGTGACCGACATCGACTGCGACCTGCCACATTGTCAGGACCCGAAGAATGCGGATTTCACCCAGCCGATCACCGTTGAGCTGTCTTACCGCAAGATCATGTGGGAGCACACCGTCTCCAGCACGTCCGGTGCAGATGACTGGCGTGCGCCTACTGCCTGAGAGTCTGTTCCAAAATAAGTTCTTGAATAAACGGGGTAATTTGAGTTCTTCGTGTTCTGCGAAAAACTTGGAGACCTCAAATGGTTTG
>CANMBS010000231.1 GCA_947496145.1 uncultured Pseudovibrio sp.
ACGATCGATACACGATCGCTTTAGATATCATGTGGAAAGGACGAAACACCGTTCCTTACCCTTGCCGGTTTTAGAGCTAGAAATAGCAAGTTAAAATAAGGCTAGTCCGTTATCAACTTGAAAAAGTGGCACCGAGTCGGTGCTTTTTTAAGCTTGGCGTAACTAGATCTTGAGACAAATGGCAGTATTCATCCACAATTTTAAAAGAAAAGGGGGGATTGGGGGGTACAGTGCAGGGGAAAGAATAGTAGA
>CANMBS010000232.1 GCA_947496145.1 uncultured Pseudovibrio sp.
ACCTCAAACTCTGTTACGCTTACCCATGGGTTTGCATCCCAGCCGAAGCCACGGTCTTTGTTGAGGGAGTCCCAGAGTTTTATAAAGCTCTGCTGGGGTGTTCTGGCTTGGTGTTTACCTGGAGCGCTTTGCCACCATGCTGACGGGTCTGAAGGATCTTGAAGAGGTAAGACAGAAATGCCCTCTGCCTTTGCATCCTCCTCACTGATGTCCTGAAGCTGCTCTACGCGCACGTTTGTGACTTGGAGGGTGACACG
>CANMBS010000233.1 GCA_947496145.1 uncultured Pseudovibrio sp.
TGAAACGCTTGATCTGCTTTTGTTTTTGCGTATCTTTATCTGAAAACCGGTGTCCACTTTTCAGAGATACGCTTTAGTTTTATGAAGAAATCTCGTTTCAGTGATATACAGATCCTTGCAATATTGAGCAAGGCGAAAGCGGAATACCAGTCGCTCAGCTTTGCCGCAAACATAGTATGGACTGGCTCAGGAAAAGTGGAGAGCCTTCTGATACTCTAAGATCAGGAGGACTTTATGGGGCGAAAACATTACA
>CANMBS010000234.1 GCA_947496145.1 uncultured Pseudovibrio sp.
TTGTTCCATCCTGCTGTTTTTCGACGTCTTTTAATGCTGCCCTTGCGCGTTGTGTCGGCTTTGACAAGGTTGATAGAAATCTTCCTCAGAACACTTAAATTTGCGGCGGCATTACGGTCGCGAATACGACTGTCGTCCTCGCGAAATCCAACATCAAGTATCCAGTGCAGACTTTCGATGGCCCAATGATTGCGGATCGCGGCGGCAATTATGACGGGCGAGGCCTTGGCACTGGTGAGAAAATAACG
>CANMBS010000235.1 GCA_947496145.1 uncultured Pseudovibrio sp.
ATGACCGACTCCGCATGTGCCTGTGGCACCACAAATACTCTTCAAAATGAAATAGATACAATCATCATCACCGTTTCTGACCTGCAAAACCTCACCTACTTTCAGCAGATGCTGCTCAGCGAGAGAATGCAGGACACCAACGAGTGGGATACACTGTTCACTTTGCACAGTGTCTTCTGTAACCAACTGGAAGCCCTGCAAAAAAGCTGCGGAACCTTATCTGACGCTTTTTCCTTTCCCAAACCCAA
>CANMBS010000236.1 GCA_947496145.1 uncultured Pseudovibrio sp.
ATTGCGTCCGGTTGCCGATACAATTGACAACACTCATGGGCGAGTGACCCGACGCCGAGCCTTTGTTTGTGAAGACATCAGCAAACTGCAAACCTTGCAAGACTGGCCAAAACTAACACAAGTTCTGGCAGTTGAAACAATTTCTTCCCTCAATCATGTCCACGGCGGAGGTCCTTCCAAAGTCACTACCGACATTCGTTATTTTCTCACCAGTGCCAAGGCCTCGCCCGTCATAATTGC
>CANMBS010000237.1 GCA_947496145.1 uncultured Pseudovibrio sp.
TCCGAGTTACGGTCGCCTTCTGCAAATCAGGATCTGCAGCGATTATGATCGATAAAAGAAGCTCACGTCTTCCTCATGAAATTGCCGATCGGTTCACGATACTTTTCGGGCGCTTTTTGAAAGTCGAGGCATTGGCAGGCGGATTGCTACTCTTGGCTGTATTGCTTGCAATGGCTTTGGCCAATTCGCCCTGGGCAATACCATTTAAAGCGTTGTGGGAGATACCCATTGGCTTGAAT
>CANMBS010000238.1 GCA_947496145.1 uncultured Pseudovibrio sp.
TTGCGGTGTAAAGAGATCACAGAGTTCGCCCAGAGCCTTGATCAAAGCATCAAATGTTCGCGCCCCTATTCGCCGCACGAGTTTTCACTTAGAGTCTGTTCAAGAATGGTGATATCGAGCAACTCTCCTCAGCATCAGTTTAATCATTGCGGCGCCTATGAGTGCTTCACTGGTTCTGGCATATCGTTCAATGTCCTTTGAGAACCGGCGGTTTATGCCAAGCCATGCGAAGG
>CANMBS010000239.1 GCA_947496145.1 uncultured Pseudovibrio sp.
GGTCTTATGGTGAGCCGGTCAAGCTTGTGGCCCCGGATGGGGCATCCAGCGATTATTTTGGCCACAGCGTTTCTGTCAATGATGGCGGAGTGATTGTTGTTGGGGCCTATGCTGATGATGATAAGGGCTCATACAGTGGGTCTGCCTATGTATATATCCCGGGTGCTGACGGGTCTTATGGTGAGCCGGTCAAGCTTGTGGCCCCGGATGGGGCATCCAGCGATTATTT
>CANMBS010000240.1 GCA_947496145.1 uncultured Pseudovibrio sp.
ATTCAAGCCAATGGGTATCTCCCACAACGCTTTAAATGGTATTGCCCAGGGCGAATTGGCCAAAGCCATTGCAAGCACTACAGCCAAGAGTAGCAATCCGCCTGCCAATGCCTCGACTTTCAAAAAGCGCCCGAAAAGTATCGTGTACCGATCGGCAATTTCATGAGGAAGACGTGAGCTTCTTTTATCGATCATAATCGCTGCAGATCCTGATTTGCAGAAG
>CANMBS010000241.1 GCA_947496145.1 uncultured Pseudovibrio sp.
GTCTCGCTGTCCAGTGAAGACGGGGATATTGACCTGCATGCCCTGCTCGATACGCCGGCCACGCTCACCATTCATCATAAATATCTGGGCCAGCGCCATCTGGCAGGGGTGATTGCGCAAATTGCCCGTGGTGACAGCGGCCATCACCGCACCGGGTATGAACTCACCCTGCTGCCCGGCCTGCACCGGCTCGCCCATGGCTCGGACTGCCGCATCTT
>CANMBS010000242.1 GCA_947496145.1 uncultured Pseudovibrio sp.
GAAGAAATTGTTTCAACTGCCAGAACTTGTGTTAGTTCTGGCCAGTCTCGCAAAGTTTGCAGTTTGCTGGTGTCTTCGCAAACAAAGGCTCGGCGTCGGGTCACTCGCCCATGAGTGTTGTCAATTGTATCGGCAACCAGACGCAATTGACCTGACGTATCGAATGCATTCCTCTTAAAATAGCCTTTTACTTCGTGGTAGGCTTTTTTCTGATTA
>CANMBS010000243.1 GCA_947496145.1 uncultured Pseudovibrio sp.
CATTTGTCTGGGCACTAAAACTGGAGCAAAGCGGCTCCCTATGGAGCAAGGCCCTTCCCCACGATGTCATCCCGGCCTCCGAGCCGAGACCTATAACCCCTTGCGTTCATACAGAAATACAGGAGGTTCCACCCTGCCGAAGCACCGCAGAAGGTGCTGGCCTGCGGAGGGGTGTCCGAGCCGCAGGCCAGCGGGCATCCGGGGTGGGGGCATACG
>CANMBS010000244.1 GCA_947496145.1 uncultured Pseudovibrio sp.
GAAAGCCATCTGGCCTTTTTAAAACGCATTGCCGCAGAAGAAGGCATCTGGTTCTTCTTCACCTATGGCATGAACGGTCAGCATACCCTGCACTTTATTGACAATCCGCAGATTGTGCCGGAACTGGCGGATGGCAAGCAGCTGACTTACAATGCGGCCTCCGGCGGGGTGGTGCGCGGCGCGTTTTGCAACAACTTTGCCATGCGCGAGCAGCT
>CANMBS010000245.1 GCA_947496145.1 uncultured Pseudovibrio sp.
AGCTGCTCGCGCATGGCAAAGTTGTTGCAAAACGCGCCGCGCACCACCCCGCCGGAGGCCGCATTGTAAGTCAGCTGTTTGCCATCCGCCAGTTCCGGCACAATCTGCGGATTGTCAATAAAGTGCAGGGTATGCTGGCCGTTCATGCCATAGGTGAAGAAGAACCAGATGCCTTCTTCTGCGGCAATGCGTTTTAAAAAGGCCAGATGGCTTTC
>CANMBS010000246.1 GCA_947496145.1 uncultured Pseudovibrio sp.
CTCCTGTTTCAGGCAGGGGCAATGTGGTGTGCACAATGGTGGGTTACGCGCTCGTTACGAGCAGGTTCCCTTGCTGTTTGGAGGGCGCAACAGGGTTAAGCCATTTACCCGACAGGGGTGGCTTAATCAGGAAGCGGTGTTTTTGGTTGGCTGGCTGCGGAGGAGCGACCCGCGTGCTGGCGTATTTCCGGCACAAACCTTTTGGGTTTGGGAAA
>CANMBS010000247.1 GCA_947496145.1 uncultured Pseudovibrio sp.
CTGGCCCCTTATCACGATTTCCTGCGCGCACTCGTGGAGCAGGACCCCGACATAACGCTGTGTGAGCTGCGCGGCGCGCTGTTCATGGCCGAGGGCGTGTGTGTGCATCATACCAGCATTTCCAAAACACTGCGCCACCCTGGTTTCACATATAAAAAAATCTCTGGTGGCCAGCGAACAAGACAAGCCGCATGTGCGCAAGGCACGAGAGGAG
>CANMBS010000248.1 GCA_947496145.1 uncultured Pseudovibrio sp.
GGCGCGAGTGACGGGACTCGAACCCGCGACCTCCGGCGTGACAGGCCGGCACTCTAACCAACTGAGCTACACCCGCTCAATCCAAACAACTTTCAACAACACCTTGCTTTTTCAACGCAACCTCCCCAAAAGGAAAGTGGCGCGAGTGACGGGACTCGAACCCGCGACCTCCGGCGTGACAGGCCGGCACTCTAACCAACTGAGCTACA
>CANMBS010000249.1 GCA_947496145.1 uncultured Pseudovibrio sp.
ACCTCGTGTCCGATGCGGGGGATGGCGATGTGGCCCCAGGTGGCTCCGGCCCAGTTGGAGGCGACGCGGATCCAGCAGGAGGAGGTGTCGTTCTTCTTGCCGTGGCGGTCCCAGGGGAACCAGACCTTGACCCGGCCATGCTCGTCGCAATAGATCTCCTCACCCTCAGGGCCGGTGACATGAGCGATCTGCGGGCCGTCAACCAGCG
>CANMBS010000250.1 GCA_947496145.1 uncultured Pseudovibrio sp.
CTTCATCTATGCATTGAGAAATCAGGTTGAACGATGCTTCAACAAGCTTAAAACAGCACGGCGGATTGCCACTCGCTGTGACAAAACGGTTTCTAAAGCGGTGTGCCTTTATGTTGGAGCATATCCTGCAGCGTTGAAGTAGTTCCAGCATTCTTGCGGTGTAAAGAGATCACAGAGTTCGCCCAGAGCCTTGATCAAAGCATCAAA
>CANMBS010000251.1 GCA_947496145.1 uncultured Pseudovibrio sp.
ATCCTTACCTTCCTGCCTGAAATCGGCACGTTGGGGCGAAAACAGGTCGGGAGCCTCGCCGGGCTCGTGCCCTACAGCCGTGAATCTGGAACATGGAAAGGCAAATCCTTCATAAACGGAGGGAGGAAACCACTGCGCGATGCCCTTTACATGCCAGCAATGGTTGCCATGCGCTTCAACCCCGATCTCAAAGCTAAATATAACCA
>CANMBS010000252.1 GCA_947496145.1 uncultured Pseudovibrio sp.
TAGTCACAGCAAACTTCTAAAATCGATCTATGGTTGAAACTATGTGCTGACTGGAGGCACTTACATTAAGATCGAATGTCCGCATTTGTGAAGGATTTTCGACACGGGCCAGGGCGCGGTTGATCGGCGTTGTTGCATAAACCTGCCTTTGCCGTGTATGCAGTCCTGATATTTTTCAGCGCAGCTTCTTTTATATGCCGTT
>CANMBS010000253.1 GCA_947496145.1 uncultured Pseudovibrio sp.
AGGCCAATTAAATTACAGGATCTGGCGCAAGGTTCGGTCGCCAGAGGCGGTGCTGCGTATCTTCAAGATTATCCGGCTATGGATAACGCGGTCATTAAAAGACCTATCGCTTTGCAAGATGAACCGGAAGGGCCTGTAGAGTTTTTGGGTACGGAGACGCTTATCCATGAAACAACGATACTCTCTGCACTTGGAGAGTT